>CAVPKP010000011.1:0-64625 GCA_963705745.1 uncultured Solirubrobacteraceae bacterium
CTACAAGGTCGTACGCGTGGACCCAAGCGCGAGCAGGACTGGAAGGCCTACGCCAAGAGCCTCTGATTTTCTCGCTCGCGGGCTGCGCTGCTGTACCTGATCCTGCGCACGCAGACGCTTCTGCGTACCGCACGGGCTGAACCACTCGGTTCACTCGGCGCCGTGGAACGTGACGTTCAACACGACGTCGTCGTTCGTGACAAACACAACTGGCAGTACTACAGCGGTGAGACGACGATGAGCTACCTCAGCCAGATGATCGGGCTGACGGTGCAGAACTGGCTCTCGGCCGGTGTCGGCATCGTCGTCGCGGTCGCGCTGTGCGCGGGATCGTCGGCCGCAGCGGCAAGAGCCTCGGCAACTTCTGGCAGGACCTGGTTCGCACGATCCTGTACGTGCTCGCGCCGATCTCGATCGTCGGCGCGATCGTGCTCGTCTCCCAGGGCGTGATCCAGAACCTCCCAACTACCTGACGCGCACACGATCACCGGGCTGACGCAGACGATCGCGATGGGGCCGGTCGCCTCGCAAGAGGCGATCAAGGAGCTCGGCACCAACGGCGGCGGCTTCTTCAACGTCAACTCGGCTCACCCGTTCGAGAATCCGACGGCGTTCACCAACTTCTTCGAGATGCTGCTCGTGCTGATCATCCCGGCGGCGCTGGTCTTCATGTACGGGCGGATGACCGGCAACCGCCGCCAGGGCTACGCGATCTACGGCGACGATGATGGTGATGTTCTCGGCGCGGTGGTCGTCGCCTACATCGCCGAGGCGCACGGCTCGCCCGCGCAGCACGCGGCCGGCCTTCACACGCAGTGATCTCGGGCTCCGGCGGCGGCAACATGGAAGGCAAGGAGCAGCGCTTCGGGATCGCCGGCTCGGCGCTGTTCGACGTCGTCACCACCGTCACCTCATGCGGCGCCGTGAACAGCGCGATCGAGTCGTTCACCGGCATCGGCGGCGCCGTGCCGATGGCCAACCTGTCGGCCAGCGAGGTGATCTTCGGCGGCGTCGGCACGGGCCTGTACTCGATTCTGCTGTACGTGCTGCTGGCGGTCTTCATCGGCGGTCTGATGGTCGGGCGCACGCCCGAGTGGCTCGGCAAGAAGCTCGAGGCGAAAGAGATCAAGCTCGCCGGCCTCGGGCATCCTGATCACCCCGCTCGCCGCGCTGTTCTGCACGGCGATGGCGACCGCGAGCCACGGCCGGGCGCGCGTCGATCTCCGAACTGGGCAACGGGCCGCAGGGCTTCTCCGAGAGCTTCTACGCCTACCTGTCGCAGGCGAACAACAACGGCTCCGCGTTCGCCGGCTACACAGGGTTCATCCAGCCGAAAGCCGGCAACGTCGGCTCGCACGGCGTCACCTTCGCCGACCTGCTCGGCGGCTTCGACATGATGTTCGCGCGCTACGCGCCGATCGTCTTCGCGCTCGCCGTCGCCGGAGCGCTGGCGGGCAAGCGCGTCACCCCCGCCGGCCTCGGCACGATGCGCACCGACAACCCGACGTTCGTCGTGCTGCTGATCGGCGTGATCATCCTCGTCGGCGCGCTGACGTTCTTCCCCGCCCTGCTGCTCGGACCGATCGTGCAGGGTCTGACCGGACACCTCTACTGAGATGCGCCGCGACATCGTCACATCGATCATCGGCATCGTCGTCCTGACGATCCTGCTCGGGCTCGTCTACCCGCTCGTCGATCACCGGCGTCAGCCAGGTCGCGTTCCCGGGCAATGCCAACGGCCAGAAGGTCTACGTCAACGGCAAGCTCGTCGGCTCGAAGATCATCGGCCAGAACTTCAGGGCGCCGGTGATCGGCAAGAACGGCAAGCCCGAGGACAAGGAAGGAGAAGTCGTCACCGAAGCGGACCCGAGCTACTTCCAAGTCGTCCCTCGGCGACCGAAGGAGGCGCCTACAACGCGGCCGCGAGCACGTTCTCCAACCGCGGCCCCAACGACAAGGCGACCGAGGAAGCCGACGCCGACAACATCAAGGAATACCTCGAACTGAACAAGCCGTACGACCCCGGTCTGACGACCGCTCAGGTCCCCGTCGACGCGGCGAACACGTCGGCCTCGAGCCTCGACCCGGAAATCTCACAGGCCAACGCCTGGATCCAGGCGCATCGGGTCGCCGCCAAGCGCCGCCTGTCGCTGAGCGCGCGTCGACGCGCTGATCTCCAAGTACACCGACCGCCGCGGGCTCGGGCTTCTCGGGCGAACCGGGGGTGAACGTGCTCGAGCTCAACCTCGCCCTCGACCGCATGACCGGAGGCAGAGGCTGATGTCCGCACAGCGGGCCGGCGGCACCCACGAGCGCCAGGCGATCTCGCTGTTCCAGCGCGAGATCGTCACGCGCGCGCTGATCGACAGCGTCAAGAAGCTCGACCCGCGCGTGCAGATCCGCAACCCGGTGATGTTCGTCGTGGAGATCGGCTCGGTCATCACGACCGTGACGTGGCTGATCCAGGTGTTCGGCGGCAAGCCGCTCGGCGGCGGCACGAGCCGGCCTGGTACACGTTCACGATCGCGATCTGGCTGTGGCTGACGGTCGTCTTCGCCAACATGGCCGAGGCGTTCGCCGAGGGCCGCGGGCGCGCGCAGGCCGACACGCTGCGCTCGATGCGCAAGGAGACGGTCGCGAAACATGCGCGACGGCTCCACCAAGGCCGGCGTCGGAGCTCGACGCGCGGCGACGTCGTCGTCGTGCACGCCGGCGAGCTGATCCCCGGCGACGGCACCGTGATCGAGGGAATCGCGACGGTCGACGAGTCGGCGATCACGGGCGAGTCCGCGCCGGTGATCCGCGAGTCCGGCGGCGATCGCAGCGCCGTCACCGGCGGCACGCGCGTCACCTCGGACGAGATCGTCGTCGAAATCACCCAGGAGCCCGGGCAGTCGTTCCTCGACCGCATGATCGCGCTCGTCGAGGGCGCCGAGCGGCGCAAGACGCCGAACGAGATCGCGCTGAACATCCTGCTCGCGGCGCTGACGTTGATCTTCATGATCGTCGTCGCGACGCTGCGCCCGTTCGGCCTGTTCGCGGGCACGTCGATCTCCGAGACGACGCTGATCGCGCTGCTCGTCGCGCTGATCCCGACGACGATCGGCGCGCTGCTCTCGGCGATCGGGATCGCGGGCATGGACCGCCTCGTGCGCCGCAACGTGCTGGCGCTGTCCGGCCGCGCGGTCGAGGCCTCGGGCGACGTCGACGTGCTGCTGCTCGACAAGACCGGCACGATCACGATCGGCAACCGCCTGGCCTCCGAGTTCATCCCGATGCCGGGCGTGCCCGAGGCCGAGCTCGCCGAGGTGGCGCAGCTCTCCTCGCTCGCCGACGAGACGCCCGAGGGCCGCTCGATCGTCGTGCTCGCCAAGCAGTACGGCATCCGCGAGCACGACATGGCGACGCTGCGACGCCGAGTTCGTGCCGTTCACCGCGCAGACGCGCATGAGCGGCGTGGACTTCGGCGGCCAGCAGCTGCGCAAGGGCGCCGGCGACGCGATCATCGAGTTCGTCGCGGCGCGAAGGCGGCTCGCCCGCCGCCCGAGCTGCAGGCGCAGCTCGACCGCATCGGCCGCGAGGGCGGCACGCCGCTGGCGGTGGCGCGCGACAGCCAGGTGCTCGGCGTCGTGTACCTGAAGGACACGATCAAGGAGGGCATGAAGGCGCGCTTCGACCAGCTTCGCGCGATGGGCATCAAGACGGTGATGGTCACAGGCGACAATCGCCTGACGGCCGCCAAGATCGCCGAGGAGTCCGGCGTCGACGACTTCCTCGCGGAAGCGACGCCCGAGCGCAAGCTCGCGCTGATCCGCGAGCAGCAGGCAGGACGGACGGCTGGTCGCGATGACCGGCGACGGCACCAACGACGCGCCCGCGCTGGCGCAGGCCGACGTCGGCGTGGCGATGAACACGGGCACGCAGGCGGCGCGCGAGGCGGGCAACATGGTCGACCTCGACTCCAACCCGACGAAGCTGATCGAGATCGTCGAGGTCGGCAAGCAGCTGCTGATCACGCGCGGCGCGCTGACGACGTTCTCGATCGCCAACGACGTCGCCAAGTACTTCGCGATCTTGCCGGCGGTCTTCATCTCGACGTACGCGGCGCAGCCCGGGCGGTCAAGGGTCCGCTGCACGTGCTCAACATCATGAGCCTCGGCACGCCGCGCTCGGCGATCGTCTCGGCGATCATCTTCAACGCGATCGTGATCCCGCTGCTGATCCCGCTGTCGCTGCGCGGCGTTCGCTACCGGCCGATCGGCGCCAGCGCGCTGCTGCGACGCAACCTGTGGATCTACGGGCTCGGCGGGATCATCGCGCCGTTCATCGGGATCAAGCTGATCGACCTGATCGTGCACAACCTGCTCGGCGGGTAAGGCCTCTCGCGAGGCGCGGCGGGCCTCGCCGCCGGTCCGCCGTCAGCGACAATTCTCGGATGGCCGACGAGCGCGGGCACCTGAAGGTCTTCATCGGGATGGCGGCCGGGCGTCGGCAAGACGTACCGGATGCTGCAGGAGGGCGTCGCCGAAGCCGACAGCGGGCGCGACGTGGCGATCGGCTATCTCGAGCCGCACGGTCGCAGCGAGACGGTCGCGCAGGGCGACGGTCTCGAGCTGATCCCGCGGCGTCGCGTGGAGTATCGCGGCAAGACGCTCGAGGAGATGGACCTGCCGGCGGTGCTCGCGCGCAAGCCCGAGCTGTGCCTGATCGACGAGCTTGCGCACACGAACGCGCCGGGCGTCGAGCACGAGAAGCGCTACGAGGACGTGCGCGACGTGCTCGACGCGGGGATCGACGTGTTCTCGACGGTCAACGTGCAGCATCTGGAGAGCCTCAACGACCAGATCGACCAGCTGACGGGCGCGCGCGTGCGCGAGACGATCCCCGACGCCGTGCTCGCGGCGGCCGACGAGGTCGTGCTGATCGACCTCACGCCCGAGGCGCTGATCGCGCGCCTGCGCGCGGGCAAGGTCTATCGCCCCGAGCGCGTGCCGGCGGCGCTCAACAACTTCTTCAAGATCGAGAACCTCGCGGCGCTGCGCGAGACGGCGCTGCGCCAGGTCGCCGAGGACGTCGAGGCCAAGCGGCTCGTGCGCGAGCCGAGCCGATCGTGCGCCGCGACGAGGAGGGCTTGCCGGCCGCCGCCGAGCCGCGCCGCAGGCGATCGCCGAACGGCTGCTCGCGCTGGTCGACGCTCGCGCCCGCAGTCCGCAGCGCGTCGTGCGCCGCGCGTGGCGCTCGGCGCAGCGCCTCGGCGCCGAGCTCGACGTGCTCGTCGTGCGCCCGCCCGGCCGCCCGCCCGAGCCGCGAGGATCGCGAGCGGCTGGAGGCGATGCGCCGACTCGTCGCGATGCTCGGCGCGCGCTTGCGCGTCGAGGAGAGCGAGGACGTCGCCGCCGTCGCGGTCACCGTCGCGCGCGAGCTCGGCGCGACATACATCCTGATGGGCGCGCCGAGCGCGGCGCGCGGGATCGGCCGCCTCGGTCTGCGCCGCTCGGGCGTCGACGCGCTCGCTGCTCGGACGGCTGCTGCGCGAGCTGCCGGGCGTCGACGTGCGAATCGTCGCCGATCCGGCGCTGCGCGCCGGTGACGCGGCCGATGCGGCGCTCGACGGCGACGGCCTCGGCGCGCAAGCGGAGTAAACGACGCGTAAAGATGAGCCGCCGATTGCAGGGTGTCGGCTAAACGACGCGTAAGACTGGTTGCAGGCGACTGCAACGCCGCAACCCTGAACCCTCGACCCTGTTGCCGCTTCATATGCGAAACCTTCGACTTCGGAACCGTCGACTCCCCATCGTGCTCTGCGCGATCGCGCTCGCGTGCGGCGCGCTCGGGTCGTTCGCGCTCGGCCAGGCGGGCGCCGCGACGAGCAAGCCGAGTGCGCGCGCCGCGCGCCGCGCTCCGGTCGCGCACGCCGCCGCGACCTACCTGACCGGCCTCGGCGACGAGTCGACCGAGATGTTCACCGACCCCAACGCGAAGCAGCTGAAAACGAAAATCGCGCGCTACATCGCGCCGTGGGACGCGGTCGCGCACTCGTACTCGCTCGACAAGGCGAAGGCGTGGATCAAAGCGGCCGAAGCGGCGCACATGCAGATCCTGGTCGCGTTCTACCACTCCGAGTACACGCCGACGAGGATGCCGAGCATCGCCCAGTACCAGCACGACGTGCAGAAATTCGTGAAGCTGTTCCCGCACGTCAGGCAGTACCAGGCGTGGGACGAGTCCAACCGCGGCAACATCCGCGGCGTGCTCGCGAGCCCGACGGCGAGCGCGACGGCGCAGTACTACCGGGCGCTGCTGCGCGTGTGCAAGGGCTGCACGGTGCTCGGCCTGGACGTGCTCGACGCCGACAACATCTCGCCGACGCTCCAGTACATCGCCGAATTCAAGCGCGAGATCGGACGCCTGCACACGGTGATGCCCTCGATCTGGGGCCTGCACAACTACTCGGACATCAACCGCTTCGAAAGCTGGCGCACGCGCGAACTGACGCGCGCGCTCGGCGGCCAGGTGTGGCTGACCGAGACGGGCGGCATCGTCCAGTTTGGCGGCGCCTTCCCGAACCGCAACGGCTCGGGCCTGCGGCGCGCGGCGAAGGTGCTCGGCTACATGTTCAACGTCGCCGCGTCACAACCGCGGATCAAGCGCCTGTACATCTACGACTGGACGGGCGGCAACACGCGCACGCGCTTCGACGCCGGCCTGACCGACAACCACCACGTGCCGCGGCCGGGCTACGTCGTCGTCTGCAAGAAGCTGCACGGCGCGAAGTGCAACGTCAAGACGAGTAAGCACTGAGCGAGCGCCGCGGCGCTCTGCGAAAGAGCCACGCGCTGGCGAGCACCAGTAGGCCGGCGACGGCCGCGATCTCGACGAGCGTGCTCAGCGGGTAGCGACTGCCGTTGTGGAGCGCGAGGTTGAGGGCCGTCGGGTCGCCGGCCCCGCGAATGCTGAGCAGGCCACGATGGTCGATCCCCAGCGCCGTCGGTGCGAGCGCGGCGAACAGCGCCCACGCGAGCAGCGCGAGCACGCCCCAACCGAGTGTGGCCAGGCGCAGGCGCAGGCGCGGGAGCGCGATCGCCGAGAGCGCGACGCCGGCGCCGGCAGCGAGCAGGAACGGCCAGATCGCGCCCCAGCCGCGCCCGGCGCCGAACGCAGAGGCGATCGTCGGCTGGAATTCGCCGTGTTCGAGCAGCCGCCCCCACACGACGGTCTCGGTCTCGTAACCGACGAGTGGGTGGGTGATCGTCGCGATGACCGCGACGGCGATCGACGCGCCCGCGAGCGCAAGCGTCGGTGCCGGAAAACGGCGCAGCGCGAGCGCGATCGGGAAGCAGAGGAACGGCAGCAGCGTGATCAGGAAGCGCGGGCCCATCGAGCCGCCGCCGAACGGCAGGTAGTAGCCGGAGTTGTAGCCGAGGTAGCACACGCACACGGCGGCGATCGTCAGCGCCTCGGCGCGGTTGCCGCGCCGGTACAGGAGCACCGTGCCGGTCGCTCCCATGATCAGCACCGGGGAGAGCGTCAACAGGCCGCGCGAGTCGAACAGCAGCGTAGCGAGCACGGGCAGGCTGGGCGCGGAGATGCCGAAGAAGCCTTTCTGCTGCTGGGGGATGTTGGAGTAGGCCAGATGCGTCCAGGAGCCAAACGCGGCGTGGTTGTACAACAGCAGCGGCACGATCCCGACGAGGCCGCCGGCGACGTAGGCGCCGGCGCGCAGCGCCAGCAGCCGCGGCGTCCACGCGTCTTTGCGAGAGAGCAGGTAGGCGGCGAGCACGACGGCGACGAACGCGAGCGGGTACTCGGAGGTGATCGCATAGCCCGTCAGCAGGCCGGCGGCGGCGATCAGCAGCGGTCTCGGGGGCCCTGCGCGCTCACGCAGCATGACCGCGAACGCCGCGAACCCGAGCATCGCCGAGAAGACGTGCGAGAACAGCAGCGTCGAGAACGGCAGGATCATCGTGCCGAGGCCGACGATCACGGCCGCCGCGACGCCGTAGCCGGGCTCGAAGCGCTCGGCGACGCGCCACACGAGCAGCAGCATGATCAGGCCCGGGAGCACGTTTCCCCACAGGCCGACGAAGTCGATCATCTCGTCTTCGCCACGCAGCGCCTGGGACTGACGCGCGATCGCCGGCGCGTTGACCCCCTTGAGCAACTCGTAGAACGGCAGCGAGTAGAGCGCCAGGCCGGGCGCGCGGGCCGAGAAGAAGTGACCGTGGTACTCGGCCTTGTCTTTGGTCGGGTACGGCCCGTAGTCGATCGTCGTGCGGCCGGCGTCGAGCGCGCGGATCAGGTCGTAGTGGGAGCTCTGGTTGTCAGACCAGTTCTGCAGCATCGTCGTGTAGCCGAGCCCGACGAGCACGATCGCGGCGAGCGCGAGCTTCGTGCGTGGCGACCACTGCGTGCGGCCGCCGCCGAGCAGTCGGCGGCGGGGACGCTTCGCGCCACGGCCGGAAGCCTCGCTCGCGGGCGCGATCTCGGGGGCGCTCATCGGCTGTTCCTCGTCAGTCGGACCCGTGCAGGGCCTTCAGGCCGGGGCCGATCTCGTAGATCACGAGCGAGCCGACGCGCCGGCGCGTGACGCCGAGACCGGCGACCGGCTTGGCGGCCGCCGCGACCGGGTTCGGCGGCTCGGCGAAGTCGAGGCTGTGGCTGGGCGGCAGTTGCTTCGGGAGCACGAGGTGCAGGACGACCGTGCGGATGCCGTAGTAGCGCAGCTTCTCGATGCTCGCCTTGTCGGGGAAGCCGCCCATGCCGCCGCGCAGGTCATCGACGGCGGGCAGGTCGAACGTGCTGTTGCCGACGGGGATCTTGTAGAAGCCGTTCGTCGAGAAGTACTGCCAGATGCGATCGAGCGTGCCGTCGGTCGGCAGGTCGAGCACCGGTCCGGGCAGGCCGATCTCGGCGCGCGCCGGCTGCGGCACGAGCGGATGGCCGAGGTGTCCGGCGCCTTCGCCGACGATCCCGATCGCGAGCAGCGCGCCGACGAGCGCGCTCAGCGTGGCGGCCGAGATGCGCCCGCGCGGGCGCGCGCGAGCGCGCTCGACGCCGCCATCGCGGTGGTCGCCGCCGCCGTCCCGATCGAAGCGGCCGAGCCGCGCGAGCAGGTCGCCGACGCGCCCGGCGAGCAGCTGCGCGCCGGCGCCGGCGAGCAGCGCGATGAACAGCGTCGCGAGCGTGAAGATCCGCCCCGGCACGCGCACGCCGTCCCAGCCCGGCGCGTAGTCGTACAGCAGCCGGTACGGGTAGCCGGCGCCGGTCAGGCCGAGGCCGAGCGCGAGCACGGCGCAGACGATCGCGCCGACGGCGAGGCCGATGCGCAATCGTCGCGTGTACAGCGGCGCGGCGAGGCCGATCAGCGCGAGCAGCAGGATCAGCCCGCCGGGGAAGAACACGTCCTCGTTCTTGGAGTGCACGTGCGCGCGCGCGCCGGCGGTGACGCTCCCCCAGACGCGGTTCTCCGAGGAGGCCGAGACCCACGCGGCGGGTCCGGAGGAGTAGTTCTCGACTTCCTTGATCGTGCGCTTCGCGGTCGAGTAGTCGTGCGCGACCTTCAGGTAGGGACGCGCCTGATAGACGGTCACGGCGCCGACGATCAGCATTCCGACGACGGTGATCGCGACGAGCGCGCGCGGCAGCGCCGGGCGCCCGGCGCGCCACCAGTAGAGCACGGCGAGCACGGCGAGCACGGCGAGCAGGTAGGCGAACTGCAGGCCGAGCGTGAAGCCGAGGCTGATCTGCCACGCCGATACCAGCCAGCCGGCGATCAGCAGCCCTCGTGAGCTGCGCCGGTAGCCACGCAGCAGCAGGAACAGCGCGAGCGCGATGCCGCCGGAGGAGATCACCTGGAAGTGCCCGGCCTCCGTCACGCGGTAGGGCGCGTACGCGAACGCGGCGGCCGCGGCCGCGGCGGCGAGCTTGCGCAGGCCGAGCTCGCGCGCGAGCAGGTAGCCGCCGACGAAGCACAGCGACCAGATGAAGAGGAAGATCAGGTTGTAGCGGACGAGCGCCGCGACGGTGCCCGAGCCGAAGAACGCGGTCGGGCCATAGCCGAGCAGCGAATCCGAGAAGGCGAGGCTGAGCGGGTGCGGGTAGAAGGCGTTCGAGTCGAACAGGTGCAGCGGGTTGTGCAGCAGCGCGTGCCCGACCCATGCGATCTGCCACGCCGTGCGCACCGGGTCGCCGTTGTCGGGCGAGATGTGGCTGCCCATGTGCAGCACGAGCGGCCAGCTCGTCAGCACGGCGAGCGCGACGGCTACGAGGATCACCCACAGGATCTCGCTGCGGCTCAGCCGCGGAGATGGTGCCCAGCTATCGCGTCGTCGGGTGGGGGGTGCCGTGGTCGAGGGTCGGTCCAGGAGCGCGCTCGCCATCGATCGCCGCAGCATACGGGAGCCGCCCGCGACCGCGCCGCGCTCGTCGCTCGGGCGAGGAACGCTGCACGCCCCGGCGCCCCTACGACACAATGGCGAACGCCGGCGGCGTGGATGTGCCAGACGGATCGGTCGATTTGCGTCAGACTTCGCGACGATGAAGATCCTGGTGGTCGGTGCCGGAGGCGTCGGTGCGGCGTTTGCGGCGATCGCGCAGCGCCGGCCAGCGTTCGAGCGGATCGTGCTCGCCGACGTCGCGCCGGAGCGCGTCAAGTCGGTCGTCGCGGGGCTCGGCGAGCCGGGGCGCTTCGCGGCCGAGCGCGTCGACGCTTCGAGCGTGGAAAGCCTGCTCGAGCTGATCGGCCGCCTGCGCCCGGACGCCGTCCTGAACGCGTGCGACCCGCGCTTCAACGAGCCGATCTTCACGGCGGCGTTCGAGGCGGGCGTGACGTACCTCGACATGGCGATGACGCTGTCGCGCCCGCACCCGCAGCGCCCGTACGAGCTGCCGGGGAGGATGCTCGGCGATCTGCAGCTGCAGCGCCACGAGGCGTGGGAACAGGCGGGGCTGCTCGCGCTCGTCGGCATCGGCGTCGAGCCGGGGCTGTCGGACGTGTTCGCGGCGTACGCCGCGCAGGAGCTGTTCGCGAGCGTGGATGAGGTCGGCGTGCGCGACGGCGCCGACCTGGTCGTCGAGGGCTATGACTTCGCGCCGACGTTCTCGATCTGGACGACGATCGAGGAGTGCCTCAACCCGCCGCTGATCTGGGAGCGCGAGCGCGGCTTCTTCACGACGCCGCCGTTCTCCGAGCCGGAGGTGTTCGAGTTCCCCGAGGGCATCGGCAAGGTCGAGTGCGTGAACGTCGAGCACGAGGAGGTCGTGCTGATCCCGCGATGGGTCGAGTGCGAGCGGGTCACGTTCAAGTACGGGCTCGGGGCGGAGTTCATCGACGTGCTGCGCACGCTGCACAAGCTCGGCCTGGACGCGACCGAGCCGGTGTCGGTCCGCGACGTTAAGATCGCGCCGCGCGACGTCGTCGCGGCGGCGCTGCCCGACCCGGCGACGCTCGGCGAGCGGATGACCGGCCGCACGTGCGCCGGCACGTGGGTTCGCGGCACGGGCAAGGACGGCGCGCCGCGCTCGACATACCTGTACCACGTGGTCGACAACGAGCACACGATGCGCGAATACGGCAGCCAGGCGGTCGTCTGGCAGACGGCCGTCAACCCGGTCGTCGCGCTGGAGCTGCTGGACGAGGGCGTGTGGAAGGGCGCGGGCGTGCTCGGCCCGGAGGCGTTCCCGCCGCAGCCGTTCCTCGAGAAGCTCGCCGAGCTCGGCGCGCCGCACGGCGTGCGCGAGCTCGCCGTCTAACATGGCCTGCCTCCGAGTGCTCCCGACAGTTGGGGGTTCGATAGGTCTTTGAGGTCAGACGGGTCCCGCCGATCGGCGGGACCCGTCTGCACCGTGGCTCAGGCTGCCTCCTTCACCGCCAAAGTGAAGAGGAGTAGAGCCATATGACCAAGGATGACGTGCTGTTCGGCTACCGCCAACAGCTGTTTGCGCAGGCAGCGAGGACGAGTGTCTCGGCGGCGTGCCGGACGTTCGGGGTGCACCGCTCCACCTACTACGCATGGAAGCGCCAGGTCGACCGGCATGGACTGGAGATGCTCAGGCCCAGGGAGCGCCGCCGTCCGCAGATGCCAAACGCCCTGCCGAAGATGATCGAGGAGCGGATCGTGTCGTTCTCGATCGCTCACCCAGGGCTCGGGCCCAGACGGGTCGCTTCTGAGCTGGCGAGGGAGAAGTGGGGCGCGATCGTGGTCTCCCCGAACGGTGTGTGGAAGGTCCTCTGCCGCCACGGGCTGAATACCCGCGCCAAGCGCCTCGGGCTAATCGCCGGCTATGCCGCCCCTTACGAGCCTCCCCGCGATCCCGGTCCAGAGCAGCACATTGACCTCGAAAGGCCCGGCGAGCTAGTCGGGATCGACTGCTTCTACGTCGGACGGTTGAAGGACACCGACGGGGCGATCTGGCAGCTCACCGCGATCGACATCGCCTCCTCCTACGCCTGGGCAGAGCTCGTGATCTGCAAGCAAGGCAATCCCACCGCACGACAGACCTCAAAGCTCGCCGAGCGCGTCGCCAAAGAGCTCAAGGACGCCGGCTGGCAGCTGGAGCGGATGCTCTCAGACAATGGCAACGAGTTCCGCGGCCTGGATTTCACACGCACTCTCGAGAAGCTCAAGGCCCGCCACAGCCGCATCCACGCCGGACGCCCGCAAACCAACGGAAACGTTGAGGCGCTCCACAAGACGATCCTCGACGAGTGCTGGCGACCCGCATTCGCCCGCTACCTATATCCGCGCTACACCGGGCTGAGAAGAGAGCTCGACACCTACCTGCACTTCTACAACAACGACCGCGTCCACCACGGACGGCTCACCCAGGGACGCATCCCCGCAGACATCGTCTACCGTGCCCGAAAGATGGAGGCCAAGTGAGCCGCGACTGTCGGCACACCTTGGAGGCTGCCCAGTCTAACAGCTCGGGCTACGTCTCTCCGAAGCCGACGGGCGGGGGGATCGTGGCGAGCGGGTGCTCGAGCACGCCGGGCGGCGCCGTTTCAGTCTTGCGTGAGAAGAACTCGCGGAAGAACGGTCGCGAGACGATCATGATGACGCCGCCGAGGATCATCCCGCCGATGCCGAACCACAGCGGCAGCGTGATGCCGAGGATCGGCTTGGAGCCGACGTTCGCCGCGTGGCCGTAGTAGAAGGCCGCCTTGACCCCGATTCCGAACAGGATCAGCCCGCCGAGCACCGGCCCGGCGCCGAGCAGCAGGAAGTAGCGCGCGCTCTTGGTCAGCTCGTGTCGGTAGTAGTAGGCGCAGGCGACTCCGGTGAAGCCGTAGTAGAAGCAGATCGGGAAGCCGATCGCGGTGAGCGAGTCTTCGAGCACGCTCGAGGAGAGGAGCAGCAGCACGATCGTGATCACGATCGACAGCAGCCCGAAGCCGAGCGTGGAGACGGTCGGGGTCAGGTAGCGCTTGTGGACGCGCGAGAGCAGGCTGGTGACGGCTTTCCAGTGGGCCATCGACAGCGTCGTGCGCGCGGTCGGCAGGATCGTGGTCTGCGTCGAGGCCGACGCCGAGGTGAGCACGGCGATCACGAGGAGCTTGTTGAGCGTGCTGCCGAGGACGCCGGTGCCGAGTGCGTTGAGGACGTCTTCCTGGTTGGCTTCGTTCGTCAGGAAGCCGACCCCGTGGAAGGACTGGGCGGCCCCGGTCACGACCACGTAGATCAGCACGAGCAGGACCGTCGAGATGACCGCCGCCTTCCCCGGGCCGTTCGCCGGATCCTCTGACTCCTCGTTGACGGCGACCCCCGAATCCCAGCCCCAGTAGATGAACACGGCCAGCAGCAGCGCGACGACGAGATCGCTGAAGTTCATCGCGAACGGGTTGATCCACGACAACGACGGCTTGATCGAGCCGGACGGCGGGTGGCTGCCGTACACCTTCACGAACGCGACGACGGAGAACAGCCCGAGGATCAGCACCTCGGCTCCCAGCAGCGCCTGCTGGATGCGCGCGGAGAGCTCGATGCCGCGGTAGCAGATCCACGTCATCACCGCGATCCAGATGACCGCCGCGACGATGATCGCCGCTTTCGAGCCGCCGAGTTCGCTGAAGCCGAACAGCTTGAACGTGTAGATCGGCGGCGATGTCCGACAGCGAGGCCATCACGATCAGGTCGGCGAGGAAGATCGCCCACCCGTTCAGCCAGCCCGTCACCGGGCCGAACGCGCGCGTCGTCCAGGCGAAGGTCGTCCCCGCGTCGGGGTCGGCGCGGTTGAAGTATTTGTAGGCCGAGGCGACGAGCAGCATCGGGATGAACGCCACGAGCATCACCGCGGGCGCGTGCACGCCGACGCCTTTGACGGCGACGATGAAGCCGAGCGTCGCCGCGAGCGAGTAGGCGGGGGCGGTCGAGGCGACGCCGATGACGATGTTCGAGACGTAGCCGATCGCGCCCTTCTTCAGCCCCTTGTCCATCACGCCGTGGTGGTGCGCCTGCTGCGCGGGTTCGGCGCCGCTCTCGGTGGCCATCGGCTTCCTCTCTCTGGTTGTCGCGCAAGCCGTCGCTTGCCGCAGGCAAAAGCTACGGCTCGAGGGGTGCGCGGCGCAAGGGGCACATTTCCCAAAAGAGCTGGCCCGGTTTGTACATATGGTCCAACGAGCTGGAAGGTTCTTGACCGAAGGCATACTTGAGTGGGCGTGGGCGGCGCAGTACGGTTGTCCTGAGTGTCTATCCGCAATGGATGGGCTACCGGCGCTTTCATCAGGGAGAAGATCGATGGCTGACATGGCAGACCTGGACCAAGTCGCCCCGTCGAGCGAGGCCGCCGCGGGGAGCGAGAGCGAGTCGACCGGGACGCCGTGGGCGCCCGGGCCGGCCGGCATGGCGCTGGCCGAAGACCCGGATCGCCTGCAGCAGCTGGCTCGGCGCAACCTGTGGATGCACTTCACGCGGATGGGCTCCTACGACGAGCACCACGCGGTGCCGGTGATCGTGCGCGGCGAGGGGTGCTACGTGTACGACGAGCACGGCAAGCGCTACCTCGACGGGCTGTCGGCGCTGTACTGTGTCAACGTCGGTCACGGCCGCGCCGAGCTCGGCGAGGCGGCGGCGGCGCAGTCGAAGCAGCTCGGCTTCTACACGAACTGGAGCTACGCGCACCCGCCGGCGATCGAGCTGGCGGCGCGGATCGCGGGCCTCGCGCCGGGCAACCTCAACCGCGTGTTCTTCACCTCGGGCGGCTCGGAGGCGGTCGAGTCGGCGTGGAAGCTCGCGAAGTCCTACCAGCGCGCGCGCGGCGAGATGAACCGGCACAAGCTGATCTCGCGCCATCTCGCCTACCACGGCACGTCGATGGGCGCGCTGACGGCTACGGGGCTGCCGCCGCTGCGCGAGCCGTTCGAGCCGCTGACGCCGGGCGGCGCGCACGTGCCGAACACGAACTCCTACCGCTGGAAAGAGGATCGCGACGAGCTGTGGGCGGCGGACGCGATCGAGCAGGCGATCGAATTCGAGGGCGCGGACACGGTCGCGGCGGTGATCCTCGAGCCGGTGCAGAACGGCGGCGGCTGCTTCGTGCCGCAGGACGGCTACTTCCAGCGCGTGCGCGAGATCTGCGACCGCCACGGCGTGCTGCTGATCTCCGACGAGGTGATCTGCGCGTGGGGCCGGCTCGGGCACTGGTTCGGCTGCGAACGGTTCGACTACCAGCCGGACATGATCACGACGGCGAAGGGGATCAGCTCGGCGTACGCGCCGCTCGGCGCGGTGATCGCCGGCGACCACATCGCCGAGCCGTTCCTGAAGGGCAAGGAGTCGTTCGTGCACGGGTTCACGTTCGGCGGGCACCCGGTCGCGTGCGCGGTCGGCCTCGCGAACATCGAGCTGATGGAGCGCGAGGACCTCAACGGGAACGTGCGCGAGAACGAGGGGCTGTTCCGCGAGATGCTCGACGGCCTGCGCGACCTGCCGATCGTCGGCGACGTGCGCGGCGCGGGGTACTTCCACGCGATCGAGCTGGTCAAGGACAAGGAGACGAAGGAGACGTTCGACGACGCCGAATCGGAGCACCTGCTGCGCGGCTTCCTCTCGGGCGAGCTGTACCGGCGGGGCCTGATCTGCCGCACGGACGATCGCGGCGACCCGATCGTGCAGCTCTCGCCGCCGTTGATCGCGGGGGTCGAGCAGTTCGAGGAGATCGTCGGGATCCTGCGGCCGGTGCTGAGCGAGGCGTGCGAGCGGATGGCGGCGTGGAGCTCACCGTCGAAAGCCTGATCGCCGAGCTCGGCCTCGAGCTCGCGAGCGGTCATGAGGCCGCGCAGGCGCACGTCCGCTGGGTGCACAGCACCGAGCTCGAGGACCCGACGCCGTGGCTGCGCGGCGGGGAGCTGCTGCTGACGACGGGCATCCAGCTGAAGGGGCCGAAGAGCCAGCGCGAGCTGATCGAGCGGCTCGCCGAGCACCGCATCGCGGGGCTCGGGTTCGGGACGGGGTTCAAGCACAAGCGGCTGCCGGCGGCGCTCGTGACGGCGGCGCACAAGCGCGGCTTCCCGCTGTTCGAGGTGCCGTACGAGCTGCCGTTCATCGCGATCACCGAGCGCGCGTTCGCGCAGCTCGTCAACGAGCGCTACGAAATGCTGCAGCGCAACATGGCCGGCGACGTGCTGGCGGAGGCGCTGACCGGCCACCTGTACCCGGAGGAGCTGCAGGCGCGGCTGCGGCCGTTCGGGATCGGCGAGCAGGTCGCGGTGCTCGCGTTCGCGCTCGACGACCCGGCGGGCGCGGCGGCGCCGCTGGAACGCGCGCTCGAGCGGGAGCGCAGGCACAGCCTCGTGGCGATCCGCGCGGGGCTGCTGTGCGCGGTGATCGACGTGGAGGGGTGCGAGCCGGTCGAGCTCGCGCGCAAGCTGCGCGAGGAGCTGCAGTCGCGCGTCGGCGCGGTGCGCGCGTCGGCGAGCCGCGCGGGCGCGGCGCAGGCGCTGCGGCTGTGCTTCCACGAGGCGCGCTGTGCGCTCGAGGCGGTGCGCCTGCAGAACGGCAGCGCGCCGGAGGTCGCCTCCTACCGCGACCTCGGGGCGTTCCAGCTGCTGCTGTCGATCCAGGACGACGACGCGCTGCTGTCGTACTGCCGCGGCGTGCTCGGGCCGGTCGAACAGGGCGACGGCGACTACGGCGAGGAGCTGTTGCGCTCGCTCGACACGTTCATCGAACACAACGGGCACTGGGAGAAGGCGGCGAGCGCGCTGTACTGCCACCGCCACACGCTGCGCTATCGCGTGCGTCGCGTCGAGCAGCTGACGGGTCGCGACTTCTCGAGCGCGCGCGACCGGATCGAGTTCTGGCTGGCCCTGCGCGGGAGGGAGCTCGCAAGGTGAGGATCTTTGGATGGAAGACGACATGCCCGGGCGGCGCGTCGAGAGTGCGAACAGAGAACGGAGCGAGCGGACGATGAGAATCGGCGTGCCGAGCGAGATCAAGTCGGACGAGTACCGCGTGGCGATCACGCCGGCGGGGGTGCGCGAGCTGACCTCGCGCGGGCACGAGGTGCTGGTGCAGGCCGGCGCGGGCGAGGGCAGCGCGATGGGCGACGACGAGTTCCGCGCGCAGGGCGCGCAGATCGTGCCCGACGGGCAGACGGTGTTCGCGGAGGCCGAGCTCGTGCTGAAGGTGAAGGAGCCGCAGGCGGTCGAGGTCGCGATGCTGCGCCTGGGGCAGACGCTGTTCACGTACCTGCACCTCGCGGCCGAGCCGGAGCTCGCGCGCGGGCTGCAGGAGTCCGGCGCGACGTGCATCGCGTACGAGACGGTCGAGGACGCCGCCGGACGCCTGCCGCTGCTCGCGCCGATGAGCGAGGTCGCCGGCAAGATCGCGACGCAGGCGGGCGCGTTCATGCTCGAGAAGCCGCTCGGCGGGCGCGGGATCCTGCTCGGCGGCGTGCCGGGTGTGGCGGCGGCGACGGTGCTCGTGATCGGGGGCGGCGTCGTCGGGATGAACGCGGCTTTGATCGCGATCGGGATGGAGGCGGACGTGTTCGTGTTCGACCGCTCGATCGACCGGCTGCGCGAACTGGAAGTGGCGTTCGGCGGGCGCGCGTCGACGGTCTACTCCTCGACGCTCGCGATCGAGCAGATGCTGCCGCTCGCCGATCTGGTGATCGGCGCGGTGCTGCTCCCGGGCGGCCGCGCGCCGCACGTCGTCACGCGCGAGCAGCTGAAGCTGATGAAGCCGGGCGCGGTGCTCGTCGACGTGTCGATCGACCAGGGCGGCTGCTTCGAGACGTCGCGTCCGACGACGCACTCGCAGCCGACGTACGAGGTCGACGGGATCACGCACTACTGCGTGACGAACATGCCGGGCGCGGTGCCGATCACCTCCACGTACGCGCTGACGAACGCGACGCTGCCGTACGCGATCGAGCTCGCCGAGCGCGGCGTCGAAGCGGCGTTGCACGCCAACGCCGGCTTGCGGCCCGGACTGAACGTGCGGGCAGGCGAGATCACACACCCGGCCGTCGCGCAAGCGCTCGGCATACCCCAGACGGCATAGAGCGGAAAGGGAGCGAGATGGCGGCGACGGTAGAGACGCTCAGCAACTTCATCGACGGCGAGCCGGTCGGCCCGGCCTCCGGCGAGACCGAACCGGTGCTGAACCCGGCGACGGGCGAGGAGATCGCGCGCGCGCCGCGCTCGAGCGCGGAGGACGTCGAGCGCGCGGTCGCCGCCGCGCGGCGCGCGTTCGAGGGGTGGTCGCGGACGACGCCGCAGCAGCGCTCGGAGGCGCTGCTCGAGATCGCGTCGGCGCTCGAGCAGCACGGCGAGGAGATCGCGCGCCTGGAGGCGCTCAACGCGGGCAAGCCGATCGAGGCGGTCAAGAGCGACGAGGTGCCGGTGATGGTCGACAACCTGCGCTTCTTCGCAGGCGCGGCGCGCGTGCTCGAGGGGCGCGCGGCGGGCGAGTACATGGAGGGCTACACGTCGTTCACGCGGCGCGAGGCGGTCGGCGTGATCGGCCAGGTGACGCCGTGGAACTACCCGCTGATGATGGCGATCTGGAAAATCGCGCCGGCGCTCGCGGCGGGCAACACGGTCGTGCTGAAGCCGGCCGAGACGACGCCGGTGACGACGCTGCGGCTCGCCGAGCTGGCGGCGGAGATCCTGCCGAAGGGGGTGCTGAACGTCATCACCGGGCCGGGCGAGCCGACGGGCGAGGCGCTGATCTCGCATCCGGACGTCGACATGCTCGCGCTGACGGGCTCGGTCGAGACGGGCAAGCACCTCGCGCGCACGGCGGCGGACACGCTCAAGCGCGTGCACCTGGAGCTCGGCGGCAAGGCGCCGGTCGTCGTGTTCGACGACGTCAGCCTGGAGTCGGCGCTTGAGACGATCGCCGGCACGGGCTACTACAACGCGGGGCAGGACTGCACGGCGGCGACGCGCGTGCTCGCCGCGGGCAACGTCTACGACGACGTCGTCGCGGGGCTCGCCGAGCAGGCGAAGGGCCTCGTGATCGGCGACACGCTCTCGCCGGAGACGACGCTCGGTCCGGTCAACTCCAAGCGCCAGCGCGAGCGCGTCGAGGGCTTTCTCGAGCGCCGCCCGCAGCGCGCGGAGATCGTGACGGGCGGCGTGGAGCCGCAGCGGCCGGGCTTCTACCTGGAGCCGACGGTCGTCGCGGGCCTGCAGCAGGACGACGAGATGATCCAGCGCGAGATCTTCGGCCCGGTGATCACGGTGCAGCGGTTCAGCGACGAGGAGCAGGCGATTGCGTGGGCGAACAGCACGCGCTACGGGCTCGCGTCGTCGGTGTGGACGCGCGACATCGGGCGCGCGCTGCGCGTCTCGCGCGCGCTGCGCTTCGGGTGCGTGTGGATCAACGACCACATCCCGCTCGTCTCGGAGATGCCGCACGGCGGCTTCAAGGAGTCGGGGTACGGCAAGGACCTGAGCGTGTACTCGCTGGAGGACTACACGGTGGTCAAGCACGTGATGGCCAACCTCGAGTAGGAGGTGCGGCGCGTTGCGCCGCACTGCACAGGTCTGGTGAGGATTTCGGGCCGATCGAGCGGCGGACGGTTCGATTCGTCGGCAATTCAACCGCCCGGCGTGTCAGCTAACGTCCGGGCCCGATGAACGGTTCTATTTCGCCGGATTCCGAGCCGATCGGGGCATCGGATACGGTCGAGGCCCGCTCGGATGCGGGGCTGCTGCGCGACTACGACATCCTGCGCCTGCGCGCGCCGAACCCGGGGCCGCTGACGCTCACAGGCACGAACACGTGGATCGTCGGACGACGTCCCGCGTGGGTCGTCGACCCGGGGCCGCTGATCGACGTGCACGTGCGACGGCTGATGGCGGCGATCGACGCGCGCGGCGGGCTCGGCGGGGTGGTGCTGACGCACGGGCACGAAGACCACGACGAGGCGCTCGAGACGTTGTTGGAAGTGCACCCGGCGCCGCTCGCCGCGGCGCGGCGCGACGCGGACGTGCGGCTCGCCGAGGAGGTTCGCTTCGGGCCGTTCGAGGCCGTGCAAACGCCGGGCCACGCCGAAGACCACTACGCGTTCATCGCCGACGGCGCGTGCTTCACGGGCGACGCGGTGCTCGGCGACGGCAGCGTGCTGATCACGCCGCACCCGGGCGCGATGTCGGGGTACCTGCTGGCGTTGACGCGCCTGCGGCTGCGCGACGACTTCAACGTGCTGTGCCCGGGGCACGGCGAGATCGTGTGGGACGCGCGCGAGAAGCTCGAGGAGTACATCGCGCACCGCATCGACCGCGAAAACATGCTGATCATCGCGCTCAACGAAGGGCTGCGAAGCGTGCCGGACCTGCTCGACGCGGTGTGGGGCGACGTGCCCGAGGAGCTGCGCCCGGCGGCGACGGCGACGCTCGCGGCGCACCTCGACAAGCTCGAAGAGGATGAAGTGCTGCCGCGCGGAGTGCAGCGCCCGAGCTTCGAGGGCCGGCCGTGGTGAGCCGCGGCGCGAGTGGAGCGCCCACGCCCGGCCCGACGCTCGCTCCGGCTGGCGTCGAGGGCCGGCGGCTCAGGTGAAGCGCGGGTACAGCGTCATGCCGCCGTCGACGAACAGCGTCGCGCCGGTCACATAGGAGGCCTGCTCGGAGGCGAGCCAGGCAACGGCTTGCGCGACGTCGTTGACGTGCCCCCAGCGAGCGAGCGGCACCTCGGAGAGGACGGTCGCGCTTTCCCTGGGGTTTTCGAGCACCGACTTGTTGATCGGCGTGTCGACGGCGCCGGGGGCGACGTTGACGACGCGGATGCCGAGCGGCGCGAGCTCCTTCGCAATCGATTGCGCGAACAGCTTCATGCCGCCCTTCGAGGCGCAGTAGTGCGAGAAGCGCTCCCACGAGATCTGCTCGTGGACACTCGAGATGTTGACGATCGTCCCGTGCGACCCGGCGTCGCGCATCGCGCGAGCGGCCTCGCGTGAGCAGAGGAACGCGCCGGTGAGGTTGACGTCGATCACTTTCTGCCAGGCCGCCAGCGGCATATCGAGCAGCACGTACGGGTGCTCAACGCCGGCGTTGTTGACGAGTAGGTCGACGTCGCCGAGGGCGTCGCGCGTTTCGGCGAACGCCCGCTGCACGTCGCTCTCGCTCGCGACGTCCATCTGCACGGCGAGCGCCTCGGCGCCGGCGTCCTCGAGTTCGCCGACGATCTTGTTGGCCGCGTCTGGCGCGCCGACGTAGTTGACCGCGACGGCCGCGCCGTGCGCGGCGAGCTCGAAGCAGACGCCCTGGCCGATGCCGGAGTCGCCGCCCGTGACGAGCGCGCAGCGCCCTTCGAGCAGGCGCGCGTCGGGGGGGTGCTTGGTGAAGGTCTGGTCGCTCACTGCCGTCCTCTTGCAGCGTACCCCGCTAGCGTTCGAGACAGATGCCCAGTCGCTTCCCATCGTTCGTGCCCCGCGCAGGGACGACTGCGCAGGACGGCGCCGCGGAGAACGCGTCGGGCGCCGCGGCTCCGGTGATCGCGCCGGGAAGCACGTCGAGCTCTCCGTTCCCGCCGATCGGCGACTACGGCTTCCTGTCGGACTGCCACACGGGCGCGCTGGTCGCATCGGACGGGTCGATCGAGTGGATGTGCGTGCCGTACTTCGACTCGCCGTCGGTGTTCGGCGCGCTGCTCGACCGCGGCGCGGGGTCGTGGCGCGTCGGACCGTACGGGCTGTACGTGCCGGCCGGCCGGCGCTACATCCCGGGGACGAACATGATCGAGACGACGTGGATGACGCCGCAGGGCTGGATCCGCGTCATCGACGCGCTGGCGATCGGCGAATGGCACGACAACGAGCACGGCTCGAGCCACACGCGCCCGCCGACGGACTTCGACGCCGACCACCTGCTCGTGCGGATGGTCGAATGCGTTCAGGGCCAGGTGCAGGTCGAGGTCGTGTGCGAGCCGATGCTCGACTACGGCGCGACGCCGGCGGAGTGGCGGAAGGTCGAGCTCGAGTCGGAGGCGCCCGAGGCGCCGCACGCGCACGACGCGCTCGCGATGGACGCGTCCGACGGCAGGACGATGTTCAGGCTGTACAGCGACATCCGGATGGGCATCGAGGGCAACCGCACGCACGGGCGCCACACGATGTCCGAGGGCGAGAAACGCTTCTCGGCGATCTCCTGGACGGAGTCGCGCGGCGGTCCGCACACGGCCGAGGAAGCCGAACAGATCATCAGCCGGACGGGCCACTTCTGGCGCGGCTGGCTGGCGGAAGGCACGTATCCCGACCATCCGTGGCGCGCCCACCTGCAGCGCTCGGCGCTCGTGCTGAAGGGGCTGACGTTCATGCCCACGGGCGCGCTCGTCGCCGCGCCGACGACGTCGCTGCCGGAGACGCCGGGCGGCGAGCGCAACTGGGACTACCGCTTCTGCTGGATGCGCGACGCGTCGTTCACGCTGTGGGCGCTGCACGCGCTCGGTCTCGACTGGGAGGCGGACGACTTCATCGAGTACGTCGCCGAAGTCCCGCGCAACGAGGACGGCTCGCTGCAGATCATGTACGGCGTCAGAGGCGAGAAAGACCTCGAGGAGTCGACGCTCGACCATCTCAAGGGCTACGAGGGCGCGAAGCCCGTGCGCGTCGGCAACGGCGCCTACAACCAGCGCCAGAACGACGTGTTCGGCGCGGTGCTCGACTCGGTCTACCTGCACTCCAAGCAGCGCGACCACATCCCCGAGCGGCTGTGGCCCGTGCTGATCGACCAGGTCAAATGCGCGGCGGCCGTGTGGAAGCAGCCCGACCAGGGGATCTGGGAGGCGCGCGGCCAGCCGCAGCACTACGTCTCCTCGAAGCTGATGTGCTGGGTCGCGCTCGATCGTGGCGCGCGGCTGGGCGAACGGCGTGGACACACGGAGTCGGCGAAGGAATTCCAGGGGATCGCCGACGAAGTGCGTGAGGACATCCTCGAGCACGGCGTCGACTCGCGCGGCGTCTTTCGCCAGCATTACGACACCGACGCGCTCGACGCCTCGACGCTGCTCGTGCCGCTCCTGCGCTTCCTGCCGCCGGACGACGAACGCGTCTGCGCGACGGTGCGCGCGATCCGCGACGAACTGACCGAGAACGGCCTCGTGTTGCGCTACCGCACCGAAGAAACCGACGACGGGCTGCACGGCAAGGAGGGCACGTTCCTGATGTGCTCGTTCTGGCTCGTCTCGGCGCTGTCGGAGATCGGCGATCATCGCGACGCGCAGCACCTGTGCGAGCGGCTGCTGTCATACGCCTCGCCGCTGGAGCTGTACGGCGAGGAGCTCGAGGCGTCGAGCGGTCGCCACCTCGGCAACTACCCGCAGGCGTTCACGCACCTGGCGCTGATCAACGCGGTCACGCACGTCGTCGCCCAGCAACAGGGCTGAGCACGCACCGGCGCTCGCCGGCGCGGCTCAGTAGCCGGGCTCGCCGGGGAGCACGACGCGCGCGACCTCGCCCTCGAGCACGACGCGCGGCTCGATCGGCAGCACGTCGCGCTCGCGAGCGTGAGCGGTCAGCTGCTCGACGGACGCGAACGCGCGCAGCTGCTCGAGGTGCTTGATCGTCGGGAAGACGAGCGCGATCCGCTGCTCGGCGTGCGCTTCGAGCGCCGCCTGCGGCGCGAACCATCCGAGGTCGACGATCTCCTCGCCGTCGACTTCCGGCTCCTGCCCGTCGGGCAGCGGCGCGAGGAAGAAGTGCGTGTCGTAGCGGATCTGCACCTGCGCGGGCGTGATCCAGCGCGAGAACTTGACGAGCGCGCGCGGGTCCTCGAGCGCGATCGCGGCCTCCTCGCGCAGCTCGCGCACGGCGGCGGCGCGGTGCGCCTCGTCGCCGTCGCCCTCGCCGGCGTCGACGGCGCCGCCGGGGAACACCCAGACGCCGCCCATGAAACGGGCGTGAGGCGTGCGTCGCACGAGCAGGACTTCGAGACGCTCGGCGCCACCGCGCAGCAGGATCACGCTGGCGGCCTGGCGCGGCGTCGTCGCCGGACCGGCGTTGAGCTCCTCGCCCGGCGCGGGCGCGGAGTCAGGTGAGGCTGCGGAGCCGGCCGGGCGCTCGTCGGGCGCAGGCCCGCCCGTAGAAACCCCGCTCTCCCCGCGAGCGCTCATCCGCGGACCCTACCTGGCGGTAATCTTCCTCGCATGAGCACTTCGACGAAGACGTTGCAGCGCTGGATCTGCGAGTCGTGCGGATTCATCTACGACCCCGACGAAGGCGACCCCGACGGCGGCATTCCGCCGGGCACGGCATTCGAGGACATCCCGGACACGTGGTTCTGCCCGGTGTGCGGCGCGCGCAAGCGCGAATTCGTCCCCTACGAGGACTAGGACGCCCGCGGGCCTTCGCGAGGCGGCGTCCTCGGTCGCTCGCGTGCAGAGCACGCCACGCTCCCTGCGTCCTTGCCTCGCTCGACCCGCGACCGTCCTAGCGGCGCACTGCGCGGCAGTGCGGCGATGAGTCGTTGGGAGAAGCTGCTCGCGTTCGATCGCGAGCACGTGTGGCATCCGTACGGCGCGCTGCCGGGCGCGATGGCGCCGCTGCCGGTCGTCTCGGCGGAGGGCGTGCGCCTGCGGCTGGCCGACGGACGCGAGCTGATCGACGGGATGGCGTCGTGGTGGTGCGCGATCCACGGCTATCGCGAGCCGGCGCTCGACGCGGCGGTGACGGCGCAGCTCGGGCGGATGTCGCACGTGATGTTCGGTGGGCTCACGCACGAGCCGGGCGTGCGGCTCGCCGAGCGGCTGCTCGAGCTCGCGCCGGAGGGCCTGGAGGCGGTCTTCTTCGCCGACTCCGGCTCGGTCTCGGTCGAGGTGGCGATCAAGATGGCGTTGCAGTTCCAGCGCGGACGGGGCCGCCCCGAGCGCACGCGCCTCTTGACGGTCAGGGGCGGCTACCACGGCGACACGTTCGGCGCGATGGCCGTGTGCGACCCGGTTGGCGGCATGCACAGCCTGTTCACGGGCGTGCTCGCCGAGCACGTGTTCGCCGAGCGTCCGCCGGACGGGTTCGACGCCGGTCTCGACGAGCGCTGGGCGCGCGGCGTGCGCGAGCTGGTCGAGCGTCACGCAGGCGAGCTCGCGGCGATCGTCGTCGAGCCGGTCGTGCAGGGCGCGGGCGGGATGCGCTTTCACTCGCCGGCGTGCGTGCGGCTGCTGCGCGAGCTGTGCGACGAGCGCGGCCTGCTGCTCGTGCTCGACGAGATCGCGACCGGCTTCGGGCGCACGGGCGCGCTGTTCGCGTGCGAGCACGCGGGCGTCGCGCCGGACGTGATGTGCGTCGGCAAGGCGTTGACCGGCGGCTACATGACGCTCGCGGCGACGCTGTGCACGCGCGAGGTCGCCGCGGCGATCTCCTCGGGCGAGGGCGGCGGGCTGATGCACGGGCCGACGTTCATGGCCAACCCGCTCGCGTGCTCCGTCGCGCTCGCTTCGCTCGACGTGCTGCTCGACGGCTACGGCCCCGACGGCTGGCGCGCTCGCGTCGCGGCGATCGAGCGCGGGCTGCGCGAGGGGCTCGCGCCGGCGCGCGCGATGCCGGGCGTCGCCGACGTGCGCGTGCTCGGCGCGATCGGCGTCGTGCAGCTCGAGCGTGACGTCGACGTCGTGGCGGCGACGAGCGCCGCCGTCGAGCGCGGCGTTTGGCTGCGGCCGTTTCGCGACCTCGTCTACGCGATGCCGCCGTACGCGATCGAGCCCGGCGACCTCGCGCGCGTGAGCGAGGCGATCGTCGCGGCGGCGCGCGCCGGCTCGGACTGAGCCTTTACGCGGCCGTCGTATGACCTAAGCGACGGCGCGTGGCGCGGAGGCGACCGCCGCGCGCTGCCCGAGCCAGCGCCGCCACGGCAGCTCCTCGCCGACGCGCGCGAGCTCGGCGAGCTCGGGGCCGGCGGCGCGTGGCAGCGTGGCCACCTCGACGAAGCCAAGGCGCGCGATCTGCTCGCGGTTCGAGCGCTCCAGACGCGACGGGCGCTCACCCCACGGCGTCAACACGACCGCGCGCACGGTCAGCCCGGCGGCGCGCGCCGACTGCAGCGTCAGCAGCGTGTGGTTGATCGTGCCGAGCCCCGGCCGCGCGGCGATCAGCAGCGGCAGGCGCAGCTCGACCGCGAGGTCGCACACCGTCAGCTCCTCGGCGAGCGGCGAGAGCAGGCCGCCGGCGCCCTCGAGGATCAGCGTCGCCGGCTCCGCTCCGTTCCCGTGCGCCGACGCCGAGGCGAGCGCCGCGCGCGCCGCGTCGAGCACGCGCTCGCGCGCGAGCGGCTCGCCGTCGAGCTCGGCCGCGAGCTGAGGCGAGACGGCAGGCCCGAAGCGCAGCGGCGCGACGTCCTCTGGCGCCATCGCCGCCGCGGCGCCGAGCAGCTCGTGGTCGGGCGGCCATCGCGGCGCGCGCGGATCGCCGCCCGGCGGCTCGTCGAGGCCACTGACGGCGGGCTTGTGCGCCGCCACCGGCTCTCCCGTCGCTGCGATCGCCGCGAGCAGGGCCGCGGCGAGCACCGTCTTGCCGACGTCCGTGTCGGTGCCGGTGACGAACAGGCCGCGCACGCGTCGTGAAGCTAGGCGGCGTTCGCGACGGCGCCTTCGCGCTCACCGTCGAACGGCGCTCGCGCTTGCTCTGCACCTGCGCTCGCGACCGGCGCCGGCGGGCGCCGCGGCCGCGGCGCCTCGATGTCGAACGGCGCCGACGGAGCCGCTCCTCCGCCCGCCGGCGCGCGCTCGCGCTCGGGCTCCACGTAGGGGTCTTCCTCGTATGGCTCCGGCGCGGGCTCCGCCGGCGCCTCCGGATCGCCGGGCGGCGTTCCGATCGCGGCCGGATCGAGCCCGAGCTTGCGCGCCGCGGCGGCGAGCACCTCGGCCGCCAGGCGCATGTCGCTCGCCGTGTGCGACGCCATCGTCGCCAAGCGCAGGCGCGAGGTTCCGGCGGGCACCGTGGGCGGCCTGATCGCCTGCGCGAACACGCCCTGCTCGATCGCCGCTTGACAGAGTCGCAGCGTGTCGTGCTCGTCGCCGACGACGAGCGGCACGATGTGCATGTCGCCCTCGCTCACGTCGAAGCCCTCCGAGGAGAGCGAGCGGCGCAGGGCGCGTGCGTTCGCCGCCAGCCGCTCGACGCGGTGCGGACGGTCCTCGAGCAGCCCGAGCGCCGCCAGCGCTCCGGCGATCGCCGGCGGCGAGGGCGCGGTCGAGAAGATGAACGAGCGCGCCGTGTTCAGCAGGTAGCGGATCGTCGACTCGTCGCCGCACACGTACGCTCCGTATGAACCGAGCGACTTGCCGAGCGTTCCGACGATCGCGTCGACCTCGCCCTCGAGGCCGGCCTGCGCGAGCGCGCCGCGCCCGTCGGGACCGTACGTGCCGGTCGCGTGCGCCTCGTCGACCGCGACGCGTGCGCCGAACGCGTGCGCGAGCTCGACGATCTCCGCCAGCGGCGCGATGTCGCCGTCCATCGAGAAGATCGAGTCGGTCACGACGAGGCTGCGCGCGTCCGCGTCGCGGTGGCGCCCGTGGCGACGCATGCTCCACAGCAGGTGTTCGGCGTCGCGATGACGGTAGACGACGACCTGCGCGCGCGAGAGGCGGCAGCCGTCGATGATCGACGCGTGGTTGAGCTCGTCCGAGAAGACCGTGTCGCCGGCGCCGGCCAACGCCCCGATCACGCCGAGGTTCGCGAGGTAGCCCGAGCCGAACAGCAGGCACGCCTGACGGCCGGCGAACGCCGCCAGACGCTCCTCGAGGCGGCGGTGCACGGTCATCGTCCCGGAGATCAGCCGCGACGCTCCGGCGCCGACGCCCCAGCGCATCGCCGCCTCGGCCGCCGCCTCGCGCACGCGCGGGTGGTCGGCGAGGCCGAGGTAGTTGTTCGAGCACAGCAGCAGCACCGGCTTGCCGTCGAGCAGCACCGTCGGCCCCTGCGGACCCGACACGAGGCGCAGGCGCCGGCTCAGGCCGAGGCGCTCGAGCTCCGCCAGCCGCTCCTCGATCTCTTCGCCCCCCGTCTCCGCGTGCATCGTCGCTCCCTCGCTCTCGTCCGTTCCGTCAGCCGGCGCCGACGGGACTCGCCGTGTCGGCCTCGCGGTCCGGCGGGCGCTCGCGCGGGCGCCGATCCTCCGGCGCGCGATTGGGCGCGCCGTCGGGGCGCGGCGGGACCGAGCGCTTCGCGCGAAAGCGCAACTGCGTCGACGGGTCCCACAGCCGTACGTCCAGGTCCGGCGCGGCCGTCGCGACGGGCGTCGAGTCGACGGTCCGCGCGGCGCCGGCGAACGGCTCCTCGACGACGTCGGGCGTCTCGCCCGCAAGCCACCCGGAGCGGTTGTCCGGGCGCGGGTTCGCCGCGTTGTCCGGCTGGCGCGCGACGTTCAGCCCGAGCTCCTCGAACATCGCGCGGTCGGCCTCCGGCTCGTTGCCGAGCGTCGTCAGGAAGTTGCCCATCATCACGCCGTTGATCCCCGCGCGCACCGCCAGCTCCTGCAGCTCGGCGAGGTTCTCGACGCGCCCGCCGCACAGCCGGAACAGCGCCTCCGGCAGGATCAGCCGGAAGATCGCGATCCACTTGACGGCCTCCCACGGGTCCATGTACTCGCGGTCGCCGAACTTCGTCCCGGGGCGCGGGTTCAGCATGTTGATCGGCACGCTCGTCGGGTCGATCGCCGCCAGCTCGAACGCCATCTCGACGCGCTGCTCGCGCGTCTCACCGAGGTTGAGGATGCCGCCGACGCACGTCTCCAAGCCGGCCTCGCGGACCGCGTCGATCGTGCGCAGGCGCCCGGCGTAGCGCACGGTGCTCGTCACCTCGTCGTAGTAGCTCTCGGCCGTCTCGACGTTGTGGTGCACGCGCTGGATGCCCGCGTCGCGCAGCGCCTGTGCGCGCTCGAGCGAGATGTGCCCGACCGACGCGCAGCGCTTCAGGTTCGTCTTCTCCGAGACCAGCCGCACGCCTTCGAGGTACTTCTGGAAGTCGCGCTTGGAGAGGCCCTGGCCCTGCGTGACCATGCAGAAGCGATGCGCGCCCGCCGCCTCCGCGGCGCGCGCGTGCTCGAGGATCTGCTCGGGCTCCATCATCGCGTGCATCGGCGTTTCGGCGTCGGCGAAGCGCGACTGCGCGCAGAAGCCGCAGTCCTCCGCGCATCCGCCCGACTTGGCGTTGACCAGCGAGCACATGTCGGTCGAGTCGGCGAAGCGCTCGACGCGCGCCTTCCACGCGCGCTCGATCAGCGCCTCGATCTGCGCGTGATCCTCGATCTCGCCGAGGGCGATCGCCTCCTCGCGGGTGATCAGCGGCGGCATGACGAGGAGGTTATGGAGCGTTGCGGACGGCTCCGCGGGCGCTCGCGAGCCGATGTGCGCGGCTATTCGTTCTGCCAGCGCGGGGCGCGACGCTCGGCGAACGCGCGCATTCCCTCGCGCATGTCCTTCGACGCGAACGACGCGCGGCGCAACTCGATCAGCTCCTCCTCGACGTCGTGCGGCAGCGTGCCCTCGGCCGCGAGCAGCGCCGCGATCACGCGCTTGTTGCCGACCTGCGAGAGCGGCGCGTTGCCGGCCAGCTCGCCGGCGACGTCGAGCGCGACCGCCTCGAGCTCGTCCTCGGCCGCGACGCGGTTGACGAGCCCCCACTGCAGCGCCGTCGCCGCGTCGACGTAGCGGCCGAGCAGGAACAGCTCGCGCGTGCGCGCCGCGCCGATCGCGTCGATGAAGCGGCGCAGCCCCGTGTGCGAGTAGACGAGGCCGAGCTTTGCCGGCGGCATCCCGAGCTTGATCTGATCCTTCGCCACGCGCAGGTCGCACGCGAGCGCGAGCTCGAGGCCGCCGCCGATCGTGTGGCCGGGAAGCACGGCCAGCGTCGGATACGGAAAGCGCTCGAGCGCGTCGATCGCTTCGGTGAACGGGTGCGCGACGAGCCGCTCGGCGCGCTCCTCGAACTCCCCGGCCGGGATCTCGCCGATGTCGTAGCCGGCGGAGAACATCCCGTTCGCGCCGGTCACGATCAGGCAGCGCGCCCCGTCGTGTGCGAGCGCGTCGAGCGACGCCGTGATCGCGTCGAGGATCGGGTGGTCGAGCGCGTTGCGCTTCGCCGGGTTGGAGATCGTCACGCGCACGACCCCCTCCGCCGGCTCGTCGAGCAGCAGCTTGCCGTCGGCGAGCGCGCGCGTTGAGGCGTCCTCTGACATCGCGGCGACAGGCTAATGCAGGGACGCACGCGCGCGGGCGCCGGCGGGCGCGGCTCGCGTCGACGCGGCACGGGCGGGCGCCCGATCGGCGCCCGCCCGGAACGCCGCCGCTAGCGACGCAGCGACAGCGCGAGGCGGCGGCCGTAGCCCGAGCCGCCGGCCGCCGGGTTCGCGCGCACGACCGCCATCAGCCCGAGCCGACGACGCCGCCCGAGCAGGCCGCGCGCGGCGAACGTGAGTCGAACGCGCACGCTCGCATGCCGCCCCGGCGCGATCGAGAACGCACCCGAGACGCCGACGGTCTCGCGTCGCACGCGCGAGTTGCGTCCGCGCCGCGCCGATCGCGCGAGCGCGTGCGTGAGCAGGACGCGGCCGCTGCACGCGTGGTGCAGCCCGGCCGGGCACGCGACGCTGACCCGCGCCGTTCCCGCGCGCGTCGCCGACGTCCGCGCCGTCGTCACCGCGGCGCCGAGCCCAAACGTCATCACGGCGTCGCTCTTCGCCGCGACGACGTACACCTGATGGCCGTCTGGGCTCACCGCCGCGCCGGTCACGCCGCTGAGTTCCGGCAGGCTCGTGCACCGTTCGTCATCTTCGACCGCGCACGAGGTCTCGGTCAGCTGGCCGCTCGCGGCGTCGCGCGAGAAGATCGCCGCCGAGCCGCTGCCGATCGCGTAGACCGCCGAGCCGTCGCCGCTGACGGCGACGGCGCTGACGCTGTTCAGCCCGGGGGCGCTCGAGCAGCCGAGCTCGCTTGCCGCCGCGCTCGCGCGCGATGCCTTCTGGCCCTTCGCCGATTCGCTTTCTTCTTCGCCTTCTTCCGGTTCGGGCTTTTCCGGCTTCGGCGCGAATTCGACGCAGCCGCTCGAGCTGAGCGCGCCGGTGCTTGGATCGCGCGAGAGCACGTCGATCATGCCCGAGCCGTACTGGTCGGTCTCGTCCGCGGCGTACACGTTCTTGCCGTCCGGGCTGATCGCCAGCTCGGTCGGTTCCCGCATGTGTCCGCCGGCTTGGCACAGGCCGGGGGGCGCGTTGACCTTCACGCAGCCCGTCTCGCTCAACACGCCGGTCGCGCTCGGCGCGAACACGTCGATCGCCCCGCTTCCGGGGGCGGCCCCGTAGAGCTGCTTGCCGTCGGGGCTGAGCGCGAGATTGCCGAGCGACTGCGTCGCCGTGCTGACCGCGCAGGCGCCGTCGAGGCCGTTGACGGCGATGCACGGGTTCAGCAGTTCGTCGCCGACGACCGACGGCGAGAAGATCCCGGCGAGGCCCGAGTGCGCAACGGCGCCGCTGCCGCTCGCGCCGCCGCTCGCGCCGCCGCTCGTCGCGCCGCTTCCGGTCGCGGCGCCTGCCGTCCCGGTTCCCGTCGTGGCGCCCGCGGCGTCGGTCCCGCTGGAGGTGCCCGTGGTGGTCGGCGCGGCCGGAAGCAGCGCCGGAACGATGCCCGCCGGTGTGCGCAGGCTCGCCGCCGTGTCGAGCGTCGAGACCGCTCCGGCGAGTGGCGCGGCTACGTACAGCGCGTTTCCATCGGCGCTCACGGCGAGGCTGCTCGAGCTCGAGAACAGGTCGGCCGCGCCGCACGGAGCGCCGGGACGCGGCGTGCCCTGGAAGCACCCGAGCCGGGTCAGCGCGCCCGTCGCCGGGTTGCGCGAGAAGGCGACGACGCTCGCGGAGCTGCTCGAGGCGACGAACACGGTCGAGCCGTCCGGGCTGACCGCGACGCCGCTCGCGCCGAGCAGCGACGGTTCCGCCGTGCACGCGCCGGACGCGCCGTCGCGCCCGTCGGTCCCGTCGGAGCTGAGGCAGGCGGTTTCGGTGATCGCGCCCGTCGTCGGGTCGCGCTTGAGGATCGCGATCGCGCCGTAGCTGAGGGCGACGCTGTTGCCTGCGACGCCGCCGACGACGTACACGTTCGCGCCGTCGGGCGAGACGGCGACGGCGTGCGCGCCGAGCAGCCCCTTTCCGACGCCGCAGTGCGCGGTGCCGAGCGTCGCGTTGCTCTGTCCCGGCGCGACGAGGCATCCGCTTTCGCCGCTCAGCGGGCCGAAGCCGGCTGCCGCGAGCGAGTTGGAAGCAAAGACGCCGAGGCACGCGGCCACGACGCAGACGATCACCGTCACGTTCGTGCGACGGAAGCTCACGAGACCCATCAGGTACCCCCCTGTGCTCGTTGGACCCGCACGCGCGGGCGATCGTTCGGTCTGCCGGACTCGTTCCGCGACCGCTTCAGCTGACCCAAACACGCCCGGGTCGAAATCGGAGCGGTGAGCCGCACCCGCTCGCAGCGTTGTGCGCGGCCGGTAACCGGGCACGGCTCGCCGCGCGCCGCTACTCGAGCACGACGAGCGTGTCGCCCTCGTTGACCGCCTGGCCCTCCTCGCAGAGGATCTCCTTGACCTTGCCCGAGTCCTCGGCCTCGACCGGCATCTCCATCTTCATCGACTCGAGGATCGCGACCGTGTCGCCCTCCTCGACCTGGTCGCCGACGGCGCACTCGATCTTCCATACGGTGCCGGTGATGTGTGCCTCTACGGCGGACATGTGAACCTCCCGAGGGCCGATCGCGACTGGACGGCTCACGACAATAGCCGCCGCGCCCGACACGCCGATGGCCGCAAGCACGTTCGTAATCGTCACCGCGCGCAACGAGGCCGAGCAGCTCGGCGCGACGCTCGACGCGCTCTCTCGCGCGCTGCCCGACTGCGATCTGCTGCTCGCCGACGACGGCTCGAGCGACGCGAGCGCGAGCATCGCCGCGGCACGGGGCGCGCACGTCGTGCGCAGCGCTCACGCGGTCGGCAAGGGCGGCGCCGCGACGCTCGCTGCGCGCGAGGCGCTCGGCGATGCACGCGCGCGGGCGTCCGATCCCGCGCCTGTGTTCCTGCTCTGCGACGGCGATCTCGGCGACTCGGCCGGCGAGCTGGCGGCGCTCGTCGAGGCCGTCGCGAGCGGCAGCGCCGACCTCGCCGTCGCCGCGTTCGCCGCGCGCGTCGGCGGCGGCTTCGGCCTCGCGCGCGGCTTCGCCCGCTGGGCGATCCGCCGGCGCTGCGGCCTCGAGACGAGCGCGCCGATCTCCGGACAGCGCGCGCTGTCCGAGCGCGCGCTCGGCGACGTGCTGCCGTTCGCGCACGGCTTCGGGATGGAGCTTGGCATGACGATCGACGCCGTTCGCGCCGGGCATCGCGTCATCGAGCTGGAGCTCGAGCTCGAGCACCGCGCGAGCGGGCGCACGCTCGCGGGCTTCGCCCATCGCGGCGCGCAGTTGCGCGATCTCGCCCGCGCGTATCTAGCCCGCGGCGCGCTCGGCCGGGATAGGCTCGCGCGGCGATGATCGTCGCGATCGACCAGGGAACGACGGGCACGACCTGCCTCGTGTTCGACGAGCGCGCCGAGCCGGTCGGCCGCGCCTATCGCGAGTTCGAGCAGCGCTTTCCGCGTCCCGGATGGGTCGAGCACGACGCGCGCGAGATCTGGCAGGTGACGCACGCCGTCGTCGGCGAGGCGCTCGCCGTCGCCGGCGCGCGCGTCGGCGACGTCAGTGCGCTCGGCATCGCCAACCAGCGCGAGACGGTCTGCGTCTGGGACCCCGTCAGCGGCGAGCCGCTGCACGCGGCGATCGTCTGGCAGGACCGGCGCACGGCGGCGCGCTGCGAGCGCCTGCGCGCCGACGGCCGCGAGCCGCTCGTTCGCGCGCGCACCGGACTCGTGCTCGACCCGTACTTCTCGGCGACGAAGATCGAGTGGCTGCTCGAGCACGTCGACGGGCTGCGCGAGCGCGCGCGGACGGGGCGAGCCGTGTTCGGCACGATCGACTCGTGGCTGCTGTTCAAGCTGACCGGCGAGCACGTGACCGACGCGACGAATGCATCGCGCACGCTGCTCTACGACATCGCCGCCGGGCGCTGGGACGCGGAGCTGCTGGAGCTGTTCGGCGTGCCCGAGCGCGCGCTGCCGCGCGTGCTGCCGAGCGCCGGTCGCTTCGGCGTGACGCGGCCGGAGGCGCTGCACGGGCATGCGATCCCGGTGACGGGCGTCGCCGGCGACCAGCAGGCGGCGCTGTTCGGCCACGCGTGCGTCGATCCGGGGATGGGCAAGAACACGTACGGGACCGGCTCGTTCGTGCTCGTCAACACCGGCTTTACCGCGCCCGCGGCGCCGCCCGGCCTGCTCGCGACGGTCGCATGCGCCGTCGGCTCCGCGCGCGCGTACGCGCTCGAGGCGTCGATCTTCGTGACCGGCGCCGCCGTGCAGTGGCTGCGCGACGGCCTGCGGATCATCGAGCGCGCCGAGGACAGCGAGCGGCTCGCGCGCGAGCTCGACGGCAACGGCGGCGTGTACTTCGTGCCGGCGCTGACCGGCCTCGGCTCGCCGCACTGGGACGCGCACGCGCGCGGCACGATCGTCGGGCTGACGCGCGGCAGCGGGCGCGCGCACCTGGCGCGCGCGGCGCTCGAGGCGATCGCCTATCAGACGCTCGACGCCGTGCGCGCGATCGAGTCGGCGTCGGGCGAGCCGCTCGCCGAGCTGCGCGCCGACGGCGGCGCGAGCACGAACGGGTGGCTGATGCAGTTCCAGGCCGACGTGCTCGGCGTGCCGGTCGTGCTCGGCCGGCTCGCGCAGACGACGGCGCTCGGCGCCGCGTACCTGGCCGGCGTCGGCGCCGGCGAGTGGACACTCAGCGACGTGCGCGACGAGCATGCGCGGCTGGCCGCCGGCGAGCTGACGCGCTACGAGCCGCGCATCGGCGAGGACGAGCGCGAGGCGCTGCTCGCGGGCTGGCACGACGCGCTGGCGCGCGCGCGCAGCCGATCGTGAGTCGTCTCCCAAGCGTGCGGCAGAATGCGCGCATGAACAGCTCACGGAAGATCGCGCACGCGCTTCGCGTAACCTCGGGGCGCGGGAGAGGTACAGCGGACTGATGAGCGATCTAGCGCCGATGCGCGAGCAGGTCTACTCCGACCCGCGGCCGAAGGAGTACTTCGACCGCTTCCACGCTCGCGCGCGCACGCGCGAGCCGGACTGGGTGTACGACATCGTGCGCCTGCTCACGTCGCTGTACGCATGGACGTTCCTGCGCGCGCGCTCGATCGCGGCGGCGAACGTGCCCGGAAGCGGCGCGGTGATCCTCGCGCCGAACCACTTCTCCTTCATGGACCACTTCCTGATGGGCTGCTTCATCCGCCGCAAGGTGCGCTTCATGGCGAAGTCGCAGCTGTTCAAAGCGCCGATGCAGTTCGTCTACACGCACGGCGGCGTGTTCCCGGTCAGGCGCGGCGCGCGCGACGACGACACGTTCGTCACGGCCGAGACGATCCTCACGAAAGGCGGCGCGATCACGATGTACTGCGAGGGCGGGCGCTCGCGCACGGGCAAAGTCTCCGAGCAGGCCAAGCGCGGCATCGGGCGGCTCGCGCTCGAGACGGGCGCGCCGGTCGTCCCGATCGCGATCTACGGCTCCTCGCACGTGCGCAACTGGAAGCGACTGCAGTTCCCGCGCGTGACCGTGCAGTACGGCGAGCCGATCTGCTGGGAGCGGATCGAGGACCCGACGCGCGAGCAGCAGCAGGCCGTCGCCGATCAGATCCTCGTCGAGATCCGCCGCCTGTACGCAGGGCTGGAGCAGCACGGTCGCAAGGGCGTGCGCCGGCGGCTGCGCGCCGAGCGCGGCACGACCGAGAACGCGCTGACCGCCTGAGCAGCGGGTACGCTGCGCGCCAGATGAAAGAGCGACTCGACGTCGGCGCGGTGATCCGCCGCGTGTTCGACATCTACGTCGACCAGGCGCCGGTGCTGCTGCCGGCGTCGGCGGTCGTGTTCGTGATCAGCGGGATCATCGCGGCGCTGCTGTTCGCCGCCGGCAACGGCCTCGCGCTCGTCGGCTTCCTGATCAGCTTCGTCGCCGGGACCGTGTTCACGGGGATGATCGTCGAGCTCGTCGCCGACGTGCAGGACGGTCGTCGCGACCACACCGCGGGCGAGCTGCTGCGCGCGGTGGCGCCCGTGCTCGGGCAGCTGATCCTCGTCGGCATCGTCGCGGCGATCGGGATCGGGATCGGCTTCGTGCTGATCCTCGTCCCGGGCCTGATCCTGATGACGATCTGGGCGGTCGCGGCGCCGGTCGTCGTGCTCGAGCGCCCGAACGGGGTCGCTCGCGCGCTCGGGCGCAGCCGCGAGCTCGTGCGCGGCAACGGCTGGCAGGTCTTCGGCGTCGTCTTCCTGCTCGCGTTCATGGTCCAGGTGCTCGCCGGGATCGTCGACGTCGCGGCCGCGTCGGCGAGCTCGGCGGTCGGGATCGTCGTGCGCGTGGTGCTCGGCATCCTCGTCGGGCCGCTCTCGGCGCTCGCGGCGGCGGTCCTGTACTTCGAGCTGCGCAACGTCCAACCGGCGGCCGCCGCCGAGCCGCCGCTCGCGGGCCTGCCGTCCGACGAGCGCGCCGGGGTCGGCGAGCATCCGCCGGCGCCCGCGCCGCAGGCTCCGCCGGGAGGCGACGAGCCCGACCCGCCGCTGCCGGCCTGACCGCATGGCCGGGCCGCTGGAGGCTGCGCGGCTGCTGCGCGCGGGCGTGCTCGACGGCGTGTTCGTGCTGCTCGCCGGCGCCAGCGCGCCGAACCTCGCCGAGGTCTGCTCCGCGCTCGGCGCGAACGTGCTCGCCTGGCGCCCGGGCGAGCCGGTGCCGGCAGGCGTCGACGCGCTGGTCGTCGACTGCGCGGCGTCGTTCGCGGCGGCGCGCGCGGCTGCGAGCGACGAGGACGTCGCGACGGCCTCGCGCGCTGCGCTGCGCGACTGCCTGGACGGCGCGTGGGAGGCGACGCACGCGGTCGCGAACGCCGCGTTCATCGACGCGCAACGCCCGGGCCGGATCGTCTACCTGGCGCCGGCCGCGCCGGCCGCGCCGACCGCGTCGGCCGCGTCGGCCGCGCGGGCCCCGGCGAGCGCGAGCACCGCCGCCGAGTACGCCGATGCCGCGCGCGCCGGGCTCGAGAACCTCGCGCGGACGCTCTCGATCGAGTGGGCGCGCCACACGATCACGACCGTCGCGATCGCGCCCGGCGTTAGCACCCAGGCGGACGAGCTGGCGACGCTGTGCGCCTACCTGTGCTCGCCCGCCGGCTCCTACTTCTCAGGCTGCCTGCTCGACCTGCGCGGCCCGTAGCGGTTCGTCGGCCGGCGCCAGGCGGCGTCCTCGATCGCTCGTGTGCTGTTCGCACACTTCGCTCCCTGCGTCCTTGCCTGGCTTGGCCGACGAACCGCTACCGTCGGCCACCAATCGCTAGCCGGTCATCCCGCCGAACAGGCCGCCGGTCACGTGCAGCGTCTGGCCGTGCACGTAGTTCGACCATGGCGAGCACAGGAAGAAGACGCCGCCGGCGGCCTCCTCGGGCGAGGCGGGGCGGCCGAGCGGGATCAGCATCGCGGCCATCCCGCGCATCTGCTCGGGGATGCCGAGCTGGATCTTCTCGCCGTCCTTTTCCATCACGTTGTCGTCGACCTTCGCCTGCGTCAGGCGCGTGTCGATGAAGCCGAACGCGACGGCGTTGACGTTGACTTTGAACTGACCCCACTCCTTGGCGACGGTTTTCGTCAGGCCGACGACGCCGGCCTTGCCCGCCGAGTAGTTCGCCTGCCCGGCGTTGCCGAACGTGCCAGACGTCGAGGAGATGTTGACGATCTTGCGGAACACCTCCTTGCCTTCCTCGCGCTCTTTCTTGGCCGGCTCGCGCAGGTGCGGCGCGGCGGCGCGGATCACGCGGAACGGGACGATCGTGTGGATGTCGAGCATCGCCTGGAAGTGCTCGTCGGACATCTTGTGGATCGGCGCGTCGAGCGTGTAGCCGGCGTTGTTGACGATGATGTCGATCTTGCCGAACGAGTCGATCGCCTTCTGCACGAGCTCGTCGGCCGCGCCGGGCTTTGTGAGGTCGCCGGCGTAGACGGCCGTCTCGCCGTCGATCTCCGAGGACGCCTGCTCGGCGATGTCGCCGTCGAGGTCGTTGATCAGGCACTGCGCGCCCTGCGAGACGAGCAGCTCGGCCGTCGCGCGTCCGATTCCGCGCGCCGAGCCCGTGACGATCGCCGACTTGCCGTCGAGTACTCCCATGTGCGTTCCGTCTCCTTGTCGATTGAGGTGCGCCGGAGGTTATCCGAGCGCCATCGTCAAGGAGCGATGATCCGACCGAAGTCCTGCGTGTAGATCGCGCCGGACTGGCCGCGCGCGAGCGAGGAGAGCGGGTGCGGCGAGACGCCGATGCCGGAGTCGCGGAAGTTCGCGTCGAGGATGTTGGCGCGGTGCCCGGCGTCTGACATCCAGCCGGCGACGATCGCCGTCGGGCTCGCCAGCCAGAGCGTTCCCCACGCGATGTTCTCGCCGACTTCGTAGCCGACGCGCCCGTAGCCGGAGAGCGAGCCGGGAAGATATCCCGCCGCGCGCATTCGTGCGAGCGGCGTCGCGCCGTTGCGGCTGTCGTGCGCGAAGTAGTCGCCGCCGGCCATGTCCGCCGAGTGCGCCTGCGCGGCGCGCTGCAGGTCGACGTTCGGCTTCAGCGCGACCTCGCCGCGGCTCGTGCGTTCGCGGTTGACGAGGCACAGCGTCGCCGCGTCGATCAGCTCGAGGTTGGTGGCCGTCGGCTGCAACTGCGCGTTCGCGCACGCGCCGCCCGCCGACGGCGTCGGCGCCGCTGCGCCGTGGCGGTGCGTCGAGGGGTGGCGCCGCCCGTGGCGTCCGCCGCACGAGCCGCCGCTGCGCGTGCGGCGATGCGAGGAGGCGCGTTCATGCGTCGTGCCGCCGCGCGAATGGAAGCTCGCTCGCCGTGCGCAGCCGGCCGCGTGACGGCGCCCGCGCTTGGCAGGCGCGCTCGCGTAGCTCGACGCGCGCTTCGCGTGCGGCGAGCGCGCGAGCGTCGCCGCGGGCGCGGTCGACGCGAGCGCGCAGCACGCGACGCACAGCATCAGCAATGCAGCGCAGATGGCTGCGCGCAGCAGGTTGCCGCGCAGGACGGTGTACGCATGGCGTGCGCTTGCCACGTCGTCCGCATCGGGCGCACGCGCGCTGCGCCTGAGCCGGTTTGCGCACGTTGGACGAGATGCCGAAGCTCAGAGCGCGAGCGCGCGGCCGAGGATCTCGCGCATGATCTCGTCCGAGCCGCCGCCGATCGGGCCCAGGCGCGCGTCACGCGCGGCGCGCTCGACCCAGTACTCGCGCATGTAGCCGGCGCCGCCGTGGATCTGCAGGCACTCGTCCATCAGCTCGAACGAGGCGCGCTGCGTGAGCAGCTTGGCCATCGTGACCTCCTTCAGCGGCTCCTCGCCGGCGACGAAGCGTCGCAAAGCGTCGTAGGTGACGCAGCGGCACGTGTACACCGACGTCGCGAGATCGGCGAGCTTGTGGCGGATCGCCTGGTGGCCCGACAGCGGGCGTCCGAACGCCTGGCGATCGCGTGCGAACTGCGCCGTACGCTCCCACGCGAGCGTCATCGCGCCGACGGCGCCGAGCGCCATCGCCAGGCGCTCCCACTGGAAGTTGGCCATGATCAGCTTGAAGCCCTCGTTGAGCTCGCCGAGCAGGTTCGCCTCGGGCACGAACACGTCGGAGAACGCGATCGTGGCGGTGTCGGAGGCGTGCCAGCCGAGCTTGTGCAGCGCGGATGACTGCACGCCCTCGCCACGGTCGACGATCAGGAACGAGATGCCGTGGTGGCCACCGTCGGCCGTCGTCTTGACGGCGGTCACGATGAAGTGCGCGCGCACGCCGTTCGTGATGTACGTCTTCTCGCCGTTGACCACCCAGCCGCCGTCGACGCGCTCGGCTTTCGTGCTCAGCGCGGCGACGTCCGAGCCGGCGCCCGGCTCGGTGATGCCGAGCGCGCCGATCAGCTCTCCGGCGATCGACGGCACGAGGTAGCGCTGCTTCTGCTCGTCGGTGCCGAACTTCCAGATCGGCGGCGTGGCGATGTTCGTGTGCGCGCCGATGCCCGCCGCCGTGCCGCCCGAGCCGACGCGCGCGAGCTCCTCGCAGAGCACCGACTCGTGCAGGTAGTCGCCGCCCTGCCCGCCGTACTCGGTCGGGTACTTCAGGCCGAGCAAGCCCTGCGCGGCCATCTTCGCGAACACCTCGTCGGGGAACCAGCGCTCGTCCTCCCACCGCTGCGCGTGCGGCGCCAGCTCGCGCTCGATGAAGCCGCGAATGGACTGTCTCAATTGCTCGTGCTCGTCGGAGAACGGGGGGGTGGAGATGCTCATGGGCGCAATTGGTAATCTGATGGTATGCGAGTTGCCATCGATGGCGTGGGCCGGGTCGTGATCCCCAAGCCGATGCGAGACGTGCTCGGGATCGACGGGCCGACCGAGCTGGAGCTGACCGAGCGCGACGGGGCGCTCGAGCTGACGGTGCCGTACATCAAAGCCCATCTCGAGGATCGCGACGGCTTCACGGTGATCGTTCCCGACCAGCCCGTGCCGACGCTCACGACCGAGATGGTGCGCGAAGAGATCGAACGCTCGCGCCGTTGATCGCGCCCGACTCCAGCGTGCTGATCCCGGCGCTTGCGAGCAACCTCGAGGGACACGAGCGCTGCGTTGCGGTGCTGGCCGGCCGCTCGCCACGGCTGATCTGCCATGTCGCATTCGAGACGACTTCGGTGCTCAGCCGGATGCCCGAAGGGCTTCGCATGACGCCGGTGTCCGTGCGCGATGCCCTCGACGTTGACTTCCCGGATTCGTGGCTCGCGCTCGACGCCGACGGTCAACGTAACTGCCTGCGCCGCGCGGTCGACGCCGGCCTGCGCGGCGGCGCGCTGTACGACGCGCTGATCGCCGCGACCGCGCGCGAGCACGGCGCGACGCTGCTCAGCGCCGACCGTCGCGCGCGCGAGGCATATGAGGCGATCGGAGCGGACGTCTCCTATCTCGACTAGTTCCACGCGGCGCATGCGCCTATCTATTTCGGATGCTGTTCCGGCCGGCACATGTGCCGGCCGGCCAGACCGCACATGTGCGGTCTGGGGGAAGGCCGCATGCGGCCTTCCCTAGATGAAGAGGATGAAGATCGTTCTCGGAGATCGCTCTACAGCCCGTAAGAGCGGCCGATCACGTCGAGCATGATCTCGTCGGTGCCCGCGCCGATGCGGTTCAGGCGCATGTCGCGCCACACACGCTCGACGCCGTACTCGCGCATGTAGCCGGCGCCGCCGTGGATCTGGATGCACTCGTCGGCGACGTCGCACGCGACGCGCGCCGCGTGCAGCTTCGCCATCGAGATCTCGCGCACGGGGTACTCGCCGTTGTTGAAGCGCCACGCCGTCACGTACACCATCTGGCGTGCCGACTCGATCTTCGTCGCCATCTCAGCGAACTTGTGGCGGATCACCTGGAACTTGCCGATTTCGCGGCCGAACGCCTTGCGCTCGTGCGCGTACTGCAGTGTTTTCTCGAAGCATTTCTGCGCGCCCGCGACGCAGCCGGCGGCGCCGATCAGCCGCTCGCCCTGCAGCTCCCACATGATGTGGTAGAAGCCCTTGCCGACCTGCCCGAGCACCGCCGACGCGGGCACGCGCACGTCCTGGAAGGCGAGCAGTGCCGTGTCCGACGCGTGCATGCCGAGCTTCTGCAGCCGCTTCTCGCGGATCACGCCCGGCGCGTCCATCGGCACGAGGAACAGCGTGAAGCCGTCGTAGCCCGCGTCCGGGTCGGTCTTCGTCACGAGCACGATCACGTCGGCGCGATGGCCGTTCGTGATGTACGTCTTCGAGCCGTTGATCACGTACTCCTCGCCGTCGCGGACCGGCGCGCGTCTTGATCCCCGACACGTCCGAGCCGGCGTCCGGCTCGGTGATGCCGAGGCACAGGATCTTCTCGCCCTTGATCGCCGGTTCGGCCCACTCGCGCTTCTGCTCCTCCGTGCCGAACTTGAGGATCGGCGGCATCGCCATGTCGGTCTGCACCGCCAGGCCCATCGCCAGCCCGCCCGAGTTCGCGTTGCCGATCTCCTCGGCGAGCACGAGCGCCGAGTAGTAGTCGCCGCCCTGGCCGCCGTACTCCTCCGGCTTGTCGAGGCCGAGGAAGCCGAGCTCGCCCATCCGCTTGAAGACCGAGTCGGGGAACGTCGTCTCCTCCCACTCCTCCGCGTGCGGCGCGAGCTCCTTGATCGCGAAGTTGCGGATCGACTCGCGCAGCTGTTCGTGCTCGTCGGTGAAGATGAAGTGCTTGCGTGCGGCTCCGAAGTCCGGCTTGAGCACGCTCTCGGCGGTCGCGGCCATTGCGGCGGTCTCCTTCTCGTCGGTGCGGTTGAAGTCCGTCCAGACGCTAGTCCAAGCGGGCGCAGAAGTAAACAGTAGAGCTTGCTACTTCTCGCCTAAGCGGTTGTCGCCAGGCGGTGACGAGCATGCCGGCGAGCGTTTCAAGCGTGCATCCGAGGGGCAGTCAAGCAGCGCTAGGCGACGCCGGCGCGAGCGCGTGCGCCCGCCGCCTCGCGGCGGGCGCCGCCGGCGTCGTGCTCGGCAGCCAGCGCCGTCGCGATCGCCTGCGCGCGGTCGTGCGTGCCGAGCTTCGCGTGGATCCGCTCGGTGTGCTTGTGCACCGTTCGCGCGCTGATGCCCATCTGCGCGCAGACCGCGCGCGTGTCGAGGCCGCGCGCGAGCAGCCGCAGCACCTCGGCCTCGCGCGGGCTCAGCCCGAGGCCGCGAAGCGCGCTCGTGCTGAGGTGCGCGCGGTGGCGTTCGAACACGACCGCGAAGCTGTCGCGGTTGCCGCTCGGCAGGCGCCGCACGACGACGTTGCCGTCGACGCCGCGCACGAGCAGCGGATCCCACACGCGCCCGGTCGGCCCCGGATCGAGCAGCGCCGCCGGCGCCCGGCCGCTCTCGTCCCAGCCGAGCGCGTGCAACTGCTCGCGCGCGCCGCTCGAAGCGAACGCGATCGTGCCGCCGTCGACGATCGCGATCGCCTCGCCGCTCGCGTCGACGCCGCTGCGCAGCGCCTCGATCAAGCGCGCCGCGCGCTCGCGCGCCTGCACGTTGCGATACGCCTGGATCAAGTGCGGGCGCGTCAGGTTCAGCACGTCGCGGTCGCGCTCGGAGTAGTCGCGCCCGCCGCGCGACAGCGCCAGGCCGTACGTCAGATGCGGCGGCGACGGCAGCGTGAACGCGATCTGATGGCGCACGCCGAGCGAGCTGTAGAACTCGCGAAACAGCTCGAGTCGATCGAGCTCGCTTGGCTCGGCGACGTCCGAGAAGCGGTACGCGCGCCCGTCGCGCGTGCGCGCGTGGCGCTTGACGAGCGGGTTCTGGTAGGCGTAGCGCGCCCAGCCCTCGAACGCCTCCGGCGGCAGCTCCGGAAACGCGACCGTCGCGTACACGATGCCGTCGTTGCCGACCTCGTTGTACGACGCGTAGTCCGTGCGCACCAACCGCGCCAGAGCCGCCGGCAGGAACGAGCGCAGTTCTTCGAGGTCGCCCGCGCCGTGCGCCTCGCCGACGAAGTCGAGCACGTTGCGGACGTCGCGCGCCGAGAGGGGCATCGCGGAATAGTGACAAGCGGCGTGTGCGACCGTACGCCCGGCGCGACCGCCGCCGCAGGAGAAGTAAACAGTAAGGCTGCGCACTTCCCGCTTGCGGACGATCGGGCTAGGATGCGCCGATGGCCGCCGAACCCGTCCTCTACGCGCTCGACGAGCAGGGCGTCGCGACGATCACGATGGACGATCCGGACACGCGCAACGCGCTCTCGCCGGAGATGCTCGCCGGCCTGATCGCGTCGTTCGAGCGCGCGCGCGAGGAGGACGGCGCGCGCTGCGTCGTGCTCGCGTCCTCGCACGAGCGCACGTTCTCCTCGGGCGCGAACCTCGGCGGCTTCGCCGCCGACGCGCCGCTCGTCGAGCGCCACTTCGGCTCCGAGCGCTTCGTGCGCCTGTTCAAGCTGATCGGCGAGCTCGGCAAGCCGACGGTCGTCGCCGCCGGCGGGCACGTGCTCGCGGGCGCGCTCGGCATCGCGCTCGCGTGCGACTTGATCGTCGCCTCCGAGGAGGCGAGCTTCGGCACGCCGGAGATCAACGTCGGCACGTTCCCGTTCATGATCATGGCGCTGATCTACCGCAACGTGCCGCGCAAGAAGGCCAACGAGCTGCTGCTGCTCGGCGAGCGCTGGAACGCGCAGCAGGCGCTCGCGGCGGGCATCGTCAACCGCGTCGTGCCCGCGCCCGAGCTCGAGCAGGCGGTGCGCGAGTGGGCGGTCAAGCTCGCCGGCAAGTCGCCCGTGATCATGCGTCTCGGCAAGGAGGCGATGCGCCGCCAGCTCGACATGCCGCTCGACGACGCGCTCGACTACCTGCGCGCGCAGCTCACGCTCGCGACGTCGACCGAGGACATCGTCGAGGGCGTCAGCGCGTTCTTCGAGAAGCGCGAGCCGCAGTGGAAAGGACGCTGAGACCTCGAGCTACTCCGCATCCCGCGATGGTATGCTGTTTGCATGTCACAGATCGCGGTGCGCTTGTCAGAAGAGGAATTGGACCGCCTCGACTCGGCGGTGGCTGACGGTGTGTTCCCCTCGCGCGCGGACGCCGTTCGCGCCGCGATCAGGATGCTCGAGAAGGAGCTGCGCGAGCGGCGCATCGCGAGCTCTTACAGCGCCGCTTACGAGCGGACGCCGCTCACCGGGGGCGAGGAGCGCGCGCTCGATGCTGCGGTTGCTCTCGCCGGCGACGCGATGTCGTGATCGCTCGCGGAGACGTCTGGGACGCTGATCTCGGACCGATCGTCCGCCCGGTGGTGATCGCAACGCGCGAGACAGCGATCCCGGTTCTGACTCGTCTCAGCTGCGTCGTCGTGACGAGCACCGTGCGCGGTCATCTCGCCGAGGTCGAGCTTACGCAGTCGCATGGGTTGCACGAGCCGAGCGTCGCCAACTGCGACTGGCTTGTGAACATCGCCAAGGATCGCCTCGTGCACCGCCGCGGCTCGCTGGATCCTGTCACCGTGCGCCGGCTCAACGCCGCGCTGGTGCTCGCATTGGGCCTCGACGCCTAGACCGCACAACCCGAGACCTACAACACAAAAGTACGTAGTAGCACGCGTTACTTCCCACGCGATGTCGATGCGGTTAGGATGGCGAACGTGGCCGTGTCACCCTCGCAATCGAGCCTCCTGCGACCGCTCGTCGAGGACCTGCACGCGCGTCGCGCGCAGATCGAACTCGGTGGCGGCGAGGAGAAGATCGCGCGCCAGCACGCCGCCGAGAAGCTCACCGCGCGCGAGCGCCTGGCGCTGCTGATCGACGACGGCACGTTCGTCGAGCTCGGCATCCACGGCCGTCCCCACTTCGCGCAGCGCGCGATGGACGGCAAGGAGGCCCCGGCCGACGGCGTGATCACCGGCTACGGCAAGGTCGACGGGCGGCTCGTCGCCGTCTGCGCGTACGACTTCACGGTGATGGCCGGCTCGATGGGCATGACCGGGGAGCTGAAGGTCACGCGCCTGCGCGAGCTGGCGCTGACGAAGCGGATCCCGTTCGTCTGGCTGCTCGACTCGGCCGGCGCGCGGATCCAGGAGGCCGTCGGCTCGCTGTTCGCCGGCTCCGGACACCTGTTCCGCGAGGAGGTCGTGATGAGCGGCGTGATCCCGCAGGTCGCCGCGCTGATGGGGCCGTGCGCGGCCGGCACCGCGTACATCCCCGGCCTCGCCGACTTCGTGCCGATGGTCAAGGGCCGCGGCTCGATGGCGCTCGCCGGACCGCATCTCGTGCGCGCGGCCGTCGGCGAGGACGTCACGCAGGAGGAGCTCGGCGGCTCGCGCGTGCACTGCCGCAAGTCGGGCGTCGGCGACCTCGAGGTGGCCGACGACGAGGAGTGCATCGTGCGGATCAAGCAGTACCTCTCGTTCATGCCCGAGAACTGCGAATCGAAGCCGCCGCTGCGCCCGACCGAGGACCCGATCGAGCGCGGCGACGAGGAGTTGCTCGACGTGCTGCCGGAGTCCAACCGCAAGCCGTACGACATGTACGAGGTGATCCGGCGCGTCGCCGACGACGGCTTCCACTTCGACATGAAGCCGCAATGGGCGAAGACGATCATCACCTGCTTCGCGCGTTTCGGCGGCCGTCCGGCCGGCATCGTCGCCAACCAGCCGAAGCAGCTCGGCGGCATCCTCGACAACGACTCGGCCGACAAGGCGGCGCGCTTCGTCAACCTGTGCAACGCGTTCGGCATCCCGCTCGTCTTCCTGATGGACGTGCCCGGCTTCATGGTCGGCTCGAAGGTCGAGGCCGACGGGATCATCCGCCACGGCGCGAAGATGCTCTACGCGGTCGCCAACGCGACCGTGCCGAAGATCACGGTCATCACGCGCAAGGCGTACGGCGCCGGCTACTACGTGATGAACGGCCGCGCATACGAGCCCGACCTGATCGTCGCGTGGCCGAGCGCCGAGATCAGCGTGATGGGCGCCGAGGGCGCCGTCGAGATCGTGATGCGCAAACAGCTCGAGGAAGCCGACGATCCGGAGGCGAAGAAGGCCGAGCTGATCGACGCCTACCGCAAGATCATCGACGTTTACATCGCCGCCGGCAACGACATGATCGACGACGTGATCGACCCGCGTGAGACGCGCGCGACGATCTGCCGTGGGCTGGAGATGGCCGAGGGCAAGAAGATCGAGCGGCCGTACAAGCGACAAGGAGTGGTGCCCGTATGAGCCTCGACGATCCGGTCGTCATCACCTGCTCGATCTCCGGCGCGATCGCCAACCGCGAGCAGTGCCCGGCGATCCCGTACACGCCCGAGGAGTACGCCGCCGAGGCGCGGCGGATCGTCGACGAGGGCGGGACGATGATCCATATCCACGCGCGCAAACCGGACGGGACGCCGAGCTACGAGATCGAGGACTTCCAGGCGATCACCGACGCGGTCCGCGCGGAGGTCGGCGACGCGGCGATCGTGAACTTCTCGACGGGCACGATCGGCGTGCCGCTGTCGAAGCGGATCGACTACCTGCGCGCGTGCCGCCCGGAGGTCGCCGCGCTGAACATGGGCTCGATGAACTACGCGAAGTACTCGCGCTCGCGCAAGGGCTTCGTCTTCAGCATGGTCTTCCAGAACCCGTTCGAGGAGATCGTCGAGCTGCTGGAGGCGATGAACGAGCTTGGCATCAAACCGGAGCACGAGTGCTTCGACGTCGGCCACGTCGGCAGCCTCGCGCCGCTGATCGACATGGGCGTGCTGAAGCCGCCGCTGCACGTCGACTGCGTGATGGGCGTCGTCGGCGGCATCCCGCCGAGCGCGCGCAACCTCGCGGCGATGGTCGAGAACATCCCGGCGACCGCGCCGGGCGAGCAGCGTTCGCACTGGGGCGTGATCGGCGTCTCACGCGACCAGTGGATGCTCGTCTCGGCGGCGCTGAGCCTCGGCGGCTCGATCCGCGTCGGCCTCGAGGACAACCTGTACCTGCCGAGTGGCGAGATGGCGCGCTCCAACGGCGAGCTGATCGCGAAGGCGCGGCAGATGACCGAGGACGTCGGTCGCCGCGCGGCGAGCGTGCAGGAGGCGCGCGCCGCGCTCGACCTCCCCCAACGCGGAGCGGACGCAGCCGCCGACGCGGGCGCGGCCGCCGCCGAGGCCGCCGCGTGAGCGTTCCGCTGCAGGGCATTCGCGTGCTCGACCTCTCGCGCCTGCTGCCCGGCGGCTTCTGCTCGCTGCTGCTCGCCGACTTCGGCGCGGACGTGCTGAAGGTCGAGGACACGGGCATGGGCGACTACATCCGCTGGTCGCCGCCGTACTACGAGGGCGCGCACGAGAGCGCGCGCTCGGCTCTCTTTCTTTCCCTGAACCGCAACAAGCGCTCGATCCGCCTCGACCTCAAGCACGAGCGCGGGCGCGAGGCGCTGCTGCGGCTCGTGCGCGAATACGACGTCGTGCTCGAGTCGTTTCGCCCGGGCGTGCTCGACCGCCTCGGCGTGGGCTACGAGCGGATGCGCGAGGAGAACCCGGCGATCGTCTACTGCGCGATCTCCGGCTACGGCCAGGACGGCCCGAAACGCGGCGCCTCGGGCCACGACATGAACTACCTCGGCCTCGTCGGCCTGCTCGGGCTGACCGGCGAGCGCGGCGGCGAGCCCGTGCAGGCGGCCGGTCAGATCGCCGACGTCGGCGGCGGCGCGCTGATGGCGGCGTTCGGCATCCTCGCGGCGCTGCGCGAGCGCGACGGCGGCGGCGAGGGCTCCGACTCGCCGGGCTCGGGCGAGGGACAGCTCGTCGACGTGTCGATGGCCGACGGCGCGCTGTCGTGGCTGGCGATGGTCGCCGCGTCGTACTTCGCCGACGGCAACGTCCCGCGTCGCGGTGACCTCCCGCTCGCGGGCTCGTTGATCTGCTACCGGCCGTACGAGTGCGCCGACGGCTGGGTCACGCTCGGCGCGCTCGAGCCGAAGTTCTGGCAGGCGTTCTGCCGCGGCGTCGGGCGCGAGGGGCTGATCGCGTCGCAGTTCGAGCGCCCCGGCTCCGAGGCGCACGCGCAGGTGCAGGAGATCTTCAAGAGCCGCACGCGCGAGCAGTGGGAGGCGTTCGCGCGCGAGCACGACTGCTGCCTGGAGCCGATGCTCGAGCTCGACGAGGCGCTCGCCTCGCAGCTCGTGCGCGAGCGCGAGATGGTCGTCGAGATCGACCAGCCGGGCGCCGAGCGCGCCGTGCGCCTGCTCGGGCCGCCGGTCAAGCTCGACCGCACGCCGGGCGACGTCGCGCGCCTGCCGGGACCGACGCTCGGCGAGCACACCGAGCAGGTGCTGCTCGACGCCGGCTACACGGCGGCCGAGGTCGCCGAGCTGCTCGCCGACGGCGCTGCGGCCGGCGCGGCGGGCGAGCGCCAGGACGTCTCGTTCAGGGTCTGATCGCGTGAGCGAGAGCACGAGCGCGAGCGCCGGCAACGGCGAGCGTGCGCGCGAGTCACGCGACGGCGACGCCGCGTCCGCGCGGACGCTGCTGAAGATGAGCGAGCTCGCCGAGCGCTCGGGCGTGAGCGCCGGAACGATCCGCTACTACCTGCGCGAAGGGCTGCTCGGCGAGGGCGAGGAGATCGTGCGCACGAGCCGCAACATGGCGTACTACCCGCCCGACTACGTGCAGCGGATCGAGCTGATCAAGCGACTGCAGGAGAAGCGCTTCATGCCGCTGCGCGTGATCAAGAGCACGCTCGCGGAGGATCCCGAGCGAGTGCACGCGCTGATCGAGCTCGAGGACCGGATCCTCGAACGCGCGCTCGCGAGCGCCGATGACTCGCGGCGCGTCTCGGCGAAGGCCGTGCGCGAGCGCTACGAGATCCCGCGCAACGTGCTCGACCGGCTCGCCGAGATCGGCGTGCTGACGCCGACGCGCCGCGGCTACGACCAGGACGACGTGAAGATCATCGAGGCGATCGCGTCGTTTCGCGCGGGCGGCTACGAGGAGGCGCTCGGGTTCACCGTGTACGACACGCTGCGCTACCGCGAGGCGCTCGAGCCGCTCGTGCGCGAGGAGGTCGCTGCGCTGCTCGAGCGGCTCGCCGGCGAGGTCGACGTCGAGCGCGCGATGGAGATCGTCGCCGCCGGCGTCGAGCCGCTGCGCGAGCTGCTCGGCGCGATGCACTCGAAGCTGCTGCTGGCAGAGCTGCGTCGCCAGCGGGCGGGCGCGGGCTGAGCGGGCGCCGCCGCGGCCGGCTACCACGCCGCGCGGTGGTGCTCGACGACGCCGAGCCCGTGCGCGAGCGCGACGCCGCCGGGCAGCATCCCGGAGAACGAGCCGAACGGCGCGCGGTAGTCGCTCCTGACGAGCAGCAGGTTCTGGCGATGCGCGCGCTCGGCCTCGGGGTGGAAGCGCAGCTCGGAGCCGTCCTCGCCGCGCACGCGCAGCAGGCTCGCCGAGAACTCGACCGGCGGGACCTCGTGCGGCGCGCCGTCGATCCACACGGCGCGCTCGGAGCCGCGCGGCGGATCGTTGACGCCGTTGACGAGGTTCCACGCGAGCGCCTCGCCGTCGGGGCCGTGCCCGACGCCGGCCGACCACCACCACTCGGTGTGGCGCGCGTGGTAGCCGGCGGTGTCGTCGATCACGGCTCGCGCGCGCACCTCGCGCGCCGGCGCGCCGTCGATCGCGAGCGTTCCGCGCGCGGCGACGCCGGCCTGCTTGCGCGTCCAGACGCACTCGCGGCCGTGGGCGCAGAGCGCCTCGAAGCCGTCGTCCTCGTCGAGGCGCAGCTCGAGCGCGACGCCGCGATCGCGCAGCGCCAGGCGGCCGGCGGTCAGCCGCAGCTCACGGCGGCGCGGCAGCGTCCGCGTGCGCTCGCGCAGCTCGGCGCCCTCGCGCAGGTGGAGCGCCCAGAACGACTGCCGCGCGATGCCGACCTGCACGAGCGCCGCGCAGGCCATCAGCTCCTCGTTGAAGACGCCGACGTAGCGCCAGCGCTTGAGCGGACGCGCGCCGCGGAACGGGCGGGCGAAGCTCCACGGCGCGCGGGGCGGCCCGCTCGCCGCCGGCGGCGCGGGCGTTATGCTGTTCGTTGTTGACTGACCAGTCAATCTATTTCTGGATCGGAGCGCGCGGGGTGCGCGCAGGCAGCAGCCGGTCGGAGGGGACGCGCTCTTGAGAGCCGCGGCAATCCAACTGAACTCAACCGCCGAGCCGGCGGAGAACCTGGCGGTCGCCGACCGCCTGACGCGCGCCGCGGCGGCCGATGGCGCCACGCTGATCGTACTCCCCGAGAAGTGGACGGCGATGGGCGAGGACGAGCAGCTGCGCGCGGCCGCCGAGGCGCTCGACGGCCCGGCGATCGAGTGGGCGCGCGCGAGCGCGCGCGAGCTCGGCGTCGAGCTGGTCGCGGGCTCGATCGTCGAGCGCGTCGCCGGCCGTGAGAAGCTCGCGAACACGTGCGTGCACGTCGACGCGACCGGCGAGCTGAGGGCGGTCTATCGCAAGGTGCACATGTTCGACGTCGAGGTCGCGGGGCGCTCGTATCGCGAGTCCGAGCTCGAGGACGCCGGCGAGGAGATCGTCGACTCGAAGACGACTGACGACGTCTGCCTGGGTATGTCGATCTGCTACGACGTGCGCTTTCCGGAGCTCTACCGGATCCTCGCGGTGCGTGGCGCCCTGGTGTTCCCGCTGCCCGCCGCGTTCACGCTCGCGACGACGCGCGATCACTGGGAGACGCTGCTGCGGGCGCGCGCGATCGAGAACCAGGCGTTCGTCGTCGCGGCCAACCAGATCGGCGAGCACCCCGGCGGCAACCGTTCGGGCGGGCGCTCGATGATCGTCGACCCGTGGGGGATCGTGCTGGCGCAGGTGCCGGACGGCGTCGGATACGCGCTCGCCGAGCTCGACTTCGAGCATCAGCGCGAGGTGCGCGAGCGGCTGCCGGCGCTCGCCAACCGCCGGCCTGAGGTCTACCGCTGGCCCGAGCAGGTCCGAGCATGAGCGCGACGCGCCCGCCGACGGACCGCACGAAGGCGGCCACGGACAAGCGCCGGCTGATCCTCGACGCGGCCGTGCGCGTATTCGCGCGCCAGGGCTTCCACGCGTGCCGCGTGTCGGACATCGCCGACGAGGCGGGCGTCGCGTACGGGCTCGTGTACCACTACTTCGCGTCGAAGGACGAGGTGCTCGACACGCTGTTCATCGAGCGCTGGGAGGTGATGCTCGAGCTGATCCGCGAGGTCGACGGCGGCCCGCTGCCGGTGCGCGAGAAGCTCGGCGCGATCGCGTCGTTCATCATCGACAGCTATCGCCACGACCCGGACTTGATGAAGGTGATCATCGTCGAGGTCACGCGCGCGGCGAACTCGTTCGGCGACACGCACATCGACACGATCCGCGAGGCGTACGAGCTGATCGCGAAAATCGTCGAGGAGGCCCAGCGCGACGGCCAGTTCAAGCCGGCGATCGAGGCGCGCTTCGCGGCGATGGCGTTCTACGGCGTGATCGAGCAGCTGCTGACCGGCTGGATCTTCGACCTGCGCCCGCAGGGCGAGGGCGACTTCGAGCGCGCGAAGCGGCTCGTGATCGAGATCGTCTGCGGCGGTCTGGAGATCCCCACGCCCGGCTCTCGCGGCGGCGCGGTTTCCGAGCAGACCACCGCGGGCAATAGACTCCCGCGCTGATGGAGAACGAGATGGTCAAGCGGCTCGTCTGGTCGGGCCTGCTCGCCGGGTTCGGCGCGCTTGCGAGCATCGCCTCGCAGCGCGCGGCGACGCTCGTCTGGCGGCGCCTGTTCGCGGAGGAGCCGCCCGAGTGAGCACGCCGCCGACACCGCCCGGCAGCGAGCAACGCTCCGAGCCGCCGCACAACATCGCGGCGGCGATCGCCGAGGTCTCCGAGCGCGCGCAGGTGCTCGTGCGCGAGGAGATCGAGCTCGCGAAGGCGGAGGTGACCGAGAAGGCGACGCGGCTGATCAAGGGCGCGGTCGTCGGGATCGCGGCGGGGATCTTCGTCGTGACGGCGATCATCTTCGCGCTCATCGGCTGCGCGTGGCTGCTCTACTACTACCTGCCGGGCAACGACTTCACCTACTTCTGGGGCTTCTTCGCGATGGCCGTGATCCTGCTCCTGCTCGGCGCGCTCGCCGGCCTGCTCGCGGCGAAAGCGGTCAAACGCGGAGCGCCGCCGACGCCGAACATGGCGATCGAGGAGGCGCAGAAGATCCGCGAGACGGTCAGCAAGGGATCGGCCGACGGCGGCCAGCGAGCGAACGGCTCGGGGGCGAGCGGCTGATGGCGTCGCGTTCGCCGGCCGAGATCCGCAGCTCGATCGAGAGCAACCGGATGGAGCTCGCCGTCTCGATCGACCGCCTGCGCGGCGAGGTCACGCACCTGACCGACTGGCGCGGGCACGTCGAGCGCCACAGGGAGGAACTGACGGCCGGCGCGGCGCTGCTCGGGCTGGTCGTCGGCGTCAAACTCCTGCGCGGCCGCCGCCGCCGGCGCGAGCGCTGAGCGGGGACTAAGCGAGCAGCGCGCGCGGGACGCCGCCGACGCCGATCAGGCCGGGGCCGGTGTACGTGCCGATCACCGGTCCGACCTCGGACGCGAAGATTGGCTCCGAGCCGAAGATCTCGCGGCAGCGGTCGATCAGCCGCTGCGCCTGGTCGGGCGCCTGGATGTGCTGGACGACCCAGCCGTCGGAGCCGCTGTCGCGCAGCTCGCGCGCGTAGTCGACCATCCGCTCGAACGCGCGCCCGGCGGTGCGCACGCGCTCGACCGGCGTGATCTCGTACTCGAGCGAGAGGATCGGCTTGATCTTCAGCGTGCCGCCGAGCCACGCCTGCGCCTTGCCGATGCGCCCGCCGCGTCGCAGGTACTCGAGCGTGTCGAGGCAGAACCAGATCTTCAGCGCCTTGCGCGTCTCGCGCACGTGCGCGACTACCGCGTCACGGTCGGCGCCCGCGCGCGCCGCGGCGCAGGCGGCGAGCACGAGCAGACCGGCGCCGCCGCAGCCGCTTTCGGCGTCGAGCACCTCGACGCGGTCTCCGAGACCGCGCTCGCTGAGCAGCGCGTGCGCCTGCCGCGCGGCCTCGACGGTTCCGGAGATCCCGCCGGCGAGGTGGATCGAGACGACGTCGTCGCCGGCCTGGAGCAGCGGCTCCCAGACGGCGAGGAAGTCGCCGATCGACGGCTGTGAGGTGCTCGGCAGCTCGGGGTCGGTGCGCAGGCGCTCGTAGAAGGCGTCGAAGCTCGGCAGGTCGAGCTCGCGCTCGGGTTCGCCTTTCCAGCCGACGTACAGGCTGATCTGGTGGACGCCTTCGCGTGCCGCGAGCTCGCGCGGGAGGTAGTGCGTGCTGTCGGTGGCGACCGCGACGGGCATCGCGGCGGGACGCTACACCAACGCCTGCGCGAGCTCCCCCGACTCGTACATCTCGGTGACGATGTCGCAGCCGCCGATCAGCTCGCCGTCGACGAACAGCTGCGGGATCGTCGGCCAGTTGGAGATCGCCGAGAGCTCCTGGCGGATGCGCACGTCGGGCAGCACGTCAACGGCCGCGAACGGCACCTCGAGCGACTGCAGCACGGCGACGGTCCGCGCCGAGAAGCCGCACGCCGGCGCCTCGGGCGTGCCCTTCATGAAGAGGATCACCTTGTGCTCGGAGATCGCCTCGGAGATCGCCTCGCGGATCGGGTTCTCGCCGGCCGGCGCCTCGGGCGCGCTTGGCGCCGGTTGGCCGGGGGACATCGGGAGGTCTTTCACTGGATTACTCGACATGGTCGCTCCTGGCTCATCGGGTGGGGGTGGCGGCGTGCTGCTCGGCGTCCCCTTGCGGGAGCGTCGTCTTCAGCGAGAGCGCGTGGATCGGTCCGCCGATCTCGGCGCCGAACACGTCGTAGACCAGGCGGTGCTGCTCGATCCGGCTGAGGCCGGCGAACGCGGCGGCGGTGACGGTCGCGCGGAAATGGTCGCCGCCGCCGGTCGTGTCCTGCACCTCTGCGCGGGCGCCGGGAATCGCCGCCTCGATCCGCTCTCTGATGTCCTCGGAGGAGGGCATGTGCCACCAGCGTAGAGGATCGCGGGCGCGCTCCGGCACGATCGCCGGCGCCCGCCGGCCACCGCTATACTTTGGAAAGTCTTGATGTCCCGCAGAGGAGCACAGCGATGATCACGATCAGCGACAAGGGTGCCGAGAAGGTCCACGAGTTCCTCGCGGCGCAGGATGCCGACGTGAGCCTCGCCGGCCTGCGCGTGGGCGTTCGCGGTGGCGGCTGCTCGGGCTTCCAGTACCAGCTGGCGTTCGACGAGCAGCGCGAGAACGACATCGTGTTCGAGAGCCACGGCCTGAAGCTGCTGGTCGACGACGAGAGCCTGCCGTTCGTGCGCGGCTCGACGATCGACTACGAGGAAAGCCTGCAGGGTGCGGGCTTCAAGGTCTCGAACCCGAACGTCGTCGCCGCGTGCGGCTGCGGCTCGTCGTTTCGCGTCGCCGAGGAAGAGCAGGTCTCGGCGGTCTGACGCCGGCGCGCCTGCTCGCGGGCGCGCTGCTGCCAGCGGCGCTCCTTGCGGCCGGCTGCGGCGGCTCGCACGAGCCGAGCGCACGGCGCACGACGAGCACGACGAGCACGCCGACCGCCGTCCCATCGCCTGCGCCGGCGCCGCGCGGGCCGAGCTTCGGGCTGACCGAGGACAACGCGCAGCTGCTGTCCGACCCGCCGTCGGCCGCGGGCGCGCCCGGCGAAGCCGCGCTCGCCGCGGCGCGCGAGCGCCTCGCGGCGCTGCAGCCGAGCTACGTTCGCCTGCTCGTCGACTGGGCGGCGCTGCAGCCCGACCCGCGCACGCCACCCGCGCTCGAAGCGCCGGTCGACGGCTGCGCGCGCACGGTCGCTCCGTGCGCGGGCTACCGCGGGATCGCGGCGGAGCTCGCGGCGCTCGCATCGCGCCAGCGCGCGGCGCGCGCCGAAGGCCGCACGGCGTATCAGGTCGTGCTCGACGTGTTCGGCACGCCCGCGTGGGCGGCGCGGGCGCCGGGCGGCTGCGAAGCGACGGGCGGAGCGCGGCCGTTCGCGCGCCCGATCACCGATGCCGGCCTCGCCGGATATCGCGCGCTGATCCGCTCGCTGCTCGCGCTCGGCGCGCGCGAGGGCGTCGAGCTGAGCTGGTGGAGCCCGTGGAACGAGCCGAACAACCCGCAGTTCCTCAGCCCGCAGCGGGCGTCGTGCGCGACGAGCTCGCCGTCGCTCGCGACGGCGGTGTACTCGCAGCTCGCGCAGGCGATGGCCGGCGAGCTCGCCGACGCCGGCGGCGGGCCCCATCACCTGCTGCTCGGCGAGCTCGCCTCGTACGCGAGGAGCTCGGCGCACGGCACCAGCATCGCCGAGTTCGTCGGCGAGCTGCCGGCGAGCGTGATCTGCCTCAGCGAAGACTGGGCGATCCACGTGTACGCGAGCTACGGGCCGGCGTCGTCTACGGGCGACCCGGTCGGCGCGCTCGAGTCCGCGCTCGACGCGCGCGGCGCGTGCGGACGCGCCGGGCGCGTGTGGATCACCGAGGCCGGGGCGGGGGCGCCGCATCCGGGACGCCGCCGGCCGCCGGGCGCGGCGGGGGAACACGAAGGCTGCGTCGCGCTCGGCGCGCAGCTCGCGCGCTGGGCGGCCGACCCGCGCGTGGAAGCGGTCCTGCAGTACTCGTTCCGCGAGGACCCGGCGTTCCCGGTCGGCCTGCTGAGCGCCGACCTCGCGCACGTGCGCCGCGTCTACGGATTGTGGATCCGTTACACGCGCGCCCGCGAGAGCGGCCAGCCGCCGCCATCGCCGGACACGCTTTGCGCGTAGGCTGACGCCGTGTCGATCCTCCCGCAGACGGTGCGCAGCCTCGCACCCGCGCGCGTACGCGACGACCCGCGCCTGCGCGCGCTGGCGGTCAGCGCGCGCCTGATACCGCCTCGCAGGATGCACTCCGAGCAGGACATCGACGTGCTGTTGACCGCGGCGCGAGGCGCCGAGCGGGTGGTCGAGATCGGCGTCTACGAGGGCGCCTCGGCGATCGTCCTCTGTGAAGCATTGCAAGCGCGCGCCGAGCTGCACCTGGTCGACCCGTTCGGGGCGCATCCCGAGGCGCTGCCGAGCGGCTGGGGGGCCACTGAGTGGGCGACGCGGCGCACGGTGGCGCGGGTGCTCAGACGCCGAGGCGCCGAGGCGCCGCGACTCCATTGGCATGTCGCGCTCTCCCACGAAGTGGCCGCACGCTGGTCCGGCGAGGTCGACCTCGTGTTCATCGACGGCGACCACTCCGAGGCGGGCTGCGAGCTCGACTGGCTCTGTTGGAGCCCGCTAGTGCGCGTCGGCGGCAGCGTCGCCTTCCACGACGCGCGGGCCGGCGACCCCGGCGGCCGCGGCCTGCCGGGGCCGACGGCGGTCGTGCGTCGACGCTTGCGCGATCCCGGCACGCCCGCGTGGGCGGTCGTCGCCGAGGCGGACCGGACGGTCCTCGCGCGGCGCCTCCGATGAGCGCCGACCGGTCGTGGGTGGGGCCCTGGGGCATGACCGTTCGGAAACCGCCCGCGAACTTCTAAACACTTGACATTACGTCAAGCCCTGTGGTAGGTTCGCGCGGACATGAAGTCCAGCACCGCGACCGGGTCCGCGCAGTATGCGGTCACGAAAGGCGCAGGTTTTACGGCACGGAGGCGGGAAGCTGCATCGCCAGGGAGAGGCGGCAGAGCAAACGAGGCAGGGCTGAGCTGCGCGGGCGGGGCAAAGTTGTCATCGATGGATTGGAACGCCGCTGGCTGGGGTACAGCACAGGGGCAGTGACTGGCGCGGGAGCGTCCCAGCAGTTGTGGGCGTCGGCGTCGGCGATCGTCAAGAGGGAAAAGGAGTAGTGGACTAGATGAAACGCATCAGAGTCATCGGGCTCGCGCTCGTGGCAGTTTTCGCGGTGACCGCGATCGCCGCGGCCAGTGCATCTGCCGAACCGCAGGGCGAATTCGGACGTTGCGTCGCGAAAACCGGCGGCAAATACGCGAACTCGGGCTGTACGACGGCCTCCACAAAAGGCAAATACGAATGGGTCCCCGGGCTGGAAAAACGAGGCATCAAAAGCAAACTCAAAGAAGGCGTTCCGACGCTCGAAACGGTAGGCGGGACGAAAATCACCTGTAAAGGTGAGGAAAGCGGCGGGGCCTTCAAGACGAACAACACTGAAGTCGAAGGTGTCGAAGCGCACTTCACGGGCTGCGAAACCTCCGGCCTGAAATGTAAAACTGGCGCGGCGCCGGAAGGCGAAATCATCACCGCTCCGCTCGAAGGCAGGCTTGGTGTCGAAAAAGTCGGCACGAAACCGCCCGCTAACAACAAACTGGCGCTGGAACTCCACGCGCCGGCGGGTCAGAACGTTGCCACCTTCTCGTGCGCCGGCCTGGCCGTCGTCGTCAAGGGCTCGGTCCTGCACCCGGTCAGCACAGGGAAAATGCTGCTGACGGCGACCGAAAAATTCACGGCGTCGAAAGGTGAGCAGAAACCAGAAAAGTTCGCCGGTGGTACGACCGACGAACACACCCTCGAAAGCAACACCAGCGGTGGCCCGTTTGAAGAGGCCGGCCAGACGATCACAGCGACCGCCACGTACGAAGAAAAGGTCGAGGCAAACCCGCTGTTCTAGCTCATAGCTAGCCCGCCCGGCGGCTGCAAAGCAGTCGAGTGCAAGGGAACGGCACGCGAGGCGAATTAGCCTTGCGTGCCGTTCGCAGTTAAGCGCCTGAGCGGGCACCGCCTACGCATGCGGACCGTGGCGTCACGGTCCTCCACGCACCGACGGTTGACGCTTGACGCGCTTTTACCACGTCGGTACAGTGTTAGCTCGGGGAGAACGTGAGAGGGAGAAGAGGACCACGATGGATCGCAAGGATCGCGAGGATCGCGAGGAGACTACGGCTTGGGATCGGCGCGACATGAAAATGTCGCCGGTGGCGCCGCGTCCCGGCGTCTTCTCTGCCCGAGGCTGGGCCGCCATGGTGGCGGCCCTCGCCCTTCTCGCGACGCTGCTCGCAGGGGGGACGGCGTCGGCTGCGAGCACGCTCCCGGACGGCCGTGGCTGGGAGCTGTGTCCCCGCCGGAAAAGGACGGCGCGTCGATCACCCCGCTCGGCTTTGGCATCGAGGGACCGAGCGGAGGCCTGGTGCAGTCCTCGGAAAGCGGGGACTCGGTGACCTACGTGGCCGACTCGCCGAATCGAAGCCGAACCGGAAGGCAACCGGGCAATCGAAGGCGCGCAGGTGATCTCCAAACGCTCTGCCAGCGCATGGTCCTCGAAGGACATCGTCACGCCGAAGTCCAAAGGCGAAGGCATCAAGGCGGGCGATCCGCAGGAGTACCGAGCGTTCTCCCAGGATCTCGGTCTAGGGCTTGTCGTTCCCTTTGGTCATCTCAATCGCTTTCAGGAACCGCCGCTCGTGCCGGGCGAGGCGTCTGAAGAACTCAGCATCTATCGCCGCCAGAACGCCATCTGCGAAACGACGAACGTGGGCTGCTTTGAACCGATTGTCAACGCCGCCAACGTGACCGGCTCCGAAGCGGGTGCAAAAACCGCATTTGGGGGGCAGCTCGAATACATCAAGGCGACGAGCGACTTGGCCCATATCGTTCTGAAAACGCCCGTCAGGCTGACCGAAACGGCCCCGGGCGAAGAAGCCGAAGGACTGTACGAGTGGTCGGCGCAGAAGCCGCCCGCCGAACAGCTCGCCTTCATCAGCCTGCTGCCGCCGAACAGCAAGAACGAAGTCAAGCCGGCCGGCGAAGCGCGGCTTGGCAATGATCAGGAAGGCGGCGAATACCAGAGCGCCCGCAACGCGATCTCAAAGGACGGACGGCGCGTCTATTGGACGGGGACAAAGGTTCTTCCCGGCGAACACACGGTGCGCTACCTCTTCATGCGCGATACGAGCACGAACACGACACTGCAGGTCAACGCGGTCGAAGAAGGCTGCAGCTGCAAAGAATCCAAAGGGGTGGCGGCCGAAGAAAGCAACCGGGTTCACTTCCAGATGGCCAGCGAAGACGGCTCGCGGGTCTTTTTCACCTCGACTGAGCCGTTGACCAGCGACTCCAAGCTGAAACCGAAAAAAGAAGGCCTCAAGCCGACCGATCTCTACGTCTGTGAAATCGTAGAAAAAGAAGGCAAGCCCGCCTGCGACTTGACCGACTTGACCGCCGCCTTCGCCGGCCCGGGTGAAGTCGCTGGGGAGGTCATCGGCGCCAGCGCCGAAGGGACGACCGTCTACTTCGTCGCCAACGGCGCCTTGGCCGGCGGCGTGAAGGGCGGATGCCGACTGCCGGAAGGCGAACCGGTAGAACCCACGGCGAAATGCAACCTCTACGTCGACCACTACAACGCGGGGTCCCAGAAATGGGAAGAACCGAAGCTGATCACGGTCCTCTCCGAAGAAGATTCTGCCGATTCGAGCGGGGCTCGTTCGCCGGTCGTTCCTGTGGAGCCTGACGGCCCGCGTCAGCCCCAGCGGGCAATACCTGGCGTTCATGTCCAACAGTCCGCTTACCAACTACGACAACCGCGACGTGAACCCCGCAGCGGCGGAAGCCAAAGACGAGGAGGTCTTCCGCTACGACGCGAACGCCGAAACGGAACCGATCCAGTGCGCCTCGTGCAATCCGAACCCCGCGCAGCGCCCCTCGGGCGTGCTCGACCAGAAATTCGCGGGCGAAGGACAGAACCTGCGGGTCGACCCCGCCGGCGTGTGGGAAGGAAAATGGCTCGCCGGCTCGATCCCCGGTTGGACGCCGCTCAACAGCGCCAACGAACCGCCGTATCAGTCGCGTTACCTGCTCGACGACGGGCGGCTGTTCTTCAACAGCGCCGACTCGCTCGTTTCAGGCGATACGAACCGTCGTCAGGAGACGATCAACGGAGCCGTGGCGGAATGGGCGTCGAGGACGTCTACGAGTATGAGCCCGCAGCGTCGGGGGCTGCGCGGGCCCGGGCGCCTGCGTTTCGCTGCTCTCCTCGGGCACAGCCGCCCAGGAATCGAGCTTCATGGATGCCAGCGTGAGCGGGGACGATGCGTTCTTCCTCACCAACCAGCAACTCGTCTCCTCTGATCGGGACGGCAACTTCGACATCTACGATGCGCATGTCTGTGGCGAAGGATCGCCGTGCATCGCGCCGCCTCCTTCGCCGGCATCCCCCTGTGGCGACGAAACGTCGTGCAGAAACGGAAGCTCGACAGCGCAGAGCTACGGATCGGCACAAAGCGAAACGCTCACGACGCCGTCGGTCGTGGGACAGGGGGTACTCCCCTTCAAAAAATCGGCCCCGGCGAGCAGGCCGCTGACCCGAGCTCAGAAGCTCTCGCGGGCGCTCGCGAACTGCAGGAAGCGCTACAAGCACTCCAAGCGCAGACGCGCCGCGTGCGAACGGGTCGCGCACAAGCAGTTCGGGACCAAGGCGACGAGTAAGCACAAGGCGGCCAAGAAATGAGCCTCACGCCGGTTCCGATAGCTTGGCGGCGGATCGCGCTTGCGCTCGCGGCTGCAGCCATACTGCTCGTAGTGGCAGCCGCCGCGCCGGCTCTTGCGCACGCCGCCGCGCCATGGTGGCGCTTGGACGTGAGCCCCGCGCCGACGATCCTACAAGTCCGGGAACGAAGGCCAGATCGTCCTGAGTGCGACGGACGTCGGTGACGCTGCCGTCGAAGCGACGCCGACCGCGCCGATCAGGATCAGCGACACGCTGCCCGCGGGCCTGAAGGTGATCAAGGCCGTCGGCAAGCTCCCGTACGGCTTTCACACGGCCCCGTGCGTGATCACGGGCACCGAAGCGACTGGCGAAACGGTCACGTGCACCTACGGCGAAGAAGCGCTCCCGCCGTTCGAAGTGCTCGAAGTCCGCATCAACGTTCAGGTCAATGCGTCGCCCGGATCGCTGCCGAACGCGGTGACGCTCGAAGGTGGCAGTGCGTCGCCGGCATCGAACTCTCAGCCAATCGAAGTCGCGGCGGCCAACACATCCTTCGGGATCCGGCGCTACGAGCTCACCGCTGAAAACGAAGGCGGCGGCAGGGACGGGCAGGCTGGATCCCACCCGTTCCAGCTGACCACTGTGCTTGACCTGAATCAGACCTTCGACGAAAACCCGGGCACGAAAGAACACGAAGCCTCGGCCCCTGCCCTGTTGAAGGATCTGCAGGTCAAGCTGCCACCGGGACTCGTCGGCGACACCAACGCCGAAGCGATCCCGCAATGCTCCGATCTTGACTTCTCGACGATCGAACCCAACGGGGCGACCAACCGGTGCCCGGCGAACACGGCCATTGGTGTCGCCGTCGTCAGCATCAACGAACCTGTCAGTTTCCACTCGACGCATCGCGCGGTGCCGGTCTTCAGCCTTGCGCCGGCTCCGGGCGAGCCGGCGCGGTTTGGCTTCGAGGTGCTCAAAGTCACGGTCGTGCTCGACACGTCCGTCCTCACGGGGGGCGCCTACAACGTCGTAGCGAGTGTCAAGAACGCTTCGCAGGCGGCACAGATCCTCGGCAGTCAACTCACGCTGTGGGGCGAACCGGGCAACGAAAGCCACGACCAGTCGCGCGGCTGGCACTGTCTGATCGACGGTGAAAACGAATCGGCGGAAAACAAGCTGCACAGCGGGTGCGCGCCGGCGTCACGTCTGACGAAGGCCTTTCTGTCGCTTTCCACCTCGTGCACGGGAGCCTGGGAATCGTCCGTCCTGGCGGACTCGTGGCTGGAACCGGGCGCGCAGGAAGCCGATGGCAGCGCCCTCCCTGGTGATTCCCGCTGGAAGACGATCACGCCATGGACCGCGCCGGCGCTCGAAGGATGCGACCGCCTCCCGTTCGAACCGTCGATCTCGGTCGAACCCGGGACGCACGCCGCGAACAGCCCGAGCGGACTGACGGTCGACGTGCACGAGCCGCAGACCTCGACGCTCGAACTGGGCGGCCTGGCGGCGGCGGCCGTCAAGGAAAGCATCGTCACGCTGCCCCCGGGCGTTCTGCTGAGCCCCTCCGCGGCGACGGGCCTCGAAGCGTGCTCGACGGGCCTCGTCGGCTTGGCCAGGGGTTCAAACGTTCGAACCCGGGTCGCCAACCGCTACGTTCACGCGCCATTTGCCGGAACCGGTGGAACCCGGGTCGAACTTCTGTCCCAACGGCTCGAAGGTCGGAGTCGTGCACATCCACACCCCGGATCTTCCGAACGAACTCGAAGGCGGCGTCTACCTCGCCCAGCAGAACGCAAATCCGTTTGGCTCGCTCTTCGCGATGTACATCGTCGCCCAGGATCCGATTTCGAAGGTGCTCGTAAAGCTCGCCGGCGAAGTCAGCCTCAACCCCGGTACTGGTCAGATCACCACGAGCTTCAGGAACACGCCTCAGTTGCCGTTTGAAGACCTCAAGCTTGAACTGTTCGGTGGCCCACGCGCGTCGATCACGACGCCGCCGACGTGCGGTAACTACACCACCAACGCGACGTTCGTGCCTTGGTCTACTCCGAGCGCGCCGACGGCGGTCAGCGGCACCTTCGCGGTCACCGCTGGCGCCGAAGGCGCCGGCTGCGCCGACCCGCTGCCGCTGTCGCCAGGCTTCCGCGCCGGCTCCGCCGAATACAGCCGCCGGCGGCTTCACGTCGTTTGAAACGACGCTCACCCGACCGGACAACGACCAGGCGCCGTCCTCGCTGTCGATTGGCAGCCCGCGGGACCTGGCCGCGCTGCTCTCGTCGGTGGGCTCTCTCTAAACCGCCAGGCCGCGCAGGGCACCTGCGGCGCGGAAAGCCTGATCGGGCACGCCACGGCGACCGCCGGACTGGGCAGCGAGCCCTTCACAGAGACGGGCGGCAGGGTCTTCATCACCGGCCCCTACGCCGGGGCGCCGTTCGGCCTGTCCGTGGTGATTCCGACCGTCGCCGGGCCGTTCGACTTCGGTAACGTCGTCACGCGCGCGTCGCTCAGCATCGATCCGAACACGGCGGCGGTGACGATCGATAGCGCGCTTCCGACGATGGTCAACACGACCAGCTACCAGACGGGTGTTCCGGTCCAGCTCAAGCAGATCCATGTCGTGGTCGACCGCCCGGGCTTCCAGTTCAACCCGACGAACTGCACGCCGAAATCGATCGATGGGACCGTCGGCGGTTCTGAAGGCGGCAGCGCGGCGGTGTCGTCGCCTTTCCAGGTGACCAACTGCGCCGCGATGCCGTTCGGGCCAAAGCTTACCGCCGCAACGGGAGCGCAGGCCAGCAAAGCGAACGGAGCGAGTCTCGACGTGAAGGTGACCTCCGCCGGGCTCGGACAGGCGAACATCGCGAAAGTATTTCTGACGCTGCCGAAGGCGCTCCCATCGCGGCTCACGACGATTCAGAAAGCCTGTCCCGACAGTATCTTCAGTGCCAACCCCGCGGGCTGCGACGAAGGCTCGCTCATCGGGAAAGCGACGATTCACACGCCCGTGCTGCGAAGCCCTCTCAGCGGCCCTGCCTATCTCGTCTCGCACGGTAATGCGGCCTTTCCCGATGTCGAGTTCGTGCTTCAGGGTGAAGGGATCACACTGATCTTGGACGG
>CAVPKP010000012.1:0-262041 GCA_963705745.1 uncultured Solirubrobacteraceae bacterium
AGTCGTTCCAGGCGTAGAAGAACTGGAACAGGGCCACCGCGGCGATGGCCGGCCGGATCATCGGCACCACCACCTTGAGCAGCGTCCGCAGCTCGCCGCAGCCGTCCACGCGCGCCGCGTCGAGGTACTCCTTCGGCACGGTGAGCAGGAACTGGCGCAGCAGGAAGATCGAGTACGCGTCGCCGAACGCGGTCGGGAAGATCAGCGGCCACAGCGTGCCGCCGAGCCCGAACTGCTTGGTCCACAGCAGGTACATCGGCATCACGGTGACCTGCGGCGGGATCATCATGGCGGAGACCAGGACGATCAGCGCGGCGCGGCGGAAGCGGAACTTGAACTTCGCCAGCGCGTAGGCGACCGGTACCGAGGAGACCACGGTCAGGACCGTGACCGGGATCGCGTAGAGCAGGGTGTTCTTGTACCAGGTGAGGAATCCCGCGCGGTCCCAGACGTCGCGGAAGTTCGACCACTGCCAGTGCGAGGGCCACAGCGCGCCGGACAGCGCCTGGTTGTCCGGCATCACCGAGGTGACCAGCAGGAAGAAGAACGGCCCGGCGAAGAAGATCGCCGCGACGATCGCCAGCGAGTGCACCGCGATCCACTCCAGCGCGCGACGGCGGCGCGCCTTCGAGCGTGCGGCGTAGTTGATTCCGGCGTGACGCGGCGCGACCGGGGGCGAAGCGATGGCAGTCATCGGACCGTCCGATCAAACGATCGAGGCATCAGTCGTTCCCTACCAATCCGCTCCTGCGGCGCAGCAGGACGAGGGTGAACAGCATGGTCATCGCGAACAGCAGGATCGACAGCACGCAGGCCGGCCCGGTGTTCGCGTTGAGGATGCCCTGTTGGTAAATCAGCTGAGGCACCGTCAGGCTGGCGCCGAGCGGGTAGCCGATGTCAAGGGTCGTACCCGCGGTGGCCACGTGGCCGCTGGCCACCTCGCCGGCGACGATCGCCTGCGTGTAGTACTGCATCGTGTAGATCACGCCGGTGACGATCGTGAACAGCAGGACGGGCTGGATCGTGGGCAGCGTGACGTAGCGGAACCGCTTGATCGGCCCGGCGCCGTCGATCTGCGCCGCCTCGATCTGCTCCCTGGGCACATCGAGCAGCGAGGCGAAGAAGATCACCACGGTGTTGCCGATGCCCCACAGGGACAGCAGCGTCAGCGACGGCTTGAACCAGGTCGGGTCGTTGAACCAGCCCGGCGGATTGTGTACGCCGAAGTGCGAAAGGATCGTGTTGACCGGGCCGCCCGCGTCGAAGAGATAGACGAACACGAGCGTCGAGATGACCGGCGGCGCCAGGTACGGCAGGTAGAACAGGGTCCGGAAGATGTTCCCGCCGCGCTTGATCTTGGTGATCAGCAGCGCGACGCCGAGTCCGAAGATGACCTGCAGCGTGACCATGACCAGCACCAGCCACAGCGTGTTCTTCAGGCCGGTGACGAAGTCCGGGAAGTTGAACAGGATGTAGTTCCAGTTCTTCAGGCCGACCCAGACCGGCGCGTTGAACTGGTCGTAGTAGTAGAAGGAGAAGTAGACGGCGGCGATCAGCGGGTAGGCGAAGAAGACGCTGAAGCCGAGCAGCCAGGGGGACAGGAAGCCGAGGACCGTCCAGCGCTCCCGGCGGCGCCTTGCGCGCAGCGCCTCCGGGAGACCGGACCGCTTCCGATGCCCTGGCAGGGCAAGGGTGGGCGTGGCCATGATGCGTATACCGATCCGTCGCCGCGTCAGCTACCGCTGGGCCGCACGCCGGCCGCGGTGTCCTTGTCGATCTGCTGGTCGAGGCCCGCCAGCGCCGAGGCCAGGCCGGAGGCCGAGACCTGCCCGGCTTCCCAGGTGGCGACCCAGGTCTGCGCGGTCTGCTGGTACTGGCCGCCGTTGGGCGAGGCCGGGGTGGTCGAGGAGTTCGGGTTGCCGGAGACCTTCACGAAGGTCTGGAAGTTCGGGTCCTGGGTCAGCTTCGGCGAGGCCAGCGCGGCGAAGGTGCTCGGCACGTTGAAGATCGCGTTGGCGAAGGTGACCAGCGAGTCGGTGTTCGTGGTCAGGTACTTCACCAGCTCCCAGTCGGCGTCCTGGTGGGCGCTGCGCGAGGAGATGCCGACGACGGTGCCGGACAGGTAACCGCCGCCGTACGACGAGGCGTCAGCGTCCTGCACCGGGAAGGGCGAGGTGCCGTAGGACAGGTTCGGCGTCTCGGCCTTGAGGTTGGCGTTGCGCCACTCGCCGTCCAGGGCCATCGCCGTGGCGCCGGTCTCGAACGGGTTCTGGTTGGCGGTGAACTCGCCCGCGCTCATCGACTTGTTCATGAAGTCGGTCAGCTGCTTGGCCGAGGACTTCGGCGCCTGGTTCAGGATGGCGGACTCGAAGCTCTGCTGCCACTGCAGCATCGAGGTGAAGCCGGGGTCGCCGGCCAGCATGGAGTTGTGCGTCGGGCCCTGCCACTTGAGGTGGAAGGTCGGGGTGAAGTGGCCGGGCACCTGCTCGAAGTAGGCGAAGCTCGGGAAGAAGCCGATCTGCTTGAACGAGCCGTCGGCGTTCTTCGTGGTCAGCTTCAGCGCGTCGGCCTGTAGCTCGGAGAGCGTCTTGGGCGGGGTGGTGATCCCGGCCGAAGAGAACATCGTCTTGTTGTAGTAGAGGCCGTACGCGTCGTTTTCCAGTGGCAGCGCGCACTGGTTGCCCTGGTACTGCGTGTAGGCGAGCAGCGGAGCGGGGAACGTCTTGGCCGCGTCGATCTGCGCGGCGGACAGGTCCTGCTTGAGGTTGATCCACTCGCCGGTGGAGCAGTACGTGCCGACGTCGTCGGTGGTGAAGGAGACCGCGACGTCCGGGGACTGCGCGCCGCCGGCCTTGATGCCCTGCTGGATCTGGGTGTCGCCGATGTTCCCGGTCACCTTGACGTGGATGTTCGGGTGCACCTTCTGGAAGTCGGTGACCATCGCGTTGAAGGCGTCGTTCTCCGAGCCCTGCGAGAAGCCGTCCCAGAGGCTGATGGTGACGTCTGGCTTAGTCGTGGGATACGCATCGACAGCGGTGATCTTCTGCGGCGCGGCGGCAGTGTTGCCGGCGCACGCCGCGGCGGTGAGTACGGCGGATATCGCGGCCGCGGGGCCGGTCATGCGTCGCAGTTGCCACATCGGAGTGGACTCCCTCGCGGATCGTGGAACGGGTCGGGTGAGCGATGGGTGAGCCGTATGAGCTGTGCTGTGTGAGCGGTGCTATACGAGTTGCCGTGCGGGGCTGTGCGGTGGAATAGCGCTTCAGGCCAAAGCCGGGGAGGCGCCGGTGTTCGTGTTCGCGGCAGGGGAGTTCGAAGTGCCGGTGTTCCCCGTGCTGGAGAACACCGCCTCCCTCGTCGCCGCGAGGGCCGCTTGGATCGCCCCGGCGAGCACGGGGTTGTCCGCGACGGCGGACGTGACCAGGCGGGGTCTGGGGATCGCCATGCCGTGCAGGGCCTCGGCGATCAGGTCGCGCAGCGGCGCCGCGCCGGAGCGCAGGACCGCGCCGGTCAGCACGATCAGCTCCGGGTCGAGCACCGCGACGATCGGGGCCAGCCCGGTGGCCAGCCGGTCGGCCAGTTCGGCCAGCAGGCGGCGGGCGGCCTCTCGCATCGCGGGGCTGGCATTGGCGGCAGGCGAGTCGGGCACGCCGAGCGTGGCTGACGGCGTGACGACTTCGACCGCGCGAGCGACGGCGATGTGCGGTTCGGCACCGGTGAATCCGTGTAGCCGCGCCAGCTTCAGCACCGCCGGTCCACCGGCTAGCGCTTGGAATCCGCCAGTCGTACCGCGCCCGATGCTGCGTACGAGCGGAGCTCCGGGTACCGGCATGTAGCCGACCTCACCTGCGCCACCGGTCGCGCCGCGGTGCAAACGCCCGTCGATGACGACGGCCGCGCCGATACCTTCCGCGATCCACAGGACCACGAAGTCGCGTGCGGCGGGATGCGGGTCGTCGGGGCCGCCGGCGGCGGCAGCGCCGATCGCTTGTTCGGCGACGGCGGCCAGGTTCACGTCGTTCTCGACGTCGACGCGCGGGTTAGCCGCGCCAGGAGGCGTCAGCTCGGTGCGCAGTCGGGCGAGCAGGTCCGGATCGTGCCAGCCGGGCAGGTGCCGGGCGAAGCCGAGCCGTTCGGTGCCCGGGTCGATCGCGCCGCCGATGCCGATCACCGCGTGGTGCAGTGCGGGGAGCTCGAGGCCGGCCGGCGCGCAGGCGGCATCCAGCGCCTGACGCACCCGGTCCACCGCGCCGCTGGCGGACCGGCCCGGTGTCGGCAGCGTCGCCTCGCCGACGACGCGTCCGGCCAGGTCACAGACCCGAGCGACGATTCGCGCCGAAGTGACGTCCAGCCCCGCCACGTGCGCCGCCCCGCCACGCAGCCGATAGCGGCGCGCGGTACGGCCCGGGGTGCCCGGTGCGGCCATCCCATCGGGGTGTGTGACAGAACTCAGAGCGCCAGGCTGAACGACTACAGCCGTTGAACCGACACCGTTCCCGGAACCGGCACCGTGCGCGGAACCAACACTCTGCGCACTAACCCCGTGCCCGCCGTCGGCCTCGAGCACCGGTTCGACCAGTCCGGCGGCCTCGAGCCGGTCCATCAGCTGCGAGGCCGTCGGCTTGGACAACCCAGCCAGCGCGCCGAGCTGGGTGCGGGAGAGCGGCCCGCGGTCAGCCAGCAGCCGCAGTGCGGTGCGGTCGTTGATGGCGCGCAACAGGCTGGGCGTACCGGGAGGACCGACAGGCTCGTGGTCCATCTCGCCTCCCGGATTCGATACGTAAGGAAACTTTCCTTACCGATGCATGCAAGCTACGGGCAATGCACCAAGGCAGTCAAGAGGCTTAACGAGATTCTCGGCTCGGGCGGCAAGTCACACAAGGGCAAAGAACCGTCCAAAAATCCGAGGGCGTGTTGCGGAACAGGGGGTCTGCCTTGTCAACTCTGAGTCGACGTCATGTTCGCCCCGTGCGTGGGGGCAATCTGCCTCGGCCGTCAGAGGCAGAGAGACATAACGGGTAAGGAGCTGTCCGATGAGTCTGCGCCGCACGGCCCTGGTGGTCACCGCGACGCTGCTGGCCATCCTCGGTCTGCTCGCCACGAAGGGCACGGCCAAGGCCCGAAACGCGGCGATGTCCGCGACGATCGTCACGCAAGGGCAGACTCGAACCGTAAACGGCCCGGAAGTCGTACTGGCGCACGGGATCGTCCAGGTGCAGGCAACCGTGACCGACGGCCGGATCATCGATGTGACGGCGCTTCAACTCCCGCACGACAACCCGCATTCGTGGGATGAATCGACCGCCGCAGCAGCCATCTTGCGCACCGAGGCGCTGTCAGCGCAGAACGCGAACATCAACATCGTGTCCGGCGCCACCTACACCTCACGCGGCTACGCCCATTCGCTCCAAGCCGCGCTCGACGCCCTCGGCGTCAAGAGCTAGCTCTGCTCGATCTGCTCGAACGGCCACGCATGCGGTGGCCGATCGACAAGCTCAGCAGGCGGCTCAGGCACCCTGAGTCCCGCGTGCGCACCGCGCAGCAAGGCCACCACCCGATCCGCCGACCGGAAGAGCTCAAGCCGGACGCCATCGGGCAGGCTCGCCGCCGCCTCGTTGCGCCACCAGGCGATCAGGCCATCGGCGTCGCCCTTCGCCTCCCACATCAGCACCCGCACGCGCTACGCACCGCCGATCAAACCAACACCTCAGTGATCAGCATCGACGAGTCGGCAGGCAGATCCAGCGGCGAAGGTTTCGCACCCCGCGCGACCAGTTCCGAGCCGAGAGCCGCGACCATCGCGCCGTTGTCCGTACACAGCTTCGGCCTCGGCACGCGCACCCGAATCCCCGCATCCACGGCCCGCTCCTCGGCAAGCGCGCGCAGCCGCGAGTTAGCCGCGACGCCACCGCCGATCAGCAGGTGGTCCACGCCGTTCTCCTTGCAGGCCCGGATCGCCTTACGCGTCAGCACGTCCACGACCGCTTCCTGGAACGAGGCCGCCACGTCCGCCACCGGCACCGGCTCCCCGGCCCGCTCGCGCGCCTCCACCCACCGGGCGACCGCCGTCTTGAGGCCGGAGAACGAGAAGTCGAACGGCGGGTCCTGCGGCCCGGTAAGGCCGCGCGGGAACGCGATGGCCGTCCGGTCGCCCTCACGCGCCGCCCGGTCGATCAGCGGCCCACCGGGGAAGCCGAGCCCGAGGACGCGCGCCACCTTGTCGAAGGCCTCGCCGGCCGCGTCGTCCATGGTGCTGCCCTGCGGCCTGATGTCTGACGTCACATCAGGCACGAGCAGCAGCGAGGAGTGCCCGCCAGACACCAGCAGCGCGATGCACGGCTCAGGCAACGGCCCGTGCTCAAGCTGGTCCACGCAGACGTGCGCGGCGAGGTGGTTGACGCCGTACAGCGGCTTGTCGAGCGCGAGCGCGTATCCCTTTGCCGCCGCGACGCCCACGAGCAGCGCGCCAGCCAAGCCAGGCCCAGCCGTCACCGCGATCGCGTCGATGTCGGAGAGCTTCACCCCCGCGGTCTCCAGCGCGCGGTGCACGGTCGGGACCATCGCCTCCAGGTGCGCGCGCGACGCGACCTCCGGGACCACGCCGCCGAAGCGCGCGTGCTCGTCCACACTCGTCGCCACCGCATCGGCGAGCAGCTCGGTGCCGCGCACGATGCCGACGCCGGTCTCGTCACACGAGGTCTCGAAGCCCAGGACGAGAGGCGTCCCGCTGCTCGAACTCACTCAGTCATCCTCTCCAAACCGAACGATGATGTCGGAAGACCGCATCACCCAGGCATCCACGTTCGCCGGCTGGTAGTAGCCGCGCCGGACGCCGATTTGCACGAATCCGAACCTACGGTAAAGCTCCTGCGCCCTGTCGTTGTCCGCGCGCACCTCAAGGACGACATCGTCGCACCCCCGATGCGCGGCCTCCCGCAGCAACTCGGTGAGTAACGCGGTACCGAGTCCGTGCCCCTCGCGCGTCGGATCGACCGCAATAGTCAGCACTTCGGCCTCACCGGCCCCTATCAGCAGACCCGCGTAACCGACTATGCGCGGCCCCTGACGGTCCGGATGCGTCGCGTCCACGCCGAACTCCTCGGCGACGAGGTAACAGCGGCTCGCCACCTCGGCCAACTCGGACCAGAACATCCCGACCGACCAGGCGTCGTCGGCGAACGCCACGTGCTCGAGGATGATGATCGCGGGGATGTCCCACCAGCGCATCGGCCGCAACAGCGTCCGCTGCGGCGCCGTTTCGCTGCCGCTGCCGCCGTCCGTCGCGGCGCTCACCGAGACGCCGGTTGGCTCACCGGCTTGCGTGCGCCCGGTTCCACGGCGTCCGGCCGGCGCAGATAGAGCGGCGTGGGCGGCAGCAGTGCGCCACCGCCCGCAGCCAGCCGACGGACCGTCAGCTCGGCCAAGTCAGCGGCACTCGGCAGTACCGGCCCGATCGCGACCGGGAACGCGTCCGGGTACTTCACCGCACCCTCCCCAGCCACCGGCAGCCCAACCACCTCAGGCGCGACCACATGCGGCCAATCGACCGCCGGGTCGGTTACGCGCCGCTCCCGTGCCTCATACCGCGCCCAGTAGACCTCCCGGCGCCGTGCGTCGGTAGCGACCGCGAACGGCCGGTCCCCGTCCTGCACCGCCCAAGCGAGGATGTCCAGCGTGCACACGCCGTGCACCGCGACGCCAAGCGCGTCGCCAAGCGCCCGCGCGGTCACCAGCCCGACGCGCAGTCCGGTGAACGGTCCCGGGCCGACGCCTACCGCCACGTCCGTCAACTGATCGCGCGAACACCCGGCCTGCTCCAACACGGCGCGGATTCCAGGGGCAAGCAGCTCCCCATGGCGACGCGCGTCGACTTCAGTGCGTTCGGCGAGGATCCGGTTCCCGTCGTGCAGGGCGACGGTCACCGCCGGGGTCGCCGTGTCAAAAGCCAGGAGGAGCACGTGGCCATTATTGCCCTACCTGACCGGCGGTCCGGTACATGCGACCGGTTTGTGGGGCATGATGGGTCGCTGATTCTTGTCCGGGGAGGCGCTGCTTCCCGAGAATGGTTAGGTGGCGATGGGAAGACGCGGCATCGGGTCACGCAGTGCCCGATCAAACGGTGCCGGCTCAGGCGGACTCGGCTCGTCCTCGGACGGCCTGTCACGCTCCCAATCCGACCTGTCCCGCTCCGGATCGTCGCAGTACGGATCGCCGCAGCCAGGATCACCCCAATCTGGCTTGTCCCAGTCCGGCTCACGCGCCGCGCCGAAGAAGCCCGGACACGGCGCGACGTACTCCGTCGTCGTCATGACGCTCGCCGCACTGGCCGGCGTCGGCGTGCTGGCAGCACAGGCGGCGGCCACCGCACCGAAGGTGTCCACTGCGACCGGTAAGAGCACACAGACGAAGCACCCTGTCAGCGCCGGAAGCTCAGGCGCCGCCACCCCGAAACCCGACCCCAATGCACTGCCGGCGAACTCCGGCTCAGGCCTGCGCGTCGTCTACGGCGAGGCGGCGAAGCGAGTGTGGCTGGTCTCCGCGAACAACTCGGTAGCCCGCAACTTCGTCGTCGTGCCGGGCACCGTCGCAGCGCCGACCGGAAACTTCAGCGTGACGAACCGACTGAGCTCATCGCAGGGCAGCGATGGGACGCCGGTCCAGTACGTCGTGATCTTCAACAATGCCCGCGTCGACCACGGCTCTACGTCGTTCGGCTTTGACGCGGTAGCCAACGTGACCGGCCTGCCACCCGCGGCGACATCACGCACCGGCGGTATTCGTATGGCGCAGACCGACGCTCAAGCGCTGTGGTCCTTCACCAACTTCGGGACCGCCGTAGTCGTCGTGCCCTAACGCGCAGCGCTCCCGACTGACAGCGCCCTAACTAACCGCGAAGCGCTCCGCGACCTCGCCGCCATACGCCGTGATCGTGATCAGCCGAGCCTCTCCTTCGGCGCCTTCCACGCTCGGCCGCTCAATCCGGACCTCCAGCCGCTCGCCAGCCAGCACCTCGGCCTTACCCTCGCCCCACTCGACGACGGTCACCGAGTCCTCCACCGAGGCATCGAGGTCCAGATCGTCGAGTTCCGCGAGCGAGCCGAGCCGGTACGCGTCCACGTGCACCAGCGGCGCACGGCCGACCACCGATGGATGCACCCGCGCGATCACGAAGGTCGGCGACGTGATCGGGCCGCGCACGCCCAGCCCTTCGGCCAAGCCTTGGGTGAACGTGGTTTTGCCCGCGCCGAGTTCACCCGAAAGGATCACCAAATCGCCGGCTCGCAGCCGTTCGCCGAGCCCGCGCGCGATCTCTTGCGTACGGGGCGCCGTCTCCGCTCGAACCTGCTCGACGACGACCGCGGTGCTTTCTCCGGTGCTGGATTCCACAGTGCCGAATTCTACGGGCCGCCCCGGCACCCGCCTGGCTCCGAAGCCACTACGAAGCGTTCGACGACTCGTCTAACCGCGCCTCGACCCGGTCAACCAGCCGACGCAGCGCGCCGTTCACCTCGTGCGGATGCTCCAGGATCGCAGCGTGCCCGGCGTCCTGCACGATCACGAACTCGGCGCTCGGGAGCGCGTCGGCCAGCGCGCGGCTGTGCTTGAGCGGCAGCATCAGATCGTGATCCGCCGCGAGCACAAGCGTCGGGATGCCGTCGAACGCCGGCAGCGCGTCGGTCTTGTCGTGCTTCCTGAGCGCGGTGAAGTAGCGGGCGATCACGTCGATCGAAGTCGACTCGATCAGCTCCTTGACGAACCGCACCGCGGACTCCGGAGTGTCCGAGCCGAACGCGTAACGCCGCGTCAGCACCAGCCCGAGGTCGCCGCTCGCCCGCCGACCGCGATCCACCAGCACGCGCTGCTTGGCCAGCAGCTCGAACAGGCCGGGCGCGGCCCGATTGAAGATCTTGGCCGCGGCCCTCGGCAGCCCGAACTCGAGATCGGCCACCTCCGCCGCGGAGGTGGAGATCAGCGCCGCGCCGACGATCCGGTCGCCGAACAGTTCCGGGTGCGCCTCGGCCAGCGCCATCATCGTCATGCCGCCCATCGAGTGACCGATCAAGATGATCGGACCGGTCGGGCAGGTCGCCTCGATCACCGCGTACAGGTCCTCGCCGGTCACCTCGAGCGAGAGGTCGGCGTCCGGGCGCAGACTGTCGGAACGGCCGTGCCCGCGCTGGTCCCAGAACACCATCCGGTACTCGCCGGAGAACTCCGCGCGCTGGTGGTGCCAGCAGTCCTGCGGCAGGCAGAGCCCATGCGTGAACAGCAGCGTCGGGCGCGCCGCAGGGTTCGACCGCGACGCTGAGTTCGACCGACCTACCGGGGTCGAACGTCCCGCAGCGGCGGTGTGCCGCGCGACCCGACCGGCCTTCCGCCAGTCCACGCTGCGCGGCCAGCCGAAGGGGTCGTCGATCTCCACGTAAAGCTCGGTGCCATCCGCCGCCATCACGGTCTGGGGCGCTCCTCGCAACGTCCCGTACGCCTCGCCGGGATCGTGCGTCTGCGCCATCCGCCGCACGGCCCGACCGATCGTGTACCGCTCGACGGCGATGCCGACGGCCGTACCGGCGGCGACGACGCCAAGCGCCGCACCGACTATGCCCGCGCTGCGCGGGATAGCACGCTGGCCGGAAGAGGCCGCCGCGCCCCCAGACGCACTCTCAACCACGAGAAGCTCACCCTTTCGACAACCGCTCCCCCGCTCCTCTTACAAAGGTTGTTACCCCTCAGTAGCGGTTCATGCAGTGTTCGAGCTCTTGTTGAGATTCGGATTCGGGGCGGCGTTCAGATAGACGCGCGGCACGCGCGGACCGATTCGAGTCACGATCTCGTACGCGATCGTGCCGACGCTGTCGGCCCAGTCCTGCGCGGTCGGCTCGCCGCGGTCGCCGGAGCCGAAGAGGACGACCTCGTCGCCGACCCCGGCCTCCTGCTCGCCGAGGTCGATGACGAACTGGTCCATCGCGACCCGCCCGGCGATCGTGTGCCGCATGCCGTCGATCCAGACCGGCCCGACGTTGGACGCCGCACGCGGAATCCCGTCCGCGTATCCGGCGGGAACGAGGCCGAGCCGGGTCGGCTGAGTCGTGTAGTACGTCAGCGACGGTCCGCTGACGGTCACGTTGGCCGATTGCCGCGGGCACTCCGAGCCCGTCACCGCGAGCTTCGGCTGAGCGTCGCGCGCGCGCCGGGGGCGCCGGTGCGGCCGGGCTCGCGCCGGCTCGCCGCGCGCCGGCTGTTTCGGTCCGGTGAGCAGGCGGTAGCGGGCGCTCGCGCGAGAGCTATCCTTGGCCAATGCCCTCTCTGCTCGATCGCGCGCTGAACGTCGGCGAGGCGAAGAAGTACAAGATCTACCAGAAGCGCGTCGCGCTGATCAACGCGTTCGAGGCCGAGCTCGAACACGACTCGGACGCCGAGCTGCGCGAGCGGATGGACGCGCTGCGCGAACGCGCCGCCGACGGCGAGTCGCTCGACGCGCTGCTGCCCGAGTGCTTCGCGATCGTGCGCGAGACGGGCAAGCGGACGATGGGGATGCGCCACTTCGACGTCCAGCTGATCGGCGCGATGGCGCTCCACGACGGGCAGATCGCCGAGATGAAGACCGGCGAGGGCAAGACGTTGACGGCGACGCTCGCGGTCGTGCTCAACTCGCTCGCCGTGCGCGAGGGCGAGCGCGACGGCGAGACGATGGCGCCGTGCCGGAGCGCAAGGGCGTGCACCTCGTGACCGTCAACGACTACCTCGCGCGCCGCGACGCCGAATGGATGAGCCCGATCTACGACGCGCTCGGCGTCACGGTCGGCGTGCTCCAGAACATGCAACCGATCGAGGAGAAGCATCGGCAGTACGCGTGCGACGTCGTCTACGGGACGAACTCCGAGTTCGGCTTCGACTACCTGCGCGACAACATGGCGACGGACATCGCCGAAAAGGTCCAGCGCGGGCACGCGTACGCGATCGTCGACGAGGTCGACAACATCCTGATCGACGAGGCGCGCACGCCGTTGATCATCTCGGGCGCGCCCGAACAGGCGGCCGACCTGTACGTAAGTTCGCGCGGCTCGCGCCGCGGATGGGGCCGGGAAAGACGCCCGAAGGGATGGACCCGCGCTCGAAGAAGGAGTTCCTCGCCGACTTCGACTTCGAGATCGACGAGAAGCAGAAGACCGTCGCGATCACCGAGCAGGGCGTCGCCAAGGCAGAGCGGTTCCTCGGCCTCGACCACCTGTATCGCGCCGAGAACGGCCATCTCATCAACCACCTGATCCAATCGCTGCGCGCCGAGTCGCTGTACAAGCGCGACGTCGACTACGGGGTGATCGACGGCGAGGTGAAGATCATCGACGAGTTCACCGGGCGCATCCTCGACGGCCGTCGCTGGTCGGAGGGCCTGCACCAGGCCGTCGAGGCGAAGGAGGGCGTCTCGATCCAGGAGGAGAACCAGACGCTCGCGACGATCACCTACCAGAACTTCTTCCGCCTGTACGACAAGCTCGCCGGGATGACGGGCACGGCTCTGACCGAGGCGACCGAGTTCATGAAGATCTACGAGCTGCCGGTCGTGCAGGTGCCGACGAACAAGGAGATGGTCCGCGCCGATCGCAACGACCAGATCTACAAGACCAAGGAGGGGAAGTGGAACGCGGTCGTCAGGGAGATCGCCGCGCGTCACGAGAACGGTCAGCCGGTGCTAGTCGGCACGATCTCGGTCGAGGTCTCCGAGCTGCTCGGCGATCGGCTGGCCAAACACGGGATCAAGCACACGGTGCTCAACGCCAAGCCGGAGCACGCCGCGCGCGAGGCCGAGACGGTCGCCGAGGCGGGGCAGCCGGGGGCCGTGACGATTGCGACGAACATGGCCGGGCGCGGCGTCGACATCAAGCTCGGCGGCAACGCCGAGCACCTCGCGCGCCTGGAGCTCGCGCGACAGGGCGTGGAGCACGACGCCGAGGACTACGAGCGGCGCATCGCCGACGTGCTGCCGGCGCTCGAGGCGAAAGTCGAGGAGGACCGTCGAGCACGTGATGGCCGCTGGCGGCCTGTTCATCTGCGGCACCGAGCGCCACGAGTCGCGCCGGATCGACAACCAGCTGCGCGGCCGCTCCGGTCGCCAGGGCGATCCAGGCGAGAGTCGCTTCTTCCTGTCCGCCGAGGACGATCTCGTGCGGCTGTTCGCCGGCGATCGCATCTACAAGATCCTCGACAAACTCGGCGGCGTCGACGAGGAGGGCAACGAGGAACCGATCGAGGCCGGGATGCTCTCGAAGCAGATCGAGAAAGCGCAGAAGAAGGTCGAGGAGCAGAACTTCCTGATCCGCAAACGCGTGCTCGAGTACGACGACGTGATGAACGAGCAGCGGCGCGTGATCTACGCCTACCGCGACGAGGTGCTCGAAGGCAAGAGCATCGGCGTGGAGGCGCGGAGCGAAGTCGCCGCCGTGATCGAGCGGACGATCGACCAGTACACGGCCGGCGACTTCATGGAGGACTGGGACCTCGACGGGATGTTCACGGCGCTCGGTCAGTTCTTCCCGGTCGAGCTGGGCGACGACGACCTCGACCCGGAGCGCGTCGATCGCAGCGACTCACCGACCGCGTAACCGAGGAGGCGCTGGCGCGCTACGACGCGCGCGAGCAGGCGCTCGGTGAGGAGCTGATGGGGCGCTCGAGCGCTTCCTGCTGCTGCAGATCATCGACGAACGCTGGCGCGAGCACCTGTTCGACATGGACTACCTGCGCGAAGGCATCCACCTCCGCGGGATCGCGCAGATCGACCCGCTCGTCGCCTACAAGAACGAGGCGTTCACGTTGTTCGGCGACCTGATGAACAGCGTCTGGGCCGACTACGCGCGGATGATCTTCAACGTCCAGGTCAACGTCGAAGGCGAGAACGGCGGCGGCGCCCCGGCGCCGAGCTTCGCCGCCGCCGGCAGCTCGACGCGCGCCGGGCGCGTGTCGTACTCGGGCGGTGAGAGCCCGACCGGCGCGAGCGCGATGGCCGCCGCGGCCGCGGCAGCCGCCGGCGTCGGGCCGGGGGCCGCGCAGGGATACGCCGAGGACGAACAGGCCGAGCTGATGCCGGTCGTCGAGCAGCGCGTCGTCGACGAGGAGCACCAGGTCGGGCGCAACGATCCCTGCTGGTGCGGATCGGGTAAGAAGTTCAAGAAGTGCCACGGCGCCTAGGGCGCCGGGAGCCCCCACGGCGCGTCGATCGCGATGCGCCAGCCGTCGGGGCCGCGTGAGTAGACGACGACGGAGTCGGCGGTCTGCGTGAAGGCGGCGCCGTCGCTGTCGACGCCCTTCAGCGTGAGCGTGCCGAGCACGGTCGCGACGTCGCCGGCCTCGAACACGCGCGTCAGGTCGATCTCGATCTTCACGCCGCCGTCGACGAGCGTCTGCAGGGTCTCGCCGACGGCCTGCCTGCCGCGCGCCGTCTGCCCGTCGGGGCGGACGATCGCGGCGTCCTCGAGCCACAGCTCGACGGCGCTCTGCACTTCGCCTGCGTTGACGGCGGCGGTGAACGTCGCGGCGAGCGCCTCGGGGCTGTCGGTCGGCACGCGCCGGAAGATATCGGTGCGCGGCGGCGGCGAGCGTCACAGCGCCGAGCGCGGGGGGCGGCGCTGATAGCGTGGGGGCATGGCCACGACGCTCCCCAGCGAGTCGACGCCCGAGCGCCTGGCCTCGATCCGTGAGCAGATGAAGCTGCTCGCGGACTATCTTTGACCCGGCTGCGCTGGGCGAGCGTGTGGCGGCGCTCGAGTCTGAGATGGGCGCGCCGGGCTTCTGGGACGACTCCGAGCGCGCGGCTGCGGTGTCGGGCGAGCACGCGCGCGCGAGCAGGCGCCTGGAGATGTTCACGGCGCTGCAGGGCGACGTGGACGACCTCGACGCGCTCGCCGAGATGGCGGCCGAGGAGGAGGGGCTGCAGTCGGAGGTCGACGAGCAGATCGCCTCGGTCGAGGCGCGCCTGGCGGAGCTCGAGGAGCAGCGGCTGTTCTCGGGCAAGTACGACACCGGCGACGCGCTCGTCAGCGTCAACGCCGGCGCGGGCGGCACCGACGCGCAGGACTGGGGGGAGATGGTCCTGCGGATGGAGATGCGCTGGGCCGAGCGCAGGGGCTTTCAGGTCGAGCTGCTCGAGGTCAGCGCCGGCGAGGAAGCGGGGATCAAGTCGGCGACGTTCCGCGCGTCGGGCGAGAACGCGTACGGCCTGTTCGGCGCCGAGCGCGGCGTCCATCGGCTCGTCCGACTCTCGCCGTTCGACTCGGCGCACCGCCGGCAGACGAGCTTCGCCGGCGTCGAGGTCGCGCCGGTCGTGCAGGACACGGCCGAGATCGAGATCAACGAGGACGACCTGCAGGTCGACACCTACCGTGCGTCCGGCGCCGGCGGCCAGCACGTCAACAAGACCGACTCGGCCGTACGCATCACGCACCGCCCGAGCGGGATCGTCGTGCAGTGCCAGAACGAGCGCTCGCAGTCCTCGAACCGCGCGACCGCGATGGCGATGCTGCGCGCGAAGCTGCTCGAGCGCAAGGAGCGTGAACGCCAAGAGGAGATCGCGCGCGAGAAGGGCGACGCGCAGGACGTCAACTTCGGCTCGCAGATCCGCTCGTACGTGCTGCACCCGTACACGATGGTCAAGGACCACCGCACGGGACATGAGATGGGCGACGTGCAGCGCGTGCTCGACGGCGACCTCGACGGGTTCGTGCGCGCGTACCTGCTCGCGTCGGCCGCGCTGGAGAGCTAGCGCCGGTGACGCCGGGGCCCGACGCGACTCGCCGCGCTCGTCGAGCGCGCGCTCGACGAGGACGTCGGCTCGGGCGACGTGACGACGAGCGCGACGGTCGCCGCGGAGACGCTCGCGCGCGCGGCGATCACGCAGAAGGCGCCGGGCGCGATCTTCGGGCTGGAGGCGGCGTCGGCAGTGTTCGCGCAGCTCGACCCGGACGCGCGCATCGAGGCGCATGTGCGCGAGGGCGTGTGGCGTGAGGACGGCGGCGCCGTGCTGAGCGTCGAAGGAAGCGCGCGCGCGTTGCTGACGGCGGAGCGCACGGCGCTGAACTTCCTCGCGCACCTGTCGGCGTCGCGACGATCTCCGCGCTGGCGGCGCGCACGGTGCAGGGCACCGGCGCGCGCGTGCTCGACACGCGCAAGACGACGCCCGGCCTGCGCGCGCTCGAGAAGGCCGCGGTCGCCGCCGGCGGCGCGAGCAACCACCGCGCCGGTCTGTACGACGCGATCCTGATCAAGGAGAACCACATCGCCGCCGCCGGCGGCATCGAGGCGGCGATCGAGCGCGCGCGCGCGGCGGCGCCGCAGCTGGCGCCGACGCTCGAGGTCGAGGTGCGCGACGAGCGCGAGATCGACGAGGCGCTCGCGGCGGGCGCGCCGCGACTGCTGCTCGACAACATGGACGACGAGCAGCTGCGCGCGGCCGTTGCGCGGGTCGCCGGGCGCGCCGAGCTCGAGGCGAGCGGCGGCGTGACGCTGCAGACGCTGCGCGCGCGCGCCGAGACGGGCGTGCAGTGGGTGTCGATGGGCGCGCTCACGCACTCGGCGCCCGCGCTCGACCTCTCGATGTGCTCGAGCTCGTCGCGTAGGCGCTCGATCGCGGCTGTGTGATCGACCGCTTGACGGGCAGGGGCTCATTTCGGGATCGTGCGACGCGATCGGCCAAGAGCCTCGCCGCGGGGCTCGCGCGCGCGAGCTCGTCGCGTCGATCGACTACGGCGTGCGCCTCGTCGACGAGGACGGCGACGACGTGGAGCACGCCGGGCGCAACGTGCACACGATCGCGTGGCCGCGCGAGCGCGAGCCGGCCGGGATCGCGGCGCTCGCGCGGCGTTCCTAGAATGGGTCCATGGAGCTGCCGATGGCGCCGACGCTCGACGCGGCGCAGCGCGTGCAGGAGCATCTGTCGCCCGCCGAGATCGCCTCGCTGAAGGAGGAGGTGCGCGCGCTGGCCGATCAGCGCAGGGCGGTCATCCTCGCTCACAACTATCAAGTCCCCGAGGTGCAGGACGTCGCCGACTACGTCGGCGACTCGCTCGGGCTCTCGCGCCAGGCGGCGGCGAGCGACGCCGACGTGATCGCGTTCTGCGGCGTGCACTTCATGGCCGAGACGGCGTCGATCCTCTGTCCGCAGAAGACCGTGCTGATCCCCGACCTCGACGCCGGCTGCTCGCTGGCGGCTTCGATCGACGCCGAGCAGCTCGCCGAGTGGCGGGCGCAGCACGCGGACGGCGTTGTCGTGATGTACGTCAACACGACGGCCGACGTCAAGGCGCTGACCGACTACTGCTGCACGTCGGCGAACGCCGTCGACGTCGTGCGCCACATCTACGACACGCACGGCCCCGACACGGAGATCCTGTTCGGCCCGGACATGTGGCTTGGCTCCTATGTCGAAAAGGAGCTCGGCAAGCCGATGCACGTGTGGGACGGCGAGTGCCACGTGCACGCCGGCATCCGCCCATCCGACATCGAGGCGACGCGCGCGGCGCACCCGGGCGCCGATTTCCTGATCCACCCCGAGTGCGGCTGCACGACGAGCGTGATGGAGTACGTCGCCGCCGGCGACATCTCGAGCGAGGGCGTGCACATGCTCTCGACCGGCGGCATGCTCCGCTACGCCGAGCAGGCCGAGTCGGCGCTCGTCGGGAGCGACGGCAACGCCGGCTCGCAGGTGCAGGAACCGGGCCTGGACGGCTCTTCCCAGGCCGCGGCGGAGAATGGCGGCCCGGGCACGGCGCGCGAGGCGATCGTCGCGACCGAGACCGGCATGCTCTACCCGCTGCAGATGGCCGCGCCCGACGTCAACTTCGTAGCGGCCAACCCGCGCGCGGCGTGCGTGTACATGAAGATGATCACGCTCACCAAGCTGCGCGATGCGCTGCGCGAGATGAAGTTCGAGGTGCGCGTCGCGCCCGAGATCGCCGAGCGCGCGCGCGTGCCGATCGACCGGATGGTTGCGCTGGGCTGAGCGCTAGAACTCCTCGGCCGCGTGCGGCCCGACGCAAGCGACGGCGAGCTTGTCGGCGACGCCTGCGGCGACGTCGCGGACCTCGTCGAACGTGACCGCGTCGAGCGCGGCGATCGCCTCGTCGGGGTCGATCGACTCGCGAAAGACGATCTGCTGGTTGGCGGCGTAGCGCGCGACGGCGTTCGTGTTCTCGAACGACAGCACGAGCCGCCCGGCGGCGTACGCGCGTGCGCGTGCGACCTCCTCCTCGGTCGGCCAGTCGTCGCGCAGCTCGTCGACGATCTCGCGCATGCGCGTGTACGCCTCGATGCACTTCGCCGACTCGAGGCCCGACCCGAGCTGCAGGATCGGCACGTCGGCGAACGCGTGGTTGATCGCGTAAACGGAGTAGCACAGGCCGCGCTTCTCGCGGATCTCGTCGAACAGCCGCGAGCCCATCGAGCCGCCGAGCAGCGTCGAGTAGATCGACAGCGCCGCGCGCTGGCGCACGTCGCCGACGACGACGTCCGGGCGGTAGATCATGCGAAGGTGCGACTGGTTGGTCTCGCGCTGCTCGACGCGCTTCTGCGGCGCGAACGGCGGAGCCGGCTCGGACGGCGGCGGCGCCGGCAGCGCGGGGAAGCGCGCGAACGCCTCCTGCAGCTCGGCCTCGGCGGGCAGGTGGTCGAGGTTGCCGACGAGGAACGCGCCGCCGCGCGCGCCGGCCCAGCGGCGCTCGCGGAACGCGACGATGCCCTCGCGCGTGAAGCTGCGCAGGTTCTGCTCGGGGCCGAGCACCGTGCGCCCGAGCGGATGGTCGCCGAACGCGGCTTCGTCGATCAGGTACTCGGCGACCATCGACGGCTGGTCGAACGCGCGGTTGATCTCCTGGATCACGACTCCGCGCTCGCGGTCGAGCTCCTCCGCGTCGATTCGCGGGCGTCCGACGAAGTCGCTCAGCAGGTCGATCGCAGCCGGCGCGCTCTCGGCTCGGACCGTTATATGGAACGCGACGAGGTCGTGGCTCGTGTACGCGTTCAGCACTCCTCCGAGTCGCTCGGCCGTCTCGTTGACGTCCTTGTACGTCGGGTACTTCTGCCCGCCCTTGAACACGAGGTGCTCGAGGAAGTGCGCCATCCCGTTCTCCTGCGGGAGCTCGTTGCGCGCGCCGGCGTCGAACGCGACGAGCACCGTCAGCGCGCGCGTGCCGGGCAGCGCGATGCGGTGGATCGGCAATTCATTGCTCTCGACGGTCGTCGTCGCGATCTGCGCCATCGGGCTCACGATAGCTCGACCGTGCAAAACCGATTGCATGCAGGGCTTTTGCTTTGGGAAGGGCCTCCGTCGCTGTACCGTCACGGGCCATGCCAGCGACCGACACGATCGTCCCGCCGCAGCGCGAGCGGCGCACGCGCGAGGAGCCGCCGCCGGGAATCGAGCGCCGCCGCGGCGCGCACGCGCTGCCGCGGCGGAGCGTCGCGCCGGTGCGCGACGAGCGCGCGATCGTCGTCGAGTTCCGCGGCGTCTCGAAGCTGTACGGCCCCGGCGGGGTCGGGCTCGAGCGCGCGACGTTCGCCGTGCGCCGCCAGGAGATGGTGTTCCTCGTCGGTCCGACCGGCTCGGGCAAGTCGACGATCATGCGCCTGCTGATCAAGGAGCTCGAGCCGACCGACGGCCGGATCCTCGTCGCCGGTCGCGACCTCGAGCAGATCGAACGCAAGAAGGTGCCGTACTACCGGCGCAACGTCGGCGTCGTCTTCCAGGACTTCAAGCTGCTGCCGACGCGCACGGTGTACGACAACATCGCGTACGCGCTGCAGGTGACGGGCGCCTCGCGCAAGCAGATCCGCGCGACGCTGCCCGACATCCTGCGCCTGACGGGGCTGTCGACGAAGCTGCACAACTACCCGCACCAGCTCTCCGGCGGCGAGCAGCAGCGCGTCGCCGTCGCGCGCGCGTTCGCGAGCCACCCGCCGCTGCTGCTCGCCGACGAGCCGACCGGCAACCTCGACCCGGAGACGTCGATCGGGATCATGCAGCTGCTGTACCGGATCAACCGCGCCGGCACGACCGTGATCGTCGCGTCGCACGACAACGAGATGGTCGACCGCATGCGCCGCCGCGTGATCGAGCTGAAGCGCGGGCGGATCGTGCGCGACGAGGCGTCGGGGTTCTACGGGGCGCGCGAGGAGAACACCGACGAGCTCGGCGAGCGTCTCAAACGGGAAGTCCGTTGAGGCCCGGCTTCTTCCTGAAAGAGGCGTTTCGCTCGATGCGCCGCAACGCCGTGCCGAGCTTCGCGGCGCTCGCGTCGGTGCTCGTCACGACGCTCGTGCTCGGCGTGTTCATCCCGGTCGTCGAGGCGACGAACGGCGCCGCGAACGACGTGCGCGGGCGCGTGCTCGTCGACGTCGACATGACGACGAGCGCGAGCAACGCCGAAGTCGTGCGCGTGCGCGGCGAGCTCGAACGCGCGCCGCACGTCAAGCACGTGCAGTTCGTCTCCAAGCAGAGCGGCTACGAAGAAGAGAAGAAGCTCAACCCGGAGGCGTTCGCGCTGATCGGCTACAACCCGCTGCCGGACATCTTCCGGCTGACGCCCGAGGACCCATCGAACTCGAACGCGCTGCGCGCCGAGCTCGACCAGTCGAGCCCGCTCGGCACGCGTCTGGTGACCGACCCGGCGATCGCCGCCGTGCAGAACCGCCAGGCGCAGACCGACAAGATCCTCTCGGCTACGCGCGTGATCAAGATCACGATGGCGCTGCTCGCGGCGCTGCTCGTGATCGCGTCGATCCTGTTGATCTCGAACACGATCCGTCTATCCCTGTTCTCGCGCCGGCGCGAGGTCGAGGTGATGAAGCTCGTCGGCGCGACCGACTGGTTCATCCGCTGGCCGTTCGTGCTCGAAGGGCTGTTCCTCGGCGCGCTTGGCGGCGCCGCCGCGATCGGGCTGCTGGCGCTCGCGAAGGTCACGCTCGTCGACCCGCTCGCGAACACCGTCAAGCTGATCTCGCAGCCGGACATGATCGCGTTCCCGCTGCTGATCGCGATCCTGATGGGCGCTGCGATCGCCGTCTCGGCGGCGGGCTCGGGGCTCTCGCTGCGGCGCTTCCTGAAGGTCTGAGCCCTACCCTGGGGGGCGATGCTCTCCGGACGAGGACAACCGCTCCTGGCGGCGATGGCGATCGCCCTGCCGCTGCTGCTGGTCCTCGGCGTTTATTTGGGAGGACATCCCGAAGACCTCCCCAGATTCGCGCGCAACGCGTTCGTCGCAGATCACGAAACGCGCGTCGTCGACGAAGCGATCAACCGGATCGCGCAGGACTACTACCGGCCGGTCAGCAAGGGCAGCCTCGCGAACGGCTCCGTCAGCGGCGCCGTCGCGACGCTCAAGGACCGCTTCTCGCACTACCTCTCGCCGGCTGAATACCGCGAATTCAACTCGCCGCCGAGCTTCACCGGGATCGGCGTGTCGGTCGATCCGGTCGCGCACGGGCTGCGCATCGCGCGCGTGTTCGACGCGTCGCCCGCCGCGCGCGCGGGGCTGCGCGACGGCGACGTGATCGTCGAGGTCGGCTCGCGCAAGCTCAGCGGCCTGTCGGCCGACGCGGCGATCGCGCTGATCAAAGGGCCGCCCGGCACCGACGTGCAGCTCGGCGTCGAACAGCCGCGCGCCGGGCACACGGTGCTGAACACGCTGACGCTCACGCGCGCGACGATCTCCGAGCCGGTCGTCGCGTCGCTCAGCAGGACCGTCGACGGCAAGAAGCTCGGTGTCGTCGCGCTCGCGACGTTCAGCCCCGGCGCGCACGGCGAAGTGCGCGAAGCGGTCGAACGCGAGCTGCGCGGCGGCGCGCGCGGGATCGTGCTCGACCTGCGCGCGAACGGAGGCGGCCTCGTCGAGGAGGCGCAGCTGATCGCGAGCATCTTCGTGCAGAAGGGCACGATCGTCTCGACGCGCGGGCGCCACCAGCCGAGCCAGACGCTGACGGCGACCGGCGACGCGATCTCGGCCAGCGTGCCGGTCGTCGTGCTCGTCGACGACAACACCGCGTCGGCCGCCGAGATCGTCACGGCGGCGTTGCAGGACCACCACCGCGCGACGGTCGTCGGCACGCACACGTTCGGCAAGGGCGTCTTCCAGGAGGAGGAGGAGCTGTCGAACGGCGGCGCGCTCGACATCACGGTCGGCGAGTACTTCACGCCGAACGGGCGCAACCTCGGCGGCGGCGGCGTCAAGCAGGGCGCGGGCGTGAAACCGGAAGTGCTCGTCCCGCACGGCGTCGACTCCAACCACGGCCTCGAAGTCGCGCTGCACACGCTCGCGGCGAAAGCGCCGGCTTGAGCGCACGCCGCGCGCGTGGCCGTGCGAGGCCGAGGCGTGGGCGCGGCGCTCGCACGAGCGGCGACGCGCGCGTCGTATGGCCGCCGAAGCAGCGCCAGCCGGCGAGCTCGCTGATCGCCGAGCTGATGCGCGAGCGCGGGCTGCCGCGCGGCTTCGAGCGCCACGTCGAGCGCGCCGCCCGCCGCGCGCGCGATCGCGGCCTCGACGTGCGCGGCGATCTCGATTCGCGCCGCGACCTGACCGGCCTCGCGACGTTCACGATCGACCCGCTCAGCGCGCGCGACTTCGACGATGCGATCTCGGCGTGCGCGCTCGGCGGCGAGCGCGTGCGCGTGTGGGTGCACATCGCCGACGTCAGCGCGTATGTGCCCGAGGGCTCGCCCGTCGACGAGGAGGCGCTGCGGCGCGCGACGAGCGTCTACGTGCCGGGCGCCGTCGCGCCGATGCTGCCGCACGAGCTCTCGAGCGACGCCTGCTCGCTCGTGCCCGGCCGCGAGCGCCTCGCGGTGACCGTCGAGCTCGAGCTGCACGGCGCCGAGGTCGCGAGCGCGGCGTTCTACCGCTCGCTGATTCGCTCCGACGAGCGCCTCGACTACGAGCGCGTCGATCGCGTCTTCGCCGGCGAGCAGCGCGCGAGCGAGCCGTGGGCCGAGCCGCTCGCGGCGGCGCGCGCGGCCGCCGCCGCGCTGCAGCGCGCGCGCGAGCGCGCCGGCGCGCTCGTCGTCGACTCCGAGGAGCCCGAGTTCTCGTTCGACGAGCGCGGCGACGTCGTCGCGATCGACGCGCGCACGCAGACCGAGTCGCACCGGCTGATCGAGCACCTGATGATCGCCGCCAACGAAGCCGTCGCGAGGCTGCTCGCGCACCGGCGCACGCCGTGCCTGTACCGCGTGCACGAGCGACCCGAGCCGGAACGGATCGAACGGCTCGTCGCGCAGCTCGCGACGCTGGAGGTGCCGACGCCGCCGCTGCCCGAGCGGATGTCGAGCACGCAGGCGGCCGAGCTGCTCGGCGAGCTCTCCCAGCGCGTCGAGCGGCACGTGCAGCAGCGCGACGGCCGTGGCAGGCGCGCGCTCGGCGCGCTGGTCCTGCGCTCGCTCAAGCAGGCGTACTACTCGCCGCGCAACGTCGGGCACGCGGGCCTGCGCTCGGCGGCGTACTGCCACTTCACCTCGCCGATCCGTCGCTATCCGGACCTCGTCTGCCACCGCGCGCTGCTCGCGGCCGTCGGCGCCGGCGAGCGCGCGCCGCGCAGCTCGGAGCTCGCGTCGCTCGGAGAGTGGACGTCCGAACGCGAGCGCGACGCGATGAAGATCGAGCGTGACGCCGACGACGTCGCGGCGTGCTCGCATCTCGAGCGAGCGCTGTACGACGACGGCTGGGAGCGCGAGCTCGCCGGCGAAGTCGTCGGCGTGATCGGCGCCGGCGCGTTCGTCGCGTTCACGAGCAGCGACGATCTGCGCGAGGCCGTCTACGAGGGCCTGTTGCCGGTGCGCGAGCTGCACACGCCGAGCGGCGAGCGCGACTGGTGGGAGCTGAACGAGCAGGGCACGATCCTGCGCGGCGAGCGCAGCGGAACGACGCTGCGACTCGGCGACGCCGTGACCGTTCGCGTCGCGCGCGTCGACACGCCGCGCGGGCGCGTCGACCTGCTGCCGGCGCCCGCCGAGCCCGACGCCGGCGGCGCGCGCTCGCCACGCCGCGCGCAGCCGCGCCGCTAGGCTCGCACGCATGGCGAAGGGCAACGCAAAGCGCAAGGTCGCCTCCGGCGACGTCGCGTCGAACCGCTACGCGCGGCACCGCTACGAGCTGCTCGATCGCTTCGAGTGCGGCATCGTGCTCGAGGGGACCGAGGTCAAGGCGCTGCGCGAGTCGGGCGCGCAGCTGAAGGACGGCTACGCGGCGATCCGCGACGGCGAGCTGTGGCTGCACTCGGTGCACATCCCGCCGTACGCGCCCGCCTCGCGCGAGAACCACGATCCGGAGCGCGCGCGCAAGCTGCTGCTGCACCGCCGCGAGCTCGACCGCCTCGCCGCGCGCGCGGCCGAGCGCGGGCTGACGCTCGTGCCGACGCGCATCTACTTCAAGGGTCCGTACGCGAAGACCGAGATCGCGCTCGCGCGCGGCAAGGACCTGTACGACAAGCGCCAGTCGCTGCGCGAGCGCGAGACCAAGCGCGACATGGAACGCGCCGTGCGCGAGGCCAGGCGCTAGATCGAGCGGAAGGTGTGCCCGCCCGAGGTCAGCACGTGCGAGGCGTCCATGCCGAGCGCGAGCACGACGATCAGCCCGATGTAGACGGCGCCGACGAGCAGCCTGTTGCGCGGCGAGACACGGTAGTACGCCGCCTGCGTGATCGTTCCCTTTTTGCGCGCCTCCCAGCGACGCCACGTTTCCATCACGCCGAGCACGACGAAGATCAGCAGGAACGGGTTGCCGACGAGCAGCAGCAGCGCGACGAGCGCGCCGAGCCCGACGAACCACAGCCACGGCGCCATCGCGGCCATCGCGCGACCGCCGTCGAACGGCACGACCGGGATCAGGTTGATCAAGTTCAGGAAGAAGCCGATGTACGCGAGCGCGCGCAGCATGTCGCTGTTCGTCGCTTCGGCGATCGCGAGGCAGACGCCCGAGCCGATCGTGCCGAGCACGGGCCCGGCCAGTCCGACGCGCGCCTCCGCGAGCGCGTCGTCGGGCATCGACTTCATCATCACCGCCGCGCCGAGGAACGGGACGAACATCGGTGCCGACGCCTTGACGCCTTCGCGGCGCAGCTGGAACACGTGGCCCATCTCGTGCACGAACAGCAGCACGACGAAGCCGAGCGCGAACGTCCACCCCCAGAACAGCGAGTACGCGGCGACCGACACGAGCGCGGTGCCCGCTGTCGTCAGCACCTTCGCTTTCGGCAGCAGCAAGAGCACGCCCTTGATCGCCGCGAAGAACTTCGCGACCAGCGCCGCGATCGCCGCGAACGCGCTGCCGATCCGCTTGCGCAGGTTGCGCACCGGCGCCGGCCGCGCGTGCGGCTCGCCGAACGGGTTCTGGTGCTCGTTGGCGCCCGCCAACGGCAGCGGCGAGCCCGCGCCGGAGCCGGCGGCGAGCGGCGCACGGGCGCCCGGCAGCGGCGATGCGCCCGGCGATTGAAGCGAGACGTCTCCGCTGTCCATGCTCCCATTGTGGCAGCACCGATAAGCGGCGCCTAACGGAGCGTCGAGCGCGAAGCCGGGCCGCCGTGGCTCGGACTTTTTTCTGGAAAGTGCGGGATGGACGCGGCCACGGGGTTGCATGAGCGGAGGTGCGGAGCTAGGTTGAATTCAGACGCGGAACCGAGCCGCAAAGAGCGAGGCCACTGAGGTGTGAGGCCGCGCCACCCAGCAAAGGAAGGCCCTCGGGCCGGACGGAGCGGGTTCCTCGAAGCGGCCCGGGTCCGCGTCGTTTTTTTCTCCGTCCAGCCGCCTGCGGCTAGACTTGATCGGCAAGTACATCCTCGGGGACGACAGGCTTCGACGTGGTCGGCTCGTGAGGATGGTGGCGAGTCGAGGTCCCGGGCGGCCTCGTAAAACACCCGGGAAAACCATAAGTGCGGACTCTCACGAGTACGCCCTCGCCGCTTAGTCAATAGCTAAGCCGTGAGGTCTCGGGCCCCGCTCGCCTGCGGCGGGGAAGGCCGGGATCAGAAAGCAGGCTCACCCGGTGGGTCCGCCTCAGCCGATCCGGGAACATCTCATGAGGCTGGCCCCTCGCGACCCGGCCGGCGTGGCTAGCGAGGGGTGAGATCAGAGCGCCGGCTACGCTCGTAGAAGCCATTCTCACGCGATTGCGGACGTGGGTTCGATTCCCACCGTCTCCACCATAGGTTCGACGTGTGAACCCTGGCCACGAAGAAGGCGGCCAGGGTTCTCGCGTTCCAGGCTCCGGGCGGCGCGGCCCGAACCACCATCAAACGAGGCGAGCTTCGCTGTCCATCAGGGCGGTGGAATTCTGTTGAGGTTCGCGAGTGTGTGCGCCGCGGCGGCCCGGAATCGCGCCAGATCTCGGTAGGGGCGTGCGACGAGCATCGCTCCCTGGAGGGCGCTGAGGACCGTTTGGGCTGCGTCGGCGGGAGATCCGTCGAAGGACAGCTCGCCGTCGGCCTGACCGTCTGCGAGCACGCCGGCGAGCCACGTCACGTTGTGATCGAAGAAGCGGACGACCGATCCGTGCATTCGCTCGGGCAAGGTTTGATATTCGGCGGCGAGCATCCCGCACAGGCACATGCGGTCGCCCCGCAGGACGTCCGTGTAGAGGCTCGCATATGCCTCGAGCTTCGAGGTGGCACCCGAGCTCGTGCTGGTAATCCCTTCGAGCGCTTCTGCGAAGCGGACGGCGTAGCGCTCGATCAACGCCTCGCCCAACTCGGCCTTGCTGGCGAAGTGGTAGTGCAGGCTCGCCTTCGTGATCCCGAGCTCGCCGGCGATGTCCGCATAGCTGAACCCGTTGTAGCCGCGGCTCTGGACCAGATCCTCCGCGACGTCGAGGATCCGCTGTGCGGTGCCCGTCGACGCTTGAGCTTGCGTGATCGCCATGTGTCCCATCTTCGCAGAGGAATCGACGCTGAACCGACCTTGACAATCAACCTACTAGTAGGTAAGAATAGCCCCTATTGAACGAGTCTCATGCCACTGAGAGGACGGTGCCGATGCAGACGACAGAGCACAGGAGCTTTGACGCACCCGACGAGACGCGCGAGTTCCCCCACGGGCGCGCGGGCATTCTCAAGATGGCCGGCGGCGAGGTTGGGATGATGGTCTTCGAGCCGGGTTGGCGCTGGTCGAACGACGTCAAGCCGATCGCCAACACCGATAGCTGCCAGGCGCCGCACTTTCAGTATCACGTCAGCGGGCAGCTCGCGATCCGCATGGACGACGGCACCGAGTTCGTAGCCAGCCCCGGGGACGTCACGTCCCTCCCGAGCGGGCACGACGCCTGGGTCGTGGGCGATGAGCCCGTCAAGGTCATCGACTGGTTCGGCGCCGGCGACTACGCCAAGAAAGCGTGACCCATCGCCGGACGAGCACCGCGCGGCGCCCCTGATCATTTCAACCCCTGAGAGGTGAGCTTCATGGCACGCAAGATCGCAGACTGCCGTCGCTTCGAGAGCGACAACAACTGCTCGCTGACGATCATCGGCGAGGAGGACGAGGTGATAGCCACCGCCGCGCAACATGCCGTGGCAGCGCACGGCCACCAGGACACCCCCGAGTTCCGCACGCAGCTGCAGGCCCTGCTCGAGCCCGAGGAGAGCTACGTACCCGGCACGCGCGAGCCCGAGCCGTTCCCGAACTGAGACTCGAGCGGACCGGGCCTACGAGGCCGGGCACCGTCGGCTGAACCCGACGCGACTCCAGCGCCAGCCCGCTATGCGCGCTCGAAGCGTCCGCGCGACGTCAGCGGTGTCTGGCGCACGACCTCGGGGAGGTACTCGTCGAGGAAGACGCGAGCGACGAGCTCGTGTCGCGAGGCGACGCCGAGCTTCTCGTAAAGGTTCTTGACGTGGTCCTCGATCGTATACGGAGAGACGACGAGCGTTTCGGCCATTTCGGCGCGGGACAGGCCGCGGGCCAAGAGCGTCGCGACCTCGCGCTCGCGCGCGGTCGCGCCGAACGCCTCGAGGCGGACCGTCGCAGAGCGCGCGCCGTTCGCCGGCTCCAGGACGACCGCCACCCGGCCGTCGTCGCGAGGTCCGGGCAGCGAGGCGTGCAGCGTCACCCATCCGTCGCCGCCCGGCACGGTGACGACGTTGCCGGCGCTTTGACCCATGTCCGGCGCGGAGCGGACGAACGACGCGAGCGCTAGCACGGGCGTGGCGATCGTCTCGTCGGTGTAGCCCGACTCCGCGGGATGCAGCGACGCGAGCAGCTCGCGCGCCGCAGGGGTGATCAGCTCGACCTCGTCGTGTGGCCCGAGGACGACCATCCCCGGCGCCTCTATGCCCGTGATCCGGCGGGCCGCGTCGAATCGCAGCGACGCGCGGATGCCGCGGGCGATCGCGCCCGTGACGGCGGCGAGTGCGTCGGCGTCGCGCTGCTGGAATGCGCCGCTGCTCGCGCGGCGGGCAATGTGCACGGCGCCCCACACGCGACCGCGGATGACGAAGGCGCCGCGGAGCTCGTGGGGGATGTCGGCCGGCAGGAGCAGGTCGCGGTAGCGCGCGCTGCGCCGGGAGTCGCCGTGGGTGATCTGGTCGAGGATGCCGACGGGCACGCGCTGCGAGGCGAGGCCGGCGAAGGTGTTGACGTCGTCGACCATGTACTCGCTGCGGACGATCAGCTGCCCGGCGGCCGGGGTTTCATCCTCCGCGAACACGCCGCGCTCGATGAGCTCCTTGGGCGCGTCGCTGGTCAGGAGCCGCGTGCTGGGGTCCAGCGTGTGCCAGCAGGTGGCGTCGTTGTCGATGACGTTGCGCAGCCGTGGGGAGAGCTCGGCGAAGAATTCCTCACGCGGCAGTCCCCGTGAGCCGAGCAGGTCGATCTCCTCGATCAGGCGCTCGACCGTCCATCCCATGCGGGTCAGTCTCGCACGCCGCGCAAGAAAGATCCCCGTACGCGGGGGGTGGTCGACGCCCTGCGCGGAGGTCAGGCTGTACGCATGACTTCCATCAACGCAGCAGACAACTCCACGACTACGCCGGACGGCGCCCTCGCACCCATCGCTGTCGGCCCCGACGAGGGAGAGCACTTCTGGTTCTTCGGTGGGCTGACGACGATCAAGGCCGACGGCGCCGGCACCGGCGGTCGCATGATGCTGACCGAGCAGACCGCGCCGCGCGGCAGCGGCTCGCCGCTTCACGTCCATCACAACGAGGACGAGTGGTTCTACGTCCTCGAGGGGGAGCTCACGATCTGGGTGGCGGGCCAGACGGTCGTCGCTCCGGCAGGCGCCTTCGTGTTCGGCCCACGCGACGTGCCGCACACGTTCATCGTCAGCTCGGACGAGGCTCGCTTCCTGCTGGTCACGCAGGCGGCCGGGTTCGAGGGCTTCATCCGCACGCTCGGTACGCCCGCTCCCGTCGCGGAGATCCCGCCCGCGCCGGCCGAGCCGCCCGACATGGCGCCGGTACTGCAGGCCGCCGCCGACCACGGCATCGAGATCCTCGGCCCTCCCGGCATCCCCGCCTGAGCTGCCGCCCGCCGCACGCCGATTGCGGCTTGGAGCACGGGCCATTATGCTACGCTGTGCCACGCCATGGACGTGTCAGTTCGCGAGCTGCGAAACCACACGCGCCGAGTGATCGCCGCCGTCGAGGGTGGCGAGCCGGTTGTGCTGACCGTGCACGGCAGGCCGGTGGCCGACATCGTTCCGCGAAGGCTGCGCAGCGAGCGGCGGCCGAGCGAGTTGCTGCTGGCGGACCTGGCCGCTATTGGCCGGCTCGCCGAGGAGCTGGACGTCTCCTCCGCCGCGGCCGACTTCGATGTTGGGTTGACGACCGACGACATGCTCGCGTGACGACCGGCTACCTCGCCGACACGAGCGTCTTCGTCGCCGCCGAGCAGCGTCGCGCGCTCGGTCGTCCGCCAGAGGGCGACGCGCGCATCTCAATCGCGACGCTGACGGAGCTGATCGTCGGCGTTCGCCGTGCAGTCGACGGGTCGCTGCGGACGCTTCGAGAGACGACGCTCCAGCGGGCCCGTACTTTCGTCGCGCTTCCATATGACGAGGCCGTTGCCGAGCAGTTGGCCGTTCTGCTCTCGGTGGCGCGCGCTGCAGGCCGACGAGCGGGGGCGATGGACGCCATCATTGCCGCGACCGCGCTTGCGCACGATCTATCCGTCTGGACGCAGGACGAGGACTTCGACGTGCTCGCTCAGCTGGCGCCATCCTTGCGCGTGCGCCGAGGGTGATGGATTACGGGGCTGGTTACTGGCCCCGGATCGCAGCACGCGCTCCGCTCGAGCGACCGTCGCCAGGTAGCGACTAGGTGACGGGGCGGAAGCGCAGGATCGTCACGGCGCCCGACCGCCTGCCGCCGAGCGGTTCCAGGTCGATCGTCGGCAGGCCCGGCGCCGAGAAGGGGATACCCTCGCCGAGCAGCACCGGCAGCACGTAGACGAGGATCTCGTCGACGAGCCCCCGCCGCAGGCACTGGCCAGCCACGTCGGCGCCGAGGATCTCCAGGTTCTTCCCGCCGGCGGCCCGGCGCGCCGTCGCGACCGCTTCGCCGATGTCGCCGCTCAGGTACGTGACCCCCGGCTCAGGCGAGTCCGGCGGTCGATGGGTGAGGACGAAGACGGGTCCCGAGAAGGGGTAGTCCACGCTGCCCGGCTCCTCGGCCTTCATCCGGTTCCCGACGTCGGAGGTGCGCCGGCCGGCCAGCATGGCGCCGGTCGCCGCCGCGATCTCCAGGAGGTCGTCCGCAGCCACGAAGTCGGCGAGCTTGCGACCGGCGCCCCACTCGACCACGTCGCCTGGGGCCGCGATGAAGCCGTCGAGCGACATCGCCCTGTTCACGACCACCTTGCCGTCCCCGGCGTCCGTATCGCTCATCTGCGTCTCGCCGCGAGAGCGTATCCGAGATCAGGCGCAGCATCTGCGCTCGCCGGGTAGAACCGCTCCCATCGCGAGCGATGGGCGACGTCAAAGGCAACCAGGGCAGCACGTTCGCCGTCCAGTCGCTGTGGAGCAACGAAGCCGCCGCCGGAACCGGCTACTGCGCCGGCGCCGGGACGGACCTGCCCTGAGCCTGGGCGATCCGGCGCGGCCGGGGATGAGCCCGCGTGAGCCCGTCCCCGGCCATGCGCCTGGGTGGCGTCGCCTGCTCCACGCCGTGCTCAGCCGAGTTCGACCGCGCGCTCGCCCGAGCGCCGGCCGCGGCCGCGCGCGAGCCTGATTCGCCGCGCCACGCCCCACGCACCGAGCGCGGCTCCCGCCGCGAGCGGGGCGAACGCCGGATAGCCGTAGCGCGCGTCGTAGCTGTTGCCGGCCGCGGCGAACACGACTGAGCCGATCGCCGTGAGCGTGAACAGGAGCGCCGCGGCGCGTGCGCGGCCGGGCAGCAGCGGCGTGCCGATCAGCGCCGCCAGCAGCATCGCGATCAAGAGCGTTCCCTGCACGCGCGTGTGACGCTCGTAGCCGTCGAGCGCAGCGGTCGCGCTCGATGAGCCGACGTAGCCGCGGCTGTGCGGGTAGTACGCCGACAGCGCCGGCTCGATCGAACGCGAGCCTTTCGCTTCGAGCAGCGCTTCGCGGATGCTCGCCGGCGTGTAGCCCTCACTCGCTCGCGGCGAGACGTACAGCGTCAGGCTGTGCGCGATCGCGCCGGCGTACGCGAGCGGTTCGTCCACGATCGCGGAGACGCTGAAGCGCTGCAGCAGGGCGTTCGCCGACGCGGGTGCGTGAGCGGGACCGCCGAAGCGCTCGACGGCGGGCGCCGCCCGCGCGTATTGGTAGAAGCTCTGCGACCGACGTCGAGCGACCGGTTCGTCCGGACAAAGAAAGCGCGTGCCCGCCGGCGGCGTGGACCGCGTGCAGTCGACGAACGTGGCGACGCGCCCGTACAGGTTCCACGCGCCCTGGCGCTCGTAGCCGAAGTACCCGGTCACCTGCGCCTGCGTCGCCGCGTAGCCGAGGACGAGCACGATCGCCGCCGCCGCGGCGACCCCCGCGCGCCGAAGCCGCGCCCGCGCGCCAGCTCCCCCGGCGAGCAGCACGCAGGGGACCAGCACGACGCTCGACAGGCCGACCGTCTTCACCCAGAACGATGCGCCGATTGCGATGCCGGCGATCAGCACCCACCGCAGGTGGGTGTCCGACAGCGCGCGCACCGCCGCGTACACGCCGAGCGCCTGGAGGAAGGCGAACAGCGGGTCGGCGAGCAGCGAGTGCTCGAGCAGCAGCCCGATGCCGCCGAAGAACGCGATCGTCGCGGGGGCCAGGCCGAGCCACGGCGGCGCGCCGGTGCGGCGCACGGCCGCGAACAGCAGGAGCCCGGTGGCCACGCCGAGCGCGTGCTGGACGACGATCGTGAACGTCAGCCTGTCGCTGAGCGCATGGACGAGCGCGAGGAAGATCGGGTAGCCGGCCGGTTTCTGGACGTCGTGGAAGACGCCGAGCCGCGCCGCGACGACGTACTCGTGTGAATCGCCGAAGCCGACGAACGCCGGCCCGTAGCCGACGAGCAGCCACGCGCGAACCGCGATCGCGCCCGCGACGAGCGCGGCGAGCCCCACGGCGGCCACCCGTGCGTCGCGGTCGAGCGCGCTCCACCAACCCCTTGAGCCACGGCTTAGGTTCGCGCGCGACGATTCCGGCCGGACGAGGGGGCTGCTGCGTGCGCCACACATCGACCATGCCCGCATCCCCCAGATCATCCGACATCCGCGAGCCGCTCGCCGCCAAGGTGCCCGAGATCGGCCTCGTGTTCTGGGCGCTCAAGCTGCTGAGCACCGGCATGGGCGAGGCGATGTCGGACGCGTTGGGGCAGCGGAGCGTGCCGATCGCCGGCGCTGTCGGCGTGTTCGGGATCGGCTTCGCGTTCTGGCTGCAGTTCCGCACGCGCCGTTACCGCGCCCCGGTCTACTGGTTCACGGTGATGATGGTCGCGATCTTCGGCACGATGGTCGCCGACGGCGTTCGCGATGGCGCCGGCCTCTCGTACGCGGTCACGACACCTGTATTCGCGGCGATCACCGGCGCGATCTTCCTGTTCTGGTGGCGCAGCGAGGGCACGCTCTCGATCCACACGATCGTCACGCGCCGGCGTGAGCGCTTCTACTGGGCGGCGGTGCTCGCGACGTTCGCGCTCGGAACCGCCGCCGGCGACCTCACGGCGTACTCGCTCGACCTCGGCTTCTTCGAGTCGGCCGCGCTGTTCGCCGTGCTGATCTCGATCCCTGCGCTCGCGTGGTGGCGCGGGCGCCTGGACCCGATCGTCGCCTTCTGGGCCGCGTACGTCGTCACGCGACCGCTCGGCGCATCGTTCGCCGACGGCTTCAGCAAGCCGCCCTCGACGAGCGGTCTCGGCCTCGGCGACGCGACCGTCAGCCTGATCGCCTTCGCCGTGTTCGTCCTCGGCGTCGCGTACGTGGCGATCCGCAGGCACGACATCCAGCCGGCGCAGCACCCGCACGTCGATCACGAGCAGTGGGTCGACGCCGGCGTGGAGGCCGAGTTGGCTTAGGCGACACGACGGCAGGCCGGCGGCCGTGCGCGAGCGGCATCCGTATGCGAACATACGTTCGTATGAGCGAGTACGGACCGATACCAAAGCCGGTGGGTATCGCCGACAAAGAGCCGACACATCGCAAGCTGGCGGTCTGTGGTGTGCCGGTCAGCGAAGTGGCGGATGGACGGCGGTCGCATTCGCCGTCCGCACACGCGAGATTGGCGCGGTGAGCAACGTGGATGCGTACAACGCCGAGCTCGCGAGGTTCCGTGCTGCGTTCGGTGCGAACGTGCGTCGCGTGCGCGTCGCCAAGCGCCCGCGTTGCTCGCAGGAACGGCTGTCCTACCTGACGCGACTGCACCGGACTGAGATCGGGCGGATCGAGCAGGGAACGGTCGAGCCGCGTCTTTCGACGCTCGTGATCCTCGCCGAGGGTCTCGGCGTCGGCGTCGAGGAGCTGATCGGCGGCCTGTGGGTGCCGCGCGAGCGCAAACCGGCGCCGAACGGCCAATCGTGGTCGTAGTGGGGACGATCGCCCGGTGGCGGGGCGCGCGCTTGGGGACGCGCGCCCCACGTCGGGCTTGACGTCGGAGCGCTGAGCGCACGGCGGCGAGGTTCGTCCAGCGCGTCGCGGCGACGCTGCCCCGTTGTGTAGCGTCGTCGCGATGTGGAGGTGCTGGAGCGAGCTCGGCCGGGCGCTGGCCGCGCGATGGGCGAGCGCTGCGGCGGGGCTGATCCTGCTCGCGTCGCTCTCGGCGTCGCCCGCCGCAGTCGCTGCCGCGACGGGCGGTGCGAGCGGCGCCGGTCCGCACGAGTACGGCTGTCCGATCTTCCCGGCGAGCAACCCGCTGAACGAGGAAGTGGCGAACGCGCCGGTCGATCCGGACTCGGCGCAGTACGTCGCGAGCATCGGCGTCACGGCGCACCTGCACCCGGACTTCGGCCGCGACCCGGCGTACGGGATCCCGTACGCGGTCGTCGCGCGCACGCAGCGCAAGGTGCCGATCGACTTCACCGAATACGCCGAAGAATCCGAGCCGGGCCCATACCCGGTGCCGCTGAACGCGCCGGTCGAGGGCGCGGGCGAAGAAGGCGACCGGCACGTGCTCGTGCTCCAGCGCGGGACGTGCCGGCTGTACGAGCTGTACGCGGCGCAGCGCAGCGGCGCCGGGTGGCGCGCGAGCAACGGCGCAGTGTTCGACTTGCGAAGCAACGCGCTGCGCCCGGAAGGGTGGACGTCGGCCGACGCGGCCGGGCTGCCGATCTTGCCGCTGCTCGCGCGCTACCCGGAGGTCGCGGCCGGCGCGATCGACCACGCGCTGCGCGTGACCGTGCCGCGCACGCAGCGCGGCTACATCCATCCCGCGACGCACTTCGCCTCGAGCAACTCCGACGCGAGCCTGCCGCCGATGGGGCTGCGGCTGCGGCTGAAAGCCGACTACAGCCTCGCCGGCTTCTCGGGGCAGGCGCTCGTGATCATGCGCGCGCTCAAGCGCTACGGGCTGATCGTCGCCGACAACGGCTCGCCGTGGTACATCACCGGCGCGCCGAGCCCGAGCTGGGACGAAGCGAGCCTGGAAGAGCTCAAGCGCGTCCCCGGCTCGGCGTTCGAGGCGGTGCGGAGCGGCCCGATCATCCACTGACGGGCGCGCGCTGCGGGGCTGCGGCGCCGGCTGGCGCTACCCCGCGGGCGACGTGGCGATCGACTCGCCCCCATCGGCGCCCTGCGCCGCGCGCGCGTGCGTGCGGCTGTCGCGCGTCGAGATCAGCACGATCGTCAGCACGGCGCCGGCCAGCGCGAAGCCGCTGCCGACGAGGAACGCCCGATCGAACCCCTTCGCCAGCGCGACGGGGAGGTTGTGCTCGCCGGCGCGCTCGAGGCCGAGCGTGCGGCTGTTGGCGACCGTCGCGAGGATCGCCAAGCCGAGCGCCCCGCCGACCTGCTGCGCCGTGTTGACGAGCCCCGAGGCGAGCCCCGCCTCGTGTGGCTTCGTGCCGGTCACTGCGGCGATCGTCACCGGCACGAACGACAGCCCGAGGCCGATCGCCGCGAGCAGCGACGGGCCGAGCACGTTCGCTGAGAACGACCCGCCGGTGCCGGGCACGCGCGAGAACCAGAACAGGCCGCCGGCGATGAACAGCAGGCCGGTCAGCAGGACCGGCTTGTAGCCGAAGCGCGTCACGCCGGCCGACGCGGCGCCTGCCGAGAGGATGATGCCGACCGCCAGCGGCAGGTAGGAGACGCCGGCCTTCAGCGCCGAGTAGTGCAGCACCTGCTGCATGTACAGCGAGACGAAGAAGAACATCGAGAACAGCGACATGCCGATCAAGAGCGCGACGGTGTCGGCGCCGCGCAGCGTGCGCAGGCGGAAGATCGAGAACGGCATCAGCGGCGCGCGCGAGCGCAGCTCGATCGCGAGGAACGTCGCCAGCAGCACGATCGCGCCGGCGATCAGCAGCACCGTTTCGGTCGATCCCCAGCCGACGTTGACGGCGTTGACGAGCGCGTACACGAGCAGCGCGAGCCCCGCCGTGACGGTGACCGCGCCGGGTATGTCGAAGTTGCGCGTCTCCGCTTCGGCGTGGCTCTCGGTGAGCACGCGCGGCGCGAGCAGCGCGCAGAGGACGCCGATCGGCACGTTGACGAACAGCACCCAGCGCCAGGACAGGCCGCTCGTGAGCACGCCTCCGAGCAGCACGCCGGCAGCGCCGCCGGCGCCCGCGACCGCGCCCCACACGCCGAGCGCTCGGTTGCGCTCGGCGCCTTCGGTGAACGTCGTCGCGATGATCGACAGCGCCGCCGGCGAGACGATCGCGGCGCCCGTTCCCTGCACGGCGCGCGCCGCGATCAGCCACGGCTCCGACTGTGCGAGACCGCCCGCGAGCGACGCCAGCGAGAACACGACGAGCCCGAGCATGAACATGCGCCTGCGACCCATCAGGTCGGCGAGCCGGCCGCCGAGCAGCAGGAAGCCGCCGAACGTGAGCGTGTACGCGTTGACGACCCACGTGAGGTCGTCCTGCGAGAAGCGCAGCGCGCGCCCGATCGACGGCAGCGCGACGTTGACGATCGACGCGTCGATCACGATCACGAACTGCGTCATCGCGAGCAGCGCGAGCGCGATGTTCTTCGCGCGGTTCGCCGCCGGGTGGACGCCGGCGGAAGTCGCGGGGCTGACCGGGTCTGCGCTGGCAGTCATGGCGTCCTTCCTTCTCGACTCGGGCACGATGATATGAACGTCTGTGGAGACGACGGACCGCGCGCGCGACTTGGACAGGATGTGACGCGATCTGCGCGCCGCGCACGGTGAGCGTCAGGCGCGGGAGAGCATTCAGACAGCCAGAGCGTCAGGCGGGGAGAGCGCTCAGGCGCCGGACTCCAGGCGCGACTGCTCCTCGGCGGTGCGCTCGGCCCACGGGATCGAGCGCAGGCGCCCGTCGGCAATCGGCTCGCCGCTCTCGACCGAGCGGCCGTACGTGCCCTCCTGCAGGCGCTGCTCGGCGCGCTCGATCGCGGCGAGCTCCTCCTGCAGCGGGTCGAGCAGCGCGGCGTCGATCTCCTCGTCGAGCAGCTCCGGCGCACCGTCGCCGGGATCGACGGGATCGCTCGGCGCCTCCTCCGGCTGCGTCAAGGTCCTCGATCGCCCGCTCGATCCTCGCGCGCGCTCGCGCGAGCAGCTCGCGTGCCTCCTCGGCGTCCATCCGCCCAGTATGAACGCAGCGCGCCGGGCGCGCTCAGCCGCGGGCGCCGAGGCGGATCGTCTCGGCGACGACGGCCGGGTCGTCGTAGTACGGGACGTGGCCGACGCCGAGCGAGATGTGTCGCGCGTGTGGCAGCAGCGCGCGAGCGCGCGGCGCCTGGCGCGCGTACGGCAGCAGGCGGTCGTGGATGCCCCACGCGATCGTCACCGCGCGTTCGCGCAGCTGCTCGCCGGCGGCGAACGCGTACTCGTCGAATGCCGCGAGGGCCGAGGCGAACGCGGGCGCCGCCCACGCGTCGCGCATCGTCTCGGCGGCCACCTCGGGCGGCAGTCGCTCGGGGTGGCCGAACGTCTGCCACAGCAGCGCGCGGCGACCGACGGGCGACCGCACGACGCGTTCGAGCAGCGGCCGCGCCGCCGCCGGCGTGCGCGCGAGCGGGCCAAGCGAGAGCTGGCAGAAGCGGCGTTCGCCGGGCGTCCAGAAGCCGGCCGGCGAGAACGCCGTCGCCGTCGCCGCCGCTCCGCGGCGCGCCAGCTCGAGCGCGATCGCACCGCCCATCGAGTTGCCGGCGACGTGCGGGCGGCCGAGGCGCTGCTCGGCGAAGAAGCGCTCGAACGCGCTCGCGTAGGAGTCGATCGTCGGGGCGACGTCGGCCGGCAGCGGCGCCGAGCGCCCGAAGCCGGGCGAGTCGCACGCGATCACGTCGTGATCGCTCGCGAGCAGCCCGATCACGGGGCGGGCGATCTGCCAGCGCAGGCCGATCCCGTGCAGCAGCACCAACGGCGGCCCGGCGCCCTCGCGGTGGTGGTTGATCGCCGCCGCCGGCGCCGGCCCCGATGCCGGCGCGCCCGCGCTCACGCCGCGGTCGGCGCGCGAGTGGCGTCCGCGACGCGCCCGCGGATCAGGTCGGCGGCCCGCTCGGCGACCATGATCGTCGGCGCGTTCGTGTTGCCGCCGGGGATCACCGGCATGATCGACGCGTCGACGACCCGCAGGCCCTCGATGCCGTGGACGCGCAGCTGCGAGTCGACGACCGCCTGCTCGTGCGTGTCGCTCATCCGCGCCGTGCCGACGGGGTGGTAGATCAGCATCAGCCGCCGGCGCAGGTCGGCTTCGAGCTCCGCGCGGTCGACGACGCGGGGCCCGGGCTTCAGCTCCTTGAGCGCGATGTCGGCGAATGGGCGCTGCGCGGCGATCTCGCGGGCGAGCCGCATGCCGGCGATCAGCGAGTCGACGTCGTCGGGCTCGGACAGCGTGTTCGTGAGGATTCGCGGCTTGGCGCGTCGGGTCGGCCGAGCGCAGCCAGACGCGCCCGCGCGCCTTCGGGCGAGACGAGCACCGGCGCGATCACCATGCAGTGGCCGTCGTAGGTCTCGGCGCCGTGGTCTTCGTAGTAGGCGGCGCCCATGTGGAACTGGATGTCGGGCGCCGGCAGGCCGCCGCGCGTGCGCATGAACGCGACGACCTCGGCGACCGTCGAGCTGAGCTTGCCCGAGCGGCGCAGCAGCCACTCGGCGAGCGGCTGGGCTTGTCGGCGCCGTACAGCGTGTTCGTGTCGGAGACCTCCCAGATGCGGTCACGAACGGGTGGTCCTGCAGGTTGCGCCCGACGCCGGGGAGCTCGTGCGCGGACTCGACGCCGACCGCGCGCAGCTCGTCCGCCGGGCCGATCCCGGACAGCAGCAAGAGCTGCGGCGAGTTGATCGCGCCGGCCGACAGCAGCACCTCGCGCTCGGCGCGCAGGAGCTCCTCGCCGCGGCGCCCCGCGCGCACGCGCACGCCGATCGCGCGACCGGCCTGCAGCGCGACGCCGAGGACGCTCGCGTTCGTGCGGACCTCGAGGTTCGGACGGTCGAGCGCCGGGCGCAGGAACGCGTCGGCGGCGCTGAATCGCTGGCCGCGGTGCTGCGTCACCTGGAACATCGAAGCGCCGTCCTGCTCGGGGCCGTTGTAGTCGGCGATCAGCGGGATCCCGGCGGCGTGGCTCGCGTCGAGCAGGCGCCGGTCGAGCGCGCGCGGCGAGCGCTGCTCGCCGACGCGCAGCGGGCCGCCGGCGCCGTGGTACTCGGAGGCGCCGCGCACGTTGTCCTCGGACTTCAGGAAGTACGGCAGCACGTCGCGAAAGCCCCATCCCGGCGCGCCCTGCGCCTCCCACGCGTCGTAGTCGAGCGGGCGCCCGCGCACGTAGAGCATCGCGTTCATCGAGCTCGATCCGCCCAGCGCCTTGCCGCGCGGGATGTACAGCGAGCGCCCGTCGACGTGCGGCTCGGGCTCGGTCGCGTAGTCCCAGTCGAGCTTCGAGTGGAACTGTTTCGAGAACGCCGCCGGGATCTTGATGTTCGGCGAGCGGTCGCGTCCGCCGGCCTCGAGCAGCAGCACGCGCACCGTCGGGTCCTCGCTGAGGCGGTTCGCGAGCACGCAGCCGGCCGAGCCGGCGCCGACGATCACGTAGTCGTACGCCACCGGCGTGCTCACCCGCGCGCCGTGTCGGCGAGCGTCGCTTCGCGCACGGCCGCCGCCGCCGCCGCCGCGAGCGTCCGGTTGCCGTTCTGCGCGGCGACGGGCTCCGCGCGCGGCGAGAAGCGGTACTCCTCGGGGTCGAGCTCGCGCGTCTGCGCCAGGTACTCGCGCATGTAGCCCGGCCAGTTGGCGACGATCCGTCCTCGCGCGTCGCGGTACCACGAGTCGCAGCGCGTCCACGCGGTGCCGGCGAAGCGCGCCTGCAGCGCGCGGTCGCTCGCCTGCTCGACCTCGGGGCGGACCTCGACCGAGGCCGCTCCTCGCGCGCGCATCTGCTGGAGCGCCTGGCGCATGTACGACGCCTGCGCCTCGAGGTAGACGATGATCGAGCCGCCGGAGGTGTTCGTGTTCGGCCCGTACAGCACGAACATGTTTGGGAAGCCGGGCACGGTCACGCCGAGGTGCGCATGCGCGCCGTCGCGCCACGCGTCGCTCAGCTCGGCGCCGTTCGAGCCGGCGACGCGCATCGGGAGCATGAACCGCGTCGTCTTGAAGCCCGTCCCCCAGATGATGCAGTCGACCTCGTGCAGCCTGCCGTCGGCGGTCACGACCCCCTCCGGCGCGACGCACTCGATCGCATCGGTCACCAGCTCGACGTTCGCGCGGGCGAGCGCAGGCAGGTACTGCGAGCTGAACAGCACGCGCTTGCAGCCGAACGTGTAGTCGGGCCAGACCTTGCGGCGCAGCTCCGGGTCCTTGACCTGCGAGCGCATGAACGCCGCCGAGCGCAGCCCGGCGAGACGGCCGATCGTGCGCGGATGGCGGATCGCGGCGGTGATCGTCTCGCAGTACTGGAACATGAACCGGCGGCGGAACGCCTGCACGCCGGGCACGTGTTCGATCGCGGCCCTGACGAGCGGCGGGTAGCGGCGGTTGCGTCGCGGCAGCATCCAGTTGCCGGTGCGCTGGAAGACGCTCAGCCGCGCCGCCTCCTCGGCGACCTCCGGCACGAACTGCACGGCGCTCGCGCCGGTGCCGACGACGGCGACGCGCTTGCCGGCGAGCGGGTAGTCGTGCTCCCAGCGCGCCGAGTGAAAGCTCCTGCCGGCGAACGTCTCGATCCCCTCGATCGGCGGCAGCGCCGGCTGGTTGAGCTGCCCCGTCGCGAGCACGAGCGCGTCGGCTTCGTAGCGCTCGCCCTGCTCCGTCTGCACGAGCCAGCGCGCGTCGCGCTCCTCCCACGTGCACGAGGCGACCGTCCGGCCCAGCTCGATGTGGCGCTCGACGTCGTACGCGCTCGCGGTCCGCCGCAGGTACTCGTTGATCTCGCCCTGCGGCGAGCACAGCCGCGTCCAGTCGCGCCGCTGCGCGAACGAGAACGAGTAGAGGTGGCTCGGCACGTCGCACGCTGCCCCGGGATAGCTGTTGTAGTGCCACGTGCCGCCGAGCGACGGAGCCTGCTCGAGGATCGTGACGTCGTCGATCCCGTGACGCTTGCACTCGATCGCGGCGGCGATGCCGCCGAAGCCGGCGCCGACGATCAGGACCGACAGCGGCCGGTTGGCGCTGGCGTCTGGAACCACTGTGCGTGCGGCTGACATCGTCCCTCCCTCCGTTGCCGGTCCATTGTCCACGTTTGCGCGCCGGCGCGCCACCGCGGCTTCCCGCAGAGCGTGCGCGACGTGTGCCGCGCGGGGATGCGCGTGGGCGCGCCCGCGCGGCGGCGCGTGTCGCCGCCGCTAGGCGGCCGGCGAGCCGGCGAGCAGCCGCTCGCCGACGCCGCGCATCGTTTCTTCGCCGTAGCCCATCGACGGGTCGCCGGTCGTGAACACTGCGACCGTGAACGTGACGCCGGGGCGCTCGAGGCGCGCGACCTCGTTGAACAGGCCCTCGGAGGGGAGCGCGCCGGTCTTGAAGAAGACCTGCCAGCGCGGGCGCGCCACTTCCGGGATGCCCCAGCTCTGCTCCGGCTCGATGCCGTCGAGCAGCCCGCGCGCGTACGGCCAGAAGCGATGCGGGATCAGGCGTTCGATCGCGACGAAGAAGCGCGCCTGGTCGGCCGCGGAGGTCTGCGTGTAGGCCCACCAGCCGACGCCCGGCGCGTAGTCCCGCATGCCCGCTTCGCGCGCGACGCGAGCGATCGCGCCGAGGCCGACGCGTTCGAGCACGGCCGAGGCGTCTTCGTTGTTCGATTCGTGGATCATCGGATACAGCAGCGAGTCATCGAAGGCGCTGACGGCGCGATGCACGGCTTCGAGCCGTTGCAGGAACGCCGTCAGGAACATCACCTTGACGACGCTCGCGCTCTGGAAGCGCTCGTGCAGGCGCACGCCCGCGAGGTGGCCGCGGCTGTCGACGACCGCGAGCGACGTGCTTCCGGCGCGGCCGTCGAGGTACTCGACGGCCGCCGCGATCGCCTGCTGCGACGGGTACGCCGCGACCGGCTTGCGCGGATGCGGGGCCGGCTCCGCCCGTTCGGCCGCCGGCGCGCCCGCGTTCGCGGGAGTGACCGCGAGCAGGCTCGCGAGCAGCGCGGCGCAGAGCAGCAGCGGCTTTCGCGTAGCTCGCACCGGGCGCAGGCTAGCGCCCGGTGCGGCCGTGGGTCAGCGCTTGCGCTTGTGCTTCGACTTGGCGGCGAAGCCGATGCTCGTGTACGCGATCGAGAGCGATTCCGCCTTCGACGCCGGCAGGAAGCCGACGCGCAGCTTGAACCGCAGCCGGTGCGCGCGCTGTGCGCTCACGCCCCTGCGCGAGAGCGGCGCCTTGATCGTGTACTTGCCGGCCTTCTTGAACTTGCGGTAGGTCGTTGCGCAGGTCGCCGCTTTTCACGCTGACGCGCCCGGCGGCGAACGTCTGCACGCGCAGCACGAGCTTGCCGTGAACGATCCGCTTGCCGAGGATCTTGATCCGCGTCTTGCCTTTGCCGCCGGTGCAGCCGGCGACGGCGATCTGCGTGGCCTGTTTGATCACCACGCCGCTCTGCGCGGTGAGCGTCGTCGGCATCGTCAACGTCTGCGTGCAGAGTGTGCCGACCGCCGTGCAGCGCCGAGTTGGCGCCGCTCGGCAGTTCGAGCACGAAGCTCGACACCGGCACGTCGGGGATCGAGGCGAACGTGGAGCGTCGTGATGCCGTTCTTGATGTTCGTGTTGCCTTCGAGGATCACGCGAATGCCGTTGTCGCCTTCGAGCAGCAGGTCGAGGTCGGGGAACGCGGCGCCGCCGTGGGAGACGAGGTACGCCGGGCCGTTCAGCGGTTCGGGCAGCACCGGCGTCGTGACGATCGCGCTGCCGACCTTCGAGCCGGCCGGGCAGCCGAACGGGTTCGCCGCGTACGTCGCTTCGGGCATGCTTTCTGCAGCGTCGTCAGGCGCGAGGGCAGCGACTTCGGCAGCTGCAGCGACGACCGAGCGGATGTTCGCCTGATGCGCGCGCTGCGGCAGGTTGACGCGCAGGCGCGGCGCCGTTCGCTTTCAGCGTCGTCGGTTCGTCGACGCGCTCGTCGCGGCGGAGAACGACGGTTTGAACGCCAACGCGCCGCAGCTCGTCACGGCGAACGGGCTGGACAGCGCCGTGCGTCGCGCCGAGCGTCGAGCTGAACGTCGAGTCGGTCGACAGCGCGCCGCAGTTGGTCGGGTTGAACAGGAAGTTCTCGCGGGTGACTGCGACGCTGATGTAGCGCAGTCGCAACGGCACGCCCTTGTAGATCGTCGGCAGCCGAAGCGCTGACGATCACGCGCGCGGTGTGCGGGTCGACGCTGATCGACGCGCGCGTCGTCAGCGTGCCGAGCTGGAACGGGCCGGCGGCCGCGTTGACCGGGATCGACAGGCCGATATGGCGCTCCTTGGTAGGGGCCGGTCAGGAAGACCGGCCCGCTGAACGGATACGGTTCGCTGCCGGAGCCGGAGTAGACGGTCGCCGTGCCGATCAGACTGCTGGCCGGACAGGTCCCGAGCTGCGCCTGCGGTTCGCCGCACAGCGGCACCGACGGGATCGCGCCGGCGAGGCCCGGCGGCAGCACGGTCGAGACGTGCGAGAGGTACTGCTGGCCTTCGGCGCGCCCGAGGTTGAACGTGTAGTGCGTGTACGCGCCGGCGCTGTTCGAGCTGTCGCCGGTGCTCTGCGCGAGCGCGAACGGCGGCGAGGGGGGGCAGCCGCCGATTGCGAACGGCGTCGCGCCGAACGCCGGGGACCCGCCGCCGACGCCGCCGGGTCCGGGGAACGCCGTGTACGGGGTGAACTCGAATTCGGTGCTGCCCGCGGCGCACGTGAGCGGGTTCGCGAGCGGCGCGCGCGGGCCGCCGTTGAGCGTCAGGATCAGTTCGCTGAACGGCAGCTGCGGGTTGTTCGCGAACGTGACTTCCAGGCGACCGGTGCTCGGGTTCGGGTTCACCGAGCCCTGCAGGCGGACCGACACGCCCTGGCTGCTCTCGGCGTCGAGGTACAGCGTGTATGGCGGTTCGGTGATCGGTCCGCCCGTCGGGCTGCCGAGGAACACCGACCCGGTTAGCGAGTGCGGCGGCAGGTCCGTTTCGATCGTCACCGCGCCGACGCGCGAGCCCGCCGGGCACGCGGCTGGTTCGGTCGAGCCGATCTTGATCTGCGCCGCCGAGCAGGCTTCGAGCCCGTGCGCTGCGGAGGGGTTGAGCGTCAGCCCTTCGGGCAGCACGACCCGCGCGTCTTTGATGTCCGACGTGTTGATTTCGCTTTCGTGCGTTTTCTGCGGCACCTGCACGACGGTCGTCGCGCCGTCGGGGGCGTCCGGCGCCGCGTTTTCGGGCGTTACGGTCGTCGACGGAGCGAACGGGACGTTTTCGCAGCCTTCGACGCCGACCGGCGTGTGCGTTTCGGCCGTAGCTTTTTCGTTGGTCCACGATTCGAGTTCGAGGTGCGACGTGGTCGAACTCGAGCACACGCTCGGCAGTGTCAGGAAGTTGCCGCCGGAGTGCCCGTTGAAGTTCAGTTTCGACTTCAGCACCTTCAACGGGGACTTCATGCCCAGCAGGGCTTTTACTTCGGCTTCCTTCGGCACGTTGTTGATTTCGAAGTACTCGTGGTAGTCGCCGCTCCAATCGACGTGCCCTTCGAGGAACAGGCGGATCGGCGAGACCAGTTCGCCCCCCGGTTCGACGGCGATCCCGAAGTCGAGCGGCAGGCCCGAGCCGGCGGGCGGTGCGAGGTTGTAGACGGTCCCGCTCAGCGACGGCAGCGCGAGCGGGATGCCGAGCGGTTCGGCCACGGCTTCCATTTCGGTCGTACCGACTTCGCTGGAGGCCGGGCAGCCTTTCGGGTTCGACTGGAACTGCGTGACGCTGCAGTCCGGCTGCGGCGCCTCGGGGTCGGCGGCGAGCCCGGGCGGGACGTCGACGCGGATCCGCTTGACGGACGCGCCTTCGATGCTCGTGCCGCTGTGTTTCATGACGAACGTCGTGATGCCCCAAGCGGGATGGCTGGCCGCCTGTGTCGCGGCTTCTTTGCGGTTCGCTTCGACACTCGCGTACGTACACGTGTGGTTGGTGCACGTCCCCGCTTCAAAGCTTTCCGGTCCGAACGACGCCTCGGCGGTCCCGGTCAGCGCGAGAAGGCCGAGCATGACTAGCGTGACCGTCGCTGCAAATGCTGTCCGGGCGTGCGCCGTCATAGCGATCTCCTCATCTCTACCTCCCTGTAGCTCAGTGCCTGCGGCCGGGCGCGATCCGCAACCTGACACAGGAGCCTTACCCGCTTCGCGCTGCTCTATTCAGGACGTGCGACATGCGGCCACGCCGGCGCCGGGCGCGGCTGCGCCGCGCGTCAGCTCTCGCGCGGCACGTACGGCGCGAGCTCGCGGCGGGCGATCGACAGCTTGTGCACCTCGTCGGGGCCGTCGGCGAGGCGCAGCGTGCGCAGGTGCGCGAACGCCGAGGCGAGCCCGAAGTCGTCGGACACGCCGCCGCCGCCGTGCACCTGGATCGCGCGGTCGAGGACCCGCAACGCGACGTTCGGTGCGGCGACCTTGATCGCCGAGATCTCGATTCGCGCGTGGCGGTTGCCGACGGTGTCCATCAGCCACGCGGCCTTCAGCGTCAACAGCCGGGCCATCTCGATTTCGATGCGCGACTCCGCGATCCAGTCCTGGACGTTGCCGCGCATCGCCAGCGGCTGGCCGAAAGTGACGCGCGAGACGGCGCGCCTGCACATCTGCTCGAGCGCGCGCTCGGCGGCGCCGATCGCGCGCATGCAGTGATGGATCCGGCCCGGGCCGAGTCGCGCCTGCGCGATCATGAACCCGTCGCCCTCGCCGGCGATCAGGTTCGAGACGGGAACGCGCACGTTCTCGAAGTCAACTTCGGCATGCCCCTCCTGGTCGGTGTAGCCGAACACGGGGAGGTTGCGCATGACGTTCACGCCGGGCGTGTCGATCGGCACGAGGATCTGGCTCTGCTGCTTGTACGTCGGGCCATCGGGATCGGTCTTGCCCATCACGATCAGGATCCGGCAGTTCGGGTGCAGCGCGTTCGAGGTCCACCACTTGCGTCCGTTGAGCACGTACTCGTCGCCCTCGCGCGTGATCCGCATCGCGATGTTCGTCGCGTCGGAGCTCGCGACGTCGGGCTCGGTCATCGCGAACGCCGAGCGGATCTCGCCGTCGAGCAGCGGGCGCAGCCAGCGCTCCTTCTGCTCGGGGCTGCCGAACTGGTGCAGCACCTCCATGTTGCCGGTGTCCGGCGCCGAGCAGTTGCACGCCTCTGGGGCGATCTGCGAGCGTCCGAGGATCTCCGCGAGCGGCGCGTAGTCGCTGTTTGAGAGCCCGGCGCCGTCTTGCTCGTCGGGCAGGAACATGTTCCACAGCCCGGCGTCGCGTGCGCGCGCCTTCAGCTCCTCCATGATCGCCGGATGGTGGTGGGGGTCGCCCGACTCGCGCACCTGGCGCTCGTAGACCTCCTCGGCCGGGTAGACGTGCTCGTCCATGAACGCGCTCAGGCGCTCCTTGAACTCGGCGCAGCGATCGCTCGGCTGAAAGTCCATCGTCTCTCCTTTGTCTGCCCGCGAAGGAGGGTGTATATCGAGTCTCTGCCCGCCGCGACTCCGGGTCTACCGCCGGCTCGTCCGCCGATTTCCCGCCGATCCGAGGCTTCGCCCCGGCGGTGATCGCTACCGTGTCCGGCCGATGGCGGGGCGAGCGACTGCAACTGCGTGCGAGCGCGCGCTCGCATGCGCGCGCGCCGCCGCCCGTCGGTCGTTGCTGCTCGCGGCGCTCGCCGCCGCGCTGCTCGCCGGCTGCGGCGGCTCGGGCGGCCGCCCGCGCGCGACGACGGCTGCGACCGCGCCGCTCGAACGCGGCGCGCGCTCGTCCGAGCTCGCACGGGCGCGCCCGCGCCGCCCGAACATCGTGTTCGTGCTCACCGACGACCTCGCGTGGAACCTCGTGCGCTACATGCCGCACGTCCTGCGGATGCAGCGCGAAGGCGAGTCGTTCACGAACTACTACGTGACCGACTCGCTGTGCTGTCCCTCGCGCGCCTCGATCTTCACCGGCCGCTTTCCGCACGACACGCACGTGTTCGACAACAGCGCGCCGGAAGGCGGCTACAGCGTCTTTCACGAACGCGGCGAGGAACGCCAGACGTTCGCGGTGGCGTTGCAGCACGTCGGCTACCGCACGGCGATGATGGGCAAGTACCTGAACGGCTACGAACCGGGAGCGAGCGAACGCGACCGCCCGCGACCGGGGGTGCCGCCGGGCTGGAACGAGTGGGACGTCGCCGGCAACGGCTATCCGGAGTACGGCTACCGGATCAACAGCGATGGCCACGTGCGCCAATACGGCTTCGGCGCGCGCGACTACCTGACCGACGTGCTCGCACGCAAGGGCCTGCGCTTCATCGAAGGCGCAGCCGCCGCGCGCCGGCCGTTCCTGCTCGAGATCGCGACGTTCGCGCCGCACGCGCCGTTCACGCCGGCGCCGCGCGACGCCGGCGCGTTCCCCGGGCTGAGCGCGCCACGCACGCCGGCGTTCAACACCGTCGGCGTGCACGAGCCCGCGTGGCTCAGCTCGTTCGTCCCGCTCGACGCGGCGCAGATCTCGGGGATCGACGCGAAGTTCCGCAAGCGCGCACAGGCCGTGCAGGCGGTCGACAGGATGATCGGGGAAATCGAGGCGGAGCTCGCCGCGAAGGGGCTCGCGCGCGACACGTACATCGTGTTCAGCTCCGACAACGGTCTGCACATGGGCGAGCACCGCCTGCTGCCGGGCAAGCTGACGGCGTTCGACACCGACATCCGCGTGCCGCTGATCGTCACCGGACCGGGCGTGCCGGCGGGCCGGGCGATGGCGCAGATGACCGAGAACATCGATCTGTGCCCGAGCTTCGAGCAGCTCGGCGGCGCGCCCGTGCCGCCGAGCGTCGACGGCCACAGCCTCGTCGCGCTGCTGCACGGCCGCGCCGGCGCGGACTGGCGCCGCGAGATCCTCGTCGAGCATCACGGACAGGTGCTCGACGCGGGCGACCCCGACCTGCCGACGAAAGGGTCCGGCAACCCGCCGAGCTACGAGGCGATCCGGACGCGGGACAGCCTGTACGTCGAGTACGTGACCGGCGAACGCGAGTTCTACGACCTGCGCCGCGACCCGTTCGAGCTCGACAACGTCGTCGCGAGCCTGTCGGCCGCGAAGCTGCGGCGGCTGCACCGTGCGCTCGTGCGGATCGAGCGCTGTCACGGCGCTCGCGCTTGCTGGCGCGCCGAGCACGCCCTGACGTGAGGTCATAGGCTCACGGCATGAGCGATCAGCGCGGTCCGAGCGCCGACTACCGCGACGCGGGCGTCGACTACGACGCGCTCGACGCCGGCAAGCGCTCGGCGATCGCGAAGGCGCTGTCGACGTCGTCGCTGCTGCTGGCGCGCGGTGCGCGCGCGATGGACTCCTCGCGCGGGGAGCCGGCGTTCGTGTTCGAGCTCGACGGGCGCACGTTCGCGTTCGTCGTCGAGGGGCTCGGGACGAAGTCGATCGTCGCGCGCCACGTGCTCGAGGGCCAGGGCGTTGATCGCTTCGGCGATGTCGCGTACGACACGGTCGCGGCGATCGTCAACGATCTCTGCTGCGTCGGCGCGCTGCCGCTGGTCGTCAACGCGTACTTCGCGACCGGCTCCTCGGACTGGTATCGCGACGCGGCGCGCGGCGAGTCGCTGATCGAGGGCTGGCGCCGCGCGTGCGTCGACGCCGGCTGCGCGTGGGGCGGAGGGGAGTCGCCGTCGCTGCCGGGGCTCGTGCAGGAGGGCGACATCGAGCTGGCCGGCGCCGCCGTCGGCGCGGTCCCGCGCGGCCGCGCGGCGATCCTCGGCGAGCGCCTGCGCGCGGGCGACGAGATCGTGCTCGTCGCCTCCAGCGGCCTGCACGCCAATGGCGCCTCGCTCGCGCGGCTGCTCGCGGCGCGCCTGCCCGACGGCTACGCGACGCGGCTGGCGGACGGCCAGACGCTCGGCGAGGCGCTGCTCGCGCCGTCGGCGATGTACGCGCCGCTCGTCGCCGCCTCGCTCGAGCGCGAGCTGCCGCTGAGCTACATCAGCCACGTGACCGGGCACGGCCTGCTGAAGCTGATGCGCCCGCCGGCGCAGCTCACGTACCGGATCGAACGCCTGCCGCCCGTGCCCGAGCTGCTGCGCTTCCTCGTCGCCGAGGCGGGCCTCGACGCGCATGCCGCGTACTCGACGTTCAACATGGGCTCCGGCTATGCGCTGTACTGCGCCGCCGGCGCCGGCGAGCAGGCGGTGCGGATCGCACGCGAGCTGGGGCTCGACGCGCTCGTCGCCGGACGCGTCGAGGAGGGGCCGCGGCGGGTGATCGTCGAGCCGGTCGACGTACGCTACGAGAGCGACGAGCTCGAGCTGTCGGCCGGCTAGCAGCAGCGCCGTCGGGGCGAAACCGTAACCCTCTGGTCGAGCTTCACCACCGCTCCTCGCGCGGATTCGAGTCGTTCGTTGGTTGCCGTCCGCCGCTCTCGCCTCGCTCGCGGCGGGAGCTGCTCGCTCCCGCGCTGCAACGCCCGGCCCACGCGGCGCTTGCTACTTGCGAGCGCCGCGATCGATGGATAATGTCTGCGGCAGTACGTCGCCACTGTTCTCCGGCCTGGGTGGTCGGGGATCTCGATATCGCCGGACCGGCATGGTTCCGGAGCTACCCGGATCGAGGCGGACCTGTCCATCAACAGAGGAGAGAAACTGATGCGCAGAGCATCCACCTGTCTGGCCCTGCTCGGCAGCCTTGCCGTTCTCGGCCTGCCGGCCGTGGCCTCGGCCGCGCCGACGGTCACGTTCAAAGCGAAGGCCGTGCCGATCCCGGGCTTCCCGCACACGGGGAACATCCTCGGCGCCGGCGCCGACCTCGAAGCGAACTTCCAGCTGACCGGCTCGGGCTACGGCGCGACGCCGCAGAACCCGGCCGGCGGGATCCCGCCGCTGGCGGCTGTCAACTTCTTCCTGCCCGCGGGCGCGAAGATCAACAGCTCCGGCTTCGGGACGTGCGCGGAATCGGTGCTGAAGAACACCGGCCCGAGCGGTTGCAGCAAGGGGTCGGTCGCGAGCCCGAAGGGCAACGCGCTCGGCGAAGTCACGTTCGGCACCGAACGAGTTCCCGAGGAAGCGTCGCTGCAGGCGTTCTTCGGATCCAACAAAGGCCTGCTGTTCTACGTCGACGGCACGACGCCCGTGTCGCTGGAATTCGTCTCGTCCGGGACGTACGTCAGCTCCGGCCAGGCCCCGTACGGGCTCGAGCTGAAGACGACGGTCCCCGCGATCGCGACGGTTCCCGGCGCGCCGCTGGCCTCGACGAAGAACATCAACATCAAGGTCGGCGCCGCGATCAAGAAGGGCAAGAAGACGATGTACTACGGCACGCTGCCGACGAAGTGCCCCGCCGGCGGCTTCCCGCTGAAGGCCGAACTGATCTTCGGCGGCTCCTACGGCGGCGAACGCGAATTCGGCATCCCCGCGGAAACGGTGTCGGCGACGTACAAGGCGACGTGCCCGCCGAAGGGCAAGAAGTAGGCGAAGCAGGTGAGCCGCGCCCAGCTCGGGCGTGGGAGCGCCGGAAGGAAAACAGCACGGGCGGCTCCATCGAGATGATGGGGCCGCCCGGCTCATGTAGAAGCAAGGAAGGTAAGGGTGAGGAGGAAGGCGACCGGGGGAGGAACCAGAAGAGTGGCCGCGGTCGCGGTCCTCGTTGCCGTGGGCGCGATCGCCGCGGTCCTGCTCGCGACGTCCGCGGGCGGCTCCAACGGCAGCTACGAAGTCCGCGCGATCTTCGACGACGCCGCCAACATCATCCCCGGCGAGAACGTCAAGATCGACGGGGTCAAGGTCGGCACGGTCGGCTCGGTCACGCCGACGCCGCAGGCGAAGGCCGCGGTCGTCCTGAACATCACCGACGAAGGCTTCAAGGACTTCCGCGCCGACGCGAGCTGCACGATCCGGCCGCAGGCGCTGATCGGCGAGAAGTTCGTCGACTGCCTGCCGACCCAGACGCGCATAGCCGGCACGCCGCTGCCGCCGCCGCTGCGCAAGATCCCGCGCGGCCAGGAAGGCGCCGGCCAGCTGCTGCTGCCGGTCAAGAACACGAGCAGTCCGGTCGACGTGGACCTGCTCGGCGACATCTCGCGCCTGCCCGAGCGCCAGCGCTTCACGATCATCCTCAACGAGCTGGGAGCCGGGCTCGCCGGCCGCGGCAGCGAGCTTCACGAAGTGATCCAGCGCGCGAACCCGGCGCTGCAGGAACTCGACAAGGTGCTCGCGGCCATCGCGAGCGAGAACAAGGTGCTCGCGCGGCTCGCCGTCGACTCGGACCATGCGTTGCAGCCGTTCGCGGCCGTGCGCAACCAGGTCGCCGACTTCATCCAGCAGAGCAACACGGTCGCGCAGGCGACGGCGCGCCACCGCGGCGCGCTCGCGCGCAACTTCGCGCTGTTCCCGTCGTTCCTCAAGCAGTTCGGGCCGTCGATGGAACGGCTCGCCGCGCTGGCCGACCAGACGACGCCGGTCTTCACGGACTTGAAAACGGCCGCGCCGGGCATCAACGAGGCGTTCACGAAACTGCCGGCGTTCTCGCGCAGCTCGACGAAGTTCTTCAAGAGCCTCGGCGCGACGGCGAAGATCTCCGGTCCGGCGCTGACCGCGGTGCAGCCGCTGCTCGGGCGGCTCGCGGCGCTCGGCAAGGAAGCCAAGCCGTTCGCCTCGAACGCGTCCGAACTGCTGAGCAGCCTGCGCTCGACGGGCGGCCTCGAGCGCATCCTCGACTTCATCTTCCTCGGTGCGAACGCCGCCAACGGGTACGACCAGCTCGGCCACTTCCTGCGCTCGGAAGCTGTCGGCAACGGCTGTCTGACGTACGCGGTGATCTCGGAATCGAAATGCGCCAGCTCGAAACTGTTCAACACCGGCTCGTCGGGCTCGACGGCGTCGGCGACGGCCGCGACGGCTCACGCATCGAGCACGAGCGTCGTCGAGGCGCGCACGCTCGCGGTGCTGAAAGGCGCCACGCCGGCAGAGGCGATCGCCAAATACCCGGGGGCGACGACGGTCGCGAGCGCCGGCGCCGCGGCGACGCCGCCGGGCGGCGAATCGGCGGCCGGCGCCAAGCCGGTCGGCGGCGCGAGCGCCGGCACGACGTACTACACGCCGTCGGCCGAAAGCTCGGGCGCCGACGGGATGCTGCTCAACTACCTCCTGGGCAACTGAGCATGAGCCCGCGCACGCCGATCGTCCTGCTCACGTTCGCGGCCGCGCTTGCGCTCGCGCTGCTCGCGCCGGCCGGCGCGCTCGCCGAGGAAGGGTCGTCGTCGAGCGGCGAAACGACGACGAGCGCGAGCGAAGCGCCGGCCTCCTCGACGCCGACCTCGCAGGCGCCGCCCGCGCCGGCGCCCGCTCCCTCGCCGGCCCCGACGACGACGCCGCCGACGCCGACCGAGACGACGCCGCCTCCGACGACGACGGGAGCCGCGCCTGCAATCGCGCCGACGCCGCAGGTCAGCGCTCAGAGCTCGCAGGGCGCGACGCCGGCGGGCGGCCCCGCCGCCCACCGCACGGCGGGCGCCGGCGCCGGGCGTGCCGGCCGGGAACGAACGGCGTCGAGCGGCGGCGCGGCGGCGAGCCCGCGTCGCGGCAAGGCAGCGCCGAAGCCCTCGGCGCTGACGCCGCCGCTGCCGCTGTCGCTGTCCTCGTCGATCGCCGGCGTGCCGGCGTTCTTCATCGAAAGCTTCCGCATTCCGCCGTTCCTGCTGCCGATCTACGAGGCCGCCGGCAGCGCGTACGGCGTCCCGTGGCAGGTGCTCGCGGCGATCAACGAGGTCGAGACCGATTACGGGCGCGACCTCAGCGTGTCGAGCGCGGGCGCCGAGGGATGGATGCAGTTCCTGCCGTCCTCGTGGGCGACGTACGGGGGTCGACGCGAACGGCGACGGCTTCAAGGACCCGTACAACCCGGCCGACGCGATCTTCGCCGCCGCGCGCTATCTGCGCGCGGCCGGCGCCGCGACGGACCTGCGCGGCGCGATCTTCTCGTACAACCACTCGCAGGCGTACGTCGAATCGGTGATGCTGCGCGCGAAGCTGCTCGGCGGCACGCCGTCGGGGCTGCTCGGCGCGATCACCGGGCTGACCGAGTCGCGCTTCCCGGTGCACGCCAAATCGCACTTCAGCGACGGCTTCTCGACGGTCGCGACCGGCGGCTCGCCGGCGACGCGGTCGGTCCCGGGCACGACGATCTACTCGGAAGCGAACGCGCCGGTGATCGCGGTGCAGGACGGCGAGGTCGTGCAGATCGGCGACTCGCCGGCGCTCGGCCACTTCATCTCGCTGCGCGACGCGTACGGCAACACGTACACGTACGCGAAGCTCGGCAGCGTCGCGCAGCTCTATCCGGTGCTCGAGCCGCACGACGCCGCCGGCACCGCGCCGCCCGCAAGGCCGCGGCGCAGCCGATCGAACCGCGGCCGACCGCGCCGGCGAGCGCCGGCACGCAGGCGCCCGCGGCGCCGTCCGAAGAAGAAGGCACGGGCATCTCCGCGCTGTCGCTCGGCGCCGGCAGCAACCTCGCCTCCGCCGCGCCCGGGTCGACGACGAGCACGACCGAGACGCCGAGCGCGCCCGCGCCGTCGAGCACCGCGCCAGCCTCGCCGACGACGCCAGCCTCGCCGACATCGCCCGCGTCGACGACGACGCCGGTCTCGCCGACGCGCGCCCCCAAGACGGCCGGCCCGAGCGCGCCGCGCGTGTTCCGCGACGGACCGAACGACGTCTACCTGCACGACCTGCGCGCGGGCGTGCAGGTGATCGCGGGGACGGTGCTTGGCCGCGTCGGTCCGGCGGAACGGTCGAGCGGGACGAGCGGCGAACCGCGCATCGTGTTCCAGATCCGGCCGGCCGGCGTCGGCGCGCCGCTGATCGACCCGAAGCCGATCCTCGACGGCTGGGTGCAGCTCGAAAACACGTCGGTGTTCCGCGCGAAGGGACGCAGCCCGTTCGCGTCGAGCGCGCCGAGCGCGGGACAGGTGCTGCTCGAGTCCAAGGAACAGCTCGAGCAGCAGGTGCTCGCGAACCCGGGGATCGAGATCTACGCATGCGGGCGCCAGGACATCGAGACCGGCCAGATCGATCGGCGCGTGCTGGCGACGCTCGAGTTCCTCGCCGTCTCGGGCCTGCGGCCGACCGTCTCGGCGCTGAAGTGCGGCCATGCGGAAGAGACGCCCGAAGGAAACGTCTCGGAGCACTCGAGCGGCGACGCGGTCGACATCTCCGAAGTCAACGGCATCGCGATCGCGGGCCACCAGGGCCCGGGCTCGATCACCGACACGACGATCCGTAAGCTGCTGACGCTTCAGGGCGCGATGAAGCCGCACCAGATCATCAGCCTGATGAGCTATCCGGGCGCGGACAACACGATCGCGAAAGCCGACCACTACAACCACATCCACGTCGGCTTCCGTCCGGCGGGAGCGACGAGCGCGAGCGTGGCCGGCTCGCTGAGCTCGTCGATCACGCCGAGCGAGTGGATCAAGCTGATCGCGCGGCTTGGCGAAATCCCCGATCCGAGCGTGGCGAACGGGCCGTCGGCGGCGGCGATCCCGGTGCACGCGGCGAGCGGCGCCTCGACGGGCGCATCGAACGGGAGCGGGGGCTAGCGCGATGGCGACGACCACTCCGCCGAGGCCGCCCAGCGCGCCGCCGCCGCGCGAGCCGCCGCCGCCGACGCCGGCGCGGCCGGCGCGAGCCGGCTACGGCCGTCCGCTCGCCGTGGCGCGCTCGCGCTCGTCGTCCTGGTCGTCGCCTTCCTCGTGTTCGCGGGCGGCGGCGGCGCGACGTACAAGCTCGAAATTCGCCGAAGCGGACCAGCTCGTGCGCGGCAACCAGGTGCAGGTCGGCGGCGTGCCGGTCGGCAGCGTGAGCGAACATCGAACTCACCCACGACTTCAAAGCGATCGTGACGATCCACGTCGACTCGTCGCTGACGCCGCTGCACCGGGCACGACGCGCGCAGGTCCGGGTCCCGTCGCTGTCGAGCGTCGCCAACCGCTACGTCGCGCTGAGCCCGGGGCCGAACAACGCCCCGGAGCTGGCGGCGGCGCGAGGCTGCCCGCGAGCGCGACGAAGCGAGTGACCGATCTCGACGCGCTGTTCAACGCGCTCAACCCGAAGACGCGCAAGGGCCTGCAGGGTTCATCCAGGGCACCGCCGAACAGTACGTCGGCACGGGCAAAGCGCTCGGCCCGGCGACCGAATATTCGCGCCGTCGCTGACGGCGACGGACCACTTCTTCGCCGAGCTCGTGCGCGACCAGTCGACGTTCACGGACTTCCTCGTGGAAACGGCGAAGGCGGTCACGACGATCGGCGCGCGCAAGGAACGCTCGCGAGCCTGATCGAAAATGCGAACACGACGTTCACGGCGGTCGGCGAACAGCAGATCGAACCTCGCGCGCGGCCTGAAAGAACTGCCGATCGCGCTGCGCCAGGGCAACCGCACGTTCGCCGAACTGCCGTCGACGTTCAGCGCGTTGACGAAACTCGTCAACGCGTCGAAGCCGACGGTGAAGCCGCTGACGCAGCTGTTCTCGAAGCTCGAACCGCTTGTGAAGACGGCGACGCCGGTCGTGACGAACTTCTCGACGGCGTTCAACAAGCCCGGACCGAACAACGACCTGACCGACTTCGTGCTGGCGCTGCCGAGGCTCGCGAGCGTGCTCGAAACGGCCACGCCGGCGGCGGTTCGCTCGCTGCAGGAATCGGTCCCGATCACGGCGTTCTTCGGTCCGTATGCGCCCGACCTGCAGGGCACGCTGCGCGACTTCGGCCAGACGGCGGCGTACTACGACGCGAACGGCCACTACGCGCGCGTCAGCCCGCTGTTCCCGGACTTCGCGCTCGGCGCGAACAACAACCTGACGCCGGCGAGCATCTCGCAGGCGCTCGCGCCGCTGAAGAGCGGCCAGCTCCGCCGCTGCCCGGGCGCGGCGACGCAGCCGGCGGCGGACGGCTCCTCGCCGTTCACCGACGAAGAAAAGCTCTCGTGCGACCCGACGGAGCACCCATGAACCGGCGGCGCAACACATCGCTCGCGGGGAGCCCGCTGCTGATCGGGGCGGTGACGACGCTGATCGTCGTCGTCGCGGTGTTCCTCTCCTACAACGCGAACAACGGGCTTCCGTTCGTGCCGACGTACAACGTCAAAGTGGCGCTGCCGGAGGGCTCGGGGCTGCAGCCGTCCAACCAGGTTCGGATCGGCGGCACGCGCGTCGGCATCATCGGCTCGCTCTCGCCGCACCAGAACCCGCGGACGGGCGAAGTGACGGCGATCGCGAACCTCAAGCTCGAAAAGAAAGTCGAACCGCTGCCTGCGGACACGAAAGCGATCGTGCTGTCGGTGTCGGCGATCGGGCTGAAGTACCTCGAACTCGAAAAGGGCACGTCGAGCAAGACGATCAAGGCCGGCGGCGAGATCCCGCTGGACCAGTCGAAGGAACCGGTCGACATCGACGAGCTGTTCAACATGTTCGACGAACGGACGCGGACGGCGATCCAGCAGAACACGAACACATTCGGCGACGGCCTCGCGGGGCGCGGCGTGGAACTGAACGAAGCGATCGGGACGCTGAAGCCGCTCGTCAACCGCGCGATCCCGGTGCTGCGCAACCTCGCCTCACCGCAGACCGACCTGCGCGCGTTCTTCCCGGCGCTCGAGCGCGTCTCCGAACAGGCCGCTCCGGTCGCGCAGCAGCAGGCAGCGCTGTTCGTCGACCAGGACACGTTCTTCAAGGCGTTCGCGGGCGTCGCGAAATCGCTCGAAGAAGCGACGGTCGGCGGGCCGCCGGCGCTCGAACAGGCGATCTACTCGCTGCCGTACGAGGCGCACGCGACGGAACTGACGACCGAGTTCATGCGCCTGCTGCGCCCGAGCGCGAAGACGCTGACGACCTTGGCCAAGCCGCTCGGCGACGCGATCGCGGCGGGTGCGGTCAACCTCAACGAAGCGACGTCGCTGAACACGCGCCTGGCGGCGTCCTCGCAGGCGTTCCAGAAGTTCGCGCAGGACCCGATCGTGACGGCCGGGCTCGAAGACTTCACGCAGACGCTGCAGTACGGCAACCCGGTGTTCGCCGGGCTCGCGCCGGAGCAGGCGTACTGCAACTACATAACGCTCGCGTTCCGCAACGTCGCCGCGCTCGAGTCCGAGAACGTCGGCGTCGGCACGGTCGCGCGCGCGAGTCTCGTGCTCGCGCCGACGGGCCCGAACAACGAGGGCTTCCCGTCGGCGCGCCCGGCGAACGGCCCGTCGGTCGAAAAAGAGTTCGTCGGCTCGAACGTGGTCGTCGACAACGACCACGTTCACCTCAACCCGTACCCGAACGTGGCCGGACCCGGTCAGCCGCTCGTCTGCGAATCGGGCAACGAGAAGTACGAAGTCGGCAAACTCGTCGACGGCAACAACACGCCCGCGAACATCGCCTCCAACCGCGAATTCACGAGCCGCGAACAGAACATGTTCGGCGAAAAGTACTCGAGCGCGACGCTGAAGGACCTCGGTGTGGCGAGCACGCCGACGAAAGCGACGAAGAAGTCGAAGAAGACGTCCTCGAGCGGCAAGGGGAAGGGCAAGTGAGCCGCGTGCGCTGGTGGCGACGCCGCGACGAGACGCCGGTCGTCGAGCTGAATCGGACGAACCCGATCCGCTTCGCGATCGTGTTCCTCGTCGTGGTCGCGATCGCGATCTACTTCGGCTTCACGAAGGCGATCCCGTTCAAACACGGCTACCAGTTGAACGCGCAGTTCGCGAGCGCGCTGAACATCAAACCGAAGTCGCCCGTGCGGATCGCCGGCGTCGACGTCGGCAAGGTCACGGGGATCGAGCGGCAGGGCTCGGCGGGGCTGGTGAAGATGGAAATCGAATCGAAGGGCCTACCGATCCACTCCGACGCGACGGTCAAGATCCGCCCGCGGATCTTCCTCGAAGGCAACTGGTTCGTCGAACTGCAGCCGGGCAGCCCGTCGGCGAAGACGCTCTCCTCGGGCGCGACGCTGCCGAGCACGCAGTCCTCGGACCCGGTGCAGATCGACCAGGTGCTCGACGCGCTGAACACCGACACGCGCAAGAACCTGCAGGAATTCCTGATCGGCTACGGCGACGGGTTGACGCGCAAGCCGTCGGCGTCGGACAACGCCGAACAGGACCCGGAAGTGCGCGAAGTGAATGCGGCCGAAGCGCTCAACAAAACGTACCTGCGCGCACCGGCCGCCGAGCGCGGCGCGGCCGTCGTCAACCAGGCGATCGGCGGCACCGAACCGCACGACCTGTCGAACCTCGTGCAGAGCATCGGCAAGGTGACGTCGGCGCTGAACGTCCACGAGCAGCAGCTCGGCGAACTGATCGGCAACTTCAACACGTTCTTCCGGATCCTCGCGAACCAGTCGGCGAGCCTGCGCCACGCGGTCGCCGTGCTGCCGAGCTCGCTGCACAACGTCGACGCGGGGCTGCGCGAACTGGACGCGGCGTTCCCCTCGCTGCGGACGTTCGCGCTCGACATCCTGCCGGGGGTCGAGAACACGCCGCAGACGGTGGCGGCGACGCTGCCGTGGATCGAACAGGTCGAAGCGTCGCTCGCGCCGAACGAGCTCGGCGGCGTCGCGAAGGGCCTCGAGGCGGCGACGCCGCAGCTCGCGGCGCTGACGGCCGAACAGGTGCCGTTCCAGAAGCAGGGCGAACTGTTCAACAAGTGCCTCTCGAACGTCTTCATCCCGGCCGGCAACACGAAGCTGCAGGACGGCGCGGCGACGAGCGGCGTCGAGGACTACAAGGAGTTCTGGTACAGCATGACCGGCCTCGCCGGCATCGGCCAGACGTTCGACGGCAACGGCACGATGAGCCGCTTCCTCGTCGGCAGCGGCGGCCCGACGATCCGCTCGGCGCCGGCGTCGGTCCAGGGCAGCTCGATCAAAGGCCTGCGGCTGCTCGCGCACGCCTCGCTCGCGCCGCAGGGTACGCGCCCGGCGTTCCCGAAGAGCGAGCCGCCGTACAAGCCGCTCGTGCCGTGCGACACGCAGGCGCTACCCGAATTCAACGGCCCGCTCTCGCAAGGGCCCGCGGATGGGACAGGATGATGGCGACGCCCGAGCCGAGAAAAGCGCACAAACACGAAGGCGCGCTCAGCGTCCGCGATCAGATCGAGCGCTACCGGACGGCGTTCATCTCGATCGTCGTGATGATCGTGCTCGCGGCGGCGGTCGGCGGCTACATCCTCGCGCACGAGAACCTCAAGCTCCCGGGCTGGGTGCCCGTGCTGGGGCGCAACTTCTACACGCTGAAGGCCGACTTCCAGACGGCGCAGGCGGTCACGCCGGGGCAGGGGCAGGCGGTGACGATCGCGGGCGCGAAGATCGGCGAAGTGGACAGCGTCGACCTGCACGACGGCGTCGCGACGGTGACGATGAAAGTGACGCCGAAATATGCGCACATCTACCGCAACGCGACGGCGCTGCTGCGCCCGAAGACGCAGTTGCAGGACATCACGGTCGAGGTCGATCCGGGCACACCGTCGGCCGGCAAGCTGGCGAGCGGCGGGACGATCCCGCTGGCGCAGACCGCGCCGAACGTCAACTTCGACGAATTCCTCTCCTCGCTAGACGCCGAAACGCGCGCGTACCTGCAGGAGCTGCTGGCCGGAGCGGGCGGTGCGCTGAAAGAAAACGGCAAAGCGCTGTCGGCGACGTTCAAGCGCTTCGATCCGACGGCGCGGATCATCCAGGAAATCGCCTCGCAGCTCGAACGGCGCCACGCGAACACGGCGCGCGCGATCCACAACTTCCGCCTGCTGATGGAAGCGCTCGGCGGCAAGGACAAGCAGCTGTCGGAGCTCGTCGACGCCTCGAACGCCGTGTTCGCGACGTTCGCGCAGGAGGAAAAGAGCGTCGAGGAGACCGTCAAACTGCTGCCGGGCGCGCTCGAAAAGGGCAGGACGGGGCTGGGCAAGCTGGCGACGGCCGCGCACGTGCTGGGGCCGACGCTGCACGAGCTGGAGCCGTTCGCGAAGGCGCTCGGACCGGCGAACGAAGCGACGCGGAAGCAGGCGCTGGCGACGACGCCGATCATCGAGAACGAGGTGCGGCCGTTCGCGCGCGAAATCCTGCCGACGGTCAACGAGATCGCGCCGGACACGAAACAGCTGGCGGAAGCGTTCCCGAAGCTCGCGACGAGCTTCGGCGTGCTGAACGAACTGTTCAACGAGATCGCGTACAACCCAGGCAAGAGCCAGGGCGGCTTCCTGTTCTTCCTCGACTGGGCGAACCACAACCTCAACAGCGTGCTGAGCTCGGCCGATTCGCACGGCGTGCTCGGGCGCACGCTCGTCTACCTGAACTGCGGAATCGCGAAAGTGCTGAATGGCGTGTCCCAAGTCAACCCCAACGTAAGGCTGCTCGTCGGCCTGCTGAACCCGCCCGAACGGGCCGCGTGCGTCTCGGCCGGGCTGCTGACCGCGTCGGCGCACCACACGAGCACGCCGAAGGCGCCGGGCGGCAAACTGCTCTCCGGCGGTCTCTCGCCGGCGTTCGGCGGCGCGAAGGCGGCGTCGGGCTCATCGCGAGGGGGTGGCTGAGCGATGCAGAAGCGCGCGCCGACGCTCGGCAACATGTTCGTGATCATCCTGTTCGTGCTCAGCTGCTTCGGGCTGCTGCTGTTCCTGTGGGAGTCGTTCGGCGGTCCGGTGCCGCTGAAGCCGAAGGGCTACCGGATGACGGTCGCCTTCCCGGCGTCGCTCGCGCTCGCCGAACAGTCGGACGTGCGGATCAGCGGCGTCGACATCGGCCACGTCGTCGCGATCAAGCTCGGCCGCAGCGGGCGCACGCGCGCCGAACTGGAAATCAACCAGAAATACGCGCCGATCCGCGCGAACATGCACGCGATCCTGCGCCAGAAGACGCTGCTCGGCGAGACGTACGTGCAGCTGATCCCGGAGGACGGCGGCCACAGCGGGCCGTTCCTGGCGGACAACGGCCAGCTCTCCGACAGCCAGGTCGAACCGTCGGTCACGCTCGACGGGATCCTCTCGGCGTTCGACAAGAAGACGCGCGCCGACTTCCAGATCTGGCAGCAGTCGCTCGCCGAAGGGACGAACGGCCGCGGCGAACAGGTCAACGCCGGCTTCGCGGCGATCAACCCGTTCGTGCAGCACGCGAACACGCTCGTCGGCCTGCTCGACTCCCAGGAAGGCGCCGTGCGCGCGCTCGTCAAGAACACGGGCGTCGTGTTCAACGCGCTCGCCAGCCGCGACCACCAGCTCCAGGGGTTGATCGTCAACGGCGAGCGGACGTTCCACGCGGCGGCCGAAGGCAGCCAGGCGTTCGCGGCGGCGTTCCGCGCGCTGCCGACGTTCGAGCGGAACTCGCGAACGGCGCTGAAAGAACTCGACCGCTTCTCCGGCGATGCGGCGCCGTTCCTCGAAGAATTCCAGCCGGTCGAGCGCAGGCTCTCGTCGCTGCTGAGGGCGGCGAAGCCGTTCGTGCCGCAGTTCGACGCGTTCCTGAAAGCGCTCGGTCCGCTGTCGAAGGCCGCGAAGAAGGGCCTGCCGGACGTCGGCAAGACGCTCAACCTGACGACGCCGCAGCTCGAACAGATCCGCCCGGTGCTGCACAACTTCGACCCGTTCCTGCAGAACCTCAGCGAATACGTGCCGGAGCTGCAGGCGTTCTTCGCGAACCTGACCGCCGCGACGCAGGCGCACGGCGGCAACAGCGAACACGCCGGGCGGCTCGACGCAGCAGCACTACCTGCGGATCATGAACGTGCTCAACCCGCAGAGCCTCGCCGTCTACCCGCAGCGGGTCGGCACCGACCGCGCCAACCCGTACTTCAAGCCGGGCGCGTTACCGTTCGATCGCCAACGGCGGCCTGCAGGTGTTCAGTAACAGCGCGTGCTCGAACCCGTCGCCGTCGGTCAGCGGCCCGCCGAACGAAGAGATCTCGCAGAGCCTGATCGAACAGATCATCCAGTTCCACGTGGCGAACGCGCCGGGAACGCCGAACACGATCCCCGCGCCGGCGTGCAACCAGCAGAGTCCGTTCACGTTCAACGGCTTCACCGGCCAGTTCCCGCACGTCGTCTACGGTGGGAAATGATGAGCGACGAGTACCAGTACGAGTACCACTCGACCGAACTCGACCTGACCGGCGACCCGGACGCCGGCGACTGGTCGATCCGCTGCACCGACGTGCACAAGCGCCTCGGCGGCGTGTCGGTGCTCAACGGGCTGAACGTCGCGATCCCCGACGACACGATCACGGTCGTGCTCGGCCCGTCGGGCACGGGCAAGAGCGTGCTGATCAAGCACATGATCGGGCTGATGTTCCCCGACTCGGGCGACGTCGTCGTGCACGGCGAACACGTGCCGAGGCTGACGATGCCGAAGCTGCTCGCGCTGCGCCGCAAATCGGCGTGCTGTTCCAGGACGGCGCGCTGTTCGGGTCGATGTCGGTGTTCGACAACGTCGCGTTCCCGCTGCGCCAGCACACCGACATAGGGCGAGGCAGCAGATCGCCCAGAGCGTCACCGAGCGGCTGACGGACGTCGGCCTGGCCGACGCGATGGACGACGCGCCGTCGCAGCTCTCCGGCGGGATGCGCAAGCGCGCCGGCTTCGCGCGCGCGCTCGTGATGGAGCCGGACGTCGTGATCTTCGACGAGCCCGACTCGGGCCTGGACCCGGTCCGCACGGCGCTGCTGTGCGACCTGATCCAGGAGATGCACGCGATCCACAAAGGCACGTACATCGTCGTCACGCACAACATCGCCTCGGCGCGTCAGATCGGCGAATACATCGCCGTGCTGTGGCGCGGGCCGGATCGTCGAGGCGGGCGACGCCGAGCGGATGTTCTCCTCGGGCAACCCGTTCGTACGCCAGTTCCTCAGCGGCTCCGCCGAGGGGCCGCTGACGATGGACTGACGCAAGGCCGAGCCGGTCGACCGGCCCTCTTGGGCATCGCCGTCGGGCGCGGGGCGTCGCCCGGCAGGAGCGCGCGTCCATCCTGAGCATATGCGAACATACGTTCGCATCATGATCGCCTGCGTTCACTTGCCCCGCTTCGCGCTCGCGTTCGCCGCCGGAGGCGCGCCGGGCGCTCGCGGGCGGCCGCTGGCGATCGCGCCGCTGCCCGGTGGCGAGCAGCGCGTCGGCGAAGTCTCGGGCGCGGCGGAGGCGCTCGGCGTGACGCAGGGGGATGGCGCTCGGCGAGTCGCTCGCGCGCTGCCCGGAGCTCGGTGCTGCGTGCCCGCCGATCCGGTGCGGGGTCGAGGAGGCGTGGGAGGCGACGCTGCGGGCGCTGGAGTCGATCGGCGCGGAGGTCGAGCCGGCGCGCGCGGGTCTCGCCTACTTCGAGGCGGACGGCCTGCGGCGCCCTCCACGGAGACGCCGCGGCGACGCTCGCGGCTGGCCGCCGCGGCGCTCGAGCAGCCCGCGCGCATCGGCGCCGGGCCGACGCGCTTCTGCGCGCTCGGCGGCGGCGCTGGCGGCGCGCTCGCGCCGTCGCGCTCGTGCTCGACGGCGCGGAGGCCGGGCGCTGGCTCGGCGGCACGGCCGATCGAGCTGCTCGGCTATCGCGCAGAGACGCAGGAGCTGCTCGCCGCCGCTCGCGCGCCTGGGCGTGCGCACGCTGGGAGAGCTGGCGCGGCTCGGTCGCCCGGCGCTCGCGGATCGCTTCGGCGCGGCGGGCGCGCTCGCCCACCGGCTGGCGTGCGGCGAGGACAGCCCGCTACGCGCGCGCCGCCTCGAGGAGCGCCTGGAGGAGACGATGGACGTCGGCGACGCCAGCTCGGGGCAGGCGCTCGGGCGCGTGCTGGGCGTGCTGGTGAACCGGCTGCTCGCGCGCGGCGAGCGGCGGGGGCGTACGCTGCGCGCGGTCGCGCTCTCGGCGCGGCTGATCGCGGGCGGCGGCTGGCGCGAGCGCGTGGTCTTTCGCCAGCCGCTGGCCGACCGCGAACGCATCTGGCTCGCGCTGTCGCTGCGGCTGCTGCGCTGCCCGCCGCCGGCGGCGACGCTGCGCCTGGCGGTCGAGCGCTTCGGCCCGCCCGCCGAGCGAGCAGGGGGCGCTGCTCGACGAAGGATCGCACGCCCGGCGCGCCGCGCGGACGCCTGCGCGAGGCCGTCGCGCAGGTGCGCGCGGTCGCCGGCCAGGACGCGGCGCTGCGCGCCGTCTGCGTCGATCCCGACTCGCGCGTGCCCGAGCGCCGCGTCGGTGCTCGACGCCGATCCCGGGGTAGGCGGCCGACGCGGACCCTGCTCAACCGCCGCCGGCCGGCGCGGGTGCGCTGGGCGGCGGACGGCGCCCCGGCGCGGAGTGCGACGGCGAAGCGATGGAGCGCGCTGCGCGAGTCGTGGCTGGTCGAGGACCGCTGGTGGACGGCGCAGCCGCTGCGGCGCCGCTACTGGGAGCTGGTCGACGAGCCGCGGGCGCAACGTCGTCGTCTTCCACGACCTGCCGCCGGCGGCTGGTTCAGCTCAGGGGGTGTGGGATGACGCGCGCGGGCGCTCGGAGGGCTCTGCGATGACGCCGACGCCGCCGCTACGTCGAGCTGCACTGCCACTCGGCCTACTCGTTCCTGGACGGCGTCTCGCTGCCGGAGGAGCTGGCGCGCGGCGCGGGCGAGCTCGGCTACGCGGCGCTCGCGCTGACCGACCACAACTCGGTCTCGGGCTCGATGGAGCTGGCCCAGGTCGCGGCCGACTACGGCGTGCGCGCGATCCACGGCGCGGAGATCGACGTGAGCGCGGGCGCGGAGGAGCGGGCGCGAGCGCGACATCACGGCCACTCACGCTGCTCGTGCGCGACGAGCGCGGCTGGCGGAACCTCTGCCGGATCATCACGCTCGCCCACGCGCACACCCGCGAGGGGTCCGCCCGGCGCGAGCGCGGCGAGCCGTCGGTGGAGCTGGAGGCGGTGCTCGACCACGCCGAGGGGCTCGTCTGCCTGACCGGCTGCGCCGAGCGTTCTGCGATCGGTGACCGGCGGCCAGGGCGGGGACGCGCCGATCGCGACGGCGCGGCGCCTGCTCGAGGCGTTCGGCGCCGAGCGCCTGCTGCGTGGAGCTGCAGCGCCCGTACGCGCGCGACGATCGCGCGCGCAACCGCGCGATGGCGGCGCTCGCGCGGCGGCTGGGGGTCGCGTGCGTGGCGACGCGGCGACGTGCACGCGCACGCACGTACGCGCGCGGAGCTGCAGGACGCGTTCGTGGCGCTGCGCCACCACGCCACGCTCGACGCCTCCGAGCCGCTGCGGCGCGGCAACCACAGCCATGTGATGAGCTCGCCGCAGGCGATGGCCAGGCGCTTCGCCGACCATCCGGAGGCGGTGCGCGAGACGCTGCTGCTGGCCGAGCAGCTGACGTTCGACCTGACGCAGGGACCTCGGCTACCGCTATCCGGGCGCCGAGGACACGGCGGCTCGCGGCGCAAGCTGGCCGAGCTGTGCGGCGCGCGTCTGCGCGAGCGCTACGGCCGTCGCGCCCGGCGCGGCGCAGCGCTCGCCGCGGGAGGCGCAGGCGCGCCTGGAGCAGGAGCTGAACGGTGATCGATCAAGCTCGGGCTGCGCGGGCTTCTTCCTGCTGCACCACGAGATGCTCGAGCTGGCGCGCGAGGTCGCGCTGCGAGGTGCGCGGGCCCGACTCCGTGCGCGCCCTGCTGGCGCCGGGGCGCGGGCGGGGCTCGTCGGTCTCCTCGCTCGTCTGCTACCTGATCGGGCCTCTCGCACATCGATCCGATCGCGAACAGGCTGGCGCTCGGGCGCTTCCTGCACGAGGACCTGCGCGGGCTGCCCGACATCGACCTCGACTTCCCGCGCGACATCCGCGAGGTGCTGATCCCGCGCGTGCACGAGCGCTTCGGCGAGCGAGCACGCGGCGCTCGTGGCGGCCTTCCCGACGTTCCGCGCGCGCGGTGCGATCCGCGAGCTCGGCAAGGTGCTCGGCCTGCCGCCGGGCGAGATCGAGCGCGTGGCGCGCGGCGCCGAGCGCTACGGGCCGGGCTCCGAGCACGACATCGGCGACTGCGCATGGGCACGGGCAGGGCTCGGGCGAGGGCTCCGCGCGGCCCGGCGGCGCGCCGCGCTCGGAGCGCTGGCGCTGGCTCGAACGCCTCGTCGAGGAGGCGCACGGGCTGCCGCGCCACCTCTCCCAGCACTCGGGCGGGATGATCATCTCGACCAGGCCGCTGATCGACTGCTGCCCGGTCGTGCCGGCGGCGATGGAGGGCCGGCAGATGGTGCAGTGGGACAAGGACTCCTGCGCGGACGCCGGCTTCCTGAAGATCGACCTGCTGGGGCTGGGGATGCTCTCGGCGGTCGAGCGCTGCGTCGAGGACGATCGCGCGCGCGCGCGGACGAGCGCATCGACCTCTCGCGCATCGACTTCGACGATCCGCAGACGTTCGCGGCGATCCGCGCGGCCGACACCGTCGGCGTCTTCCAGATCGAGAGCCGTGCGCAGATGCAGTCGCTGCTGCGCACGCGCCCGCAGAACCTCGACGACCTGACGGTCCAGGTGGCGATCGTCCGCCCCGGGCCGATCCAGGGCGGGGCGATCAACCCGTACATCGAACGGCGCCGGCGCCTGCGCGAGGACCCCGACTACGAGATCCCCTACGAGCACGCCGCGCTCGAGCCGGTGCTGCGCGACACGCTCGGGACGATCATCTTCCAGGACCAGGTGATGGAAGTCGCGGAGGCGTTCGCGGGCTTCACGGCCTGGCGAGGCGGACGGCCTGCGCCGGGCGATGAGCCGCAAGCGCTCGCAGCGAGATGATCCAGCGCCATCGCGAGCGCTTCATCGAGGGCGCGCAGCGTCACGTCGGCGCCGAGCGGGCGACGGCGCGAGCGGCGTGTGGCGGATGGTCGAGGGCTTCGCGGGCTTCGGCTTCCCGAAGGCGCACAGCGCCGCATTCGGCCTGCTCGCCTACCAGTCGACGTGGCTGCGCGTCCATTACGGCCCTGAGTTCCTCTGCGCGCTGCTCAACGAGCAGCCGATGGGCTTCGACGCCCCCGACAGCCTCGTGCACGAGGCCGAGCTACCGCGGGATCGCGATGCTGAGGGCTCGACGTCAACGCCTCGCGAGGCGCAGTGCACTGTGCAGGACGGCGGCGTGCGCCTCGGGCCTGGGCTACGTCAAGGACGTGACACGTCGCCGAGGTGCACGAGCTCGTCGCCGAGCGCGAGCGCGGCGGTCCGTTTCGCAGCCTCGGCGAGCTCGCCGGGCGCGACCGGCGTACGGCGACGGGACGTTCGAGCAGCTCGCGTGGTCGGGCGCGTGCGACGAGATCATCGCCGCGCGGCGCTGGGGCGGACCGGACGGCCGACGAGGCGAGCAGGCGCACCGCGCTTTGGCAACTCGGGATGGCGCCGCCGGGCGAGCGCGGCGAGGAGGGCACGCAGCTGGCGCTGCCGCTCGCGCTGCCGGCCGCTCCGCGCCTGCGCTCGCTCGGGCGCTGGCAACGGCTGATCGCCGACTATGCGACGAGCGGCGTGACGGTCGGCGATCACGCGATGGCGATCCTGCGCGAGCGCCTGACGACGCCGATGCTCGTCACGAGCGCCCAGCTCGCGCGACTGCCGAGCGGCGGCGCCGTCGCGATCGCCGGGCTCGTGATCGCGCGCCAGCGTCCGGGGACGGCGAACGGGACGATGTTCCTGCTGTTCGAGGACGAGTTCGGCACGACCAACCTGATCGTCGCCGCGCGCGGTGTACGAGCGCCACCGCCAGCTCGCGCGCGCCGAGCCGCTGCTGCTGGCGCGCGGCGTGCTCGAGCGCTCCGAAGGCGTCGTCAACGTGATCGTGCGCGAGCTCGCGGCGCTCGAGCGCTACGTCGCGGGCGGCGTCGACGGGGCGCGGCAGGACGCCGCGGAGCGCGTGCATCGTCTGCCCGGCTCCGAGTATCCGTCGCCGGGCCAGTCCGACGAGCACGACGAGCACGACGAGGCGATCGAGGTCGGCTCGAGCATGCGCGCCGTCGCGCCGCCGATCCAGAGCTTCGCGATGGGCCGCCGCCGCTAGGCGGTCGCTGGCCGGCGCGTCACTACGTCCTCGGTCGCTCGCGCGCCTTTCAGCACGCCACGCTCCCTGCGTCCTTGCGACGCTTGACCAGCGATCGCCTAGAGAGCGGATGGCATGAGGCTCACGGCGCCCCGCACCACGACGGTGCGGGGCGCCGCAGTCTCGTCAGCGAGCCAGCGAGCGCTGCCTGTCCTCGGCGTCGGTGACCGCCCACGCGAGACGCTCTATCAGCTGCTCGGCGGCGTGATCGTCGCTGAGGTGCAGCGAATGGACGCTCTCGTCCAGCAGCACCGGCGTGTCGTCGCGCTCGCCGATTGGATCTGTCGTGACGATGATCCTTGGCATGGCTCCCTCCTCAGGGAATCGGGATCATGTCCTCCCGCACGTAGTGTTGCGCTTCGCGCATCAAGCTAGGCTTAAAACTTGTGTCCGGCGGCCGAAGTGCCCCCGGACGTGGACGGATGGGCGACTAGGCTGAGCACATCGCGCGCCTCGGCGACACCGATCTCGATGTCTTCGGCCTGTGCCTCGGCGGGAACGTGTTCGGCTGGACGATCGACGAGCAGCGCTCGTTCGACGTGCTCGACGCGTATGTCGCGGCGGGAGGCAACTTCATCGACACGTCCGACAGCTACGGGCGGCGCGGTCCGGGCGGCGCGGGCGAGTCCGAGCGGATCATCGGCCGCTGGATCGCCGCGCGCGGCAACCGCGACGAGCTCGTGATCGCGACGAAGGTCGGCATCTCGCCCGAACGTCAGGGCCTGTCGGCGGGCAACGTCAGGAGCGGCGCGGAGGCGTCGCTGGAGCGGCTCGGCACGGATCGCATCGACATCTACTACGCGCACAGGGACGACGAGCGGACGCCGCTGGAGGAGACGTTGACGGCGTTCGGCGAGCTGATCGAGGACGGGCTGATCCGCTACGCGGCGGCGTCGAACTACAGCGCCAAGCGCCTCGAGCAGGCGCTGAGCGTCGGCGGGCGCTCCGGCTGCGCGTCGTATGTCGCGTTGCAGCCGCACTACAACCTGATGGAGCGCGAGTACGAGCGCGAGCTGGCGCCGGTGTGCGAGCGGCATGGGCTCGCGTGCGTCCCGTACTTCGCGCTCGCGCGCGGGTTCCTGACGGGCAAGTACCGGCGCGGCGGCGCGGAGATCGACAGCGTGCGCGCGGCCTCCGTAAAGGAGAGCTACGCCAACGAGCGCGGCTTCGCCGTGCTCGACGTGCTCGATGTGCTCGCGGCCGAGCACGGCGCGCCGATCGCGGCTGTGTCGCTCGCGTGGCTGCGCCAGCAGCCGACGGTGATCGCGCCGATCGCCAGCGCGACCTCGCCCGAGCAGCTCTCGGAGCTCGTCGCGTCGGCGACGCTCGAGCTCTCGCCGGCCGAGCTCGCGCGGCTCGAGGAGGCCTCGGCGCCGCGCTGAGCGGCGACTCCCGCGCGAGTGCGGCGCCGGCCGAGCGCCGCGGGTCAGCTCGTCGCGGCGCTCGCCGTCGCCGGCGCCGTCGAGAAGACGAGCCGCACGCCGTCGGGATCGACGACTGCGAGCGACGCTCCGGCGTCCGCGTCGGTCCGCTGTGCGAGCGCGCGAATCGCGTCGGCGTCGGCGAGCTCGAAGTCGATCTCGCGCAGCGCCGGCGCGCTGTCGGGCGTTGCGCTCGCGCCGCGGCTCTGCCACGAGTTGAGGCCGATGTGGTGATGATAGCCGCCGGCTGAGAGGAACGCCGCCGACGGCAGCTCGGCCTGCGGCTCGAAGCCGAGCGCCTGTTCGTAGTAGGCGGCGGCACGCGGCACGTCGGCGACCTTCAGGTGCACGTGCCCGATGCTCGTGCCCGGCGCGATCCGCTCCCCGCCGTCGCCGGCGGCCGCGGCGCCGCCGTCGCCGAGCGCGCTCTGCGCGAGCAGGTCGTCGAGATCGAGCGCGAGCGTGACCATCCGCACCCCACGGCCGTCCGGCGGTCGCTGCCACAGCTCGCGCGGACGGTCGGCGTAGATCTCGATGCCGAGGCCGTCGGGGTCGCTCAGGTACAGCGCCTCGGAGACGCCGTGGTCGGACGCGCCCTCGATCGGCCAACGCTCGCGCGCGATCCGTCGCACGGTGTCGGCGAGCGCGCCGCGCGAGGGGTGCAGCCAGGCGACGTGGAACAGGCCGGTCGCGTGCGGCGAGAGCAGCGTCGGCTGCGAGATCGCCGACAGCGCGAGCGCCGGGCGCTGCGCGTCGGGCCCGAGCAGCGCCGAGTCCTGATCGCGCGAGAGCAGGGGGAGGCCGAGCACGCGCTCGTAGAAGTCGACGCTGCGCGGCAGGTCGGAGACCGCGAGCCGCACGCCGGCGATGCGCAGGCTCGGATCGATCGGCGGTGCCGAGGCCATCGTTCGAGGCTACTACTCGCCGATGCGCGCTTCTGCGGGCGGACGGCTAAGCTCGGACGATGAACCTGCGCAAGCTCGGCTCGAGCGATCTGGAGGTCTCGGAGATCAGCCTCGGCTCGTGGCTGACGTACTCGGGCGGCGTCGAGCGCGAGCAGGCGCGCGCGTGCGTCGACGCGGCGTTCGACGCCGGCATCAACTTCATCGACACCGCCAACGTGTACGGCCGCGGCGCCGCCGAGGAGCTGCTCGGCGAGGCGCTCGCGGAGCGCGACAGGGCCTCTTATGTGCTCGCGACGAAGGTCTACTTCCCGATGTCCGACAGCGACAGTGGCCTGTCGGCGGCGCAGATCCACAAGCAGATCGACGCGTCGCTGGCGCGCCTGCGCACCGACTACGTCGACCTCTACCAGTGCCACCGCTACGACGATCGCACGCCGCTGGAGGAGACGATGACGGCGTTGACGGAGGTCGTGCGCGCCGGCAAGGCGCGCTACATCGGCTTCAGCGAGTGGCCGGTCGAGAAGGTCGAGGAGTCGCTTGCGCTGCCGGGCGTCGAGCGCTGGGTCTCGAGCCAGCCGCAGTACTCGATGCTGTGGCGCGCGCCCGAGGCCGAGCTGATCGCGCTTTGCGAACGCGAGGGGATCTCGCAGATCGTCTGGTCGCCGCTCGCGCAGGGCGTGCTGACGGGAAAGTACCTCCCCGGCGAGCCGCCGCCGTCGGACTCGCGCGCGGCGAGCGACAGCATGAGCGCGTTCATCGACACGCTGATCGCGCCGCCGGTGCTCGAGGCCGTGCAGCGGTTGCGCCCGATCGCCGAGGGGGCCGGGCTGACGATGGCGCAGCTCGCGCTCGCGTGGGTGCTGCGCCAGGCGAACGTCGCGTCGGCGATCGTCGGCGCGTCGCGCCCCGAGCAGGTCCACGCGAACGCGTCGGCGTCGGGCATCGTGCTCGGCGACGACACGCTGGCGGCGATCGACGCGGCGCTCGGCGACGCCTTCGTGCGCTGAGCGCGAGCTCAGCGCGGCTGTACGACGAGCGTCTGGAAGGCGCGGCCGACGGGGCCGTGCACATCGTGCAGCACACCTTCGGCGAGGCCGGCGCCGCCGTCGCGCAGGAGCGTGCGCGCGTCGAGCCCGATCCACTCGCCGCGCGGCGGGCGCTCGAGATGGACGGTCAGGTCGGCGTTGATGAACAGGAACCGATCGAACGGCAGCGCGGCGCTGACGCCGTTGCCGAAGTCGGCCGTCGCCGCGAGCCGCGCGAGCGGCGTCAGCGGCTGATCGGGCAGCAGCGGATAGCGCAGGCGCATCCACACGCAGCCGGGGCCGAGCGCGCGCGGTTCGCCGAGCGCGCGCATCTCCATCGCCGTCGCGGCGAAGCCCGCTTCAGGGGAGTCGTCGAGCGCGAAGCGCAGCGGCTCGGCGTCCTCAGGCGATCGCAGCGGCGCGTCGATCCGGTTCGGCGCGGCGGCCGCTTCGGCGGCGTCGTCCGGCACCGGCTGCACACGCAACGCGCCGGCGCGCGCGATCAGCTCATCGCCGGCGCGCAGCTCGGCGGCGAGCTCCTGCACGCGCCGGCCGGGGCGCACGATGCTCGTCGCGAGCGTCAGCGGCGCCATTGGGATCGGCCGCAGCAGCTCGAACGAGAGCCGGCCGATCGCCAGCTCGCGGCCCGGCTCGACGCGCTCGAACGCGGCGGTGATCAGCGCCGCCGGCGCGCCGCCGTGCAGCGCGCGCGGGTCCCATGGCCCGCGCGCGAGCTCCGTCGGGACGTAGCGATCGCCGTCGGCGGTGAAGATGCTGGCGCTCACGCGCGCCGCTGCTCCCACGAGAAGCCGCGCACGGCGAGGTAGACGCCGAGCACGCCCCACAGCGCGATCACAGCGAGCGCGTCGAGGTGGCTGCCGAGGCCCGAGCCGGTCACGAGCGCGCCCGAGAGGCCGTCGATCAACGGCTTCAGCGGCAGCGCTTCGGCGATCTGGCGCAGGAAGCCGGGCGCGCTGTGCGAGTCGAACACGTAGAACGAGACGAACACGACCGGCAGGAACACGGCGTTGACGTACGCGGCGGTCGACTCGAAGTTGGGGATCGCGTGCGCGAACGCGACGCCGAGCGCGGCGAGGCAGACGACGCCGACGAGCACGAACACGACGAGCTCGGCCCACTCGCGCGGCCAGCCGATGCCGAAGACCAGCTTGCCGGCGAGGATCACGATGCCGATCTGCAGCGCGGTGTTGGTGACGGCGTTGGCGGCGACGCCGCCGAAGTAGGAGATCGTGGGCAGCGGCGTGCCGCGGATCCGCTTCAGCACGCCGCGCTCGCGCAGGAAGACGATGTTGTAGGCGAGCGCGGTGAACGTCGTCGACATCACGCTCATGCCGGCGATCGCCGGGATCAGGCGGTTGAGCTGGTGCTGGTTGCCGGCGAGGATCGCGCCGCCGCCGCCGAGGAACAGCAGCGGCAGCAGGAAGTTGAAGAACGCGGCGCTCGGGTTGCGCCAAAACATGCGCCGCTCGAGGCGGTACTGGCGCCAGCCGAGCGTCAGCGCGTCAGGCATCGGCGGTCAGCTCCAGGTAGACGTCCTCGAGCGTGGGGCGTCCGACGCTGAGCTCCTCCAGGCGCTCGCCGCGCGCGAGCGCGTCGGCGGTCAGCTCGGCGAGCAGCGCCGTCGGGTCGTCGGTCTGTCGCTCGAGCAGCCGGCCGTCGCTCGCGCGCCAGGCGACGCGGTAGTGCGAGGCGCCGACGCCGAGCTCGCGCGGCGGCCCGATCGCGACGATCCGCCCGTCCTTGACGATCGCGACGCGGTCGGCGAGCTCCTGCGCCTCGTCGAGGTAGTGCGTCGTCAGCAGGATCGTCTTTCCGAGCTCGCGCAGCTTGCGCACGGTCTCCCACGCGCTGCGCCGCGCCTCCGGGTCGAAGCCGGTCGTCGGCTCGTCGAGGAAGATCAGCTCGGGGTCGCCGACGAGCGCGAGCGCGAAGTCCAGGCGCCGCAGCTGCCCGCCGGACAGCCGGCGGCTGCGCACGTCGGCGGCGCCGTGCAGGCCGGCCAGCACGATCACCTCCTCGACGTCGCGCGGGTGCGGGTAGAAGCTCGCCCAGTGACGGAGCGCCTCGCGCGGCGTGATGTGGCCGTAGATGCCGCCCGACTGCAGCACGATGCCGATCCGCTGGCGCAGCTCGCGTCCGCGGCGCTCGGGGTCGTGGCCGAGCACCGACACCTCGCCGCCGCTGCGCGCGCGGTAGCCCTCGAGGATCTCGACGGTCGTCGTCTTGCCGGCGCCGTTCGGGCCGAGCAGCCCGAACACCTCGCCGCGGCGCACGCTGATGTCGATCCCGCGCACCGCCTCGAAGTCGCCATAGCGCTTGCGCAGGTCGCGAACGTCGATCGCGGCGGCCGTGTCGCTCACGGGCGAATCATCTCAGCGGCGGGCGCTCGGCGGCGCGAGCCGCCCGTCGGGCGCGCCGCGCGCTGCTACCAGTGCACTCCCCTGGTCAACGTCGCCATCGCGATCTGCTCGAACGACGCGCGCTCCTCCAGGTCGCGCTGCCCCTTGACGCGGCCGAGTCGGGGAACACGCGGTAGGCGAGGTGCAGGATCCGGTCGACGGCCTTCGGCGAGAGCGCGTACGCGATCTCGCCGGCGGTGCCGAGGCGCGTGCCCATGTGCTTCGGGCGCGAGCGCAGCGCTTCGCAGATCATCTCGGCGGCCTCGTCGGGCGTGATCGCGGGGAACGCGTCGTACATCTTCGTCGGCGCGATCATCGGCGTGCGCACGAGCGGCATGTGGATCGTCGTGAACGTGACGCCGTCGCCGATCACCTCGGAGGCGACGACGCGCGTGAACGCGTCGAGCGCCGCCTTCGAGGCGACGTACGCGGAGAAGCGCGGCGGGTTCGTCTGCACGCCGATCGAGGAGATGTTGACGATGTGCCCCGAGCCGCGCTCGCGCATGTGCGGCAGCAGGCCGATGATCAGCTTGACGGCGCCGAAGTAGTTGAGCTGCATCGTGCGTTCGAAGTCGTGGAAGCGGTCGTAGCTGAGCGCGATCGAGCGGCGGATCGAGCGGCCGGCGTTGTTGATCAGCATGTCGACGTTGCGATGGTCGGCGAGCACGCGCTCGACGAGCGTGTCGACGGAGTCCATGTCGGCGATGTCGGCCGCGTACACGTACGCCGTGCCGCCGCCGGCGACGATCTCGGCGCGCGCCTCCTCGAGCTTCTCGACGTTGCGCGCGACGAGCAGCGGGATGCCGCCGGCCTCGGCGACCTTCAGCGCGGTCGAGCGCCCGATGCCCGACGACGCGCCGGTGATCATCACGTGCTTGCCGTCGAGCGCCTCGCGCAGCGTGCGCCCGGCCGACATGCTCGGCTCCATGTCGCGTTCCCAGTAGTCCCACAGCCGTTTGGCGTAGTCGTGCAGCGCCGGAGGGCGCTCGAGCGGCGTGCCGGCGAGCGCGCGGCCGGCCTCGCGCGCGTCGAAGCGCGGCTTCAGCTCCATGTGCGCGAGCACCTCTTCGGGGATGCCGAGCTCGCGCAGCGCGAGCTTGCGCAGCTGGCGCCACGGCGGCAGGTCGAGCGCGAGCGCGAGCGGCCACTTCGGCAGCGGGTCGGTCAGCCGTTTGTCGACGCTGAGCGCGATCCGCGGCGCGTGCGCGGCGCTCGCGAGCTCGTTGATCAGCTCGTCGACGCGCTGGCGGCGCGGGTCGGTCAGGTGGAACGCCCGGCCGTCGAGGTCGCGCTCGTGCGCGATGTGCTCGAGCGCGTCGACGACCCAGTCGACGGGGACGACGTTCGTGTTGCCGACGTCCGGCGCGACGAGCGGCGCCCACTCGGGCAGCAGCTGGCGCGCGCGCTGGATCGCCTTGAAGAAGTAGTACGGCCCGTCGATCTTGTCCATCTCGCCGGTGCGCGAGTCGCCGACGACGATCCCCGGCCGGTACACGCGCCACGGCACGTACGGCTGCTCGCGCACGATCCGCTCGGACTCGAACTTCGTGCGGTGATAGGGCGAGGGCAGCTTCTGCCCCTCGTCGAACATGTCCTCGGTGAACGTGCCCTTGTACTCGCCGGCGACGGCGATCGAGGAGACGTGGTGCAGGTGCTCGGCGTCGACCGCGCGCGCCAGTTCGACCGCGTGCGTCGTGCCGCCGACGTTGACCGCCGTGTTGCGCTCGGCCGGCGCCGTCATGTCGTAGACGGCGGCGAGGTGGAAGAAGTGCTTGATCTTGCCGCGCAGCTCCGCGACCTGCTCCTGCTCGACGCCGAGCAGCGGACGGCGCAGGTCGCCGAGCACGGGCTCGACGCGTTTGGCCGCGCCGGCGCCGTCGACGATGCTCCAGCGCGCGATCAGGTCGTCGAGCCGCTCGAGCGAGGTCTCGCGCACGAGCACGTAGACCTTGCCCTGGCGTTTGTCGAGCAGCTGCTCGACGAGGCGCCGTCCGATGAAGCCGGTCGCTCCTGTGACGAAATAGGCCATCGCGCAGCAGAGCCTACCTTGAACGCACGGCCGCCGGCCGGGCGCCGGCGTGCGCCGCCACCGCTGACACGCGCCGCTCGCGACGGCGCGTGTCTAGACGCCGGCGCCGGCGCCGCCGCGGCCCTCGCCGGCGACGAACCGCGCGGCGCCGCGCGCGCCGTCCTCGAACACCTCGGGGCCGGCTTGCGCCTCGAGCGCGAGGCCGTCGGCGAGCGGCATGCCGAGGCCGTCGATCGCCGCGCGCCGGTCGGCGAGCATCGTGCGCTGCGGGAACCGCGCGAGCCCGTCGGCGAGCTCGAGCGCACGGTCGAGATGGGCGCCGGCGGGGACGACCTCGGTGAGCATGCCGAACGCAAGCGCCTCGTGCGCGTCGACGATGCGCCCGCTGAGGATCAGGTCGAGCGCGCGGCCGAGGCCCACGATCCGCGGCAGGCGCTGCGTGCCGCCGTCGATCAGCGGCACGCCCCAGCGTCGCTCGGGGTAGCCGAGGCGCGAATCGGCGGTCGCGATGCGCAAGTCGCACCACAGCGCCAGCTCGAGCCCGCCGGCGAGCGCGAAGCCGGAGATCGCGGCGATCGTCGGCTTCGACGGCGTCAGGCGCGTGAAGCCCATCGGCCCCTCGTCGCTCATCAGCCGCCCGACGAACGACTGCTGCTCCTTCAGGTCGGCGCCGGCGCAGAAGGAGACGCCGCCGGCGCCCGTGAGCACCATCACGCGCGCGTCGTCGTCGGCCTCGAAGCGCAGATACGCCTCGTGCAGCGCCGCGGCCGTCGGCCCGTCGACGGCGTTGCGCCTGTGCTGGCGGTCGATCGTCACGAGCGCGGCCGCGCCGCGCCGCTCGTAGCGGACCGCGTCGGCGCCGCTCGGCCCACCCGCCTCGCTGCTCGCCGCGTCGCTCACCATCGCCTCCGACCGCCCCGGCGCTGGCGCCGGGGCCGCGCGTCTACCAGCCGCCGCGCCACTGAGCGTTGCTCAGCTGCGCCTTGTGCGCCGCTTTGCGCGCTTCCTTGCGTTTGTCGAGCGCGCGCTGCAGCATGCTCATGCAGAAGATGAACAGCGGGAAGAAGACGATCAAGATGAAGCCCGCGTCGACCACGACCTTGTCGTTCGTCGCCCCGTAGAACCCGCGCCCGTCGTTCATCGCATCGGCCGCCGGAACGAGCACGAACGGAACGAGCAACGCCCACAGGGCCAGCGATGTCTTGACGCCGCGCATCACCGGGCATCGTATCCGAGCGCGCCCGCGACACGCAGATAGGCCTGCCAGGACGGCCGGCGAACGTAACTGCCGTGGCGGCCGGAGGCCGCCCGCTTGGTATCACCAACTGCATGGCCCTGCTGATCGCGTCGGACATGCACAAGGACATCGCCGGGCAGCCGCTGCTGCGCGGCGTGTCGCTGAAGCTCGAGCGGCGCGAACGGCTGACGGTCGCGGGGCGCAACGGCGCGGGCAAGACGACGCTGCTGCGGATGCTCGCGGGCGAGACGTCGATCGACAGAGGCGAGCTGAGCGTCGGCAAGGGCGTGCGGATCGCGCTGCACGACCAGCGCCCGCCGCGCGAGCGACACGTGGCGCTGCGCGATTACGTGCTGTCGGGGTGCGTCGAGGAGTTGCAGATCGAGTCGGAGCTGGCGACGCTCGAGGCGAAGATGGCGGCGGGCGAGGCACAGGAGGCGGTGCTCGGCCGCTACGCGCGCGCGCAGGCGAAGCTGGAGGCGCGCGGCGGCTACCTGTGGCGCGATCGCGCGACGGTGATGGCGCGCGGACTCGGCTTCGTCGAGGCCGATCTCGACCGGCCGCTCGACACGTTCTCGGGCGGCCAGCTGACGCGCGCTTCGCTCGCGCGCGCGCTGGCGACGGGCGCGGACGTGCTGCTGCTCGACGAGCCGACGAACCACCTCGACATCGAGTCGCTCGAGTGGCTCGAGCAGACGCTCGTCGAGCTCGATGCGGCGGTCGTGCTCGTCGCGCACGACCGCTGGTTCCTGGAGGCCGTCGGCACGGCGGTGCTCGAGCTCGAGGCCGGCCGCTCGCGCTTCTTCGCGGGCACGTGGGCGCAGTGGCGCAGGGAGCAGGCGGCGCGCGAGATCGCACTCGGCAAGTCGATCGACAAGCAGCAGGCGGAGATCGCGCGGATGGAGCGCTTCATCGAGCGCTTCCGCTACAAGGCGACGAAGGCGAAACAGGCGCAGTCGCGCGTCAAGAAGCTGTCGAAGATCGAGCGAATCGAGCGTGACCCGCGGGACGGCCGCTCGCTGGAGTTCCAGTTCGCGAAGGCCGAGCGCACGGGACGCGTCGTGTTCGAGCTGCTCGACGGACGCGTCGAGATCGGCGAGCCGCCGATCGTGCTGCTCGACGACGCCGAGCTGTGGCTCGAACGCGGCGAGCACGTCTCGCTCGTCGGGCCGAACGGAACGGGCAAGACGACGCTGATCGAGACGCTCGCCGGGCGCCGGCCGCTGGCGGCGGGCAAGCTGAGCACGGGGCACAACGTGAAGGTCGGGTACCTCTCGCAGCACGCCGACGAGCTCGGCGCCGGCGGCGATCCGGGCCAGAGCGTGCTCGACGCGGCGCAGCGCGCGACGAGCCTGACGCCGAACAAGGCGCGCGCGCTGCTCGGCCGCTTCCTGTTCAGCGGCGAGGACGCCGAGAAGCCGCTCGCGGGGCTGTCGGGCGGCGAGCGCCGGCGCCTGTCGCTGGCGGTGCTCGTGCACTCGGGCGCGAACGTGCTGATCCTCGACGAGCCGACGAACCACCTCGACATCGAGAGCCGCGAGGCGCTCGAGGACGCGCTGCGCTCGTTCGACGGCGCCGTGCTGCTCGTCTCGCACGATCGCGCGCTGCTCGACGCGGTCGGCGCGCGCACGGTCGCCGTCGAGGACCGGCACGCTGCGCAGCTACGAAGGCGGCTGGCCGGAGTACGTGCGCGTGCGCGAGGAGCGACGCTCGTCGCCGCAGGACGGTCGATCGCCGAGTGATCGATCGGAGACCGCACATGTGCGGTCTCCCGGGGCCGCGCATGCGCGGCCCCACGGAGCGGCGCATGCGCCGCTCCGCCAGCCGGCGCATGCGCCGGCTGGAACGACGACGACCGCGAACGGGTCGAATGGCGCGCCGGCGAAGGGCAAGCGAAAGTCGAAGCCGAAGGGCCCGTCGAAGAACCGGCTGTCGGCGCAGGAGCAGGCGACGCTCGCCGTCGAGCAGGCCGAGGCGGCGATGGCGGCGCTCGAGCAGGAGCTCGCCGATCCGGCGGCGTGGGCGACGCAGTACGAGTCGGCCAAGTCCAGCGCCCGTCACACGGCGGCGCGGCGGGCGGTCGAGGAGGCGTATGCGCGGCTCGAGGCGACGATTGCCGACGTCTGAAGTGATGCGCTACAGTGATGCGCATGAGGCGCACCACGGTTGACATCGATCCTCGCGCGCTTGACGCCGCGCGTGGCGAGCTGGGCACGACGGGCCTGAGCGAGACGGTCAACGCTGCGCTGCGTGACGTCGGACGCCGTCGTGCGCTCGCTCGCTTTGACGTCACGCGCGACATCGACGGCACGCCCGCGGACGTCGAGCTCAACCGGCGGGAGCGGTTCGCTGAGCCGGAAGCGTGAGGTCGAGCCGCTTGCCCTGGAGGGTCCTGCGCTGCTCGACACGGGTGTCTGGACGTGGGCGCGAGATCGCCGCTTTCCGAGGCTTGCGTCGTGGTTCAACGCGGAGGTCGCCGCCGGGCACGTGCTCGTCTGCGACCTCGTGGTTCTCGAGCTCGTCCGCCTGACGCCGAACGAGGCCGAGCGCGTGAGGTCGCCGCCCGTCTCGACGTGTTCGAGTCGGTTGGGATGAAAGCCGCGTTGTGGCGCCGCGCGAGAGAGCTGCAGAGCCTCCTGTCGGCGAACGGAGACCATTGCCGTGTGCCTCCGGCCGACCTGTTGATCGCGAGCGCGGCCGAGAGCGCCGGCGTGCCGCTGGTGCACTACGACCGCGACTACGACCGCCTTGCTCGCGTCAGCGCGCTCGATCACCGCTGGCTGCTGCCCGACGGCACGCTGGCGTAGGCGACGGCACTAGAATCGGGCTGCGATGGAGCGCTACAGAACCGCCCGCAACGTCGCGATCGTCGCGGTGATCGCCGCGGCGGTCTTCCTGATTCCGGGCGGCGGCCAGGCGGCGAGCACGTTCGAAACGGTCCTGCTGATCGGCTTCGGCGTCGGCTTCGGCTATCTCGGGCTGCGCCTGTACCGCGAATTTCGCGTGCCCGTGCACGGCCTCGGCGACCGTCACCGCGCGACGCTGTACGGCTCGCTCGCGCTCGTGGCGTTCCTGATCGTCGGCTACTCGCGGATGCTGCACTCGACGGCGCTCGTCGGCGTGCTGTGGTTCGCGTTGCTGCTGCTCGTCATCTATGGGCTGATGGTCGTCTACCGCCACTGGCGCAGCTACTGACACGCCGGCGCCGGAAGTGCCGGCGGCGCCGCGCCGCGCTCGCCGCCGCGGGCGCCTCGTATCCTCGAAGGAGATGGCGAGCGAGACCGTGACGAGCGACGGCGAGGCGAGCACGAGCCTCGTCGAGCAACGTCGCGCGCTGCCCGACCAGCCGGGCGTGTACCTGTTTCGCGACGGCAAAGGCCGCGTGATCTACGTCGGCAAGGCGAAGTCCGTGCGCAAGCGCGTCGCTTCGCACTTCTCGAAGGCGCAGGTCCCGAGCAGTCCCGGCCACGCCGAGATGGTCGCGAGCGTCGAGAGCGTCGAATGCGTGATCGTCGCGTCCGAGGCCGAGGCGCTGCTCGCGGAGCAGAGCTTCATCAAGCAGTACCGCCCGCGCTTCAACATCCGCCTGCGCGACGACAAGTCCTACCCGTTCATCGCGATCTCGCTCGACGAGGACTACCCGCGCGTGTACTTCACGCGCGAGCGCCATCGCGCGGGGCGCGCGTACTTCGGTCCGTACTCGAATGCCAAGCGCGTGCGCGGCACGCTCGAGGTGCTCGCGAAGGTGTTCATGTTCCGCTCGTGCACCGGCGCGGAGCCCGGCCGGCGCAGCGGCAGCCCGTGCCTCGACTACTACATCAAGCGCTGCGAGGCGCCGTGCGTCGGGTACGTCTCGAAAGGAGCGCTACCGCGAAAGCATCGACGGCGTGATCGACTTCCTCTCGGGTCGCTTTCGCACGATCGAGCGCGACTTGGAGCAGCGCATGCGCGAGGCGGCCGCCGCCGAGGAGTTCGAGCAGGCGACGGTCGAGCGCAACCGGCTGCGCGCCGTGCACTCGCTGCTCGAGCGCCGCCGCGTCGCCAACGAGGCGGTCGGCACGTTCGACGCCGTCGCGGTCGCGCTCGACGGGCGCGATGCCAACGCGCAGGTCTTCCAGGTGCGCGACGGCGTGCTGTCGGACCGCCAGTCGTTCTACCTCTCGAACGAGACCGAGCGCAGCGAGGCGGAGGTCGCGGAGGAGTTCATGCTGCAGTACTACGCCGGCCACATGTCGATCCCGGCGCTGCTCGTCGTCCAGCGCGACGTCGACGAGCGCCCGGCGCTCGCCGACGCGCTCGCGAGCAGGCGCGGCGGCCCGGTCGAGCTGCGCGCGGCCGAGCGCGGCGAGAAGCGCCGGATCCTCGAGCTCGCGCGGCGCAACGCGCACCTCGCGCTCGAGAGCGAGCGGCTGAAATCGAGCGCCGGCGCCAGAGCCGCGTGGAGGCCGTCGAAGGGCTGCAGCAGGCGCTCGGCCTCGACGTGCCGCCGATCCGCATCGAGTGCTTCGACATCTCGCACCTCGGCGGCACGCAGACGGTCGCGTCGATGGTCGTCTTCGAGGGCGGCGCGCCGAAGAAGTCCGACTACCGGCGCTTCAAGATCCGCTCGCTCGCCGAGGGCTCCTCCGACGACTTCGCGGCGATCGCCGAGGTGCTGACGCGCCGCTACGCGCAGTACGAGCGCCAGCTCGACCGCTCGCCGCACGACCCCGACTACGACGCGAGCTTCGCGTCGTTGCCGAACGTCGTCGTGATCGACGGCGGCAAGGGCCAGCTCGCGGCCGGCCTCGCGCCGCTGCGCGGCTTTCGCGACCGCGGCGTCGCCGTCGTCGCGCTCGCGAAGCGGATCGAGGAGCTGTTCGTCCCCGGTCGCCGCGCGCCGCTCGTGCTCGACCACTCGACGCCCGAGCTGCAGCTGCTGCAGCGCGTGCGCGACGAGGCGCATCGCTTCGCGATCACGCACCACCGCGGCCGGCGCGAGAAGGCGATGACGAGCTCGCTGCTCGACGAGCTGCCCGGCGTCGGCCCGGCGCGCAAGCGCGCGCTGCTCGCGCACTTCGGCTCGCCCGACGCCGTCGTCGCGGCCACGCGCGAGGAGCTCGAGGCGGTGCCCGAGCTGCCGGCGAAGGTCGGGCGCGAGCTGTATGCACATTTGCATCGAGCTGGCTGAGCGGCCGACGGGCGGCGCTCAGAGACGCAATTCCGCGCCTGCGCCCATTGGCTGGGCGGTTTCGTGCAACGTTCCCCGCAAATTGACACTTTCGCCGCCGGCCGGAGCACAATGAGGGCATGGCCGTGATCAGACCGCTCCGCCCGCCGGCGTCGGGCGCCGCGCGCGAGTCCGACGGCGCGGCGCAGCCGGTCGTCAAGACGCGCCTGCAGGACCCTCGTCGTGATCACCGGCTTCTCCGGCGCCGGCAAGTCGACGGCGATGAACGTGTTCGAGGACGCCGGCTACTTCTGCGTCGACAACCTGCCGCCGGAGATGATCCGCTCGCTCGTCGAGCTGTTCGTGCACCAGGGCTCGAAGGTCGAGCGCGCGGCCGTCGTCTCAGACGTGCGCGGCGGCGTCTACTTCGAGGCGCTGCGCGCGGTCGTCGACGACCTCGACGCGCTCGGGCTCTCCCACCACGTGCTGTTCCTCGAGGCCGCCGAGCAGGCGCTCGTGACGCGCTACAAGGAGACTCGCCGCCGCCACCCGCTCGCGCCCGAGGGGAGCGTCGCCGCCGGCGTCGCCGCCGAGCGCGCGCTGCTCGCGCCGCTGCGCGAGCAGGCCGATCTCGTGATCGACACGACCGGCATGTCGGCGGCGATGCTGCGCGGCAAGATCGCCGACGAGCTGCTGCCGCACAAGGCCGCCGGGCGGCTCGCGCTGACGTTCATGAGCTTCGGCTTCAAGCACGGGCCGCCGCGCGAGGAGGACCTCGCGTTCGACGTGCGCTTCCTCGCGAACCCGCACTACGAGCCCGACCTACGCGAGCTGACCGGACTCGACGAGCCGGTCGTCGAGTACATCGCGCGCGACGGGCGCCTCGAGGACTTCTACGCGCGGCTGCACGCACTGCTCGACTTCCTGCTGCCGCAGTACGTCGCCGAGGGCAAGTCGCACCTCGTGATCGCGATCGGCTGCACCGGCGGGCGCCACCGCTCGGTCGCGATCGCCGAGCACCTCGCGGGGCGTTACCGCGATAGCGACGAGCTCGACGTGGCGGTCGCGCACCGCGACATCGACCAGCGCCCGCGCGGCGCGTGAGCGGCCGCGAAAGCGCTCGCTGATAGCCTGCCGCTCACCGCGCCGGGCGACGGAGCGCCGCTCCTGAGGGCCGGCATCGTTCATTTTTCGCTCAGGAGGACTGAATGCCAGTTCGCGTTGGGATCAACGGATTCGGCCGGATCGGCCGGAACGTGTTCCGCGCCGCCAAGGCCAGGGGGGAGGAGACCGACGCGGCGATCGAGTGGGTCGCGGTCAACGACCTGACCGACGAGACGACGCTCGCGCACCTGCTCAAGTACGACTCGATCCTCGGCCCGTACGACGGGTCGGTGCACGCGCGCGACGGCGCGCTCGAGGTCGACGGCGAGCAGATCAAGGTGCTCGCCGAGCGCGATCCGGCGGCGCTGCCGTGGGACGAGCTCGGCGTCGACGTCGTGATCGAGTCGACCGGGCTGTTCACCGACCGCGACAGCGCCTCCAAGCACCTCGCGCGCGGCGCGAAGAAGGTCGTCATCTCGGCGCCCGCGACCGACCCCGACGCGACGGTCGTGCTCGGCGTCAACTTCGACGAGGCGTACGACCGCGACAAGCACCAGATCGTCTCGAACGCGTCGTGCACGACCAACTGCCTCGCGCCGGTCGCGAAGGTCGTCAACGACACGGTCGGCATCAAGCACGGGTTGATGACGACGATCCACGCGTACACCGCCGACCAGCGCCTGCAGGACCTGCCGCACAAAGACCTGCGCCGTGCGCGCGCGGCGGCGATCAACCTGATTCCCGCCTCGACCGGCGCGGCGAAGGCGATCGGGCTCGTGATCCCCGCGCTCAACGGCAAGCTGCACGGGTTCGCCGTCAGGGCGCCCGTGCCGACGGGGTCGGTCGTCGACCTGACGGTCGAGTGCGAGCGCGAGACGAGCGTCGAGGAGGTCAACGGCGCGCTCGCGGCGGCCGCCGCGAGCGGGCCGCTCGCGGGCATCCTGCGCTACACCGAGGATCCGATCGTCTCGACCGACATCGTGCAGTCGCCGTACTCGTCGATCGTCGACTCCAAATTGACCGCCGTGCTCGACGGGACGATGCTGAAGGTGGTCGCGTGGTACGACAACGAGTGGGGATACTCCAACCGCATCGTCGACCTCGTACAGAGGGTGCTGTGAGGCTCGAGCGGCGCGCGCGAGGCGGCGCCGGCGGGGGGATATGTTGAAGCAGGCCCGGGAAATGGGAGAGGTGTGTCGATGAGAACGCTGGAGCAACTCGACGTCGAGGGCAAGCGCGTGCTCGTGCGCGTCGACTTCAACGTGCCGCTCGCGAAGGACGGGGACGGTCGCGTCCGCGTCGGCGACGACACGCGGATCGTCGCCGCGCTCGAGACGATCGAGGAGCTGCGCGCGCGCGGCGCGCGGATCGTGCTCGTCTCGCATCTCGGCCGCCCCGAGGGGCGCCGCGAGGAGGATCTCTCGCTCGCGCCCGTCGTCGTGCGCCTGCGCGAGCTGACCGACGCGCCCGTCACGCTCGCGCCGGCCGTCGTCGGCGAGCAGGTCAGGGCGCTGTCCGAGCAGCTCGGCGCCGGCGAGCTGCTCGTGCTCGAGAACGTCCGCTTCGAGCCCGGCGAGACCGTCAACGACCCGGCGCTCGCGCGTGCGCTGGCCGAGCTCGCCGACGTGTATGTCGACGATGCGTTCGGCGCCGCGCACCGCGCGCACGCGAGCACCGAGGGCGTCGCGCACCTGCTGCCGTGCGCCGCCGGGCGGCTGCTCGCGCGTGAGGTGCAGACGCTCGGCAAGATCCTCGAGCAGCCGCCGCGGCCGCTCGTCGCCGTGATCGGTGGCGCCAAGGTCGCCGACAAGATCGGCGTGATCGACCGCTTCCTCGAGATCGCCGACGTCGTGATCATCGGCGGCGCGATGTGCTTCCCGTTCCTCTGCGCGCAGGGACACGCGGTCGGCGAGTCGCTGTGCGACGACGACGACGTCGAGCACGCGCGGCGCGCGCTCGCGAAGGCGACCGATCCAGGCCGCGCGAGCGTCTCGCTGCCGACGGATCTCGTGATCGGCCGCGAGCTGAGCGCCGACGCGGAGCATCGCGTGCTGCACGGCGTCGAGGTGCCGGCCGGTTGGATGGGCCTCGACATCGGGCCCGACACAGCCGAGCGCTACGCCGAGCAGATCGCGCGCGCCGGCTCGGTCTTCTGGAACGGCCCGATGGGCGCGTTCGAGCTCGAGCCGTACGCCGCCGGCACGCGCCGCGTCGCGCAAGCCGTCGCGCAGGCGCCCGGCGTGACGGTCGTCGGCGGCGGCGACTCGGCCGCGGCGCTGACGCTGTTCGGCCTCGAGCGCGACGTCGACCATCTGTCGACCGGCGGTGGCGCGACGCTCGAGCTGGTCGAGGGCCGCGCGCTGCCCGGCGTCGAGGCGCTCGACGGCGCGGGCGCGGGCGCAGGCGTCGCGTCGTGAGTGCGCGCACGCCGCTGATCGCGGGCAACTGGAAGATGCACAAGACCGAGCGCGAGGCCGAGGACTACATCCAGGCGCTGCTGCCGCGCGTCTCCTCCGTCGACGGCGTCGACGTCGCGATCTGCGTGCCGTTCACCGACCTGCGCGCGATCGTCGACAGCGCGCGCGGCTCGCGCGTCGAGGTGTACGCGCAGAACATGCACCACGAGCCCGACGGCGCGTTCACCGGCGAGATCTCGCCGGTGATGCTCGAAGACGTCGGCGCGCAGGGCGTCGTGCTTGGGCACTCCGAGCGACGCGAGCTGTTCGGCGAGACCGATCGCGCGCTCGCGCTGAAGGTCCCGGCCGCGCTCGCGGCGGGGCTGACGCCGATCCTCTGCGTCGGCGAGAGCGAGTCCGAGCGCGAGAACGAAGACACCGACCGCAAGCTGCGCCAGCAGGTCAAGGACGATCTGGCGAGCGTCGGCGACGAGCGGCTCGCCGACGTGGTGATCGCGTACGAGCCGATCTGGGCGATCGGCACGGGCAAAGTCGCCACGCCCGCGCAGGCGCAGGAGGCGATCGCGTTCATCCGCGCGCTCGTCGGCGATCGCAGCGCCGACGCCGCCGCGCGCGTGCGCGTGCTGTACGGCGGCTCGGTCAAGCCCGAGAACGCCGCCGAGCTGCTCGCGCTGCCCGACGTCGACGGCGCGCTCGTCGGCGGCGCATCGCTCGACGCCGAGTCGTTCGCGCAGATCGTCGCCGCCGGCGCGAGCGCCGCGCGCGCGGCTTAGCGCGCATGGTGATGGGCGACTCGGCCGACGTCGCGGGTCTCCCCGCGGACTCCGCGTGCCTCGTCGTGCTCGACGGTTGGGGTCTGGCCGACGCGGGCCCCGGGAACGCCGTCTCGCTCGCGCGCACGCCCGTGTTCGACGAGCTGTGGCGCTCCTACCCGCACACGACGCTGACCGCGTGCGGTCGCGCCGTGGGGCTGCCCGACGGGCAGATGGGCAACTCCGAGGTCGGACACCTCAACCTCGGCGCCGGCGCCGTCGTGCGCCAGGATCTCGTGCGGATCGACGACGCGATCGCCGACGGCTCGCTCGCGAGCAACGACGTGCTCGGCGCGGCGCTCTCGGGCGAGCGCGTGCACCTGATCGGGCTCGTCTCAGACGGCGGCGTGCACTCCTCGCTCGAGCACCTGCTCGCGATCGTCGCGTGCGCCCGCGCGCACCCCGTCGCCGGCGGCGAGCCGAAAGACGTGATCGTGCACGCGTTCACCGACGGGCGCGACACGCTGCCGCACGCGGGCGCCGAGTTCCTCGCCAGGCTCGACGCGACCGCGGGCGTGCGCGTCGGCTCGGTCGTCGGCCGCTACTGGGCGATGGACCGCGACCGTCGCTGGGAGCGCACGCAGCGCGCGTACGACCTGCTCGTGCATGGCGCCGCGCCGCACCGCGCTTCCAGCGGCGAGCAGGCCGTGCGCGACGCGTACGAGCGCGGGGAGACCGACGAGTTCATCGAGCCGACGCTCGTCGGCGAGCCGGCGGCGATCGCACCCGGCGACAGCGTGATCGCGTTCAACTTCCGTCCCGACCGGATGCGCGAGCTGACGCGCGCGCTCGCCGAGCCGGGCTTCGGCGTGGGCGAGGAGCAGTTGCCCGGCTGGAGCGGGCGTGACGGCGCGCCGCCGGTTGCGCGCTACGCGACGCTGACGCAGTACGAGGAGGGCTGGCCGTACCCAGTCGTGTTCGGGCCCGAGCGTCCGGCGACGACGCTCGGCGTCGCGCTCGCCGACGCCGGCGTCGAGCAGCTGCACGTCGCCGAGACCGAGAAGTACCCGCACGTGACGTACTTCTTCAACGGCGGCGAGGAGACGCCGCTGCGCGGCGAGCGGCGCGAGCTCGTCGACTCGCCGCGCGACGTGCCGACGTACGACCACAAGCCGCAGATGAGCGCGCGCGAGGCCGCGCGCGCGTTCGCCGCCGCATGGCGCGAGGACCGTCCGGGCTTCGCGATCATCAACTTCGCGAACGCCGACATGGTCGGGCACACGGGCGTGATCGCCGCCGCCGTCGCCGCCGTCGAGACCGTCGACGAGTGCCTCGGCGAGGTGCTCGCCGCCGTGCGCGAGAGCGGCGGCGTCTGCATCGTGACCGCCGATCACGGCAACGCCGACCACATGCTCGAGCCCGACGGCAGCCCGAACACGGCGCACTCGCTGAACCCCGTGCCGCTGGTCCTCACGTTGCCCGGCGCGCAACTTCGCCAGCGAGCTGGCATCCTCGCCGACGTGGCTCCGACCGTGCTGGAGGTGCTGGGCATCGCCCAGCCCGCCGAGATGACCGGGCGCTCGCTGATCGAGGGGACGGTCGCGTGAGCCGCGTCGAGGGCCTCTCCTGGCGGCTGCTCGCCAACATCTTCATCCTCGCCGGCGTCAACCACTTCGTGATGCCGCGCACGTACGAGCGGATCGTGCCGCCGTCGCTGCGCCGCCGCTCGCGTTTGGTCGTGCAGCTGAGCGGCGTCGCCGAGATCGCCGGCGGCGTCGGCGTGCTCGTGCCGGCGACGCGCCGCGCGTCCGGGCTCGGCCTGATCGCGCTGCTCGCCGCCGTGTTTCCGGCGAACGTGTACATGGCGCGCGAGCCCGAGCTGTTCCGCAAGATCCCGCGCTGGGCGCTGCTCGCGCGGTTGCCGCTGCAGCCGCTGATGATGTGGTGGGCGTGGCGCGCCACGCGCGACTGAGCTCTCGCGAACGCCTCGCGACGCTCAGACGCTGCTAAATTCGGTCTCAGGAGGACTTGGGTACAGACCGACATGGCGACCGCAACCTCACTCCAGATCGCGCCCGGGGAGCGCGACAACGAGCTTCCGAGCGAACCCTCGACGGAGGGCCAGCGCGCGTGGCGCAGCCTGCTTCGCGCCAACGCGTGCCTCTCCAAGCGGCTCGACGCCGCGCTCGAGCAGGCGCATGGCCTGCCGCTCAGCTCCTACGAGGTGCTCGACCGGCTCGAGGACTCGAGCGGCGGTCGGATGCGCATGTGCGACCTCGCCGAGCAGGCGCAGCTCTCGCGCAGCGGCCTTACGCGCCTCGTCGACCGGCTCGAGCGCGAGCATCTGCTCGAGCGTTGCTCCTGCGAACAGGACGCGCGCGGGTCGTTCGCGTGCCTCACCGCCAGCGGCCGCGAGCGCGTGCAGGAAGCGCGCGTGACGCATCTCGCCGTCGTGCACGACCAGTTCTTCTCGCGCTTCACCGAGCCCGAGCTCGCGGCGCTCGCCGAAATGTGCCAGCGGATCGCGCCGTGCGGCGGCGACGCCGCCGGCGGCGTCGCCGCCGGCGGCTGCTGAGCGACGCTCGGCCCGCGTTCGCGCCCGCGGGGTGACGGGCGACCGCAACGCGCGCGACGGGGGCCAACGCCGTCCCACGGCTCAACGAGCGCGACGAGGACGCGTGCCGTGCCGACGCTCTCCTCGCTCTCGGCGCGTGATCGAACGGACCGCCGCGCGTGCCCGCGACTAACTTGACAGCAAAGCACTTAGATTTTATACTTCTTGTTACCGTAATATGTAGCTGGAGGTGACGCAGATGGCAATTATCAGATGGGAGCCCGCACGCGAGATCGGTTCACTGCAGCAGGAGGTCAACCGCCTGTTCGGTACGTTCTTCGACACGCAGGCGGGCGCCGGCGACGGCGTCGCCACGCGCCGCTGGATACCGGCGATGGACCTCGTCGAGGACGGCGATCAGTACGTTCTGCGAGCGGACCTTCCCGGCGTTCTCGAGGACGATGTCAAGGTCGAGCTCGACGGCGACGTGCTGACGATCTCGGGTGAGCGCAAGTCCGAGCACGAGGAGCGTCGCGAGGGCTATCACCGGATCGAGCGCGCATCGGGCAGCTTCTCACGCGCGTTGACGCTTCCCGAGGGGGTCGATCCGGAGAACATCGACGCCCGCTTCGAGAACGGCGTACTCGAGGTGCGCGTGCCGAAGCCGGAGCAGCGCAAGCCGCGGCGGGTGGCGATCAGCGTCGGCGAGAAGCCGGCCGTGATCGACGCCCAGCCGAGCGCCGAGGCGGGGAGCGGCTCCTAGCGCGCCGTGCGCAGCCGGGGGGCGACTCAGCGCTCGCCCTCCGGCCGAGCCGCCGTGTGCTCACGCGGGTGCTCTTGCTCCTCGTCCTGCTCGACGCGGTGGCGCGCGCGCCGGTGCAGCACGAGTGCGCTGACGATCGCGAGCACGGCCGCCGCGAGCCCGTAGATCCCGAACGCTTCGATCGCGTTGCCGGCGGAGCTGCCGAGGAAGTACGCGAGCAGCCCGATCGCCGTCGCCCACGAGATCCCGCCGAGCGCGTTCCAGACGACGAACGAGCGCCAGTGCATCTGCGTCGCGCCGGCCAGCCACGACGCCCACACGCGCAGTCCGAGCACGAAGCGCCCGAAGTACACGGCCTTCGGGCCGTGCCGTTCGAAGAACGGCTCGCCCGTGCGCAGGACCTCGCGTCGCTGGCGCTCGAAGCGCCCCGGGCGCTCGAGCAGCCAGCGCCCGCCCTTGCGCCCGATCAGATAGCCGATGTTGTCGCCGACGATCGCCGCCGCCGCCGCGAGCGCGATAACCCACTCGATCTGCAGCTTGCCGCGGCTCGCGAGCACGGCGGCCGTGATCAGCGCCGTCTCGCCGGGGATCGGCACGCCGCCCGACTCGGCCATCACGAGCAGGAACAGCAGCGGGTAACCGGCCACTTCGATCAAGTGGTCGACGTTGAGCAGCGATCCGACGATCACGGGCTCCTAGCATGGCGCAGTCGCCGCGGCGATCCGGCGTGGGCCCGTGTGACGCTGCGCGCCGGCGGCTATTTCGTGTTTTCGGAGACGAGCTGCTTCAGCGCCGAGGACGCCTGCTGCACGTCGGAGTAGACGACGTTGCGCAGCACGACCTTCGTCGGCGCCGGCGCCGTCGCGATCACGACCGCGACGATCACGACGACGAGCAGCAGCAGGCCGAGCAGGATCGGCACCAGCCGCCCGCGACGGCGACGCGCCTGCGGCGGCGGCTCCTGCGCCGCCGATGCGACCGGCCGACGGCGTGGGGGTCCCGAGCGGGGACGCCGCGGCGTGACCGCCGTCGCGCCGCGCTCGGGCTCGTGCGCGGTGGTGCGCCGCGTCGCGCCGAGCACGCTCGTCGCCTCGGTCGCCGGCGCCTGCCGCTGCGCGCCCGGACGCTCGCCGGGTGCGATCCCATTCGCGCCGTCGCTCAGTGCACGGCCCATCTCGCGCGCCGTCTCGTAGCGCTCGATCGGGTCGAGCGCAAGCGAGATCGCGACGGCCTCGGCGAGCTCGGGGCGCACGGCGGCGACGAGCGTGTCGAGCATCGGCGGCGCCTCCTGCTGCTGCTTGAGCGCCAACTCGGTCAGCGAGCTCGCCTCGTATGGCAGGCGACCGGAGATCATCTGGTAGGTGACGACGCCGAGCGCGTAGAGGTCGGCGCGCGGCCCCGCCTCTTCGCCGCGCGCCTGCTCCGGCGCCAGGTACGCGGCCGTCCCGAGCACCGAGCCGACCTGCGTGATGCTCGACTGCTCGGTCGCCTTCGCGATTCCGAAGTCGGCGAGCTTGACCTCGCCCTCGCGCGAGCGCAGCAGGTTGCCGGGCTTGACGTCGCGATGGACGACGCCGTGGCGGTGCGCGTAGTGCAGCCCCTCGCACGCCTGGTCGATGATCGCAATCGCCTCCTCGACCTCGACCCAGCCGTCGTCGCGGAGGATCTCGGCGCACGATTTCCCCTCGATGTACTCCATCACGATGAAGTACTGGTCCGTCGACTCGTCGCGCCCGGAGTCGAACACCTGCACGATGTTCGGGTGCACGAGGCGCGCCGCCGCCTGCGCCTCGCGCTGGAAGCGCGAGACGAACGTCGGGTCCTCGGCGAGGTGCTCGGCGAGCAGCTTGACCGCGACCCGGCGCTCGAGGCGGATGTCGAGCGCGAGATGCACGGTCGACATGCCGCCGAACCCGAGCCGGCCCTCGAGGCGATAGCGCCCTGCGATCTCGCCGCTCATTTGCCGCCTTCCTGTCCCTGGCCGCCGGCTTTCGCGCCGCCGACGCCGCCGGCGCCTTCGCCGGGGCTCGCGCCGCCTTCGGCTTCGCCCACGCGCGGTTCTTCGCCGGGCGCCGGCGTGCCGCCCCCGGGGCCCGACGGGCTGGGCGTGCTCGGCGTCGTCTTCGTCGTCGTCTGCGTGCTCGTCGTCTGCGTTTCGGTGTTCGTCGGCGGCGTCGTCTGCGTGCTCGTCGTCGTCTTCGCGCTCGTCTGCGTGCCGGTTGCCTGCGGCAGCGGTTGCGCGCACAGCGCGAGCGAGCGCGTCCGCAGGTTTTCGATCCCGCGGTGCAGCGTTTCGCGCAGGCCCGCGTCGACGCTGCTCGGCAGCCGCGTGAAGTCCTGTTCGGTCTTCAGCAGCGCGCTTTCGGTCGCCGAGCAGTTGCCGTCGCCGCTTTCTGCGGCCTGCGCGACCGCTTCGAAGTCGCTCTGCAGCGGGCCGGCGTCGCTCGTCGGGATCAGGCCCTTCCCCGAGCTCGAGCACGACACGAGCAGCGCCGCGCAGACCCCGAGCAGGCCGGCCGCGAGCACGCGCAGGAAGCGTCGTCGGAGCGAAGGCGAGAGAGCGCGCACGGTCATTGACCGTACTCCAGGCGCTCCGCGAGCGAGTCGGGCAGGCGCGCCGCGCGGATCGCCGCGGCTGCGCCGGTGACGTCGTAGTCGGTGCGCATGAACGACGCCGAGCGGCCGTCGAGGTCGAGCAGCAGCCACGACGCTCGCGGGTCGCCGTCGCGCGGCTGGCCGACGCTGCCTGGGTTCAGCAGCCATTCGCCCTCGCCGATGTCGAGCTGCGTGCCGGCGCGGCGCGGTTCGCCGGTCGCCGGCTCGCCCGCGCTGCGCACGAACGACAGCGCGACGTGCGAGTGACCGACGAGGCACACGCGGCTCTCCTGGCGATCGAGGCACAGCTCGGCGAGCAGCGTCGAGAGCACGTACTCCCAGACGGGGTCGCGCGGGCTGGCGTGGTACAGGCCGATCGCCTCGCGCCCGCCGTTCTCGCGCCCTTCGGGCCGCAGCTCGCTGAGGAAGTCGAGGTTGCGCGGCGCGATCACCTCGCGCGTCCACTGCGCCGCGAGGCTCGCCCCGCGCGAGAACTCGTCGAGCGGGATCTCGCCGGTGACCGCCAGGTCGTGGTTGCCCGCGAGGCACACCGCCGCGTGCTTGCGTGCGAGCTCGACGCACGCGTCCGGGTCGGCGCCGTAGCCGACCAGATCGCCGAGGCACCAGAGCTCGGCGGCGTCGCTGGCGGCGACCGCCTCGAGCGTCGCCTCGAAGGCCTGTCGGTTGGCGTGGACGTCTGAGATGACCGCGACCTTCATCGTTGGGCCGTCCGCGTCCGCGCGGGCCTACTCCTCCTCAGATCCGGCCTCCGTGCCGCCGTACTCGGGCAGGTTCTTGATCCCCTCGCGCGTGCGCCACTTCGAGTAGTTGTCCTCCATCGCGTCGATCAGCTCGCGCATGAAGCGCGGAGAGAGGTTGACGCGCGAGACCACCACGCCCGGAACCTCCTCGGCCTCGACCTCGTGGTCGACGCGCGCGAACGTCACCGTGAACTCGTAGTCGGAGTGGCTGACGTTCGCGAAGTTCGCGTACACGCCCCCCATGATCTCGGGGGACAGGTGGATGTTTATGTGGCGCTCGGCGCCTGAGTCTTGGTCGTTCACGTAGCTAGTATCGCAATCGCCGGGCCGGAATCCGGTGGGAACCCAATGAGCGAGCATTCTTCAAGCGATCGGCAGGCTCCGGCGGGTCCGCAGCTCGCCGCCGCCGAGCCTTCGCTGGAAGCGCTGCGCGAGGAGGTGCTGCGCTGCGCGAGCGAGCTCGCGCCCGGCGCGACGGGCGCCGACGGTCCGCCGCCCGCGCCGGGCGGACGTGGCGGCGTGACGCTCGAGCGCCCGCCGCGCGCGGACTTCGGCGACTACTCGACGAACGCCGCGCTGCTGCTCGCGCCACGGCTCGGCGCGCCGCCGCGCGAGGTCGCCGAGCGGCTCGGCGCCGAGCTGCAGGCGGCGCTCGGCGAGGCGCTCGAGCGCTTCGACGTCGCCGGGCCGGGCTTCCTCAACCTGTTCCTCGGCGACGCCTGGCTGCAGGGCGCGCTGTCCGGCGTGCTCGCCGCGGGCGACGCGTTCGGCGCCGGCTCGCCCGCGAGCCCCGAGCGCGTGCTCGTCGAATTCGTCTCGGCGAACCCGACCGGCCCGATGCACGTCGGCCACGCGCGCAACGCCGCGTACGGCGACGCGCTCGCGCGGATGCTCGAGTTCGCCGGCGAGCGCGTCTCGCGGGAGTTCTACCTCAACGACGCCGGCACGCAGATTCGCGTGTTCGGCGAGTCGGTGCGCGCGCTCGCGCGCGGCGAGGCGGTCCCGGAGGGCGGCTACCAGGGCGAGTACGTCGCCGAGCTCGCCGCGCGGCTGCCCGACGCGGCGAGCGGCGACCCCGACGCGCTCGGCGCGGCGGCGGTCGCGGCGATGGTCGAAGGGATCCGCGCCTCGCTGAGCGCGTTCGGCGTGCGCGAGTTCGATCACTGGAGCTACGAGAGCGCGCTGCACGCGGGCCAGCCGAGCGATGTCGAGCGCACGCTCGCGCGGCTCGAGCGGCTCGGGCACACATACGTCGAGGACGGCGCGCTGTGGCTGCGCACGAGCGAGTTCGGCGACGACAAGGACCGCGTGCTCGTGCGCTCCAGCGGCGAGCACACGTACTTCGCCTCCGACATCGCCTACCACGAGGACAAGCGCGAGCGCGGCTTCGAGCGCCAGATCGACGTCTGGGGCGCCGATCATCACGGCTACGTGCTGCGGATGCGCGCGGCCTACGCGGCGCTCGGCGGCGACCCGGACGAGCTCGAGCTGCTGATCATGCAACTCGTCCATCTCGTTCGCTCGGGCGAGCGTGCGCAGATGTCCAAGCGCGCCGGCGAGTTCGTCACGCTCGACGACCTCGTCGCGGAGATCGGCGTCGACGCCGCGCGCTGGTACCTGCTCGCGCGCTCGCACGACACGACCGTCGACCTCGATCTCGACCTCGCGCGCAGCGAGTCGAGCGAGAACCCCGTCTACTACGTCCAGTACGCGCACGCGCGAATCGCGTCCGTGCTCGCGAAGGCCGGCCGCGCGCGGGTCGCGGCGGCGCTCGACGACTGCGCGGCGGGCGCCGTCGCGAGCCCGAGCGACGCCGCCGCAGGCGAGGACGCGCGCGCCGCGCAGGCGCCGCTGCACGCCTCGGAGCGCGCGCTCGTCAAGCAGCTGCTCGAGTTCCCGCTCGAGCTCGCCTCGGCGACCGAGCGGCGCGCGCCGCACCGGATCGCCGCGTACGCGCTCGAGCTCGCGCAGGGCTTCACGGCGTTCTACCGCGACTGCCGCGTGCTCGGCGCCGAGCCGGACGCCGTCGAATCGCGGCGGCTGGCGCTGTGCGTCGCGAGCAGGCGCACGATCGCCCGCTCGCTCGACCTGCTCGGCGTCAGCGCGCCGGAGGAGATGTAGCGCTCAGTCGAAGCGCTCGAGGTCGGCGTCGAGCCGGTCCGCGTCGGCTGCCGTCAGCGCGGGGAGGGGCCGCCGGCGAGCGCCTGCGCGCGGGCGCGACGGCGCCAGCGCGGGAGCAGCACGGCGAGCGCCGCGAGCAGCACGAGCACGGCGGCGAGCGGGACGAGGTAGGCGGCGAGGTCGAAGCCGCTCGCGCTCGGCAGCGCGAGCACGGCCGGCCCGTACTGGCCGACGAGCGCGCGCTTGATCTGCGATTCGTCCTCGCCTTCGTCGATCAGCCCCTGGATGAACGCGCGCTCGCGATCGGCCTGCGGCGACTCGGCGACCTCGAGCGGGATTTTGCACGTCACGCACATCACCTGACGCTCGATCTGCGGCAGCGACGCGCGCGGCGCGGCCGCAAGCGCGGCCGGCGCGCAGGCGCAGATGCACGCGCACGCGATCAGCGCGAGCAGCGCGCGCGCCGGCGGCGCGTCGCGGACGACCGCGCTCACGAGAGCTGCGCGAGCGCGATCGCGCGGTCGAGGAACGCCTGGTCGATCTCGCCGCGCGAGATCGCGGTGACGTCGCCGCGGCGATCGATCACGAAGCTCTCGGGCAGCTGGTCGGTGCCGTATGAGTGCGCGAACACGCCGTCGTTGTCGCGCAGGTTGGGGTAGGTGAGGTGGAAGTGGCGGACGAAGCTCAGCGAGTCGGGCGTCGCGTCGAGATACGTCACGCCGAGCACCGTCCCGCCGGCGCGCCGCAGGGCCGCCTGCGCGCGCTCCAGCAGCGGCGCCTCGACCTGGCACGGTTCGCACCACGACGCCCAGAAGTTGAGCACGACGACCTTGCCCCTGAGCGCGGCGAGCGAGCTCTCGCCGCGCCCCCCGAGGATCGGCAGCGAGCGCGTCGCATCGGGCGCCTGCGGTCGCTCGCCGCGCGCGACGCGCTCGTCGAGCGTGCGACTGGCCGATTTCGCGGTGACGCCGTAGATCAGCAGTCCGATCAGAAGGGCGCCGGCGATCGTCACGAGGGTCGGCAGCAAGCGGCGTCTCACGGCCCCCAAGAGTAGAGCGCGGTCGCGTAGGATTGGACAGGCCGGACTGGCCGGAGGAGCAGCACGGACGGGCAGCAGACCGCACGCGGCGGTAGCTCAGTTGGTAGAGCGCGAGCTTCCCAAGCTCGAGGTCACGGGTTCGAGACCCGTTCGCCGCTTGTAGGAAAAAAGGTTCACGGAGCGCGGGCCGCCCGCGTGGATCGGGCCGCGCGCGGGTACCGAAGGCTCGTGCGCGTGCTCTCGCCACCCAGCCCGTCGGCGAACCTCTCTCGGGGCGTGGGTCCATCGGCGAAGACGCGCGTCGCGCTCGCCGCGGGAGTCGGCGCGCTCGGCGGCGTGATCGTCGGCCTGCTCGGCCCGTGGTGGCTCGTTCCGCTCTCCGTGTGGGACTGCGCCGCGATCGTCCTGCTCGCCGGGATCTGGTCGTCGCTGTGGCCGCTCGATCCCGCAGCGACCGCGATCCAGGCGAAACGGGAGGACCCTGGCCGTGCGGCCGCCGACGGGCTGCTGCTCGGCGCGAGCGTCGTCAGCATCTGCGCGGTCGGGCTCGTGCTGGTGCGCTCGAGTCAGGAAACCGGACTCTCGAAAGGGCTGCTCGTGGGGATGTGCGTCGCCAGCGTGGTTCTCGCGTGGAGCGTCGTCCACACCGTCTACACGCTGCGCTACGCGCGGATCTACTACGCGGGGGCGCCGGGCGGCGTCGACTTCAACGAAGCGGAGTCGCCGTGCTACAGCGACTTCCTGTACCTGGCGCTGACGATCGGCATGACCTTCCAGGTGTCGGACACCGACCTGACGAGCAAGGAGATTCGTCGCGCGGCGATCCGTCACGCCCTGCTCTCGTACATGTTCGGTGCGCTGATCATCGCCTGCACGATCAACCTGATCGCCGGATTGAGCAAGTAGGCGAGATGCGCGTCCATCGCGCCCGGCGCCGGGCGTGGCGTGGGCGCTTCAGCCGGCGCAGCCTCGACAGGCGCCGTGCAGCACGATCTCGTGCTCGGCGACCTGCATCGGGACGCGGCGGCTGAGCTCGTCGATCGCCTCCTCGAGACCCGGATCGGTGAACGGCGTGACCGTCCCGCAGCTGTCGCAGACGAGGTGATGGTGGTGCCCCTCGCCGGTGCGAAGCGGCTCGTAGCGCGCCATGTCCTGACCGACCTGGATTTTCTGCACGAGGTGCAGCCGCTCGAACTCCTCGAGGATCCGGTAGATGCTCGCTCGCGCGACCGGCCGTCTGCTCTGGCGCAGCGCGTCTTCGATCTCGAGCGCCGAGCGCGCGCACGTCTGCGAGTCGAGCAGCTCGAGCAGCGCCTCGCGGGCCTGACCGGAGCGCCGCCCGCTCTGCGCGAGCACGCCGCGCGCTCGCGCTGCCCAGCCGTCGGTGCTCGTCGCGCTCATCGGTCTCAGTCTAGTTCTCGTCCATCAGCGCGATCGAGCGTCGTGCGCGCGGGTCGAGCCGGGTTCTCGGCGCCGTCGTCGTGAGCAGGAACGACAGCAGGTAGATCGCCGCCGCGACGCCGATGATCGCCGTGCTCGGCGGCAGGCTCGGGATCAGGTAGCTGAGCACGAGCCCGAGCCACGCGGCGAGCACCGCGAAGGCCCCCGACAGCGCAAGCGCGATGTACGGGTTGGCGGTGAGCCGCTGCGCCGCGCCGGCCGGCGCGGCCAGCAGGCCGAGCAGCAGCAGCGCGCCGACCGCCTGCGTCGCCTCGCCCGCGGTTGCGCCGACCAGCGCGAGGAACAGCAGGCCGAGCGCGCGGACCGGCACGCCGCGCGCGGCGGCGACGGCGGGGTCGACGCTCGCGAACAGCAACGGCCTGGCGATCGCGACGATCGCCGCGACGATCCCGGCGCCGATCGCCGCGGCGAGCCGCGCGTCGCTTGCGCTGAGCCCGAAGATCGAGCCGAACAGCGCGCGCGCTCCGAGCAGCCCGTTGCCGCCGCCGGAGCCCGTGCTGAACAGCGCCAGGAAGAACACGCCGAGACCGAGGATCCAGGCGAAGACGATCCCGATCGTCACGTCGTCCGCGCTCGCCCGCTCGCCGATCGCGCCGAGGATCAGCGCGAACAAGACGGTCCCGGCGAACAGCCCGATGCGCGTGTCGACGCCGGCCGCGGCCGCGGCGAGCGCGGCCGTGAACGCGACGTGGCTGAGCGCGTCGCCGGCGAACACCTGCGCGCGCAGCACGATGAAGTGGCCGACGAGGCCGCACGCCAGCGCGATGAACGTCCCGGCGAGCAGCGCGTTGCGAAAGAATTCGTGCGCGAACATCACGCTCCCGCCGCGGAGCGGCTCGCGCGCCACCGCAGCGCCGTCGGATGGTCGATCGCCGCGCGCGCAATGCGCACGAGGACGTAGAGCACGAACGCGACCGTCGTGACGTAGAAGCCGACCGGGTAGTCGTAGAAGTAGGCGAGCGCGAGACCGAGCCAGGTGATCACGATGCCGAGCGCCACCGTCAGCAGCAGGCTCGCCCAGATCCGCGCCGTGATCAGTCGCGCCGTCGCGGCGGGCGCGACGAGCAGCGCGAACACGAGCAGCGCTCCTGTGATCTGCGCCGTCGCGGCGACCGCGAGGCCGAGCACGACCAGGAAGCCGAGCGCGAGCGCGCGCGTGGGCACGCCGTGCGCGCGCGCCACGCTCTCGTCGAGCGACGCGAACAGCAGCGGCCGCCCGACGCCGGCGAAGAAGCAAAGCGTCAGCGCGGCGACGATCAGCAGCGACAGCACCTGGCCGCTGGTGATCCCGAGGAAGCTGCCGAACAGCAGGCTCTCGAAGTTCGCGAGCACGCCCTGGTAGAGGCTCAGGAACAGGAACCCGCAGGCGAGCCCGACGGCCTGGACGGTGCCGGTGACCGCCGACTCCTGGCTGCGGCCGCTGCGCGCCTGCGGGCTCGCGGCCGCGCCGATCGCGAGCGCCGCGAGCGCGCAGAAGACGAAGTACCCGACCGCCGCCGAGAGACCGACGAGCAGCGCCGCGGTGGCGCCCGGGAAGGCCATCAGCGAGAGCGTGTGCCCGGCGAACGTCTGTCGCCGCAGCACCATGAACCAGCCGACCACGCCGGCCATCACCGCGACGATCGTCCCGGCCTCGAGCGCGTTGACCATGAACGGGTACGCCGTCAGCTGGCGCAGGTCAGAGACCGGATCGAGCGTCGGCCCGGCTTCGGCGAGCGCGCTAGCGATGTGCATGGCGATCGCTGTGATGGGCGGGCGCCTCCGGCGTTCCGACGACGATCAGCCTGCCGTCGGCGGTCTCGAGCACCTCTACCGGCGACGCCGTACAGACGCGAGAGCGTCGCCGCGTTGATCACCGCTCGCGGCGCGCCGGCGACGGCCGTGCCCGCGCCGAAGTACACGATGCGATCGAGGTAGGGAGAGCAGCGGGTTGACGTCGTGCGCGACGAGTAGCACCGTCACCGCTGCTCGCGGAGATCCGCTCGAGCAGCGCCGCGACGGCGCCCTGGTTCGGCAGGTCGAGGCTGTCGAGCGGCTCGTCGAGGATCAGCAGCCGAGGGCGGCTGACGAGCGCCTGCGCGATCAGCAGGCGCTGCTGCTCGCCGCCCGAGAGCGCACCGATCGGTCGCGACGCCTGTGCGCTCGCGCCGACGAGCTCGAGCACCTCCTCGACCCGCTCGCCGCCCGAGCGCCGCACGGGCAGGCCCCAGCGCGCGCCGTCGAGGCCCAGCCTGACGAGGTCGACGCCGCGGATCCGCGTGCCGGCGTCGAATGCCGACGCTGGGGGAGATAGCCGATCTGTCGATTCGCCGTGCCGGGCGCTGCGCCGAGCACCGCCGCCGTGCCGTGCGCGAGCGCGAGCTCGCCGAGCAGGACGCGCAGCAACGTCGTCTTGCCGGACCCGTTCGGCCCGAGGATCGCCGCGAACTCGCCCTCGGCGACGCCGATGTCGACGTCGCTCCAGATCGGACGGCCTCCGATCTGCGCCTGGGGCGTGTTCGAGGCGCACCGCGGCGCGCTCGCGCGAGCCCGACGTCGCAGCGCCGTCCTCGATCTCATCCGCGCCCGCCGCGGAGAAGCTCACCGGCCGGCCCCGACGAAGCGCTTGCAGCAGGCTCTGAAGCTCGGCGTCCTGCCATTGCTCGAAGGTAGCCGAGGCCGGCGAGAGCGTCTCGGTGACCGTCGTGATCGGGATTCGCGCGGCGCGTGCGAGCTGGTTGACCCGCTGCACGTCGGGCGTCGCGTTCTGGCTGTTGTAGATCCACACCGCGATCGGCAGGCGTTCGACCTGGCTGTCGACCGTCTGCTTGTCGGGCCGCGCTCACGTCGGCTCCCTCGGCGATCGCCTTGGCGAAGCTGTACGGCGTCGCGAGCTTCAGGTGGAGATCCTCGCCGAGCGGCTGGAAGATGCTCTCGCTGTAGCCGACCGGCACTCCCGCGTAGCGCGCACGGATCTCGCTGCGCAGGCGGTCGTACTCGGCGAGGTCGCGGGTCTCGAACAGCGTCAGCTGGCGCGCGAAGTACGCGGCGTCCTTCGGATCGTCTCGCTCGTAGTCGGCGGCGATCTGCGCGATCACGCGGCTGGACGCTCGACGGCGAGTACCACTGGTGCGGGTTGTCGCCCTGGCTTCAGGGCGAGCAGCGTGGCCGACGTCGAGCACGGTGCGCGAGCTCGACGGGTTGGCGGCGAGCAGCTTCGACGCCCATTCGTCATAGCCGATCCCGTTGACGATCGCGAGCTGCGAGCGCGCCATCGCGACGCCGTCGGAGGCGGTCGGTTCGTATGAGTGAGGATCGGTGTTCGGGTTGACGATGATGCTGCTGACCGCAACCTTGTCGCCGCCGAGCTGCGCCGCGATGCTGCCCCAGAAGTTCTCGGCCGCGACGACCTGCAGCTTGCCCGACGGTGCGCCCGCGGCGCCCCCGACGGCGCCGCCACATCCGGCCAGCGCAATGCCGATCGCGGCGAGCGCCGTCGGCGCCGCAAGCCATCGTCGCGATCTCCGCATCGGGCTCCTGTCGAACGAAGGGGCATGGAAGGGCCAAGAACGGCGGCCCCGCGAACTGCCGAACAGCGCGTGGGACCATAACACGAATAGGACTCAGTCTCGATATTGAGCGGCCCACCACACTCGCCGCGATTCGACTGTGGCTCGGCTACGTGCCGTTGTAGGAGGCCGGCGGCGGCGGGTCTTCGCGGATCGAGGCGATCTCGGAGAGCAGCGACTGCGGCGTGGTGCCGCCGAGCACGCGCAGGCGCGGCAGCCGGTAGGGGTCGTCCGCGGGGCTCGCCCATCCGGGCACGACGGTCGTCGATCCCCTTGAATCCCGCCGCGTCGACCGCGTCGATCACGGTTGCGTCGTAGTGCCCCGACGGGTAGCAGAACCAGTTGACCGGCACGTGGTAGCGACGCTGGATCGTCGCGCGCGCGACGGCGACCTGTTCGTGCAGCTCCTGCGCGTCGAGCGTGATCAGGTCGGCGTGGCTGATGCCCTGCGTGTCGAGCTCCCAGCCGGCGGCGATCAAGCCGCGGACCTCGTCTTCGCCGAGGCCGCCCTGCGACGGTGGCAGCCCGGTCAGCTGGATGTTCTCGTCGCCGACCCACCCGAGCGAGCGCAGCACCGGCAGCGCCTTCGTGAACTGCGACTGGTAGCCGTTGTCGAAGCTGATCACGATCGGTTTGCCGCGCGGCAGCGAGACGCCGCGACGCCAGTACGCGTCGAGCTGGTCGAGCGTCACCGAGGCCCAGCCGGCGGCCTTCAGCGCGTGCATCTGCGCGGCGAACTGTTCCGGCGTGACGTACAGGCCCGGGAACGGCGCGCCCGCCGGAGCAGGCGCGATCACGTGGTACATCAAAATCGGCACGTGCGCCGTTCCGCGTCGGCCGGTCGCGACGCCACCCCCGTTGCGCGGCGTCGCCGGGGTGCTCGCGCGCCCGGGCGCGCCGCTCGTCGAGGCATGTCGCGAGCCAGTCGCCGCGCCGCCGGAGCCGCCGCCGGAGCCGGCGAGCGCGACGACGAGCACGACCGCGACCGCAACGACCGCGGCGATCAGCGCGAGCGCGCCGCGGCGCCTGCGACGGAGCGCGCGCCGCCGCGCGTCACGACGAGCGCGAAGGCCCTCGCGGTCCATCAGCCGCCGCTGAGGTTCGTCGGCAGCGGCTGGCCGGCCGGCGGCGGGTCGTCGTGCAGCAGCTGCGGCACCGTGACCAGGCGGTAGCCGCGCTGACGCAGCGTGCGGATGATCGTCGGCAGCGCCGCGATCGTCTCCGAGCGGTCGCCGCCGGCGTCGTGCATCAGGATGATCGCTCCCGGTTTGGCGCCTTCGAGCGCGCGCTGCACGATCACGCCGACGCCCGGCAGCGTGTAGTCGCCGGTGTCGACCGACCAGAGGACCATCAGCATGTGCATCTGGTGCAGCAGGTGGAACGTCGTCGCATTGAACGAGCCGTACGGCGGGCGGAACAGGCGCGGGCGCGGGGCCCCGAGCAGTTCGATGCGCGCGGCCTGTTCGAACAGCTCTTCGCGCTGTTCGTGCGCGGAGAGGTTTGCGAGCATCGGGTGGGTCTCGGTGTGGTCGCCGACCACGAAGCCGTCGCGGATCTCGCGCGCCGTCGAGGCGCTGAAGTAGCGCAGCTCCTCGCCGATCACGAAGAACGTCGCGGGGACGTGTTCGTGCTCGAGCACGTCGAGCACTTCCGGCGTGTACGGGCCCGGACCGTCGTCGAACGTCAGCGCGATGTCGCGCCCATCGTCGCCGCCGGCGCGCACGAACGGCGTGTACGCGAGCGTCGAGGAGATCGCCTTGTTGTCGGTCTCGAGCGTGTCGGGCGGCGGTGTGGCCGAACGCGCGGCGAGCGTCGGCGAGTGGCGGTGCGTGCCGGCGGACGAGGCGCCCCCGGAGCCGAGCGAGCTCGACAGCACGACGACGAGGACGATCACGAGCACCGCGAAGAGGAGCGCCGCGCCGAGGCGGCGCCGGCGAAAGCGCGCGCCGGGGCGCGGCTCGAGCTGCTGCAGCGGCAGCGGCGGGACCTTGCGCGGGCGCCGCGGCTCGTCCTCGAAGTCCCAGTTCCAGCGCGGGCTCATGCGCGGATGCTAGACAGCGATCGGGTCGTCGGGATGCGCCGGGCCGCGCCCCGCGCGCTCCGGCTCTCGCGCGCTGCGCGGGGAGGGGCGGACGCCGTCCGCCGCGCTTTTCGCGAGAATCAACGAATGCACGTGACAGCGAAGGCCGATTACGCCGTGCGCGCGGTGATCGAGCTCGCCGACAGCAAGCAGGACGCGCCGCGCAAGGTCGACGACGTCGCGCAGAGCCAGGGCATCCCCGTGTCGTTCCTCGAGAACATCCTCACGCAGTTGCGCTCGTCGGGGATCGTGCGCAGCCAGCGGGGGCCGGAAGGCGGCTACTGGCTCGCCAAGCCAGCCGCCGAGGTGAGCCTCGCGCAGATCATCCGCGCCGTCGAGGGCCCGCTCGTCGGCGTCCGCGGGCAACGTCCGGAGGAGATCGAGTACGTCGGCTCGGCCGAGTCGCTGCAGCAGGTGTGGATCGCGCTGCGCGCGAACCTGCGCAAAGTGCTCGAGCACGTGACCGTCGCCGACGTCTCGAACGGGAAGCTGCCGAAAGACGTGATCGCCCTCACCCGACAAGAGGAAGCCTGGGAAACTCGCTAGGGCGGCGCGCGCGGAGGGCGCGGCCGGGCGGGATTCCGGCTTGTGGAATAAGAGACACTGGTTGCAGTGTGCTCCATCGCACACTTCACTAACGGAAGGATTCGCGAGGCTTCGGTTCGTTTGAGCAAACACCCCGCGGGTACTTTGCTCGCAGCCTCGGGGTCCCCCGCCCTTGAGCCCTCAAGCACTCCATCGTCCCCGCCCTCACCACAGGAGATAGCTCGCCGATGCCAGCATCTGCTCCAACCGCCGTCGACGCACCCGCTTCCACCGACGCCGCCGAGGCCGCCGTCGAGGCGATCACCGGCGCCGCCGGCCAGGACGTCACGTTCTCGCTCGCGCTGTCGCAGGATCAGAAGGACATCCGTGACTGGGTCCACGGGTTCGCGGCGGACGTCGTGCGGCCCGCCGCGCACGAGTGGGACGAGCGCGAGGAGACGCCGTGGCCGATCATCCAGGAGGCGGCGAAGATCGGGCTGTACGGCTTCGAAGGCATGGCGCAGTTCTTCGCCGACCCGTCTGGGCTCGGCCTGCCGCTCGTCAACGAGGAGCTGTTCTGGGGCGACGCGGGCATCGGCATGTCGATCATGGGCACCGCGCTCGGCGGTCGCGGCGATCTTCGGTCAGGGCTCTCCCGAGCAGATCGGCGAGTGGATCCCGCGCTGCTTCGGCACGGTCGACGAGTCAAGGTCGCGGCGTTCTGTGCCTCTGAGCCGAACGCCGGCTCGGACGTCTCCGGCGTGCGCACGAGCGCGAAGTTCGACGAGGCCGCCGGCGAGTGGGTGCTGAACGGGCAGAAGGCGTGGGCGACGAACGGCGGCATCGCAAACGTCCACGTCGTGATCGCCTCGGTCGATCGCGAGCTCGGCTCCAGAGGCCACGCCGCGTTCGTCGTGCCGATGTCCGAGGCGAAGGGCATCGCGCAGGGCCCGAAGGTCTCAAAGCACGGCCTCAGGGCGTCGCACACCGCCGACGTCTTCCTCGACGATTGCCGCGTTCCGGCCGGCTACGTGCTCGGCGGCAAGGAGAAGCTCGACGAACGGCTCGCGCGTGTCCGCGAGGGCAAGAAATCAACTCGCAGGCGGCAATGCAGACGTTCGAGTCCCGCGACCGACGGTCGGCTCCCAAGCGCTCGGAATTGCTCGCGCCGCGTACGAGTACGCGCTCGACTACGCCAAGGAGCGCGAGCAGTTCGGGCGCAAGATCATCGAGAACCAGGCGATCGCGTTCACGCTCGCGCGGATGAAGATGGAGATCGACGCCGCGCGACTGCTCGTCTGGCGCGCGTCGTGGATGGGTCGCAACCAGGTCCCGTTCAAGAACGCCGAGGGCTCGATGTCCAAGCTCAAGTCCGGCGAGGTCGCCGTGTGGGTGACAGAGCGCGCGATCCAGATCCTCGGCGGCAACGGCTACACCCGCGAGTTCCCCGTCGAGCGCTGGCACCGCGACGCGAAGATCTACGACATCTTCGAGGGCACCGCCGAGATCCAGCAGCTCGTGATCTCGCGCGCGATCTCGGGGATGCACATCAAGTAGGACGCCTCGCGCCCGTTCGGGACGGGCGCGCTCTGGGACTGCTTCAGGGCTGCTCGATCTCGAGCGCGTCGGTGCGCAGCAGCGCGGGCTCCTCGAGCGGCGGCTCAGCCGCGTCCTCGCCGGGCGCCGACCGTGTCCACGGTCGCTTGAGGAGGAGCCAGCCGCCGCCGAGCGCGAGCAGCGCGCCGCACAGGATCCAGCCGAGCGCCGTCGTTTCGATGCCGACGTACTTCAGCCCGGACGCGGCGATCACGAACGTGATGACCGGCCTGATGTAGCGGTCGGGCACGCTCGAGGAGAGCAGCGAGCCGATCAGCACGGCCGGGACGCTGCCGATGATCAGCGAGACGGTCACGCCGAATTCGACGTGACCGAAGGCCAGCGCGCCGAGCGCGGCGGCAAGCGTCAGTGGCACGGCTTGCGTCAGGTCGGTTCCGACGAGCTGCTTCGCGCCGATCATCGGGTAGAGGAACAGCAGCATCACGATCATCAGCGAGCCGGCGCCGACCGACGTCATTCCGACGATCACGCCGCCGATCATGCCGATCGCGACGGTGCGCAGCGGGCGCACGGCGATGTCGTTGACGGTCGCCGTGCGCTCGCGGCCGTCACGGCGGTCGAGGACGTAGCGCACGACCATCGCGCCCGCGCCGACCAGCAGCGCCGCGCCGAGCACGACCTCGATGTTTTCCTGAGCGCTCTTCGCATGGCCCATCCGGCTCAGCAGGTACGCGCCGAGGAACGCCATCGGCACCGAGCCGATCACCATCCAGCCGACGAGGCGGGTGTTGACCGTGCGCTGGCGCAGATGAACGCCCGCGCCGATCGGGCGCATCACGACCGCCGCGACGAGATCGCTCGAGATCGCCGCCGAAGGCTTTACGCCGAACAGCAGGATCAACATCGGCGTCATCAGCGCCCCGCCGCCGGCGCCCGTCATGCCGACGAGGAACCCGATCACGGCGCTGCCGAGGACGATGTACGGATCTACGTGCAACGGTGCTCCTGGCTCCTCACGTGGCGGCGCGTTCCGCGCCGACCAATCCCTCGACTCGCCTAGGGGAACCCGCCTCGCGCACCGCGCGCGCGACCACTCGATCCCCGCCAGGCCCTCCGCCTATGCTCAGCGAAGATATCGACAACATCCACAAAATCAAGCGAGAGCGCGATGCACATCGCTTCAGCGCGTCACGTCACGCACGCGTTCGAGCTCCTCGGCGTCGCGCAGGGCCCAATCGAGCCGCTCGATCAGCTGCATCGCCGCGTGTCCAGTGCTGAGGTGCACCGAGTAGACGCTCTCCTCGAGCAGCACCGCGGGCGGTCCCTCCAGGGAGGGCCCGCTTTCGGCTCGGCTCTCTACCAGGCCTGCTGCGCGCGGCAGTGCGGGCAGGCGACCGTCGTCGAGACGGGAGCACGGAACACGAAGCCGCAGGCGCACGCGTAGGACGCCTCGTCGAGCGGGCCGCCGGCGTTGCGCACGCGCTGGACGGCGAGATCGGCGGCGCGCGCGGGCGCGTCGGGCGCCGGGCGCGCCGATTCGCGCCGGTGCTGTTCTTCGCGGGTGCGCCGCGGGTGGCGCAGCGTGGAGGGGAGGCTTGCTCTCATCGCTCTCGAAGGAAAGACCCTGCTCACAGGCAAAGGTTTCGCTCTGCATGCCCGATTTCCTCGCCGGAGCGCGCCGACTGGACGGTTGTCCGGGGGTCGCGCGGGCGGCACGGGGCGAAAAGCGGTTTGCGATACTTGGTGGCGATGAACCCCGCGCGAAAGCGAACGGTGCGCTTGGTCGTGGCCTTGAGCGCCGCCGTCGTGCTCGCGAGCGCGCTGATCTACACGAGCTTCAGCGCCGCGAGCCCGGCGCTCAGCCCCAGCCAGCTGCTGCGCCAAGCGCAGCCCGGCCGCAGCTACCAGCTGACCGGCAAGGTCGTCGCCGGGTCCGTGCGCCACGAAGGCAACGGGCTCGACTTCAGCGTCGCCGACCGCGCGGGCGGCGCCGCGATCCCGGTGGCCTACATCGGGGACCGTGCCCGACCCGTTTCGCGAAGGGCGCGAGATGATCGTCACGGTCGAGAAGCAGGGCGGCCGGTTCGTCGGCGAACGCAACTCGCTGATCACGAAGTGCCCGTCGAAGTACAAGGCCGCTCCGGCGGGCGAGAAGCAGAACGACTGAGTCGGCCGATGGGCTGCTCGGTCGCATCTGCCTGCTGCTGGCGCTCGTCGTCTGCGCGTACGGCATCTTCGCTGCGCTATACGGCGTGCGCACGCGGGCGCGTCGAGTTCAGCGAGTCGCGGCGCCGCGCCGTGTACGCGCTCGCGAGCATTCTCACGACGGCCTTCGCCGTGCTCGAGATCGCGTTCCTGCGTAACGACTTCGCGTTCAACACCGTCGCCGACACGTCGAGCCGCACGACGCCGACGTTCTACCGCGCCGCCGCCGTCTGGTCCTCGCAGGAAGGCTCGCTGCTGCTGTGGGCGTGGCTGCTGTCGCTGTGGTCGAGCCTCGCGCTGTTCCTCGCGCGCACGGCGGATGCGCGACATCGCCGCGTACGCGACCGCCGATGCTGCTCGGCTTCGCCGGGTTCTTCACCTCGCTGATGATCTTCTACGCGACGCCGTTCGCGACGACCAGCCCCGCTCCGGCGGAAGGCGTCGGGCTCGACCCGCTGCTGCGCTTCCCGACGATGATGATCCACCCGCCGATGCTGTACTCGGGGTACACGCTGTGCACGATCCCGCTCGCGTTCGCCGTCGGCGCGCTCTCGACCCGCCGCGTCGACGCCGACTGGATCAAAGCGATCAGGCGCTTCGCGTTCGCCGCTTGGCTGTTTCTCGGCGTCGGCATCCTGCTCGGCGCGCGCTGGTCCTACTCGGAGCTCGGCTGGGGCGGCTACTGGGGCTGGGACGCGGTCGAGAACGCGTCGCTGATGCCGTGGCTGACCGGCACCGCCTTCCTGCACTCGCTGATGATCCAGGAGAAACGGGGGATGCTGAAGGTCTGGAACGTCTCGCTCGTGCTCGCGACGGGCACGCTCGCGATCATGGGCACGTTCCTCGTCCGCAGCGGCATCCTCAACTCGATCCACGCGTTCGGAGGGGCGACGCTGGGCGTGCCGTTCGTCGTCCTGATCGGCGTTCTGATCGCCGGCTCGATCTACCTCGTCGTCTCGCGCCGCGACATGCTGCGCTCCGAGCACCGGCTCGACTCGCTGCTCTCGCGCGAATCGATCTTCCTCGCCAACAACGTCGTGCTCGTCGGCGCTCTGCTTCGTGATCTTCTGGGGTACGTACTTCCCGCTGATCTCCGAGGCGCTGACCGGCACAGGAAGCGTCGGTCGGCCCGCCGTGGTTCGATCGCTACACGGTTCCGCTCGCGTTGATCCTCGTGCTGCTCAGCGGCATCGGCCCGGTGATCGCGTGGCGCCGCGCGACGCTCGCCAACGCGCGGCGCAACTTCCTCGCGCCACTGCTCGGCGCGCTGGCGACGCTCGGCGTGCTCGTCGCCGCAGGCGTCACCCAGCGCCCGTTCGCGCTGGCGATGTTCTGCTGCGCCGCGTTCGTGCTCGGCAGCGTCGCGCAGGAGTTCGTGCGCGGGACGCGCGCGCGGCGCGCGATCGCGGGCGAGGCGGCGCCGCTCGCGCTGCTCGCGCTCGTGCGCCGCAACCGCCGCCGCTACGGCGGCTACATCGTGCACGTCGGGATCGCCGTGCTGTTCGTCGGCGTCGCCGCCTCGTCCTCGTTCCAGCACGCGGTCGAGCAGCACATCGGCCCGGCGGCTCGACGCGGGTCGGCTCGTACACGATCCGCTACGTGCGCCCGACCGCGACGATCACGCCGAAGGAAGACCGCGCGCACACCGGCTCGACGCTCGCGCTCGGCGCGGTGCTCGACGTCACCAAGGGCAGGCGCCACGTCGCGACGCTGCGCCCGAGCGAGGGGTTCTACGACTCCGGGGAACCGGCGCAGGGCTCGGTCGGGCACCTGATCGGCGGCCAGCCGGTCAGCCACATCAGCATGAGCGCCGGCCTCACGCGCGACGTCTGGACGGCGATCGCCCCCGACATCTCGAAACGCCCGCGCTGCAAGCGGATCATGACGATCGGCAACCGCACGCTGTCCGCCCGAAGAGGCGCCGATCGCGATCGCCGTGCTGGCGCGCGAATACCTCAAGCACCCGCCGGCCGCGCAATTCCACTTCATCGTCTCGCCGCTGGTCATGTGGATCTGGATCGGCGGCCTGATCGTCTTCGGCGGCGGTCTGATCGCGATCTGGCCGGCGCCCAGCGCGCGTGCGCCGCCGGGTCGCGCTCGCGCGCGCGCTCGCGCGCCGCGCACGGGCTCGCGCGCGCCTGACGCGCGGATGCGACGAGGAGCGACCGATCGCCGGACGGCGAGGCGCTGATGGAGGTCGTCGTCGTGCTGCTCGCGTTCACGCTGCTCGCCGTCGTGGTCGCCGTCGTCGCCGCGCCGCTGCGCGCGAGCCTCGAGCGTCCGACGGGACAGCCCCCCGAGCGCGTCTCGCCCGAGCGCGCCGAGTTGGAGGCCCAGCGCGAGGCCAAGTACCGCGAGATCCGCGACGCCGAGCTCGACTACCGCACAGGCAAGCTCTCGCGCGAGGACTACGCGTCGCTCGACGCCGTGCTGCGCTCGGAGGGCCTCGAGATCCTCAACCGCCTCGAGGCGCTCGACGATACGGCTGAGCCTAACCCTGAAGTCGAGGGTTAGAGAGCTACGCCCAGGGGCGCTTGAGCAGGATGACGGCGTTCACGACGAACAGGATCGAGAAGAAGATCGTCCAGCGATTCAGGTTGCGCTCGACCATCGAGCCGCCGCCGAGCGGACCGGTTCCGCTGCCGACGCCGAACGCGCCCGACAGGCCGGAATCCTTGCCCGAGTGCATCAGCACGAGGAAGATCACGATCACCGCGATGATCACCTGCAGGACCGAGAGGATCGTTTCCATGCGCGTCAGCCTAGCGCCTGGCCGCGCTCACGAGCAAGGCGGGCGCCCGCGTTCAGCTTGCCGAGGAGTCGCGTCTTCCCAGCGCCCGCCGCGCGCAGGAACGCGCTCGAGGCCGGCGAACAGCCTGTTAGGGCCCGTTGGGCGTGAGATTGCGAGTGGTTTCCTGCTTTCTCTCCTCGGGTACGCTTACGCTTCGGGGGGTGCGTTCGCCGCGCCGATGCCGGAAACACGGATTGTGGAACGCGATTACGAATCCTTTACTCGCTCGTGGTTGCCTGCCGATATGAATTCGGGAGGGCGTCCCCCGCGTTTGTGGGCTGGCTGCGCCGACCACGACCATGGGACCACCAGACGATGATCCAGATCGCCGCATGACGCCCGCGTCTGCACGACGTGGCCTGGCTTGGCGGCTACTCGTCTCGGCTCTCGCGGGCACCGGCCTGACGGCGTTCGGACCGCTCGCGAGCGGCGCGCTCGCGGCCGAATCGAGCGGCAGCGCGGGCGAAGGCTCGCAGACGACGAGCACGTCGACCGAAACGACCGCCCAGGAATCGCCGAAGCCCACGCCGACGACGAGCTCGACGCCGGCTCCGACGACGTCCGCGCCGACGACGACGCCGACGACGACGCCGTCCACGACGACCGGCACGACGACGACGCCGGCGACGACGACGAGCGGCAAAAGCGAAACGCCGGCGCCGGCGAAGCCGTCCGCGAAACGGCCGACGGTCGTCGTTCAACGCGGCCAGAAGACGACCGAAGCGAAGCGCGAAAACGCGACGAGCACCGGCGCCAAGCCGACGACCGGTGCGCAGGCGCCGGGCGCGAACGGCGCCAACAACGTCGCCGCGCCGCCCGAAGTCGTCGCTGCGCAGGCCGGCGCGCTGGCGGCCGAGCTGGCCGGCTCGGCTGCCTCGACGCAGGCGCTCGGCTTCTATCGGATCCCGCTGTTCCTGCTTCCGATCTACCAGGCGGCGGCCGTGCAGTACGGCGTCCCGTGGCAGATCCTCGCGGCGATCAACGAAATCGAGACCGACTACGGCACCGACCTGTCGGTCTCGACCGCCGGCGCCGTCGGCTGGATGCAGTTCATGCCGGCGACCTGGATCCAGTACGGCGTAGACGCGCTCAACTCGGGCTACGCCGACCCGTACAACCCGGTCGACGCAGTCTTCGCCGCCGCGCGCTACCTGCGTGCCGCCGGCGCCGCGACGAACCTGCACGCGGCGATCCTCGCGTACAACCACTCCGAGGAATACGTCCAGTCGGTGCTGCTGCGCGCGAAGCTGATCTCGAGCTACCCGCAGGGCGTGATCGCGACGCTGACCGGGCTGACCGACGGCGAGCTGCCGGTCGCCGGCAAGCACGTCACGTGGGGCGCGCTGTCGAGCGAATCGGCGCCCGCGAGCAGCTCCAGCGCAACTGCCGGGGCGAGCGCGCTGACGGGCGCCGCGAAGACGGCTTCCACGCCGACGACGGGCGCCTCGCCGGCCGCCGGCGCGAGCTCCGCCGCGGCTCCCGCGCCGTCGGCCGCGGCCGCGTCGGCCGCGAGCGCCGCCAAGAAGTCACAGCCGCTGCAGCTGATCGACCTGATGAGCTCGCCGAACGCCGACGTCGTCGCCGCGCAGGACGGGCGCATCGTCAAACTCGGTCACTCGCGCAAGCTCGGGCAGTACATCGTGATGCGCGACGTCTACGGCGACGTCTTCACGTACTCCGGCATGGGCAGCATCGCCTCGCACTACCGCAAGCCGAAGCCGCCGCGTGCGGCGGCTTCCTCGACGACGCCGGCGCTGCCGGCGGTCGCCGACGCCGGCGAAGCGAAGCCGAAGCTGCCGGCGACCGCGGGCAGCCACCCGCCGGTGACGCTGAAGGTCAAGGCGCCGGCCTCGGGCGCGCAGACGGGCGCCTCCGGCGCCGGCGAAGTCGAACCGGCGCCTGTGCAGACCGGCAAGGTGCGCCTGTTCGCGCATCCGGGCAATCCCGACGCGGTCGCCTCGGCGGCCGCCCGCCGCGCCTCCTCGCGCTCGACGAAGGCCGGCGGACTGCTGCCGCTGCGCGTCGGATCGATCGTCTCCAAGGGCACGGTGCTCGGGCGTGTGCGCACGCCGCCGCACGCCCAGGACGGCCATCTCGGCTTCGCGATCCGCCCGGGCGGCGACAGCGCCACGATCGACCCGCGTCCGATCCTCGAGAACTGGATGCAGCTCAGCACCGCGCTGCACCCGCAGGGCGCCAGCGGCGACACCGACCTGCTCGGCGCGACCGCCAGCGGCGTGTTCCTGCTCTCCAAGGGCGAACTCGAGCGCACCGTGCTCTCCGACCCGGGAATCGGCATCTACGCATGCGGTCGGCAGGACATCGCCTCGGGCGCGATCGACAAGCGCGTCCTCGCGGTCCTCGAGTTCCTCTCGCGGATCGGGCTGAAGCCGACCGTCAGCGCCCTGCGCTGCGGCCACAGCGAGATGACCGTCTCGGGCTTCGTCTCCGAGCACTACACCGGCGACGCCGTCGACATCTCCGCGATCAACGGCATCCCGATCGCCGGTCACCAGGGCGCCGGCTCGATCACCGACCTGACGATCCGCGCGCTCCTGACGCTCCAGGGCGAATTCGTGCCGCACCAGATCATCAGCCTGATGCAGTACCCGGGCGCGCCGAACACGCTTGCGATGCCCGAACACTGGAACCACATCCACATCGGCTTCCGCCCCGTCGCCGGCGACGTGCCGCTGAGCCCGGCGGCCGCCGCGAAGGCCGCTCACTCGGCCGGCGCCGGCAAGACCGCGCCGGCGCCGATCGTCGCGCCGAGCCCGCTCAGCAGCACCCAGTGGAACCAGCTGGTCGCGCGGATCGGCTCGCTGCCGGCGCCGAAGGTCACGGCGAAGCCGAGCGGCTCGGCGATCAAGGACCCGAAGCGCCCCCAGCCCGGCCAGTAGCGTCCTCCAGTCCCAGGGCCGGCCAGCAGGCCTTCTTTCGAGCGGTCCGCAGCCCTCCGCAGCCCTCGGGTCCGTGCGGCGCATGCGACGCCCGGTCGCGCCGGGCGTCGCGGTCGCGTATCGTCGCCCTAGGCGGGCGGTTCGCTCGGTGGCGCGGGGATCCGCGCGCCGCCGCCGCCCGGCGGAAGCAGTTCCTTCGCGCACTTCACGTCGGCTTTGCGGAACGTCGCGCTCGTCGTGTCGAGCCCGTTCGTGTCGAACACCGGTCCTTTGCCCGACGTGTTCGGCGCCGGCAGGTTGACTCCGTTCTGGCGCATGCACGCGGCGAACTTGGCCAGGCGCTGGGGGTTGCGCGCCCCGGCGCCGAAGCGCCGCAAACCCGCGAGGTTGGCGCCGCACTTCTTCAGCGCCGCCTGCATCTGCGCGCGCGTCACGCCCTGCGGCAGCTGAAAGCGGCCGCCGCCGCCGAGGCCGAACACGCCGCCGGGGCGCTGACCTTTCTCGCCGGGTTTGCGTTCCGGCAGTGTGATGCCTTCCTTTTTCAAGCACGTGCGCAGCGCCGCGGCGCGAGCTCGGAACTGACCGGGCGCTCCCGCCGGCGAGGTCGAGGACGCGCTCGTGCTGGCCGTGCTCGTCGTGCCGGCGGTGCTCGCCGTGGTCGAGCCACCGCCGCACGCCGTCAGCAGGAGTCCGGCGAGCAGCACCGCGATCGGCGCCGCCACGGCCGCCTGCAGACGGCGCGCCGGCCTGCGTCTGTTGCTGTTGCGTTGGGACATCGAGCTCCTTTGGTTTGGTGATCGAGAAGGTGCTCGCCGGCGAGGCGAGCGGAACGTCGTCAGCCTTTGCCGAACAGCGCCTGTTCGCCGGCGCCACCGGCGCCCTGCCCGCCGCCCGTGCCGCCGGCCCCGGAGGCGCCGCTCGCCCCGGAGGCTCCCGAGGACCGACTCGAGCCGCCGAACAAGCTCGCGGCGCCGCCGAGGCCGCCGCCCGCTCCCGCCGCGCCGGCTCGGATCGACTGCGCTGCGATCGCGCCGTTCGCGCGGGGCGCGCCCGTCACGACGACCGTTTCGCCGGGGTGGATCGCGCCGGCGCTCGTGTCGACGCTCTTCGTGACCGTCGCGCCCGGCGCCGCCGTCACCTTGACGGTGTTGCCTTCGAGCGTCGTCACATAGAGCGCGCCGTGCGAGACATACGCGACCTGGCCGATCGTCGCGCCGGCGCCGCCGGCGCCGCCGAGCCTGCCGCTGCCAGCGCCGCTCGCGGCCGAGCCTGTACCTGAAGTGGAGGTTGAGCTCGCGCTTGCGCTCGTGCCCCCGCGGAGTGCCGCCAGGCGCGAGGCAAGGCCGCCGGCGCCGGCGCCGGCGCCCGCCGTCGTGCCGGAGCCTCCCTGCCCCTTCTCGACGAGCACGCCGGCGATGAAGCCGCACGCGATCGCCAACGCCGCGAGCAGCGCCAGCGGCAGCGGCGTCAGCAGCCGCCGGCGCGCGCGCGGCGGCGGCAGCTCGTCGTCCGGCTCGAGCCACGGCTCGCGCCCGGCGAGCGCCTCGCGCGCCTCGGGCGCCGGCGCGTGCGCGCGGCGCGGCTCGGCGCGCGGCGCCGCGGGCGCTCCAGCCGGCGCGGCGCTCTCGTCGATGGTCGGCTGCTCGTCGGTCATGTCGGGCTCCTCGGTGGGTGGAGATGCGTCACTCAAAGCGCAGCGCCTCGATCGGTCTGAGGGCTGCCGCGCGCGCGGCCGGGTAGGTGCCGAAGAACAGCCCCGAGAGGGCCGCGGCGCCGAAGGCGAGGAAGACCGAGTACGTGGCGATCACCGGCTGGACGCCCGCGATCTTGAACTGGCTGCCGATCACGCCGACGAGCACGCCGGCGACCCCGCCGATCAACGAGACGAGCACGGCCTCGGTGAGGAACTGCGTGAGGATGTCCGAGCGCCGCGCGCCGACCGCCTTGCGGATCCCGATCTCGCGCGTGCGCTCGGTGACGCTGACGAGCATGATGTTCATCACGCCGATCCCGCCGACGAGCAGCGAGATCGCCGCGACCTCGCCGAGCAGCGTCGTGAACACGCTGCTCGTCGAGCTCGACGTTTCCAGCAGCGAGCCCTGGTTCAGCACCTGGAAGCCCGGTTCGGAGGTGTTCGTGATCTTGTGGCGTTCCTCGAGCGTCTGCGTCACCTCGGCTTCGGCCGCGTTCAGCGCCGACTGCGACTTCGCCTGCACCGTGATCGAGTTGATCGCGCCGAACCCCGTCAGCGAGTCCTGCACGGTGGAGATCGGCGCCATCACGACGTCGTCCTGGTTGGTCGCCCCGTTGGACCCCTTTTTCGCGAGCACCCCGACGACTTCGAAGTTCGACCCGTTGACCTTGATGCTCTGGCCGACGGCGCTCTGCCCCGCGAACAGTTCTTCGAGCACCGTCTGGCCGATCACGGCGACGCGCTTGTGTTCGCTCACGTCGGCATTCGTGAACGACGCGCCTTCGGCGAGCTTGTAGCTGTGCGCGACGAGATAGGACGGCGTCGTGCCGACGAAGCTCGACGGTTCGTAGCTGGTGCTGCCGGAGACGAGTTTCACGGCGGTCGCGTCGACGACCGGCGAGGCGCTCTGCACGTCGGGGGCCAGGCTCTTGTCCTGCAGCGCCTCGGCGTCCTGCTTGGTCAGCGACACGCTTGCGAGTGGTGCTCGCGCGCGCGCCGCCGCGCAGGCCGCCGGTCAGGACGATCAGGACGTTCGTGCCGAGGCTCCGGATCTGAGAGGTGACCGCCTTGGAGGAGCCGTTGCCGACGGCGATCAGGACGATCACCGACGCGACGCCGATCGTCATGCCGAGGATCGTCAGGCCGGAGCGCAGCTTGTTCGCGACGATGCCGCCCCAGGCCGTGTGCAGCGTCTCGCGTCCGATCATGCGTGCGCCTCCACCGCGCCGCCCGCGAGCGGGCGGTCCTCCGCGACGGCTCCGTCGCTGAGGCGTACGACCCGGCTCGCGCGCTCGGCGACGTCGGGCTCGTGCGTGATCAGCACGACTGTCCGTCCTTCGTCGTTGAGCTGCGTGAAGATCCGCAGCACGTCGTCGGTCGAATGCGAGTCGAGGTTGCCGGTCGGCTCGTCGGCGAGGATCAGCGACGGGTTCGTGACGATCGCGCGCGCGACGGCGACGCGCTGCTGCTGGCCGCCGGAGAGCTCGGACGGCTGGTGATGCACGCGGTCGCCCATGCCGACGGCCCGCAGCGCCCGCGAGGCGCGCTGCCGGCGCTTGGCTCCCTTCAGGCCGGCGTACGCGAGCGGCAGTTCGACGTTCGCGAGTGCGCTCGTCCGCGCGACGAGGTTGAAGCTCTGGAAGACGAAGCCGATCTTGCGGTTGCGCAGGTCGGCGAGGTCGTCCTCGTCCATCCGCGCGGCGTCGATCCCGTCGAGCAGGTAGCGGCCGCTGCTCGGCACGTCGAGGCAGCCGAGGATGTTCATCAGCGTGCTCTTGCCGCTGCCGGAGCTGCCCATGATCGCGACGAACTCGCCATGCTCGATGCTCAGCGATACGTCGCGCAGCGCGCGCACGCTGATCGCGCCGAGCTCGTACGTCTTCGACGCGTCGTGCAGCTCGATCGTCGGGTGCCGCGGCGCCACGCCTGCGAAGCCGTCGTCGTGCGCGCGCGGCATGGCGCGTTCGACCAGCGGTCGCGTGCGCAGCGAACGGGCGGACGGGCGGCCGCGGCGCAGCGGTCCCATCTCAACCACCCGGGCCGGCGCCGAGCGCACGGCGCGCGACGCCACCGCCGCCGAGGCCACCGAGGCCGCCACCGCCGAGCGCGCCGGCGCCGCTGCGTCCGGCCAGGCGCGAGAGCAGGCTGCTCGCGCCGCTCGTCGCCGACAGTGGCAGCACGACGCGTTCGCCCGCGTCCAGCCCGCTGAGCACGATCGTCGAGCTGTTGCCGGCGAGCCCGGTCGTGACCGCCTGGCGCACCTGCTTGCCGGCGCGAATCACCGTCACGCTGCCGCCCGAGATCGCGCTCGTGGGGACGTTGACGCCTTCGGCCTGCGCGACGACGACTTCGGCGCTCGCGCTCATGCCGGCTTTGACGCCGGCTTCGAGCTGGTCGAGATCGAACGTCACGTCGTAGCTGACGACGCCGCTGTTGCTCGTCGGCAGCGCCGCGACTTCGGCGACATGCGCGGCGAGCTTCACGCCTTTGAGGGCTTCGACGCTCACCGTCGCCGGCTGTCCCGGCTTGACGCTGCCGACTTCGGACTCGCTCAGCGGGACGACGAGCTTCATCGCGCTGAGGTCGCTCAGCACTGCGAACGCCGAGCTCGAAGCGCTCGACGAGCTCGACGAGCTCGCACTGGAGGACGCTTTCGCTCCCGTGCCCCCGGTCGCGCCTTTGCCTGCGCCCGCTTCGCTCGCCGACGAGCCGCTGCCCGAGGCCCCTTCGGCGGAGCTCGAGGCCCTGCTCGTGCCGCCGCCGGAGACCGTTTCCCCGCCTTCGCCCGACAGCGAGACGATCGTGCCGCTCTCCGGCGCCACCAGCCGCGTGTCGGCGACCGATTGTTCGTCGCTCTTGACCGTCAGCCGATCGCTCTTGACCGCGGCCTTCGCCGAGGCGATGTTCGCTTCGCGCGTCGCGGCGCTGATCGTCGAGCCGGAGCTTGCGCCGGTGCTCGAGCTCGACGTAGAGCCCTGGCTCTTCGTCGTGCTCGACCCCGACGAGGAGCCGCCCGAGCCCGACCCGCCGCTCGTGCGTTTCGAGCCGTTCGACTTGCCCGTCCCCGTCGCCGCGGTGGCCGTCGGCGAGCGTTCGCTCGCGCTCTGGGTGGAGGATTCGCCGTTGGTTTCTTCCTCGCGCGAGAGCGCCGCTTCGGCGGACTGGAGGCTGGCCTTGGCCTGTTCGAGCGTGACTTCGGCGCTCTGCGGATCGAGCGTCGCGAGCAGCTGCCCCTGCCCGACGCGCTCGCCCTGGGTGACGTCGATCTGCGTGACGGTGCCGCTCGTCTTGAAGCCGAGGTCGAGCTGGCTGGCGGCCTCGACGTTGCCGCTGCCGGAGACGGTCGACTGGACCACGCCGCGCTGCGCGACGATCGTGCGCGTCGCGGCCGACGCGGCGCCGCTCGACGCCGGCCCGACAATCAGGATTGCCGCCGCGACCGCGCCGGCGAGCGACGCGGCGAGCGCGTAGACGAACCATGGGGTCCCCGATCGCCGTGCCATCTGACTCGATGCTGCGCCTGGGCTGTAAGAGAGGTCGAAGAAACCCCGCAAGCGTGGATAAATCCTGCAAACGGCGAAAACCGGGCAGGCGTCGCGGGCGGGTCTGCGATCATCGAAACTCGAATGGCGGCCTACGGCGGGATCGATCTCGGCGGCACGAAGATCCAGACGGTCGTCGTCGACGACGAGCGCAACGTGCTCGGCTCCTCCCGCCGGCCGACGCCGACGAGCGGCGGTCCGCCCGACGTCGCCGAGGCGATGGCGGCGGCGTTGGGCGAGGCGGCGAGCGAAGCGCACGTCGAGAGCTCCGCGCTCGCGGGCGTCGGCGTCGGCTCGCCGGGAACGATCGAAGGCGGCGAGGTCACGAGCGCGCGCAACTTGCCCGACTGGGAGGGCAGCTTCCCGCTCGCGCAGACGCTCGAACGCGCGCTCGGCACGCGTGTGGCGCTCGGCAACGACGTGCAGGTCGCGACCGACGCCGAGTTCCAGCTCGGCGCGGGCAAGCCGTACGACTCGCTGCTCGGCGTCTTCTGGGGCACGGGTGTCGGCGGCGGCCTCGTGCTCGACGGCAAGCCGTGGGGCGGGCGCGGCGCCGCTGGCGAGATCGGGCACGTCGTCGTCCAGATCGGCGGCGCCCGCTGCACGTGCGGCCGGCGTGGCTGCATGGAGGCGTACGCGGGCCGCGCGGCGATGGAAGCGCACGCCCGCAAGGAGGTCGAGAAGGGCAAGCGCACCGACCTGTTCAAGCTGATGAAGGAGCGCGATCGCACGCGGCTGACGAGCGGGATCTGGGCGCGCGCGCTCGAGCACGAGGACGAGCTCGCGACGCACATGATCGAGCGCGCGCTCGGCGCGCTCGGCGCCGGCGTCGCGTCGGTCGTCAACGTGCTCGACGTCGAATGCGTGATCGTCGGCGGCGGTCTCGGCGTCCGGCTCGGCGAGCCCTACGCGAAGCGGATCGCGAAGGCGATGCAGCCGCACCTGTTCGCCGACTTCCGCCCGCCCGACGTCCACGTCGCCGCGCTCGGCGACCTCGGCGGCGCGATCGGCGCGACGCTGTTGCTCGAGCCGGCCCGCGCGCCGGCGCGGTCCGGCTGAGGCGGGCGCGTCAGAGCCCGGCGACGGTCACGGCCACGAGCACGACCGACAGCGCCGAGAGCAGCAAGACGGTGAGCCCGGTGGCGCCGTCGAGCGCCCCGCGCGAGCGGTGCTCGCCCATCAACGGCTCAGAGCGCGACAGTCGCCAGATGAAGAACAGGTTGATCGGCAGCAGCAGGCCGTTGACGACCTGCACGGCGACGAGCAGCGAGATCACCGGCACGCCGGGGATCACCGCGACGACGGCGCTGAGCACGATCATGCCGGTGATGATCCCGACGAACACCGGCGCCTCCTCGCGGCGGCGGCCGATCCCCTTCTCGTACCCGAGCGACTCGGAGACGACGTAGGAGGTCGCGATCGGCAGGATCGCGGCGGCGAGCAGGCTCGCGCCGAGCAGGCCGATCCCGAACAGCAGCTCGGCGAAGTGCCCGGCGAATGGCGTCAACGCGCGCGCCGCGTCGGCGGCGGAGCCGATTTCGTGGACGCCGTGCTTGTACAGCGTCGCGCCCGTCGCGATCACGATGAACGCGGAGATCACGCACGCGAACACCGATCCCGAGACGGCCTCGACTTCCTCGTGGCGCAGCTCCTCCTCGCGCACGCCGCGCTCGACGACGGCCGACTGCAGGTACTGCTGCATGTACGGCGTGATCGTCGTGCCGATCGTCGCGATCAGCAGGATCAGGTAGGTCGAGTTGGTGTGCAGGTGCGGCGTGACGAACGCGTGCCCGACGGCGCCCCAGTCGGGGTGCCCGAGGATCGCGGCGATCGGGTAGGCGAAGAACGGGATCGTGAACCAGATGAAGACCCGCTCGGCCGAGCGGTAGGAGCCGCGCACGATGATCAGCCAGATCCCCAGCGCGAGCACCGGCACGGACACCTGCGGCGGGATCCCAGCGAGGCCGAGCGCGGCGCCCGCGCCGACGAAGTCCGAGATGCAGATGCCGAGGTTCGCGACGAGCACGGCGCTCGTCGCGAGCACCGACCAGCGGATCCCGTACTCCTCGCGGATCAGCTCGGCGAGGCCCTTGCCGGTGACGACGCCCATCCGCGCGGCGAGCAGCTGCACGATCGCGAGCGAGATCGTGATCAGCAGGATCGTCCACAGCAGGTCGTAGCCGTACTTCGCGCCGATCGACGAGTACGTCGCGATGCCGCCGGCGTCGTTGCCGGCGTTCGCCGCGATCAGCCCCGGGCCGAGCAGCCCGAGGAGGGCGAACAGGCGGGCTCTACGGGAGTTGAGCCGGGCAGGCAGACGCGGTCGGCCACGGGTGGCCGACCGGATCCGACGCATGACGGGCGGTACTCGGACCGCCATCGAACTGTCCGCCTACGACGTTCACGCGCGCAGTGTATTCAGTCCTCGCCGAGCAGCCCGAAACGACGCCGCCAGCCGCGCGGGAGCATCGCGGCGAGCACGTCGTCAACGGTCACGACGCCGACCATCCTCCCGTCCTCGGCGACGGGGATCGACGTCAGGTTGTAGTCGGCCATCTGCCGCGCCACCTCCTCGAAGGAGTCGTCGGGCGAGAGGCATGGGGTCTCGTGCTTGACGAACGACTCCAGGCGCTGCCCGGCGGGCGCGCGCAGCAGCGCCGTCACCGGCACGCCGCCGTCGAGCGCGCCGTCGGCGGAGCCGACGAAGACCGTCGTCAGCAGCCCCGGCTCGACGCGGCTGCGGCGAACGGCGTCGAGCGCGTCGGCGGCCGGCGTCGAGCCGGGCAGCAGGACGAAGTCGGGGCTCATCAGGCCGCCGGCCTCGGCGGGGTCGTAGCCGAGCAGCGCGCGCACCTTCACGCGATGGCTGACCGGCAGCAACGAGAGCACCGCCTCGCGGCGCTCGTCGTCGAGCTCGCCGGCGACGTCGGCCGCGTCGTCGGGCGCCATCCGCGAGAGGATCGCCGCGACCTGCGAGTCGGGGCGATCCTCGAGGAACTCGCGCTGATGCTGCTCGTCGAGCTCCTCGAACACGTCGGCCTCGAGCTCGCGGTCGTCGTCGCCGACCGCCTGGATGATCTCCTCGCCCTCGCGACGCGAGGCCGCCTCGACGAGGTCGGCGATCTGCGCCGGGTGCAGCTTCGCGAGCTTCGGGTGCGGAATCCGCAGGCGCACGGTCGGCACGTGCCCGACGAACGGCTCGACCTGCGCCCAGTCGAGGAACTCGCCCGTGGCGATGTGCGAGCCGAGCCCCTTCGGCAGCAGCCGGCGCAGGCCGCCGCGCGGGCCGGTGTCGACGCCGACGACGCGCCACGAGCCGGCGACGAGTGCCAGCTCGATCTCGTTCGCGCGCACGAGCCGCGCGCCCTCGACGTTGATCAGCTGGCGGTCGAGCAGGTCGCGCTTCAGCAGCACCTCCTCGCGCCGTCGCTCGAAGTGGCGCAGGTCGAGCTTCGCCTTGCGCAGCACGACGCCGCCGGCGCCGATCTCGGAGACGCCGTCGGAACCGACGTAGGACATTCGCCCGGCGACGTTCACGAGGAAGCCCGTGATCGGCGGGTATCCGGCGCCGCCGAGCCGCACGATCACGTCCTCGACCTTGCCCAGCCGCTCGCCTTCGGCGTCGCGGAGCGGGGCGCCGGCGACCGCCGAGAGATGCAGGATCGGCGGCGCCTTGGTTGCGGGCGCGTCTACGGGCGTCATCGTCTGCGCCATCGTACGCGCCCAAGCCCGCAGTGCCGATCTATCGTGACGGGCGTGCTCCCGTTCTCGGCGTCGATCGCGCTGCTCTCGCTCGCACAGGGTGCGATCGTCGCGCTCCCGCGCGTGCCGGCGATCGCGCTCGAGAACGCCGAGCGGCTGCGCGGGCGGCGCTGGGCGCTGATCCCGCCGCTGTCGGTGATCGGCTTCGTGCTGGTCGTCGGCGCCGCCGAACGAGCGAGCGCGCAGGGGCTCACCTACCTCGCGCTCGTCGCCGTGCCGGCGCTCGCCGCGCTCGCGCTCGGCTGGCTGACCCCCGGCGCGCGCCCGCGCCGGGCGCTGCTCGTGATCGCCCTGTTCGCGCTCGCGTGGGCGCTGCCCGAAGAGCTGGCGGGGCAGGCCGCCGCGCTCGCACTGTCGGCGCTCAGCTGCGTCGCGCTCGGCGTGCTGCTCGCGAGCGTCACGCCGCCGCGCTGGCTCGGCGCCGGGATCATCGCGATGGCGCTCGCCGACGCCGCGCTCGTGATCTCCGATCTGCTGCAGAAGCCCAACAGCGCGCTCAACGCGGCGCACCCCGCCGCCGGCCTGCCGCGCCTGCAGGACGCGGCGCTCGGCTCCGCCGTGATGGGCTACGGCGACCTGTTCGTCGCCGGTACGCTCGGCGCGCTGCTGGCGCTCGCGCTCGGGCGGCCGGCGCAGGCGCGCGCCGCGGTGCTCGCGGCGTGCTTCGCGCTCGCGTTCGACCTGCTGTTCCTGCTCGTCGACGAGCTGCCGGCGACCGTGCCGGTCGCGCTCACGCTGATCGTCGTGACGGCCGCGCGCCGGCGGAGATTCGGCTCGAGCGCGCCAGCTCGAGCGCCTGCAGCGTCTGCGGCTCCTCGACCGGCGCGAGATCCGCGTCCGTCGCCTGCGACTCAGCTTGCGCCAGGCGCTCCGCCGGCGCGTCCTGCGCGACGGACGCCAGCTGCGCCGTGACCGTGCGCGCCGTCGTCTCGACGGCCGGCGGCGCGTCGACCGAGCGCTCGGACGCGGCGCCGGCCGCCTCGATCCGCCGCACCTGCGGCACGACGCGCCCGTCGAACGAGCCGACCGCCTCGTTGTAGGCGGACGTCGCCGAGTCGAGCTGGCGGCCGACCTTCGCGAGCGGCTCGACGAAACGCCCGAGGCGCCGGTGCAGCTCGCGCGCCGACTCGGCGATCTCGCGCGCCGACTCGGCGATTCGCTCTTCGCGCCAGCCGTAGTGCGTCGCCCACAGCAGGCCGATCAACGTCGTCGGCGTCGCGATCAGGACCTGCTGCTGGACGCCGAACTCGATCAACGCGGGATCGCCCGCGAGCGCCGCCTGGTAGATGCCGTCGGAGGGGACGAACATGACGACGAACTCCGGCGTCGCCTCCAGGCGCGCGTGGTACCCCTTCGCCGCGAGCTTCGAGACGTGCTCGCGCGTCTGGCGGGCGTGGCGGGCGATCTGCAGCTCGCGCTCGTCCTCGCCCTCGGCCTCGAGTGCGGCGAGGTAGGCGTCGAGCGGGACCTTCGAGTCGACGACGATCAGCTTGCCGCCGGGCAGTCGCACGAGCATGTCCGGGCGCAGCGCGCCCTCCTCGCCGCGCAGCGTGCTCTGCTCGAGGAAGTCGCAGTGGGCGACCATGCCGGCCATCTCGACGGCGTTGCGCAGCTGGATCTCTCCCCACGAGCCGCGCGTCGACGGACGCTTCAGCGCCGAGACGAGGTTCCCGGTCTCCTGGCGCAGCGTGCCGACGCCGTCGCCGAGCGTGCGCACCATCTGCGCGAGCTCGCCGTGCGCCTCGCGGCGCTCGCGCTCGAGCCTGCCGATCTCGCTCTCCATCCGCCCGAGCTTCTCCTGCACGGGCTGCACGAGGCCCTTGAACTCCTCCGCCCGCCGGGCCATCTCGCCGCTCGCGCGCTCGCGCTCGGCCTCGCGCTGCTCGGCGAGCCGGCCGGCGAGCGAGTCGCCGGTCTGCGCGAGCACGTCGACCGTGATCGACTTCAGTTCGTCGCGCATCCGGCGCCGGTTCGGGCGCGCGAGCGCCGCGGCGGCGATCGCGCCCGCCAGGAGTCCGACAGCCAGCATCAGGATGCTCATGCGGGGAACGATCGCACCTCGCTCGGACGCGGGCGCGCGGCGGGAAGGCCCCTGGTTGCGGGTCGTCGGCCCGATAAACCGGACTTGACACGTGGGGGCGCCGTTGGCTATGCTCCTCACGTTCTGCAGCGCAGTCTGGCTGCGGGGTTGCTAGAGGGAACAATTCCGTTGATGGGGCGTGCCCGTGGGAGGACACTTACCGGCGTGCTCCGCTCTTAGAGGAGGATGTGAGATATGCAAGCCATGAATGGCTCTGCGACGCCTGGCCACTCACGCGGGCGACTTATTGGATTCTGTATGGCGCTGGCGCTGGCTTTGACCGCGCTCGTCGTCGCTCCAGTGGCTGCTGGCGCGACCGAAACGCCTGAACAGAAAACGTACCTTGCCGCGGGCGACTCGATCAGCTTCGGCTACAGCCAGCAGAAATTCAACGAAAACTATCCGACGGAGGCGCCGGCTTTCTTCGAAGAAGGCGTCGTCAACCAGACGCTCAAACTGCTCCAGAAGTCCACGGAGCTTGGTAAAGGCGTGAAAGCTGTCAACTACGCCTGCCCAGGCGAGACGTCGAACGGCTTCATCGGCGAAAACGAAGCGTTGGGCGGAAAACCGTCGACGACGAACAACAAACGGGAAACGGATTACCACCCGTGCTCCTACCACAACCAATCAGGTTTGCCGCTTCACGCTTCGCTCGGCAGCCACTCTCAGCTCGAAGAGCTCCTAGCGTACCTCAACGAAGGTAAACCGGCGCACCCCGTCAAGCTGATCACGATCAACATCGGCTCGAACGACGAGCTCGCGGCGATCGCGCAGTGCGAAGAAGAAGTCGGCTCGGAATACGGCACTGAAGGCAAAAGCAAATACGGCTCGTCTCCTGAAGAAGCGGTGACGAACTGCATCGGAATCACGGCTACCAATGTCACGTTCCCGCACATCATCGGAAACCTCGGGAAAATCCTGGGTGCGATCGACAGCACGGAACCGGGCGGCGGCCACTACAGCGGGGCGATCGTCCTGATGGGCTTCTACAACCCGGACTCGTTCGTCCTGCCTGGTAGCGACCAGCTGCAGAAGGGTCTCAACAACGCGATCGAAGAAAAACTGGTTCCGGCCTTCCCGAACGTGACGTACGCGAACCCGTTCCCGAAGTTCAACGGACCGGTTGAAAAATCGGCCAAAGAGAAAAAAGACATCGAAAAATACACGGAAATGTGCAACCCGAACGTCCAGAAACCCTCCACGGGTAAGGACCCGGGCTGCGAAGGCGACATTCACCCGACGCTTGCCGGTTACAAGTTGCTTGGCAAAATCGTCAACGAAGCGTACCTGGCGAACCCCGCCAAATGATCAACTGAAGTACCAGTAAGCAGTGCCACACGGGGCGCCTGGCCTACTCGGCCAGGCGCCCCGTCTGCTTAAGCTCGTCGGCGGCGCGTCCGAGCACGGCGAGCATCGCCGGCGCCGCCGGCACGAGCCGAGCGCCCTCGGGCGTGGCGGCGATCACCTGGCGCACGGGCGGCGCGGGGGAGAGGGCGCGGATCGCGATGTCCTCGCGCACGACCGACAGCGCGAGCTCGGGGATCAGCGCGACGCCGACGCCGGCGGCGACGAGGCCCTGGACGGTTTGGTAGTCGTCGCTCTCGAACGACACGCTCGGCTCGAAGCCGGCGGCGTGGCAGCAGCGCACGACATGGCGCGCGCACGGGCTGGCGCTCGAGGTCTGGACCCACGCCTCGCCGTGCAGCTCGGACAGCCGCAGCTTGGCCTTGCGCGCGAGCCGGTGCTCGCGCGGCAGCGCCAGGTACATCGGATCCTCGAGCAGCGGCGAGCGCGCCATGTCGGCGAGCAGCTGCGTCTCGTCGTCGAACTCGAACAGCAGCGCGAGGTCGAGCTCGCCGGCGCGCAGGCGCGGCGCGATCTCCTCCGGCTCGCCCTCGGCGAGCGTCAGCTCGACGTCGGGATAGGAGGAGCGGAAGTTGGCGATCGCGACCGGCATCAGCGTCGAGCCGGCGGTCGGGAAGGAGGCCATCCGCAGTCGCCCGCCACGCAGTCCGGCGATCGCCGAGAGCGCCGCCTCGGCGGTGTCAAGGCGCGCGAGGATGCCCTCGGCGTGGCCGACGAGCGTGTGGCCGGCGGCCGTCAGGCTGACGCCGCGCGGATGGCGCTCGAGCAGCGCCATGCCCGTTTCGGCCTCGAGCGCGGCGATCTGCTGCGAGACGGCCGACTGCGTGTACGAGAGCGCCTCGGCTGCGCTCGACAGCGAGCCGCGGTAGGCGACCTCCTTGAGGATCCTCAACCGCGCGACGTTTAGCATTAGCACTACTTATAGCAGGAATCAAAAAGATCACTGGAGCTGATGGCAGGAACGTGCCACGATGATCGGGAAGAAGGACCGAAAGAGAACTTCAGCCCGGCTACCGAAGGCCGGGCCAGACTGAAGGAGAAGACCATGTCCACGAAGATCATCGTTTCCTACGACGGGACCGCGAACGAGGACGACGCGATCGCCCTCGGCCGCATGCTCGGCGGCGCCGGCGCGGACGTCGCGCTCGCGTACGTGCGTCACTCGCAGGAGCCCGACCTCGACCGCGAGAAGCTCGCGCAGAGCGAGGCAGAGGACCTGCTCGCGCGCGGCGCGAACCTGTACGGCGCCGAGGGCGTGGCGCGTCACGTCGTGACCGACCGCTCGACGCCCGCGGGCCTGCGCGCGCTCGCCGCGAGCGAGGGCGCGGACGTCGTCGTGTTCTGCTCGGACTCGCACACGGCGAAGGGCCACATCTCGGTCGGCAACTCGGCGCAGCAGCTGCTCGAGGGCGGCCCGGTGGCCGTCGCGATCGCGCCGGTCGGCCTCGCCGACGCGCCGGCGGGCATCCGCTCGGTCGTCGCGATCGGCGACGCCGACGGCGGCGCGCGCGCGACCGCGCAGTCGCTCGCCTCGGCGCTGGGTGCGAGTGTCGCGCCGGTCGCCAACGAGGACGCCGACCTGCTCGTCGTCGACTCGCGTCCGGAGGCGGAGCAGGGCCGCGTCGCGATCAGCGCATCGGCGGCGCACGTCGTCGAGATCGCCCGCTGCCCGGTGCTCGTGCTGCCGCGCGGCCGCGCGCTGGCGTTTGGCCGGTCGGCCGCGACGGTCAACGCGTAAGCGCCCGGCGGCGCCTCGGCGCAGCCATCTCGGGCGGGCGGCGGTCTCAGCGCGAGCTGGGTCCGGCGCCCGCCCTTCGCGTGCGCCAGGCATGGCGCACGAGCGCTTCGACGACGTCGAGCGTGCCGCCGAGCAGGTGCCCGACGGGGCCCGTCCACAGCCAGCTCTCGGCGCGTCGCGACGTTCTGAGCGCAGCTCGAGCCCGCATCGGAGGGCACGGTATCGTGGCGCGCGTGAGCGCCGCGCTCGAGACGACCGTCACGGAGCTGCCTGACTCGCGCGTGCGCGTGCAGGTGCAGGTCGCCCCGGCGGAGGTCGAGGGGCGGCTCGAGCGCAAGGCGCGCCAGCTCGGGCGCGAGCTGAAGCTGCCGGGCTTTCGCCGCGGCAAGGTCCCGGCGCCGCTCGTGATCCAACGCGTCGGGCGCGAGGCGGTGCTCGACCAGGCCGTGCGCGAGTCGCTGTCGAGCTGGTACGCGGAGGCGATCGAGACGGCGGGCGTGGTGCCGGTCGGAGACCCGCAGCTCGACCTCGCGGGGCTGCCGGGCGAGGGCGAGGCGCTCGAGTTCTCGATCGAGATCGGCGTGCTGCCGACGGCGGTGCTCGGCGAGTACGAGGGCCTCGAGGCGCCGCGCCGCGAGGCGGCCGTCGAGGAGCAGCAGGTCGATCGCGAGATCGAGGCGATGCGCGAGCGCCTCGCGCGCCTCGAGACGGCCGAGCGCGCGGCGGCCGAGGGCGACTTCGTCGTGATCGATTACGTCGGCTCGCTGCCGGCCGGCGAGCCGGCTGCGAAGACGGGCGAGCAGGCGCTCGCGCCGTTCGCCGGCGGCGAGGGCCGCGACCAGCTGGTCGAGCTCGGCGGCGGCAACCTGATCCCTGGCTTCGAGGAGGGCCTGATCGGAGCGAGCGCCGGCGAGCACAGGGATGTGAGGCTGACGTTCCCGGTCGACTACCCGAACGAGGAGCTCGCCGGGCGCGAGGCGGTGTTCGCGATCGACGTGAAGGAGGTCAAGCGCAAGGAGCTGCCGGCGATCGACGACGACCTCGCGATCGACGCCGGCTTCGATGACCTCGCCGAGCTGCGCGAGGACATCCGCCGGCGGCTGACCGAGGCCGACGAGGAGCGGATCGAGGCGGAGTTCCGCGAAGCGGCGCTCGACGCGGCGGTCGCGCAGGCGGAGGTGCCGCTGACGGGCGAGCTGGTGCAGGCGCGCGCGAAGGAGATGTGGGAGCGGATGCTGCACTCGCTCTCCCATCGCGGGATCTCGCGCGAGGCGTACCTGCAGATCTCCGGGCGCGAGGAACCGGAGATCCTCGCCGAGATGCAGGCCGACGCCGAGCGCGCGCTGCGCCGCGAGGCGGTGCTGACGGCGATCGTCGCCGCCGAGCGGATCGTGCCCTCGGAGGAGCGGCTGCTCGAGGCCGTCACGCCGACGGCCGAGCGCGAGGGCGTCGAGCCGGCGAAGCTGGTCGAGGACCTGCGCTCGAACGGTCGCCTGGAGGAGCTGCGCGAGGACTCGCCGCGCGGATCGCGATCGAGCTGATCGCCGAGCGCGCGAAGCCGATCTCCGTTGCGCAGGCGCAGGCGCGCGAGCAGCTGTGGACGCCCGGCGCAGAGAGCGCCGCGCCGGCGGCCGCGGCAGGCGGCGCTGCGGGCGGCGGGCAGGGCTCGGCGCCGGGCAAGCTGTGGACTCCGACCGATCCCGCTGCGGGCAGCTAGCCTCTAGAGGAATCCGGCCGGCGAAGCGAAACAGAAGCGAGGAGTATGAGCCCACTTGTTCCCATGGTCGTCGAGCAGACCTCGCGAGGCGAGCGCGCGTTCGACATCTACAGCCGGCTGCTCAACGAGCGGATCATCTTCCTCGGCACGCCGGTCGACGACCAGATCGCGAACCTGATCGTCGCGCAGCTCCTGCACCTGGAGTCCGAGGACCCGGAGAAGGACGTCTCGCTGTACATCAACTCGCCGGGTGGCTCGGTCTACGCGGGCCTTGCGATCTACGACACGATGCAGTTCATCAAGCCCGACGTGCAGACGATCTGCGTCGGCATCGCGATGTCGATGGGCGCGCTGCTGCTGGCCGGCGGCGCCGAGGGCAAGCGGATGGCGCTGCCGAACGCGAAGATCCTGATCCACCAGGTCTCATCTAGCTTCGAAGGCCAGGCGACCGACATCGAGATCCACGCGAAAGAGATCATCGACGTGCGCAAACGGCTCGACGAGATCATCGCCAAGCACACGCACAAAGACCTCGAGCAGGTCGGCAAAGACACCGAGCGCGACTACTTCATGTCCTCGGAGGAGGCCAAGGGGTACGGGATCATCGACCGCGTGATCTCCGAGCATTGAGACTGACTGGCGATGGCGCGGCCGACAGACTCCAACGAGCAGCTCCTGTGCAGCTTCTGCGGCAAGTCCCAGCGCCAGGTCAAGAAGCTGATCGCCGGGCCGGGCGTGTACATCTGCGACGAGTGCATCGACCTCTGCAACGAGATCATCGACGAGGAGCTCTCGGCGCCGCCGGCGTTCGACCTGGAGAACCTGCCGAAGCCGAGGGAGATATACGACGTGCTCGACGAGTACGTCGTCGGCCAGGACCCTTCCAAGCGCACGCTGTCGGTGGCGGTCTACAACCACTACAAGCGCGTCCAGATGATGATGTCCGGCGAGACCGACATCGAGCTGCAGAAGTCGAACATCCTGCTGCTCGGGCCGACCGGCTGCGGCAAGACGCTGCTCGCGCAGACGCTCGCGCGGATCCTCAACGTGCCGTTCGCGATCGCCGACGCGACGGCGCTGACCGAGGCCGGCTACGTCGGCGAGGACGTCGAGAACATCCTGCTGAAGCTGATCCAGGCGGCCGACTACGACGTCAAGAAGGCAGAGACGGGGATCATCTACATCGACGAGGTCGACAAGATCGCGCGCAAGGCCGACAACCCGTCGATCACGCGCGACGTCTCCGGCGAGGGCGTGCAGCAGGCGCTGTTGAAGATCCTCGAGGGCACGCAGGCGTCGGTGCCGCCGCAGGGCGGGCGCAAGCACCCGCACCAGGAGTTCCTGACGATCGACACGACGAACGTGCTGTTCATCTGCGGCGGCGCGTTCGCGAACCTCGACAAGGTGATCGAGCGGCGGATCGGCCACAAAGGCGTGGGCTTCGCGGCGGCGATCGAGGCGAAGGCGGAGCGCGACACGGGCGAGGTGTTCGAGCACTGCCTGCCCGAGGACCTGATCGAGTACGGGCTGATCCCGGAGTTCATCGGCCGCCTGCCGGTGATGTCGGCCGTCCACCAGCTGACGCGCGAGGACCTCGTCTCGATCCTCGTCGAGCCGCGCAACGCGCTCGTCAAGCAGTTCCAGCGCTTCTTCGCGTTCGACGGGATCGAGCTGGTGTTCTCCGAGGACTCGCTGACGGCGGTCGCCGAGAAGGGCCTCGCGCGCGAAACCGGCGCGCGCGGCCTGCGCTCGATCATCGAGGAGATCCTGCTGGAGGTGCAGTTCGAGCTGCCCTCGCGCCGCGACGTGAAGAAGTGCGTCGTGACGAAGGAGACGGTCGAGAAGGGCCTGACGCCGACGCTCGTGACCGAAGCGGCGCCGGAAGAGGCGCGCGAGGAGTCGCTGCGCGAGGAGTCGGCGTGAACGCCGCGACGCGCATGCGCAGCGCGCCGGACCGATAGGATCGCGCTGTGTCGAGGCGCAGCGAGCCGAAGTCGGTGGTCAAGAGCACGGTCGGCGCCGTGCCGTGGCTGGCGCTGGCGCGCGCGGCGATGATCGTCAGCCGACACTGGAACGCGCTGTCCTCGAAGGAGCGCGCGAACCTGGCGCAGCTCGTCGCGCGAATCGCGCGGGCGCGTGGGCAACCTCAGCGCGAAGCAGCGCTCGGAGGTTCGCAAGCTCGCTCGCAAGCTCGACCTCAGGGCATGGGCGCGCGAGCTGCTGGCGCTGCGCGGCGGGCGCAAGCGCGCTCGCAAGCGTCGCTGAGCGACGCCGATGCAGCGCAGCGCGCGAGGAGGACGACCGCCCCGATGACCGACGACGAGCTCGACAAGCTTCCGACGCGCGAGCTGCACGACCGCGCCGTGCGCCGCGCCGAGCGCCATCTCGACGTGAAGTTCTTCTGGTCGCTGCTGCAGCTGATCCCGGCGGCGCAGGCGGCGAGCGGCGATGAGGGCGAGGCCGAGTACGACATGCAGTTCTCCAAAGGGCTGATCTCGGACGCGCTGCACAGCGGCGACGGCGAGCTCGGCGAGGCGCTGCGGCCGGTGTTCGTCGACTACCTGCGCAAGCACCCCGACGCCTAGCGCGCTCGCGCGCGGGACCGAATCCGCATGAGCCACTCGAGCACCTGGAGCCCAGCGGCAGGCCGAGCAGCACCTGCGATCGCTCGAGCTGTTCGGCATGCGCTTCGGCCTGGACCGGATGCGGCGGATGATGACCGTGCTCGGCTCGCCGGAGCGCGCGCTACGAGTGCGTGCACGTGCTCGGCACGAACGGCAAGACGTCGACGACGCGGATGACGGCGGCGATCCTGCAGCGCCACGGCCTGCGCACGGCGGCGTACACCTCGCCGCACCTGATCTCCTACCGCGAGCGCGTGCAGGTCGAGGAGCGCGACGTCTCCGGCGAGGAGCTGGCGGAGGCGATCGCGCGCGCCGCGTGGGCGGCCGAGCGCGTCAACCGGACGCTCGCGGGCGACGACCACGTGACGCAGTTCGAACTGCTGACGGCGGCGGCGCTGTGGGCGATCTCCCAGCGCGGGGTCGACGTGGCGGTGATCGAGGCGGGTCTCGGCGGGCGCTACGACGCGACGTCGGTGATCGACGCGCGCGTGATGGGTCTGACGAACGTCGGGCTCGAGCACACGCGCTGGCTCGGGCCGACCGTGCGCGACATCGCCGAGGAGAAGCTCGCGGCGCTCGGCGAGCGCGCGACGCTCGTGCTGGGGGCCGAGCTCGCGCCGCAGGCGCTGGCGGTCGCCGAGCGCGTCGCGCGCGAGCGTGGCGCGCGGCTGCTGAGCGCGCCGAGCGAGCCGTCGCTCGCCGCGCCGTCGCTCGCCGCCAACGGCGTCTTCCAGCGGCGCAACTTCGCGCTGGCGCGAGCTGCTCGCGACGACGCTGCTGCGCGAGCTCGGGATCGAGCCGAGCGCGGAGGCGGTCGCCGAAGCGGCGCGAGCGACGGCGGTGCGCGGACGCCTTCAGGTGCTTGCGCAGGATCCGCTGACGGTGCTCGACGGCGCGCACAACCCGGACGCGGCGCGCGCGCTGGCCGCGTCGCTGCCGGCGCTCGTCGGCGAGCGGCCGCTTGCGCTCGTGCTCGGCGTGCTCGAGGACAAGGACGCTGTCGGGATGCTCGAGGCGCTGCTGCCGCTGTGCGAGCGCGCGTGGTTCACGGCGCCGCCGAGCGGGCGGGCGCTCTCGCCGGCGGCGCTGCAGTCGCTCGCGCGCCAGCTCGGCTTCGAGCGCGTCGCCTGCCAGCCCGAGCCGGCGCGCGCGCTGGCGCAGGCGCAGGAGTGGGCGCGAGCGCGCTCCGGCGCGGTGCTCGCGACGGGCTCGGTGTACCTCGTCGGCGACCTGCTCGCCGTGCTCGAGGCGCAGGGCTCCGCGCAGGAGTCCGGCGCGCGCCGGCGAAGGGCGTTGCCGTGAACGGCGAAGGCCCTTCGGTGCTGACGATGATCGGCGCCGTGGCGCTGATCGTCGCGCTCGTGATACTCGTGTTCTTCGCGGCCGGCTATGGCTTTGGCCGCCTGTTTCTCTAAACTCGGCCAGCTATGCCCACCCTCGCATACTTCGGAATAGAAAGCAGCGGGCTGAACCTCGTCGTCGACCTGCTGATCCTGTTCGTCGTCGTGCTCTACCTCGCTCTGATCTACTGGACGTACGCCGATGCGCGCCGACGGATCCTCGACCCGATGCTCGTCGGGTGCGCGACGGCGGCGTCGCTGTTCCCGTTCGTGGGGACGATCGTCTACATGATCCTGCGCCCGCCGGAGTACCTCGAGGACGTGCACGAGCGTGAACTGGAGATGCAGGCGGCCGAGGCGCGCCTGCACGACCTCGACCACTCGCTCTGCCCGCACTGCGACTACCGGGTCGAGCGGGACTTCGTGCGCTGCCCGAGCTGCCTGCGCAAGCTGAAGGAGCGTTGCGCGAGCTGCTCGCGGCCGCTCGACCCGGCGTGGACGATCTGCCCGTACTGCGAGACCGAGGTCGCCCCGGCGGCGCCGGTGCGGCGCACGCGTCGCCGCCGCGCTGCGGGCGAGGTCGAGGAGGTCGATCTCGCCGCCGGCAGGCCCGAGACGGCGCGCGCGAAAGCGGCGCGCGAGCGCGCCGAGCGCGAGGCGGCGGCGAGCACCGACACGCCGCTCGAGGAGCTCGACGAGATGCAGGAGACGCGCGCGACGCCGGTCGCCGCGTCGGAGCCGGCGAGCGCGCCGCGACGCGGCCGCGCCGGCGGACGGACGCGCCCGAGCGCCTGAGCGCGCTTCAACCTCGACAGAAGGAAGCCGATGGACCGAACGTTGATCCTCGTCAAGCCCGACGCGTTCGCGCGGGGGCTGTCCGGCGAGATAATCGCGCGCTTCGAGCGCAAGGGCCTTGCGATCGTGGCGCTGCGCAGCATGACGGTCGGGCGCGAGCTCGCCGAGCAGCACTACGCCGAGCACGCCGAGCGGCCGTTCTTCGGCGAGCTCGTCGACTTCATCACGTCGGGGCCGATCGTCGCGATGGTGCTCGAGGGCGTCGACGCGGTGAAGGCGGCGCGGCAGGTGATCGGCGCGACCAACCCGCTCGAGGCGAGCACCGGCTCGATCCGCGGCGACTTCGCGATCGAGACGGGCCGCAACATGGTGCACGGCTCGGACTCGCCCGAGTCGGCCGCGCGCGAGGCGGCGTTGTTCTTCGGCGACCTCGGCTAGCGGATGGCTCCCGCCGGCGGCGGGCAGGGCGGCGTGGGGTCCCGCGAGAGCCGGCGCTCCGGCGCCGATCGAGGCGCTCCGCTCGTGCTGGCGTCGGGCTCGCCGCAGCGGCGTGAGCTGCTCGCGCGCCTCGGCGTGCCGTTCACGGTCAGGGTCTCGGGAGCGGGCGAGCTCGAGCAGGGCGCGGACGCGGCGGCGGTCGCGGTCGAGAACGCGCGGCGCAAGGCGCGCGCGGCGCAGCGGCCGGGGAGGGCCGAGACGGTGCTCGGCTGCGACACGATCGTCGTGCTCGACGGGGTCATCTACGGCAAGCCGGCCGACGCGGCGGCCGCGCGCGAGACGCTCGCGGCGCTCGGCGGGCGCACGCACGAGGTGATCAGCGGCGTCGCGCTGCTGCTCGCGGGCGCCGGTGGCGCGACGGCGGAGCGCACGGCGGTCGCGCGCACGCGGGTCACGTTCCGGGCGCTCGACGCGGAGCTGCTCGACTGGTACGTCGCGACGGGGGAGTGGCGCGGGCGCTCGGGTGGGTACGCGATCCAGGGCGCGGGCGAACGGCTGGCGCTGTCGATCGACGGCGAGGCGGAGAACGTCGTCGGCCTGCCGCTGCGGACGCTGCGCGAGCTCGCTCCGGAGCTGTTCTCGATTTGAGAGGGGCGCCTGCCGGCGCCCGAAGCCGGGATTCGCGTGGCGCGGGCCACGCGCGCCCCACGCGACGAAGTCCCTGCAAAACCGCTGGCGAGCCTATCGCCCGCGAAAGGACGTTCGCTAGACTGCGCCACCGGACACGCCCGACCGCTCGGACACCTGCCGGCGAGGACGCAGAGCCAATCCCGGTGGAGCGGCGGGGCGACGGTCCGACGTACCTCTTCCTATAAATGGGCATTTTCAGCTATTTGACAGGCTTTGGCGGTCGCGACATGGCCGTCGACCTGGGAACCGCGAACACGCTCGTGTACGTGCGCGGGCGCGGCATCGTGCTGTCGGAGCCGAGCGTCGTGGCGATCGACTCGCGCACGGGCGAAGTGCACGCGGTCGGGATCGAGGCGAAGCGGATGCTCGGGCGCACGCCGGGCACGATCCAGGCGATCCGCCCGCTGAAGGACGGCGTGATCGCCGACTTCGACGTGACCGAGGAGATGCTCAGGCACTTCATCCAGAAGGTCCACCAGAACCGCTGGGCGCACCCGCGCGTGGTCGTGTGCGTGCCCTCGGGCGTGACCGGCGTGGAGAAGCGCGCGGTCGAGGAGGCGAGCCTGTCGGCGGGCGCGCGCACGGCGTACCTGATCGAGGAGCCGATGGCGGCGGCGATCGGCGCGGGGTTGCCGGTCGGCGAGCCGACTGGCTCGATGGTCGTCGACATCGGCGGCGGCACCTCCGAGGTCGCGGTGATCTCGCTCGGCGGGATCGTCGTCTCGCAGTCGATCCGCGTCGGCGGCGACGAGATGGACGAGGCGATCATCAACTACGCCAAGCGCGAGTACAAGCTGCTGATCGGACAGCAGACGGCGGAGGAGCTGAAGCTCGAGATCGGCTCGGCGTGCCCGATGCAGGAGGAGCTGCAGGCGGAGATCCGCGGCCGCGACATGGTCGCGGGGCTGCCGAAGACGGTCGTGCTGACGAGCGAGGAGATCCGCCAGGCGCTCGAAGAGCCGCTGACGCAGATCCTCGACGCGGTCAAGGAGACGCTCGACCGCACGCCGCCGGAGCTCGCGTCGGACATCATGGATCGTGGCATCATGCTCGCGGGCGGCGGCTCGCTGCTGCAGGGCCTCGACGAGCGCCTGCGCGAAGAGACGCAGATGCCGGCGCATCTGGCAGAGTCGCCGCTGACGTGCGTGGCGGTCGGCTCGGGTCGCTCGCTGGAGGAGTTCGAGGCGATCCACCGCTCGAATCGCAACTCGCGCAATCGCCAGCAACGGCGCCGGTGACGCCGGCGCCGGCTGTGACGCGGGCGCACCCCGGGGGTACTCTTTCCCGTGAACGCTTCGGAAGGTCGCTATCGGTGTATGACAAGACGGTCCGGCGTCGACGTGCAGTGCTCGCGCTGCTCGTCGTGCTCTCCCTGATCCTGCTGACCGCCTACTTCGGCGAGGCCTCGGGCGGAAGCCTGCACTCGGTGCAGCGCGGCTTCCTGACGGTCGTCTCGCCGATCCAGAACGGCGCGAACAAGGCGCTGAAGCCGGTGCGCGACCTGATCGGCTGGTTCGGCGACACGCTGCACGCGAAAGGCCAGCGCGACGAACTGCGCAAGCAGGTCGACCGCCTGCGCCGCCAACTGGTCGCCGACGAATCGGAAAAACACGGCTACCACGAACTGCTGGCGCTGTACCACCTCGACAACCAGCTGAGCGTCAACGACTACCACCCGGTGACGGCGACGGTCGTCGCGAAGTCGCCGAACGTGTGGTACTCGACGGTCACGATCGACAAGGGCGAATCCTCGGGCGTGCACGTCAACGATCCGGTGATCAACGACGAAGGGCTCGTCGGCAAGGTCGCGCAGGTCGCCTCCGACGGAGCGCAGGTGACGCTGATCACCGACAGCTCGGTCGGCGTCTCGGCGCGGATCGGGGCGTCGGGCGCGACCGGCATCGTTCAGCCGAAGGTGGGCGACCCGAACGACCTGCTGCTGCAGTACCTGCCGGCGAACGCGCGCGCGAACAGCGGCGAATACGTCGTCACGTCCGGCACGATCTCCTCGCCTGAGGACTCGCTGTACCCGCCGAACATCCCGATCGGGCAGGTGACGTCGATCAACGAAGAAAGCGCGTACCGCTCGGTCAACGTGCATCCGCTGGCCGACCTGCACAACCTCGACGTCGTGCAGGTGCTGACGGCGGGCCAGGGCACCGTCCCGTCGAACGTCAGCCACCTGGCGAGCGCGCTGCCGCCGGGCCAGCACGCGGAAAGCCCGTCGGGTGAACAGTTCGCGTCGACCGGAGGCGGCGGATGAACACGGGCTTCTCCTCGGCTCCGCTCGTGCGGATCGCGGTGCTCGCGGTGATCGTCGTCTTCTTCCAGATCGGCGTCGTCTCGGAGGTGCCGGTGTTTGGCGTCAGCGCCGACCTCTCGCCGCTGCTCGTCGCGTTCGTCGGCCTGCTGTGCGGCTCGACGGTCGGCGCCGTGACGGGCTTCGCGGTCGGCCTGCTCGTCGACCTGGCGCTCGTGCAGACGCTCGGCGTGACGTCGCTGACGTTGACGCTCGTCGGCTACTGGGCGGGGCGGCTGCGCGAACTGCGCGACCCGCAGGCGGCGCTGACGCCGCTGCTCGTCGGCGCCGCGGCGGCGGGCGGCGGGATGGTGTTCTACTCGATCGTGCAGTTCCTGCTCGGCGTCGACGCGCCGGTCAGCCTCGACCTGCTGCGCCAGATCGTGCTCGGCGTCGTCGTCGACACGATCGTCGCGCTGCCGATGTGGGCGCTCGTCCGCCGCAGCCTGATCGGCGGCCTGCCCGAGGACCCGCGCCGCCGGCGCCGCCGCGCGTACACGACGGGCGGCCTGAGTCCTCTGTCACGTTCATGACGCGACGAGGGCTCGACACGTGAGCGCGATCGAACCGGGCGGCGGCGGCTGGTCGGGCGACGAGCGCTCGCGGCTGCCGGTCTCGCCGCAGCTGGCGCTGCGCGTGGCGATCCTCGGCGGCCTGGCGATGGCGATGTTCGCGATCATCTTCTTCCGCCTGTGGTTCCTGCAGGTGCTCTCGGGCGAACAGTACGTGCAGCAGGCGGACGCGAACCGCGCGCGCGATCTGCCGATCGCGGCGCCGCGTGGCGAAATCCTCGACCGCGAAGGCCAGCCGGTGGTCGCGAGCCGGACGACGAACGCGGTGCAGATCGTCCCGTCGGCGCTGCCGCCGGCCGGCCGCCAGCGGCTCGAGCTGTACCGGCGGCTGGGGCGCCTGCTGGGGATGAGCGGCGCGCACATCGAGGCGCTGGTGATCAAGGGGCGCACGGCGGTGCCATATGCGCCGGTGACGATCAAGACGGACGCCGGGCAGGGCGCGCTGACGGTGCTCGCCGAGCGCCAGAACGAATACCCGGGGGTGACGCAGCAGCCGGTCTCGATCCGCGCATACCCGTACGGCGCGATGGCGGCGCAGGTGCTGGGCTACGTCGGGCAGGTCTCCGAAGGCGAGTTGAAGCTGTCGGCGTTCCGCGGCGTCAAGCAGGGGACGGTCGTCGGCCAGGAAGGGCTCGAGTACTACTACGACCGCTACCTGCGCGGCGAACCGGGGATCGAGCGCGTCGAGGTCAACGCGCAGGGCTATCCGGTGCCGAGCAACCTCGCGCCGACGCAGCCGAAGGCGGGCTACAGCCTGAAGGTGACGCTCGACCGCGGCCTGCAGCTGGAGGGCGAAAAAGCGCTGGTCGAGGGGATGGAAAACGCGCGGGCCGGCGGCAAACCGGCGGTCGCCGGCGCGTTCGTCGCGCTCGATCCGCGCAACGGGCAGGTGCTCGCGATGGGCTCCTCGCCGACGTTCGACCCGAACAAGTTCGCGAAACCGCTGACGCAGGCCGAATACGCGGCGCTCGAGGGCAAATCGAAGTCAGGCGGGACGGGCGAAGAAGCGCCGGCGCCGCTGACCGACCGCGCCGTCAACGGCACGTACCCGACGGGCTCGACGTTCAAGCCGATCACGGCGATGGGCACGCTCGAAGCGGGCGTGATCAACCCGAGCGAGGGGCTCGGCGCGGGGCAGTGCATCCATGTCTCTACCGAGCAGTTCTGCAACGCCGGCAAGGCCGACTACGGCGCGGTCGGCCTCGTCGAAGCGCTGAAGGTCTCCTCCGACACGTACTTCTTCGAAGCGGGCGAGCTCGCGAACAGCCACGGCAACGTGATCCAGAACATGGCGCACAAGCTCGGCGTCGGCGAGCAGACCGGGATCGACCTGCCGAGCGAGATCACCGGTCTCGTGCCCGACCGCGCATGGCGTGCGAAAGTCGCGCGCGAGGAGCTGCAGTGCGAGCGTGCCAAGCACGTCGCCTCGTGCGGGATCTCCGACGGGCGGCCATGGAGCGTCGGCGACAACATGCACCTGGCGGTCGGGCAGGGCGACCTGCTGACCTCGCCGCTGCAGATGGCCGTCGCGTACTCGACGCTCGCGAACGCGTACTTGAACGGCGGCGAAGGGTGGGTCGTGCGCCCGCACCTGGGCATGGAGATCGACGGGCCGCAGGGGCGTCTGGTGCAGACGCTCAGCTTCCCGGCGGTGCGCCACGTGCGCCTGAACGACTCCTACCTGAGCGACGTGATGCAGGGGATCCACGAGGCGGCGAGCGAGCCCGGCGGGACCTCGGCGGACGTGTGGGCCGGCTGGAACCAGTCAGAACACCCGGTCTACGGCAAGACGGGCACGGCCGAACACGCCGGCAAGGAAGACCAATCGTGGTACATGTGCTACGTCGGCGATCCGAAGCGCCCGATCGTGCTCGCGGTGACGGTCGAGCAGGGCGGGTTCGGCGCGGAAACGGCTGCGCCGATCGCGCGCCTGATGGCCTCGCAGTGGTTCGGCAAGGAAAAGAAGTTCGTCGTCGGGAGCTCGAAGACGTTTTGACGCCGCTCAGCCCGATCACGGCGCCGGAGGCGCCGAGCGCGCCGCCGGCGACCGGCGCGCGCACGGTGCGCCTGCCGGTCGACCCGGTGCTGACGCTCGCCGTCGCCGCGCTCGGCGTCTGCTCGATCGTGACGCTGAAAGCGGCCACGAAAGACCTCGTCCCGGGCCAGCCGCACTACTACACCGACCGCCAGGCGACGTACCTGATCGTCGGCTTCCTCTTGATGCTCGGGCTCTCGCGCTTGGACTACGCGCGCCTGCGGCCGCTGAAAAACGTGATCTACGGCGCGCTGATCCTCAGCATCCTCGCCGTGCTCGGGCTCGGTCACACCGCGCGCGGCTCGCAGCGCGCGATCAGCCTGCCGTTCTTCTCCTTCCAGGCCTCGGAGCTCGGCAAGGTGCTGCTGACGGTCGCGCTCGCCTCGCTGGTGGTCGATCGCGCGCGCAAGCTGCAGCGGCGCGAGACGACCGCGCTCGTGATGCTCGCGGCGCTCGTGCCGGCGATGTTCGTGATCGCCCAGCCGGACCTCGGCTCGGGGATGGTGTACGTCGTGATCGCGTTGACGCTCCTGTTCATCGCGGGCGCGTCGTGGAAGCACCTGACGGCGCTGATCGCGCTCGGCCTGGTGTCGCTGACGATCGTGCTCGTCGCGGCGCCGGCGGCGGGCGTGCACGTGCTGAAGCCCTACCAGGTGCAGCGGCTGACGGCGTTCCTGCACCCGTCGACCAACCCCGAGAAGGAAGGCTACCAACAGGAGGAGTCGAAGATCGCGATCGGCTCCGGACAGAAGACCGGGCGCGGGATCAACGCGACGCAGACGCGACTGAACTACGTGCCCGAGGATCACACCGATTTCGTGTTCGCCGCCGTCGGCGAGCAGTACGGGTTCGTGGGGGCGGCGCTCGTGCTCGTGCTCTACGGCCTGATGATCTGGCGCGCGCTGCGCATCCTCGTGATGTCGAAGGACCTGTTCGGCTCGCTCGTTGCTGCCGGAGTAACGGCTATGCTCATGTTTCAGGTCTTCGTCAACGTTGGAATGACGATCGGGATCATGCCGATCACCGGCGTCCCGTTGCCGCTCATGAGCTATGGCGGCTCGTCGGTAATCACGACGTTGTTGGCGATGGGCCTGCTGCAATCGGTTTACATACAGGCGCGTGCCTCGCAGGCTCTGAAGGGTCGCGTCCTGCGCTAACAGACATCAATGAACGCCACGCCACTCCCGCTAGACCGTCGTCCCGCCGGATATGCACCCGGTGCCCGGGCCGACGAGCACGCAGTCACGGATCGGCGATCGGCCAACGGGGCGCTCGCGAGATCGCAGACGCCTCGATCCAACATGGAAAGAGCTCATCTTGAAAAAGCAAGTACTTGTCAGCGTCGACCGCGCGGAGACGCGCGTCGCGCTCTTGGAGGCGGGCGGAGCGCCCACTCCCCCCGCTCGTCGGCGAGCCGCAAAGCCGGCTCGGCCTCGAAAGCCTCGAAGGCGACGCCCGCGCGCAAACGCGGCAGCGGCGGAGGTAAGCAGGCCGGCTATCGGATCGCCGAGCTGTACATCGAGCGTCGCGGCGGCCGCTCGATCGTCGGCAACATCTACAAGGGCAAGGTCGACAACGTCCTGCCCGGCTTGGAGGCCGCGTTCGTCGACATCGGCCTGGAGAAGAACGGCTTCCTGCACGTCGACGAGATCGTGTTGCCGGGCGTCGAGACGCCGCGGCGCGGGCGCGGGTCGGGCGCCGGGCGCAGGATCGCCGACCTGCTGAAGCCCGGGCAGGAGATCGTCGTGCAGGTCGTCAAGGACCCGCTGAAGACGAAGGGCGCGCGGCTGTCGATGGAGCTGACGATCGCCGGGCGCTACATGGTCTACGCGCCGACCGGCGAGGGCATCGGCGTCTCGCGCCGCCTCGAGGACAAGGAGCGCGAGCGACTGCGCCGCCAGACCTCGAAACTGGAGATCGGCGGCGGCGGCGTGATCGTGCGCACGGCCGCGCACGGCGCCAAGCGCGAGGACTTCGAACGCGAGCTGAAGTACCTGCACAAGCTGCATGAGGTGCTCGTCAAGCGCGTCGAGGACACGATCGCGCCGGATCTGGTCTTCCAGGAGGCCGACCTCTCCGTGCGCGTCGTGCGCGACATCTTCTCGGCGCACTTCGAGCGCGCGATCGTCGACGACGAGCAGCAGTACCGCCGGCTCGTCTCGTTCTTTACGCGCACGGCGCCGGAGCTGGTCGAGCGCGTGGAGCTGTGGCAGGAGGAGCAGCCGCTGTTCGAGGCGTACGCGGTCGACAAGGCGATCGAGGGGCTGCTCTCGCGCCGCGTCGACCTGCCGAGCGGCGGCTACCTGATCATCGACTACGCCGAGGCGCTGACGGTGATCGACGTCAACTCCGGCAGCTTCATCGGCCGCGGCAAGGGCGCGGGCTTGGAGGACACGATCACGAAGACGAACCTCGAGGCGGCCGAGGAGGTCGTCAACCAGCTGCGCCTGCGCGACATCGGCGGGATCATCGTGATCGACTTCATCGACATGGCGCGCGCGCGCAACCGCGACGCGGTGATGAAGGTGCTGCGCAAGACGCTCGACGAGGACCGCACGAAGACGTTCACGGCCGAGATCTCGAAGCTCGGGCTGGTCGAGATGACGCGCCAGAACGTGACCGAGGGCGTGCGCGAGATCATGAGCCGGCCGTGCCCGACGTGCGAGGGCGAGGGCGTGATCCGCTCGGAGGAGACGATCGCGATCGAATTCGAGCGCCGCCTGCGCGACGTCGCCGCCGAACGCGCGGACACGGACGCGTTCCTCGTGCAGATCAACCCGCGCGTGACGGCCGAGTTCACCGGTCACGGCTCGCGCGTGCTGCATGCGCTCGAGTCCGAGACGGGCAAGTCGTTCCTGTTCGAGGGCTCGGAAGGACTCGCGCTCGACCACTTCGCGATCACGTTCGAGGGGACGCGCGAGGAGGTCGAGGAGCGCGCGCTGCCGTTCCGACAGGGCGACGAGGTGCTTGTCGAGATCGTCGAGCCGCACATGTACGACGTCGACGACGCGGTCGCGAAAATCGACGGCTACATCATCTCGATCGCCGGCGCGGCGTCGGAGGTCGGGACGAAGCGGATGGTGCGGATCGACCAGGTCGGGCGCACGGCGGCGAGCGCGTTTTTGCTCGACGAGTCCGGTGAGGTGGTGCGCCCGCCGACGCGCTCGAGCTCTTCGCGCAACGGCGCTCGCGGCGGGCGACGCGCGTCGGGTTCGGGCGAGGGCGGCCGCGCCGGCGAACGTGCGCGATCGCGCGCGCGCGGCCGTCGCGCGCCGGCCGACAGCGAGGATGCCGACGCGCGGCGCGAAGCGGGGCTGCACGAGTCGCCGACGGCGGTCGACTCCGAGCCCGAGCAGGAGCTCGCGCCGAAGGACGCACCGGACGCCGAGGCGCAGCCGGACGACGACGCCGCGGATGGCCTACAATCGAAGCCTCGGCGTCGTGGCCGCAGGGGCGGGCGACGCCGTTCCGCTGCCAAGGCGCCCGCGACGCCGGAGTAGACCCCGTCGCGCGGCGGCCGAGCGCGGCGCCTCGCGAGGCAAGAGAACTCCAAGACCAGGACAAGACATGTACGCGATCGTGAAGACCGGCGGCAAGCAGTACCGCGTCGAGCGCGGCCAGCGGCTGCTCGTGGAGCGCCTCGCGGTGCAGGAGGGCTCGAACGTGAAGCTCGAGCCGATCCTCTACCGCTCCGAGGACGCCGTGTTCGACAAAGCCGGCCTGGAGTCGGTGCAGGTCACGGCGAAGGTCGTCGCGCACGTGCGCGGCGAGAAGCTGCGCGTGTTCAAGTTCAAGCCGAAGCGCGGCTACAAGCGCCGCACGGGCCACCGCCAGGACCTGACGCAGATCGAGGTCACGGAGATCGCGCACGGCAAAGCGAAAGCGCCGGCTGCGAAAGCGGCTCCGGCGAAAGCGACCGGCGAGAAACCGGCAGCGAAAGCGAAAGCCGAGGCTGGCGGCAAACCGGCGGCGAAAGCGAAAGCTGCGTCAAGCGGCAAACCGGCGGCGGCGAAAGCGAAAGCGAAAGCACCCGCCGTGAAACCGGCCACCGCGAAACCGGCGAAAGCGAAAGCGAAAACGCAGAGCGCGAAAGCGAAGGAGGAGCCGTCCGATGGCTCATAAGAAGGGGCTCGGCTCGAGCCGCAACGGGCGCGACTCGAACGCGCAGCGCCTCGGCGTGAAGACGTTCGCGGGCCAGACGGTCGCGGGCGGCGAGATCATCGTGCGCCAGCGCGGCACGCGCTTCCGGCCGGGGCCGGGCGTCGGCATCGGCAAGGACGACACGCTGTACGCGCGCGCCGCCGGCACGGTGCAGTTCACGACGGGTCGTCGCGGGCGCACGGTCAGCGTCGTGCCGGCCGACGTCGCCTCCTAGCCGGCGCGAGACGTGACGATCGATCCGCGTCGAGTCGCCGGCGCGCTCGCTGCAGGGCGCGTCGCGCTCGGCGTCGCGGTGCTGATCGCCCCCGAGCAGGTCACCTCGCGCTGGCTCGGCGAGCACGCACGGCATCCGGCGGTTCGCTATCTCGCTCACTCGCTCGGCGCGCGCGACGTCGCGCTCGGAGCGCTCGCGCTGTGCACGCTGGGCGAGCGGCGCACGGCGGCGCAGGTCCAGGTCGCGTGCGCGGCGGCGGACGCGGTCGACGCGCTGGCGACGGTGGCGGCGCGCGAGGAGCTGCCGACGGCGGGCGCGCTCGGGACGGTCGCCGTCGCCGGCGGCGCGGCCGCGCTCGAGCTGTGTCTCGCGCGGCGGCTCGCGGCGGCGTAGCGGGGCTCAGCCGTCCTGGGCGACGGGCCTGATCAGGATCTCGTTGACGTCGACGTGCGACGGCTGCGCGAGCGCGTAGATCACGGCGCGCGCGATGTCGTCGCCGTGCAGCGCGTTGCTCGGGCGGTTGTCGAAGAACGGCGTGTCGACCATGCCGGGCTCGATCAGCGTGACGCGCACGCCGGTCCCGGTGAGGTCCTGACGCGCCGCCTCGCCCATCGCCGTTACGGCGTGCTTCGTGCACGAGTAGAGCGAGCCGGGCAGCGCACGGCGCCCGGCGACGCTCGAGGTCAGCAGCAGGTGGCCTTCGGACTGCTTCAGCGCGGGGATCGTCGCGCGCAGCGTCAGCGCGGCGCCGTAGACGTTCGTCAGGACCATCTCGCGCCAGTGCTCGGGCGTGTCGCTGAGAAACCCGCGCGGGCCGCCGAAGCCGGCGTTGGCGAACACGGCGTCGATCTGCCCGTAGGCCGACAGCGCGCGCTCGACGAGCGCCTGCTGCTCGTCCCACTCGGTCACGTCGCAGCGCACGGCGATCGCGCGCTCGGCGCCGCCGAGTTCGTCGGCGAGCGCGTCGAGCTTCTCCTGCGAGCGGGCGGCGAGCACGAGTCGCCAGCCGGCGGCGGCCGCGTGCCGGGCGGTGGCGGCGCCGATGCCGGTCGAGGCGCCGGTGATCAGCAGGACGCGGTCGCTGGACGGTGCGGGATCGGTGCTCATCGTGTCGGGCCTCGGTTCGTGCGGGGTTGTGCGGAGCCCAACATCTAGCACCCTCGCGCGTGGCTTGGAGGCTGCGCGTCGCTCGCAGCCGCAGGCGAGTGTCACGATGCATGCCACTGTGCTTCACGATCGCGCGAGGATCCACGTCCAGGCGGGCGCCGGCGGCGACGGCTCGACGAGCTTTCGCCGCGAAGCGCACGTGCCGCGCGGCGGTCCCGACGGAGGCGACGGCGGCCACGGTGGGGCGGTCGTGCTCGTGTGCGACGAGTCGCTGCGCGACCTGCAGGGGTTCCGGCGCAAGGCGCACTACCGCGCGGGGCGCGGCGGGCACGGCGAAGGCGCGCAGCGCCACGGCGCCGACGGGCGCACGCTCGAGATCGCCGTGCCGCCGGGCACGCAGATCTCTGCGCCGGACGAGGACGGGCAGGACATCGCGGGGCGCCGCTGGGAGCTGCTCGCGGACGGGCAGCGCGCGACGGTCGCGCGCGGGGGCCCCGGCGGCAAGGGCAACAAGCGCTTTGCGACGCCGACGCGCCAGGCGCCGCGCTTCGCCGAGCGCGGGCTGCCCGGCGAGGAGGGCTGGCTCGAGCTGCGCCTGAAGCTGCTCGCCGACGTCGGCCTCGTCGGGCTGCCGAACGCCGGCAAGTCCTCGCTGCTCGCGCGCCTGACGCGCGCGGCGCCGAAGGTCGCCGACTACCCGTTCACGACGCTCTCGCCGGTGCTCGGCGTGCTCGAAGGCGACGACCGCCAGCTCGTGCTCGCGGACATCCCGGGGCTGATCGAGGGCGCCAGCGACGGCGCCGGGCTCGGCCACGACTTCCTCGCGCACGTCGAGCGCACGCGCCTGCTCGTGCACGTGCTCGACGTCGCGCCGCAGCTGAGCGGCGAGGAGGACGCAGACGCGGTCGTCAACCACGCGACGATCGAGCGCGAGCTGGCGGCGCACGACGAGCGCCTGTCGCGGCTGCCGCGGATCCTCGCGCTGTCGAAGTGCGACCTGCTCGACGAGCGGGGCGTGCGCGAGGCGGTCGCCGAGTGGCGCGAGCGGCTCGGCGAGCAGACGCCGGTGATCGCGACGTCGAGCGCGACGGGCGCGGGCCTGGGGGAGCTCGCGAGCGAGCTGCTGCGCAGCGTGCCCGCCGCCGGGCCGGCGAGCGGCGTGGGCGAGGGGGTCGAGGACGACGGCGCGGATGCGCAGGGCGCGGGCGCGGTCGAGCGGCTGGCCGAGCACATGGTCTTCCGCCCGGCCGGCGCGAGCGGCTTCCAGGTCGAGCGGCTCGGCCCGCGCGCGTTCGCCGTGCGCGGGCGCGGGATCGAGCGGCTGCTCGCGCGCTACGACGTCGACAACGAGGACGCGATGGCGCATTTCGAGGGGCGACTGCGGCGGATCGGCGTGCTCAGGGCACTGCAGGCCGAGGGCTTTCAGCCGGGCGACGAGATCGAGATCGCGGGCTCGGTCTTCGAGCTCGATCCGGACGCATAAGCTCATCGCATGAGGCGCGTCGTGGTCAAGCTCGGCTCGAGCGTCGTCGCGGGGAGCGACGGCGAGCCGCGCGTCGACGTCCTGCGCAGCGTCTGCGAGACGCTCGCCGAGCTGCATGCGCGCGGCGGCGAGGTAATCGTCGTCACGAGCGGCGCGATCGCGCGCGGGATGCGCGTGATGGGGCTGGCGCAGCGGCCGAGCTCGATCAGGGAGCTGCAGGCGGCGAGCGCGGTCGGCCAGGGCAAGCTCTATCGGATCTACGACGAGCTGCTGCGCGAGCTCGGCGTGAGCAGCGCGCAGGTGCTGCTGACGTTCTTCGACATGAGCGCGCGCACGCACTACCTCAACGCGCGCCAGACGCTGACGACGCTGCTGGAGTGGCGCGTGCTGCCGGTGATCAACGAGAACGACACGACGGCGACGGATGAGATCTCGTTCGGCGACAACGACTTCCTCGCGGCGCAGGTCGCGGTGCTGGTCTCGGCGCAGGAGCTGATCCTGCTGACCGACATCGACGGCCTCTACACGGCCGATCCGCGGATCTACCCCGACGCGAAGATCGTCCGCGAGATGGATGACTTCACCACCGTCGAGCGGCTCGAGATCGGCCACACGACCTCGCCGCTCGGCTCCGGCGGGATGCGCTCGAAGGTCGTCGCCGCCGACATGGCGACGGCGGCTGGGATCCAGACGACGATCTGCAACGGCGCGCGTCCGGAGGCGCTGCGCGCGGTGCTCGCGGGCGAGCGCGCGGGCACGCGCTTCCCGGCGCGCGAAGCGCGCTACAGCTCGTTCAAGCTGTGGCTGAAGTACGCGAAGCCGACGCGCGGCCGGGTGATTGTCGACCCGGGCGCGGCGCGCGCGCTGCGCGAGGGGAGCGCGAGCCTGCTGCCGGTCGGCGTCAGCGACGTCGAGGGCGAGTTCGACGCGGGCGACGCGGTCGAGATCATCGAGCGCGACGGCTCCTCGAGCGGGCGGCTGAGGCCGGTGGCGAAGGGCATCAGCAACTACTCAGCCGAGGAGCTTCGGCGCGTGCAGGGGCTGAAGTCGGCCGCCGTGCGCGAGCGCTTCCCGCGCGCGAGCGAGGAGGCGGTGCATCGCGACTACCTCGTCGTCGACTGAGCGCACGCTCGCGCGAGGGTCGTACGCTGTAGGGGCCATGGCCACCGCCGTCGCATCGGTCGCAGAGGTCTGCGGCGCCGCAAAGCGCGCCTCGCGCGCGCTCGCGCGGCTGGACAGCGACGTCAGGGATGCCGCGCTCGATGCGATCGCGGCCGCGCTCGAGGGGCGCCTGGAGGAGATCCTCGTCGCGAACGAGCGCGACATGCAGCTCGGCGCCGAAGCGGAGATCGGCGAGGCGCTGCTCGACCGGCTGCGCCTCGACGAGGAGCGCGTCGCGCAGGTCGCGCGCGCGGTCAGGCAGATCGTCGCGCTGCCGGACCCGGTCGGAGAGGTGATCGAAGGGCGGCGGCTGCCGAACGGCCTCGACGTGCGCAAGGTGCGCGTCCCGCTCGGCGTCGTCGCGGTCGTCTACGAGGCGCGTCCGAACGTGACGATCGACGCCGCGGCGCTGTGTCTGAAGTCGGGCAACGCGATCGTGCTGCGCGGCTCCTCCTCCGCCGAGCACTCGAACGCCGCGCTCGCGCAGATCGCCTCGGAGGCGGCCGTCGCGGCGGGCTTGCCCGCGGGCAGCGTGAGCCTCGTCGCGGGCGGCGGGCGCGCCGAGCTCGCCGAGCTGGCGACGCAGCGCGACACCGTCGACCTGATCATCCCGCGCGGCGGCGAGGGGCTGAAGGAGGCGCTGCAGGCGGTCGCGACGGTGCCGGTGATGTACGCGGCGTCGGGCAACTGCCACGTGTACGTCGACGCCTCGGCGCAGGAGGCGCAGGCGGAGGAGATCGTGCTCAACGCGAAGCTGCAGCGCCCCGGCGTGTGCAACGCGATCGAGACGCTGCTCGTCCACGGCGAGCTCGCGCCGAGCTTCGTGCCGCGGATCGTGCGCTCGCTGACGGACGCCGGCGTGGTCGTGCGCGGGGACGAGCGCGTGCTCGAGCTCGCGCGCGACGAGAGCGAGCGGGAGCCTGCGGCGGGCGCCGGCGGCTCGCCGCTCGAGAGCGAGGCGTCGCTGACGGACTCGGCGCTCGTGCAGGCGGCGACGGAGGAGGACTGGGCGAGCGAGTACCTGTCGCTGACGCTCGCCGTCGGCGTCGTCGACTCGGTCGATGAGGCGATCGAGCACGTCGGCCGCTACGGCAGCGGTCACTCCGAGGCGATCGTGACGCGCGACACCGCCGCCGCGCGCGCGTTCCAGCTCGGGGTCGACGCGGCGTGCGTGTACGTCAACGCCTCGACGCGCTTCACCGACGGCGGCGAGTTCGGGATGGGCGCGGAGATCGGCAACTCGACGCAGAAGCTGCACGCGCGCGGCCCGATCGGGCTGCGCGAGCTGTGCACGTTCAAGTACCTCGTGGAGGGCGACGGACACGTCCGCGCTTGAGCCTCGCGCCGGCCGCGAGGCGCTGGGCTCGCTCGGCATCCTCGGCGGCACGTTCAACCCGCCGCACGTCGGCCACGTGGCGATCGCCGAGCACGCGCTGCGCGAGCTGTCGCTCTCGCGCGTCGTGCTGATGCCGGCGCGCTGGCCGCCGCACAAGCCGGTCGAGCACGAGCCGGGCGCGGAGCGGCGCCTCGAGATGTGCCGGCTGCTGCTCGCGGGCGTCGAGCGCGTCGAGGTCTGCGCGCTCGAGCTCGAACGCGACGGGCCGTCCTATACCGTGGATACCTTGGACGCCATCCATGCGAGCCATCCGGAGGCCGAGCTGACGTTCATCGTTGGCGCCGACATCGCCGCGACGATCCCCGCGTGGCACGAGCCGCGGCGGCTGTTCGAGCTGGCCGACGTCGCGGTCGCCGCGCGCCCCGGCGCCGACCGCCGCGGCGTGACCGCGGCGCTCGAGCCGCTGGCGCCGGCGCGGTCGCGCGTGCGCTTCCTCGACTCGCCGTTGGTCGAGGTTTCCTCCTCGCTCGTGCGCGAGCGCGCCGCGGCCGACGAGCCGCTGGAGGAGCTGGTCGGTCCGGCCGTCGCCGAGTACATCGCCGAGCACGGCCTCTACGGCGCGCGCGCGCGGGAGGCGAGCAGATGAGGGGAGAGGCGCTGCTGGCGGAGATCGTGCGCCTCGCGGACGACAAGAAGGCGATCGAGATCGTCGAGCTCGACCTGCGTGGGGTGCTCGACTACACCGACTACTTCGTGGTCTGCTCGGGCAACACGACGCGGCAGACGAAGGCGATCCACGACGGTGTCCACGAGGGGCTCAAGCGAGAGCACGGCGTGCTGCCGCGACGGGTCGAGGGGGCGAGTCGCGCCGACTGGATCCTGATGGACTACCTCGACGTCGTCGTGCACGTGTTCACACCCGAGGCGCGCTCGTTCTACCGCCTCGAGGAGCTGTGGGGCGAGGCGCCGTCGCGCGTCGCCGGCAGCGCCTGAGCTGCGGCGCCTGAGCTGCGGGTCGGAGACGCCGCGCGCGAGAGCGCGCCCGCCAACGGGGCGCGGTGCGCGCCGGCGCGCGAGGTATTGAAACGCGTCGTGCCACCCGGATAGGGTGGCGAGGACAGCGTCCGCGGGAGGCGCGTGACGCGCAGCAGGGGGAGAAGGCATGTATCGATCATCGGCTGCTCGCGGCCGCAGCACGCTCGTCCTCGGCGTCGTGGGGCTCGCGCTGATGGCGCTCGCTTGGAGTCTCGGCCTGCCGACCGCGCCGGCGCGAGCCGACGGACCGGGCAGCGGCTCGCCGTGGACGGCGAGCGTCGGCGACTCCTACATCTCGGGCGAGGCCGGCCGCTGGGCTGGCAACACGAACAAGAGCTCGTCGGAGATCGACGCGCTCGGTCCGACGGCGTACGACGACAACGCGTCGGGCAACGGCGAACTGATCTCGGGCTGTCACCGCTCGAAGTCGGCCGAGGTCTACATCGGCAACGGCGTCAGCGGCGAGGACCTGGCGTGCTCGGGCGCGAAGACGTCGATGTTCACCGAAGGCGGCACGTTCAAGCCGGGCATCGACTTCTACAACTCGGGCGGCAAAGAAGGCCAGGCGCTGATGCTGCAGCACTTCGCGGCGTCGCACAACGTCAAGCTCGTCGCGCTGTCGATCGGCGGCAACAACTTCAACTTCGCGAGCATCGTTCAGACGTGCGTCGAGGACTGGCTGCTCTCGCCGTCGTGGTGGCCGGACTACTGCAGCGAAGAAAGCTCGGTGACGAACAACTTCAGCTCGAGCAACGTCGCGAAGGTGAAGGGCGAAATCACGACGGCGATCGACAACGTCGCGCAGGCGATGACGAACGCGGGCTACTCGAGCTCGCAGTACACGATCCTCGTGCAGGACTACCCGTCGCCGATCCCGCTCGGCTCGGGCTTCCGTTACTCGCAGAACGGCTATACGCGCCAGGAAGTCGGCGGCTGCGGCTTCTGGAACAAGGACGCGAACTACGCCAACGAAAAGATGCTGCCGACGATCGACAGCACGGTGCTCGGCGCGGCGAGCGCGTCGGGCCTGTCGAACGTGAAGACGATGGAACTGTCGAGCGCGTTCAACGGGCGCCGCCTGTGCGAGAAAGGGGTCGGCCTGCTCGAGGAAGAGGGATTGTCCTCGTGGAAGGGCGCCGGCGCGGTGGACAAAACGGAGTGGATCAACCAGATCCGTACGATCACGGCGATCTTCCCGCCGTATGAAATCCAGGAAGACCTGCACCCGAACTACTGGGCGCAGCTCGCGCTGCGCAACTGCCTGACGCAGGCGTACAACGGGGGCACGCCGAAGGGCGGCACGTGCACGATCTCGGCGACCGGGTTGAACTCGGCCGGCGAGCCGAACATGTCGCTGCACTAAGTCGGATGCACAGCGGCGCGCCGGGCCGCGCGGCCCGGCGCGCCGGCCGCGCCGTCGGAGCGCGAGCCGCGACTGCGAAGATGCGCGCGTGAGCGCGCACCGCTCGAGCGAGCAGGACCGGGGGGGCGAGTCACACCGCGTCAGCGCGACGCTGCGCGACGACGAGCGCGTGACGCCGCTCGAGCTGTTCTTCGACCTCGTGTTCGTGCTCGCGCTGACCCAGTGCACGACGCTGATCGCGCGCACGCCGACGTGGGGCGGGATGCTCAAGGGCGTGCTCGTGCTCGGCATGCTGTGGTGGTCGTGGGTCGGCTACGCGTGGCTGACGAGCGTCGTCGACCCGGAGGAGGGCGCGGTGCGCCTGACGATGTTCGTCGCGATGGCGGCATTCCTCGTGGCGGCGCTGTGCGTGCCGGGGGCGTTCGGCTCGGAGGGCCTGCTGTTCGCGGGCGCGTATGCGGTCGTGCGCGCGGCGCACATCTTCCTGTTCATGCTCGCGAGCCGCGACGACCGCGCGCTGCGCCAGTCGGTGCTCGGGCTCGCCGTGAGCACGACCGTCGGCGCGGGGCTGCTGTTCGTCGCCGCGGCGACGTCGGGGGGCGTGCGCGTGGCGATCTGGGGGCTCGCGCTGCTGCTCGACACGGGTGGGCCGTTCCTGTTCGGCCAGGACGGCTGGAAGCTCGTTCCGGCGCACTTCGCCGAGCGTCACGGCGCGATCGTGATCATCGCGCTGGGCGAGTCGATCGTCGCGCTCGGCGTGGGCGCGAAGGCGTCGATCGGCGTCGGTGTCGTCGTCGCGGCGGCGCTCGGCATCGTCGTGGCGGCGGCGCTGTGGTGGATCTACTTCGACGTCACGGCGATCGTCGCGCGGCGGCGGCTCGCGAAAGCGACGGCCGGCCGCGAGCGCAACGGGATCGCGCGGGACTCGTACTCGTACCTGCACTTCCCGATGGTCGCTGGCGTCGCGCTGCTCGCCGTTGGCCTGAAGCTGACGCTCGAGCACGTCGATCGGTCGCTCGCGCTCGTGCCGGCGTGCGCGCTGCTCGGCGGGACGGCGCTGTACCTGCTCGCGCACGTGGCGTTCCGCCTGCGCAACATGCGAACGCTCAGCGTGCGACGCCTGCTCTGCGCGATCGTGCTGCTCGCGCTGCTGCCGGCGACCGGCTCGATCTCGGCGCTGGCGACGCTGGGGATCATCGCGGCGCTGCTGACCGGGTTGATCGCGTACGAGGCGATTCGCTACGCCGACTCGCGCGACCGCGTGCGACACGAGCTCGCGCGTGAGCCGCTCGCCGAGTGACGCGCCGGGGCTCAGGCGGGGACGGGCACGTCGGCTGAGCTCGCGCGCGAGGTCGCACCGGCGGCTGCGTGCGGCGCGAGGATCACGCGGCTCCCGCCGGAGGGGCTGAACGTGATGCCGCGCCGGCACGTCGTCTCGGGCGCGTCGGCCGCCGGACGCAGCTCGCAGCGCGAGAGCACGGCGCGCAGCACGAGCTTCATCTCGAGCAGCGCGAAGCTCGCGCCGAGGCAGCGCCGCCGGCCGCCGCCGAACGGGATCCACGTGTACGTGCCTGGCGGCTTCTCGAGGAAGCGCTCGGGCCGGAACGCATGCGGGTCGGGGTAGATCGCGGGGTCGTGATGGAGCAGGTGCGCGCTCGCGAACAGCACGACGCCGGGCTGGTACTCGATCCCGCCGATCTCGATCGGCTGCTTGACGAGGCGCGGCTCGGCGTTCGGCACGACGGGACGGCGACGCAGGATCTCGTTGATCGTTGCGGCGAGGTACTCGTCGCCGCCGCCGTCGAGCTCCTCGTGCAGCCGTCGCTGAACGCGCTCGTCGCGCGCGATTTGCTCGAACGCCCAAGCGAGCTGCGAGGCGGTTGTCTCGTGTCCGGCGACGAGCGCGGTGACGAGCTCGTCGCGCATTTCGGCGGGGGTCATCGGCTCGCCGTCCTCGTCGCGCGCGCCGAGCAGCAGCGAGAGCACATCGTCGCCGTCGGACTCCCGCGCGCGGCGCTCCTCGATCAGCCCGTAGATCAGCTCGTCCGAGCGCGAGCGGGCGCACTGCAGGCGCGCCATCGGCCCGCGGCCGGCGAGCAGCCGCTGGGCCGGCGGCACGAGCGACAGCGGGCTCTCGCCGAACGCGAGCAGCTCGGTCATCAGGTCGCGCAGCTCGTCGAGCTGTGCGCCGCGCTCGAGGCCGAAGACGGCGCGCAGGATCACCTCGAGCGTGAGCCGCTGCACGCGCGGGTGCAGCGCGACCGGCCGCCCGAGCGGCCACGACGCGACCTCGCTCTCGGCGAGCTCCGATATCAGGCCGGCGAGGCGCTGCATCCGCTCGCCGTGGAACGCCGGCAGCAGCAGCTTGCGCTGGCGCATGTGCGGGCCCTCGTCGAGCAGGATGACCGAGCTCGGCCCGATGACCGGCTCGAGGATGCGCGCGCCCTCGCCCGGATGCAGGACGTCGGGCGGCGCCGTGAAGATCTGCTTGATCTCGTCGGGGTCGGAGATGATCACGAACGGCGACTGTCCGAGCAGGCGGATCGTGAAGCGGTTGCCGTAGCGCGCGCGGCACCGATCGAGATAGGCGGCGGGCCGGCTCCACCAGCCGAGCGTCTGCAGCACGCTCGGCGTGCGCGGTCCGGGCGGCAACTGGCTGTCCATCTCGACCTCCTCGTTCGCGGGCGGGTCGCGGTCAGTGTACGCCGGCGTCCGATCGCGAGCGCGGCGGGACTCGCGCGCGTCCGCCCGTATGGGAACATCGTCGCGATGAGCCTGACGCACGTCTTCGCGGGCATCCCGGTCACCGACCGCGACGCGGCGGTCAAGTGGTACACGCGCTTCTTCGGGGTCCCGCCGGAGCTGCTGCCGAACGCCGCCGAGGCGGCGTGGCGCGTCACGGACTCGGGGTGGGTGTACGTGATCGCCGATCCGGAGCGCGCGGGAACGTCGTTGAACACGTTGCTGGTCGACGACCTCGACGCGTTCTGCGCGGGGCTCGCCGAGCGCGGCGTGCAGGCGGAGCCGATCGAGAGCCTCGGCGGCGCCGTGCGGCGAACGACGATCACCGATCCCGACGGCAACCGGCTCAACGCCGGCGAACCGCTCGGCTGAGGAGCGATGAAGCTCGAACGACTGAACGTCGGATGGTTCACGGCGCCGGCAGGGCTGTTTCGCAAGGGCGAGGATCTCGACCGAGCGTTCCGCTATCCGGTGCCGGCGTACGTCGTCGAGACTTCGAGTGAGAGGATCTTGATCGACGCCGGCCTGAACCCGGCCGCGATCGACGACCCGGCGGGCTACTACGACCGTCCGGACGTGTTCGGCGTGTTCGCGCTCGAGCAGGAGCGGAGCGTCGCCGAGCAGATCGACGTCGGGACGCTGACGAAGGTCGTGCTGACGCATCTGCACTGGGATCACGTCGGCGGGCTGCGCCTGATCCCGAGCTCGGTGCCGGTCGTCGTCCAGCGCAGCGAATGGGAGGCCGGACACGACGACGCGGCGGTGCGGCGCAACGTGTTCCTGCCGCGCGACTACGCCGGCGAGGACGGTCGCGAGGTGATCCTCGTCGACGGCGACACAGACCTGCTCGGCGACGGCAGCATCGAGTTGCTGCTGACGCCCGGGCACACGCCGGGACATCAGTCGGTGCGGGTCGGCGACGTCGTGATCGGCGCGGACGTCGCGCATTTCGCGTCCGGCCTCGACGACCACCGCTTTCCGCTGTTCGCCGACGACCACGAGCGCCAGCGGCGTTCGGCGGAGCGCCTGCGAGCGATGCGCGACGGCGGTCTGACGGTCGTTCCCGGTCACGACCCGGAGATCCTGCGTCCGGGCGTCGTGACGCTCTGAGCCGCGGAAGCGGGTGACGCTGACAGACTTGGCGCGTGGCGCCGCTGCCGTACACCGACTCGGGCGCGAAGATCGCGTTCTACGTCGTCTTGGGCGTGTTCATCGCGATGGAGCAGCGCGTTCGCTTTCGCAGCTGGCGCAACCGGCACGGCTCGCGTGACGATCACGGCAGCCTGATCGCGGTGATCGTGTCGGTCGTGGGGGGCCTGCTCGCAGCGTTCGCGCTGGCGAGCGGCGTGCACTCGGCGGCGATCGCCGGCGGCCGCTGGCCGATCTTCGTCGTCGGGCTGGCGCTGATGTGCGCGGGGATCGCGATCCGCCAGTGGGCGGTCGCGGTGCTCGGCGAGTTCTTCACGATCGACGTCCGCGTGCATCCGGATCAGGCGGTGATCGAACGCGGCCCGTACCGATGGGTGCGCCACCCGTCCTACACCGGCATGCTCCTCACGTTCCTCGGCATCGGCCTGGCGCTGGGGAACTGGGCGTCGCTTGCGGCGTTGATCGTGATTCCGACCGCCGGGCTCGTGGTTCGCATCCGCTCGGAGGAACGCGCGCTGCTCGACGGGCTCGGGGAGCCGTACCGCCGCTTCGCGGCGAGCCGCGCGCGGTTGATTCCCGGCGTGTGGTGAGAAGCGCATTCGAGCTGCGCCCACGTACGCATCTCTGCGATGCGGGGGCGCCTGCTAAAACGCCGGTGGCCGGACGGGTGTCCGGCCACGACGGAACTACACGACCACGAGATGACAAGAAAGTCGCCTGCGCACGTTCCCCAGCAGCCGATCGCCGCCATGCGCCGACCGGTCGCTGTTGCGCCGTTGCCCTGCCCGCCCGCTTCCTCGAGGCCCACGGTCGAATCGCGGACATCGCGCTGTCTCGCCAGGCAGGAGGGCGATCACTGATGCGCCAGGGCCCGCTCGCCGGCCGCTACGCCGCCGTCGCGGCGATGGTGATGTTCGCGCTGATCCCCTACCTCGCTCTGTCCGCCGCGCTTCAGCCGCTGACGCCGATCATCGCGAAGCAGCTGCACATGAGCCTGCAGACGATGAGCCTCAGCTCGGGCCTGGGCAACGCCGCCTACGCGGCTGGCACGGTGCTGGCGGTCCAGCTCGCCCAGCACCTGCCGCAGCGAAGGATGCTGATCGTCTACGCCACGCTGCTGGTGATCGGCTCGGTGCTCGCGGCGGCGGCGCAGGATCCGGGGATGTACATCGCCGGCCACGTGCTGCAGGGCCTCTGCACGAGCCTGCTGCTGATCTCGGCCGTGCCGCCGCTGGCGATTGGCTATCCACCGAGCAAGCTGCGCACCACGGCGATGATCATGAACCTGTGCATCTTCGGGGCGGTCGCACTTGGTCCGGCGATCGGCGGCCTGCAGGCGCAGTCTCACGCCTGGCGGCCGCTGTTCTGGGTCATCGCGGCGATCGCGACCAGCGCGCTGGTGCTGGCCGTGCTGACGTTCGACGATGCGCCGGCCGCCGATCCCGACTCGCCGCGCGACCTGCCGGCGCTCGCGCTGGCGGCCGTCGGCTGCCTGGCTGCGTTCTTCGGCGCCTCGGAGCTGCTGACCCACCCCTTCCTCGCCACCGTGACCATCGCGCCGTTGCTCGGTGGCTTGGCCGCGATCGTCGTCCTGGTCGTTTACCAGTTCCGCGCGAAGCGGCCGCTTCTGACGATCCGCACGATGCTGACCAGCACGATGCCGGTCGCGGGCATCGTCGTGGCGCTGTTCGCGGCGGCAGCCTCGGTGTCGGCGACCGCGCTGACCGCCGGCGCGCTGGTCGGACGCTACGGCCCACTTCACGTGGGCCTGCTCTACCTGCCGGAGGTCGCCGGCGCGGCGATCACCGCGATCCTGCTTGGCTTGGTCATCACCAAGCGTGCGATCCACTATTTGCCGTTGGCCGGCATGGTGTTCCTCGCGGCCGGGATCGCCGTCTTTCGGATCGACGTGCCCTCGAGCCAGGCGGCGACGCTGGTCGGCTCCGGGCTGACCGGCATCGGCCTCGGCGCGACCGTCGCGCCTGCGCTGTTCGTCGCCGGCTTCTCGCTGCCCTCCGCCAGCCTTCAGCGCGTGTTCGCGATAGTCGAGCTCATGCGGGCGGTGGCGGCGTTCATGATCGCGCCGATCTTCGCCCACCTCGCAGCGACAGTCGGCGGCAATCTCGACGCCGGCACCGGCATCGCGCTGTGGATCGGGCTCGCGCTCGCGCTCGGCGGCGCGGCGGTCGGCGTCGCGATCTACGCGCTCGGCGGCGCGCGCCCGCAGACGCCCGACATCGACCGCTTCGTCGAGGGCGAGGGCGCAGCGTGGTACTCGCCGCCGCTGCTGGCGAGACTTCGCCCGGGCTTGACCGCCGGGCATCCGGCGACCGAAAGCGCGAACTGAGATGGCGTCGAGTGACGCGGGCGCCGCGACGCCCACGCCGCCTACCGGGCCGGTGCTGTTCGCCTACGACGGCTCCGATCTCGCGAAGCACGCGATCGAGCAGGCCGGCCGCCAGCTTGCGCCCGGACGCGATGCGCTGATCGTCTGCGTCTGGCAGACGAACGACGTCGGATTCGTGCCCACGGGCGAGCGGCGCTTCAACGCTGCGCAGGCCACCGAGGTCCGCAATGCCGCGGAGGAGACCGCAGCGCACGGAGCGTCGCTGGCGGCGCAGGCGGGGTTCCGGTCCCAGAGCGTGGCGAGCTGCGCGGCTCCGACCTGGAAGGGGATCGTCGAGCTCGCCGAGCAGCGCAAAGCGAGCCTGATCGTGCTCGGCTCGCACCGCCGTCGCGGGCTCGCGGGGCATCTGCTCGGCAGCGTCTCAGCGGCCGTGGTGGGGCACGCCACGCCCCCTGTGCTGATCGTGCATTCCTGACAGCGCCAGAGGACTCCAGCCGCACCTGAACACTCGTGCGAGAGGGTCGATCCCGCCGAGCGTCTACGCGCGAACTCCAGAAATGGAGCTAGTCGGGCTCGAACCGACGACCTCCCGGCTGCCAGCCGGACGCTCTCCCAACTGAGCTATAGCCCCGAAACGCGCTCAGGAAGTCTAGCTGCCGTCGTACCGATCGGCGCGACTCGAAGCTCGCGGAGCACCCGGCCGAGCTCGTACTCGTCGGCCCACCTGACCCGGCGGGCCTGATTGTTCCGGCTCGGCTCGATCCGAAGGTGGACGCCTCGCCTTCCGGCTACCTCGGAGATCGGCACCAGGAAGCAACGATTCAGCTCAACCGAGTAGGCGCCAACGGCATCTATCTCCTGCGGTGAGTAGGTCGTGAACACGTAGCCCGACGGTGTGTAGCGCGATGTCTGAAGGCGGATCGAGAGCACGCCGCCGACCAGCTGCGCGAGCTTGCACTGGACCCGCAGGAGCTCAGGCTCCAGATCGATGACCAGGTCGTAGCGGCGTCCCTCGCACAGTGGTCGCAGCACGGTCAGGCCGAGCTGGATCACCGCCGACGTGATGGCCGCCTCCGCCGCGGCGCCCTTCTGGCTCGGTGTGAGCTCGATCATGCTCCGAGCGTACGCCGCGCTTGGGACACAACCGCAGCGCGTTGTCTGCAAGTCGCGTTCGCGGGTTGCCGCGCGCCGACTTCGCAACCTCACTCCGGCGGAATGAACTCCGGCACTTCGAGATCGTCGTCGCCGTCGTCGAAGTCGCGCGTGCGCGCGCGGTCGCCGACGTCGCTCGATCGCCCCGCGCCGACGCCGCCGCTCGGGCTCGCCTGATCCAAGCGCGCCGTCATGCTGCCGTGCGCCAGTCGCACGTCGCGCAGCAGGCGCTCGGCATTGTTGCGCAGCGACGCCGACAGCTCGCGCAGGTTGCGCGACAGCTCGCCTCCCTCGCGCAGCACCTCGCGCGCGACGACGTGCGCTTCGCCGACGATCTCGCGCGCGTCCTTGCGCGCCTTCGCGCGCACGCGCTGCGCCTGCTCGAGCGCATCCGCGCGCAGCTTCTCCAGATCCTCGCCCCCCGAGCTGATCGCGCGCTGCGCCTGCGCCTCGGCGTCCGCGATCAGCGCGCTCGCTCGCTCGCTCGCGTCCGTCACGATCCGCTCGCTCTCGGCGCGCGCCGCCGCCAGCGCCTGCTCGGCCTGCGCGTGCGCCTCGCTCGACGCCTGCGCGACGCTCTCGCCGCTCGCCGCGCGCAGGCGCTCGACCTCGGCGTGCGCCTCGGCGAGCACGCGCTCGGCCTCCGCGTGGATCGCGCCCACGTCCGCCACCGCGTGGTTGCGCGCCGCCTCCGCTTGAGCGCGCGCCTCGTGCAGCAGCTCCTCGGCCTCGTCCTCGGCCGCGCGCACGCGGTTCGCAGCCGCACGGTCGGCCTCCGCGATCCGCTCCCTCGCGCGCGCCTCCGCCTGCTCGCGCAGCTCGCCCGCCGCGCGTTCGGCCGCCTCGACGATCGACGCCACGCGCGCCGGCGTCGCCTCGAGCGCCTCGCGCTCGCCCGTCCCTCCGCTGCCGCCGACGCCCGGCTGACGCTCCATCCGCCCATCGTAGACCTCGCGCGCGCGGTGCGGCGCGCCCTGGCCCCACGTACTCCGCATGGCAGAAAACGTGGGAAATATGTCCTTGCAGACAGACCCGTCGACAGCGATGATCAGGTCATGCCACGCAGCCCGCTCCCACGCAACGTCGTCGTACTGCTGTTCGACCATGTCCAGAGCCTCGACGTCACCGGGCCGATCGAGGTGTTCGACGTCGCCAACCGCCAGCTCGACGCCGCGCGCGCCGCGCCGCCCGGCGCGCAGCGATCCGCCACACGCGCCGCGCGTCGCGACTACGCGATCCGCACGCTGAGCGCGGGCGGCGCGCCGATCCGCGCGTCGAGCGGCCTCACGCTCGTGCCCGACGGCTCGCTGTCCGACGCGCCGGACCGGATCGACACGCTGATCGTCCCCGGCGGCCACGGCGCGCGCGCGGCGTCCGCCGACGCCGCGCTGCTCGGCTGGGTCGCCGAGACCGCCGCGCGCTCGCGGCGCACCGCATCGGTCTGCACCGGCGCGTTCGTGCTCGCCGCCGCCGGCCTGCTCGCCGGTCGCCGCGCGACGACGCACTGGTCGGCCGCCGCCGCGCTCGCGCGCCTGCACCCCGGCGTGCGCGTCGAGCCCGATCCGATCTTCGTGCGCGACGGCTCCGTCTGGACGTCGGCCGGCGTGACCGCCGGCATGGACCTCGCGCTCGCGCTCGTCGAGGACGATCACGACCGCGAGACGGCGCTGGCGATCGCGCGTCGTCTCGTGCTGTTCCTGCGACGCCCCGGCAACCAGTCGCAGTTCAGCGCGACGCTCGCCGCGCAGGAGCCCGAACGCGAGCCGCTGCGCGAGGTGCAGCGGAGCGTCGTCGAGACGTTGCGCGCGATCACTCCATCGAGGCGATGGCCGCGCGGGCGCACATGAGCCCGCGTCACTTCGCGCGCGCGTTTCGCGCCGAGACCGGCGTGACGCCCGCGCGCTACGTCGAGCGCGTGCGGCTCGAGGCGGCGCGCCGCCGGCTCGAGGACACGGCCGAGCCGGTCGCGCGATCGCCGCCGCGTGCGGCTTCGGGACGGCCGAGACGATGCGGCGCGCGTTCCTGCGCGCGCTGTCCGTCGCGCCCGCCGAGTACCGCCGCCGCTTCCGCGCGGGCGGCGCAAGCCAGTCAACGAGCAAAAGGAGAAGGGCAGATGAACACCGCGATCCTGCTGTACGACGGGTTCACCGCGCTCGACGCGATCGGGCCGTATGAGGTAGTGAGCAGGCTGCCCGGCGGGCGCGTCACGTTCGTCGCCGCCGAGCCCGGACCCGTGCGCACCGACAACGGCATGCTCACGCTGCACGCCGAGCGCTCGCTCGCCGAAGTTCGCGCGCCGGAGATCGTGCTCGTCCCGGGCGGCCCCGGCGAGGTCGCCGCGCGCGCCGGCGGCGTCGCGCTCGACTGGCTGCGCGCCGCGCACGAGACGAGCACGTGGACGGCGTCGGTATGCACCGGCTCGCTGATCCTCGCCGCCGCCGGCGTGCTCGACGGCAAGCGCGTGACGGGGCACTGGCTCGCGCTGGAGAAGCTGCGCGAGCTCGGCGCCGACGCGGTTCCCGAGCGCGTCGTGTTCGACGGCAAGATCGTCACCGGCGCCGGCGTCTCCGCCGGGATCGACATGGCGTTGTCGCTCGCCGCTCGCGTCGCCGGCGACGCGGTCGCGCAGGCGATCCAGCTCGGCATCGAGTATGACCCGCAGCCACCGTTCGACGCCGGCTCGCCCGCCAAGGCGCCGGCGGAGATCGTCGCGCTGCTGCGCCGCAACAGCCGTTTCGTCGCCGGCGAGGACGCGCTCGCGCACGCGTCGTGACGCTGGACGGTCTGAGCGCTTCGCCGCGCCTGCGGCGAGCAACACGGCGGGCACACGGCGGGCGGCCGCGGCGGCGGCGCCGAGGCCGCCCGCTAATCTGCGCTCACCGATGGCCGAGCACGTATACGACCCACGCGAGATCGAGGCGCGCTGGCAGGAGGTGTGGGCGCGCGAGCACACGTGGGAGGTCGTCAACACGCACGATCCCGCCAGCCGCGCGGACAACTCATACGTCTTGGAGATGCTCCCGTATCCGAGCGGCGAGCCGCACATCGGGCATCTGAAGACGTACTCGGTCGGCGACGCGATCGCCCACTTCCATCGCCGCCTCGGACGTCGCGTGCTGCACCCGATGGGCTACGACGCGTTCGGGCTGCCCGCCGAGAACCACGCGATCAAGACCGGCGAGCACCCGCGCGAGTCGACCGCCGCGTCGATCGCCTCCTTCCAGCGCCAGTTCCGCTCGTGGGGCATCTCGATCGACTGGTCGCGTGAGCTCGCGACACACGAACCGAGCTACTACCACTGGACGCAGTGGATCTTCCTCGAGCTGTTCCGCTCCGGCCTCGCCTATCGCAAGGAGGCCGCCGTCAAGTGGTGTCCGCACGACCAGACCGTGCTCGCCAACGAGCAGGTCGACGCCGACGGACGCTGCGAGCGCTGCGGGCACCTCGTCGAGGTGCGCCAGCTCGAGCAGTGGTTCCTGCGCATCACCGACTACGCCGAGCGCCTGCTCAACGATCTCGAGGAGATCGACTGGCCGGCGAACGTCAAGACGATGCAGCGCAACTGGATCGGCCGCTCGGAGGGCGCCGAGGTGACGTTCCGCTGCGAGGAGCTCGCGATCGACTACCCCGTCTTCACGACGCGCCCCGACACGCTGTTCGGCGCGACGTTCTTCGTGATGGCGCCCGAGCACCCCGACGTGCTGCGCCTGGCGCACGGCACCGAGCACGAGCACGAAGTGCAGGAGTACGTCAACGTCGCGCTCAACGAGACGAACGAGGAGCGCGGCAACGTCGACAAGCCGAAGACCGGCGTGGCGCTCGGGCGCCGCGTGACGAACCCCGTCAACGGCGAGCAGATCCCGATGTACGTCGCCGACTACGTGCTGATGGAGTACGGCACCGGCGCGATCATGGCCGTGCCCGCGCACGACGAGCGCGACCACGCGTTCGCGCGCGCGTTTGGGCTGCCGATCCGCCGCGTGATCGAGCCGGCCGGCGGCAGCGACGCGGCCGACGACGACGCGCTTCCGTACGTCGGCGATGGCGTGCTCGTCAACTCCAGCGCCGAGTTCGACGGGCTCGGCAACCGCGACGCGCTCGGCGAGATCGTGCGCTGGCTCGACGTCGAGGGCAAGGGCCACGGCTCGGTCAACTACAAGCTGCGCGACTGGCTCGTCTCGCGCCAGCGCTACTGGGGCACGCCGATCCCGATCCTCTACTGCGATAGCTGCGGCGTCGTCCCGGTGCCCTACGAGGAGCTTCCCGTGGAGCTGCCCGAGATCGACGACTACACGCCGAAGGGGCGCTCGCCGCTCGCCGCCGTCGAGGACTGGGTGAACACGAGCTGCCCGCAGTGCGGCGGCCGCGCGCGCCGCGAGACCGACACGATGGACACGTTCGTCGACTCCTCGTGGTACTTCCTGCGCTACTGCGACCCACGCGACGAGCTCGCCGCGTGGGACCCCGACGCGCTGCGCGAGTGGATGCCCGTCGACCAGTACATCGGCGGCGTCGAGCACGCGATCCTGCACCTGATGTACGCACGCTTCTTCTGCAAGGCGCTCGCCGACCTCGGCCACCTCGACTTCCAGGAGCCGTTCCGCGCGCTGTTCACGCAGGGGATGGTCACGAAGGACGGCGCGAAGATGAGCAAGTCGCGCGGCAACGTCGTCTCGCCCGCGTCGATCGTCGAGCGGATCGGCGCCGACGCGGCGCGCTGCTACATCCTGTTCGTCGGCCCGCCCGAGCAGGACGCCGACTGGTCGGACACCGGCGTCGAGGGCGTCCACCGCTTCCTCTCGCGGCTGTGGCGGCTCGGCGCCGAGACGGCCGAGCGCGGCGGCGCCGCGAGCGGACCGCCGCGCGGCGACCCCGGCGCGCAGGGCGACGATCTCGTGCTGCTGCGCAAGGCGCATTGGGCGATCGAGAAGGTCAGCGGCGACCTGCGCCGGTTCGCGTTCAACACGGCGATAGCCGCCGTGATGGAGCTGCTCAACGACTGCTCGCGGCTGCGCGACTCGGTCGACGTCGAGATGCTGCGCTTCGCGCTCGCGACAGGCGCCTCGCTGCTGTTCCCGTTCGCGCCGCACGTCTCCGCCGACGTGTACGAGCGGCTGACCGGCGAACGCGTTTGGGAGACGCCGTGGCCGAGCGCCGACGAGGAGCTGCTCGAGCGCGACGTCTACGAGCTCGTCTGCCAGGTCAACGGCAAGCTGCGCGACCGCGTGCAGGCTGCGACCGGCGCGAGCGCCGACGAGCTGAAGCAGCTGTGCCTCGCCGCGCCGAACGTCCGCGCGCATCTCGACGGCAAGCAGGTCGTCAAGGAGATCGTCGTGCCCGGCAAGCTCGTCAACGTAGTCGTCCGATAGCGCATGCCCGAGCTGAAGCCCGCGTACCTGATCCACGGCGACGATCACGGCGCGGTCGCCGAGCGGCGCGCGGGGCTGCGCGCGCTCGCCGAGCGGCCCGAAGCCGACGGCGGCGTCGCGAACGTCGAGCTGCTCGACGGCGAGCGCGCGACGCCGGCCGCCGTCGCCGACGCGCTCGCCGCGATGACGCTCGCCGTCGGCCGGCGCGTGATCGTCGTCGAAGGCGTCGAGCGCTGGCGCGACACGGACGTCGAGCGCGCGCTCGCGCCGGCGATCGCGCAGATGCCGCCCGACACGACGCTCGCGCTGTTCGCGCGCGAGGAGCCGCGCGCGAAGGCGCCGGCGGCGCTGCACGACGCGGTCGCGCGCGCCGGCGGCCAGGTAGTCGCGCAGATGAACGTCAAGCCGTGGGAGCTGCCGAAGTGGGCGCGCGAGCAGGGCGCGCGGCTCGGCGTCTCGCTCGACGCCGCCGCGGCGAAGGCGCTCGTCGCGCAGGTCGGCGAGCGCCAGCAGCGGCTGCTGCGCGAGCTCGAGAAGCTCGCGCTGGAAGCCGACGACGGGGGCGACGGCGGCGCGCTCGCGGTCGACGTCGACGCGATCGAACTTCGCGCCGCGCATTCGTCGGAGCTTCGCGCGTACGCGCTCGCCGACGCGCTCGTCGGCGGCGACGTGCGCGAGGCGACGCAGCTGTACCTGCGCCTGCGCGAGCAGGGCGAGCGCCTGTCGGGCCTCGTCTACCTGATCGCCTCGCGCCTGCGCGACGCGCTCGCCGTCTCGCTGCGCCTGCAGGCCGGCGAGTCCGCGGCGAGCGTCAAGCGCGGCCTGCGCATGCCGTCGCGCGCCGCCGACCGCCTGATCGCCGACGTCCAGCGCAGCGACCCGACGCGCCTGCGAGCCGCGCTCGGCGCGCTCGCCGACCTCGAGCTCGACTCGCGCGGCGGCGCCGTCATCGTCGCCGCACGCTCGCCCTCCGCCGCGCTCGGCGAGGAGACCGTCGCGCTGCGCGCGATCGCCGAGATCGCCGGCTGAGCACATCCACCGAGCGTCAGAAGACAAGCGATCCAAGGACGCAAGGAGCTGCGGCTTTGGAGCAGCGCCGGAGCGCGCCGTCTACTGTCCGGCTGAACCCGCGCGGACGCGGGCGGCGCGGGACTTCTTGTGCGCGCCGTTGTTCCGTGCAGCGCGCCGCGCTTGACGGCCTTGTCGATTTTGCTGACGAGCTCGCGGTGCGTCGGCGTCGGCGCTCGCGTCGTCGCCGCTCGTGCACGAGCGACTCCAGGCGGCGGAAGTAGCGTCTTGATCGCCGACGTGTACTGACGGTTCTCGATGCGCTCGCGCTCGGAGCGCAGGATGCGCTTCTTCTGTGAGTGGATGTTGGCCATGAAAAGAGCCGCGCGAGCCCGCAAATCAACTGCCCGGGCGCGCCGCGGAGCGCCGTACTATAGCGGCCTTGTCTGAGTCAGGAGAAGCCGGCGCGGAGGGGCCGCCCGACGCCGAGCGGCCGCCTCTGCCGGCCGACGAGCCTCCCGCGTCGGTCGAGACGTCGTCGGCGCTGATGGCCGAGTTGCCCGACGTCGCCGAGGAGCAGCCGCTCTCGGCGCCGCCGCTCGGCCGCGGCGTCGCGCGTAACACGGCGATCTTCTCGATCCTGACCGGCTTCTCGCGCGTGGCCGGGCTGCTGCGCGAAATCGTTGCGGCGAGCTTCTTCGGCACGAAAGGCCCAGCCTCGGCGTTCACGCTCGCCTTCCAGGTGCCGAACCTGTTCGCCAACCTGTTCGCGAACGCTGCGCTGTCGGCGGCGTTCGTGCCGGTGTTCACCGAATTGCTGCAGAAGGGGCGCAAGAAAGAGGCGTTCCGGCTCGCGTCGACGCTGTTCTGGATCATGCTGATCGCGCTCGGCGCGATCACGGCGTTCTTCATCCTCGCGGCCGGCGTCGATCATGCCGCTGTTCATCGGCGGCACGTTCAAGCCGGAGCTCACGTCGCTGCTCGTCGGCCTCTCGCAGATCCTCTTCCCGGTCGTGCTGATCCTCGGTCTGACGGGCATCCTCGTCGGGGTCCTGCAGTCCTACGACCACTTCACGATCCCGGCGATCTCGCCGGCCGTGTGGAACGTCGTGATCCTCGTGCTGCTGGTGATCCTGCGCCCGCACTTCCACGGCGGCTACGAAGACGGCAACCAGTTCCACGCGTACGCGATCGCCGTGCTCGTCGCGACGTTCGTGCAGCTGCTGCTCGCGATCGTCGCGCTCGGGCGCATCGACTTCCGCTTGCAGATGCACATCGACTGGCACGACCCGCGCATCCGGCAGGTCTTCACGCTGATGCTGCCGGTGACGATCGGTCTCGGCATCGTCAACCTCGACCAGCTGATCAACTCGGTCTTCGGCACGCTCGTCTCAGACCAGGCGCCGCGCGCGATCGACAACGCCTTTCGCGTCTACATGCTGCCGCAGGGGCTGTTCAGCGTCGCCGTCGCGACCGTGCTGTTCCCGACGCTCAGCCGCATGGCGGCGAACCGCGACGTCAGCGCGATGCGCCGCGCGGTCGGCAACGGCATGCGCCAGATCAACCTGCTGCTGATCCCCGCGGCGGCGTTCATGATCGTGCTGCCGAACCCGATCGTGCGGCTGCTGTTCCAGCGCGGCAACTTCAATCCGCACTCGACGCACATCGTCGCGGTCGCGCTGTTCTGGTTCGCCTTCAGCCTGCCGTTCGGCGGGCTGAACCTGCTGCTGACGCGCACGTTCTTCGCCGTGCAGCGCCCGTGGATCCCGACGCGCCTCGCGGCGATGAACATCGTCATCGACATCGTCGTCAGCGTCGCGCCTGTACAAGCCGCTCGGCATCGCGCGGGCTGATCATCGGCACCGTGATCGCGAACGCCGTGATGACCTACCTGCAGGCGCATCGCCTGCGGATCGGCTTCAACGGTCACCTCGAAGGTGCGCAGACAACGATGATCACCGCGCGCATCCTCGTCGCCTCGACGCTGCTCGGCGGCGTCTCGTGGGTCGTCTGGCGGCTGCTCGACGCCGTGCTCGGCGTCTCGCTGCCGGCGCAGATCGTCAGCGTCGGCGCGGCCGGCGCGGCCGGGCTGTTCGTCTACGTGCGCGCTGTGCTCGCGATGCGCGTGCCCGAGGCGCACCAGGTCCACCAGCTGATCGCCAGCCAGCTCGGCCGCGCGTGAGCTCGAACCTCGCCGATCGCCGGCTCGCTCGGCGGCGAATGGCTCCGCGCCGGCGGGTCGAGCAGAGGCCGGGTGGGCCGAAGCCCACCCGGCATGCGCCCGATCAGAGATCGCCGCTTACTACATACGTCCCAGGACTGTGTGTCTATCGCCTGGGCGGCTTGACACTCCCGACACCTGGACAGGCCGCCGGCCCGAGGGCCGGCGCGTAGCCGCGGTTGGATCTCGAGGATCCGTAGTCGAGTTGGCGATCCGCCGGAGCACAAGGCTAGCGCGCCGCTCGCGCGCAGTCGCGGGAGCCGTGGACGCTCGGCGCGATCGACGCCACGAGCGTCGGCGCGCCACCATCTATCGTGACGCGCACGATGGACCAGTCGCACATCCGCAACTTCTCGATCATCGCGCACATCGACCACGGCAAGTCGACGCTTGCCGACCGGATCCTCGAGCTGACGCACACGGTCGCCGCGCGCGAGATGCGCGCGCAGGTGCTCGACTCGATGGACCTCGAGCGCGAGCGCGGGATCACGATCAAGGCGCAGGCGGTGCGCGTGTTCTACACGGCGCGCGACGGCGAGACGTACCAGCTGCACCTGATCGACACGCCGGGCCACGTCGACTTCACGTACGAGGTCTCGCGCTCGCTCGCGGCGTGCGAGGGCGCGCTGCTCGTCGTCGACGCGTCGCAGGGCGTCGAGGCGCAGACGGTCGCGAACACGTACCTCGCGGTCGAGTCGGGGCTCGAGCTGATCCCGTGCCTGAACAAGATCGACCTGCCGGGCGCCGAGCCCGAGCGCGTCGCCGGCGAAGTCAGCGAGCTGATCGGCGAGCAGCCCGAGTCGATCCTGCAGATCAGCGGCAAGACGGGCGCGGGCGTGCCGGAGGTGCTCGAGGAGCTGATCGCGCGCGTGCCGCCGCCGGCGGGCGATCCGGACGGGGCGCCGCGCGCGCTGATCTTCGACTCGGAGTTCGACCAGTATCGCGGCGTGATCGCCTACATCCGCGTCGTCGACGGCGTGTTCAAGAAGGGCGAGGCGATCCGCGCGATGGCGACGGACACGCATGCGGACATCGACGACATCGGCGTGTTCAGCCCGCAGATGATGCCGACCGACCAGCTCGCGGCGGGCGAGGTCGGCTACCTGATCACGGGGCTGAAGGACGTCACGCTGCTGCGCGTCGGCGACACGCTGACGACGCGCGCTCGCGCCGGCGGCGGCGCCGCGGCGAGCGAGGCGCTGCCGGGCTATCGCGAGGTCAAGCCGATGGTCTTCTGCGGGCTGTTCCCGATCGACTCCGACGACTACCCCGACCTGCGCGACGCGCTCGAGAAGCTGACGCTGAACGACGCGGCGCTGTCGTGGGAGCCGGAGACGTCCGACGCGCTCGGCTTCGGCTTCCGCTGCGGCTTCCTCGGACTGCTGCACATGGACATCGTGCGCGAGCGCCTGGAGCGCGAGTACGACCTCGAGCTGCTCGCGACGATGCCGTCGGTCGAGTTCGACGTGACGCTGACGAACGGCGAGGAGCTGGAGGTGCACAACCCGTCGGACATGCCCGACCCGGGCACGATCGAGGAGATCCGCGAGCCGTTCATCCAGGCGTCGATCATCGCGCCGAAAGAGTTCGTCGGCGCGGTGATGGAGCTGTGCCAGGAGCGCCGCGGCGTGCACGCGGGGATGCACTACCTCTCGCCGGAGCGCGTGCAGCTGACGTACGAGCTGCCGCTCGCGGAAATCGTGCTCGACTTCTTCGACCAGCTGAAGTCGCGCACGCGCGGGTACGCGTCGCTGGACTACGAGCTCAGCGGGATGAAGCCGTCGGATCTCGTCAAGCTCGACGTGCTGCTCGCCGGCGACACCGTCGACGCGCTGTCGATGGTCGTGCACCGCGAGAAGGCGTACGAGATCGGGCGCACGCTGACCGAGAAGCTGCGCAAGCGGATCCCGCGCCAGCAGTACGACGTGCCGATCCAGGCGGCGATCGGCGCGCACGTGATCGCGCGCGAGACGGTCAAGGCGTTTCGCAAGGACGTGATCTCCGGCTGCTACGGCGGCGACATCACGCGCAAGAAAAAGCTGCTCGCCAAACAGAAGGAGGGCAAGAAGCGGATGAAGCAGGTCGGCCGCGTCGAGGTGCCGCAGGAGGCGTTCCTCGCGGTGCTCGAGCTCGGCGACGCCGACTAGCACGTGAGCGACGGCCCGATGCCCGCGGCCGCCCGCGCCCCTCGGGCCGTGCCCTTCCGCGTGCTGTTCGTGTGCCTCGGCAACATCTGCCGCTCGCCGAGCGCCGAGGGGACGATGCGCGCGCTCGTGCGCGAGGCCGGCCTGCAGGAGGAGATCGAGCTCGACTCGGCCGGGACCGGCGGTTGGCACGTCGGCAGCCCGCCCGACGAGCGCGCAAGCGCCGCGGCGGCGCGGCGCGGGATCGCGCTCGAGGGCTCCGCGCGGCGGGTGCGCGGCGACGATTTCGATGACTTCGACCTGATCCTCGCAATGGACTCGGCGAACCTCGACGAGCTCCGGCAGCTCGCCGGCGGCTCGGAGACGGCGCGCGCGAAGGTGCGCCTGCTGCGCGAGTTCGACCCGGCGAGCGACGGCTCGGGCGAGCTCGACGTGCCCGACCCGTACTACGGCGCCGGCGACGGCTTCGAGCGCGTGCTCGACATGGTCGACGCCGCGTGTCGCGGCCTGCTCGCGCAGATCCGCGCGGGCGAGCTCACGTGAGCCTGCCGCCGGGAGCGCGCGAGGCGCGCGCGGTCGGCGGCGGCTTCATCAACGACGCGTTCCACGTCGTGCTCGCGGACGGGCGCGAGGTGTTCGTCAAGACGCGCGCCGGCGCGGCGCCCGGCGAGTTCGCGGCCGAGGCGGGCGAGCTCGAATGGCTCGCACGCGCCCGCGCGGACGGCGCCGCCGCGCTGCCGACGCCGCGCGTGCTCGACGTCGGCCGCGACTACCTCGCGCTCGAGTGGGTCGAGCCGGGCTCGCTCGGGCGCGCCGGAGCGGAGCAGCTCGGGCGCGGTCTCGCGGCGACGCACGCGGCGGGTGCACCGCGCTTCGGGCGCTTCGACGGCGCCGGCGCGGAGGGCTGGCTGGCGGGGATAGGCGTGTCGAACGAGCCGACGGCGACGTGGGCGGAGTTCTACGCCGAGCGGCGCCTGCGCCCGCTGGCGCGGCTCGCGCTCGATCGCGAAGCGGTGGGTCATGCCGCAATCCAAGCTGTGGAGCGGATCTGCGCGAAGATCGACGAGCTCGCAGGGCCGGCGGAGGCGCCGGCGCGCGTGCACGGCGACCTCTGGTCGGGCAACGTGCTCGCGGACGCCGGCGGCCGTCCGTGGCTGATCGACCCGGCGGCGTACGGCGGCCATCGCGAGGTCGACCTGGCGATGCTCGCGCTGTTCGGCGCGCCGCGCGGCTCGCTCGAGGCATATCGCGAGGCGGCGCCGCTCGCGGCGGGCTGGGAGGAGCGCGTCGAGCTGTACCAGCTGCTGCCGCTGCTGCTGCACGCGCTGCTGTTCGGCGGCTCCTATCGCGACGCGGTCGAGCGCGCGGCGCGGCGCTACCTGTAGGCGACGATCCCGGCAGATCAAATTCTCCCGCAGCCTGGTGGTAGTCTTCGGCTCGTGGCTCAGGTCACGTTGGCACCGATGCTCGCGGGGGTGAGCAGCCTGGACGCATCTGGCTGGGGGCTGGTTGCCGCGATCGCGACCGCCGTCGCTGCCGTCGGCACGCTCATTTTTCGTGAGCTCGCGCGACGACGGACTGATCTCGACCAGAAGGTCGCGAACGCGGTCAGCGCGAGCATCGGCAACACGTTGATCTCCTTGAGAGAGTTCGAGTCCAGAGCGACGACGTCGCTCAACGAAACCGTCAAGTCCGCAGCCGCCATCGAACAGCAGTTGGAAGCGCGGCTCGAGACATCCGAGGAGCGCACGATGCGTCTCAGCGAGCTGCTCGAGAAAGCGACGAGCGTCGTACCGACGCTCGAGACGTCACGGTCGGCGATCCCGGCGTTGCTCCTGGCGGAGGCGCGACGTTCTCCCCCCGAGGAGGCCCTCAACTCACTCTCGTCACTGCTCGCGAACGATCAAGCGACACCCAGGGATCTCGAGGCCGGCGGCGACCTCGCCAAGGAGGGTCTCGGCGCCGACGCGCTGGCGCTGGCGCTGTTCGAAAAGGCGACCACGCTCAGCTCGGCTCAGGTGGGATCGCGTGCGGTCGCGATACAGATGCGAGCGCGCGCTGGGCGGCAGTCACTCGAGGACGCTCGCTCGGAGCTGGCCGAGCTGACAATGGCGAATCTCAGCAATCGCAGAGTGGTGGTCGCGGCGACGAATCACTTCAGCGACTTCGAAGATTGGGAGGGGATGCTCGCGCTGCTCGATCGGCTGCTCGCGCAAGATCCGCAACGCGCCCTGTTGTGGAGGAATCGCGGCGTGGCGCTGGACCGACTCGGGCGCCGCGATGAAGCCGGAGAAGCGTACGCTCGCGCGTACCAGATCTCACGTGAGTCCGGCGACCTGACGGAACTGTCGAACACGGTGAGGCCATACGCAGCGTTCCTGATGAACCAGACGCGGCATCCGGAAGCGCGCACCGTGCTGGAGGATGCACTGTCGCACGAGCCGGACAGTGCGCAGCTGCTGAGGCAGTTGGGCGAACTGTGGGAACGTCTGTGCGACGACGAGCGCTCTCGTAAGTGCTACGAGGCGGCGCGCAACGCCTCGAACAATCCATCGGAGCAAGAGCTCGTTGGAGCCCAGCTCAGACGCCTCACGACGAGGGAGATGCTCGTGAGGGAGGGGATTCTCGCCGTCTCCGACGGGCACGCAAGGCGCCCGAAGGACGATCTGCCGCCGCTGGCTGCGCTTGACGCGCCGAACGAGGCGAAGGCCTAGCCGACCCCGGCATCGCCCGCAAGAGCGTCCGATCCAGCGCCCGCCGTCGGATCAGCAGTTGTGCAACATGACACGCTCGCGGCGCGCCGGCGCCTGTACCTGCTCTCGCGCGTCGTCGTCGCGCGCAACTACCGCCGACGGCTGACGCTCGCGGAGGTTGCCGACGCCGTGTCGAGCTCGCCGCGCCAGGTGCAGCGCGCGTACGCGCAGTTCGGCGAGCTGAGCTTCCACGAGGACCTGCGCGCGCGGCGGATGAGCGCCGCGGCGCAGCTGCTCGCCGAGCAGCCGGCGATCCCGGTCGCGACGGTCGCGCGGATCGTCGGCTACCGCCAGGCGCCGCACTTCGCGCTCGCGTTCCGCCGCCGCTACGGGATCGCGCCGGCGCTGTTCCGCCGGCGCGCGCTTGCGCACCGCGCTCAGGCGCGCGAGCGCTCGGCCGAGCGGCCGTCGCCGCCGACGCCGGCCGGCTCGGGCGCCGCGTCGCGCGCGAGCTCGTCGAGGCGGCCGTCGAGCGCGTCGGGCGGGAGCGTCTCGGCGCCGGCGAGCCGCACGCGCATCAGCGTCCCGCCGCCGGCGGCGCGCTCGGCCGAGACGCGGCCGCCCTGCTGGTCGATCACCTGACGCACGATCGCCAGGCCGAGGCCCGAGCCCGGACGCCCGCGCGCCTCGGCGCCGCGGTAGAAGCGGTCGAACACGTGCGGCAGGTCGGCCGCCGAGATCCCCGGCCCGTGGTCGCGCACGGTCAGCTCGCCGCCGGACAGCGCGATCTCGACCGGCTCGTGCGGCGGGCTGTACTTGATCGCGTTGTCGATCAGGTTGCTGATCGCGCGCTCCAGGCGCGCGGGCACGCCGGCGACGACCGTCGGCGCCAGCGCGAGCTCGAACTCGGCGGCCGGCGCGTGGCGGCGCATGCGCTCGACGACTTCGCCGACGAGCGAGTCCAGGCGCACGTCCTCGGCGGTCGCGAACGGCTCGTCGCCGCGCGCGAGTTCGATCAGGTCGTTCATCAGCAGCGTCAGCTCCTCGATCTGCTCGACGACGTCGCCGAGCAGGCGCCGGCGGTCGTGCGGGTCCATGTCGTCGGTCTGCTGCAGCAGCTCGATGTTCGTGCGCAGGCTCGTAACCGGCGTGCGCAGCTCGTGCGAGGCGTCGGCGACGAGCTGGCGCTGCGCGTGCACGGAGTCGTCGAGCGCGCTCATCGAGCGCTCGAGCGCGTCGAGCATCGCGTTGAAGCTGCGCGCGAGGCGGCCGATCTCGTCGTGGCCGACCGATTTGATCCGCCCGCTGAGGTCCTGCGTCAGCGCGACGTGCTCGGTCGCCTGCGTCAGGCGCTTGAGCGGCAGCACGGCAGCGCCGGCGACGAGCCGGCCGAGCAGCGCCGCGAGCGCGATCCCGCCGAGGTCGAGCAGCGCGAGGATCAGGCGCAGGCGGCTGAGCAGGCTGTCGACTTCGGTCAGCGGCTGCGCGAGCTGGATCGCGCGTCCCTTGCCGAACGGCTCGGCGAGCACGCGCAGGTGCAGGCCGTTGACGCGCGCGTCGCGGTAGAACGGTTCGCCGCCGTGCTTCGCGAGCGCGAGCGTCGCCGCGTCGACCGGCAGCGAGACGTTCTGCGCCGAGCGCACGACGATCGTGCCGGCCGAGTTGACGACCTGCTGGTAGCCGCGCACCTGATCGGGCCCCGGTGTGAGCCTGCCGAACAGGTTGCGCGCGATCGGTCCGTAACGCGGGACGTTGGCGGCTCCGCCTTCTTGTTGCGCGCCGCCCGGCGAGCCTTCATCGGAAGACTTGTCCGAGCCGTCGAGCCCGTTGAGATCGAGGTTCAGGCGTTCGCTGTCGCGCTTGACGATCGCCGCCGCTTTCGAGCCGGCCCCCGGCTGCAGGTAGCGCGTCAGGCGCCCGGCCGTGTGCGCGCGGTTGCGCAGCTGCTCGTCGATCTGGCTGTGCAGCTGGTTGGAGGTCAGCACGTACGTCAGCAGCGACGCGAGCACGACCGCGATCGCGACGGCCGCCGCGGACGCGAGCGCGATCCGCCGGCGGAAGCTCACGAGCTCCCCCGCAGCACGTAGCCGACGCCGCGCACCGTGTGCAGCAGGCGCGGCTCGTCGCCGACCTCTGTCTTGCGGCGCAGGTAGCCCATGTAGACGCCGAGCGAGTTCGACGTCGCGCCGAAGTCATAGCCCCACACGTGCTCGAAGATCGCCGAGCGCGTCAGCACCTGGCGCGGATGGCGCATGAACATCTCCAGCAGCAGGAACTCGGTGCGCGTGAGCTGCAGCAGCCGCTCGCCGCGCCACGCCTCGTGCGCGAGGCGGTCGAGGCGCAGGTCCTCGAACGCGAGCGCGCGCTCCTGCTCGTCCTCCTCGCTCGCGCGGCGCAGCAGCGCGCGCACGCGCGCGAGCAGCTCGCGCAGCGCGAACGGCTTGACGAGGTAGTCGTCGGCGCCCGCGTCGAGCCCGGCGACGCGGTCGTCGACCTGCTCGCGCGCGGTCAGCATCAGCACCGGCGTGCGGTCGCCGCCGTCGCGCAGCCGGCGGCAGACTTCGAGCCCGTCGACGTGCGGCATCGAGACGTCGAGGATCACGACCTCGTAAGCGGCGCCGGCGAGACGCTCGAGCGCCTCGCGCCCGTCGATCGCCTGCGCGACGTCGTAGCGCTCGAGCGTCAGCGCGCGCGACAGCGCGTTCTGCACGGCGGGCTCGTCGTCGACGACCAGTATGCGAGCTTGCTCGGCCATGGCGTTGTCGACCTATGAGGCTACCGTGAAGCGTGTGGGCGACCGACAGGGAGGGGAGACGGAGGAGTTCGACGAGAGCGCGGACGTGATGCGGGCGCAGTCGCGCACGCTTCGCAACAGCATCGTCAGCCTCGCGATCTTCTTCGCGCTCGCCGTCGCGCTCGTGGTGTCTGTGCCGGACCTGCGCTCCGCGCTCGACCATCTCGCCGACGCCGATCCGTCGCTGATCGGCGCCGCGGTCGCGCTCGAGCTGCTCTCGTGCGCCGGCTACGCGGTGCTGTTCGGGCTCGTCTTCGGGATGCTCGGCACGCGGCTGACCTCGCGGCTGTCGCTGTCGGAGCTCGCGGTCAACTCGGTCGTCTCGGTCAGCGGCCTCGCGGGGATCGCGCTCGGCGCGTGGGTGCTGCGCAGCAAGGGCGTCTCCGTCGACCGGATCGCGCGCCGCTCGGTGCTGATCTTCGTGCTGACGAGCGCCGTCAACGTCGGCGCGGTCGTGATCGTCGGTGTGCCGATGTGGCTCGGGCTGCTGCCCGGCTCGCACAAGCCGCTGCTGACGCTGCTGCCGGCCGCGGCGGCGCTCGCGACGATCCTCGGCACGCTCGCGCTCGCGCGCTGGGCGGGCCGCGCGGCGGAGCGGCGCGACGACCAGGGCGGGCGGCTCGCGGTCGCGCTGCGCGCGCTGTCCGACGGCGTCGCCGACGCGCTCGAGCTGATCCGCAACCGCGACTGGCGGCTGCTCGGAGCGCTCGCGTACTGGCTGTTCGACAACCTCGCGCTGTACGCGTGCCTCGCGGCGTTCGGCGACGGCCCGACCGTGTGGGTCGTGTTCATGGCGTACCTCGTCGGCATGCTCGCCAACTCGATCCCGATCCCCGGCGGGCTCGTCGCCGTCGAAGGCGGCCTCGTCGGGATGCTGCTGCTGTTCGGCGTGCGTCCGGCGTCGAACGTCGTCGTCGCGGTCGTCATCTACCGCGCGATCTCGCTGTGGGTGCCGGCGCTGATCGGCTCGCTCGCGTTCTTCAGCCTGCGCCGCGAGATCGGCAAGCCGCTCGCTCCGCGCGTCTCGGGCTAGCCGCGGAAGACGCTCTTCGTGAACGCGAGCGCGGCGCTCGCGCGCTGGCACGCGCGTCCGGGGAGCGCTTCCATCACCTGGCGCACGCTCGCGTCCTGCGGCCCGGACAGGCCGGGGCAGAAGACCGGCGGCGGCAGGTTGCCGCTCGCCGAGCCCGGCGCGTTGAGCGGCAGCAGCAGCTGCGCGGCGGCGAGCGCGTGCGCGTATGAGTCGGAGAAGACGTCGATCGCGACGCGCCCGCTGTACAGCTCGATCGAGCGCCCTTCGTCGTAGACGGTCGCCGGCACGCCGCGCACGACGATGTTGCGCTGGCTGCCGAGCGGGCCGTTGGAGTGCAGCGCGTAGATCACGGTCGTGACCTGCAGCGGCAGCACGCAGCTGCCGCCGCCGAAGATCCCTTTGCCGTGCACGCAGTCGCCGTAGTAGACGCTGTCGCCGACCGAGCTGATGTACCCCCGCTGCCCGTCGGCCGCCGTCAGCGGGTGGCCGAGGAACGTCGGGCCGACCCAGTAGACGCGGAAGTACGGGAACGTCTGCGCTTCGGCGAGCTCGCGCGCGTCGAGCGTCTTCGGGCGCGAGGCGCCGCAGCCGCACGCGACGGCGGCCGCGAGCAGCAGCGCGCAGCCGGCGAGCAGCGCGCGGCGCCGCGGGCGGCGGATGGCGATCGTCGGGCGCATGGCCGTCATTATCTTGGCGTGCGGATCCGGAACACAGCTACTTCGGGGCACGTCAGCGGTTCAAGTGGGTACAGACCCGCCGCGACACCGGCGGGTATGCCGGGGTCCGGTGGGGTAGCACACCGGACCCCGGTCGATCTTCCCACCAAGCGCGTGCGCGCGGCGCCGCTCGGCCTCGCGGCGGCGCTCGCGCTGCTGCTCGCGTGGCTGGCGCTCGCGCCGCGCACGCCCGACCTGGCGGCTGCCGCGTACCGGCTCGAGCTGTTCCGGCACGCGGGCCTCGCGATCTACGACGCGCGCTGGTACGCCGGCCACGACCTGCTGGGCTACAGCCTGCTGTTCGGACCGCTCGCGTGGCTCGTCGGGCTGCGCGTGCTCGGCGCGCTGTCGGTGCTCGTGTCGGTCGCTTGCTTCGAAGCGCTCGTGCGGCCCGCGCCGGGGCGGGCGCGCGGGCGCGCGGCGCGCTGGGCGTCGGTCGCGTTCGCGCTGGCGGCCGCCGGCGACGTGTGGATCGGGCGCGTGCCGTTCGCGCTCGGCGTGTCGTTCGCGCTCGCGGCGACGCTCGCGCTCGCGCGCCGGCGGACGGCCGCGGCGCTCGCGCTCGCGGCGCTGTGCGCGGCGGCGAGCCCTGTCGCGGGCGCGCTGCTCGGCCTCGCCGCGCTGACGCACGCGCTGTCGCGACGCTCGCCGCGCGCGCTGCTCGCGCTGGCGCTGCCGGCGGCGATCGTCGCGCTGGCGCTCGCCGGGCTGTTCGGGGAGGGCGGCTGGGAGCCGTACCCGATCCTCTCGTTCGCCGCGACCACGTTCGTGCTCGCGACGTTTGCACGGGCGCTGCCGCGGCGCGCGCACGCGCTGCGCCTCGGCGTCGCGCTGTACGCGCTCGCGTGCGTTGCGTTCCTGCTCGTGCACACGCCGATGGGCAGCAACGTCGAGCGCTACGGCGTGCTGCTCGCGGGGCCGCTGTTGATCTGCGCGCTCGGCGCCGAGCGCGCGGAGGGGGGCGGGGGGCGTGCGTCGGACGGCGGCGGGCGTCGGTCGGGGCGCGGCGCGCAGGCGCTCGCGGCGGCGCTGCGGCCGGGCGGCGCGCTGGCGGTGTGCGTCGCGCTGTGCGCGTGGGGCGCGTGGACGGTGTGGGGGCCGCTGCGCGAGACGCTCGCGGTCGCCGGCAACGCGTCGACGCAGGGCGCGTACTACGCGCCCGTCGAGCGCTTCCTCGAACGGCACGCGGCCTCGCCGGTGCGCGTGGAGGTGCCGCTGACGCGCTCGCACTGGGAGGCGGCCGAGCTCGCGCCGCGCGTGTCGCTCGCGCGCGGGTGGGAGAAGCAGCTCGAGACGCGCTACGACGACGTGCTGCTGTCGCGCTCGCTGGACGCGGCGAGCTACGAGCGCTGGCTGCACGAGCAGGCGGTCTCCTACGTCGCGCTGCCCGACGCGAAGCTCGACCCGTCGAGCGCGCGCGAGGGCAGGCTGATCGCGGCCGGGCTGCCGTACCTGCGCGAGGTGTTCGCGAGCCGCCACTGGCGGATCTACGAGGTGCGCGAAGCGACGCCGATCGCGAGCGGGCCCGGAGCGCTGACGGCGCTCGGCAACGACTCGTTCGCGCTGTCGGCGGGCGCGCGCGGCAACTTCGTCGTGCGCGTGCACTACACGCCGTACTGGACGCTCACGCGCGGCGCCGGCTGCGTCGGGCCTGCGGCCGGCGGGTGGACGCGCGTCCTCGCGCGCGCGCCCGGCGAGCTGCGGGTGTCGGCGCGCTTCTCGCTCGCGCGCGCGCTCGGCGGCGCGCCGGCGTGCCGCGCGGGGTGAGCGGCGAACGTCGGGACGATCGGCGCGCCGACGGGGCTGGTGCGGGCGCGGCGCTCAGCGTGCCGGCGCGAGCGCGTAGAGACCTTCGAGCCCGGTCAGGTAGAGGTCTTTGCCGTCGCTGATCACGGGGTCGAACGCGCCGGTGCGCATTTCGAAGTCGGCGCGGCCGGTGGAGATGCCGAGGCCGTACGTGCGGTGCGTGCCGAGGTCGGCGAAGTAGACGTAGCGCCCGACGATCGTCGCCGAGCCTGAGATCTTGCCGTGCGCGTCGAACTTCCACGCGATCTGCCCCGAGCGGGCGTTGAGCGCGTAGAACGTGCCGTCGTAGGAGCCGAGATAGACGGTCGGCCCGAGGCCGGGCGCGTTCGTGACGGCGGGCGAGGCGTACACGTACGCGCCGGTCTGCACGGCCCAGTCGAGCCGCCCGTCGCCGGCGTCGTACGCGTACACGCGCCCGTCGGTGTTGCCGAGGAACACGCGGCCGTAGAAGACGGCGGGCGTCGAGTAGAACGTGCCGCTGCCGAGCAGCGCGCCTTCGGAGCTGCTGATCCAGAGGCGAGCGCCGGTGCGCTCGCTGACGGCCTGCACGTGGCCGGAGTAGTCGCCGAAGTACAGCACGCCGCCGGACAGCGTCGGGCTGGCCTTGACGGCGCCGCCGGCGTGGTAGGTCCAGACGACGCTGCCGTCGCCGGCGTCGAGCGCGTAGACGGTGCCGTTCTGCGAGCCGAAGAAGACGCGGCCTGCGTCGAGGATCGGCGAGGACTCGCTCGGGCTCGACAGGTCGCGGTGCCAGATCGTCTTGCCGTCGCCGGCGCTCACTGCGAACACGCGCCCGCCGCCTCCGCCCGGGCGCGAGAGCACGGTCGCGTAGACGACGTCGCCGACGACTGCCGGCGTCGAGGCGGACAGGCGGCCGAGGCTGCGCGCCCAGAGCACGTGGCCGGTGTGCTTGTCGAACGCGCGCAGGACGCCGTCGTCGCCGAGCTGGAAGATCCGCGCGCCGGCGAGCACGGGCGGGAACTCGAGCAGCGTGTGCGCGTCGTTCGCCCACACGCGCGTGAACGGCGGGCGCACGCTCGCGGCGGCGGGGAAGAAGCGCGTGTGGTCCTGCGTGTAGCCGTAGAACGGCCACGAGAAGTCGTCGACCTTGCGCGCGGGCAGCTTCGGCGTCGCCTCGGGGACGAAGCGCGCGTGCGGATGGTAGATGCTGCCGGTGCGGTTGTGCTCGTAGGCGTAGCCGGCGATCGCCAGTCCGACGATGACGACGAGCACGGCCGCGAGCAGCAGCCGGACGCGCGTGGAGCGCGGGAGCAGGCGCCTCGTGCGATCGCTCACGGCGACGACGGCCGCGTCAGGCGGCGATCTTGCGTGAGGCGCGCGCGGAGGACGATGCGGAGGCGGGGCGCGCCGACGACGGCGGCGGCGCGGCAGCAGGGGCGGCGGCGGCGCGCCGGGGCTTGACGGCTCGCTTGCGCGTGCGTGCCGGGCTCGCGCCTCTGCTCACGTGGCCGAGCGCGCGCGCGATCGTCAGCGCGAGCAGCCACAGGCAGGCGATCGCGAGCGGCGGGAGCGTCAGCCCGGAGACGAGCGAGAGCACGTCGTGACTGCCGTTCAGCGACCAGTTCCACAGCAGGTAGTCGCCGATCGTGAGCCCGGACAGTATGGCCAGCGGCCGGTAGGGCACGGGCACAGACTAAAGGGAACGTAAGACGGACGGACGCCGCGTGGACCGATCGCGCATGTCCGGCGCGAACGTATGATCGGCGCGTGAGCGAGGCGGGCAACGGGTCGGCGATCTTCGCGCGGGGCATGCTGCGCGGGCGCAGCGCGCTCGTTACGGGCGGCGGCACGGGGCTCGGCAAGGCGACGGCGCTCGAGCTCGCGCGCTGCGGCGCGGCGGTCACGATCGCGGGCCGGCGCGCGGACGTGCTCGCGCAGGCGGCGGGCGAGATCGGCGAGCTGGCAGGCGGCGAGCTGGCGGGCGGCGAGGTGCACCCGCTCGCGGGCGACGTGCGCGAGACGGACGGCGCGCGGCGGTTGGTCGGCGAGGCGCTCGAGCGGATGGGCGCGCTCGACCTGCTCGTGAACAACGCCGGCGGGCAGTTCTTCAGCCCGGCGGAGCTGATCGCGGCGAAGGGATGGCGCGCGGTGTGGCGGCTGAACGTCGACGGGATGCTGAACATGGCCGAGGCGGCGCACGAGCTGGCGCTCGCGCCGGGCGGCGGCGGCAGGATCGTCAACGTGACGCTCTCGCCGCACCACGGGATGCCGGGCATGGCGCACTCGGGCGCGGCGCGCGCGACGGTCGAGGCGCTGACGCGCGAGCTCGCGGCGCGCTGGGCGGGCGACGGCGTGAGCGTCACGGCGATCGCGGCGGGCACGTACGACACGGAGGTGATGGTCAAGTATCCGGCGCCCGTGCGCGCCGGCATGTCGCGCTCGGTGCCGCTGCAGCGGCTCGGTCGCCCGGAGGAGCACGCGTGGCTCGTCGCGCTGCTCTGCTCGCCGCTCGGCGCGGCATTCAACGGGTCGACGGTGACGCTCGACGGCGCGCGCGACAACTGGTTCGGGCCGTGGCCGCCGCCGGGGCTGGTCGACGAGGAGGGGGCGGTGCCGGTGGAGGAGCGCGGGTAGGCGGGTGGCGGGGGAGGAGGGGGGTAGGCGGACGGCGGTTGAGGTAGGCGCCAGGGCTGGAGATAGGCGGCCGGCGCTGGATTTGCAGCTAACGGTGGGGCGTGGCACCGGCCGGGCGTGGTGGCCTGGGCCGCCCCGGCTGAGCGGCTGGTCGAGACCCGCCTCACGCAAGGTGGGGCGACTCGGGCCGCGGGGACGAAAGGCGCTTCGGCGGTGTCGAAGCGCCCGGGCGGCCCAGAGCGCTCCGGCAAGTGCCGAAGCGGCGAGCGGGAATCGAACCCGCATCATCGCCTTGGAAGGGCGAGGCTCTACCGTTGAGCTACCGCCGCGCGCGAATCCGGCCCGGAGGCGGTTCGGCGTCGAGCACAGTTTGCACAAACTGCGGGGTGGTTAGCAATCTCGTCGGCAACGGCGCTCCGTTTCGGACGCGCGCGGCTCCGTTAGCGGTCGCGTGGGCCGACGGCACGCTCGGTGGATGGCCGTAGACTTCGGAAGGCCACGGGGAGTGGCGCAGTCTGGTAGCGCACCCGGCTGGGGGCCGGGCGGTCGCAGGTTCGAATCCTGTCTCCCCGATTACATTCTCGTTGGACGCTAGTGAGGGCTGGGGGTCGCTGGAGGCGCGAAGATCGGCTCTGGGATCACGATTCTGAGAGATGCCAGCGCAGAGTGCCCCATGCGCACGCGAGGTGATTTCGGGACGGACCGCCCACGAAGCCGCCCACGCGTGTGGGCGTGGGCGGTCCGAGTCGATCGAGAGGGCGGATCGGGCGATTAGGATGGGCAGCCTCCAAGGTGTGCCGACAGTCGCGGCTCACTTGGCCTCCATCTTTCGGGCACGGTAGACGATGTCTGCGGGGATGCGTCCCTGGGTGAGCCGTCCGTGGTGGACGCGGTCGTTGTTGTAGAAGTGCAGGTAGGTGTCGAGCTCTCTTCTCAGCCCGGTGTAGCGCGGATATAGGTAGCGGGCGAATGCGGGTCGCCAGCACTCGTCGAGGATCGTCTTGTGGAGCGCCTCAACGTTTCCGTTGGTTTGCGGGCGTCCGGCGTGGATGCGGCTGTGGCGGGCCTTGAGCTTCTCGAGAGTGCGTGTGAAATCCAGGCCGCGGAACTCGTTGCCATTGTCTGAGAGCATCCGCTCCAGCTGCCAGCCGGCGTCCTTGAGCTCTTTGGCGACGCGCTCGGCGAGCTTTGAGGTCTGTCGTGCGGTGGGATTGCCTTGCTTGCAGATCACGAGCTCTGCCCAGGCGTAGGAGGAGGCGATGTCGATCGCGGTGAGCTGCCAGATCGCCCCGTCGGTGTCCTTCAACCGTCCGACGTAGAAGCAGTCGATCCCGACTAGCTCGCCGGGCCTTTCGAGGTCAATGTGCTGCTCTGGACCGGGATCGCGGGGAGGCTCGTAAGGGGCGGCATAGCCGGCGATTAGCCCGAGGCGCTTGGCGCGGGTATTCAGCCCGTGGCGGCAGAGGACCTTCCACACACCGTTCGGGGAGACCACGATCGCGCCCCACTTCTCCCTCGCCAGCTCAGAAGCGACCCGTCTGGGCCCGAGCCCTGGGTGAGCGATCGAGAACGACACGATCCGCTCCTCGATCATCTTCGGCAGGGCGTTTGGCATCTGCGGACGGCGGCGCTCCCTGGGCCTGAGCATCTCCAGTCCATGCCGGTCGACCTGGCGCTTCCATGCGTAGTAGGTGGAGCGGTGCACCCCGAACGTCCGGCACGCCGCCGAGACACTCGTCCTCGCTGCCTGCGCAAACAGCTGTTGGCGGTAGCCGAACAGCACGTCATCCTTGGTCATATGGCTCTACTCCTCTTCACTTTGGCGGTGAAGGAGGCAGCCTGAGCCACGGTGCAGACGGGTCCCGCCGATCGGCGGGACCCGTCTGACCTCAAAGACCTATCGAACCCCCAACTGTCGGGAGCACTCGGAGGCAGGCCAGATTAGGAGCTCTGTTCAAGCCGAGCCCGGCCCCGTCGTACGAACCGTGCGAATGCAACGCGCGCGAACGCTCCCTGAGCTTCCCGGCTGCCACCAACCTGCTAAAGAGTCGACGGAGGCCGGGTTCGTGCGCGGCACTAGCTGGACGCGATCCACTCGGCCATTGTCGGCGGTCGCTCGAGGCGCGCGATGACCTCCAGTAGTCGGTCCTTGAACTGGCCGTGGCGCGCTGCCCGCTCGTCTGAAGACGCGGGCGTCCACGCGGTGGGGTCATTGCCGAGGAGCGCCATCACGTCGATCGACGGGGTAAACAGCTGCTCGGCGCAGAGCGCGAATCGCCGCCGGTCAGGCAGTTCGCGGCGCAGCGTCTGCCACAGGGGTGTCGCGTCGTCGGCCCAGCCGAGCGTGGCGGCGAAGGTCCAGGCGGCGTCAACGCGGTCGGCGATCATGTCGAGGTTCTCGAGATCTTTCTCGAGCAGGCCGCCCGGTCGTCTCTTGCACTCCCCAAGTGCCAGCATGCCGTTTCGGAGCAGCAGCACGACGTCGACCTCTCCGAGGAGCCGATCCCCGTCAAGGAACTCGACACCGGGGTAGACGCCGTAGAGCCCCTGACGCATTAGGGCTATCCACCACCCGGCACAGATGAGATGAGGCAGCGCGTCGGATGCCTGCACCTCGATCAGCAGCCTGCTCGCGCGATATCTGAACGTGAGCGTGTCGGCCGCGAACGGGCGCTCGATTGGCTGGCCGCATCCGCCGCATATGACTGGTGGCGCGATCTCGGCAGCCGTCCGCCACGTCTGTGTACCGCAGCCGTGACACTCGACGCGCGCGCCTCGGACGATCAGGCCGGCGCTCTCGGCCCACTCGAGCCAAGTGCGCGCCGGCGAGAGCTTGAACTCGGACTGCAGCTGCGAGGCGGTGAGCTCGTGCTGGGTGTCGTCTACCGGTGGCACGACCAGCCCGTCGATGAGCGCCTCGAGTCGGGCGCTTCGGGCGGCGGCGTTCTCGCTCTCGGCTGCGAGTCCCGACTGTATATCTCGCAGTCGGGACCGGAACCAGGAGATTCCGACGCGCTCACCAAGCCGCTCGAGGTGTCCCAAGATCTGATCGTCCTTCAGCGGGTCGAGGGCCTCAAACGAGCCCATCCGGGTAAGGAGGGCCGCTGCTGCCTGGCCGGGCCGCGACGGACGGATCTCCAGCCCGTGGTCGGCGGCTGCCGCTTGCAGCACTGCCCAGCCGCTCGGCCACTCGACCTGCATCGTGTCGCTGTCTCCGCCGACGGGGAAGTCGAATCCGCCGCTGATCCAGCCCCCACCGGTGAACCATGTTGGCCGAAGGGAGCGCAGTCGCGGCAGCGGCTTGTCGGCGAGCGAGATCCTGCCTCGGAGGTCCATCCCGAAGGCCTGCGGTGGCCGTTCGCTGACAACGGCACGGTCGGTCGGGCCCCACACCGCCGCCGTGGCCTCGCCATCCACGAAGTACGCAATGTCTACCGATGCTCGGCTCGGCCGGACCGGCGCCTGCAGCAAGTCACCGAACGGAACCGCCTGCCAAGCAGCGCCTGCCCGCGCCGCGATCTCGGCCAACTCCTCAGCCGCGACACTGGCGGATACCAGCGCCCACGGGCGCCCGACGCCGCGCAGCCGAGGAGCGAACGTCAGCCGGTCCTCGAGGTCACTCCATGTCGCGAGTTCGCCGACCACGTCGGCGCTCCTCGGGATCGCCAGCGGAAGGCCTCGCGGAAGCCCATGCGCGGAGCGGAGTGTCCAAAGCAGGCACAAGTCCGCGACGCTGCCGGGCTCGTACACGACAACAATGTTCGAGCCCACGAACTGGCGCATCCACCCATCGACGTACCAAGTGGGTGATGTCACTAGGTCCTGCGACCACGGCGCAGGGCGCAGCCCAAGCTCTTGGAGCGACACCAGACGCGGCGGGACCTTGAGCCAATCCCGGACACGCTCGATCAGGTCGCCAGCCGACGGATCGGCGATCGTTTCGCGCTCGAAGTTCATGACCCCGATGTCGTCCCACTGAATGCCTCCCAACAGCCCGGCCCGAAGGAGCAGACCCTCGGGCGGTTCGTCCGGGAGTAGCCCGAACGTGCCTGCGTAGGCGACCCACCAAGGGTCACTGGCGTCGGGCAGGGCGGCGTGTACTCGGAGGGGGTCGTCGCGGGCGTTCGCCACCAGCACCGTAAGCGCGGGTTCGGTGAGAGGCAATCCCTCCGTCAGACTGAGCCGCTCGAAGCTGCCGTCGTCCGCGAGCACGCCACCAGCGGAGATGCGATCGAGACCGTTGCTGTCAACAAGGGCACGCCAGGGCTCGCTGAGCGTGCCGGTGACTGGGTCGACGGGCAGCAGCACGGAGCAGCCGCCACCCCAAAGCATGCAGTGGTTCTCGATCGCCTTCCGGGCCTCGTCGAGCGACGTCACATCGACGGCAGTCGTCAGGAGCTCAGGTCCGACCTGGCGCCAGACGGGCCGTGTCCCGTCCGGGGGCATGTCAGCGAGCAGAGATTCGAGGGCTACCCGGCGCTGCATGGGCATAGGCGACGACTCTATTCGGACGGCGAAGAGTTGCTACCCGCCGCGCTGGAGTTGTGGTTGGTTGTCGGAAAGGGCGAGGGAGGGCCCAGAGCGCGGGATCGGCTCTGGGGCCAAAGTTCCCGCGGACGCGGGCGAGAGTGCTCACCGCGCGCCCGGAAGAGATTTCGGACGCGGCCGCCGGCGAAACCGCCCAGGCGGGCGTGCATGGGCGGTCGAAGGGTCTGCGGGTCCGAGAGATCAGCGCAGGCTTTGGAGTCGTTATCGTCGCGAGCATGGGTATCTCACCTGGCGTTGAGGCGCCGCTCGCCGACGCTTGGCGCGCCGCAGTCGAGCACTCCGGGCTCGAGGAGGCTGACCTGTACTTGATGTGCGCCCCGGGGGCCGTCGTTGAGGGTTCGCCGAAGGCCGTCAGCTACGAACCTGGCCTCGAACAGGAAGAGGACGAATTTCTCCGGGACGATCTCCTTGAGGAGGCGAACGCCACGAACACCCGGAGTTTGCACCGTGTCGTCGTGTACGAGGATGTCGAGTGGGACGACCCAGTCAAGGCTGCAGTGCTCACAGCGACGCTCCGACACGAGCTCGAGCATGCCCGGCAGCGCAGCGCGTGTGGGGGCGAGTTGTTCGCGGTAGACCAGTACGCCGATGACGCAACGCGGTTCAAGGCAGCAGGTATGTCCGGATCGAGCGTGTTCTACAACCTCAAGCCGACCGAGCAGGATGCCAACGCGGCAGCGGCGATGCTCCTCAGGGATCTATTCGGGCCGACGATGGTTGAGGCTGTTCTGGACTCTCAGGACGCGGTCCTCGCTCGCTCCCACACCCCTCCCGGCCGCCTGGACACGCTGCTGCCGCGGACGGTCTGCTTCATCTACTTGTTCGCCGACATCGTCGAAGTCGAATCAACGAGAGAGAACGGCGTCACGTTCGACGAGCGCCTCGATCGAGTCTCCCGCGCATCCGGTGATCTTTGGCGACATCTCATCGCCCAACACCAGGCCACGAACTGAGGCCCTACGATCGGTGATCGGTCATTGCGACCTTAATCTCGCTGGAAACTCGGGAGGATGGCTGTGAAAGTCGAGAAGCACGAGCCCGTAGTCGGGGGCGGTAACGGCGATGAACTGCTGCTTGGAACCTCATCCTGGAGCGACAAGGACACGTCGCTGAAGTACGGGTGGCTTGACAAGAACGGGCGCTTCGCCCGCGGCGGCGAGATGCCAACGTGGGCGATCCCCCAAGCTGTCGTGTTCGCGGCGCGCGAGGAATACCTGACCGTGGAGCAGACGGTGGAACTCGTAAAGAGCCTCAGCTCTGCGTCCTCGTTCATCCAACAGCCACCTGATCACGCCGCCCAGCACGGTGCCGAGGATCACGATGGCAGCTGCACTCACGGACTGAGCCTATACGGGTGGGTTGGGACGCCTTTAGCGTCCCCGAGTAGCTTCCGCCTGCTTGCGTCGCTCCCGTGGCACCGCGATCCCTTCGACCAGCCGATCGAGGGAAACCCCGAGCGCGTCGGCGAGGATCAACAGCGTCGCCAGTTCCGGTTCGCGCTAGCGCTCTCCAGGTACTGGATGTGCACGCGGTTCATGTTCGCCTTCAGGGCGAACGCTTCCTGGGAGCCGAACTTCTCCTTGCGAAGCGCACGCAGCGTCGCGCCGAAGCGCTTCAGGCGCGCTTTGCGCTCTTTGGCGTAGCGGTCGGGATCGGTGCTCACGCGCCAGACCCTTGAACAGCGTCGCGCTCTGTACCACCGACAACTCGTTCATCGCCCGAACTCGCGAGCGTTTTCGCGGCAGCTTTCTTGACTCTCTGTAGCCAGCCGCAGACAATCCGCACAAGCCAACAAGCGAGCTAGTGGCCCCGGCGACAGCTGTGAACTGCCCCGGGGCCGTGGCACGGAAAGGATCAGCTTCCCATGCACGCAGACCGTATCGACTGCCCCTGCCTCGCGATCGTCACCGAGACCCAGCGGATCGTGATGATGCTGCTGCTCACTGAGGCCGGCCCCTTCTCGCGCGCTGAGCTGCAGCGCGAGCTCGAAGGATCCAGACGCGAAGCCGTCGACGTCGACGACGCCCTCAACGCGCTCTACGGCGCCGGCCTGATCCATGTCTCGGGCGAGCTGATCGCCCCGACCCGCGCCGCTCGCCTGATGGACGAGCTGCACGATCATGCAGTCGAGTCTACGGTTGTTTCTCTCGTGGGAGACGACCTCGCACCCAATCACTATCCAAGCCCATGCGCTGACGCGCGCCTTTACCTCGGGCGTAACGTGGAACAAGTACGACGGCACGCACGCCTGGACGACTCCCGGCGGAGACTTTGCGAGCGCCGTCCCTGGCTATCGCGTTGTGGGAGCTAGCGAAGAAGGCGAAGAACTGCATTTTGGCTTCACTCCGCAGGTCGAAGAATGGGTTCGCAACCCGAGTACCAATCACGGCATCTTGCTGAAGGCGGCCGAAGAGTCGGTCGCAGGCTATGACGCGTTCGCGCAGGCAGAGAACCCGGAAGAGGCGCCCGAACCGACCCTCGAAGTGATCTACGAGCCACGTCTAGGCATCCCGCCGCAGGGCGAAGTCATCCAGGAGTCGCTCGGCAATGGCGGTGTGATGAGCGTCAACCTCTCCAACGGCAATCTAAACGTCGCTAACCCCGACGTCGAGTATCACGGCGAAGGTTACGAAACCGAATTGGGCCGCTCTTACAACAGCCTGGACGATCTCATCGTCGGCGGGTCGTTTGGCAACTGGCGCCTGAACAAGGGCAATGACACCGAGCTGTATCGCGATTCGTGGGACGGCGGGATCTTCTTCTACGGCCCTGATGGAGGGGAGCACCGTTTCGACCGGGAACCCGCTTTCGATGGGTATCCGAGCGCGGGCGACAAGGCGTTCAAGGCCGAATCCGAAGTGCCCTACACCCTGATCGAACATGCCGACGGAGGCGACACCCTAACCAATACGGAATCCGGCGTCGAATGGATCTTCGGCAGCGCCTGGAGCGGGCCGCTGGAAATTCTAGGCGAAGGCAACGCGCTCTCGCTGTCCTACTCCAGCGGCCGTCTCACGAGCGCGTCCGACTCGCACGAACATTCGATCTCCGTCACGCGTGACGGCGCGACGCACGACATCACGGAACTCACGGGTAAAGAAGGCGAATCGTGGAAATACGAATATTCGGGCGGTAGGCTTAGCAAGTACAGCGGCCCGGGGGGCGCGGAAGCCAAATACGGTTACTACGAAGGGGGCCTTCTCCACGACATCGAAGACTCTAGTGGTACATGGGTGATCTCCTACGACGAACAAAAACGTGTCACGTCTCTCCGAAAGCTAGTCAACGGCACGATCAGCACGCCGGGCAGCGAAGACGAAACCACCACCTTCACCTACGCCTCGCCCGAAAGCCCGCCATGCAACCCGGCATCCGATGCATTGGAGACGACCGTCGGCAATCCCGGGGGTCCCTCTGAAGCAGAAGTCTTCTGCTTCAACAACGCCGGCCGTCTAACTGAATACGTTGGTCGCGAAGCGGACGGAGGGAGTACTGCGGAAGAAGGTGAAGGCTCTGAAGCCGTCTTGGTCTACGACTCATCGCACGGCGACGTGAAGCGTGCGGTGCGCCCCGACGTCACAAAATGGGAAAGCCCGAAAATAACCGGTTTCCACAGGTACGGTAACACGTCAGGTCACCCCGGCAGCTACGCTTGGTCTGATGAACACGGAGATGAATTCACGGGATCCGTACGCAGCTGGTCGCCTCCGACTCTTGCGTGGAGCTTTGAGTTTGGCCTTGAAACCCAGGAAATTGCGCGCAGCTCGGTCGAGGAGCGAGCGACGATGTATACATTGCCGCGTGGGAGAAAGTACAACTATAGTGACTACCATCCACGCGAGCCCGTTGACTATATGTGGCATGGGTCCGTCAAGCTCGCGGAAGGCCAGGAATACCAGCTCGCGCTCAACTTCAACTTTGTGTGCGAACCTAATCCGGATGAAATAGTTCCGTGTGAAATCCAGTTCCGACACGACTTCAGAGTGGAGCGCGACCGTGTATACTGAGCGCGCGAACGGCGCCTAGCGAGAACGCCGAGTGCTCGGCGCGTATTTACCGATCGGGGCGATGTAGTTGTGCTCGCGTGGGCAGGTCCACCACGCGGCGCCATCGCGAATTGCGGGCTTTGCCGGGTGTGGGTGTCCAGGGCACGGCGGAAGCGCGCAACCCCAATGGCTCTTGACCTCGGGCAGATGCTCCTGAATGCCTTCCGCGAGAGCGACAATCAGCTCGGCGCGTGACTCGCCGTGTGTGACGCCAAATCCGAAGCCGCCGTCGGGCACTTCGAGGTAGACGACTCCGAAGCGAGGCGGTTCCGCCTCGGGTCGGTATGTGGGCGTGAGGTCGGCTACGCCGATGTCGTTGAGCACGGCGTCGACCGCGCTCGCGAGCCAATCGGGGGGAGGTCCAAACGGCTTGCTCTCTTGGGGCGCGGAGCGTCCAACGTGGAGGGTCGCCTGACTGCTTATCTCGGATGAACCGGCACGCTGATCCATAGTGGGCGAACCGTAGCTCAGCACACGCCGCGAAGCTCTGAGGGGCGCAAGCGCCCGCGCCACCGCAAACCCTTCCCTCCCTCAGTGCTGCTGTAGACCTCGGCGCCCAGCAAGCGAGCACGTGAGAGCTGGCGCGCTCGCGCGCGCTCCCTGAAGGCGGGGTTTGTCGGTCTGCTCGCGCCGCTCAGCGAAGCGCCGCGAGGAAAACGACGAGCGCGTGGAACTTGGCGGGTGGAAGGCGCGTGAACGCCGGCATCGGTGCGGTGGGGTCGGTCAGGGTGCGTTCGATCGCTCGGGCGGGAAGCCGCGCGGCGACTTCGCTCAGGTCGGGGCCGGGTCCATCGTTGCCGGCTTCCCCGATCCGGTGGCAGGCAAGACACCCGCTGTGCGCCGCAACGGCTCGACCGTCTTCGAACTCGGCCAGCGCATGACCTCCCTCGTGCGCGATCGCCGCCGGCGGCGATAGCGCGATCTCGGTCGGTCCGCCGATCGCAAGCGCCGTCGTGCTCTCGCTCTGGCCGCTTGATCTCGACGAGCTGGCGCAGCCCGCCAGGGCCACCGCCAGCGCCAGGCAGATGAAGAGGGCCGGTCTGATTGGCCGAGCCTACCTGGGCGCTCGCAGCCCTAGCTCGAGCCTGCTCGAGCTAGATCCAACTCGCAGGGGGGCGTCCGGCTGCCTTCGACGACATGCCTTTGAAAGCGCTCATGTCGAGGAGGTCGGATGCAGACCCACAGAGACCAGGAGATCGTTGGTTGGCTCGGGCGAGTCGGAGCGGCTAGTGCCGAGCAGGTCCGCGCGCGGTTTGGCATGTGCCAGAGCCGCGCCTATGCGCGCCTGCGCGTGCTCGTGGCGGGCGGCCTGCTCGATCACAAGCAGCTGCTCTACCGAGAGGCCGGCCTCTACGTCGTAACGCGTCGGGCCTGCGCTGGGCGGGCCTGGAGCAACTGCCGGTCCAGCGCATCAGCGTCGCCGGCTTCGCACATGTCCGAGAAGTCGCTGGCGTCGCGGTCGCGCTCCGGGCAGCGGCCCCCGCGTGGAACCAGCTCTCTGAGCGAGAGCTTCGGGTGCTCGAGCGCGAGGCGGGCCGCCAGCTCGCCTCGGTCTCGCTGGGAGTAGGCCCCGGCGGCGTCCCGGTGCTTCACCGCCCCGACCTCGCGCTACTCGGGCGTGGCGGGGAGGCGCTCGCCGTCGAGGTCGAGCTCGCCGTTAAGGCGCCGGCGCGACTGCGCGCGATCGCCCGCGCCTACGCGCGCGCCCGCCACCTGCGCCACGTCTACTACCTGGCGAGCGCGCCGGCGGCCGCAGCGCTGGCCCGCGCCGTCGCCGACGTGCGCGGCGAGCAGAAGATCGCGGTCCTTGCGCTGCGCGACGTCGGCGCGCTCGCGCGAACGCTTGTGGAGGAACCCGATGCGCTTTGAGCACGTCCTTGAAGTCCTCGGACTCGGCGCGCTCCTCGCCGCGCTCGGCGGCTGGGCGCTCGCGCGGCTCTTGCGCGCCCTCTGCCTTCACCCGAGCTGGGCCGCGCTCGGGCTGCCGCTGGCCTATCTGATCTCAGGCCAGCACCTCGCGGGCGCCCCGCTCTACCTGACGCTGCTCTACGCCTGGGCGCTCGGCGCACGCTGGCAGCGCGATGACCACGACCGCGGCGCGGACTTCGCGCAAGCGGCCCGCGCGCGTCTTCACGCAGGCGATCTGCTCGACCGGGCGCTTGCGAACCGGCGCGTTCGGCGTGGCGGCTGGCTGCGCGGTGAGCGCCTGATCCTCGGCGTCGACGTCCGGGGCCTGTCGGTCTCGATCCCGGTCGGCAGGGAGTCGGGCAAGCACACGCTCGTGCTCGGCGCGACCGGCTCCGGCAAGACCGGGAGCGCGGCGTGGGTGGGTGGCGTGCCGGCTGATCGAGTCAGGCCACGGCGCGGTCGTGCTCGATCCCAAGGGCGATCAGATGCTGCGCGGCGAGCTCCTCGCCGCGGCGGCGCGTCGCGGCGCGGCGTTCCTCGAATGGACGCCCGAGGGCCCGCTCGCCTACAACCCCTACGCCACAGGCTCTGAGACCGAGATCGCCGAGAAGGCGCTCGGCGGGGAGAGGTTCACCGAGCCCCATTACCTGCGCCAAGCCCAGCGCTACCTCGGCCACGCGGTCAGGAGCATGCACGCGGCGGGAGTCGAGGTCACGCCCGTCTCGCTGATGGCCCAGCTCGACCCGCGCGAGCTCGAGGTGATCGCCAGAGAGATCCCCGAGGAGCAGGCGCAGGAGGTGCAGCGCTACCTCGACTCGCTAACCGAGCGCCAGAGGCGCGACCTCGCCGGCGTGCGCGACCGCCTCTCGATCCTCGCCGAGTCTGACGTACGCGACTGGGTCGACCCGGGCCGGGGACGGCCGGAGCTTCAGACACGATGTACTCACGCGTCTCACGGCGATGTGGAGGTGCCAGATGAAACGTCATGCGTCGCTACGCCGAAAAGTCGCGCTCGTTTGCATGGCCTTGACCCTGGTCGGGGCGTTCTCGGCCGTGTCAGCATCGGGTGCCTTCGCCGACGAAACCTTCTGGTACGGCAACCTCGCTCCTGACGAAGCCAGGAGTTCTACCGGCGGCCTTGTCGATATCGTTCAAGGCGAGGGCTGGTCGGGCGAGTCCTGCGTCGACGAGCACCTGGAAAGCGGTGGTTACACCGAACAGGTCTGCCACGGCAAAGAAGTCGTGGAGGAACAACAGCCCCACAACAACGGTTGGGCACGCGTCTGGAATGCCCACGCATCGACGCAGCTTGAGTGGGGGTGGGCACGATTCTAAATCTGAAAACACATAAGCGGCTCATCCCGAGCCTGGTCCTGGGGATCCTCGCGCTGGCCGTCGGTGGCGGCCTTGCCGCGGGCGTATTCGCGTCGAGCAAACCTCCGGTGGCTGCCGCCGCGCCATCAGCAACAGTCCCGGCGCAGCTCTCGGAACACTTCGCCGTGTTGAGCACGACGAGTGCAGACGTGCCATCCTCCGTGCAAAGCGTCGCGGTGGGCGCGAATGAACAGTACGGCCTCAATCCCAGTCTCGCCAGAGAGGTCGCGTATAGTCCTTCGGCACCCGCCATCTGGGTGATCCCTGGGAGTCAAGGCATCTGCATCCACGTGATGACCGAAGTCCCCTCCGGCGGCTGCACGTCGATCAAGAATGCCCTCGCGGGCAACCTCCAGGTCGAAGTTGGCGGCAAGACCGTCTACGGGTTGGCTCCCGACGGCAACTCCAAGGTGACCGTACACGACGCCGCCGGCAACTCCGAAAGTGTGCCGGTTGTGCAGAACGTCTACGTAATCAGCAAAGTCGGTGTCCAGTCAGTCCAGCTGACCGACGGCACTGGTGAGGTGCAAACAATCACCGTGAGAGAATAGGCCGGACGGCTCAGGCGCTTGCCTATTCCCGCGCCGAGGTCGAGCCTTGCCGACGTAGGCGAGGCTCGACCTCTCGGGGTCATGGGCCTAAACGCGCGCGGCATGAATTAGGACATGACCGCTTTCGCAACTCGTCCATCACCGGCTTCGACCGCTTCGACCGTGCTCGTCGTCGTCGCGGCGGCGGTCGCCAAGTTCTCGACGCTCATCCTCTGATCTTCCGGCGCAAGCGCTCGGTACGGCACGGCTGATGCGCTCGGCGTGGGTCTCGGCACCGTGTTGTTTCGAGCCACGGACGAGCACGCGTGAGACGCCGCGCCGTTCACGTTCTCGTCCGTACCGAGCGCTCGGGCGCTGTCAGCCGCGAGTGCTGCCAGCGATGGTGCTCGTCCCGACCGCGCGCGTCGCCATTCGGCCGGCTCGATGACCCGTCCCTCGACCCCAATGCGCGATGCGGTATTGCCGCTGGAACTCACGGCGGCAAAGCTCGCAGGGGAGAGCACGGACCGCGTGGCCGCCGTCCGATGGCGCGATACCGACGGTCAGGAAGGCCAAAGCTCCGTCGGCGAGATCGCCTCAGAACGGACCGCAGCGCCTTTCCTGCGGTCCATTTGCGGTCCCCAGTGCCAGGAACAGCCGAGCCATACGTCCGAAGCCTATGCGAACATATGTTCGTATGCGCGGGAGATCACGTCAAGACGGCGAATCTAGGCGCATGGCTACTAGTAGCGCCATCGAGTGGACGGAGGCGACGTGGAACCCCGTCACCGGCTGTGATCGCGTGTCGCCGGGATGCGCCCACTGCTATGCGCTGGACCTCTCGGCTCGGTTGAAGCGGTTCGGCCAAGCCAAGTACCAGAGGGACGGACTCCGTCCGTCGAGTGGTCCGGGATTCGGCGTGACCCTCCACCGGCAGACGCTAGACGCGCCGCTGCGCTGGAAGAAACCGCGCGTCATTTTCGTCAACTCGATGAGTGATCTGTTCCACGAGGAAGTGCCGCTTGAGTTCATTCAGGAGATCTTCGACGTGATGACCAAGGCGGACCGGCACGTCTTCCAAATTCTTACGAAGCGACACGAGCGAATGCTGGAGCTCGCTCCCGCACTCTCGTGGCCCACGAACGTGTGGATGGGCGTGAGCATCGAGAATCGGCGGTTCATTCAGCGAGCCGACTATCTCCGTGCCGTACCAGCCTCGATACGTTTTATCTCTGCCGAGCCGTTGCTTGGTTCCCTCGGCGATCTAGACCTCACGCACATCGATTGGTTGATCGCGGGCGGGGAGTCCGGGCCCAAGCATCGGCCGGTCAAGAAGGAGTGGGTGACCGATCTACGCGACATGTGCCTGGTCGCGGACGTCCCGTTCTTTTTCAAGCAGTGGGGTGGCTTGCGTCCAAAGTCGGGGGGACGGCTTCTTGGAGACCGCGAGTGGAACGAGATGCCAAACGCGCTCATGGCAGTAGCCTGAGCGACGTGGGCGATGGCTCGTCCGCACGACATTCCTGACGGTTCCGACGAGAAGTGGCAGTACACCGAGCACACCGCGGCTAAGCACGAGATCCTGCGTCGCTACCTCGGTGCGTGGCTCGCCATTCTCGGTCGGCGGCGCAAGGGCTCCACCTTCCGGCACTCGCGGCTAGTACTTGTTGATGGGTTCGCAGGGCGCGGACGGTACCTCGATGGCCAGCTCGGCTCTCCGGCGATCATGTTTGAGGAGGCCGTTCGAGCCGTCGAGGCGGATCTCGCCGAGCGGGTCGTGATCCGCTGCGCAGAGCCTAACGACGTCAATTTCAGCATTTGGAGGAGGTATGCACCGCTCTGCAGCACGACCGCGTCGAGATCGTCCCGCGACGCCAAACGTTCGGTCAGATGGGTGCAGCCGTTGCCGACTGGGCCGCAAAGCAACACCCGGCAGTCCCGACGTTTGTGATGGTCGATCCGTACGGAGTCCGCGGGGTCGAGTCGCCCCTGCTGCGCGATCTGTTGCGTAACGACCGACTTGAGGTACTGCTCACGCTGATGGTTAGAGATCCCAGCCGATTCCTCAAGGAGGGCAACTACGCTGAGCCCCTCACCGCACTGTTCGGGAGCGAATCGTGGCGTGAATGCGAGGACGCAGCGAATCGAGCCGAGTGTCTGCTGCTCCGATTCCAGGAGACAGTCCGTCCCGATATAGCCCGCTGGGCGACTCCGTTCCGCGTCTTCGAGGACGAGCGCCGTGCCGTCCTGTATTACCTCGTTCACCTCACGAACAACGATCTCGGGATGCGCGAGATGAAGGACGCGATGGTCGCAAAGTCTGGCGAGATGACCTTTTGGCCCGTCACCGTGCGACCGCCTGATCAGATGGCGCTCGAGGTCGCAGAGGTAGCGCCGTTCCCTTCGCTTCAGCGGCGGCTGACAGACGAGTACCGAGGCCGGAGACTCACCTTCGTCGAGCTGCTCAATGAGGACTATTCCCAAGGTACGTGGATCGAGAAAGACTATCGAGCAGCAATCAAGGCCATGGAGCAGCCACGTCCTCCCACAGCCAGGATCGACAGAGCCGAGCCCTTCACACCGACGGGCAGAAAGGCCAGCGGCCTCGGACTCGAGGACGCCATCACGTTTTTGTCGCCCGACGCGGCGCCGAACTAGGTGCTACAGACGGCGCCGTCTTTCTGGGCAGATCGCGCGACGCGTTCCGACAACGCCCGATAAGCGCTCTTATGCGCCGACCCCTTGCATGGATGTCGAAGCCTCCCTCGGTGTGATCTATGAGGACGCCGCCTCGGACCTCCAACCCTGCACGCGCGAGGCCTACTCGATCCACACGGCGATCTCCGACCCTTGCGCCTCCTCCAGGGTCCTGACCTTGACGTAGCGGCTCCGGCCGGTGTCCCCGAGCGGCGGCGGCGAGTCGAAATCCGCGCCGCCGAAGAAGACCACGTTCACCGAGACGTCGTAGGCGGCCATTTCGACGATCCAGCCGAGGTCCGGCAGCCCGTAGAACGGCCTCTTCCACTTCACGGCAAACTGAAGCTCGGAGATCGTCTCGCGGATTTGTTCGTCCAGCGATTTGACAATCGGCTGCAGGTCCGGCATCACCCGCGCCATCCAGTGCTCGATGTCGCCGTGACCGTCTGAGGGCAGTGGTGGTTTACGAGCGGAGCTTGGTTTGCGCTGCATAGCCATATCGAGTTCTCGTTCCCCCGCGCCTCACGAAATCCTGACGCGAACGCTTGCGCCAGCGCGAACCTAGGCGCGCATCTTCTCCGCGAACCGCTCGCGGGCGGCCTGACGCGACACGCCGAGCGCGATCCCGATCTCGCCCCACGACCGACCATTGGCGCGCGCCCGTGCGACGAGCTCGCGGACGCGAGCCTCACCTCCGCGCACGGCATCGACAGCCTCAGCGAGTGTGCGCAGGTCGGTTGTATCGTCCATCGTTACGCCAGATGGATCGAACTCCTCAGCGAGCTTCGCTGCTCGCTGGATCTGGTCTTCGGCATGCACGGCTTTCGCTCCGCTCATTGGTGGGGCAGGTATTGGGGGCGGGCGCCCATGGCATGGACGATCACAGGATCGTCAGTGTCGATGCCCAGCACGCCGATCTCGAGCAGATCGCCGTTGCGGCCGGGGCCGACGGGCATCGTGAAGTCGTCGTCGAGTTGCCACTGGGCGATGGGGTTGCGGACGGCGTGAGACATCTTCGTCGGCGATGCCGTGCTTTCGAGCGGCCTGCGCGATGCGCCCAGAATGACAAGATACCTTGTCAGCAGAGCTTGTCAAGGAACCTTGTCGGCACGATGCGATCCGCGGCTTCGCGACGGTCGAACCGTCGCCCGATCTCGACAGCGTCGGCGAGCTGCGCGCGCTCTACGTCGACCCGCCGCATTGGGGCGCCGGCGCAGGTCACCTGCTGATCGCCGAGGCATGCGAGCGTCTGCGCCGCGGCGGCTTCGAGCTGGCCGTGCTCTGGCTGCTCGCCGGCAACGAGCAGGCCGCGCGCTTCTACCGTTCCTGCGGCTGGACGCCCGACGGCGCGCGCCGGCGCGAGGATCCCTGGGGAGTCGACGTCGAGGTGCAGCGGTGGCGGCGGACCTTGGAGAGTCGCTGAGCACTCCGCGTCACGGCGAGGCGCGGAACGCCGCGCCCGTTGGGGGCGTCGAGTCGTGGCCGGCGTCGCGCCGCACCCGCTCGAGCCCGTCGAGGATCAGGTCGAGCCCCCACGCGAACTCGACGGCGTTGTCGTACCCCGACTCGGGCAGCTTCGTCGCGATCTCGACGAGGTGCGGGTACTGCTCGAGCGCGTCGATCGTCGCCGCCCTACGCCGCGCCGCTTCTCCGGCGCTGTCGGGCGTCGCGAACGCCGTGTCGCGTTCCTGCAGCGCGAAGCCGTAGATGTAGGCGTCCTGCACCGAATACGCGTGGATCGCCATCGCGAACGGAAAGCCGGCCGTTCGCAGGCAGCCCATCATCGCGTCGTGGTTTCGCAGGTTCGCCGGCCCCGGACGGCGCGACTCCATCATCCCGATCGCCCAGCCGTGGCGCCTCAGCGCATCGCGCGCCGAGCTCGCGCGGCGCCGCATCGCCGTTCTCCAGTCGAGCTCCTCGGAGGGGAGCTCGATCTCGCCGAAGACGATGTCGACCATGCCGTCGAGCAGCTCGTCCCTGTTCGCGACGTGCTTGTACAGCGCCATCGGCACGACGCCGAGCTCCTGCGCGAGCGCGCGCATGCTGAACGCTTCGAGCCCCGCCTCGTCGGCGAGCTCGACGGCGGCCTGCAGCACTCGCGCGCGGCTCAGCGGTTTCCGGGTGGCGGTCTTCTTTCTCGTCATCGGCCTTGACAAGTGTACACCGTACACCTATGGTTCCAGTTACGAGTGTACGCCGTACACCTCACAGAAAGGCATCTCATGGAGTCCGACGCGCCGTATCCCGTCCAGTACTCGGTCGACTATCCCGACCGGCCGCTCAACCGCCTGACGACGTTCTTTCGCCTGTTCATGCTGATCCCGATTGCGATCGTGCTCACGCTGATCGAGGGCGGCAGCTACGCGTACGGCGGCGGTAGGGCATCCGGCGCCGTCGCCGCCGCCGGCCTCGTCGTGCTGCCCACGCTGCTGCTGATCCTGTTCCGCCAGAAGTACCCGCGCTGGTGGTTCGACTGGAACCTCGAGCTGATGCGCTTCTCCGCGCGCGTCGGCGTCTACCTGGCGCTGATGGACGACCGCTATCCCTCGACCGACGAGCATCAGGCGGTGCACCTCGAGTTCCCCTACCCCGACGCGCGCACCGAGCTCAACCGCTGGCTGCCGCTCGTCAAGTGGCTGCTTGCGATCCCGCACTACATCGCGCTGTTCTTCCTCTACATCGCCGCGTTCTTCGTCGTGATCGCCGCCTGGTTCGCGATCCTCTTCACCGGTCGCTTCCCGCGCGGGATGTTCGACTTCCTCGTCGGCGTCGGACGCTGGAGCAACCGCGTGATCGCCTATGCGCACGTACTCGTGACCGACCGCTACCCGCCGTTCCGACTCGCGCCGTAGGTGCCGCGATCAATCCTCGCCGCCAACCAGCCGTGGGTTCCAGACGATCTCCCACAGGTGTCCATCCGGATCACGGAAGTAGCCGGAGTAGATGCCCCACGGACGGTCGTGCGGCTGGTCGGTGATCGTGGCGCCGGCGGCCTGCGCTCGGCTCAGCAGGGCGTCGACCTCGCTCTTGCTCGCAACCAGCTGTCCGATGCTGAACTCGCCGGTCGCCGGTGGACCGGGCGAGACGTTGGCGTCCTTCGCCAGCTCGCTGCGCGGGTACAGCGACAGGAACCTCCCGCCCTCCAGCTCGAACAGCACGATCGCGCCGGCCGCGTTCACCTCGTCGCCGGCCCACTCCGTGCCGAGCACGCCGCGCGACTCGAATCCGAGCCCGTCGCGGTAGAACGCATGAGCCCGCTCCAAGTCGGCGACCGCCAGCGTGATGATGTCGATTCGGCCCTTCATCTCTTCTCCTTCCTGGGGGTTCGGCCTGGGGGTTGCTCTCTCACGATTCGGCCCGCGCCGCTCCCTCGCCCGAGCCCGCCGACGGGTTCCGTCGCACGGTCAGCCACGCGATCGCCGCGCCAGCCGCGACGATCGCCAGCGCGAGGTAGGGGAACGCGCCGTACGGCGCCGGCTGCCCCGGCTTGAACAGCTCGACGAACGGGACGATCAGGCTCGCCGCACCGAGCGCCGGCATCGCCACGTGGCGAGCGGTCGAGAACGACGCGCGGTGGCGGCGCCACATGAACACCGGCAGCGACACCGTCGTCAGCATGTACACGAACAAGATCACGATCGTGCCCATCGTCGAGCACTCCGCGTACAGGCCGACCGGATCCGTCGATCCCGAGTCCGCGCCGACGGCATGAACGAGCCACCACACGGCGATGATCGCCAGGCCGCCGACCGCCATCGCCACGAGCGCGTTGACGGGCGCGTCGCTCGACGCGCGCAGGCGGCCGAGCCACGCCGGCAGCAGCCCCGAGCGGCCGCCGTCGAACATCATCCGCGCCTGCGAGTTGACGCCGGATACGAGCGTCGCGAGCACCGACACGATCCCCGCGGCCCACGCGAGCGCCGCCGCGGAGCCGAGGTAACGGTCGGCCATCGTCAGGTACGGGACCGACGCGCGGCCGATCGAGGAGACGTCGTAGTGGAAGCCCGTCACCGTCGAGTACGCGAACAGCACGAACAGCGCCCTGCCGATCGCGACCGACGCGAACAGCGCCCTCGGGATCGCCCGTCTCGGATCGCGGCACTCCTCCGCGAGCGCAGGGCCGTTTTCCCATCCGATGAACATGTACAGCGCGAGCGGGAACCCCGCCGAGAGCCCCGCGAGTCCGCCGGAGACGTGAGACCACGAGAACGGCACCGCCGAGAGCTCCGAGCGGCGGTCGACGAGCACGACGACGCAGACCGCGATCATGATCAGCACCTGGACGAGCACGGCCAGCCCGACGGCCGTCGTCGAGAGCCTGACGCCGCGCGCGGTCAGCCAGATCGCGCCGACGGTCAGGAGGAGGCTTAGTGGCTCCCACGCGAGGTGCCACGAGGTGTAGTGGTCGAGCGTCAGCGTCAGCATCCCGCCGGACATCGTGAACACGCCGGCGATCGCGATCGTGAAGCCGACCGCCACGAGCACCGCCGTCAGGACTCCCGCGAGCGGCCCGAGCGACGTCTCGACGTACGTGATGAAGCTGCCCGCCGACGGCTCGATCCGGCTGAACTCGGCGACCGTGTACGCGAGGAACACGATCGCCACGCCCGCGGCGACGATCGTCCACGTCCATCGTGCCCAACTGACCGGCCTCGAGGCGCTGGCCGCCGGCGCTCACCAGCGCGCTCCGCGCTCGGCGGCTCGTCGCCGAGCGCGATCTGCCGGGGAGTCCGTGCGCGTCACCCGCCGGACAGTAGCCCTGGATCGCTGCGGCCTAGCGCGTGATGCGGATGATCCGCTCCATCCCCAGCCGCGTGTGGCTGCGCCCGTCCTGCGTATCCATGAAGCACACCTCGACATAGACACCCGGCGCGGCCGTGATCGTCTCCTGCTGGTAGGCGCCCGTCGAGAGCGGCCCGGCGAAGCTCACCGGCGGCCCGCTGATCAGCTTTTCAATGCCCTTTTCCTTGCCCGCCAAGAGCATCTGGACGGCCTTGCGCGCGGCCTTCCCGTTCTTGACCGGGAATGCAATGTCCATGTGCACGAGGAAACCTTCGTTTTCGAAGCGCACGAGCTCGCCGTCGCGCAACGTACTCGGCCCGCGGAAGCCGAACTCGATCGAGCGCACGGTCGCTTCCGGCGCCGGCAGCGCCGCGGGCGCCGGCGAGGTCGCCAGGGTGAACGGCGTGTGCAGCTTCGGTCCTCCTTCGCCGGCCAGCTCGAGCGCCAGGTACTGCCCCGGCTGCAGGTAGGTCTGGGTTTCGCTGCTTCCGCTCGGCGGCGCTTCCGCGTCGAACACGAGCGCGCCGTACTTGCTCGCCGCGTTCGCGTCGCCCGCGTGCCCGGTCGCGAGGAACGCCTCGACTTCGGCGGCGGTGACGCCCGGCTTCAGCTGGAACAGGATCGCGCTGGCTTCCTTGACGCCGCTGGCGCTGACCTTGACGTTGACCGCGCCCGACTGCGTTGTACCGGTCACGGTGACCGTGGTCGCGGTCAGCGCGATCGACAGCGTCGGCAGGCTCGGCGCGGCCGGCGCGGCAGCCGTGGCCGTGAGCGGGACGGTGAGCAGCGCGATGGCGGCGATCACGCCGACGAGCGTGCGGACGGGCTTGGGCATGTGGGCGTCTCCAGGGTGGTGGACGGCGAGGAGCCCGCGGCCGGTCCGCGAGCAATTCGCACGCTACACGCACCCGGAAAGGCCCGCATGGGACGTTTTGCCTATTTTTCACGGATGCAGGACGCGTCGATCGATCGCCGGCTCGTGGAGGTCGCTTCCGAGCTGTGGGCGATCGGCGACCTGTCGGAGCTGCGCGCCGGCGTGCTGCCGGTGCTGCGCGGGTTGATCGCCGCCGACATCGCCTCCTACAACGAGCTCTCGCGCGACCCGCCCCACGCGATGGTCGTCGGCGATCCGCACGGCGCGCTCGGCGAGATCACGCCCGAGCGCCGGCGGCGCTTCGCCGAGCTGATCTGGCAGAACCCGCTCGCCGCTCACTTCGCGCGCACCGGCGATCGCTCGGCGCGGCGGATGTCGGACTTCGTCAGCCGCCGCGCGCTGCACGGCCTCGAGCTGTACGACCTCTTCTACCGCGAACTCGGCACCGAGCACCAGCTCGCCTTCACCGTCCCCGCCGACGAGCGCATGATCGGGATCACGCTGAGCCGCTGCGGCCCGCGCGACTTCGCCGAGCAGGACCGCGAGCTGCTCGACCACGTGCGCAACATCGTCGTGCCGCTGCATCGCAACCTGTTCGACCGCGACCGGCTGCGCGCCGTCACCGCCGCGCTCGAGCGCGCGGGCGAGGAGTCGGGGCCGCTCGTCGTGCTGCTCGTGCACACCAGCGGCGCGATCGAGGCCGCGCACGGCCGCGCCGAGCGGCTGCTGCGCGAGCTGGCCGAGGAGCGCGCGCCGCTGCAGGAGCTGCGCGACTGGGCGCGGTTGCAGCGCCGGCGCCGCGGCGCGACGCGCCCCGCCGAGTCGCTGCTGCTCGAGCTGCGCGCGCGCGAGCTGCTCGCGCGCTACGTGCACGGCCGCCCGGGCACGCTCGATGCGATCGCGCTGCGCGCGAGCCCCCGTCCCGCCCGTCGCGCGCTGCGCGACCTCGGCCTGACGCCGCGCCAGGCGGACGTGCTGCAGCTGCTCTCCCAGGGCGCGACCAACGCCGAGATCGCGCTGGCGCTGACCGTCAGCGAGCACACCGTGCGCCATCACCTCGAGGAGATCTACCGGCGGCTCGGCGTGCACTCGCGCCTCGCCGCGGCGAGCCTCGCCGCGCGCGCTCTGGCATCCTGATCCGCGACCAAGCCGATGCGCGCCGCGATCCTGACAGCCCCCGCCACCGACCCGCACGTCGGCGCCTTCGAGGACCCCGCGCCCGCCGCCGGCCAGGCGGTCGTCGAGGTCGCCGCCGCCGGCGTCAACCCGATCGACATCAGGCTCGCGTCCGGGCAGCTCGGCCAGCCGCGCACGCCGGCCGTCGTCGGCCTCGAGGGCGTCGGCACGCTCGACGACGGCCGTCGCGTCTACTTCAGTTCGTGCGTCCGGCCGTACGGGTCGTGGGCGGAGCGCACGCTGATCGAACCCGAGCGCGCGTTCCCCGTCCCCGACGGCCTCGACGACGAGCTCGCCGTCGCGATCGGCATCTCCGGGATCGCCGCGTGGATCCCGGTCGCCCACCACGCCGACGTCCAGCCCGGAGAGAGCGTGCTCGTGCTCGGCGCGACCGGCACCGTCGGGCGGATCGCCGTGCAGGCGGCGAAGCTGCTCGGCGCCGGGCGCGTCGTCGGCACCGCGCGCGACGCCGACGCGCTGCGCGAGGTCGAGCGGCTCGGCGCCGATGCGACCGTGCCGCTGCACGGCGACTACGCCGCGGCGCTCGAGGACGCCGCCGGCGCGGGCTTCGACGTCGTGATCGACCCGCTCTACGGCGAGCCGTTCGAGGCGGCGCTGCCGGCCGCCGCGGTCGGCGCCCGGCTGGTGACGATCGGCGAATCCGCCGGTCCGCTAGCGCGCGTCCCGTTCCGCGCGCTGCAGGGTCGCACGCACATCGGCCACGCCAACGGCATGGTGGCGAAGGAGCTGATCCGCGACGCCTACGCGAAGCTCGCCGAGCACGCCGCCGCCGGGCGGATCGCCGTCGAGATCGAGCGCTTCCCGCTCGAGCGCGCCGACGAGGCGTGGCGCGCGCAGCAGGCCGGCCCCGGCCGCAAGCTCGTCGTCGTGCCCTCCTAGCTAGGCGCCGATCCGAGCTCGTCCGCGCGGCGGGCGCCGATATCCTCGAAGTCCCGATGAGCGACGAGCACACACCGACCCACGGAGCGCCCGGCAGCCATGAAGCGTCGGGCAATCCGCGCACGCCCTCCACGCCGATCAGCTTCGGCATGGCGCTGCTGCGCTACGCGCTGCCCGCCGTCGTCGTGCTCGCGGGCATCGTCGTGATGTCGCTTGGCAGCGAATCCGAGGTCGAGGGAGGCGCCGGGATCGCCGGCGCCGGCCTTGCGATCTTCGCGATGAACTGGCTGATCCGCGCCGCGGGCGACGGCGACCGCGAGCGCGAGCGCGAGGAACAGGCGCGCGAGTACTTCACCGCCCACGGACGCTGGCCCGACGAGGCGCCCAGGCGCGAGCAGCGAAGCGATGAGCCTGGATCGCCCGCTCCCGCCACCTCGACGCCCGCACCGGCCGCGACGCGGCGCCGGCTCGAGCGTCCGAGCAGGTCGCGGACGCGCGGCTCGCAGCACTCCTGAGCCGGCGCGCGTTGCCTCCTGCTCGCCGGCTCAGCTCTCGGCCTGGAGGTAGGCCAGCACCGCGAGCACCCGTCGATGGTCGCCGCCGGACGGCGCCAGGCGCAGCTTCGCGAAGATGCTCGCGATGTGCTTCTCCACGGCGCCGACCGTCAGCACGAGCGCCTTCGCGATGCCCGCGTTCGAGCGTCCCTCCGCCATCAGGCCGAGCACCTCGAGCTCGCGTGGCGTGAGCTCGGCCAGCGGTCCCTCGGCGCCGCGCGAGACGAGCTGCGCGACGACGTCCGGGTCCAGCGCCGTGCCGCCGCGCGCGACGCGCGTCACCGCGTCGACGAAGTCCGCGACGTCCATGATCCGGTCCTTCAGCAGGTAGCCGACGCCGCCGCGGCCGTCGGCCAGCAGCTCTGAGGCGTACGCCGGCTCGACGTATTGCGAGACCATCAGCACGCCGAGCTGCGGCGCCGCCCGGCGCAGCTCGAGCGCCGCGCGCAGGCCCTCGTCGCGGAAGTCCGGCGGCAATCGGATGTCGACGACGGCGACGTCCGGCCGCTCGCGCTCGACTGCGGCCAGCAGCGACGGCGCGTCGGCGACCGCGGCCGCGACCTCGAAGCCGTTGTCGCGCAGCAGTCGCTCGAGCCCGTCGCGCAGCAGCGCGAGATCCTCGGCGATCACCACTCGCACGGCAGCTCCGCGCGAATCGTCGTCGGGCCGCCCGGCGGGCTGAGAACGCTGAGCGTCCCGTCGAGCGCCTGCACGCGCCGGCGCAGCCCGCCGAGTCCGCCGCCGGAGGGGTCGGCGCCGCCGACGCCGTCGTCGTGGGCCTCGACCGACAGCGCGTCCCCGTGGCGCGCGACGCGCACGTCGACGCGCGAGGCCTGCGCGTGCTTGCCCGCGTTCGCCATCGCCTCGGCGACGACGAAGTACGCCGCGCTCTCGACCGGCGGCTTCGGCCGCGCGGGCAGCGTCACCGAGACGGTGACCGAGATCGGCGAGACCGCCGCGAGCGCCTGCAGCGCCGCCTCCAGGCCGCGGTCGGCGAGCACCGGCGGATGGATTCCGCGCGCCAGGTCGCGCAGCTCGCGCAGCGCTTCGCCGGCGCCCGCGCGCGCCTCCGCGAGCAGCTCGCGCGCAGCCGCCGGATCCTGCTCGGCGTCGAGCTTCTGCTCGGCCATCCCGAGGCTCATGCCGAGCGCGACCAGGCGCGCCTGCGCGCCGTCGTGCAGGTCGCGCTCGATCCGCCGCAGCTCGGACTCCTGCACGTCGACCGCGCCGGCCCGGCTCGTCTCGAGCGTCGAGATGCGCTCGCGCAGCGCCGCGCGATCGGGCGAGCGCAGCAGCAGCGCCGCCGCGTGCGGGCCGAGCGCGAGGATCGCGACGAGCAGCGGCCAGACCGGCCAGAAGTAGCCGCCGCCGCTCGCCGCCCAGACGCCGGTCAGGAACAGCAGCAGCGCGACCCACACGCCGGCGTGGATCGCGAAGCCCGCGTCGAGCCGTCGCTTCAGCCAGAACGCGCGATGCTCCTCGACCGCGACGACCCACGCGTGCAGCGCGAGCGGCAGCGCCAGCACCAGCAGCGTCCACATCGGCCAGAAGTAGCCGCGCGAGGTCAGCGCCCAGATCACGATCAGCAGCAGGTTCAGCCCGCCGGAGGACGCGGCGTGCACAAGCACCGCGCGCCTTGCGTGCGACTGCGCGCTCGGCTCGCTGCGCCGGTTCGGGAGCGGCGCGCGTGGCGGGGACGGGGCGGAGGCGCGATCGAGCAGTGCACCCGAGAGGCTACGCCAGGGCGCCGCCAGCGGCGCGATCAGGTGGACGCTCGCGAGCAGCGCGAGCAGCCCCAGCGGAACGAGCGACAGCGCTTCGGGGAGAGAGCGCACGGCGTACCAGCCGGGCCCGAGTCCCGCGTGGATCGACCAGTAGAAGCTCGGCGCCGCGATCAGCGACAGCGCGAGGGCGATCAGCGCGAGCAACGCGGCGCCGAGCGCGAAGCCGACCGTGATCCGCAGCAGCAGATACGCCTGCGCGCGCCACATCGCGCGATCGGCCAGCACGGCCGACGCGCGTCGCCAGAACCCCTCGCCGACGAGCTCGACCGGGGGACGCACGCCGACGCCGAGCAGGCTCCGCGCGAGCGCCGCCTCGACGACGGCTGCGCCCTGGACCGCGACGCTCGTCCCGATCAACGCCGGCACGACCAGCGGCGTGATCGCGAGCGCAAGCGATACCGTCCAGACGGCGATCAGCAGGCCGAGCCAGACGCCGGCCAGCGGCAGCGCGCTCAGCAGGAACGCCAGCCCCCGATAGCTCCTCGCCTCGCCGAACGGCGCGACGAGGCTGCGCAGCGCCCTCATCCGAGCTCGGCGAGCGGGTGACCGCGGCGGCCCGTGTGCGATCGCGCGCGCGGCATCCACGAGAGCCAGCGTGGCAGGTACCAGTTCCAGCGGCCGAGCAGCTTCATCGTCGCCGGCAGCAGCAGCCCGCGGATGATCGTCGCGTCGATCAGCACGGCGACCGCCAGCCCGACGCCCATCTGCTTGATTTCGAGCGTGCTGAGCGTGGCGAAGATCGCGAACACGGCGACCATCACGGTCGCGGCCGACGTGACCGTGCCGGCGGTCGTCGCGATCCCGCGCGCGACCGCCTCCTCGGTTGAGCAGCCGCGATCGACGAGCTCCTTGATCCGGCTGACGATGAACACGTGGTAGTCCATTGAGAGCCCGAACAGCACCGCGAACAGGAACAGCGGCAGCCACGTGACGACGGCGCCGTTGGAGTGGAAGCCCAGCAGCCCCTGCAGGTGGCCGTCCTGGAACACCCACACGAGCGCGCCGTACGCGGCGCCGACCGACAGCAGGTTCAGCGCGATCGCCGTCAGCGGGATCACGATCGAGCGGAACGTGACGAGCAGCAAGAGGAACGCGAGCCCGAGCACGAACTCGAACACGAGCGGCCAGTGCGCGCGCGTCGTTTCGTTGAAGTCGTGCGTGCCGGCCGTCTCGCCGGTGACCGCGAACGTCGCGTCGGCCACGCGGCCGACCGTCTGCGGCAGCAGCCGCTCGCGCAGCGTCGCCAGAGCGTCGAGCGACACGCGATCCTCGCCGTCGCCGGCGAGCGGGATCTCGACCCGCTCGAGCGTACGGCGCGGATCGATCGCGACGTGGATCGGCGCGTGCATCCGGCCGCTCGCGAGCGCGTCTCGCTCGAGCTGCGCGATCGCGTGCTGCATCGGCGCGGAGGTCACGTCGCGTGCCTGCACGGCGATCACCGCCGGCGTCTGCGCGCCCGGGAACGCGTGCTGGATTCGCTCGTAGCTGCGCACGATGTGCACGCTGGAGGGGAGATCGGTGAAGCTCGGCAGCTTCGTGCGCATCCCCAGCAGCGGCGTCGCCACCACGAGCAGCGCACCGGCCGCGAGCGCGACCGTGATCGCCGGGAAGCGCAGCGCCGGGCGCAGTGCGAGCGCCCACGCGCGCGAGCCGCCGCGCCGCCCCTTCAGCAGCTGGATCAGCGTCCGGCGCTCGCGCAGCCAGACGAGCGCGCGTGGCTGCCCGACTGCTCGCAGCAGCCGCAGGGCGATCGCGGCGAGCACCGCCACGACGCCACGGTCGACGCGGTCGCCGAGCTTCCCGAGAAGCGCCGGCAGGACGGTCAGCGACCCGACCATCGAGACGAACACGACGATCATCGCGCCGACCCCGATCGAGCTGAAGATCCTCGAGCCGGCGAACAGCATCCCGGCCATCGCGATCAGCACGGTCGTGCCGGACACGAGCACGGCGCGGCCGGAGGTCGCCGCGGCGCGCGCGAGCGCCTCGGCGGGCGTCGCGTGCAGGCGCTCCTCGCGCTCGCGCTTGAGGTAGAACAGCGAGTAGTCGACGCCGACCGCCATCCCCATCAGCAGCATCACCGAGCCGGTCGCTTCAGCTGTGGGAAAGAGGTGGCTGGCCAGCGCGGCGACGCCGAGCGAGCCGAGCACGGCCGAGAACGCCAGCAGCACCGGCACGCCCGCGGCGACGAACGCGCCGAACGCGAACAGCAGCACGAGGAACGTGATCGGCAGCGACAGGCTCTCGGCGTGCGAGAAGTCGTGCCCGGTCGCCGCGCGCACTTCGTGTTCGGCGCTCGCGTCGCCGAACTCGGCGATCGTGAAGCCGGCGGCCGTGCGCTGCAGCTGCGCGACGCGGTCGAGCACCGGCTGGACGCGCTCACCCGCCGTCTGCTCCTTCCCGCGCATCTGGAACTGCACGAGCGCCGAGTGCCGATCGTGCGAGATCTGCCCCGGGTCGCCGCGCAGCGGCGATTGCACGCCGGTCGTCTGCGGCAGCGCCTGCAGAGCCGCGACGACGCGCTCGACGGTGCGGTCGAAGCCCGCCTCGCCGGCGCGCTCGTGGGCGCTCTGGACGAGCACGCTCTCCGAGGCCGTGCGGTGCAGCCCCGAGCCTTCGAGCACGGTCTCCGCGCGAGCGGATTCGCCGGTCGCCTGCTGCGCCTCGGTCAACTTCACCGTGCCGAGCGCCTGCCCGAGCACGACCGCGATCGCGACGAGCGCGAGCCACCCGAACGTCGCCGTCTTCCAATGCGCCGCGCTCCAGCGCCCGGCGCGCTCTGCGAGATGCGTGGTCATCTCCCACCCGTCCTTTCGCTCGATTTGCACTTCCGATCGAGCGTTCCAGAGGCGCGTCGCGCCGCCAATGGAGCGTCCTGGCGTGTTCACCCTGGGGCCAGCCGGTGTCTTTCGCGTGGCCGTTGCCTACGCTGCGAGCGATGAGCGACGCGCTCCCGGGCACCGCGCGCGAGGCGCTGAGCGCGCTGCGCGCGCGTGAGCTCGGCGCCGTCGAGCTGATCGACGCGGCGATCGCGCGGATCGAGGCTTCGACGCTCGGCGCGGTCGAGTTGCTCGACGCCGACGGCGCGCGCGAGCAGGCACGGCGCGCCGACGCCTCGCTCGCGCGCGGCGAGGGCGGCGCGCTGGCCGGCCTGCCGGTGCTCGTCAAGGACGTGATCGACGTCGGCGGGCTGCCGACGCGCGGCGGCACGGCGCGCTGGCGGCGCCTGCCGGGGCGCGACGCCGACTGCGTCGCCGCGCTGCGCGCCGCCGGCGCGGTCGTGCTCGGCAAGGGCCACACGAACGAGCTCGCGTTCGGCATCGACGGGCGCAACCCGCATCGGCCGCCGTGCCTGAACCCGCACGACGCGAGCAGGCTGCCCGGCGGCTCCTCCTCGGGCCCCGCCGTCGCGATCGCCGGCGGCCTCGCGCTCGGAGCGCTCGGCACCGACACGAGCGGCTCGATCCGCGTGCCCTCGGCGCTCTGCGGCGTCGCCGGCCTGCGGCCGAGCTACGGGCTGCTCTCGCGCCGCGGCGTGCTCGCGCTCGCGCCCTCCTACGACGTCGTCGGCCCGCTCGCGCCGTGCGTCGCCGACCTGCGACTGCTGCTCGCCGCGCTCGCGCACGGCGCGCGCGCGGACGGCGCGCCGGACGCCGCTTCACCCAAGCCGCAAGCCGGCTCGCGCTCGCGCCGTCGGCTCTCGCGCGTTGCCGTGATCGGCGACCTGCTCGACCCGGCCGTGTGCGAGCCGTCCGTCGCCGAGGCCGTCCGTGACGCGGCCGCCGCGCTCGAGCGGCTCGGCGTCGCCGTCAGCGACGTCTCGGTCCCCGAGCTCGAGGACGCGCTCGCCGTCCATCGCGACGTGCAGGTGCCCGAGGCGGCCGACTCGCTGCACGCGCTCGGCGTTCCCGAGGACGAGCTCGGCCCGGAGGTTCGCGAGCGCGTCCGCAGCGCGCGCGAGATCTCGCCCGAGCGTCGCGCGCAGGCACTGCGCGAGCGCGCGCGGATCGCCGGCGCGCTCGATCGCGCGATGCCGCCCGGCGGCGCGCTGCTCGCGCCGGGCGTGCCGATCGCCCCGCCGCCGCGCGACGCGCGCGAGTGGCGCTTTCGCTCGGGCGCGGTCCGCTCGATCCGCGACGCGCTGCTGTCGTGCACCGTTCCGCTGACACAGCCGCCCGGGCCGGTCGTCAGCGTTCCGATAAAGATCGTCGACGGACTGCCCGTCGGCGCGCAGCTGCTCGCGCGACCGGGCGACGACGCCGCGCTGCTCGACCTCGGGGCGCTGCTCGAGCGCGAGCTGGCCGTGAACGCGGCGCCCGGCGTCGCATAGGCGCCGCGGCGACCTCCACACGGCCGGCGCCCGCGCGCCTACCATCAGTCGGGCGCGCTCCAAGCGCCCTCTCAGATGAACGTACTCCGCCGGCGCCCCCGAATCGCGACATTCGTATCCGTCCTGATCGCCGGCGGGACGGTCGTCGCGATCGCGGCCACCGACAGCCCGCGCGCGCTGTGGCACACGTTCGAGCAGATGCAGCCGATCTGGCTGCTCACGGCGGTCGGCGTCGAGCTGATCGCCTACCTCGGCTACGCGCTCGCCTACCGCGCGACGATCCAGGCGACCGGCCGGAAGGACTTCTCGCTGGTCCTCGCGATCCGGCTTGTCGTCGCCGGCTTCGGGCCGTTCGTGCCGCTCGGCGGGTTCTCGTTCGACCGCCGGGCGCTGCGCTCGGTCAACGCCAGCAGGCGCACCGTGCGCCGGCAAGTGCTCGCGCTCGGCGTGATCGAGTACGTGCTGCTCGCGCCCGCCGCATGCGTCTGCGCGCTGATCCTGCTGCTCGAATCCGACCGCGCCTCGCTCGCGCTGACGTTGCCGTGGGTGTTCGCCGTTCCGCCCGGCTTCGCGCTCGCGTGGTGGGCGACGCATCCGCGCGTGCTGCGCCGCTTTCAGCGCTCGAACAACCGCGTCGGGCGTTGGATCGGCGAGATCCTCAGCAGCGTCGAGGTGCCTGCGCACGGTCGTGCTGCGCCCGCTCGAGCGCCCGTGGGCGCTCGTCGGCATGGCCGTCTACTGGGCCGCCGAGATCGCCTGTCTCGCGTTCGCGCTGTTCTGCTTCGGCGTCGAGCTGTCGGCGCCCGCGCTCGTCGTCGCCTACGCGACCGGCTACGCCGCGAGCCGCCGCTCGCTGCCGCTCGGCGGCGCCGGCGTCACCGAGGCGCTGTTGACGCTCGCGCTGATCTGGGTGCACGTGCACGCCGCGCACGCGCTGCTCTCCGTCGTCGCCTACCGCCTCGTCAACTTCCTCGCGCCCGCGCTCCCCGGCCTGCTCGTTCACTCCAAGCTCACGCCGCTGCTCGAAGGCGACGGCGTGACCGCATCGCCGAGCGCGACCGCGCCCGGCTCGAGCACCTCGCCGTAGACGCCGAGCGCGAGCGGCTCGCTCGTCGCCGCGCCGGCGCGAAACGAGCGCAGCACGTCGAGCGTCGGCAGGTCGACGACGCCCGTGTCCGGATCCCGGCTCGTGACGATGCAGCGCCCGACGTGGCCGCGCAGCGCGACGAGCGCCTGGCCGATCCGCAGCCGCCCGCCGACCCATGCGTCCTCGGCGAACGGCGCGACGCCGTCGATCTCGACGGTCATGCGAAAGCGCCGCGCGTCGACGCTCGGCTCGCCGGCGACGTCGGCCAGCCGCTGCAGCGACGCGCGCGAGACGAGGCTGACCGCGCCGCCGGCGCCGCGGTCGACCGCCGACGAGCCGTCGGCCGCGCGCACGAGTCGCAGCGCTTCGCCGGCGTGCTCGGAGATCGCCCGTGCGAACGGTCCGTGCACGAGCCGCGCGACACGCGCGCGCGAGTAGGCGCTCGTCTCGACGCGCGCGCCGAGCTGTGGCGTGCCCGACACGCGCGCGCCGTCGGGAAACGTCACCGTCAGCGTTTCGCCGTCGCGCGTGCCCGCGCCGTCGCCGACATCCGTATTCTCATCGCCGCAGTCGAGCTCGGCGACGAGCTCGCTGAGCGCGCCCGAGTGCTTGCCGTTGATCATCCGCGCGCGCTCGTCGATCAGGTAGAAGCGGCGGTCGCCGCGCGCGCCGGTGCGCTCGAGCACGATGCGATCGCGCCGGGCGATTCGCAGGCCCTTGACCGGCGTCGTGCTGAGCGCCGTCACGCGGATCGCGCCGGTCATCCGCTCAGTGGCCGGAACGCCCGCCGGAGAGCAGCTCGAGCGCGTGCGCGAGCGGCGCCGCGAGCGCGTCGGCCGTCTCGTCGATCGCCACCGGGCTGCCCGGGAAGTTGACGATCAGCGTCGTGCCGCGCGTGCCGGCGAGAGCGCGCGAGAGCATCCAGTACGGCGTGTGCGCGCGCGAGGCCTCGCGCATCGCGTGCGCGATGCCCGGGGCCTCGCGCTCGATCACCGCGCGCGTCGCCTCCGGCGTGACGTCGCTCGGCGCGAGGCCCGTGCCGCCGCTCGTGAGCACGAGCGCGTAGTGCTCGACGTCGCTCCACTCGCGCAGGTGCGCCTCGATCAGCTCGCGCTCGTCGGGCACGACCGCGAGCGCCGCGACGACAGCGTCGAGCCGTTCGGCGAGCGCCGCCAGGCGCGGGCCGCTCTCGTCCTCGCCGGCGCCTGCCGCCTTCGACGTGCTGACCGTCAGGATCGCCGCCGCGCGCAAGCGCTCAATACCTCCTCGGCGCGCCGCCAGTCGCTGCGCCCGCCGGTCTTCTCGAGCAGCACGACGTGCTCGATCTCGACGCCGCGCTCGATTGCCTTGACCATGTCGTAGACGGTCAGCGCCGCGACGGCGCACGCCGTCATCGCCTCCATCTCGACGCCCGTGCGGTCGACCGCGCGCACCTCGCTGCGCAGCTCGACGACGCCGCGCTCGACGTCGACGCTCGCGGCGACGTCGATCAGCGTCAGCGTGATCGGGTGCGCGAGCGGGATCAGCAGCCCCGTCTGCTTCGCCGCGCCGATCCCCGCGAGGCGCGCCGTCGCGAGCACCTCGCCCTTCGGCGCGTCGCCGTCGCGCACCGCGAGCGCGGTCTCGCTCGACATCCGCACACGCGCGCGCGCCCGCGCAACGCGCTCGCCCGGCGGCTTCGCGCCGACGTCGACCATCCGCGCGCGCCCGTCGGCGTCGACGTGCGTCAGCCGCCGCTCGCTCATGCGCTTCGCGCCTCGTGCGCGCCGGCCCGCTCCTCCGCACCGGCCGCGTCCTCCGCGCCGGGCGCACCGGACACGATCGCGCCCGGCGCAGGCGTCCCCGGCACGCGCCGCGCGCGCCCGTCGGCGTCGACCTCGACCTTCCAGATCGGCGCCTGCGCCTTGATCGTGTCGATCGCCTCGCGCGCGCCGGCGAACGCCTGCTCGCGGTGCGGCGCCGACGCCGCGACGATCACGCTCGCCTCGCCGAGCGCGACGGCGCCAACGCGGTGCTCGACGGCGATCGCGCAGAGCCCGTGCGAGCGCGCGCATGCGCTCGCGATCGCCGCGATCCGCTCGTGCGCCATTGTGACGTACGCCTCGTACTCGAGCCGCGCGACCTCGCGCGTGACGCCCTCGAACGTGACGATCGCGCCGGCGCGATCGTCGGCGACGTGAGCCGCGAGCGCGGCGAGGTCGAGCGGGCGCTCGACGACCGCGGCGTGCACGCGCGGCGGCGCGCCGTCCGGCGCCGGGGCGTCCTTCGGCGCAATCGACGCGCCGTCCGGCCCCGGCGCCGCGCCGCCGCTCAGCGGCGGGATCAGCGCGAGCTCGTCGTCGGCGGCGAGCGGCGTCGCCGGCGTCGCGTAGTCGCGGTTGACGGCGAGCTGCACGGGCAGCCGCTGGAGCACGTCGTGCAACGCCGGCAGCCGCGCGAGCTCGGCGAGCGCGTCGGCGACGGTCGCGCCGTCGGCTAGCTGCAGCTCGACACGCTCGCTGCCGGCGCGCTCGCGCAGCAGCGAGAACAGGCGCACGCCGACCGTCATCGCGCGCCGCCCCTCACGCGAGCCCCGGTCGCGCGCCCGGCAGCAGCTCGATCGCGACGCGCTCGCCGGCGCGCGCGCCGGCCGACTCGCTCGGCAGGATCGCGAGCGCGTCGGCGCCGAGCATCGAAGTCAGCACGTGCGAGCCCTGCGCGCCGGTCGGTTCGGCGAGCCAGCCGCGCTCGCTCGCGCGCAGCCGGCAGCGCAGCGCGTGCGCACGTCCCGGCCGCTTGGCGACGTCGTCGGAGAGCAGCGCCGTCGCGCGCACCGCCGCGGGCGACTCGCCGGCGAGCGCGCGCAGGGCGGGCGCGACGAGCAGCGTGAACGTGACGATCGCCGAGACGGGGTTGCCGGGCAGGCCGAACACGAGCGTCTGCTCGCGCACGCCGAACCACGTCGGCTTGCCCGGCTTCAGCGCGACGCCCCAGAAGCGCTCGTCGACGCCGAGCCGCGCGAGCGCAGGACGCACGTGGTCGTGCTCGCCGACCGACACGCCGCCGCAGACGACGAGCACGTCGGAGGTCTCGAGCGCGCGCGCGAGCGCGTCGACGGTCGCGCGCGGCTCGTCGCGCACGGTGCTCGTCAGCCCGACGTCCGCGCCGGCCTCGCGCGCGAGCGCGGGAACGGAGTAGGAGCTCGAGTTGTAGATCGCTCCGGGCGGCAGCTCGCGGCCGGGCGCGACGAGCTCGTCGCCGGTCGTCAGCACCGACACGCGCGGACGCACGTGGCAGCGCACGTCTGCGCGCCCGAGCGACGCGAGCACGCCGAGATGCGCGGCGCCGAGCCGCGTGCCGGCCGCGAGCACCGCTTCGTCCGCGCCGATGTCCTCGCCCGCGCGACGCACGTCGGCGCCGGCGGCGACGGTCGTGAGCACGTCGACGTGGCCGTTGTTCGCGCTCGTCGCCTCGACCGGCACGACCGCGTCGGCGCCGTCGGGCAGCACCGCGCCGGTCGAGATCGCGATCGCCTCGCCGGCGCCGAGGGCGCGAGTTGCGGGATGGCCCGCGCGCGACTCGCCGACGACGCTCAGCCGCGCCGGACGCACCTCGGCGGCGTCGCTCACGTCGGAGAAGCGCAGCGCGAAGCCGTCCATCGCCGAGCTGTCGAACGGCGGCACCGGCCCGACGCTGCGCACGTCCTCGGCGAGCACGCGCCCGAGCGCGCCGGCGAGCCGCTCGCGCTCGTGCGTCAGCGGCTGCACGCAGTCGAGCACGACGCGCCTGGCGTCGTCGATCTCGATCAGCCGCGCTGCCATCGCCAGAGCGTAGCTTCACGCGCACGCGGGGTATGTTGATCGTCGAGATGGATTCGATCGATTCGATGGATCGACGCCTGCGTGACCTGCGCGTGTCGGTCACCGACCGCTGCAACCTGCGCTGCCCGTACTGCATGCCGCGCGAGGTGTTCGGCAGCGCGCACCGCTTCCTGGCGCGCGCGGAGCTGCTGAGCTTCGAGGAGATCGCGCGCTTCGCGCGGATCGCCGCCACGCAGGGCGTGCGCAAGATCCGCCTGACCGGCGGCGAGCCGCTGCTGCGCCGCGAGCTCGATGTGCTCGTCGCGATGCTCGCGCGGATCGACGGCGTCGAGGAGCTGGCGCTGACGACGAACGGGACGGCGCTCGCCGCGCACGCCGACAAGCTCGCGCGCGCGGGCCTGCACCGCGTAACCGTCAGCCTCGACGCGCTCGACGAGAAGGTGTTCGGATCGATGAGCGACACGCGCTTCCCGGTCGCGCGCGTGCTCGCGGGGATCGACGCGGCGCAGGCCGCCGGGCTCGGGCCGGTCAAGGTCAACATGGTCGTCCGCCGCGGCGTCAACGACCACTGCGTGCTGGAGATGGCCGAGCGCTTCCGCGGCAGCGGTCAGATCCTGCGCTTCATCGAGTACATGGACGTCGGCGCGAGCAACGGCTGGCGCCTGGAGGAGGTCGTGCCGGCCGCCGAGATCGTCGCCGCGCTCGGCCGGCGCTGGCCCTTGCGACGGCTCGCGCCGCGCCACGACGGCGAGGTCGCCGCGCGCTGGACCTACCGCGACGGCGGTGGCGAGATCGGCGTCATCTCATCCGTCACCGAGCCGTTCTGCGACGGCTGCTCGCGCGCGCGCCTGTCGGCCGACGGGCAGCTCTACACGTGCCTGTTCGCCGAGCGCGGCCACGACCTGCGCGCGCTGCTGCGCGGGTCCGCTAGCGACGATCAGATCGCCGCGCGCGTGCACGCGATCTGGGGCGCGCGCGCGGACCGCTACTCGCAGCTGCGCGCCGCGCGTACGGCCGCCGAGCCGCTCCGGGTCACGGCGAACGGCCTGCCTCGACGGCGCGGGCCGCGCGTCGAGATGTCCTACATCGGCGGCTGAGCGACTCGCCGTTGGCCGATGCGCCAACGGCGCGCCGGCCGCTCGGCCGCTGTGGAGTGACGAGCAACCCGCTCGAAGGCGCCCCAGACCCGCCCGATCGACGCATCGGCGGCCGCGAACAGAACGACCCCCACTGCGACGACGGCGGCCACGACGGCCCGGTGCAGCGCTTGCATGGGTCGTTCATCGGCCGCCGGGCCCCAGGGCGTGAGCGGAGCCGGACGAATGTCGACTAGTAGTTGGCTCCAGATGGCGCCGTCCCGGGCGGCGAAGGCCCGCGAGATCTAGACTTTGCGCATGCGTCGGCTCATTGGCTTGGTTCTGGTCCTCGGATCGCTCACGTGGGCCTGTCAACCGGCGAGCGCGGTCGAGCAGTCTGGCATTTCGCCGTCCGTGCGCAAGGCGCTGCTCGACCAAGCCGAGCTGGTCGCCGCGAGCAACGGCGATGACCACCCGTACGACATCGAAGCAGTGCGCACGACGCGCATCGGCGCGATACGGCTGACTCCGGGGACGCGCGCGCCGACGTGCGAAAGCTCGCCGGCGTGCGCCGATGCAACGTGGTACGTGGTCGCCATGCGAGGCCGCTTCACATGCGGCGTGTGCTCACATCCGCCGGGCGCAGAGGTTGGGCCGGGAGAAGTGATAATGCTTCAGATCGAAGCGAGGACTCCGCTGCCGCGCTACTCCGGCTTCAGCCTCGGCGACACCTACCCGAAGCTGCGGAGCGTCGGCGTTCCCGTCCGATTGGGTGCATTGCTCCAGGCTACGACTCGCCGCAACCGGTCATGACACGCACCCAGCTCCCGCGGTGCGCCTTCGCCAGCACAGTTGCTGGCGGGCATTCCCCAGGAACGCGCGGCCCGGCATTGGTTGAAATCTGGTAACGACCAGGAGCGAGCCGAAGCCTAAAGCCTGCCTGAGGCGTCGCGTGCGCCGTCGCGACCAGCCGTCCATTCGGGCCACGCACCGCCACTACGGCGTACGTCCGTCGCTGGTTTTCGTGGGCGCGCGGCGGCCCACCCACTTCGACTACAACGCCAACGATCAGCGCTGAGCGCTTGGCGGCCTGTCCGGCGGCGCCCGCACTTGTAGGAAGAGAGGCTGCCGTGAAGCACGCCACGCAACCCACAAGCGCCACCACCTGTTGCGTGATTCTGTGCCCTGCTTGCCGAGTCACCTAATTCCCCTTCCGATGAGTCGTCATTTTAGCCGCCCGCAACAACGAGCGACTGCGGCGGCCCAAGCGCGCGGAGGCCTGGCGCTTCGCTCATTGTGAGTTCCCGTTGATCGATCCAGCCAGAATGCGAGTCAATTGTGAGAGTTAGGACAGTGCCCGTCGGGACCGCGGAGCCAGGTGGCACTGGCGCACTATTGAGCGTGAAGTGTCCGTGCATTACTACGACGGCCACTTCGCTTTTCAACAGAGCTTCCATGCCAGGAGACGATGCCTGCATCGTGTCGTGCGGGCTAGCCTCGACTGCCTGAGACAAGCTGCTGTCAACGGCGGTCATCGCTGCCTCACCACTTGTACCACCTGGAGTCGCATCACCGGCTCTGGCTGCTTCCTTTTGTGCGACTTCCGCAATCTGTGTCTCAGTAAGGCGCGGTCCAGCCTGCACGTAATCTGAGCCCGGTCCCACGGCGTGCGGTTCGCCCGCCGGTAGCTGCGGTTGTCCTGCCGGCTGCGTCGACTGCGCGGTCACACCACCGAATACCGTGCTTGCTCCGGTTGCTAGCGCTGCGAGAATGACGATCACGCCGACACCGAAAGGCCACTTCTTGCGGTTCGCTTTCATGGTGCGTATTCCCCCTTTCAGCATCCCGGATCAGAGAAAGCTACCGAGCCGTAGGTATAGCCAGGGGCCGGTAGCACGATGCAAAGCGGCGATCCCGAGTAGTTCTGTTCTGCTTTGGCATATGAGCCATACCAGCCTTCATGCCACGTCCAGTTAGTCCACTCCGTCCAGCCTACGCTCCGGCCGTTGATTTCGGCCCCGGTTCCTGGCGAGGTAACGTACTCCAGGCCAGTCTGAAGAGACTCAGACTTATTAGGAAAGTCGTTGTAGCAGGCATCAGGCGATTTGTCCCACGCCCACTGCACACACCAGTTCCCGTTAGCGGTGCCTTGCTCTGCAATGTACAGGCCGTACCATGCGTAGTACCCCGGCCCGATGCCCGGGTAGTCAAACTCAGAGTACGTATTGGGGCCGTAAGTACGGGCGTAAAAGTAGTTCGGCGTGGTTTCGCTGGCGTAGTGGGAGCCGGTGTCGTTCTCGCCCCAATAGCCTACGTACGCGCCGCCCTCTACCCATCGGTTGTGTTCGTCGTCCATCTCGACCCACATCTCGCTGTTCTGCCGATCACCTTTGTAGTACCAGGGCGTCCGGCCGTAGTACAGCTCCATGTTGGCGTATGCACCGAACGCGGCTTCACCTTTTGACGCGTTCATGTTGTATTCGGTGATCGCGTAGCAATGGCTCGTGTTCGAGCACGCGGTCGCTGGTGCTGCACTTGTCGCTGTCACGCTGGCTGTCGCCGAGTAGGGCGAGGGCGACTCTGCGACGGCCCATGCGTGAGGGTCGCCGTGACCAGAATCGCCGCTGACGCGGCGCATTCACAGTGCCTCGCGGTCCTCCAACCATATGTGCAATCCCCCTATTGGTCGCACGACGGGACACGGAGCGACTCGGCCCTCGCTGCCGGGTCGATATGCTCGACGAGTTCGCATAGTTTGGACGAGCAGGCAGCGGCTCTCAAGGCATGTTTCTGACCCGCAACGGGGGTACGCGCTGCGTATCCATCGAGCTTCGCCGAGCTCCGACACGCGGGCCCGCGCTCAGGGCATGAAGGTCGGCCTAGGCAAGGGGTGTTGAAGCAGTCCTAGATACCGCGCCAAGGACCGTCCCGCCGGCGTCCTCCGGCACCTGAGCCGCGAGCGGCCAGACCGAGATCGCCTCGGGTGCGAGCGCGACGCGCACGGCCGCGCCGACTTGGACGTCCAGACGGTTCAGCGTGCGCATCGTCAGCTCGAGCGTGCCGTCCAGCGCGAGCGTCAGCTCGCGCACGGAGCCGAGGTCGGCCTCGTCGAGCACGACCGCCTCGTAGCGACCGGCCGGGTCGAGCGCGACGTCCTCCGGGCGGACCGACCACGCGACCTCGGCGCCGGGCGCGAGAGCGGGTCCGCGCACGTCGAGCTCGGCGCCGTCGCTGGCGATCCGGTGCGACGCTACCGCGACGCCGCGGTTGGCGTTGGCGACGCCGAGCAGCGCCGCGACCTGCGGCGAGGCGGGCGCGTCGAAGACCGCCTCGCGCGCGCCGGCCTGCAGCACGTGGCCGTCGTCGAGCACGACGAGCTCGTCGGCGAGCAGCGCCGCCTCCTCGGCGTCGTGCGTGACGAGCACGGTGCTGAGCCCGAGCTCGCGCTGCAGGCGTCGCAGCTCGCGGCGCAGGCGGTCGCGCACGGGCGCGTCGAGGCCGGTGAACGGCTCGTCGAGCAGCAGCACGCGCGGCGCGACGGCGAGCGCGCGCGCAAGCGCGACGCGGCGCTGCTGGCCGCCGGAGAGCTCGCCCGGATAGCGGTCCTCGAGGCCCGCCAGGCCGAGCCGCTCGATCCACCACGCGGCGAGCCTCGGCTGCGCGTGCGCGCCGAACGTGACCTGGCGCCACAGCGTCCGGCGCGGCATCAGCGCGGGCTGCTGCGGCACGTAGGCGATCCCGCGGCGCTCGGCGGCGAGCGGCTCGAGCGCGCGCGAGCCGAGGCGCACATGGCCGCCGCCGGCCGGCTTCGCGAGCCCGGCGAGCAGGCGCAGTGTCAGCGTCTTGCCCGCGCCCGAAGCGCCGAGCAGCGCCAGCCGGCGTGTGCCCGCGTGGTGCGCGACGTCGAGCGAGAACGCGCCGAGCCGCTTGGCGACGGCGAAGTCGAGCGACGTCGCGACGCCGTCTTCCGCGCTGCGCTCGGGCGCGAGCGCGCTCGCCCGAGCTCCGCGCCCGGCGCGACGGCCCGGCGGCCGGAGGTTGACGAGCAGCAGCACGGCGAGGGCCGCGGCGAGCGCGACGGCGATCGGCAGCATCGTCGCGGGCAGGCCGGTCGCGTCGAACTGCACGAACGTGTAAACCGGCAGCGCGTAGGGGTGGTAGGCGAGGATCACCGTCGCGCCGAACTCGCCGAACGCGCGCAGCCATGCGAGCAGCAGCCCGGCGCCGATGCCCGGCAGCGCCGCCGGCACGGCGACGCGCCAGAAGCGCGCGAGGCGGCCGTGCCCGAGCGAGGCGGCGACGTCCTCGAGCGCGGGGTCGACCGACGCGAACGCGGCGCGCGCGGCGATCACGAGGAACGGCGCCGCGACGAACGTCTGCGCAAGCACGATCGCCGCGCGCGTTTCGGTCAACTGGCCGCCGAACAGCTCGCCGAGCGCCGTGCGTGGGCCGAGCACGTACAGCAGCAGCAGGCCGCTCATCAGCGGCGGCAGCGCGAGCGGCAGCGCGACGAGCGCCGTCAGCGCGCGCCCGGCGAAGCCGCCGACGCGCGCGAGCAGGTAGGCCAGCGGCGTGCCGAGCAGTGCGATCAGCGCCGCCGAGATCGTCGCCGTCAGCAGCGAGGTGAGCAGCGCCGGGCCGAGCTGCGGCGCCGCCGAGACGCCGCCGCCGAGCCGCACGACGAACGCGACGATCGGCGCCAGCAGGTACAGCGCGAGCAGCCCGCCGAGCCACGGCAGCGGGCTGCTGGCTCGCCGGATCACCTGCTCGTCACGCCGACGATCTTGCGCACGCTGCTCGGGACGCTCGCGACCTTGCCGGAGAACGTCGGCTTCAGCGCCGTCAGGCCGTTCTGCTTCAACGTGTAGCTGCGCTGCGCGTTCAGCAGGTAGCGCACGAACGCGGCCGCGCCGGATGGGTTCGGCGCCCGGTTGAGGATCGTCAGCGTGTAGTCGGCGACCTTGTACACCGGCGTCAGCGCGACCGTCTTCAGCTTCGCCGAGGACGCCTCGACGGCGTAGAAGAAGCCGGCGTCGAGCTGACCTGCCTGCAGGCGCCCGACGAGCGCCGTCTCGGGATAGACGGGGAAGCCGCCGAGCGCCTTCGAGAGCGCCGGGTCCTTCAGCTTGCGCGCGGCGTTCTCGACGGCTTCGACGGTCAGCACGCCCTTCGGGTCGAGCTTCGGGTCGGTCCGCCCGACGAGGATGCCGGGCTCGCTCAGCACCTGATACCAGGGCTTGCCTTTGGCGAGCTGCTTGCCGAACGAGCTGCTCGGGTCGTACGCGAGCATCAGCGGCGAGGCGGCGAACGTCGTGTACCACGAGACCCAGTTGCCGTTCGCCGCGCCTTCGAGCGCCTCGTCGGCCGCCGCCGCGGCGCTGATGAACACGTCGCCGTGGCGCACGCCGGCCTTGACCTGCGCGGCGACTTCGGTCGAGCCACCGCCGAAGCCCTGGTAGCCGAAGCCGCTGGCCTTCGCGAACGCCGGCCCGAGATCGTTTTCCATGTAGTTCAGCAGCGAGCCCGCGAACAGCGCCGAGACCGTGCCGCCGCGCGCCGCGCGCGCCGTCGGTGCTGACCCGGCGCTCGCCCCCGGCGCCGCCGCGCCGGCGAGCACGAGCGCGACCGTCGCCACGCCCGCCGCGCTCGCGAGCGCCGAGACCGCCCTGCTGCGTGCGCGTGTCCGCTTCTGCGTTCGTCTCACGTCCACTCCCTTCCGCGAGCGCTACGCGTCGCGTTCGATCATCACCGACGTCGCCTTGACCATCGCCGTCGCGCTGACGCCGGGCGCGAGCCCGAGCTCCTGCACCGAGTCGCGCGTGATCGCGGCGGTCACGAGGAACGGCCCCGCCTCGAGCTCGACGAGCGCCATCACGCCGTCGACCTCGACCGAGCGGACGGTGCCGACGAAGCGGTTGCGCGCCGAGCCGCGCGTTCCCGTCCGGTGACGCTCCGGTCGCGCGCTCAGCCGGCGGATCTCCGCCGCCGACACGCGCCGGCGGTTGCGCTCGTCGCGGTGCGTTCGCAGCTTGCCCGAGCGGTCCCAGCGGCGCAGCGTGTCGGCGCTGACGCCGAGCGCCTTAGCCGCCTCGCCGATCGACAGGTCTCGTTGCTTAGGCATTGCCTAGGCATAGCGCAAAGCGCGTCTCGACGCGATCTCGCTGCGGCAGCCGGCCGCCGGGCGGGGCGCGGCGGCGCGTGTTAGAACGTGATCGACGAGTCGAGATCGGAGCGGTCGATGGCACCAATTTCCCGCGGCTTTCACGGCCGGCGCCGCCCGGAGATCGACCCCGCGCGCTTGCCGCCCGGCCAGTACCTCGTCGAGGACTTCCCTGTGCTCTCGGCGGGCCCGACGCCGCGCACGCCGCTCGAGCGCTGGAGCTTTCAGATCGGCGGCGCCGTCGCCGCGCCCGTCTCGTGGGACTGGGAGCAGTTCCAGGCGCTGCCGGCCGAGACGTTCACGGTCGACATCCACTGCGTGACGAAGTGGTCGAAGCTCGGCACGAGCTGGCGCGGCGTGGCGCTCGACACGCTGCTCGCCGGCGTCCAGACCGACGCCGCGTACCTCACCGCGTTCTGCGACGGCGGCTACACGACGAACCTCGCGCTCGCCGACGTCATGGGCGGGCAGGCGTGGATCGCGTACGAGTTCGCCGGCGCGCCGCTCGACCCCGAGCACGGCGGCCCGGCGCGGCTGCTCGTCCCGCACCTGTACTTCTGGAAGAGCGCCAAGTGGGTGCGCGGCCTGACGCTGACGCGCGAGGACGAGCCCGGCTTCTGGGAGGCCGCCGGTTACCACAACCACGGCGACCCGTGGAAGGAACAGCGCTATTGGGGGGATTGACGGGGGAGCCCGCCGAGGCGGGGATCTCCGCGGCGCCCGGCGAGCAGCCGCTGCGCGCGCCGAGCCCGTGGCACACGGCGTCCGTGCGCGAGGTGATCGTCGAGACGGCGCGTGCGAGGACGATCGTGCTCGAGGACCCGGCGTGGCCCGGTCACGCGGCCGGGCAGCACCTCGACCTGCGCCTGACCGCCGAGGACGGCTACCAGGCCCAGCGCTCCTACTCGATCGCCTCGGCGCCGGAGGAACCGCTCGCGCTGACGGTCGAGGAGATCGAGGACGGCGAGGTGTCGCCCTACCTCAACGAGGAGCTGCGTGCAGGCGACGAGCTCGAGCTGCGCGGCCCGATCGGCGGCCACTTCACGTGGCGCGCACAGGACGGCGGCCCGCTGCTGCTGCTCGGCGGCGGCTCGGGGCTGGTGCCGCTGATGGCGATGCTCCGCCACCGGATCGCGCGGCGCGCGCGGACAGAGGTGCGCCTGCTCGTGTCGAGCCGCAGCCTGCCGGACCTGCTCTACGAGCGCGAGCTGATGCGCGCCGCGGCGCTGCCCGGAATCGACGTGCGGATCGCGCTGACGCGCTTGCAGCCGGTCGGCTGGACGGGGTTCGCGCGGCGCGTCGACGAGCGGATGCTGCGCGAGCTCGGGCCGGCGCCGTCGGAGCGTCCGCGCGCGTTCGTCTGCGGGCCGACCGCGTTCGTCGAGCACGTCGCCGACGCGCTGATCGCGCTCGGGCACGCACCGGAGTCGATCCACACCGAGCGCTTCGGCCCGAGCGGACCGGGCGCGTGAGCGGCCTCTCCCGGCGAGCATGAGCGAGCGCGCGGCGATCGTCGCGGTGCTGGCCGGCGGCGGCGGCACGCGGATCGGCGGCGCCAAGCCGACGCGGATGCTCGCCGGGCGGACGCTGATCGCGCACGCGCTCGCCCCGCCGCGCGAGGCGGGGCTGGAGACGGTCGTCGTCGCCAAGCGCGACACGTCGCTGCCGCCGCTCGCCGAGCACGTGATCGAGGAGCCCGACGAGCCGCTCCATCCGCTGTGCGGGGCGCTCGCGGCGCTCGACTACGCGCAGCGGCGCTCGCCGACGACGGCCGTCGTGCTGCTCGCGTGCGACATGCCGTTCCTGACAGCCGCGCTCGTGCGCCGGCTCGCGCAGCTCGACCGCGCGGCGCTGCTCGAGCTCGACGGTCGCCCGCAGCCGCTGCCGGCGCGCATCTTGCCGCGGCACGCGCCGGCGCTGCACGACGCGCTCGCCTCGCGCTCGTCGCTGCGGGCGGCGTTCGCCGCGCTCTCACCGTGGGTGATCGGCGAGCGCGAGCTGCGTGCGTTCGGCGACCCGCGGCGCCTGTGCTTCAGCGTCAACAGCCCCGACGACCTCGCGCGCGCCGAGCGCTGGCCGGCGCGGCCGGCCGGCCGAGCCTAGCCCTCGGGCGGCTTCGCCGGCGCGATCTCCGCGGCGGCCGCGCGCAGCTCCTGCAGCGTGCGCTGCGAGCGCCCGGCGATCCAGCAGGCGAGCGGCGCGGCCGTTCGTTCGGAGGCGTGCGCGGCAGTACCGGCGAGATCGAGCAGCTCTCTGATCTCCGCGACCGTCGGCGGGTCCACGCCTGCCTCGCGCGCGAACGCGCCGATCCACTCGTCACGGGTCATCGCCCGAGAGCGTAGTGCCCGCGGCGTACACGCCGAGCGTTAGGGGTAGAACTACGTGCGTGGCCGAGCGTGCGCAAGGGACCGGGCAGGGCCGCAGCGGGACGCCGCTGGCGCTCTCGCCGTCGGGCTGGCCGCTCTTGCGTCAGCTGCGTGGCGCCGACCGGCTCGGACGCGGCGCCGCGGTCAAGTCGCGCGCGAGCGAGACGCTTCGTGCGCGCACGCTCGACGCCGACCGCGTCGTCAAGTCGGTCTGCCCGTATTGCGCCGTCGGCTGCGCGCAGAACGTCTACGTCAAGGACGGCAGGGCCGTGCAGATCGAGGGCGATCCCGACGCGCCGCACAGCCGCGGCCGGCTCTGCCCGAAGGGCTCGGCGACGCTGCAGCTGACGACGGGCGCCGCGCGCGAGCAGCACGTCCTCTACCGCCGCCCGTACGGGCGCGAGTGGGAGCGGCTGGACCTCGACACCGCGATGGAGATGGTCGCCGACAAATTCGTGCAGGCGCGCGCCGAGGGCTGGGAGTGGGAGCGCGAGGACAAGGCGACGCGCCGCTGCATGAGCATCGCCGCGCTCGGCGGCGCGACGCTCGACAACGAGGAGAACTACCTGATCAAGAAGTTCCTCACGGCGGCGGGCATCGTGCAGATCGAGAACCAGGCGCGCGTCTGCCACTCCTCGACCGTCGTCGGCCTCGGCACGTCGTTCGGGCGCGGCGCGTCGAGCACGCTGCCCGGCGACCTGCAGAACTCCGACCTGATCGTGCTCGAGGGCTCGAACATGGCCGAGGCGCACCCGGTCGCCTATCAGTGGATCGTCGAGGCGAAGGCGCGCGGCGCGACGGTGATCCACGTCGACCCGCACTACAGCCGCACGAGCGCGCTCGCGGACCTGTTCGTGCCGCTGCGCGCCGGCAGCGACATCGCGTTCCTCGGCGGCGTGATCAACCACGTGCTGAGCACCGAATCGGACTTCCGCGAGTACGTGCTCGCCTACACGAACGCGCCGACGATCGTCGGCGAGCAGTTCGAGGACGTCGGCGCCGACGGGCTGTTCTCGGGCTTCGACGAGGGCAAACGCGGCTATGACTCCTCGAGCTGGCAGTACGAGGACGCGGTCGTCCCGGCCGCGGCGGGCCAGCGCGTGCAGGAGGGCGACGAGAGCGAGACGGTCCGCGGCGAGGGCGGCGAGGGCGGCGAGGGCGCGGAGGGCGCGCCGACCGCCTGCCGACGCTCGACATGACGTTGCAGCACCCGCGCTGCGTCTGGCAGATCCTCAAACGCCACTACGCGCAGTACACGCCAGAGCTGGTCGAGCGCGTCTGCGGCGTGCCGCAGGACGTGTTCGCGAAGGTCTGCGAGCTGTTCGTCGCGAACTCCGGGCGCGAGCGCACGACGGCGTTCGTGCACGGCGTCGGCTGGACGCAGCACACGATCGGCTCGCAGTACATCCGCGCGGCGTCGATCCTGCAACTGCTGCTCGGCAACATGGGCCGGCCCGGTGGTGGCGTCATGGCGATGCGCGGGCACGCGTCGATCCAGGGATCTTCAGACATCCCCACCCTGTTCGACACGCTGCCCGGCTACATCCCGATGCCGCATGCCAGACGGCACGAGAGCCTCGACGAGTACGTCGCCGGCTCCTCGGCCAAGCGCGGCTACTGGGGCAACATGCGCGACTACATGGTCAGCCTGCTGAAGGCGTGGTGGGGCGCGAGCGCGACCGCGGAGAACGACTTCCGCTTCGACTACCTGCCACGGCTGACCGGCAGCCACGGCACGTACGACACCGTGATGGAGCAGATCAAGGGCACCGTCAAGGGCTACTTCCTGTTCGGCCAGAACCCGGCGGTCGGATCGGCCAACAACCGGATGCAGCGGCTCGGGATGAGCAAGCTCGACTGGCTCGTCGTGCGCGACTTCTCGTTGATCGAGTCGGCGACGTGGTGGAAGGACGGACCCGAGATCGAGTCGGGCGAGATGCGCACCGAGGAGATCGCGACCGAGGTCTTCTTCTTCCCGGCGGCGGCGCACATCGAGAAGGACGGCACGTTCACGAACACGCAGCGGATGCTGCAGTGGCACCACAAGGCGCAGGAGCCGCGCGAGGACCAGCGCAGCGACCTGTGGTTCATGTACCACCTCGGCAGGCGCGTGCGCGAGCGCCTCGCGGGCTCGACGGAGGAGCGCGACCGGCCGCTGCTCGAGCTGACGTGGGAGTACCCGACGGTCGGTGCGATCGAGGAGCCGAGCGCCGAGGCCGTGCTCCAGGAGATCTCCGGCCGCGACGCCGAGGGCGAGCTGATCTCCGGCTACACCGAGCTGAAGGGCGACGGCTCGACCGCTTGCGGATGCTGGATCTACAGCGGCTGCTACGCGCGCGGCGTCAACCAGACGGCGCGGCGCACGCCGAAGGAGCAGCAGAACTGGACCGGCGGCGAGTGGGCGTGGGCGTGGCCGGCCAACCGCCGGATCCTCTACAACCGCGCCTCCGCCGACCCGCAGGGCAGGCCGTGGAGCGAGCGCAAGGCGCTCGTCTGGTGGGACGAGGGCAAACGCGAATGGACCGGCCACGACACGCCGGACTTCGAGGCCGACAAGCCCCCCGACTACCGCCCGCCGCCCGACGCGAGCGGGCCGGCGGCGATCGCCGGCGACACGCCGTTCATCATGCAGGCCGACCAGCGCGGCTGGCTGTTCGCGCCGGCCGGCGTCGCCGACGGGCCGCTGCCGACGCACTACGAGCCGCAGGACTCGCCGGTCGCGAACACGGTCTACCCCGAACGCCAGCGCAACCCGGCGCGCGAGGTGTTCGAGCACGAGAACAACCGCTACCACCCCGACCCTGACGAGCCAGGCGGCCAGGTCTATCCGATCGTCGTCACGACGTATCGCCTGACCGAGCACTTCACGGCCGGCGGCATGTCGCGCTGGACGCCGTACCTCGCCGAGCTGCAGCCCGAGTTCTTCTGCGAGGTCTCGCCCGAGCTCGCCGCCGAGCGCGGCCTGCGGCACGCCGGCTGGGCGACGCTGATCAGCGCGCGCGGCTGCGTCGAGGCGCGCGTGATGGTGACCGACCGGATGACGCCCCTGCAGATCGAGGGGCGCACCGTCCACCAGATCGGGATGCCCTACCACTGGGGCGCGAACGGCTACGCCAAAGGCGACTCGATGAACGAGCTGTCCTCGATGTCGCTCGACCCGAGCTCGCACATTCAGGAGGTCAAGGCGCTGAGCGTCGAGATCGTTCCCGGCCGCCGCCCGCGCGGCGCCGCCCGCCAGGAGCTCGTGCGCGAGTACCGCGAGCGTGCGGGCGTCACCGCGCAGACGGGGATGGCGCCGTGAGCGCCGCCGCCGCGAGCAACGGCGCCGCCGCGGGCGCGCCGCCGAGCGACGGCCCCCTGAACGTGCTGCTCGGGGGCGGCGATCCGGCGGCGAGCTCGGGCTGGTCAGAGCATCCGCCGCGCGTCGGCTTCTTCACCGACACGTCGCTGTGCATCGGCTGCAAGGCGTGCGAGGTGGCCTGCAAGGAGTGGAACCAGGTGCCCGAGGACGGGCTGCACTGGAGCGGCGACTCGCACGACAACACCGGCGGCCTCGGCGCCGACTCCTGGCGGCACGTCGCGTTCATCGAGCAGCGCGTGCCGGCGGGCGAGCACCAGGCGAACTTCCAGCGCGCGCCCGCGGCCGGCGAGGAGGACGGCGAGGGCTTTCGCTGGCTGATGTCCTCGGACGTCTGCAAGCACTGCACGCACGCGGCGTGCCTCGACGTCTGCCCGACGGGAGCGCTGTTCCGCACGGAGTTCGGCACGGTCGTCGTGCAGCAGGACGTCTGCAATGGATGTGGCTACTGCGTGCCGGCGTGCCCGTACGGCGTGATCGACAAACGCGAGCAGGACGGGCGCGTGTTCAAGTGCACGCTCTGCTACGACCGCCTCGGCGCCGGGCAGGAACCGGCGTGCGCGAAGGCGTGCCCGACCGACTCGATCCAGTTCGGCGAGCTGGAGGAGCTGCGCGAGCGAGCGGGCCGGCGCGTCGAGCAGCTGCGCGGCGCCGGCGTCGTGCAGGCGCGCCTGTACGGCGAGAGCCCCGACGACGGCGTCGGCGGCGACGGCGCGTTCTTCCTGCTGCTCGACGAGCCCGAGGCGTACGGGCTGCCGCCCGCGCCGGTCGTGACGACGCGCGAGCTGCCGCGGATCTGGCGCAACGTGGCGATCGCCGCAGGCGCGCTCGTCGGCGGCGTCGCGACCGCGTTCGCCGGAGCGCGCCGATGAGCGCGGCGGCCGGCCGGCGCAGGGGGACGCGCGAGCGCCCGACCTCCTACTACGGGCGAGCGATCGTCAAGCAGCCGACGTGGCAGGCGCTCGACATCGCCGGCTACCTGTTCCTCGGCGGCCTCGCCGGCGCCTCCTCGCTGGCCGCCGCTGGCGCGCAGCTGACCGGCCGCCCTGGCCTCGCGCGGCCGCTGAAGCTCGGCGCGGCCGGCGCGATCCAGCTCTCGCTGCTCGCGCTGATCCACGACCTCGGCCGCCCGGCGCGCTTTCTCAACATGCTGCGCGTGTTCAAGCCGACCTCGCCGATGAGCGTCGGCGTGTGGGTGCTGTTCGCGTACGCGCCCGCAGCGACGGTCGCCGCGGCCGGCGAGCTGCTTGGCGACGGCGCGCTCGCGCGCCGCGTGCCGCTGCGCGCGCTCGCCAACGCCGGAACGGCCGGAGCGGCGCTGCTCGGACCGGCCGTCGCCTCCTACACGGCCGCGCTGATCGCCAACACGGCGACGCCGGCCTGGCACGAGGGGCGCCGCGAGATGCCGTTCGTGTTCGTCGGCTCGGCGGCGAGCGCCGCCGCCGGCCTTGGCCTGCTCGGCGCGCCCGTCGCGCAGAACGGGCCGGCCGTGCGCCTCGCGGTGATCGGCGCGAGCGCGGAGATGACGGCCGTCAGGGCGCTCGAGCGGCGCATCGGCATCGTCGCCGAGAACTACCACGCGGGACACGCGGGCAGGCTGATGCGCGCCGCCGAGGCGCTGACGCTCGCCGGCGTCGCCGGTGCGCTGACGCTGGCGCGGCGCAACCGCGCCGGCGCCGCGCTGAGCGGCGCCGCGCTGCTCGCCGCCTCGGCGTGCGCGCGCTTCGGGATCTTCGAGGCCGGCCGCCAGTCGGCCGCCGACCCGCGCTACACGGTCGCGCCGCAGCGCGAGCGGATACGCGGCGAAGGGCGATGAGCGCGGCCCCCGGAGCCGCGCGCGCTGCGGCCGACGCCGACGGCCTCGCCGCGCCCGTCGCCGGCCCGCTTCACCGTCGCATCGTGCGCGACGGCGAGCAAGATCTCGTCGCAATCGAGGAGCCGCTGGAGATCCGCGTCGACGGCGAGCCGCTCGCCGTGACGATGCGAACGCCCGGCCACGACGAGCAGCTCGCGCTCGGGTTCCTGCTCGGCGAGGGGCTGATCGCGGGCGCCGTCGAGGTCGGGCTGAGCGACGAGCTGGCGGCGAACACGATCGAAGCGCGCGGACCGCTCACACGCGATCCGGGCGCGCGTCGCTTCTACACGACCTCCTCGTGCGGTGTCTGCGGCAAGGGCGCGATCGAGCAGGTCGCGGTCGCGAGCGCGCCGCTGCGAGCCGGCCCGCGCCTCGCGCGCAAGCTGCTCGCGGCGCTGCCCGAGCGCCTCGTGCAGCCCGGCTTCGCGCGCACCGGCGGGCTGCACGCGACGGGGCTGTTCGACGCGCGCGGCGAGCTGCTGTGCGTGCGCGAGGACGTCGGGCGCCACAACGCGATGGACAAGGTCGTCGGCTGGGCGCTCGCCGACGGGCTCGTGCCGCTCGCCGGTCACGTGCTCTGCGTCAGCGGCCGGCTCTCGTTCGAGCTCGTGCAGAAGGCCGCCGTCGCCGGTGCGCCGATCCTCGTCGGCGTCGGCGCGCCGACGTCGCTCGCCGTCGAGCTCGCCGACGAGCGCGGCCTGACGCTGTGCGGTTTCGCGCGGGGCGGGCGGGTGAACGTCTACACGGGCCCTGATCGCGTGCTGGACACGATCATGAGCCAGTGACGCAGAGCAGCAGCTCCGGAACCCATGGCTTTCGCAATCTTGCGAGGCAGTCCTCGGCTGGCACAGTGGAAAACGCCAAGGCGACCAGAGCAAGTGGGCCAGGTTAGGGGACTCGACGAAGCATATGGTCAGCACGACTAAGTCCAGACCGTCGCCTCATCGGATCGCTAGTCTTCTGGTATGGGAGACAGAGCGTGGTAACTGTTGAGCAGTTCGCAGACGCCCTCCAGCGCCTAAGCGAGCTTTACGACGCTGGCAAGGTACGTGTGGCGATTTCGCCTCAGGGTAGTGCCAGCTTCTCGGTCATCGATGCGAATGACCCCAAGTTGCCGCAGGCAGGCGGGGGGCTATATGCCGATCTCGACGACGCGCTCGCGGCCGTGGTGAGTGGAGCCAGCCGCGATGACTTCATCCGTGCGCGGAGCGCTGCGCGACCGCCGCTCTTCCCCGAGCCCGATGATGGCGAGGCCGCAGCAAAGAAGTACGACGCCGTCGTCAGTACCTTCCCGATTGCAGCGCTACGGCGCAAAGCGTACCTGAGGCGTACTGCCACCGTGCGCACGCTAGTTGACGTTCAGTGGGAGGCCGTAACTCGACTAGATGCGAGTCTGCCCGCCCGGTCTCCGCATACAGAACCCGCATTCGCATTGCTTCATCTCCGGCTTGAACGGTTTTCAGAGTCACCGTTTAATCCTGACACGCTTAGCACGGTATTCGCAGCAGACAGCGGGGACCTTGATGATCTTATTGACAGTCTTCACCGAGCCAAAGAAGCGCTTGACACGCGCACGGATAAAGAGGATGGCCATGGAAGCGCCGAATGAGGTAGCACGAGAGCTCGTGAGAGCACTCGGAAAGAAAGAAGCACCTACTAATTATGATGATTTCGTTACTGCGGTCGCGGGTTACAGTAGCTCTAGTCCCGCCGTGATCCGAGAAGGTAGTTCGCGTCAAGACATCTCTGCGATCCGCGAAGCGTTGGAGAACTGGACTTACGCATGGTCAACGGTTCTGCAGCGTGAGCCGGCACACGCACGGCTACGTGAGCGGTTTACCTACCTTGCCGATGTATGGCGTCGTGAGACCGCCTTTGAGGCCTCCGTTACGCGTCGCGCGATTCACTGGTCCTATCAGCAGATAATCGGGATGGGTCCCGCCGCTCTGCCGATGATATTTGAGGAGCTAGCCTCCTACGAGGACGATTGGTTTTGGGCATTGACCGCAATCGCGGGCGAGGACGTCGCGCGAGGTGCCGACACGCTGCCAGATGCGAGGCAGCGTTGGCTAGAGTGGGCGGGTAGACACCAGCTCGCCAGCGGCACAATTGGATAGTGGCCGCACCCACTACGCGCGACTGCCGTTCAACGCATTGGACGAGGCGGCGAAGTTGCGGGATCTGTTGCCGCAACTGCGCTCCGAGTTCTTCGAGGTAAGGAGCGGCAGCACCAAGGGATACAACTGCGTGGCTTATGCGGCCGGCGATGACACCCGGTGGTGGGAGCCTATTCCGGCACCCGATCGGTACGGTCAAGAGCTAGGTGGGTACTACTGGCCAGAGGATCCCGCAATCCCCGCGTGGTTCTCCGTCAGTTCGATTCAACAGATATTTCAAAAGGCAGGGTATGAAAGCTGCACGAGTAGTTTTCGTGTCCTCGGTGCCGAGAAGGTTGCGATCTATGGTACCGATTCGACCAACGCAACCCATGTCGCGAAGCAACGTCTCGACGGGATATGGATAAGCAAGATGGGTCCACTCGCAGACATTGAGCACGGGACGCCCGAGATGATCGAGGGAGGAACCATTGGTCACATTCAGTCACTTATGATTAGGCATCAATCCCAACTTCCGAGCCCCGCGGCGCCGACGTTGCTTCTTCCCTCCGGGCTCAAGGCCCCGCGGTCAACGTAATAGTCGTCAACCTTTCTTGGCGGCAAGGAAAGGGAGGACGGGCCTAGGGTTAGTGTCCTTCAGCGGCACCCTAGAGCCAGTCGCGCCGCTTGAAGGCGAAGTACAGCCCGACGGACATTACGACGATCAGCGCGCTCGAGAACCAGAACCCCCAGTGCGTGGAGAAGCCGGGGTAGGGGACGTTCTGCCCGTAGAAGCCGGTGATCGCGGTCGGCACGGCGATGATCGCCGCCCAGCTCGTGACCTTCTTCATCACGAGGTTCATCCGGTTGCCCTGGATCGCGAGGTTCGTCTCGAGGATCGTCGTGACGAGATCGCGCAGCGACTCGGTCCAGTCGGTCGCGCGCAGCACGTGGTCGTAGACGTCCTGGTAGTAAGGCGTCATCTCGGGGTCGATCACGTGCAGGTCGCGGCGCATCACCGAGTTGACCACCTCGCGCATCGGCAGCACGACGCGGCGCAGCAGCACGAGGCTCTTGCGCAGCTCGAACGAACGGCGCTGGACCTCGACTTCGCGGGCGGTCGTGTCGAACAGCGCGTTCTGCAGCTCCTCGATCTCGGCGTCGAGCGACTGGACCGCGTCGAAGTGGCCGTCGACGATCACGTCGAGCACGCCCCACAGCAGGAACGAGACGCCGTTGCCGGCGAGGTCGGACGATTCGTCCCAGCGACGCAGCACGCCCTCGATCTCGACGCCCTCGTCCTTGCGCACCCTGACGATCGCGCGCGGCGTGACGAACATGCTCACCTCGCTCGTGCTCAGCTCGCCGCTGCCGCTGTCGAGGTGAACGACGTACGCGTTGATGAACAGGTGCGACTCGTAGCGGTCGAGCTTCGGACGCTGGTGCTCCCTGACGGCGTCCTCGACGGCGAGCGGGTGCAGGTTGAGCTCGCTGGCGATCGTTCGGAGATCCTCCTGCGTCGGCTCGCAGTAGTCGAGCCAGACCGTCGCGCCCGGGTCCTGCACGTGCTCGGAGATATCCGACGGAGGGAAGTCCTCAAGCTCGAGCTTGCCGTCGCGGTAGAGCCGCGTGTGCGCCATCGGCGCAAGATACGTCCCGGTCCGGTCGCGCCGGTGTGGTCTGAGGGTGTCGAGGGTAGCCTTCGCGGATGCCGCCCTACACGCCGCCGCAGGAGGTGCTCGAACGCTACGCGCACGTGCTCGTCGACTTCGCGCTCGGCGGCGGTCGCGGGATGCGCTCGGGCGAGGTCGTGCGGATCGCGGCGGCCGAAAGCGCAAAGCCGCTGTACGTGGAGCTCGCGAAGGCCGTGTGGCGCGGCGGCGGCCACGTGATCAGCGCCTACAGGCCCGACGACGACGAGCGCTACAACCTCTCGCGCGACTTCTTCGAGCTCGCCGACGACGCGCAGCTCGAGCGCTTCAACGCGCGCTACATGCGCGGCCTGGTCGACGAGATGGACCATCAGGTGACGGTGCTCGCGGACGCCGACCCGCACGCCCTCGACGCGGTCGACCCGGCGAAGATCATGCGCCAGGGCGCGGCGATGCGCCCGCTGCTCGACTGGCGCGGCGAGAAGGAGAACGCCGGTCGCTTCAGCTGGACGCTCGGCCTGTACGGCACGCCGGCGATGGCCGCCGAGGCGGGGATGGGCCTGGAGGAGTACTGGGAGCAGATCGTCCACGCGTGCTTCCTCGACGCCGAGGACCCGATCGCGCGCTGGCGCGAGGTCGGCGAGCGTGTCAGCGCCAGCCGCGAGTGGCTGGACTCGCTGCAGATCGAGCGCCTGCACGTGCAGGGGGAGGACGTCGACCTGCGCGTCTCGCTCGGCGAGCAGCGCAAATGGCTCGGCGGGCGCGGGCGCAACATCCCGAGCTTCGAGCTGTTCACGAGCCCCGACTGGCGCGGGACGGAGGGCTGGATCTACTGCAACCAGCCGCTCTACCGCTACGGCAACCTCGTCAAGGGCATCCGCCTGACGTTCGCCGACGGGCGCGTCAGCGAGGCGAGCGCGGAGGAGAACGAGGCGGTCCTGACCGAGATGATCGCGACCGAGGGCGCCGATCGGATCGGCGAGTTCTCGCTGACCGACCGGCGGCTGTCGCGGATCACGCGCTTCATGGCGCACACGCTGTACGACGAGAACGTCGGCGGGCGCTACGGGAACACGCACATCGCGCTCGGGCGCTCCTACCAGGACGCATACGCCGGCGACCCGAGCGAGGTCTCGCCCGAGCGCTGGCGCGAGCTCGGCTTCAACGACTCGACGGTGCACACCGATGTCGTCTCGACCGCCGATCGCGTCGTCACGGCGAAGCTCCGCTCCGGCGAGGAGCGCGTGATCTACCGCGACGGCGAGTTCCAGCTCGACGCCTAGCGCGGGCGCGGCGGCAGCTTGACGATCCCGACGAAGAACTCGTCGATCTGACGGACGATCTCGCCGAAGCGCTCGAAGTCGACGGGCTTGGTGACGTACGCGTTCGCGTGCATCTCATACGAGCGCAGCACGTCCTCCTCGGCCTGCGAGGTCGTCAGCACGACGACCGGGATCGTCGCGAGCGCCGGGTCGCCCTTGATCTCGGCGAGCACCTCGGCGCCGCTCTTGCGCGGCAGGTTGAGGTCGAGCAGCACCAGGTCGGGCCGCTCGACGGCCGCGTACTCCCCTTCGCCGCGGACGAAGCGCATCGCCTCGACGCCGTCGCTGACGACCGACAGCACGTTGCCGACCTTGTGATCGGAGAACGCCTCGCGCACGAGCATCACGTCGCCAGGGTCGTCCTCGACCAAGAGAACCGAGATCAGGTCCGCGTTCATCGTTGGGTCTCCTCCGCGATCGGAAAGGTGAAGCGAAAGCACGCTCCGCCGGAGTAGTCCGGGTCGAGCCAGATCTCGCCCCCGTGATACTCGACGATCTTGCGCGCGAGCGCCAGCCCGATGCCTGTGCCCTCGTAGGTCTCCCTGGAGTGCAGCCGCTGGAAGATCATGAACACCCTGTCGACGTAGTCGGCCTCGATTCCGATCCCGTTGTCCGCGCAGCTCAGCTCCCACGCGCCGTCGCGTCGCGACCCCGCGATCCGCACGAGCGGCGCCTCGGCGCCGCGGAACTTGACGGCGTTCGAGATCAGGTTCTGGAACAGCGAGACGAGCTGCGCGCGATCGCCGTGCACGGTCGGAAGCTCGCCCACCTCGACGCGGCCGCCGCTCTCCTGAAGCTGGCCGGCCAGCGCCTCACGCGCGCTCGCGACGACCTCGCCGAGCGCGACCGGCTCCAGCTCGCGGCCGCTGCGACCGACGCGCGAGAACGCGAGCAGGTCGTTGATCAGCACCTGCATCCGCTTCGCGCCGTCGACGGCGAACTCGATGTACTGCACGCCGCGCGCGTCGAGTTGGTCGGCGTAGCGCGTCTCCAACGCCTGGCAGAAGCTCGCGATCTTGCGCAGCGGCTCCTGCAGGTCGTGCGAGGCGACGTACGCGAACTGCTCGAGCTCGGCGTTCGAGCGCGTCAGCTCGAGCGCCTGCGCCTCGAGCTGCACCCGCGCCACTTCGACGCTCGCCAGCTCTTCGACGATCCGTCGCCGCATCGCGTCGATCTCGGCGCCGGTGTCGGTCACCTCGCGCGGGCCGCCGGCGAGCGCCAGCGGCCGCGAGAACTCGCCGCCGGCGACCCGGCGAGCCTCGCTGCCGAGCCGCGCCAGCGGGCGTGTGATCGTGCGTCGCAGCAGGAAGCCCGCGATCAGCACGCCGCCGAGCACCAGCACGGCGGCGATGATCAGCAGCAGCTGCAGCGTGTCGGCCGCGTTGTTGAGGTTCGTGCGCGAGCGCGCGTCCTTCGTTTCGAGCACCGCGATCAGGCCGACCAGCGAGCGGCGCACGCGGTCGAACAGGCGCTTTCCCGCGACGTCCTGTTCGATCGCCTCGCGCCGCGGCGGGTTTGGCCGGATCAGCGTCGGCGCGACGTAGCCGGCGCGCCAGGCATCGGCGCGCTGCCGTACAGAGGCCGCCTCGCCGGCCAGCGGAGGCCCTACCGTGCGCTCGTAGGCTTCCAGTTCGGTGTACGCACGTTTCTCGGCGCGGAGTCCGTCGTCGTACGGTTCGAGGAAGCTCGAGCGGTTCGTCAGCGCGAAACCGCGTACGCCGGTCTCCTCGTTGATCAGCGCGTTTTCGAGCGCGACGGCGGCGCGCCGCGCCGGGCCGACCTCGTCGAGCAGCAGGTGGCGGTTGTGGTTGAGCTGGCCGTTCGCGATCAGCGCGAGCCCGATCCCGATCACCGCGAGCGCGAGCAGCACCCCGATCGTCCCGCCGAGCAGCGCGCCGACGCCGACCTGCGCCGTGCGGCGCGCGAGCCATCCGTGCGCCGCGCCGGAGTCCACGGCGCGCTGCGCCCGCCCGTCGCTCACGTGCGCGCCGCATTCACGCGCGCGCCGACGAGCAGCATCGCCACGTCGTCGCTGAGCGCGTCGCCGTTCAGCCGCTCGGCGTCCTCGATCAGCGCGCCGAGCAGCTCCTGCGGCCGCTCGCGCCAGTCCGGGTCTCGCGCGAGCCGCTCTGCGAGCAGCCGGCGCAGGCCGGCTTCGCCGAGCCGCTCCGAGCCCTCGCCGACGCGACCCTCGATGAGCCCGTCGGTGTACAGCAGGATCGTCCACCCGGGCGGCAGCTCGAGCCGCTGCGTGGGCCACTCGCGCCGCTCGAGGCCGATCGCCGCCCCGCCGCGCTCCTGCGCGCACAGCGCCGAGACCGAGCCGCCGGCGATCAGCACCGGCTGCGGGTGTCCCGCGCGGACGAGCTGCGCGACGCGGCTCTGCGGCTCGATCTCCAGCGTGCAGAGCGTCGCGAACAGGCCCGGCACGTGCCGCTCGCGCTCGAGCACGCGCTGCATCGTCAGCACGACGAGCTCGGGCTCGTCGCGCGCCAGCGCGAGCGCGCGCCAGGCGGCGCGCAGGCTGACGCCGATCGCCGCTTCGTCGGCGCCCTGCCCGCAGACGTCGCCGACGAGCGCGTGCACGGCGCCGTCCTCGGTCTGCACGAGGTCGAAGAAGTCGCCGCCGAGCAGTGCGCGGCTGCGTCCCGCGCGGTAGCACGAGGCGACCCACAGCGCGTCGTCCTCGACGAGCGGGCTCGGCACGAGCCCCCGTTCGAGGCGGTCGGCCTCGCGCGTCTGCGCCTGCGCCAGCAGCAGCGCGCGCTCGGCCTCCTCGGCGCGCCGGCGCCCGATCGCGTAGTGGATCGAGCGTGCGAGCTGCTCGCCGTCGACGTGCCCCTTGACGAGGTAGTCCTGTGCGCCCGCTTCGACCGCCGCGAGGCCCGCGTCCTCGTCGTTCAGGCCGGTCAGGACGATCAGCGGGATCGCCGGCAGGTGCGCGCGCAGCCGCGCGACAGCGTCCAGCCCGAGCGCGTCGGGCAGCCCGAGGTCGAGCAGCACGCAGTCGGTCTCCGCGTCGAGCGCCAAGAGCGCGTCCGCAAGGCTGCGGCTGCGCCCGAGCCGAGCGCGTGGGAGACGTTCGGCGAGCTCGTCCTCGACCAGCCGCGCGTCGCCATCGTCGTCCTCGACGAGCAGCACGCGGATCTCCTCGCGTGCGACCGCGGGGCTGCCGCCCGTCGTCATCGGCCGGCCCCCCGAGCGCGTGGACCGATAGCACGCTGCATTGGCGCCAATCCTATAGAGCGCATCCACCCGCGCACGTACGATTGCTCGCCTCATGGGCGCCCTCGAGAAGCTGCGCGATCGCATGGCCGAGCTGGCCGACCTCTCCGCGGTCGAGATGCTCGCCGTGTGGGACCAGCTCGTGATGATGCCCGGCGAGGGTGCGCCCGCGCGCGCCCATCAGCTTGGAACGCTCGCGCGGCTGACGCACGAACGCGGGACGAGCGAGGAGGTCGGACGCTGGCTGGCGGAGCTCGACGGCTCCGGCCTGGAGGAGCTCGACGCCGACCTCGCGCGGATCGCGCGGCGCGACTTCGAGCGCGCGCGGCGCGTTCCGACCGAGCTCGCGGTCGAGCGCGCGCAGGCCAGCGCGCAGGGACAGGAGAGCTGGCGCTGGCGCGCGAGAACGACGACTTCGCGGCGTTCGCGCCGGCGCTGCGGCGCAACGTCGAGCTCGCGCGCGCCTACGGCGAGTGCCTCGCCGAGCCGGGCGAGCGGCCGTACGACGCGCTGCTCGGCGAGTTCGACTTCGGGCTCTCAAGCGCTGAGGTGCGCCGTCTATTCGCCGCGCTCGCGCAGGAGCTGCCGCCGCTCGTCGAGGCGGCCGAGCAGCACTCGCCGCGCCAGATGCTCGCCGTGCCGGTCGCCGCGCAGGAAGCCGCCGTCGCCGGCACGCTGCGTCGCGTCGGCGTCGACGCGGCGAGCTGGCGCGTCGACGTCTCCGCGCACCCGTTCACCGCCTGGGTCGGGCAGCGCGACAGCCGCCTGACGACGCGCTACGGCGACGGCGAGGTGGAGTCGCTGCTGAGCTCGCTGCACGAGTTCGGCCACGCGCTGTACGAGCGCCAGATCGACCCCGCGCTCGACCGCACGAACCTCGGGCGCGGCACGTCGATGTCGATCCACGAGTCCCAGAGCAAGCTGTGGGAGAACCACGTCGCGCGCAACGCCGCGTTCGCCGAGGTGCTCGTCGCCGAGCTCGCCACGGGTGGCTTCGAGGTCTCCGCCGCCGACCTGCACGCGACGCTCGTCGGCGTCGAACGGTCGCTGATCCGCGTCTCGGCCGACCCGCTGACCTACCCGCTGCACATCATCCTGCGCTTCGAGCTGGAGCTCGCGCTGGTCGAAGGCGAGCTCGACGTGCTCGACCTCCCGGGCGCATGGCGCGAAGGGATGCGGCGCCTGCTCGGCGTGCAGGTGCCCTCCGACGCGCTCGGCTGCCTGCAGGACGTGCACTGGGGCGCCGGCAGCATCGGCTACTTCCCCAGCTACGCGCTCGGCTGCCTGATCGCCGCGCAGCTGTGGGAGGCGATCGAGCGCGAGCTCGGCCCGCGCGAGGAGGACCTGCGCCGCGGCGAGGTCGCGCCGATCCGGATCTGGCTGGCAGAGCACGTCCACCGCTACGGGCGCCGGCTGGACACGCTGCCGCTCGTCGAGCGCGCGACGGGGCAGCCACTCGCGGTCGAGCCGTTCCTGCGCTACGTAGCGCCGTTGGCAGGCGCGTGATCGGCGCGAGCGGGACGCGCTGAGCTGTCCATCGGAGCGCTCAGCGTTGCTGCATCACCGCCAGCACGTTGCCGGCGGGGTCCTTGAACCAGGCGATCAGCGGGCCGCCCTCGCGCATGATCCCGCGCTCGTCCTGCTCGAAGGCGTCGTAGCGCTCGATGCGCACGCCGCGCGCGGTCAGCTCGTCGACCGCGCGCTCGATGTCCTCGACGGGGAAGTTGAGGATCGTGTACTCGGCCGGCGAGTGGTTGGGCTTCGGGTAGACGATCGTCGGGCGCGTGCCGCCGGCGAGCTTCAGCGTGAGGATGCCCTGCTCCTCGGAGGTGTCGATCCCGAGCGTCTCGCCGTAGAACTGCTGCGCCTTCGCGACGTCGTCGACGGCGAAGCCGCTGAACGCCTCTGTCTGGCCGAACATCTCGACTCCTCTCGTTTTGCTTCGGTGTGCGCCTCTGTCTTGCTAAGACGGGAGTCGTCGCCGAGACTCATCGCCCCGTGGACGCCCCGATGAGTTTCGCGTGGATGCGCCGTCTGCACAGCAGACGACACCGCGACCGGCAAGGAGATCGAGATGACGGGCATCGAGGACGACCGCAAGCGCTGGCTGGCGCTGTACGTGCTTTGCACGGGAGTGCTGATGATCGTGCTCGACGTGACCGTCGTGAACGTCGCGCTGCCGTCGATTCAGACGGACCTCGGCTTCTCCGGGTCGGGGCTCGCGTGGGTCGTCAACGCCTACCTGATCGCGTTCGGCGGCCTGCTGCTGCTCGCCGGGCGGATCGGCGACATCGTGGGGCACAAGCGCGTGTTCCTCGGCGGCCTCGTCGTGTTCACGCTCGCCTCGCTCGTGTGCGGCCTCTCCCAGAGCCAGGAGATGCTCGTGATCGCACGCTTCGTGCAGGGCGCGGGCGGCGCTGCGACCTCGGCCGTCGTGCTCGGGATGATCGTGACGATGTTCCCGGCGCCGGCCGAGCAGGCCAAGGCGATCGGCGTGTACGGCTTCGTCGCGTCCGCCGGCGGCTCGGTCGGCCTGCTCGCCGGCGGCGTGCTGACGCAGGCGATCGACTGGCACTGGATCTTCTTCATCAACGTCCCGATCGGCCTCGTGACGGGCTTCGCGGCGCTGCGCTTGCTCGACGACATGCGGATGCCCGGCGTCGGCAGGGGGGTCGACCTGCCCGGCGCCGCGCTGATCGTCGGCGCGCTGATGCTCGGCGTCTACACGATCGTCTCGCCGGCCGCGCAGAAAGGCTGGGGCTCGACGACCACGCTCGCATTCGCCGCCGGCTCGCTCGTGCTGCTCGCGCTGTTCGTGTGGCGCGAGGCGGTCGCGCGCGAGCCGCTGATGCCGCTGCGCGTGTTCCGCTCGCGCACGACGGCCGGCGCCAACGCGATCCAGGCGCTGCTCGTCGCCGGCATGTTCGGCACGTTCTTCCTCGGCTCGCTCTACTTGCAGCGCGTGCAGCACTACGACCCGCTGAACATCGGCCTCGCGTTCCTGCCGACGACGCTCGTGATGGGCACGCTCTCGCTGCGCTTCTCCGAACGGCTGATCATGCGCTTCGGCGCGCGGCGCACGCTCGTGCCGGGCATGGTACTCGTCGCCGCCGGCCTGCTGCTGTTCGCTCGCGTGCCCGTGCACGGCAGCTACGTCGCCGACGTGCTGCCCGTGCTGCTGCTGCTCGGCGCCGGCGTCGGCGCGAGCTTCCCGGCGCTGATGACGCTGGCGATGGCCGATGCCGCGCCGCAGGACGCCGGGCTGGCCTCGGGGCTCGTCAACACCTCCGCTCAGGTCGGCGGCGCGCTCGGGCTCGCCGTGCTCGCAACCAGCGCCGCGACGCACGCGAGCTCGCTTACGAAGGCGGGCAAGCCGCTCGCCGACGCGCTGACGGGCGGCTACCACGTCGCGTTCGCGATCGCCGCCGGCCTCGTCGGGCTGGCGATTGCGCTGAGCTTGATGCTGCGGGCGCCGAGCGCACGAGCCGCGCCGGCGCAGGACGCGATCGCCGAGCCGGCCGAGGCGAGCGGCGCGAGCGCCTCCGCCGCGCCGCGGGCCCCCGGGCCGCCGCAGGCCGCCGCGCAAGGCTCGATCGAGGCGGGTTAGCCGGACGGCGCGGGGGAGGGGCGGCAGATGGCCGAGCGCCGGCGGACCGTCACCGTGACGGTGCCAAGCCCGCTCGCCCGCGCCGAGCTGCCCGGGCTGTTCTCGCGCACGTGCACGGCGCTCGCGCGCGATCGTGGCTGCGAGCTGCTGCTCTGCGAGGTAGCAGGCGTCGCCGCCGACGCGGTCGCGCTCGACGCGCTCGCGCGCCTGGCGCTCGCCGCGCGGCGGGCCGGCGCGCGCGTGCGCCTGCGCGGTTCCTCGCGCGAGCTGCGCGAGCTGATCGTGCTCGCCGGCCTCGCCGACGTGCTCGACGTGCGCGAGGAGCGGCGGGTGTGAACGGCGCGCTTTGAGTTAGCAGCAGCGCGCCGTGGACGCGCGCGGCGCGGACCGCCCTCGAGATCCTCGCTCGATCGAGCTCACTCGCCCGGGTACTGCAGCGGCACGCCGAACAGCGGGAACAGCGCGTCGGTCGCGAGGAAGAACGTCAGCTCGACGATCTTGCCGTCGCGTACCTCGAGCACCTGCAGCGCCCACGGTTCGTAGCCCCCGCCGCCGTCCTCGCGCGGCTTGTACTGGGCGAACGCGGGCGAGCCGTTCGCCGTCTGCGTGGCGAACACGCGCGAGCCACGACAGGCGGCGCCGGGACCGACCCACCACGCGAAGATGTCCTCGCGGCCGCGCAGCCACAGCTCGTACGGCGGCATCGACTGCGTCGCGTCCTCGTGGATCAGGCTCGTCAGCGCGTCCATGTCGTAGCGCTCGAACGCGTCGACATAGCGCTTGAGCAGGGCGCCGTCGTGCTCTGAGAGCGCGCCGTGACCGGCGTCGAGCGTCGGCGTGGCCTCGAGCGTCGCGCGGGCGCGCTGCAGCGCGCTGTTCACCGCCGGGGCGCTCGTCTGCAGCAGCTCGGCGACCTCGGAGGCCTTCCACTGCAGCACCTCGCAGAGGATCAGCGCCGCGCGCTGGCGCGGCGGCAGGTGCTGCAGCGCCGCGACGAACGCGAGGCGGATCGTCTCGCGCGATTGCGCGACTGCCGCCGGATCGCCGTCGTCGGGCACGACGAGCGCGTCGGGGACGGGCTCGATCCAGGTCGTCTCCGCGAGGATCTCGCCGATCGGCCCGTCCGGTGCGCGCGCCTCGCCGAGGTCCATCGGGCGGGCGCGGCGCTGCTTGGAGTCGAGCATGTCGAGGCACACGTTCGTCGCGATCCGATACAGCCACGAGCGCAGCGACGCGCGGCCCTCGAAGCGCTCGAGCGAGCGCCACGCGCGCAGCAGCGTGTCCTGGACGGCGTCCTCGGCCTCGAACGGCGACCCGAGCATCCGGTAGCAGTGGGCGGTCAGCTCGCGCCGATGCTGCTCCAGCTCGCCGAAGTCCTGCGTGACGGCCGTCGTTGAGCTCTGCACAGGACCATCGTAGGGAATGGCGGCGATCCACCTGTTATCACCGCGGGGCAACGATGCCGGCCACGCGCGCCGAAGAAGCCGAGCCGATCGACCTGCGCCACCTCGGGCGTGAGCGCGTGATCGGCGCGTGGCGCGTCGGCGACGTGATCGTCGACCCCGGACCGAGCAGCTGCCTGTCGACGCTGCTGCCGCTGCTCGAGCGCGACCCGCCGCGCGCGCTCGCGCTGACGCACATCCACCTCGACCACGCCGGCGCGAGCGGCTCGCTCGCGCGGCGCTTCCCCGAGCTGGAGGTGTGGGTGCACGAGCGTGGCGCACCGCACCTGATCGACCCGACGAAGCTGCTCGACAGCGCCGGGCGGCTGTACGGCGAGCAGATGCCGCGGCTGTGGGGAGACGCGGCCCTGCCGGTGCCGCCCGAGCGCATCCGCGTGCTGCGCGGCGGCGAGCGGCTCGGTCCGTTCGCCGTCGCTTACACGCCGGGCCACGCGTCGCATCACGTCTCCTATCTGCACGAGCCGAGCGCGCGCGCGTTCACCGGCGACGTGGCCGGCGTGCGGATCGGCGACGGCCCGGTGCTCGCGCCGACGCCGCCGCCCGACATCGACCTCGACGCGTGGCGGCGCTCGCTCGACGTGCTGCGCGAGTGGGAGCCGAGCAGCCTCGCCGTGACGCACTTCGGCGCATACGGCGACGTCGACGAGCACCTGGCGGCGCTGCGCGAGCACCTCGACGAGGTCGAGCGCTGGGCCGCCGAGGGCGATCGGGCGAGCTTCGTCGAGCGCATCCGCGCTCGCGCGGACGGCGGGTCGGCCAGCGCATACGGCCAGGCGCTTCCGCCGGAGCAGAGCTTCCAGGGGATCGAGCGCTACCTGCGAAAGCGCGCGCAGGGACGGGAGCCTTCGCGATGAGCGGCGAGCTGCTGCAGCCGCGCGGCCGGCGCAGCCTCTAGGGTCCGCGTCGATGGACGCGATCGAGGAGCTGCTGGCGAACAACGATTCCTTCGCGAGCTCGCTGGCCGAGCGCCACCTCGACGTGCGCCCGAGCCGACGGCTGGCGATCGTCACGTGCATGGACTCGCGCCTGGACGTGTTCGCGGCGCTCGGGCTGCGCGACGGCGAGGCGCACATCCTGCGCAACGCCGGCGGCGTGATCACCGACGACGTGATCCGCTCGCTGGCCGTCTCGCAGCGTCGCCTGGGCACGCGCGAGGTGATGCTGATCCATCACACCGACTGCGGCATGCAGAAGCTCACCGACGACGGCTTTCGCGCCGAGCTGCAACGGGTCGGCGGCGTCGCTCCGCCGTTCGCGATCGAGTCGTTCAGCGATCTCGACGCCGACGTGCGCCAGTCGATCCTGCGCGTGCGCCGCTCGTCGTTCCTCGAGCACCGCGACGCGGTGCGCGGCTTCGTCTACGACGTCGACACGCACCGGCTGCGCGAGGTGCTGGCCGAGGAGCCCTAGCCCGTCGGCCGCGCGGGCGCGGCCACCGGCTGCGCGAGGCCCTCGCCGACGAAACGCGGCCGACGCCGCGATAGGGTCCGCGGCGTGGCCGAGCTCGACGAGACGGCGCCGCCGCTGGATCCGGCGGCGTTCCAGAACCTGATCTACGCCGGCTCGCTCGCCGGCGAGAAGCCGCAGCTGCCGATCTCGATCGGCGAGCTGCAGCAGCGCGCTCGCGAGGCGCTGAGCGTCGAGGCGTACGGCTACGTCGCCGGCGGCGCGGGCGCCGAGCGGACGATGCAGGCGAACCTCGACGCGTTCGAGCGCCGGCGGATCGTGCCGCGGATGCTGCGCGACGTCTCCGAGCGCGACCTCGGCCGCACGGTGCTCGGCACGGTGATGCCGGCGCCGATCCTGCTCGCGCCGGTCGGCGTGCAGTCGATCGTCCATCCGGACGCCGAGCTCGCCTCGGCGCGCGCCGCGGCGGCGCTCGGCGTGCCGTTCATCCTCAGCACGGCCTCCTCGCACTCGATCGAGCAGGTCGCCGAGGCGATCGGCGAGGGCAGCCGCTGGTATCAGCTCTACTGGCCACGCGAGCGCGCGCTCGCGGCGAGCTTCGTCGCGCGCGCCGAGCGCGCCGGCTACGAAGCGGTCGTGCTGACGCTCGACACGTGGTTGCTCGGCTGGCGCCCGCGCGACCTGACGAACGCCTACCTGCCGTTCCTGCAGGGCGAGGGCGTCGCCAACTACTTCAGCGACCCCGTCTTCCGCGGCGCGCTCGAGCGCCCGCCCGAGGAGGACCCGGGGCCGGCGATCGGCCATTGGGCCTACCAGTTCGCCAACCCGACGGTCACGTGGGAGGACATCGGCTGGCTGCGCGAGCAGACGAGCCTGCCGATCGTGTTGAAGGGGATCGTGCACCCGCAGGACGCCGCGCGCGCGGTCGCGGCGGGGGTCGACGCGCTGATCGTCTCGAACCACGGCGGGCGGCAGGTCGACGGTGCGATCGGCGCGCTCGATGCGCTGCCGGCGATTCGCGACGCGGTCGGCGAGCGGCTGGCGCTGCTGTTCGACAGCGGCGTGCGCACGGGCGCGGACGTGTTCAAGGCGCTCGCGCTCGGCGCCGACGCGGTGTGCGTCGGGCGCCCGTACATGTGGGGCCTGGCGCTCGGCGGGCAGGCGGGCGTCGAGCACGTGCTGCGCTGCCTGCTCGCCGAGCTCGACCTGACGCTCGCGCTGAGCGGCTACACCGAGATCGCGCAGCTCGGCGCCGACGCGCTTGCGCCTGCTTAGGGGTACGTACCAAGCGCACGAAAAGCGCTTGACAATCCGACGCGGCCCGTATCGTGCGCGGCCTTGTCGACGATCGTCTCGATCTGGCTCGCACTCGCACTCCTGCTCGCGGCCGGCCTGAAGGCGGCACGCCCGGCGAGCGGCGCGGCCGCGCTGGCGACGTACGGCGTCACCGCGCCGCGCGTGCAGCGCGCCGGACTGTGGCTGCTCGTCGCGTGCGAGGCGGCGCTCGCGCTCGCGCTCGCGGCAGGCGCCGGCGTCGCGCCCGTCCTCGCCGCCGGGCTGTTCGCGCTGTTCGCCGGGGCGAGCTCGGCGGCGCTCGCGGCCGGGCGCAAGGGCGCGCCGTGCGCGTGCTTCTCGGCTTCGGCGCGGTTGGGCTGGAGCTCGCCGGCGCGCGCTGCAGCGTTCGCGCTGATCGCCGGTGTGACGGCGCTCGGCTGGCTGCCGCACGCGCCGTACGGCTACGAGCGCTGGCTGACGCTCGCGCTGTCGCTGAGCGTCGTGGCGATCGCCGCGCTGGCGCTCGCGCTGCTCGCGCTCGCGCGCGAGGTCGGCGTGCTGCGGCTCTCCGGCGGCGCGCGCGGGGCGCTCGAGATCGCCGGCGAGGGTCCGGCGGTCGGCGAGCGCGAGCCGTGGTCGGAGCAGATCGAGCGCGGCCCGCGCGCGCTGTTGAAGCTCGCGGTGTTCAGCTCCGAAGGATGTCCGCTGTGCCGCCAGGTCGAGCCGGCCGTCGCGCACGTCGCCGCCGATCCGCTCGTCTCAGTGCGCGTGTTCGACGAGCACGCCGACGAGCCGGTGTGGCGCGCTGCGGCGGTGCCCGGCAGCCCGTTCGCGGTCGCGCTGAGCGGCGATGGCGTGACGCTCGCGAAGGGCACGTTCAACAGCCTCGGCCAGCTCGAGAGCGTGCTCGCGACCGCTCGCGCGCGCGAGCGAGGTCTCGGGCTTGCCGCCTGAACGCGACGAGCGGACCGGTGGGGAGGAGGCCGCCGCGAGCGAGGGCGGGCGCCTCTCCGACGCGATCCTGCGCAGCAGCAGCCGGCGCGGCTTCCTCGAGTGGGCCGGGACGGCGATCATCGCGCTGGCCGGCGCGCGCACGGTCGCCAAGGGCGTGCTGCCGGACGAAGCCGACGCGTACACGAACTTCTGCGGGCACACGTACACGACGGGGAACTGCCCGCACCCGACGGGCCTGCCGCGCGTCGATCGCCACGACTACCCGCTGCGGGCGTCCGACGGGCATCCGGTCGATGACCTCGGGCGGCCGATCAACGCGCAGGGCTATCCGGTCGACGCGCGTGGCCAGGTGCTGCGCGAACCGGACGGCGAGCCGGTCGCGCCGGCGCCGCGCTCGAAGGTCTGCCCGGCGGCGGGCGACGCGTACGGGCTGAAGCTGAGCACCGACGGCTCGTGGTATCGCTGCTGCGGCGGCCGCGTGCGGCGCCTGATGGATTGCTGCGGCGTGACGAGCAAGCGGATCAACGGCGACGAAGCGCTCGTCGGCTACTGCTACCCGGGGCGGCACGTGTTCTGCGTGCAGTACTACGAAACGATGGTGCCGTGCTGAGCTCGCGCGCCGGCGCGGTGGTCGCTCCGTGCTGAGCGGGCTCGCCGTGTGCGCGGCGATCACGGCGGCGGTCGCGGGGCTGACCGGCGCGTGGTCGCCGTGCGGCTTCTCGATGGTCGAGACGATCGGCAGCGCGCTCGGCGACGCGCGCCGCGGCGCGACGCTGCTGGCAAGCGCGACGTTCGCGCTCGGGACGCTGCTCGGCGGCGTCGTGACGTTCGGCGGGCTCGCGCTCGCGGGCGCGCTGATCGGCGGACACGCGGCGTGGCTGCGCGAGGCGCTCGGCGCGGTGCCTCGCGCTGGCGGCCGCGATCGCCGACTGGCGCGGGCTCAAGCTCGCGCCGCAGATTCGCCGTCAGGTGCCCGAGCGCTGGCGCTGGACGATGCCGCTGCCGCTCGCGTGCGCGCTCTACGGCGTCCTGCTCGGGCTCGGCTTCACGACGTTCGTGCTTGCGTTCGCCGTGTGGGCGCTCGCCGGGATCAGCTTCGCCGCCGGCGATCCCGCGCTCGGCGCGCTCGTCGGCGTGGCGTTCGCCGCCGGGCGCGCGGCGCCGGTGCTGTGGCTCGCGCCGGGACTGCGTCGCGGCGACGGCGCGCGACGCCTGGACGAGATGGCCAGCGAGCCGCGCCTGTGGCTCGGCCTGCGCCGCCTGGACGCGCTTGGCCTCGTGCTGTGCGCGCTCGCGCTCGCGCTCGGCGGCGCGAGCGCGAGCGCCTCGGCGAGGGCGGCGAGCATCGCCGCCGCCAGCGACCCGTCGGCGGCGGGCGGCGAGCTCGCGTGGCAGCAGCTCGACGGGTCGGGTGCGCTGTCGAGGAGCGCCGGCGCGGTGAGCGCGCTGCCCGGCGCGCACCCGGCGCTCGGCGGCGGGTTGATCGCGTGGTCGAGCGCGAGCGGCGTGACGGTCGCCGACGCGGCGACGCTCGCTCCGCGCCTGACGCTGCCGGTCGCCGGCGTGAACGCGCTGGCGGTGTCGAGCGGGTGGGTCGTGTACCGCGCGCAGAGCGGCGCCGGCGTCGAGCAGCTGATCGCCGTGCCGCTGGCCGACCCGTCGCAGCCGCGCAATCTCGCCGGACCGCGGCCGGCGGGTCAGCTCGGGCGCCCGTCGCTCGACGGCGCAAGCGTCGTGTTCGCGCTGAGCACGGCGCAACGCAGCGCGATCGAGCTGGTCGACCTGGAAAGCGGCGCGCGCCGACCGCTGCGCGTGGCGAGCCGCGGCGCGCAGTACGCGAACCCGTCGCTGCTCGCCGGACGGCTGCTGTTCGAGCGCACGACGCGCTGCGCGCAGCAGCTGCAGCTCGGCGCCGCGATGCCGCCTCCTCGCCGGGCGCGAGCGGGCGCGGGCGAACGCACGCTGCTGCGGCTCCGCTCGACCGTGCGCCGCGACGTCGGCTACGAACCGGGCTTCGAACACGCGTACAACAGCGCCAGCCTGTGCGGTGGCGGCGCGGGCGGCGGCGGCGCGATTCGCCTCGGATCGACGGCGCTCGGGAGCGCGAGCGCGTACGTGACGGAGGTCGCCGGCGCCGGCGCGCGGATCGTCGCGCTCCCGCGCTCGCCGCCGCCGCGCGCGCGGCGCGCGAGCGTCGCGAGCGGATGGCAGCCGCACGTCGCGAGCGCGGTCGCGTACGCGCACACGCGCGCGGGCGTCGTCAGCTTCGCCGTGCGCACGGAGCACCGGCAGTGGGGCTGGCGCGTGACGCGCACGGTGCCGTCGGCGAGCGTGCTGAAGGCGATGCTGCTGGTCGCGTACCTGGACGACCCGCGCGTACGCGACCGGCCGCTGCGCGCGTCGGACCGCAACCTGATCGACCCGATGATCCAGCGCTCGGACAACGAAGCGGCGAGCAGCGTGCTCGAGTTCGTCGGGCCGGCGGAGGTCGACGCCGTCGCGCGGCGCGCGGGGATGCGCGAGTTCAGCCTCGACGACACCGTCTGGGGGCTGAGCCGGATCGACGCGGCCGACCAGGCGCGCTTCTTCCTGCACATCGACCGCGAAGTCGTGCCGCGCCACCGGGCTGCGGCGATGCGGCTGCTCGCCACGGTCGTGCCGAGCCAGCGGTGGGGCATCGGCACGATCCGCCTGCCGGGCTGGCAGGTCTACTTCAAGGGCGGCTGGGGAGCGGGGACGGGAGAAGTCGAGCACCAGGTCGTGCTGCTGCGACACGGCGCGGTGCGCGTGTCGCTGGCGGTGCTGATCACCGACAGCCCGAGCCATGAATACGCCAAGCAGACGCTGCAGGGCGTGTTCGCGCGCCTGCTGCGCGGCGTCGGCACGCTGATCCAGACGCCGGCCGGTTAGCGCCCGAACACGCGCACGAGCTCGCGCGAGCGCGCTCCGAGCGGGCCGAGCAGCGTGCGCACGTCGCGCAGGCCGTCGCGCAGCTCGACGTCTCCGACCTCGACGGGCAGCATCGAGTCCTGCAGCTCGGCGAGGATCGCGTCGGCTCGCACGACCGCGTCGGCGGCGCGGTCGACGAACGCGAGCACGCCGGCGGACGGGGCGCCGGGTGGCGCCGGCGCGAAGGCGCGGCCGGCGAGCGCGTGGCGCTCGGCGAAGCCGGCGTAGGCGCGCTGGGCGCGGCCGTAGGCGACCTGCACGGGGCGAAACAGCTGCTCCTCGAGGCGATCGGCGCTGCGCTCGTCGAGCTGCTCGTAGGCGTCGCCGAGCGCGGCGAGCGCGAGCGCGAGCTGCTCGATCGCCTCGGCGACCGTGTCGAGCAGGCTCTGGCGTGCATCGGCCGTCGCATAGGGCATGCGCTGAGGTTATTCGCACGCCGCCGCCGGCACGCCGCATCGCGCGCAGGCACGCCGCATCGCACCCTCGCACGCCGCATCGTCCAAGGGCACGCCGCATCGCGCGCGGGCTCGCGCGTCGGCCGATCGAATAGGGTTGGCGCCGGGAGGATTGGCGATGGCGGGAGACCTCAAGCTGGGGCTGAACACGGGCTACTGGGCCGGCGGGCCGCCGCCGGGCGCGGCGGAGGCGGTCGCGGAGGCCGAGCGGCTCGGCGTCGACTCGATCTGGACGGCAGAGGCGTACGGCTCGGACTGCTTGACGCCGCTGGCGTGGTGGGGCGCGACGACGCAGCGCGTCAAGCTGGGCACGGCGATCGTGCAGATGTCCGCGCGCCAGCCGGCGGCGACGGCGATGGCGGCGATGACGATGGACCACCTGTCGGGCGGGCGCTTCATCCTCGGCCTCGGGGTATCGGGCCCGCAGGTCGTCGAGGGCTGGTACGGGATGCCGTTCGCGAAGCCGCTCGCGCGCACGCGCGAGTACGTCGGCATCCTGCGCGAGATCTGGGCGCGCGAGGGGCCGGTGACGGCGGACGGCGAGCACTACAAGCTGCCGCTGCCCGGCGGCACGGGCCTGGCGAAGCCGCTGAAGTCCTCGATCCGCCCGCTGCGCGAGGAGATCCCGATCTACCTCGGAGCGGAGGGCCCGAAGAACGTCGCGCTGTGCGCGGAGCTGTGCGACGGCTGGCTGGCGATGCTGTTCAGCCCGACGCACCAGGACGCGAACGTGGCGGCGCTGCAGGAGGGCTTCGCGCGGCCCGGCGCGCGGCGCACGCCGGATGAGTTCGAGGTCTGCGCGACGGTGCCGTTCGTCGTGTCCGACGACGTCGAGGGATCGATCGACGCGCTGCGCCCGTTCTACGCGCTGTACTTCGGCGGGATGGGCGCGAAAGGGACGAACTTCCACGCGAACGTCGCGATCCGGATGGGCTATGAGAATGAGATCGAGGAGATCCAGGAGCTGTACCTCGGCGGCAAGAAGGACGAGGCGGGGGCGAAGATCCCGCGCGGGCTGATCGAGGAGCTCTCGCTCATCGGTCCGCCGGCGAAGATCCGCGACGATCTCGAGAAGTGGCGCGAGTCGATCGTGACGACGATCCTCGTGTCGGCCGACGCGCAGACGCTGCGAACGGTCGCCGAGATCGTGCTCGGCTGAGCGGGCGCTCGGATAGGGTTGGGCCGTGCGGACGGCCCTCAAATCGATGCTGCTCGGCGCCGTCGCACTCGCCCTCGTCGCGCTGTTGGCCGGCTGCGGATCGAGCCGCGCGGGACTCGGCCCGGCGGCGCAGATCCGCTCGCCGCTGGCGCTGATCGCCTCCGCCGGGAGCTCGACGAAGCCTCCGGGGACGCCGCTGTATCGGATCGTCGGCTGTCGCAGCCGCGGCAGCGTGGTCTACACGCACGGGCCGCACCGCTATGAGGTCGCGATCGGCTTCGACGACGGCCCGTACCCGGACACGCCGGCGTTCGTGCGGATGCTGTCGGCCAACCACGCGGCGGCGACGTTCTTCATGATCGGCGAGCAGGTCACAGGCGGCTACCGCGAAACGATGCTGCGCGAGCTGCGCGAAGGCGACGTGCTCGGCGATCACACGTTCACGCATCCGGACCTCGTGCAGTCGCGCGAAGTGCGCAACCAGCTGCAGCGAACGATCGCGGTGATCCGCGCGCAGACGGGCTACACGCCGTGCGTGTTCCGCCCGCCGTACGGCGACGTGAACGCGTCGGTCGTGCAGACGGCGCGCTCGCTCGGCCTTGCGACGGTGACGTGGGACGTCGACCCGAGCGACTACACGCTGCCGGGGACGAGCACGATCGTCCGTCGCGTGCTCTCGCAGGTGCAGCCGGGGTCGATCATCATCTCGCACGACGGCGGCGGCCCGCGCGGGCAGACCCTCGCGGCGTACCCGCAGATCATCTCGGCGCTGCGCCGTCGCGGTTTCGGCATCGTCACGATCCCGCAGTTGCTCGGCTTCCGGCCGATCTACGAGCCGTGCGTGAAGCTGTGCGACGGGATCGGCGTGCCGCGCAGCAAGGTGCCGCGCGAAGCGATCGTCCAGCCCTCGCCCTAAAGCGCCGCGGCGCGACCGCGCGGCGGGCCTCGGCGGCTAGTGGAACTCGGGCTCGACGTAGTCGGGGAAGATCTCCGGCAGGCCGTCTGAGACGCGGTCGGGGAACTTCGCGGGGCGCTTCTCGAGGAACGCGGTGACGCCCTCGGCGGCGTCGGCGGACTGCCCGCGCGCGAGCATGCCGCGCGAGTCGGCGCGGTGGGCGAGCATCGGGTGCTCGGCGCCGAGCATGCGCCACATCAGCTGACGCGCGAGCGCGACGGACACGGGGGCGGTGTTCTCGGCGATCTCGCGGGCGAGCGCGCGGGCGGCGGGGAGCAGCTCGTCGGCCGAGTGCAGGCTGCGCAGCAGGCCGGCGTCGAGGCCCTCCTGCGCGGAGAAGACGCGGCCGGTCGCGACCCACTCCATCGCGCGGCTGATGCCGACGACGCGCGGCAGGAACCAGCTCGAGCACGCCTCGGGGACGATGCCGCGGCGCGCGAAGACGAAGCCGATGCGTGCGTCGTCGGCGGCGAGGCGGACGTCCATCGGCAGCGTCATCGTCGCGCCGACGCCGACGGCGGGCCCGTTGATCGCGCCGATCACGGGCTTCGTGCAGGCGAAGATGCGCAGCGTGAACTGGCCGCCGTTGTCGCGCGGGACGCCGCCGGCGCCGGGGGAGAGCAGCGACGCCTCCTCGGCGCGGGCGCGGTAGTCGAACGTCTCGCCGCCGCTCGAGAGGTCGGCACCGGCGCAGTAGCCGCGCCCGGCGCCGGTGAGGATGATCGCGCGGACGTCGTCGTCGGCGTCGGCCTGGTCGAGCGCCTCGATCAGCTCGCGACCCATCGTCGCGGTCCACGCGTTCAGCCGCTCGGGGCGGTTGAGCGTGATCGTGAGGACGCCGTCGGCGAGGTCGGTCGTGATCTGCTCGAACACCACTGTCTAGGCGACGCCGCTGAGCGTCGGGCGACGGTCGGCCCACGGCAGCGCCTGCTCGAGCTGGGCGGAGAGGCGGATCAACGTCGCCTCGTCCCACGGGCCGGCGGTCAGCTGGACGCCGACGGGCAAGCCGGCGTCGGTGCTGTGCAGCGGCAGGCTGACGGCGGGCAGCCCGGTGACGTTGCCGAACGCGGTGAAGGAGACGCTCGCGACGACGTCGCCGACGGGCAGCTCGGGCGCGGCGTGCTGCGCGTCCATCGTCGCGCCGGCGTCCGGCGGCAGGATCGCGGAGGTGGGGGTGAGCAGCACGTCGAAGTCGCGGCCCCAGCGCGCGACCTCCTGGCGGCTGAGCAGCTCGAGCGTGCGCGCGGCGAGCACGTACTCGTAGGCGCCTGTCTCGCCGGCGAGCTGGCGCTGGTGGGCGATGTGCGGCTCGGTCGCCGACCAGTCGACGCCCTCGTAGTCGGCGAGGCCGCCCTGCGTGAGCGCGATGAACGAGGGGATCATCGCCTCGGAGATCGTCGGCACGTCGACCTCCTCGACGGCGTGGCCGAGACTCTCGAGCGCGTCGGCGACGGCGCGCGCGGCGGCGACGCAGGCGTCGTCGGTGGGGATGCCGAGCGGGGCGGCGGCCATCAGGCCGATCCGCAGCGTGCCGGGCGGCGTGTCGAGCTCCTCGGTGAACGGGCGCGACGGAGCGGGGGCGTTGTACCAGGCGAGCGGGTCGAGGTATGCGATCGCGTCGAGCACGGCGGCGGAGTCGGCGACGGTGTGCGAGACGACGCCCTCGACGACGGCGCCGAGCCAGCTCTGCGCGAGGCGCGGCACGCGGCCGCGGCTGGGCTTCAGCCCGACGAGGCCGCAGTAGGAGGCGGGGATGCGGATCGAGCCGCCGCCGTCGTTGGCGTGGGCGATCGGGAACATGCCGCCGGCGACGGCCGCGGCGGCGCCGCCGCTGGAGCCGCCGGGGGTGCGGCTCGTGTCCCAGGGGTTGCGGCTGATGCCGTGGCGGAGGTTCTCGGCGGCGGTGATCACGCCGAAGGCGGGCGTGTTGGTGCGCCCGCAGAGCACGAAGCCGGCGCGCTGGAGCGCTTCGACGACGAGCTCGGAGCGCTCGCTCGGGCCCTCGGGCGCGCCGTGGGAGCCGTACGTGACGGGCCAGCCGGCGACGGGCGTGAGGTCCTTGATCGGCAGCGGCACGCCGAGGAACGGCGCGTCGTCGCCGTCGGCGAGGCGCCGGTCGGCGTCGGCGGCGCCGGCGCGCGCCTGCTCGTCGTCGCGCCAGGTGACGGCGTTCAGCTCGGGGTCGAGGCGATCGACGGCGGCGAGGCAGGCGTCGAGCAGCTCGACGGCGGAGACCTCGCGTGCGCGCAACGCGGCGGCGAGCTCGAGCGCTGGCGTGGCGGGTCCGAGCGGGGTCACGCGGGCGAGCCTACCCGAACTCGAGCACCGAGCGGATGCCGTCCTGCGCGTCCATCAGCTCGAACGCGCGGTTGACATCGTCGAGCGGCATCCGGTGGGAGATGAACGGGTCGACGTCGATCTCGCCGCGCATGTAGCGGGCGACGAGCTGCGGCACCTGGTCGCGCCCCTTGACGCCGCCGAAGGAGGAGCCGCAGACGCGCCGGCCGGTGATCAACAGGCGCGGGACGACGTCGAGCGTCTCGCCCTTGCCGGCGACGCCGGCGACGGTGCAAAGGCCCCAGCCCATGCGCGCCGCTTCGACGGCCTGGCGCATGACCGCGACGAGGCCGGTCGCCTCGAACGTGTAGTCGGCGCCGAAGCCGCCGGTCTGATCGAGCACGCGTTGCACCGTGTGCTCGTCTGCGATCCACGTGTCGGTCGCGCCCTGGCCGCGCGCGAGCCGGAGGCGCTCCTCCGACAGATCGACGCAGACGATCCGGTCGGCTCCTTGCAGGCGGCAGCCGGCGACGGCGCCGAGGCCGACCATGCCGGCGCCGAACACGACGCACGTCGAGCCGGCCTGCACGTCTGCGGTGAACATCGCGGCGCCGAGGCCGGTCGAGAGGCCGCAGGCGAACAGGCAGGCGCGGTCGAGCGGCGCGTCGCGGTCGATCTTGGCGAGCGCGATCTCGGGGATGACGGCGTGCTCGGCGAACGTCGAGGCGCCCATGAAGTGGCGAATCGGCTCGCCGTCTCGCGAGAGACGTGTCGTGCCGTCGGGCAGGTGGCCCTGGTTCTGCTGCTCGCGGATCGCGAGGCAGAGGTTCGTGCGCGGGCTCTGGCAGTGGATGCACTCGCGGCACTGGGGCGAGAACAGCGTGACGACGTGGTCGCCGATCGCCAGGTCGCGGACGCCTTCGCCGAGCGCCTCGACGACGCCGGCGCCCTCGTGGCCGAGCACGGTCGGCGCGTAGCCGGACGGGTCGACGCCGGAGGCGGTGTACATGTCGGTGTGGCACACGCCGCAGGCGACGAGCCGCACGAGCACCTCGCCGGCGCGCGGCTCGGCGAGGTCGAGCTCCTGCACGACGAGCGGCTGGCCGAAGTCCTCGAGCAGCGCGGCGCGAATCCTCATATCGTCCCTCCTCGTCGCATCGCGACGATCGTATTTATCTTGAGAGGAAGATCGGCGCGTCGAGCACGCAGCTCGCGCGGGGCGCGCCGAGCCGGCGCCCCTCAGCCACCGAGCCGGCGCCGCTCAGCCACCGAGCGCGAACAGCGGCCAGCGCCCGGGCACGCCCTTGAGCTCGTGCAAGCCGCGGTCCGTCGAACGTGAACGGGCCGCCGACGACGGTGCCGAAGACGGTGCCGGAGACGAGCACCTCGCCGGCGCCGGCGAGCGCGCCGACGCGCGAGGCGATGTGGACGGCCATGCCGCCGACGTCGTCGCCGATCAGCTCGCACTCGCCGGTGTGCATGCCGACGCGAACCTCGATGCCGAGCTCGCGCGCGGACTCGGCGATCGCCAGCGCGCAGCGCAGCGCGCGCGACGGCGGCCCGGCGAACGTCGCGAGGAAGCCGTCGCCGACGGTCTTGACCTCGTGGCCGCCGAAGCGGCGCAGCTCCTTGCGCAGCTCCTCGTCATGGCGCGCGAGCAGGTCGCGCCAGCGTCCGTCGCCGAGCTCGGCGGCGCGCGCGGTCGCGTCGACGATGTCGGTGAACATCACCGTCAGCAGCGCGCGCGAGCGCTCGCCGCCGGCGCGCCCGCCGGTGAGGAACTCCTCGATCTCTTCGACGATCGCGTCGCTGTCGCCGAGGAACGGCAGCGAGTCGGTCCCGTCGAGCTCGACGTAGCGCGCGCCGGGGACGTGCTCGGCGAGGTAGCGCGAGTGGCGCACGTCCCAGGCGCTGTCGCCGGCGCGGTGCATGACGAGCGTCGGCACGCGGATCGCGCGGCAGGTGCTCGCGCACGTCGAGGTCGGCGGCGGCGTCAGCAGATCGCGCGCCTGCGCTCGGGGCTCGCGGCGAGGCGCTGCAGCCGCGCGAACCAGTCGACGAGCGCCGGGTCGTCGGCCATCGACGGCGCCATCACGGGCATGCCGGGCTGTCGGGCTCGCCCCACGTCGCGACGGTCGCGCTCGATCGACTCGCGCGCGCTCCTCGCGCGTCATCGCCCAGTCGTAGTCGGGCGCCCAGAGCGTGCGGGCGATCGACGCGTACATGATCAGCGCGCCGACCCGCTCGGGACGCTCGGCGGCGAGCAGCGCGCCGACCGGGCCGCCGAGGCCGTAGGTGAACAGCGCGGCGCGCTCGCTGCCGGCGGCGTCGAGCACGGCGAGCGCGTCGCGCGCCTCCTGCTCGAGCGTGTACGCCTCGCCGGCGCCGTCGGACAGCCCGGTGCCGCGGCGGTCGAACAGGATCAGACGGCGCGAAGTCGGTCGAGCCGCTCGAGCATCGCTGCGCAGCGCCGGCGACTCCCACAGCTGCTCGACCTGCGAGATCCAGCCGGGCATGAACAGCAGGTCGAGCGGCCCGTCGCCGACGACCTGGTAGGCGATGCTCGCCTCGCCGCTGCGCGCGTAGCGCGTGATGGGGGCCATCACGAGCCTTCGATCTGCGTCCGGAAGGAGCGGCGGGCTCGACGGTGGCGCCGGCTGCGTGGACGCGGTCGACGAGCCACAGGTCGGAGGTGACGACGCGCATCTGCGCCGGCTCGGCTCGCCGCGACGCGGCGGACGATCTCATCGTCGGCCGAGTCGCGTCGCGGGCGGGGGCGTGCGTCACCTCGATCACCGTCGAGGAGATCGGCGGGCGCGGCGGCTGCTCGAACACGACGATCACGTCCTCGCCGTTGCGGCGGCCCAGCGCTCGAGCAGGTGGACGAGCCGGACCATCGCCGCGTGTCGGTCCTTCCACCACGCGTCCGGCCGCGTGCCGATCACGTTCATCCCGTCGACGAACCAGCGCACGTCACCGAGCGGCGACGCTCGCGTCGCGCACGCCGCTCGGACATCTGCTGGAGTCGTGCGCCGGATGCGGCTCGAGGGCATCCAGACGGGCGACATCGTCGAGGTCGACCGCGGCGGGCGGCGGTTCCACGCGATCGTCACGGCGCCGGCGCCTGGCGGCCTGGCGCTCGCGCCGCTCGACCGGCGGGTCAACTACTACAGCTGCCGCAGCCGCGAAGTCGTCGGCCACTGGTCCAAGCGCGGCCGGCCGCGGGCGAGCGCCGAGCCGCTGCAGCCGTCGCCGCGCCAGCTCGATGACCTCACAGCTAGGACGTCCAGGCTCCGGCGAGGGCCAGCTCAGCCGCCGTTGCTGCCGGTGGGCGCTCGCGGCATCCTGAGGCGATCATCGCCCCAGAACAGCTCGTCGCCGACGACGACGGTCGGCACGCCGAAGACGCCGGCGGCGACGCGCCTCGTCGTTGTCGCGCGCAGCGCGTCCTTGACGCCGTGTCGGCGCAGCGCCGGCGCGAGCTCGCGCTCGTCGATCGCCGCACCGCCGGCCGGCCTCGAGCACCGCGTCGAGCTCGCCGAGATCGACGCCCTCGAGGAAGCGCCAGAGGCGCATGGCGCGGCCGAGCGGCCGATAGTGCCTTCGAGCGGCCCTGACGATCGGCGCAGAAAGCCATCGCGCGGCCGACCAGCAGGTCGTTCGTCGGCCACGGGTCGGGCCAGCGGATCGGTCCGAGCCGTGGCTCGCGGCGCGCGGCTCGCAGTCGGCGAGTCCTGCGCGCTCGCTCGCTCGGTAAGGCCCCAGGAGACGCGGCCGTTGTGCCTTGAACACGACGCCGGCGAAGACGCCGCGCCAGCGCGCGTCGGGCAGCAGGCGCTCGAGCCGCTCGGCGGCAAACCACGAGTACGGCGACATCGCGCCGAAGAAGAAGCGCGGTGCGTCGGTCGAGCGCACGCGAGAATCATCGCCAGGTTCGACGCGCGCGTGAGCGGCGGCGTCTGCGGACGCGGGCGCGTCGAATCGCGCGGCGCAGTGCTCGGAGCAGAAGTGGAGGCGTGCGCGGGCCGTCCTCGCGCGTGATCGCGCGTGTCGCGGTCGACCTTCATCCCGCAGATCGGGTCGGTCGCGCCGCGGCGCATCGTCAGCGCGAACAGCGCGAGGAAGACTCGCGGCGCCGAGCACGTTGGTGACGAGCTTGTAGTCGAGCTTGACGCTGCCGAAGATGTCGCGCGCGTGGGCGCGCGTGGGGGATCAGGCCGGCGGCGCCGAACAGCCCGTCGACGCGAGCGCGGCGAGGACCATCGTGACGAGCATCAGCGCGACGATCCGCAGCGCGAAGGCGTCCCGTAGTACTTGCGGTAGATCACGACGATCGGCAGCACGATCAGGTCGGCGAAGATGAACGCGATCACGCCGGCGAAGCCGATTCCGCCCGACCAGAGCACGGCGGCGAGCGGGATGTTGCCGACCGAGCAGACGAAGCTAGCGCGGCGATCAGCGGCCCGACGAGCACGTTCTCGACGGCCGCAGCGGCGCGGGCGCGTGGACGAGGAAGAGGCCGTTGAAGAAGCCGTTGCCGAGCAGGCCGATGAAGCCGGCGAGCACGAAGCCGGTGGCGATCTCGCGATAGAGCATCGCCCAGTCGTTGCGGAAGTTGTGCGCGACGTCCGACCAGGCGGCGACCGACGTCAGCCGCTCGCGCAATGTCATGCGCGAGCGCCGGCCGAGCGATGCTGGTGCCCGTCCTCGGATCCGGCGCGCGTGCTCGCGCGCCGCCGTTCCAGTCGCGGCGAGACGAACGCGCGCAGGAGCACGGCGGCGATCGCGATCAGCAGCAGCCCGCCGAGCAGCTCGGCGAGCGTGAACTGCCAGCCGATCAGGATCCAGATGACGATGCCGAGCTCGACGACGAGGTTGGTCGAGGCGAACTGGAACGCGAGCGCGCTGGCGGCGGACGCGCCGCCGGCGAGCAGCGAGCGGGCGATCGCGATTGCGGCGTAGGAGCAGGACGAGGAGGCGGCGCCGAGCCCGGTGGCGAGCGCGAGCGGCCGCGGGCCGGAGCCGCCGAGCGCGCGCTCGATGCGCGCGCGCGGAACCCATGCCTGCACGATGGCGGAGATCGCGAAGCCGAAGACGAGCGCCCACCAGACGGTCCACGCCATCAGCAGCGCGTTCGAGATGCCTTGCCAGAGCGTTTCGAGGACGCTCATCGCCAAGCGCGCGAGGTCTGCGTGTGCGCTGCGCGAGCCATCGCTTCAATATACCCCGCGGGGGTACACGGAAGTCGACGCGGGGCTCGGTCGCGACGCTCGACCGCGGCGCACGCCGCGCTGAACCGTTCCAAGCTGTGTGTATCTTCCCTGCGATCGGAAATCGGGCGCCCGAGCGCGAGGCGGGGCAGCCGGCGCTCGCGCACTGGAAGGAATGGCTCCCATGCATACACAATCGAGCGGGTCGCCGGGGCGGGGGCGGGTCGCGGCTCGAACGGGCGATAGTGCTCGAGCTGCTGAGCGACGACGGGGAGCGCAGTCGCTCGATCGCCGAGCTGGAGGCCGAGCTCGGCGCCGCGGCGGGCGAGCTGACGGCGGCGCTGAGCGATCTCAGCGAGGTCGGCGTGCTGGACGGCTCGGAGGGCCGCGTGTGGGCGTCGGCCGCGACGCGCCGGCTCGAGGAGCTGGAGCTGATCGGGGTCTGACGCCCGCGACGAGCCCCGGCGCGCGCGATGACGCGCGCGCCGGGCGCGCGCGGGGCCGGGCGATCGGCGCGCGAGATAGGGTCTGCGCCATGGGCAATCGCGTGCTGCTCCTCTCCTGGGAGTACCCGCCGGTGATCGAGGGGGGGCTGGCGCGCCACGTGCGCAAGCTGGCGGAGGCGCTCGTCCGCCAGGGAACGAGCGTCGACGTGCTGACGCGCGGGGTCGCGGACGGGCCGCAGAGCAGCCAGCCGGGCGTCGACGAGCTCGGCGGCGTGATGGTCCATCGCGTGCGCGAGCCGAGCTGGCCGCGCGATCTCGACCGCTTCGTGGCGTGGGTCGAGCAGATGAACAGCGACATGCTGGCGGCGGGCGAAGCGCTCGCGGAAGAGCACTCGTACGAGCTGATCCACGGTCACGACTGGCTCGTCGCGCAGGCGTCGGCGGCGCTCGCGGAGCGCGCGCGCGTGCCGTACGTAAACGCGGCGCCGCACAAC
>CAVPKP010000013.1:0-353905 GCA_963705745.1 uncultured Solirubrobacteraceae bacterium
GCCGCCGAGGAGCAGGGCGAGCGCCTCAGCGACGTCGAGTGCATCAACCTCGTCTTCAACGTGCTCGTCGGCGGCGTCGACACGAGCCAGAGCCAGCTTGCGCACGCGGTGAGACTGCTCGCGGAGCACCCCGACCAGTGGGAGCTGCTCGCGCAGGACGCCTCGCTGGCGTCGGCGGCCGTCGAGGAGGCGCTGCGCTACGAGCCGATCACGCCGTTCACGGCGCGGATCCTCGTCGAGGAGGTCGAGTTCCGCGGCGTGACGTTCCCGGAGGGGACGATCGTGATGGTGTGCGCGTTCACGGCCAACCGCGACCTCGACGGCGACGCCGCGGGCGCGGCCGGAGCGGACGCGTTCGACATCACCGCCGACCGCGCTCGCGCGCGGCCGCTGACGTTCGGCGCGGGCGTGCACTACTGCCTCGGCGCGAACCTCGCGCGCGTCGAGCTGCAGGAGGGACTCGCGTTCCTCGCCGAGCACATGCACGAGCTGCGGCTCGACGGCGAGCCGGTGTTCGAGGGCGTCTCGGGCATCTACGGCCTCGCCGAGCTGCCGGTCGCGTTCTCGGTCTGATCGCTGGAGACACCGTTTGCCGTAAGCGCGGCGGCGATCGAAAATGCGTGGGGGGGCAAGACGCCTCCGTTGGCGACATACGGATGGGATGGTCGTACGAGGACTCATAGCTGCGCTCGCCACGAGCTTTACGCTCGCCGTGCTCGCCGCTGCCGCCGGCGCGGGCACGTACCACGTGTACTCGTGCCGGATGCCCGACGGGGAAGTCGCGCCGGTGGATGGGTGGGGCGGGGCCGAGACCGGCGCATACTCGTACGCGGATGACACGTGCGCGTCCGGAGGCGGACTTCTTGCGGCTCTTGGGGACGAGCCTGTACGCCAAGTCAATACTGACGTCGCGACGTGGGGCTTCTCAACACCGCCACTTGAGTCGATCGTGGGAGCAGCCCTGTGGCGCGCGGGGGATGCGGACGGCGGTGGAGGGGTGAGCGCGAACTACCAATTTTGGTTCTCGGCCCCCTTCTATTCAACCGCAACCGGCACCGAGTTTGGCTTGTGCGTGAGTGGCCTTGAATGTCCCGTCGGGGTGGGCATTTTGAGTCAGCCACTCGCTCCCGAGAATCGACTCCTCGTTCCGACTGCTGACCTTGGGCAACACATCTATATGAGCGCGGGTTGCCTCGGCGAAGGAGCCTTTACTTGCCCAGCTGGCAGCGGGGATTCCGAGGGCTACGCGTCGGCGGTTTTCCTCTACGCCGCCGACCTGACGCTCGAACAAGCCGAAGGCCCGCACGCGAGCGGCGTGGGCGGCGAACTGGCGAGCGCTGCGACGGTGCAAGGACAGAGCGACGTGACGTTCGACGCGACGGATCCGGGTTCGGGCGTGTACGAGGCGGTGTTCAGCGTCGACGGCCAGGTCGTCCAGCGGACGGTCGTCAACGGCGACGGCGGTCGCTGCCGCGATGTCGGCGAGACGAGCGACGGGCGGCCAGCGTTCCTGTACGTGCAGCCGTGCCTCGGTTCGGTCAGCGCGGACGTGGCGTTCGACACGACGAAGGTGGCCAACGGCGTGCATCACCTCGTCGTGAGCGTGATCGACGCCGCCGAAAACGCAGCGCCGGTGCTCGATCGGACGGTGACGATCGACAACCCGCCGGCCCCGGGCGCGCCGGGGCCCCCGAACGGAGCGAACGCGTCGACGCAGGCGTCGATGTCGGTCCGCTGGAACGACTCGCGCAAGCCGCAGCTGCTCAGCGCGTACGGACGCGGGCAGTCGCTCACGGGCCGGCTGACGGCGCCCGGCGGCACGCCGATCGTCGGCGCGGCGGTCGAAGTGCGCGCGACGCCGGCGTACGACGGCGCGAGGACGGTCGCGATGAGCAGCCCGCGCACCAACGCGAGCGGCCGCTTCAGCGTGCGCCTGCCGGCGGGCACGTCCTCGCGCACGCTGCGCTTCGCCTACCGCGCGCACGTCGGCGACGCGCAGCCGGTCGTGACGCGCACGCTGCGGCTCAGCGTGCGCGCGGGCATCGCGCTGAGCGTCTCGCCGCACACGACGAGCGTCGGCGGCGCGATCTTCTTTCGCGGCCATCTGCGTGGCGGGCCGGTTCCGCCGAGCGGCAAGCAGCTCGTGCTCGAGGCGCGCTCGCCCGGCAGTCCGTGGATCGAGTTCGACGTCGTGCGCACCGACGCGCGAGGCCGCTATCGCGCGTCGTACCGCTTCAAGTTCCCGGGGCCGGCCGACTACTCGTTCCGCGTGCGCTCCGAACCGGAGGCGGATTACCCGTTCGCGGCGGGTGCGTCGAACGTCGTCGCCGTGTACGAGCGCTGAGCGCCTAGTGATACGAGATGCTGTGCGCGTGAAGCGAACGACGATCATGCTTCCCGAGCAGATCGACGCGCGCCTTCGGATGGAGGCAAAGCGACGCGGGAGCTCGATCGCCGACGTCGCACGCGAGGCGATAGAGCGGCATCTGCCAGCGCCGTCGGCCGTCGGAGCCTTGAGCTTCTTCTCGATCGGCGACGGATCTCCGAAGGATGCATCCGAGCGCGTCGACGAGCTCGTCTCGAAGTCCGTCACTTAGCCGTTCACTAACGTCCCCGCCGTGAAGGCGGTGATCCTCGCCGGCGGATTCGGCTCGCGACTGAGCGAGGAGACGGCCGTGCGCCCGAAGCCGATGGTCGAGATCGGCGGCAAGCCGATGCTCTGGCACATCATGAAGATCTACGCCGCGCACGGGATCGAGGACTTCGTGATCTGCCTCGGCTACAAGGGCTATCTGATCAAGGAGTACTTCGCCAACTACTCACCTGCACACGTGCGACGTCTCGTTCGACCTGGCGACGGGCGCGATGGAGATGCACCGCTCGGCCGCCGAGCCGTGGCGCGTGACGCTGATCGACACGGGCGAGCAGACGATGACCGGCGGACGCTTGCGGCGCGTGCTGCCGTACGTCGGCGAGGAGGACTTCTGCTTCACCTACGGCGACGGCGTCGCCGACATCGACATCACCGCGCTCGTCGCCTTTCACCGCGCGCAGGGCAGGCGCTGCGACCGTGACCGCCGTGCAGCCGCCCGGGCGCTTCGGCGCGCTCGACATCGACGGCGATCGCGTGCGCGACTTCGAGGAGAAGCCGCGCGGCGAAGGCGGCTGGATGAACGGCGGCTTCTTCGTGCTCTCGCCGCGAGTCGGCCGGCTACTCGACGGCGACGAGACCGTCTGGGAGCAGGAGCCGATGCGGCGCGCTGGCGCGCGAGGGAGAGCTGGCGTGCTATCGCCACGAGGGCTTCTGGCAGGCGATGGACACGCTGCGCGACCGCAACACGCGCTGGAGGACGCTGTGGCGGTCGGGGGCGCCGTGGAAGATGTGGGCGTAGTCGACCCCGCCTTCTGGCGCGGGCGCCGCGTTCTCGTGACCGGCCATACGGGCTTCAAGGGCGCGTGGCTGCTCGCTGTGGCTGCAGACGCTCGGCGCCCGCGTGAGCGGCTTCTCCGGGCCTCCCGACGTGCGCCGTCGCTGTACGAGCTCGCCCGCGTCGGGCGAGGACGTCGAAAGCCTCGAGGGCGATGTGCGCGACGCAGAGGCGCGTTGCGCGCGGCGCTCGCGGCGGCCGCCCGGAGGTCGTCGTCCACATGGCTGCGCAGGCGCTCGTGCGCCGCTCCTTCGAGGCTCCGCGCGAGACATACGAGGTGAACGTGATGGGCACGGTCAACGTGCTCGACGCGGTGCGTCGTCACGGCGAGGGCGTGCGCGCGGTCGTCGTCGTCACCTCCGACAAGTGCTATGAGAACCGCGAGTGGGAGTGGGGCTACAGCGAGGACGAGCCGATCGGCGGCCACGACCCGTACTCGAGCTCGAAGGGCTGCGCGGAGCTCGTGACGCACGCCTTCCGCCGCTCCTTCTTCGCGGATCCCGACGGACCGCGGATGGCCTCGGCGCGCGCCGGCAACGTGATCGGCGGCGGGGACTGGGGCGCCGATCGGCTCGTTCCCGATCTGATGCGCGCTGCGCTCGCCGGCGAGCAGCTGCGCGTGCGCAACCCGAACTCGATCCGCCCTTGGCAGCACGTGCTCAACCCGCTGAGCGGCTACCTGCTGCTCGCGCAGGCGCTGTGCGAGGACGCCGGCGTGCGCGGCGGCTGGAACTTCGGGCCGCCCGAGGAGGATGCGCGCACGGTCGGCTGGATCGTCGCAGCGATTGGCCGAGCTATGGCCGGGGGGATGCGCTGGAGCGTGGACGACGGCCCGCATCCGCACGAGGCGCGTTTCCTCAAGCTCGACTCCTCGCGTGCGCGCGCGCTGCTGGGCTGGCGCCCGCCGGTCGAGCTGACGGACGCGCTTGCGAGCATTGTCGAGTGGTATCGCGCGCTGCGGGAGGGCGAGGACATGCGCGAGGTGACGATCGGGCAGATCGAGAGCCTGCGGGTGGCGTGAGTGGCGACCGGTTAGGGCCGCGGTAAAGGTGCTTCGCCCTGGCGAGGTGCTGATCCTGATAGTCAGGTCTTGACAGATAAACGGATCTACACTAGGACTTCATGAACTCAGACAATCTTCTGCAGGCAGCGATGCCGCCGAGGTGCGTGAGGGGCTCCCCATTTGTTTCGTGAAAAAGGAGACAGGCTACCAATGACCCGAATTGGCATCTGCTTCGCAACTACGACGTTGTGTGCGCTGGCACTTTCAGCCCAGGCAGTGGCGGCACTCCAGATCACCAACGATGCGCAGGAAGCAGCGGTGGCCACGGCTCTTGTGCGGGCACGCAAGGTTGGCACTGTAGAAAGTACGACGGTCTCTTCCACAACTCTCGGCAGTGCGCAGACCAGCATCGACCCGACCGCGCCCTTGGTTCCGGGTATGTCCGCAGATAGCGAAGTCGAGCTGGTTACCGTCCACGGGAAGTTCGCGGACTACATGGCGAAACTTCCCCGCTGGGCCGAAACGCCGGCGGGCACCATGATGTCGTTTATTGTCGACCGTCAGACGGGATTCGTCGAGGGCATATATCTCGGCGGCTCTACCCTGTCTCCCGCAGATGCGGCTCGAACAAAGTCGAAGGCAGCGGCTGCCTCGTTGCGACGGAAGCCACGCGCCAAGGCGGCATCGTGGGGTTCTGAGGGATGCTCTCAGGCGGAAGGACATCACTGTTACGCGCTCGCAACCTGGTACATGACGGGTGGCGAAAAGGTCGAGGGCACACTCGCCATTCAGGACACGACGGCTATGAACGTCCCGGGATGGGCAAGCGGTGACTTCGTGGATGACGAGGAGTGGACAAGCTTCCAGCCCAGCGGATACTGGGTCGAGGCCGGAAATACCGCAGGCGAATACTTTGACTGCTGTGGCCTGCATCCGTTCTTCGCCCACAAAAACCAGCCGGGGAGCCTAGGCTACGGACAATATGTTGCACCCTGGACCATCAAACCAGGGTATGGGGGACCGGAAGGCGAACCCTACTACCAGATGGTGGGGCCCGGGCCCATCTGGACAACGTACTGGTGGGGCCATAACGTCACACATGAAGGCGGCTTCAGCACTTACTCGAATCAGCTAGAAGTCGGCGTCGAGATTGCCGCGAATACCAAGCCATCGAATGCGGCTAGCATTGCGGACAACGCGACGTGGACGAACGGCACCGTGCACAACTGGAACAAGGTAGAATGGTATGCACAGCCTGGCCTGTGCATAGGGCCAAATGGCAAAGCGCCTGCGACGGGTAACGTCGCAGTCGGAACGTGCTGAGGAATAGGGAATGCTAAATCTGACAACAGTTATCGTCACGGTAATCGGCGTAGGGGGGCCGCACGGCGTCCCCCCGCAGAAGCTCAGCGGCGCCGTCGTGCGGGTGACCTACCCGGGTGTCGCCCGGCAGCCGCTCCGGCAAAAGCGGACAGACCGGGACGGACGCCTCTCGTTCCGCCTCCTGGGTCCGGGTACGTACAAGCTGTGGGCTAGCCTCATGGCGCCGCAGGCAAGCCCGACCCTGCCATGCCAGATGCGGACCATCTCCATCGGTCGACGAGCGGGTATACAGAGGGTAAGCCTTCACTGCGCGATCCGATAGACCGAAGTCGCGCCGCCGTCGCGCCTCCGGCCGCCGCGCCAAGCTACACGTGCAGGGCCCGGTCGTGGCGTTGGCCTAGTCTTGCGCGACGTGAGCGGCGACATCCCCGGGCGAATCGGGATCAACGCGATCTTCCTAGAGCCGCGGATGGGCGGTATCGAGACGTACGTGCGCGCGCTCGTGCCCGAACTGCAGCGCCTGGCGCCGCAGGTGAGCTTCACCGTGTACTGCAGCCCGGGCGGGCGCGAGTACCTTCAACGGGAGCCAGGCTTCGCGTCGCTCGAGCTGGTCGTGCCGCCGCTGATCGGGCGTCGCGGGCTGAAGGCGCTCGGCGAGCTGACGCTGCTCGGCGCGATCGCGGGGCGCCAGGTCGAGCTGCTGCACAGCGTCGCGCTGACGGCGCCGTTGCGAACGCGAGCGGCCAACGTCGTGACGCTCGCCGACGTGACGTGGATCGTCGCGCCCGATCCGGGCGAGCGCTGGACGACGAGACTGTGGCGCGCGATCGTGCCGCCCGTCGCCCGTCGGGCCGACCGCGTGATCGCCCTGTCGCAGTCGGGAGCCGAGGAAATCGTCATGCGCCTCGGCGTCGCGCGCGAGCGGATCGACATCGTGCCGCTCGCGGCCGGGACGAGCGACCTCGTCGCGCCGACGCCCGAGCGCGAGCTGCGCGAGCGGCTGGGCCTCGGCGCCGGGCCGGTCGTGCTGACGGTCGCCGCGAAGAAGGTGCACAAAAACCTCGCGCGGCTAATGCGCGCGATGATCCCGCTGCTCGAGCGCATCCCGGACGCGGTGCTCGTCATGCCCGGCAACCCGACGCCGTACGAGCGCGAGCTCCGCGCGCTCGCCGCCGAGCTCCGGATCGAGGCGAACGTGGCGTTCCCCGAGTACGTCTCGGCCGCCGACCTCGAGGGTCTCTATGCGCTTGCCGGCTGCTTCGTGTTCGCGTCGCTGATCGAGGGCTTCGGCATCCCGATCCTCGAGGCGATGCGCCGCGGTGTGCCCGTCGCGTGCTCGCGCGCCTCGGCGCTGCCCGAGGTCGCCGGCGACGCCGCGCGCTACTTCGATCCGTACGACGTCGAGGACATCGCCGCGGCGCTGATCGAGCTCCTGAGCGACCGCGCGCTCGCCGAGCGGCTCGGCGCAGCCGGACGCCGGCGCGAGGCGGGCTTCTCGTGGGAGCGCGCCGCGCGGGCGACGCTCGACAGCTACGCGCGCGCGTGGGCCGAGCGTTGAGCGACGCGCGCGCGGCGGGCGTCGACGCGCTGCGCCGGCTCGGCGCGCATCCGCGCATCCTGCCGCTGACGGCGCTGCTGCTGCGCGCGCGCGCCGTTCATCGCTCCGACCTGTTCGTGCTGCGCGAGACGTTGGGCAGGAGCGACGTCGCCGCCTACAAGTTGCGCGAGAGCGGGCTGATGGTCGTGATCCGCCACGGCAGCGGCGACGTCGTCACGCTCGGCGAGGTCTTCCACGACCGCCAGTACGCGCCGCCGCCGGAGCTCGCCGATGCGATCGAGCCGGTGCGGCGCGTGCTCGACCTCGGCGCCAACGTCGGGCTGTTCGGCGCGTTCGCCGCGGCGCGCTGGCCGCAGGCGGAGATCGTCGGCTACGAGCCGGACCCGGGCAACGCGGCGGTGCACGAGCGCACGATCGCGCTGAACGGCCTGCAGTCGCGCTGGCGGCTGGTCCGCGCAGCGGCCGGCGCCGCGCCCGCGCGGGCGAGCTTCGCGGCCGGCGGCGCGGCGCTCGCGCACCTCGTCGCGCCCGACGAGCGCGAGCGCGCGAACGCGGACGACCGTGAGCGGCTGATCGACGTCGACGTGCACGACGTGCTCGCGCTGACCGCCGACGCGGACCTGTTGAAGATGGACGTCGAGGGCGGCGAGTGGGCGATCCTGGACGATCCGCGCTTCCGGCGATCGCCGCCACGCGCGGTCGTGCTCGAGTACCACCCGCGCTTCTGCGCCGGCCCCGACCCGCGCGCCGCGGCCGCGGCGGCGCTCGCCGCGGCCGGGCTGCGCGTCCAGTCGATCTGGCATCGCGCCGATGGTCACGGGATGGTGTGGGGATGGCGGGACTGAACGCCGAGGCGCAGCCCGAGGACACGCTCGACGTGCTTGACACGTTCGAGGCCGGCGGGCGGTTCCTGCGCGGCGGCTTCCTGCGCCTGGCCGGCTATGTCGCGACGGTCGGGCTGTCGGTCCTCTCGGCGGCCGTGCTCACGCGACATCTGCAGGTCGCTCGCTTCGGCCAGTACACGACCGTTCTGTCGATCGTCGCCGTCGTCGCCGCCGTGACCGACGCCGGCATGTCGACCGTGGGGATGCGCGAGTTCGCCGTGCGCAGGGACGCCGAGCGCGAGGCGCTGATGCGCGACCTGCTCGGCCTGCGCGTCGCGCTGACGCTCGTTGGCGTCGTCCTCGCGCTCGTCTTCGCGATCGCCGCCGGCTACGACACGCCGCTGCTCCTCGGGATGCTGCTCGCGAGCCTCGGCACGGTCGCGCTCGTCGCGCAGCACACGTACACGATCCCGCTGTCGGCCGAACTGCGCCTCGGCACGCTCGCGTGGCTCGAACTCGCGCGACAGGCTCCTCAGCGTCGGCGCGATCGTCGGGCTCGTCGCGCTCGGCGCCGGCGTGCTGCCGCTGCTGGCCGTCGTCCTCGTCGTGAACCTCGTGCTGATCCCGCCGACGGCGGCGCTCGCGCGCCACGCGATCTCGCTGCGGATGAGCCTGCGCCCGCGCCACTGGGCGGCGCTGCTGCGCGTGACGATCTCGTTCTCGCTCGCGACGGCCGTCGGCACGCTGTACGTCTACACCGCGCAGATCATCACGAGCCTCGTCGCGAGCCGCCACGAGAGCGGACTGTTCGCGGCGTCGTTTCGGATCTTCATCGTCGCCGCGGCGATCCCGGGCCTGCTCGTCGGTGCCGCGCTGCCGCTGCTCGCGCGCGCCGCGCGCGACGATCGCGAGCGCCTCTCCTATGCGCTGCAGCGGATCTTCGAGGTCTCGCTGATCCTCGGCGTCGGGATGGCGCTCGCGACGCTCGCCGGCGCCCAGTTCGTGATCCACGTGGTCGCCGGGAAGAGCTTCGCGGGCGCGGCCGGCGTGCTGCAGATCCAGGGCGCGGCGATGATCGCGTCGTTCGTGCTGACGGGCTGGAGCTTCGCGCTGCTCTCGCTGCAGCGTCACCGCGCGATCCTCGCCGCCAACGGCGCCGCGTTCGTCGCCAGCTGCGCGCTGACGCTCGTGCTGGCCGGCTCGCACGGCGCCCGCGGCGCCGCCGTCGCGACGCTGTGCGGCGAGACGGTCCTCGCCGTGGGCCTGCTCGTCGCGCTGCTGCGCGGGCATCCCGAGCTGCGCCCGAAGCTCGGCGTCGCCGCCAAGGTCGCCGTCGCGACGGCTCCCGCCGCCGTGCTCGCGCTCGTGCCCGACATCACCTCGCTCGAGCGCGCGCTAGCGGCGCTCGCGGCCTACGGCCTCGCGCTGCTCGCGCTGCGCGCGTTCCCCGCCGAGCTGTTCGAGCTGCTGCGCGCGAAGGGCGCCGAGGGAGCATGAGCGAGGCGGCCGGCCCCGAGCCGCGCCAGGCGCGTCCGCTGCGCGTCGGGCTCAACCTCGTGTTCCTCGGCGAGCGCGCCGGCGGCGCCGGACGCTACGCGAGCGAGCTGCCGCCGGCGCTGCTCGCGGCCGAGCCTGACAGCGAGCTGCACGTGTTCGTCTCGCGCGACGCGCCGTCCAGCCTGCGCGAGGCCGAGTGGTCGGCGCGCGTCAAATGGGTGACGCTGCCCGTTCGCCTGAGCGGACCGCCGCTGCACGTGCTCGCGCAGTTCGCCGCGCTTCCGGCGCTCGCGCGGATGCGCGGGCTCGACGTGCTGCACAGCCCGGCCAACACCGGGCCGGCGACCACGCCGGGCGTCGCGAGCGTCATCTCGCTGCTCGACCTGATCTGGCTGCATCGCGCGCAGGAATGGGAGTCGAGCGCACACGTCCAGCGCCGGATGGGCGTGCTCGTGCGCTACTGCCTGCGCCACGTCGATCGTGTCTTCGCGATCTCACACGCGGCCGCCGAGGACTTCGTCGCGACGCTCGGCGTGCCGCGCGATCGGATCGACGTGACGCCGCTCGGCGTGAGCCCGCCGAGCGTCGCGCCGGTCGCCGAGCGTGAGCTGCGCGAGCGCCTTTCGCTGGGCGACGCGCGCGTGCTGCTGTGCGTGGCGCAGAAGCGCCCGTACAAGAACCTGCATGCGCTCGTCCAGGCGCTCCCCGCGCTGGCGCCCGACGTCGTCCTGGTCCTGCCCGGCTCCCCGACCGAGTACGAGCGCGAGCTGCGCGACCGCGCCGAGCGCCTCGGCGTGTCGGGGCGCGTGCGCTTCCCCGACTGGCTCAGCGACGGCGAGCTGGAGGGCCTATACGCGCTGAGCGACGCGTTCGCGCTGCCGTCGCTGATCGAGGGCTTCGGAATTCCCGTGCTGGAGGCGATGATCCGCGGCGTGCCGGTCGCGTGCGCGAACGTCGCCGCGCTGCCCGAGGTCGCCGGCGATGCGGCGCTGCTGTTCGACCCGACCGACCAGGACCAGATCACGCAGTCGCTGAAGCGTCTGCTCGAGGATCGCGCGCTTGCCGGCGAGCTCGTCGCGCGGGGACATCGGCGCGCGCGCGAGTTCACGTGGCGGCGCACCGGAACGGCGAGCCTCGCCGGCTACCGGCGGGCGCTCGCGCAACGGCGCGGCGCGCCGTCTCAGGCGCCGTCGTAGTCGCTGCGGCGATAGAGCACGTCGAGCGGCGAGAGCAGCTCGTGCTCGACGTAGCGCTCGCCGAGCACGCGACCGATCTCGGTGCGCCCCGCGTCGAGGTCGTGCATCTCGACGAGGATCCAGGTGGGGGCGTGGCGCGCGAGGTCGAGCCCGCTCAGGACCTGCGCCTCATAGCCCTCGACGTCGAGTGAGAGCAGGTCGACACGCTCGACGCCCGCCTCGTCCAGCACGCTCGACAGCGCCCGTGCGGGCACGGTCTCGACGCGATGGTCACGCCAACCGAGCAGCAGCCCATTGCGCACCCACTCTGCGTCCCCGCCGCTGCCTCGCACCGTCGTGAACAGGTCGCCGAACTCCATCTCGACGCGCCCGCCGTCGTCCTCGGGGCCGACGAGCGCGCACTGGAACAGCCGCGAGCCCGGGCGGTTGCGCCGGGCCTCGGCGGCCATCTCCGGCATCGGCTCGACCAGGACGCCGCTCCAGCCGCGGAAGCGCTCCAGGTAGTACGTGTTCGACTGCGTGTAGCCGTCGTGGCCGCCCGCTTCGACGAACACGCCGCCGTCGGCGTCGATGATCCGATCGAGCTTGCGTTCCATGCCGTGCAGCGCCGGCCGCGAGTAGCGATCGGAGCCGAAGCGCTCGAACAGGCTGCGGCGCGCACGCAGCGCCGCATAGCGAGCGCGGATCACCCGCTCGCGCAGACCGAGCAGCTTCAACGCGCGCGTCAGCGCGCGCGTCAACGCGAACTGCGCGCGCATGCGCACGGGCGGCCTGGCGGACATGCCGGCGAACACTAGCGCTGAGCTCGTGCGCCGCGCGCGCCATTTCGACGCCGTGTGAGAGCCTCGCGCGCGGTCGGGGCTCGCCGCTGGTGCACTAACCTCCGCGCCCGTGCCCCGAGTCCTGATCGTCCGCGGCCATCTCGTCACGCCGTGGGAGCTGCGCCCTTGGATGCACCTGCCCGAGCGCTTCGAGGTGTCCTATCTGCTGACGGGCTCGAACCGCTACGACGCGCCGGGCGGCCTGCGCGCGGTCAAGGCGCGCGCGCTGCGTGACCTGCTGCCGTCCGGACCGGTCGGTGAGGTCTCGGCGGGCGTCCTCGGCGATCGCTATCTCGGTGTCGACGCGGCGTTCGCGGCCGCCGACGTCGTCCACGCCGAGGAGCTGTCGTTCTGGTTCGCGGCCGACGCCGCGCGGCGGCGTCCAAACGCCCGATTCCGCCTCGTGCAGACCGTCTGGGAGACGCTGCCGATGCTGCGCGCGTACCGCAACAGGCACGCGCGCGAGTACCGCGAGCAGGTGCTCGCACACACCGATCTGTTCCTGCCGGCGACCGAGCGTGCGGCCGAGGCGCTGTGGCTCGAGGGAGCGCCGCGCGAGCGCGTGCTCGTGTGTCCGCCGGGGATCGACACCGAGCGTTTTGCGCTGCCGCGCCCCGACCCGCCGCCGAGCGAGCACACGATCGTCTCGCCCGGCCGGCTCGTCTGGGAGAAGGGCCATCAGGACGTGCTGCGCGCGCTCGCGGTGCTTCATCGCGGGATCGTCACGCTGCCCGACGGCGCCGTCGCACGTCCGCGGCTGCTGATCGTCGGATCAGGCCCCGAGGAGCGGCGCCTGCGCGAGCATGCCGATGAGCTCGGGATCGGCGCGTCGGTGGAGATCCGCAGCGTGCCCTACGAGGAGATGCCGTCGGTCTTCTCGGCCGCTACGGCGATGGTGCTAGCCAGCCTCGCCTCGGCGTCGGCCGCGCTGCATCCGTTCGATCTGCCGCGTGCGTTCTGGGAGGAGCAGTTCGGGCTCGTCCTCGCCGAGGCGATGGCCGCCGGGCTGCCGATCCTCGCGAGCAGCAGCGGCGCGATCCCCGAGGTCCTGGCCGGCACGCCGGCCACGCTGTTCAGGGCGGGCGACTGGATGGAGATCGCGCGAGCGCTCGCGGCCGGCCCGCTGAGCGGGCCGCCGGCGAGTCGGATCGACTACCCGCGCGAGGTCGTGCAGCGCTACTCGACGCACGCCGCCGCCGAGCGGTTGGCCGATGCCTACGACCGCGTGCTCGCATCCTGAGCCTGGCGGCGGCTACCGTACCCGTCGTGCTGCGAAGCGTGCTCGTAGGCCTGACAGACCCCCATCGCTTCGACCTGCATCCGCTGGGCGAGGGCGCGACCCTCGACATCGGCTGCGGCTCGGCGAAGACGGCCGGTGCGGTCGGCCTGGACATCTCGCCCGACACCGACGCCGACATCGTGCACGACCTCGACGTCTTCCCCTATCCGATCGAGAACGACAGCTTCGATCAGATCCTCCTGCAGGACGTGATCGAGCACGTGCGCGAGCCGATCGTCGTGTTCGAGGAACTTCATCGGATCGCCCGTCCGGGCGCTCGCATCCAGCTCCGCACGCCGCACTTCTCCTCGGTGCTCGCCTACGGCGACCCGACCCACCGCCACTACTTCTCGGCGCTCGCGATTCGCTCGCTGGCGGAGCCGCGCTTCGCGCACTACACCGACGTGCGCTTTCGCGTCGTGCACGTGACGCTCGACCTGTGGCTCCCGTTTCGAGTGCTTGGGATCGGCGCGATCGCCAACCGCGCTCCCGAGCTGTACGAGAAGTACCTGGCGTTTCGCTTCCCGACGATGAACATCCGAGCGGCGTTCGAGGTGCTCAAGTAGCCCGTGCACGTCGGCTTGAACTTGATCTTCCTCGTGCCGGGGGAGACCGGCGGGATGGAGGTGGCGGCACGTGAGCTGATCCCCGCGCTGCTCGACGCCGCGCCACCCGGCACGCGCTTCACCGCGTTCATCAACCGCGAGACGGCGCGGGACGAGGACGTCGGCTGGCGCGAGCTGATCCCGACGGTGACGGTGCCGGTCAACTCGCGTAATCGCGTTCAGTGGGTGCTCGGCGAGCAGACGATGCTTCCGCCGCTTGCGATGCGTGAGCGCGTCGGCCTCCTCCACAGCCTCGCGAGCACCGCGCCGGCGTGGGGCCGCTTTCGCCGTGTCGTCACCGTTCACGACCTGATCTATGCGCGCTTTCCGGAGGCCCACGCCGGGATTCGCGATCTCGGCATGCGCGCGCTCGTACCGCTCGCCGTCCGCCGCAGTGACCGCGTGATCGCGATCTCGCAATGCACGTGCGATGACCTCGTTGAGTTGTGCGGCGCGCCGCGCGAGAAGATCGACGTCGTTCCGCAGGGTCTCGGCGCCATCCGCCGCGGCCCGGAGCTGTCCGAGCGCGAGACGCGCAGGCGATTCGTACTGGGCGAGCGCCGCGTGCTGCTCGCGCTCTCGGCCAAGCGCCCGCACAAGAACCTGCGCGCGCTGATCGACGCGCTCGCCGAGCTCGACGCGCGCACGCGCCCCGTGCTCGTGCTGCCCGGCTATCCGACCGAGCACGAGCGCGAGCTGCGCGAGCACGCGAGCGCGCGCGGGCTGACGGACGACGTGCGCTTCCCCGCGTGGGTCGGCGCCGAGGAGCTCGAGGGCCTGTGGCGGCTCGCGAGCGCGTTCGTGTTCCCGTCGCTGTACGAGGGGTTTGGGCTGCCGGTGCTCGAGGCGATGGCGCGCGGCGTGCCCGTCGCGTGCTCGAACGCCTCCTCGCTGCCCGAGGTCGCCGGCGACGCGGCGCTGCTGTTCGACCCGCGCAGCCCGCGCGAGATCGCCGCCGCGCTCCTGCGGCTGCTCTCGGACGAGGCGCTGCGTGCGCGTCTGCGCGAGCGCGGGCTCGAGCGCGCGAGGCAGTTCACGTGGGAGCGGACGGCGCGGCTGACGCTCGACAGCTACGCGCGCGCGCTCGGCGCCGGCGGCGCGGACCGTTGAGATCCGGGCTCGGCGGCATCCGCGGCGCTCGCTGCCGCCGGCTCGTATGCGGAGAGGACCGTGCGCAGCGAGGACTCGACCGAGAGCTGCTCTCGATTCTTCGCGAACCACGCCGCCGTGCTCGCCCGCATCCTCGCCCCCGCCGCGCTGACACGGCCGATCGCCTCGGCGATCGAAGCCGGGTCCGAGCTGGGCGCGACGGCGCCGTTGACGCCCTCCTCGATCAGCTCGGTTGCCGCGTTGTCCTCGCCGGCGACGACGACGCTCGGCGTTCCGCGCGCGGCGGCCTCGACGACGACCAGCCCGTAGCCCTCGCGGCGCGAGGGCAAGAGGACGCACATCGCGCGGCGCATCTCGCGGTCGACCGTCCCGGCTTCGGCGAAGCCGGGCGCCGTGACGCGATCGCGCAGGCCGTGCTCGGCGATCGCCCGCTGCAGCGCCGCGCGCTCGGGGCCGTCGCCGAGGAACTCCCCGCGCAGACCTGCGATCCGCTCGGCGGCGAGCGCGATCGCGGCGACACCGAGCGTCGCCTGCTTCTCGGCGATCAGCCGCCCGGCGAACAGCACGAGCGGCTCCTCGGGCGCCGCATCGGTGCGGCTCGCGTCGGCCGGCGGCGCCTCGCTCTCGCCGTACAGCCCGCGCAGGACCGTCACCGACCCGCGCAGCCCCTCCTCGCACAGCCGCTTCGCGTGCAACTGCGAGAAGCAGTACGCGCGCTGCGGGACGCGCGCGCACAGGCGCTGGACGAACGCGCCGACGCGCCCGGCGGAGCCGCCGAGGTAGTCGCGCCAGTAGTGCTCGCTCCAGACCTCGAACCAATCGACCTCCAGCGCGAAGCCCTGCAACGGGCGCACGAGCGCCGCGCCGAGCAGCGAGAAGTACGGGAACGCACACGCGTGCACGACCTCGTAGCGGCGCCCGTGACGCAGCAGGTGCGCCAGCACGCCGAGCCCGAACACGAGCGGCGGCAGGATCCGCCGCCGGCCGCCCTTCGTATACAGCGCCATCCGCGGGCCGGCGCTAACGACGCGCACCCGGGGATCGATCTCGACGCGCTCGCCGCGATCCCACTGGCGCAGCGTCAGATATGTGACCTCGTGCCCCGCCGCGGCCAGGCGCTCGGCGAGATTGCGATACCAGCGCTCGCCGCCGCCGATCGTGTACGGGTAGAGGCAGTCGTAGACGACGCAGATCCGCATAGCGGTAGCATCATCCGCGAATCCGCCACTTTCCGTCCGCTCGGGCGTTATAACCGCGGGACCCGCCCGGCGATCCGGGTAGCGCAGGCATCGCGCCACCGCTCATGAGCACAGCCGTCGAGACAAAGCCCCCTGTCCAAGCGGACGCCGACGATCAGTCGACGCCACTGGTGTCGGTCGTGATCCCGTGCCTGAATGAGGCCGAGAACATCGAGGAGTGCGTCACGGCCGCGCGCGAGGCCCTTCGCCGGATGGACGTCGACGGCGAGGTCGTCGTCGCCGACAACAACTCCGAGGACGACTCCGCGGCGCTCGCCGAGCGCGCCGGCGCGCGCGTCATCGTCGAACGCAGGCGCGGCTACGGCAGCGCCTATCTGGCCGGGTTCGCCGCTTCGCGAGGGCGCTACATCGTGATGGCCGACGCCGACCTCACGTACGACTTCAACGAGATCCCGCGGTTTGTCGACGAGCTCGACAAAGGCGCCGAGATGGTGATCGGCGACCGCATGGACAACATCCACCCGGGCGCGATGCCGTGGCTTCACCGCTACGTCGGCAACCCGATCCTGACGGGCCTCTTGAACCTGTTCTTCCGCACCGGCATCAGCGACGCCCACTGCGGGATGCGCGCCGTGCGGCGCGACGTGCTGGAGCGCCTGGACCTGCGCACGACCGGCATGGAGTTCGCCTCGGAGATGGTGATCCGGGCCTCGAAGGAGAAGCTGAAGATCGCCGAGTTCCCGATCGAATACCACCCGCGCGGCGGCGAGAGCAAGCTGTCGAGCTTCCGCGACGGCTGGCGCCATCTGCGCTTCCTGCTCGTGCACAGCCCGAACCACCTGTTCATCTTTCCCGGCGCGCTGCTCGCCGGGCTCGGCACGCTGGTGATCCTCGTCGTGGAGACCGGCGTGAACCTGTTCGGCCGCGCGTGGGGCGTGCACGCGATCATCGGCGGGGCGCTGCTGATGATCGTCGGCACGCAGGTGCTCGCGCTCGGGCTCTGCGCGCACGCCTACGGGACCTACTTCATGGGCGAGCGCGATCCGTGGTTCGATCGGATGCGCGCCCGCTTCCGGCTCGAGCACGGCCTGCTGCTCGGCGGCCTGTTCATGCTGATCGGCGTCGGGCTCGGCGTCGTGATCATGGTCAGCTGGATCGCGCACGGCTTCGGCTCCCTTTCCTATGAACGACTCGCCGTCGTCGCCGCCTCGGTGCTGATCGTCGGCATCCAGATCTTCTTCTCCGCGTTCCTCTTGTCGATCCTCGGTCTGCGCCGCCGCTGAGCCGTGAGCCTCCTCCGGCGGGCGCCGGCGGCTGTCTTTGCAGGTGATCGACGCGTCTGGCGCACCGCGGCGATCGTCGCCGTGCCGCTGCTGGCGCTGATCGCCTACTACGGCCTGCACCCGCGCTTCTACTTCACCGGCACCGACAGCGTCGAGGACTATGGAAGCGTCGTCGAAGCGCGCGCCGGCGTCCCGCTCTGCGCGCCCGGCCTGCTGCTTCCGGCGCACACCGCGCAGGTGCGCCTGCAGGTGATCGCGAACGGTCCGCAGCGCCCGGCGCTCTCGCTGCTGCTGCGCGTCGGCGGCCGGACGATCGGGTCGAGCATCGCCGCGGCCGCCGCAGCGCCGGGCAAGCCGACGAACGCCGACTTCGCGATCCCCGAAACGCCCAGCGCCCCGGCGTCGCGACCGGCGGCGCTGTGCCTCACCTCGGCGCAGCCGATCCGCGTCGGGGGCACTCCGCTCACCGCCCCCGGGCGCGCGCCGCCGACCCTCGCCGGCGCCCCCGTGCCCGCGCGACTGGCGGTCTGGTACCTCCCGCGAGCGGGCGCCACGAGCAGCTACGTCCAGCGGGCCGGCGCGATCTTCCGCCGGGCCGCGCTGTTTCGCCCGGGCGTCGTCGGCGCGTGGACGTACCCGGTGCTGCTGTTCGTCGTGCTGCCGGCGCTCGCGCTGCTCGCGCTGCGGGCGTTGGCGCTGGCGGCGGCCGGGCGCGCGCGGCGGCTGCTCGCGTGGTTGTTCGCGATCGCCGCGCTGAACGCGTGCTGCTGGGCGCTGCTCACGCCCGTCTTCCAGGGCCCGGACGAGGTCGACCACTACGCCTACGTGCAGTCGCTCGTCGAACGCGGCGAGAAGCCGAGCGCCGACCCGTCCTCGTCGCTGCAGCGGTGGTCGAGCGCGGAGAACCTCGCGCTCGAAGACACGAGCTTCCTGACCGACCATCAGGTCGGCGACACGCGCGCGCCGTGGCTGTCTGCGCAGCAGCGCTCATATGACGCAGACGCGCGCGCGCTGCGCCCCAGTCGCGCCGACGGCGGCGGCTACACGACCTCGGCGGCGCACGGGCCCTTCTACTACCTCGCGCTCGCGCCCGCATATCTCGCGACGAGCCACGCGTCGGTCTTCTCGCAGCTGACGCTGGAGCGGATCCTCTCCGCGCTGCTCGGCGCGCTGGTCGTCGTGTTCACGTATCTGCTCGCGCGCGAGCTGGCGCCGCGAAGACCGTGGCTCGCCGCGCTCGCCGCGCTGCTCGTCGCCTACCAGCCGATGTACGGCTTCATCTCGGGAATCGTCAACAACGACGTTGGCGTCAATGCCGTCGCTGCGGCGCTCGAGCTGCTGCTGATCCGCCTGCTGCGGCGCGGCATCACGATCCCGTGGGGAGTGCTCACGGGGGCCGTTCTGCTGCTGCTGCCAAACGTCAAGGGCACGGGGCTGTCGCTGTATCCGCTCGCCGCGGGCGTGTTCGCGGTGGCGTTGTGGCGCCACCACCGCCGCGCCGACCTGCCCGCGTGGGCGGCGCTCGCGCTCACGGCCGTGCTCGTCGGCGAGCTCGCCGCGCACGTCGTCAACCCGGCGTTCGCGTCCTCCTCGGCCGGCGGTGCCCCGTCCACGATCGGCTCGAACGCGACCGCGGTGCGCGAAGCGCTGCACCACCTGCCCGACTACTTCTCCTACCTCTGGGAGGTCTTCCTGCCGCGCCTGCCGTTCATGACCGCCCACTTCCCGACGACCGGCTATCCGGGGTTCGTGATCTTCATCGAACGCGGCTGGGGCGCGTTCGGGTGGTACGACGTGTTCTTCCCGGGCTGGGTGTACTCGGTGATCCTGCTCGTCAGCCTGCTCGTGCTGGTGCTCGCGCCGCTGGCTGCGCGGCGCGAGTGGCGCTGGCTGCGCGAGAACTGGGCGGAGGCGATCGCCGTGATCCTGATGCCGGTGTCGGTGATCGTCGGCTTCACCGCCGCCTACTTCACGCGGGGCTCGCGGCCGGTGATCGCCGAGTTCGGGCGCTATGCGTTCCCCGCGATCGGGCCGATCGCGCTGCTCGTGCTCGGCGCGCTGCACGTGTTCGGCAGGCGCTGGATGCGCACCGCCGGCATCGCGCTGCTCGTCGCGACGATCGCGCTCAGCTACGCCGGCCAACTGCTCACGCTGACCGCGTTCTATGGCTGATGTGAGCGTCGCGATCCCGGTGCGCGACGGCGGCGAGCTGCTCGCCGAGGCCCTGCGCGCGCTCGCGCGCCAGACGGTCGCGCACGAGCTTCTCGTGTGCGACTCCGGCTCGCGCGACTCCTCGCTGGAGCTCGCACGATCGCACGGGGCGCGCGTGCTCGAGATCGCGCCCGAGCGCTTCTCGCACGGCGGCGTTCGCAACCGGCTGATGGACGCGAGCGCCGGCGCGCACGTGGCGCTGCTGACGCAGGACTCGATCCCGGCCGATGAGCGCTGGCTCGAGCGACTGCTGCAGGGCTTCGAGCTCGCGTCCGACGTGGCGCTCGTCTATGGGCCGTACCGTCCGCGCGCCGGCGCGACGCCGGCCGTGCGGATCGAGCTCGAGCGCTGGTTCCAGTCGCTCGCGCCCGACGGCGAGCCGCAGGTCGAGCGCCTCGACGAGCGCGAGCGCGCGGCGCTCGACCCGCTCGAGCTGATCGGACGCCGCGGCTTCTTCAGCGACGCGAACGCGTGCGTCGCGCGCGCGGCATGGGAGCGGGTACCGTTCCGCGACGTTCCCTACGCCGAGGATCGCGTGCTCGCGCTCGACATGCTCCGCGCCGGCTACGCCAAGGCGTTTGCGCCGCAGGCGGCGGTGATCCACTCGCACGACTACACGACCTCCCAACAGCTGCGCCGCTCGTTCGACGAGTGGCGCGGTCTGCTGGAGGTCTACGGCTGGCGCGAGCCGGCCTCCCCGCGGCACCTGCTGAGCCGCGTGCGCGGCGCGCTCGGGCAGGCGCGCGCGGAGCCGGCCGTCGCCGAGCTCCCGCTCGGACCCCGCATCGCGGCGCTCGCCGGCGTCGCGCGGCATCAGCTCGCGAGCCTCTTCGGCGCGGCGCTCGGCTCGCGCGCGGACCGCCTGCCGGCGGCCGCTCGCGGGCGTCTCTCGCTCGAGCGGCGCGCCGGCATCTCGCCGCTGGCGTCCGACGCTCGCGCTGACGTGAGGGCCGGCGAGGGGAAGTCGCGAGGATGAGCGCGCAGAGCCCGATCGAGGGTCGTCCACAGGGCCCCTTCTCGAATCTCAGGCGGCGGATCTACCTCACGTACACGCACTTCGGCCTGCGCACGATCCTGTTTCGGCTGGTCACGTTCCCGCTGCGCTTCACGCCGCTTCAGAAGCGCATGCGCCTGCGCACGCACGCACGCGACCAGGAGGTGCGGCGGGCGAGCGCGTGGTATCGCGAGCACGGGCGGCCGGTCGACGTCGTGATCCCGAGCTATCGCGACGCCGAGCACGTGCGCGTGCTCGTGCGCAGCATCCAGCGGACCGTGCGCGAGGGCATGGCGCGGGTGATCGTCAGCGACGACTGCAGCGGCGCCGAGCACCTCGCGGCGCTGCGGCGGATCGACGGGATCTCGCTGCTGGTCGAATCGGATCGCAACAGCGGTTTCGCCGCCAACGCCAACCGCGGGATCGCCGCCACCGACCCGGCGCGCGACGTCGTCGTGTTGAACTCCGACGTCGAGGCGCTGGCGAGCTGGCTCGAGTGCCTGCAGTACGGAGCGTACGGTCACGAGGAGGGCGCGGCGATCGTCGGCGCGCAGCTGCAGTACCCAGACGGCCGGATCCAGTTCGGCGGGACGGTCCGCAATCGCGACCAGCCGCAGTGGTTCGACCACCGCTACCGCTTCAAGCCGCACGGGTGGGGCCCCGCCGAGGCGCCGAGCGCGGCGCTCGCGGTGACCGGCGCCTGCATGTACGTGCGGCGCGAGGCGATCGAGCGGCTCGGCGCGTTCGACGAGCGCTACGCGATGGCCTACGAGGACGTCGACTGGTGCCTGCGCGCGTGGCAGGCTGGCCTGCACGTCCTGTACTTCCCCAGCGCGCAGCTCGTCCACCACGAGTCGGTCACGCGCGGGACCGAGCTCGGCGAGCGCGAGCGCGAGTCGCAGGAGCGCTTCTGGGAGCGTTGGTCGGAGTTCTTCGACGCGCGCACCGCGTGGGCCGACGATCCGGACGCGATCGCGCAGGCCCTCGCGTCGCGCGCGTCGAAGGCCGGCGAGCGGGTCGGCGCGGGCGCGCGCCGCCCGCTGCGGATCGTCTACGTGACCGAGGACACCGGCGTCGGCGGCGGGCACCGCGACATCTTCGAGCACCTCAACCGGCTCGCGGCGCGCGGGCACGACGTCTCGCTCTACACGCTCGGCGCGCCGCCCGAGTGGTTCGCGCTGCGCGTCCCGGTGCGCAGCTTCGAGGACTACGGCGAGCTCGGCGACGCGCTCGCCGAGCTCGACGCGATCAAGGTCGCGACGTGGTGGATGACCGCCGCGCCGGTCTGGCGGGGGAGCATTCCGCGTGGGCTGCCCGTCTACTTCGTGCAGGACATCGAGACCTCCTACTACCCCGACCACGAGCGCGCGCGCCACGCCGTGCTCGACTCCTACCGCCCGGAGTTCCGCTACATGACGATCTCCTCTTGGAACCGCGAGCGCCTGCGCGAGCTCGGCCTCGACGCCGAGCTGATCCCGCCGGGGATCGACCTCGAGAACTTCCGCCCGCGCCCGAAGATCGAGCGCCGCGAGGACATGGTGCTCGCGCTCGGCCGCACGAACCCGCTGAAGAACCTGCCGCTGACGCTCGCCGGCTGGCGCGCGCTGAAGCAGCCGCGCCCGGAGCTCTGCCTGTTCGGGATTGAGCCCGAGCTCGCGCGCGAGGGCGCGCGCTACGTCGACTCGCCGAGCGACGAGCAGGTCGGCGAGCTGCTCTGTCAGGCGACTGTGTTCATCCAGACCTCGATCCACGAGGGCTTCGCGCTGCCGCCGCTGGAGGCGATGGCGAGCGGCACGGCGGTCATCTGCACCGACGCGCACGGCAACCGAGATTTCTGCATCGACGGCGTCAACTGCCTGATGCCCGAGCCGACGCCGGCCGCCGTGCGCGCGGCGCTCGAACGCCTGCTCGGCGACCGCGAGCTGCGCGCCGAGCTCGGGTGCGCCGGGATCGAGACGGCGCGCGAGTACGCGTGGGAGCGACGGATCGACGCGCTCGAGGAGTTCCTGCTGCGAGTCGCCGCGTCGCGGGGGATGGCGCTCGGCGGGGAGCTGGCGCAGCCGCCGGCGCCCGCTCCGCGCTAGAGGTCCTCTGCGATGTGCGGTGCCTCGCGGTTGAACACCCAGAAGCCGAGCGCGAAGATTACGCAGACGAGCGCCACCGGCTCGATCAGGGCCCACCAGCTGCCCATCACCTGCCCGGCGCTGTAGGCACTGCCGTTGACCATCGCGTGGCGGAACTGCTGGAAGATCGTCACCAGTGGGTTGAGCGTGTAGATGTGGTAGAGGACGCTGTGCGCCCCGAGTTCTTCGCGAACCGCTTCGGCCGGCAGGATCACGGGCGCCGAGTAGAACAGGACCTGGCTGAAGACTTCCCAGATCGGCGAGATGTCGCGGAAGCGGACGAACAGGGCCGAGAGCAGCATCGCGACGCCCGATGAGATCAGCACGAGCATCGCGAGGATCAGCGGCAGCTCGAGCCAGCTCAGACCGGGGCGCACACCTTCGATCGCGCCGAACACGAGCACGACGACGAGGTTGAGCGCCAGGTTGAACGCGGCGAGCGTGACGACCGACGCGGGGATCGCCAGGCGGGGGAACTGGATCTTGCGGACGAGGCTCTCGCGGTCGACGACGCTGCGGACCGACCCGCTCGTGGCTTCGGAGAAGAACGTGAACAGCACGATCGAGCCGAGCAGCTGTGCGCCGTAGAAATGGCCGGCCGGCCCACGCGCCTTGTCGACGTGGAGGACTTCGACGAAGAACACGTACAGCACGCCGAACAGCAGCAACGGTCGCATCACCTGCCACAGGTAGCCGAGCGCCGAGCCGAAGAACTTCAGCTTGAATTCGCTGCGCGCGATGTTGTGCGTGAGGTGCCAGAAGCGCCGCCAGCTCTCATCGAGCGCGCGCGGCCCGCGAATCGGCTCACCCAGCGATTCCAGCAGCTGCTCGGGCAGCGGCCTGGACGCCGTCGGAGCGCTCACTGGCTGCCACCGACTGACGGCGCTGGCGCGACGTCCGGCAGGACGGTCGTCGACTCAGGCGCGCGCCAGCGCGTGATGTCGATCTCGACGGGGATCTCGACCATGCCGCCGCTCGCCGCGGTCCCCGTGACGACGAACGTGAGGCCGCCGGTCAGCCGGTCGATCACGTCCACGCCTTCGCCGCGTCGCGTGATCGTGAGGATCGTGTGGTAGCGCCCGGGAGCCAGCATGTTGTGCAGCGAGAAGGCGAACACCGACCATTCCCCCGCGTTGAAGTGCCCGGTTCGCTCGTCGTCTTCGGTCGTCGTCGCGACGACGACCGGCTGACGCTGCTCGTTGAGGAGCGTCAGGCTCACCGCCGGATCGACGACGTCGGCGTGGAAGCCGACCAGCGCCTTGATCGTGAGCGGCTGTGACTGCGGCGCGACGGCGCGCCGTTCGTCGGGCGACTCCCCAAGCCACACTTCGCTGACGCGAGCCGCGCCGTCGCCCATCCGGGCGCTGCCGACGTCGGCGTCCTCGTAACCCGCCTGCCTGCCGAACGACAGCTCCAGATATTGGTCTGCGACCTCTTCGGGATGGCCGATCGTCACGATCTCGCCGCGCTCGAGCAGCATCGCGCGGTGGCAGAAGCGGGTTACGGCGCTCATGTCGTGTGTGACGAACACGATCGTGCGTCCTTCGTCGCGCATCCGGTTGAACACGTCGAAGCACTTCTGCTGGAACGCGGCGTCGCCGACGGCCAGCACCTCGTCGATCACGAGGATGTCGGCGTCGACTTGAATCGCGACCGAGAAGGCGAGCCGCACGTGCATGCCCGACGAGTAGTTCTTCAGCTTCAGCTCCTGGAACTCCTCGAGTTCGGCGAACTCGATCACGCGCTCGTAGCGCGCCTTCGCCTCGCGCGCGGAGAGGCCGAGCATCACGCCGTTGAGCGCGACGTTGTCGTATGCGACGAGGTCGGCGTTGAAGCCGACGCCGAGCTCGATGAACGTCGACATCCGGCCGTTGGACCAGATCCTGCCCTCGTCGGTTCCGTAGATCCCGGCGAGGCACTTCAGCAGCGTGCTCTTGCCGCTGCCGTTGCGCCCGACGATCCCGAAGAATTCCCCCGGCGCGACCGAGAAGGAGATGTCCTTCAGCGCGTACAGCTCCTCGTGTCGCGTCCTGCGCAGCGGATGCAGCGCGCGCTCCTTCAGCGTGTGGCTGCGCTCCTCGGGGATCCTGAAGCGCTTGTGGACGCCCTGCGCGACGAGCGCCGGCAGGGCGTGCGTGGTTGTCTGCTGGGATGGCATCCTGATAGGCAGGGTATAGCCAGCGGGTGATCGCCTCGGGCGCGACGGCGCTCACCGCGGGCGCCGGCGCAGTGCTCCGATCGGGTGCGCGAGCGCTCGCATCAGAACGAAAACACCGGAGATCGCCGCGAAGAGCGGACGGCTCAACGCTGGGCGCGCCGTCAGCGCCAGCAGCGCTCGTTGCACCCCCTCCGGAAGCGCTCCTCGCGGTCCGATCAGGCTCAGCCCGAAGCCGACCTCGGCGTTGAGCTCGTCGTACATCGCTTTCGCGTGTTCGCGCTCGCCGAGCAGCCGCGCGACTTCCTCCTCGTGCTGGACGCTGAGCCGCGCTTCGCGCTTGACGAGGTCGCGGCTGAGCGTCGCCGAGTCGCGGACCGGCGCGGCGGCGGCCTGCCTGTAGATCTCGACCATCGCGCTCGCGGCCGCATCCCACGTGAACGTCCGCGCTCGCGCTGCCAGCGCCTGCACGTGGCGTTCGCGCGCGTCGGCGTCGGTTAGCAGCGTGTACGCCGCTGCGGCGCTGCTCGCGGCGTCCCACGGGACGATCGTCGCCGTCCCCTCGGGCGCGGCCTCGGCGAGCGACGCCTGCGGTGCGAACACGCACGGGACGCCGCTCAACGCCGACTCGAACGGCACGAGCCCGAAGCCCTCGTAGACCGATGGATAGACGATCGCGCTCGCGTGCTCGATCAGCCACGCCTTCTCGCGCTCGTCGACCGGCCCGAGCGAGACGACCGCGTCCGACAGCTCGGGATGCTCTTGCAGGAACGCGCGCTCGAGCTCCGCCGAGGAGCCGGGCGAGATGTGCGTGCCCGCGAGCACGAGCGCGCCGCCCCACGCGTGACGCTCGCGCAGCGTCGCGAGCAGCCGCAGCGCGAAGACCCTGTTCTTGTGCCGGAAGTCGGTGCCGAGGCACAGCAGGTACTCGGACGCGCCCGTGCGCTCGGCGATCGCCGACGGCCGGCTCGGCTCGGCGCTCGCGCGGTGGTCGAGGCCGGGCGGGACGACCCTCACGCGCGCGTCCTCGACGAGCGCGTCGGCGAGCAGCTCCTCTCGCGTGTGCTCGGAGAAGACAACGACGCGCTCGGCCGCCGAGAGCCCGTGGCGAGACGCAGCCCGGAAGTCCTCCCACGTCGCCGCGTCGCGGAAGTAGCCGGGGTTGCGGTAGGCGATCAGGTCGAGCTGGCTGAGCACGAAGCGCTCGCCGAGCGCGAGCGCGAGCGCGACGTCGCTTGGCGAGAACGTCTGCTGCGGGCGGTGGAAGACCGGCGCTGCGCGGCGTCTGGCGATCGAGCCGCTCCGCGGCGAGCAGCTCGGTGTGGGGGAGCTCGGCGAGCACCTCGCGCGTCTCGCGGTCGATCCGCTCGGCTCGGATCAGCAGGCGCAGTCGCAGCTCCTCGGTGCGAGCGAGCGAGCGGATCAGCTCGAGGATGTGCACGTGCGTGCCCGTGATCGCGCCGTCGAGCGCGCGCGCATCGAGCGTCACGTCCAGGCGCGCGGCTGGCGCGCGCGCGCTGTGCAGCGCGTAGCCGAGCACCGCCGAGTCCGCGAGCGGCGTCTCGGCGAGGTACGGGTAGCGCTCGCGCAGCGCCGCAGGGGGCGCGAGCGCCTCGCTGCGCGGCGCGGCGCCGATCCGCACGACGACGACGTCGTCGGCCGCCACGTGCGTGAGCCCCGACAGCACGCAGCGCTGCGCGAAATCGAGCTCGAGCGCCGCGCGCAGGTCGAGCTGCCGATCGAGCCGACCGACGAGCTCGAGCGCGTCGCGACGGACGTACAGGCATGGCGCGACCGCTCGGCTGAGGCGCGGGCGCAGAAAGCGCGAGCGTGCGACGAGCTCCTCGGCAAGCGTCGCGACGTCGGCCCCGGCGCGCGCGTCGCCGATCGCCAGCGGCGTCCCCGCGCTCGCGAGCGCACTGGCGGACGCGATGTTCGTGTCGCTGCGCGCCGCCTCGCCGAGACGCTCGATCCAACCCTCCGAGACGAGGCACGGCTCGCTCAGCACGACGACGTCGGCCGGGGCGAGCCGGGCGAGCGCCTCGTCGAGGGCCGCCGCGTTCGCCGGCGCCTCGACGACTTGCACATGCTCGCCGACGTGCGCGCGCACCGAGTCGAGGCACTGGCGCAGGCCCTCGCGATCCTCGCCCGCGGCGACGACGACCGACACGCCGCTCGCCCGCTCGGCTCGACGCGTCTTGGGCAGCTCGTTCATGCTCATCGCTCTCCGCCGGTGGATCAGCCAGCCTAGAGGAGTCTCGCGGACGCGCTGGACATTGGGCGATAATCGAGAACCGAGCCGTTGAGCACGACCGATCAGATGACCGCGACGAACCGAGCTGCCGGGCCGCTGAGCGAGGGGCGGGCGCGCGAGCTGGCGCGCAGGGCGCTCTGGCGCTTCGCGCCGGCGTACGCGCGCCGCCGCTCCCGCAGGATCGGCACCGCGGTCGCCGTCGAACGGCTCGAGGCCGACTTCGAGCGGCTGCGCAAGCGCCACACCGAGCAGATCGAGCGCCTGGAGGATCTCGCGAGAGAGCTCGTGCTGACGGTCGAGACGCTTCGCCGCGAGATCGCCCGCGGCGAGCGCAGCGACGAGGCTTGATGCGCGTAGTCACCGTCGCGACGATGAGGACGCTTCCGCGCGCGCGAGCGCTGGTGGCGTCGCTGCGCCGCAATCAACCCGCCTGGCAGCCCAGCGTCCTGTTGATCGGCGGTGAGCAGGCGATCGACACGGTGGCGCAAGCCGAGCGCTCGCTGCCGGTCGGCTCGGTCTCGAACTGCCCTCGATCTCGACGTCGAGACGCTGCTCGCGCGCCACGACGAGGAAGACCTGACGGTGCTGCTGCTGCCCCACCTGCTCCTGCGGCTGCTCGAGCAGGAACCGGGGCCGGTCGTGCACCTGCCGGGCAGCGCGTGGCTGCTCGACGACCTGCGGCCGCTCGAGACGCTGCTGGAGCGGACCGGCGTCGTGCTCGTGCCGCGCACGAGCGTCGACGTGCCGGACGACGGCCTCGAACCGTCGCTCGCGCAGCTGGAGCGCGCCGGGCGGATCGCCCCGACGGTGATGGCGGTCGACGGCGGGAGCGCGGCGCGCGAGTTCCTGGCCTGGTGGGGCGCGCACGTCGAGCAGGCGCTCGGGTCGCTCGACGCGCTCAGCGCCGGGGATCGTCCCGAGGACCGTCCGTGGCTGAGCCGCTTCCTCGAGCTCGCGCCGGCGCGCTTCGCGACGGGCGTGCTCGAAGATCCCGGCTGCAACCTCAGCCTCTGGAACCTCCACCGACACACCCTCGCGCAGGGTGGGCGCGGCGTCAAGGTCGATGGCGACGTGCCGCTGCGCTTCCTCAACCTGCCCGGGTTCGACCCCGATCGTCCGTACCGCCTAGCGGCGAACGCCAGCCGCGCGCGCGTCAGCCGCTCGCCGGTTCTTCGCGGCCTGTGCCAGCGGTACGCGGACGAGCTTCGCGAGGGCGGCTGGAACGACGCCGAGCATCGCCACGAGGTGGGGCGCCGTCTGTTCGGAGGTCTCGTCTACGACGACGCGTTGCGCGCGATCTACGGCCGCGCGCTCGCGCTCGGCGAGGACTTCGGCGACCTGTTCGGCGAGGCGGGAACCAACGCGTTCCTCGCGTGGCTCGAACGGCCGGCGCCGCGCGGCGCGGCGCACGGGATCAACCGCTACGTCTTCTACCGCGTCTCACGCGAGCGCCCGGACGTGCTTCGCGCCTATCCCGACCTCGACGGCGACGACGCCGCCGGCTTCGTCGCATGGTGCTCGGCGTTCGGGCGTCGCGAGCTCGGGATACCCGAGCGGTTCATGCCGAAGCCCGCCGGCGCTCGCCGCGCGGCGATCCCCTCGGGCGGGCGGCCCCGGACGCATGTCTCGGAGCCCGCCGCCGAGCCGATCCAAGAGGCGGTGCGAAGCGACGACGCCCCTACCGATTCCGCCGCTCGTCTGGCGCAGGAACGCCCGTCGCCGGCGGAGCGCCCGACCCCGGAGGAGCGCCCGACCGCGACGAAACGCCCGACTGCGGACGAGCGCCGGGCTCCGGAGGAGCGCCCGTCCCCGACCCGCTCGACGCAGGATCTGGCGGTCCGTCTGACCGGCTACATGGGGCACACGCTCGGGCTCGGCGCCGCGGCGCGCGGCTACGTCGAGGCGCTCGCCGCCGCCGGCGTGCCGGTCAGCACGGTAAGCGTTCCGCTGCACCACCTCGCGCTGCCGGTCGCGCTCGAGGAGGCATACGGACGGCACGGCTTCGAGGATCTCATCCACGGCGCTCGGCACGGCTTTGAGATCGTCGCGGTCAACGCCGACGAGCTCCCCGATTTCGTCGAGCGCCTCGGCGAGGAGTACTTCGAGGGGCCGCGAATCGGCATCTGGGGCTGGGAGACGAACGCGATCCCCGACCGCTGGCAGCGTGCGTTCGCGCTCGTGCAGGAGATCTGGGTCTACTCGCGCTTCATGGCCGAGAACATCGGCGCCGTAGCGCCCGTGCCGGTGCTCGCGCTGCCGCCGCCCGTGCAACGCCCGGCCGAGCCGGTCGCGCCCACCCGGCTCGGCGTGCCCGACGGGTTCCTGTTCCTGTTCGTGTTCGATTACCTGAGCACGGTCCAGCGCAAGAACCCGGTTGGACTGATCGAGGCGTTCAAGTCGGCGTTCGCGCCCGGCGAGGGGCCGCAGCTGATGATCAAGACGATCAACGCGCCGTTGCGGCCGCTCTCGGAGGAGGAGCTACTGTGGGCCGCGCATGGCCGCGAGGACATCCATGTCGTCGACCGCTCTCTGAGCACGAGCGAGCTGAACGGTCTGATGGCGGGTTGTGATTGCTATGTCTCGCTGCACCGAGCCGAGGGCTTCGGCTTGACGCTCGCGGAGGCGATGGCGATCGGCAAGCCGGCGATCGCGACGGGCTATTCCGGGAACGTCGACTTCATGGACAGCGCCAACAGCTACCTCGTCGACTACACGATCGGGCGCGTGGGCCCCGAGTGCGAGATCTACCCGCCCGAGGGCGAATGGGCGGAGCCGGCGCTCGAGCACGCGGCCGAGCTGATGCGCCACGTGCTCGAGCACCCCGAGGAGGCGGCGGCGAAGGGCGAGCGGGCCGCCGCCGACGTCGCCCGGCTGCTCTCGCCGCAGGCGGCGGGAGGGCGCATGCGCGCCCGTCTGGAGGAGCTCGCCGGCGTCTCCCGGGCCGGTTCCGGCTCGCCCGTGGCAGCAGCGGCGCGATGATCGGCATCTTCCTCGTCGCGTGGGTCGTGTTCCCGGCCCTGATGCTCGTGCTCTGCGGCGGGGCCGGGCTGCTCGTGCGCCGCGTCACGGGGCCGCAGGCGGTGCCGCCGGTGCTGACCGTGCCCGTCGGGCTCGCGCTGCTCGTCGTCGTCGGCGGGATCTTCTGCGACGCGAAGCTGCTCGCGCCGCTCGCGGCCCCCGCGTTCGTGATCGTCGGCGTCGTCGGGCTCGTGCTCGGACGCGGGACGATCGCGCGCGTCGTTCGGCGCGGGGTTCGCGGCGCAGACCCATGGGCGATCGCCGCGGCCTTCGGCGCGTGGGCGCTCGTCGCGGCCCCGATCGTGCTGTCGGGCAAGCCGGGGTTCACCGGCTATGGGCGCATCGTCGACATCTCATACGAGCTCGACCTGGCGGTGCACTTCGCGCACAGCGGCCGCCACATCCCGGCGGCCGGCACCTCGGCGTTCGACGTCGTGATGAAAAAGTACCTCGGCGCCGGCTACCCGGGCGGAGGGCCGTGGACGCTCGGCGCGCTCTCCAACCTGACGCCCGTCGACCTCTCGTGGCTGTACCAGCCGTTCCTCGCGTTCGTCTCGGCGATCAGCGCGCTCTCGTTGTACTCGCTCCTCGGCCGCCTCGTGCAGAGCCGTGCGCTGCGCGCGCTCGGCGCGGTCGTCGCGGCGCTGCCCAACGTGCTCTACGCGTACGTGCTCGCCGGCGGGATCAAGGAGCTGGGCACGAGCTGCTTCCTGCTGCTGATCGCGGCGCTGTTCGTCCCGATCCTGGAGCGCCTGCGGCCGGGCCGCGCCGTGCTCGCGCTCCCGGTCGCGATCGCGGCGACGGTCGCGTCGTTCTCGCTGACGACGCTGCCGTGGGTCGGCGTGCTGTGCGTCGGGACCGGCGTGACGGTGATCGTGTTCCGCCCTCGGCGCGTCGCGGCGCTGCTGGCGTGCGCGCAGGTCGCCGTCGTCGCGTTCGTGCTCTCGCTGCCGACGCTCGGCGCGGCGTTCAAGCTGCTGCCGTACGTCACGGGCACGGGGCCGGTCGACCTGGGGAACCTCGCCGCGCCGGTGCCCGGCATCTCGGCGGCCGGCGTGTGGATAACCGGCGACGTGCGCTTTCCCCAGTACGCGCATCGGGGCTTGAGCGAAGGCGTCGCGATCGTCGTGCTGATCCTCGCGGCCTGCGGGCTGATCTTCGCGATCCGACGCCGAGCGTGGAGCCTTGCCTGGCTCGGCGCCGCCGGCGGGGTCGCGCTGTACTACGTGGCGCATCGCTACGGACCCTGGATCCAGTTCAAGGCGGACTGCATCAGCTCGCCGACCGTGCTGCTGCTCGCGTTCGCAGGGGTCGGAGGGCTCGTCCGCTCGCTCCCGCGGCGCGGCCGATCCTCCGGCGCGAGCGGCTCGGGGCGGGGACCGATCGCGATCACGGCCGCGCTCGGCCGCCTCGCCGCCGTGCTCGCCGGCCTCGTGGTCGCAGGCGCGGTGCTCGCGGGCAACGCGCTGCTCTATCACGACACGACGCTCGCTCCGTATGCCCGTCTGTACGACCTCCAGAAGATCGGCGAACGCTTCGCGGGGCAGGGCCCGACGCTGACCCCCGACTTCGAGGAGTACGCCGAGTACTACCTGCGTGACGGCCAGCAGGACAGCGTCGTCAACGGACCGACGCTCGGCCTGCGCGCCGGTGTCAACCGCGAAATCGAAGCGGGGGGCATCTACGCGTACGACCTCGACGAGTTCTCCCTCTCCTGGCTCGAGGGGTTCCGCACGATCGTGATGCGGCGCAACCCGCTGGCGAGTCGCCCGCCGAGCAACTACAGGCTCGTCTACGTCTCGCCGTACTACCTGGTGTGGCAGCGCGCGCAACCGGCGCGGACGGTGTACGTCCACATCCACCTCGCCGACAACCCTCCGAGCGCGATTCCGGCGGCGTGCCGCGAAGCGCGAGCGGCCGCGCGTAAGGCAGGGAGCTCCGCGCAGGTCGCGTACACGCTCTCGCCGAGCTACATCCAGGTCGACGGCAGCAACATGGTCGTGTCCGGGGCGTTCGGCGCGGCCGGCGGGACGATCTTCGCCTCCGGCCCGGGACGCGCCGTCCGCGAGCAGCCGGTCCCTGCCGCCGGGAGCTACAACCTGTTCTTCAGCGGCTCCTTCGGGCGGCCGGTCGACGTGTACATCGACGGGCGGCACGTCGGCACGGCCGCCTACCAGGTCAGCTACCCGAGCGAGTGGATCCTGATCGGCCACGTGCATCTGTCGAACGCTGTCCACAAGATCGAATTCCGCCGCGGCGGCTTCAGCCTGCACGCCGGCAACGGCGACGGCATCGACCCGTTCAACCGCACGATCGGGCCGCTCGCGCTGTTCCCCGTCAACCTCGTGACGCCGGCCGTCCACTACGAGCCCGTCGCCGCGCTTCCCCGCCTGTGCCGGACCTCGCAGCGCCTGCGCTGGATGGAGATCGTCCGCCCTGCGTAGCGAGACCTGGAAAGCCGAGCAGCGGCGAATCCGCGAGGCGGTTCGCGCGCGCCGCCTCGCGCAGGGGCCCGCGCGGGACGCCGGTGAGCTCGCTTCGCGCGAGGCCGTCGAGCGCGCCCCGCTGGCCTCGGTGATCGTCGTCTGCCGGAACGCGCAGGATGTGCTCGGCCGGTGCCTGCAGCACCTGCTCGCGCAGGATCATCCGAACTTCGAGGTGATCGTCGTCGACGACGCCTCAACCGACGGCACCGTCGCCGTCGCCGAGACGGCGGCGTCGGGCAACGAGTTGACGCTCGTGCGAAGCGCGCGCAATCGCGGCTGTCCCGGCGCGCGCAATCTCGGCCTGCGCCATGCGCGCGGCGCGATCGTCGCGTTCGTCGACGCCGACGGGTTCGCGGCGCCGGACTGGCTGCGCCGCGTGACCGATGCCTTCGCCGACGATCGCACGGTCGGCGCGGTCGCCTCGACGGTCTTCTTCGACGACAACCCACTCGTGCTGAACGGCGCGGGCGGCACGGTCAACCGCCAGGGGTGGGCGGCGGACCTCTCGATGAACCAGTCCTATGAGCGCGCCGAGCTCGCGAGCGAGGCGCTCTACCCGATGGGCTGCGGGATGGCTTTCACGCGCGAGGCGCTCGAGCGCGTCGGCCCGTTCGACGATCGCATGCTCAACTACTACGACGACGTCGACTACGGCACGCGCGTCTGGCGGGCGGGGTATCGCGTGCGCGTCGCGCCCGACGCATGGGTCGACCACGGCTTCGGCGCGGCGGGCGGCGAGCAGGCGCGCAGGCGCCTGCTGTGCGAGCGCCACCGAATGCGCGTCGTGCTCAAGCACGCGCCGGCGAGCGACCTCGGACGATGGGCCGCGAACGAGCTGCGCGCGCTGCGGGCCGCGCCGACTGCGGTTCGCAGGCAGAAGCTGGCGGCGTTCGCCTGGAACGCTCGGCGTCTGCCGAGCGCCCTCGCCAGCCGCCGCCGCGAGCGGCGCTCGGCGCCGGCGCCGGAGCGGCTGCTCGACCGCTCGTGGGGCGACGCGTTCCCGGCCGGCGTACCGCCGCGCTCGACGCCGGCTCCCGAGCGCGCACGCGCGAGCCTCGAGATGGACGACCCGTCCTCCGAGGGCCAGCTGCTGCATGGGTGGTTCCCGCTCGAGCGAGTCGGCCCGCGCAGCTACCGCTGGGCGGCCGAGCACGCAGCCGTGCTCTTCTCCCTGCAGGCGCCGGCGCGATGCCTGCGGCTCGACTACGCGCACGTGCCGGAGGACATCGGCGGCGTCGACCTCGAGATCCGGCGCCTGGGCGCCGGCGACCCGCTGGCGGCGGCCTGGCGAACGCGCCTGCACTGGCAGTTCATCGCCCGCTCGATCGAGAACCATCCGCTCGAGCTGGCGGCGGGCGACTACGAAGTGCTCTTCAGCGTCGAGCGGGGCTGGCGCGAGCCGCCGCTGCGGACTCGCGCGCTCGCGCTCGCGCTCGCCGGCATGTCCTTCGACGCCGAGCTCGCGCTCGCGAGCGACGGACTCGATCTGTCGCTGCCCGGCTCCGAGCGCCAGCTCGTGCGCGGCTGGTTCGAGCTCGAGCAGTCGCCTGGCGGGAGCTACCGATGGGGCTCGGGGCGAGCCGCCGCCGTCCTCCGCGCGCGCGACGGCGCGAGCGGCGTGCGGCTGCGCTATCGGATGCCGCCGGGTCCGAGCGGCGCGGTAGCCGTCTCGTTCACGACCGTTGGCGCGCGGGAGCCGGCGGCGTCGCTGCAGATCGACTGGCAGCCGGGCGAATGGCGCGAGGAGACGTTCGCGCTGTCGCTCGAACCGGGCGACTACGTGGTCGCGTTCGACACAGACGAGACCTGGTCGAACCTGGAGCAACGCGATCCCGCGCTGCCGCCCGAGAACCGCGCTCTCGGCTTCGCGCTCGCGTCGTTGCACTTCGCCTAGCGCAGCAGTCGCGAGCCTGCGCCCGTGCCTCGTGCTCGCCGCGGCGGGCGAGCTACGCGTCCGGCCGCTCGGCGAACAGGCGCGGGCAGCGTTCGCGAATCAGCGCCTGGCTCGCGGGCGCGAGCGCGGCGAAGTCGCGCGGCTGCGAATCGTCCTGCGGCGGGTGCCATGCGAGCACCTGCGGCACGTGGACGGCGTGCCCCGAACCCTCCGCGCAACGGCACCAGAGGTCGTACTCCTCGAGGCCGCGCAGGTTCGCGTCGGTCGCGTAGCCGCCGAGCTCGAGCAGGCGCTCGCGCCTGATCAGTGCGGGCGAGTCGATCCAGTTCTCGCGCGTCAGGCGCTGCGCCTCCCACGGCATCGAGCCGCGCAGCTCGACCGGCGCGCCGTCCTCGACGACGGCGATCATCGCAAAGGCGAACAACGCGAGCCGGTCGCGCTCGAGGGCGTCCGCGAGACGCCGGACGGTCGTCGGGAAGACGCCTCCACGGGTGGGCAGCGTCAGCAGCAGCTCGCCGCGCGCGCTTTCCGCCAGCAGGTTGCGCGCCGCCGCGAGCCCCGACGGCTCGGCGCCGAGCAGCTTTGCCGCGACGTTCGCGCGCTCGGCGAGAAACCGCCTCGCCGCCCGCTCGCCGCGGCCGCCCGGCCGATCGAGGAGCATCACGATCTCGAGCTCGCCGCCGCGACTCGCGGCGACGCTCTCGAGCAGCTCGACCGACTCGCGTGCCGCGTCATCGGCGATCACGCCGAGGACGCTCACGCGTGGGGCGGCGGCAGCGTACGAGCGAGTCTCAGAGCGTGCGCCGCCGGCGCGTGCGCGAAGCGCGCCGAGCCGCCCGGCGATCGACGGCGCGCCGCGCGCCTGCGCGAGCACGGCCGATACGTCGAGCGACCGAGCGCCCCCGGCCGCGCGCGGGGGCGTGGGTTCCGGCTCGCGCGTCGGCGCCGCCGCGACCGTGGTCGGCGCTCCTCGTAGGAGCTCGTCCGCGAGCTCGGCCAGCCGCTCGCCGGCAGGCTCGATCGGCAGCCGCTCCCGGACGAACTCGTACGCCTGCGCGCGCAGCGCGCGCAGGCGTGGGGGGTCGTCGAGCAGGCCACCGGCGACGTCGGCGATGCGCTCGACGGGAGCCTGCAGGTAGTGCTCGCCGGCGACGAGCGGCTCGCCGTCGAGCGAGGGCTCGGAGACGACGACGCAACCGTTGCAGATCGCCTCGAGGAAGCGCATCCACTCGAACGCGGTCGACGTCGTGCGGTGCAGGTTGAGCAGGACCTTCGCGCGTCCGAGCCGTTCGTACTTGTCCTGCTCCTTGAGGAAGTCGGGACGCGGAGCCGTGCGCGGCTCGAGCGGCGGCACGAGGAACTGGCAGTCGCGCGCCCACAGGCTCGCGCCGACGCCGGCCAGCAGCGGGTCGCGCCGCGGGTCGGCGGCGCCGAGGTAGAGGACGTCGATCGGCCGCTCGACGCGCTCCTCGCCGTGCCAGCGATCCCAGCTGGCGCTGTAGCCGAGCTGCAGGTGCTCGCAGCGCACGCCGCGTCGGCGCAGCTCGGCGGCGCTCGAGCGATTGATCGAGACCGCGGCGCCGAAGCCGGCGAGGAGCCGGTAGGTGGCCTCGAACCACTCCGTGCCGGGGTTCTCGGTGCACAGCGCGATCGTTCGCGCGCGCTGCCCGGCGTCGGGAGAGCCGCTGCGGCCCCACGCCTCGAACTCGTGCGGCACGGCGACGTACACGCGATCGTCCTCGAGCGGCGGGAACTCGTCGAACGCGAGCTCGACGTCGTGGCCGGCGGCTTCGCTCGCGGCCGCGAGCGCTTCCAGAAGCTCGGTCATGAAGTAGCTGCCCCGAGTGGTGCTCACGAAGCAGATCCGCATCGGCCGCGCTCAGCTTATCCGGCTCGGCGGGCGCCGCAGCAGCCCCCGTGTGCGCCTTCGTGGCTGCGCGTCGGCGCCGTCGCGCCGGTCTGTAGGAGCCCTGGAGGCGCCCCTATGATTGGGGCGGTGAGCTTCCGACGTCGCGCCGCCGCACCGCGGCTTATCGAGTGGACCGGCGAGCGCTGCGTGCCGTGGGCCCCGGACGTCCAGGTCATCTACGAGCACTTCCATCGGTACCTGTGGGCGAGTGGCCTCGTCGCCGGGCGCAGAGTGCTCGACCTCGGAAGCGGCGAGGGGTTCGGCGCCGCGCTCCTATCGGAGTCGGCGCAGCACGTCGTCGGCGTCGACGTCGACGAGCTGACCGTCGAGCACAGCAGGCTGAACTACGCGGGCCCGAACCTCGAGTTCCACGTCGGCACGGCCGTCGACCTCTCGGCGTTCGCGGACGGCAGCTTCGGCGCGGTCGTTGCCTTCGAGATCATCGAGCACGTGCGAGAGCAGGAGCGCGTCCTCGCCGAAGTCGCGCGCGTGCTCGACGACGAGGGAGTGCTCGTGATCTCGACGCCCGACCGGCGCGCGTACGGGGAGGCCAGGGGCGAGCCCAACCCGTTTCACGCCCGCGAGCTCTCGCTAGAGGAGTTCACCGGGCTGCTCGACTCGCACTTCCCGCACACCGCGGCGTGGGGGCAGCGGACGATCACCGGCTCTCACCTGAACCCGCTCGACGAACAGGCGCGCGGCGCCGGCGTCGCCTCGGAGTTCTTCCTCGAGCGCGTCGGCGACGAATGGCGTGTGGCCGACGGCCCCGCTGCGCTCTACTGCGTGGCGCTCGCGTCGAAGGCGCCGCTGCAGGGCGTCCCCGCCAGCTCGACGCTCGCCGACTGCGACATCGAGCTCGTGCGCGACAAGGAACGCGACACGGCCGCCGTGATCGGCGAGCGCGAACAGCTGCACGAGGAGAAGCAGGAATGGATCGCCGCTTTGGAGCGCGAGCGGGTCCATTACGACCGCCTGCTGCGCGAGCGCGACGCCGAGGCGCACCGCACCGCTCAGCAGCTGCGACAGCGGATCGTGGCGCAGGACGAAGAGCTGACGCGCACCGAGCAGATGCTCACGAGCACGCGGCACGCCGCCGACGCGCTGAGCGCACAGCGCGACGCCGCGCAGGAGCAGCTCGCGGCCGAGCGCCAAGCCGGCCGGCGGGTCGCGGAGTCGGTCACGTGGCAGACCTTCCAGAAGCTGCGCGGGCGGCTGTACGCGGCGCTCGGCGGACAGGGCTCGCGGCGCTCGCGCGCGCTGGGAGCGGCGCTGCGCTTCGCCGGCAGGCGGATCGGCAGTCGGGGGGCGGAGGGCGCGCCAGTCCCCGCCGCGACCGACGTGCATGACGAGCCGCTCGAGATCATCGAGTTCCCCGACTACGCGCGACCAACGGTCTCGCTCGTGATCCCGCTCTACTCGCGCGCCGACCTGACGCGTGCCTGCCTGCGCTCGATCCGCGACAACACGAGTCGCGTCGCCTACGAGGTCGTGCTAATCGACGACGCCGCCGACGCCGACACGAAAAGCCTGTTGGCGGGTGTGCGCGGCGCGGCGATCCTCCGCAACGAGAGCAACCTCGGCTACCTGCGCAGCATGAACCGCGCCGCCCAGGCTGCTCGCGGGGAGTGGCTGGTGCTGTTCAACAACGACACCGAGGTCACCCCGGGTTGGCTGCGCGCGATGCTCGACTGCGCCGAATCGGCCCCCGACATCGGCGTCGTCACTCCCAAGTTCGTCTACCCGGACGGCCGGCTCAACGAGGCCGGCGCGATCATCTGGCGCGACGGCACCGGCGCGAACTACGGTCGCGGCGACGACCCGGGCCGCTTCCGCTACGAATACCGCCGCGAGACCGACTACGGCTCGGCGGCTGCGCTGCTCGTTAGCGCGGGCCTGTGGCGGGAGCTCGGCGGCTTCGACGAGCGGTTCCTGCCGATGTTCTACGAGGACGTCGACCTCTGCTTCGAGGCGCGCGAGCGCGGCCTGCGCGTCCTCTACGAGCCGACCGCCGTCGTCGTTCACGTCGAGGGCGCGACGACCGGCAACGACGTCGAGTCCGGGCACAAGCGCCATCAGGAGGAGAACCGCCCGAAGCTCGTCGAGAAGTGGCGGGCGCGTCTGGACGCGGAGAACCTCCCGTCCTCGCCCGGGAACCTGCATGCGGCGGCCGATCGCCACCGTGGCCCGCGCGTGCTCGTGATCGATCACCGCGTGCCGATGTGGGACCGTGACGCCGGCTCGCTGCGGATCCTGAAAATCATGGAGGCGTTGATCGGGCTCGGTGCGCGGATCACGTTGATGCCGGAGAACTTCGCGGCGCCGCAGCCGTACACGCGCGCGCTGCAGGCGAAAGGCATCGAGGTGCTCTACGGCGAGCTCGACCCGCGCGCCGAGCTCGCGGCGCTCGGAGCCGCGCTGAGCACGGCGATCCTCTGTCGCCCGCATCCGGCGAGCCACTGGCTGGACACCGTGCGGGAGTTCGCGCCGGACGCCACCGTCGTGTACGACACGGTCGATCTGCACTGGCTGCGCGAAGCGCGTCGCAGCGAGGTCGCCGGCGCGCAGGCGGCCGCGCGGGCCGACGAGAACGGCCACGCGGCGCCGCCCGCGATCGCGCCGAAGGCGCGCGCTTTGCGCGAGCTGGAGCTGGCGATGATGCGGGCGAGCGACGCGACGATGGTCGTCAGCGACGCCGAGCGCGAGCAGGTGCTCCGCGACGTGCCTGACGCGACCGTGCTCGTCGTGCCGACCGTGCACGAGGTCGAGCCGGAGGTCGCGCCGCCGCAGGAGCGCGAGGGGATCCTGTTCGTCGGCGGCTTCGAGCACGTTCCGAACGTCGACGCGGCGCTCGGCCTCGTCCGCGACGTGATGCCGCTGGTCTGGCGCGAGCTCGCCGACGTCGGGGTCACGATCGTCGGCTCGCTGCCGCCCCCGAGGTGCAGGCGCTGGCCTCCTCGCGCGTCGACGTCGCCGGCTGGGTCGAGGACTCGAGCCGTTGCTGAAGCGCTCGCGGCTGATGGTCGCGCCGCTGCGGTTCGGCGCGGGCGTCAAGGGGAAAATCACCCAATGCCTCGCGGTCGGACTGCCGGTCGTGACGACGAGCGTCGGCGCCGAGGGGCTCACGGTCAGGGACGGCGAGAGCATCCTGATCGGCGACGACGCGCACGAGATCGCCGAGCGCGTCGTGCGCGGCTATCGCGACGGCGAGCTGTGGGAACGCCTCTCCGCCGCGGGGCAGGGCGTCGTCGCCGCGGCGTGCTCGCCCGCGGCGATCGAGGCGCAGATGCGCCGGCTGCTGGGCGAGGCCGCCGCGGAGGGCGAGCCGGCGCCGCAGCCGGGCTCGCCCGCGCGGTAGGAGCCGTTGCGATGGAGCGAGCGGTCGTCGTAGGCAACTGCCAGGCCAGCGCGCTGGAGCTGATGCTGAGCACGAGCGAGCCGTTCGGCGAGCGCTTCGAGCTCGTGCGCTTCCCGCCCGTGCACGAGTTCCCGGCCGAGCTCGTGCCGGAGCTCCACGAGGCGGTCGCGCACGCCGCAGTCGTGATCCCGCAGCGAGTCGACGACGGTTATCGCGACGGCATCGGGCTCGGCACCGAGACGCTCGCACGGCTCGCAAGCGGCGAGGTGATCCGCTGGCCGAGCGTGTACTGGGCCGGCTACTTCCCGGATCTCTTCTACCTGCGCGACGCCGACCGCGCGCCGGTGCTCGATGGGCCGGTCGACTATCACGACCGCTCGATCCTCCAGGCGTACGCCTCCGGACGCGACGTCGCGGCGACGTGTGAGCTGCTGGAAGACCCCGAGATCCCCTCTGACGCGGAGCAGTGGGCCGCAGGCGCCACGGCCGAGCTCGAGCTCCGCGGGCAGGACTGCGACGTAGACGTCGCGCCGTTCATCTCCGGGCGCTTCCGCGAGGAGCTGCTGTTCTACACGATGAACCACCCGAGCAACCGACTGCTCGCGTTCATCGCCGAGCAGATCCTCGCGCTGCTCGGGCTGCCCGGCGGAGTCGATCCGGCGCGGATGCCCGGCGAGGTGCTCGGCTCGACGTTCTACCCGCTGCACGCCAACCACGTCCGCGCGCTCGGCCTGCGGTTCGGCGAGCAGCTCGGCGCCGGCCGCACGCCCTTCAGGATTCGCGGTGAGGCGCACGAGCCGGCCGATGCAGTGCGGATGTTCTACGACTACTACGACGCTCATCCGCGCCTGGTCGAGCTCAACGTCGACGCGGCGACCGCTCGAGGCTAAGCCGGGCAGCGCCTGCCGAGCGTGCCGAGCGCGGCCGCTGAGATTTCCGTCCCGGGCAGCGGGCTGACGATCACGTCGGCGCTCGTCGTGCCCGCAGGCGCCGTCGCGTAGATCCGCTGCGTGAACCCCGTGGTCGCCTCTCCCGGCTGGGTCGAGACGACGGCGGCGCCGCCGTTGAAGTGGATCAGCACGGGGCTCCCGGCCGGTGGGCCGGCCTGGCTCACCGTCAGCGCGAGGATCTCGCCGGGGCACGCCGGCACGATTCGCGTCACGCTGACGGGCAGGCCGCCCTTCGCCGTGCGCGGCCCGCCCCAGCAGGACGGCACGCCCGGCGCGCGGTCGCACGGCGCCAGCGGGATCGGCCTCGGCGGATCGGCGACCAGCCGGTACAGGTCCCAGCCGCGCGCGCTGTATTCGATCTTGCCATGCGTCGTGATCACCTGCGAGAGATAGCCGGGCTGGTTCTGGAGCCGGTCCGCTTCGGTGACCAGCAGCCAGCCGATGCCGATCGCGCGCAGGTCGGCGAACGCCTGGTCGCCGTTGACGGGCAGCGGCCCGTGAAGCTCCATCAGCGGGACCGGCTCGTAGTGGAGGTTGTAGAGGTCGCGACCGCCGGTCAGCCATCCGCGCTCGAACGCGCTCGTCGCGACGTGCGCGTTCGGCGGGGAGAGCCGGTCGAACGCGAGGATCGCCTGCCGTTCGGGCAGCGCCGCGCTCTCGTAGCTGGCCGCGCTCCAATGCCCGATCGCCGCGTAGATCGGCGGCTTGTGATCGGGGACGTTCCAGAACTGCGCGATCGTCACGGGAAAGCTCGCGGCGGCCGCGAGCACGACGCCGGCCACGGCGAGTGTCGCCCCACGCCGCCGCAGCTTCACGCCGGAGGTGAGCATGAGGATCAGCGCGACCGACACGAAGCCCGCCGGCAGGAGGTAGCGCAGATAGCGCAGGCTCACCCACCAGAAGACGATCGCCGGCAGCAGCGCGACCCACACCACGCGGCTCCCGCGCGAGCGGTCCCGTCCGAGCCAGCCGAGCAGCAGCGCGAGCACGATCGCGCCGATCAGCACGCCGAACGCGCCGGGCGGAGCGTCCTCGGACATCAGCTGCGGTTCGGCGACGGCCTTCCAGACGACCGTCACCGGACCCCACGAGCCCGGGTGCATCCAGAACGGGAAGTTGACCTGTTCGTTGACGGGCAGCCAGTACTTGCTACGGAAGATGTTGTTGTACGCGGGAAGCAGCGGGTTTCCGCTGTCGACCCAGCGGAGGATCAGCGGCGGCAGGCCGGTGATCGCGGCCCCCAGCAGCGAGTAGCCGAAGCGCTGCAAGACCGAGCGCGACCTGCGCCCCTCGAAGATCCAGCCGAGCAGCAGGAACGCGAACAGCGGCGTCAAGTGCAGCTTCAGCGAGGGTCCCGAACCGGCCATCAGCCCGAGCGCGAAGGCGACGCCCCGCGTCGAGCGCCCCGGCTCGTTGCGCAGCGATTCGACGATCGCGATCGCAAGCGCGAGCGCGCAGAGCGCGAGCAGGATGTCGTCGTCGGCCGTGCTCGCCTGCCAGAAGATCGCCGGCGTCACGACGATCGCGACCGCCGCGAGCGGTCCGAGCGGGCCATGCCGCCGCCCCCACCACCAGATCGCAACCGCCGCCATCATCAGCCCTGCGAGCTGCAGGTAGCGCCCGACGGCGGTCGCGCCGAACAGGTGGCCGAGCGTCGCGAGGATCTGGAACCAGCCGGTGATCTCGAACTGCACGTGCTGCACGAGCGATCCGATGTGCCCCGTGCGCGCCCACTGTTCCGGCAGCGAGGCCTTCCCGTACAGCGCGTCGTACTGGATCTCGGGCGCGGCGGTGTAGATCGCCGCCCAGCCCGTCGTAAGCAGGATCAAGCCGGCGCTCGCGAGCGTCAGCGGCGAGCTCCCGATCTCACGCGCGATCGCTGCCCGACGCTCGCGGACCTGCGCGAGCAGGCGAACGAAGCCGACGGCCCCGAACAGGACGACGAGGATCCCGAGCGTCCACCACTTCACGAGCGAGATGCGGCCGAGCAGGATCGTCGCGAGCGCCCACGGCCCGATTCCGGCGAGCCACGCGACGAGCGCGTTCTCGGACAGCGTGCGTGCGCCGAGGCGCCGGAGGAGTCGCTCGCCGGTGTCCCACAGCGCCGTCATCGTCAGCGCCGCCGTCACGATCGCGAGCGCCGCGCCGCCCCCGATCGCCGTCGCCAGCACGATCGCGACCAGGTAGAGCGCCGGACCGGCGACCGACAGCCACTTCCATCGGCCGGGTGCGAAGATCGCGACGAGCGCGACGAGCACCGCCGCCAGCGCGTTCGCCCAGACGTACTTGTGGGCCGCGAGCGCCGTGAAGAACTCGGTCGTGTGCAGCAGATGCCAGCCCGACGCGACCTCGGCCGCGAGCAGCGCGACGCACACGGCCGCGGCGACGATCGCGACGCCGAGCGCCCGGTTGCCGGGACGCTCGATCCGCGCCACGGGCGTGATCGCATGCGCCTGCTCCGCCGCGCCGGGAACCTCGATGCTCATCTGGGTCGGCCGGGTCTCGGAGCGCTGAGCGGCGATTCGAGCTCACGCAGGCTGGGGAAGCGGGCCGCGGCGACCGACAAGGCCGGAGCGTAGCGCACGCCGATCACCGCATGTGCATACCCGAAAGCGCGCGGGTAGGATCTCCGCGCGTGCTCGACGGCAGCCCGTGCATAGTCTGCAAAGGCGCCAGACGAGTCCGCGTCGCGAGCTGGTCGGCGCGCTGCGAGCGCTGCGGCTCGTGGGCGTCGGACCTGCCCGTGGGCGGCTCCGAGGTCGAGTCCGAGACCCGCGTGGCCGGCTATGAGGAGCTCAGGCGCGCGAACTCTCGCGAGGTGCTCACGCGGCTCGAGCGGGTACGGCCGATGCGGGGAGCGAGGCTGCTCGACGTCGGCTCCGCCTACGGCTGGTTCCTCGAGGAGGCGACGCGCGTCGGCGCGAGCGCGACCGGCATCGAGCCCGATGAGAAAGTCGCAGCGCGCTCCTACGGGGACGTTCGCGTCGGGCGCTTTCCCGACGCGATCGCCTCCGAGGGCCTGTTCGACGTGATCGCGTTCAACGACGTGCTCGAGCACATCCCGGACGCGCGCGGAGCGCTCGAGCGCTCGCGCGAGCACCTGCACGTCGGCGGCCTGCTGAGCGTGAACATCCCGACGGCCGACGGCATCGCGTTCCGCACCGCGTGCGCGCTGGCTCGCGTGAACGTGACCGGCCCATACAGGCGGCTCTGGCAATACGGGCTGGCCAGTCCTCATCTGCACTACTTCTCCACCCGCGGCCTGCTCGCGCTGATCCGCGAGTGCGGGATGACGGTGCGACTGGTCGATCCGTTGCCGGGTATCACCCGTACGGGGCTGTGGCAGCGCGTACACACCGTCAGACGGCCGAGCGCGACGAGCGCGCTCAGCTGCGCCAGCCTGTACGTGGCGGCCGGGTTCCTCAACCGGCCCGGGTTCGGCGACATCGTTCACGTGATCGCCGAGCGCGCGGATGACTGAACGGCGCGCAGTCCCGAGCGACGCATGGCGCTGACGCTCACGTTCGACCTCGAGGACAACCGGCGCTCGCAGGACCAGGAGCCGCGCTTCGTGCGCATGAGCCACCGCTTCCTCGAGTTCGTCGAGGCCCGCGGGGCGTCGGCGACGGTGTTCGTCGTCGGCGAGCTGGCGCGCAGCCATCCTGAGCTGGTCCGGCGCGTCGTCGACGGCGGACACGAGCTGGCGCTGCACGGGATGCGCCACGTCGCGCTCGGCGACGTGGGCCGCGAGCGCCTCGGCGCGGAGCTGCGCGAAGGGCGCGAGCTGCTCGAGCAGATCGGGCAGGTGCAGGTGCGAGGCTTTCGCGCGCCGATCTTCTCGCTGACGCCCGCGACCGGCTGGGCGGTCGAGCAGCTGGCGCAGGCCGGCTTCGAGTACTCCTCGAGCGTGCTGCCCGCCCGCAACCCGTTGCACGGCTGGCCCGGCGCGCCGCACGGCGCGTTTCGATGGCGCAACGGACTGCTCGAGCTGCCCTGTCCGGTCGGCGGGATCGCGCGTGCGCAGGTTCCCTTCCTCGGCGGCATCTATCTTCGCTTTGTGCCCGCTTTCCTCACGAGGCGCTTCCTCCGCGCAATCGACTCGGCGACGGTGCCCTGGAGCTACGTCCACCCCTACGACCTCGACCCCGACGAGCCGTTCTTCGTGATGCCGCACGCGGGCTGGTTGACGAGCAGGATCGTGCACCTGCGCCGCGCGGCGACGCTCGCCCGGCTCGAGCAGGCGATCGCCGCCGCGGGCGGCGCTGGCCCGACGCTCGGCGAGGCGGCGCTCGCGCTCGCCGGTTCCGAGCTGCCGCTCGTCGGGAGCGACCGATGACGGTCAAGCGCGAGGTCGTCTCGCTGCTCGACAGGGTCCGGCGCACGGCCGAGTCGCTGCCGGTGCGCATCGCCGTGACGTGCGGACTGCTCGGCGTCGTCGCGCTGCAGATCGACTGGAGCCGAATGGGGACGCGCGTGAGCCACGGCCACCCGCTGTACTTCCTCGCCGCCGTGGCGCTCGTGCTCGGCGCGCTGACGGTCGGCGGCTATCGCTGGCTGCGGCTCCTGCGGGGCGCCGAGCTGGACGTCGGCGTTCGCACCGTCGCCCGGATCTACGCCGTCGCGACGTTCTCGAACACGTTCCTGCCGACGTCGGTCGGCGGGGACGTGACCCGCACGCTGCTCGTCGCCCGGCGTGGCACGCTGCTGACGCGCGCGGCGGTCTCCGTGATCGTCGACCGCCTCGGCGGCCTCGCCGGCCTGCTCGGGATGGCGTGGCTCGCGTTCGCGTTCCAGTCGGCGACGGTGCCGAACGGCGCTCAGGTGTTCCTCGCATGGGTGACGGCCGCGGTCCTGCTGGGGACGGCGCTGGTCGCGACGGCCGTGTTCCGCAGCCCGCGCCTGGCGCGCGCGCTCGTGCCTCAGCGGTTCGTCACGCACGCGGTCGAGATCCGCGCGCTGCTGCGCGCCTACGCGCACGAGCCGTGGACCGTACTCGTCGTGTTCTGCACGAGCCTGCTCTACCAGGCGCTGATCTCGCTTCAGCTGGTGATGCTCGCCGACTCGATCGGCGTGCACCTCGCCTACGCGACCGCCGCCGTCGTGCTGGCGCTCGTCACCGTCGTGACGCTGATCCCGATCTCGATCGGCGGCTTCGGCGTGCGCGAGGGCTCCTACGTCGTCCTGCTCGGCGGCGCCTCGATCGGCGCGACGGACGCGACGCTGATCTCGATCCTGTCGGTCGCGGCGCTGTTCATCGCGAGCCTGCCGGGCGCGGTCATGCTCGCGCGCGGAGGCATCGCGCCCGCGTTGAAGGCGGCGCCGTCGTGAGCTTCGAGGCGGGGCTCGCGATGGGCAGCGCCGTCGTGCTGATGGTCTCGACGGTCGTGCTCGTCCGACGGCGGCTGCTGTCGCTTCGCTACGGCCTGGGGTGGCTCAGCGTGTCGGTGCTCGGCTTCGTCGGGATCCCGCTGCTGAGCCTCGCCTCGGGCCCGGTCAAGCACCTCGGCTTCACGCCGACCGGCTTCTCGCTCGGCGTCGTGATCGCGTTCCTCGGGCTGATCTGCCTGCAGCTCTCGATCTCGCTGTCGGGACTGCACAGGGCGATCCAGGATCTCAGCGAGCACGCCGCGCTCGTCGAGCAGCGCGTGTGCGAGCTCGAGCGCCGCGAGGCGAGCGACGCGCCCGCCGCGAGCGCCGGCGCGGCCGAGCGCGTTCAACCGCGAGACCTGCCGCGCGTATGAGCTTCGGCCGCGTCCTGCTCGTCGTGCCGGCGCTCAACGAGCAGGAGAGCGTGGGAACGGTCGTCGGGCTCGGGCGAAAGCTCGGCTACGACGTCTGCGTCGTCGACGACGGCTCGAGCGACGGGACCAGCGAGCGCGCCTCGCAGGCGGGCGCTCACGTCCTGCGCCTGCCGGTCAACGTCGGCGTCGGCGGAGCGCTTCGCTGCGGCTTTCGCTGGGCGCTCGCGCATCGGTACGACGTCGTCGTGCAGGTCGACGGCGACGGCCAGCACGATCCTTCGCAGGTTCGCGGACTGCTCGACGCGATGCGCTCGACGGACGCCGACATGGTCGTCGGCTCGCGTTTCGTGACCGGGTCAGGCCCATATCGCGTGGCTGGCGTGAGGCGGCTGGCGATGCGCACGCTCTCGGCGCGCGTGCGCCGCGTCGCCGGCGTCGAGGTCTCGGACACGAGCTCCGGCTTCCGCGCGATCCGCCGGCCGCTGCTCGACAGCTTCGCCGCTGACTATCCCGCGGAGTACCTCGGCGACACCGTCGAGGCGCTGATCGAGGCCGGGCGCGCCGGCGCGAAGATCGTCGAGCACCCGATCGCGATGACGCCCCGCGTACACGGAAACGCAAGCACCGGAGCGATCACAGGCGTGTGGTATGTATTGCGCCTGGTCGTAGCGATTGAGTTGCAACACAAGCGTCGGCGCGTGCCACGCCTGCTTCAGCAGAGCGACCGACCGGCCCGAGCATGAGCGTCGGGGAGGGACAGGCGCCCGCCGATCGCGAGCGAGTCGAGCGGCCCGTGCTGCTGACGGGCGCCAACGGCGGCGTCGGCCTCGCGCTCGTCGACGACCTGCTGGCCGGCGGATTCGAGAACCTCGTCTGCCAGTACCGCTCGAGCTCGGACGCGCTGTTCGAGACCGTGCGCCGGCACGGCTTCGACCCGGACGTCGTCTGCGTGCAGGCCGATCTGGCCGACGAGGACCAGGTGCAGGCGCTCGGCGACGTCGTCGAGCAGCGCTTCGGGGCGATCTGGGGGCTCGTCAACCTCGCCGGCTCGACCTCCAACGGCGTCAGCTGGAAGCTGTCGCTGGAGGACTTCCAGCGAGTCGTCAGCGACAGCCTGATAACGACGTTCCTCACGTGTCGTCGCTTCATCCCGCTGATGCGCGACGCGGGCGGCGGACGGATCGTCAACGTGTCCAGCGTCGTCGCCTTCACCGGAGTGCCCGGCGCGTCGCACTACGGCGCCGCGAAGGCGGGCGTGGTCGGCTACACGAAGTCGATCGCGCGCGAGCTCGCGGGTCGCGGCGTGACCGCGAACGTGCTCGCGCTGGGCTACTACGACTACGGGATGATGTACACGATTCCCGAGGAGCTGCGAGAGCAGATTCGCAGCGGCATTCCCGTCGGGCGCCTCGGCACGGCCGCCGAGATCGGCGGCATGCTGCGGTTCCTGCTGAGCGCCGACGGCGCCTACACGACCGGCCAGACCCTGCACGTGAACGGCGGCCTGTACGGTTGAGCCTCGAGTTCGGCGAGTTCCGGCAGGACACCGGACTGGATGATCAACGCAGGCTGTTCGACGACGCGTTCCCCGAGCACGCCGGCGGCGGCCAGGCGTCGGTCGAGCACTATCGCTGGAAGTTCCACGGCGCCCCGGCCGATCCGCGATCCTACGAGTACGAGGCGCGCGAGGCCGGCCGGCTGCTCGGCTACTACGCGGCGATCCCATATCCGTACGTGATCGGCGGGCGTGCGATGACAGCCGGCATGGTGTGCGACGTGATGACGAGCTCGGCGGCGCGCGGCAGAGGGGTGTTCACGCAGCTCGGCGCGTACGCGCTGGAGCGCCTGCACGAGCGCGGGCTCGACTTCGTGACGGGCTATCCGATCCGCCCCGAGGTGATGGGCGGGCACCTGCGCGTCGGCTGGAAAGTCGCGTTCGAGCTGCCGATGTACCTGAAGCCGCTGAGGTCGAACGCGATCCTCGCCTCGCGGCGGCTCGGCGCGATCGCGCCGGTCGCGAACGTCGGCATGCGCGCGTTCGGCGCGCTGCTGGCGCCGCGGCCACGGAGCGAGGACGGCTACGTGTGCGACGTCCAAGACCCGCACGAGCTGCTGCACGACCCGGCGCTCGAGCGCTTCCTCGGACGCTGGTCTGCGTCGGTCGAGAATCACCTCGTCAAGACGCCCGCCTTCTACGACTGGCGCCTGGCGGCTCCCGATACCCGCTACGTCGCCTTCCGGGTGCGTCGTGCGGACGCGATCGTCGCGGCGGCGATCGGGCGCGTCGCGACGCTCCAGGGGATCCCCTCGTTCGCGCTGCTCGATCTGATGATGCTGGACGACGAGCGCGCGGCGCTGCCCGCGATGTATCGCGAGATCGATCGCGTCGCGCGCCACTCCGGGGTCGAGGCGATCGTCACGATGATGTCGCGTCACCAGGCCAGGCGCCACCGCCTGCGGCGGTTCGGCTTCCTGCGGAGCCCGTTCGCGTTCAAGCTGATCGTCCGCTCGGTGTCCGACTCGCTCGACGCGCAGTCGCTCTGCGCCGAAGCGGACTGGCATTTGATGTGGATCGACTCCGACGACCTCTGACGGACACGCGATCACGTCCGTGCGGGGGTCGTATGTCCGTCGAAGCTGTTTTGGCTCGCGTCCGACGCGGGGCATGTCGATGAGCACATGATGAAACTCACCCTCCCCACAGCCATCCCGAGCAAGCTCCGTCGCGTCGTGCTCGGCGCGTCCGCCGTCGCGCTGCTCGCCGTGCTCGCGCCCGCCGCCAGCCAGGCCAAGCTGATGACGATCGGCAGCCCGCTGTCGGTCCCCGCGACGCTCAACACCGCCGAAAACCTCGGCTACCCGGGCACGTACACGCAGGTCCCCATGAGCCCCGAAGCCCCGAACGGCGTCTTTCACACGTTCCACTTCGGCGCCGACACGGCGATCTGGAACTTCTCGAAGGCCAGCGGCGAGATGCCCGTCCCCGCGACCGGCCAGGCGAAGAAGATCGAAGTCGAGGGCTGTGCGCAGAAGGCGCCGAACGGGCCGCTGCCGCTGACGTCGATCCACTTCCAGGATCTCTCGCCGCTGCCCGGCGGCGGCGCCAAGGTCAACATCACCTCGCAGGGCTTCGACCTGCCGGTGTGCGGCGAAAACGGCGCCGGCGCCTCGACGATCACGACGTTCCTGCCGATCAACCTGTGCGTCAGCGCGGGCGACTACGTCGGCTTCAACGACAACGGCGGCTACGTCGCGAACGTCTACCGCAACGGCGTGCCCTACCAGGTGCTCGGAGCGGTCTCCGGCTCGACGATCGACTCGTTCATCAAGGACCAGGGGACGGGCAACGGCGCGACGCTATCGCCCGGGACCAAATCGGCCGACGACGGCTTCGCGGTCAGCCGCAACGAGGAACTGATGATGCGCGTGACGCTCGCGACCGGCGCCGACGCAACGCACATCTGCCCCGGCGGCCGGCAGGGCCTGCCGCGGGCGCTGCCGCCGATCCGCCTGAGCCCGCAGACCGACGGCATCAACGCGAGGCGAATCGTCGCGGTCGCGATGTTCTGCCGCGTGAGCCCGTGCAAGGGCGTCGCGACGCTGAGCGCGAGCAACCGCACGTACGGCCGCGCCGGCTTCGTCGTCCAGGCCGAGACGACCGTGCACCTGCCGATTCGACTCAAGTCAGAACTGCTGCCGAAGATCCGCCAGGATCACGGCGTCTCGCTGATGCTCGTCGCCGTCGTCGATGGCAAGACCGTCGCACAGCGGATCGGCGTGAAGATCTTCTAGCCCCAGCGCCAGCACCGCAGCTCGCTCGCGCTCCGCCCGAGCGCGAGCGCGGCTGCGGCGTCCGGCGAGCCGACGTCGAGATCGACGAGCAGCGCCGTCGCTCGTTCTCGCGCGCTCGACGGGCCGTCGCCGAGGCCCGTGCCGCGACGCTTCAGCTCGGCCTCGTGGCGCGTCCACAGCCGCACGAACTCGCGCTCGCGCGCATCGCCGGCGAGCGCGGCGAGCGCGGCTGCCGCCTGCTCGCCGAGCGCGCGTCGCGCGAGCGCGACGCGATCGGCCGCGCGCGCGGGCACGCCGAGCCGCGCGAACTGCACGTCGACGCCGACCGGCGCATCGCGCGTCAGCGCGAACAGCGCGAGCTCGCGCGAGTGCGACAGGTTGAAGTGAAGCGCCGCGCGCGCGCCCTCGCGCGGGCCGTCGAGCTCGGGCTTGCCGCGCGCGCCGCTCCTCAGCGCGACCGCGCCCGGCTCGACCCGCAGGTAGCGCGCGAGCAGCGCCCGCAGCACCCCGCGCGAGCGGGTCCAAAGCAGTCGCGTGCGCTCGTCGGCCAGACGCGCCGCCCGCTCGCGCTCCTCGTCGCAGAGCGAGTCGGTGACGCGCCCGTCGACGCGCGTCAGCTCGGCGCGCCAGACGTGCACGGCCGCGGGCGCGAGGCTCGGTTCGCGCGGGCCGCGCCGCCACGCCGGCTCGGCGTTCGACAGGCGTCCCATCCGAGCAGCCGAACTCACAGTCATCTTCGATCGAATATAGGCAAGCGCGGACATCCGGCTACGCTCTGGCGCCTATGCGCGCCCTCCCGACCCGCCTGCCCGGGCTCGTCGCGGTCGAGCCGTCGACGTACGGCGACGAGCGCGGCTTCTTCTGCGAGACATACCGCAGCGCGTGGAACGCCGAGCTCGGCATCGACGAGCACGAGCGCTTCGTCCAGGACAACCACTCGCGCTCGGTGCGCGGCGTGCTGCGCGGGATGCACCTTCAGGTCGGCGCCGGTTTGGCGAAGCTCGTGCGCTGCGCGCGCGGGCGGATCCTCGACGTCGCCGTCGACGTGCGCCGCGGCTCGCCGACGTACGGCGAGTGGGAGGCGGTCGAGCTCGACGACGAGCGCATGCGCGAGCTGTTCGTGCCGGTCGGCTTCGCGCACGGCTTCTGCGTGCTCAGCGACGTCGCCGACGTGATCTACAAGCAGACCGCCTACTACGACCCGGCGCTCGAGCGCGGGTTCGCCTGGGACGACCCCGACGTGGCGATCGACTGGCCGCTGCCCGCCGACGAGCTGATCATCTCCGAGCGCGACTCGCGCGCGCCGCTCCTGCGCGAGCTGGCCGACGAGCTGCCGTTCGAGTTCGGCGGCGCGTGAGCGCGGCGGCGGCTGCGAAGCTGGGGCGGCGAGCATGGGCACGGCGATAGTCACAGGGTCAGGCGGCCTGGTCGGCTCGGAGTCGGTCGCGCGCTTCGTCGAGCTCGGCTTCGACGTGATCGGCCTCGAGAACGACACGCGCGCGCGGCTGTTCGGCGCCGAGGCGTCGACCGCGCACATGACCGCGTCGCTGCTCGAGCACTACCCCGACTCGTTTCGCTCGATCGATCTCGACATCCGCGATCGCGACGGCGTCGAGCGCGTGTTCGCCGAGCACGCCGGCCGGATCGAGCTCGTGATCCACGCCGCCGCGCAGCCGTCGCACGACTGGGCCGCCTCCGATCCGCACGCCGACTTCGAGATCAACGCCGCCGGCACGCTCAACGTGCTCGAGGCGACGCGCGCGCACGCCGACGGCGCGACGTTCGTGCACTGCTCGACGAACAAGGTGTACGGCGACACGCCCAACGCGCTGCCGCTGATCGAGCTCCCGCGCCGGCTCGAGCTGCCCGAGGAGCACGTCTACTTCGACGGCGTCGACACGTCGATGTCGATCGATCGCAGCACGCATTCGCTGTTCGGCGTCTCCAAGACCGCCGCCGACCTGCTCGTGCAGGAGTACGGGCGCTACTTCGGCATGCCGACCGTCTGCTTCCGCGGCGGCTGCCTGACCGGTCCCAACCACGCCGGCACGATGCTGCACGGCTTCCTCTCCTACCTGATGCGCGCGACCGTCGTCGGCGAGCCGTACACCGTGTTCGGCTACGGCGGCAAGCAGGTTCGCGACAACATCCACTCGGCCGACCTCGTCGCGGCGTTCGAGCACTTCCACCTCGACGCGCGCGCCGGCGGCGCCGTCTACAACATCGGCGGCGGCCGGCTGTGCAACTGCTCGATGCTCGAGGCGATCGACCTCTGCCAGCAGATCGCCGGCCGCGAGCTCGACTGGACGCTCTCCGAGCGCCACCGGATCGGCGACCACCGTTGGTGGATCAGCGACCTGCGCCCGTTCACGAGCGACTTCCCCGGCTGGGCGCCGACGCGCGGGCTCGAGCAGATCCTGCGCGAAGTGCACGAGCACAACGCCGAGCGCTGGCGCGCCGCGCGCTGAGCGCGTCGCGCGCCGCGGCCGCGCCGCGCCGGCGGCGAGCGCGCGCCGGCAAGTTGACAGACTAACGTCGATGACGCGTCGTCTCGACCGCCTGCGCGAGCGCACCAACGGCTACACCGTGACGCCACAGCAGTACGCGCGCACGACGTACGTCGCGCTCGGCGCGTTGACGCTGATCGTGCTGACCGGCGCCGCCGTGCGGCTGACCGGCTCCGGGCTCGGCTGCCCGACGTGGCCGAAGTGCTACGGCAACATCTACCCGCCGTTGAACACGCACGCGGTGATCGAGTTCTCCAACCGCGTCATTACCGTGCCCGTCGTGATCGCCGCCGGCGCCGCTTGGCTGCTGGCGCTGCGCCGTCGCCCGTACCGGCGCGACCTGACGTGGCTCGGCGCGCTGCTGCCGCTCGGCGTGATCGGCCAGGCCGTGCTCGGCGGCTTCACCGTGCGCGGCGCGCTCGACTACGGCTGGGTGATGGGCCACTTCGCGCTGTCGATGCTGATCCTGCTCGCCGCCGCGCTGCTCGCATGGCGCGCCGGCCAGCCCGAAGTCGAGCAGCCGCTCGACGGCGAGGCCGAGCGCCGGCCCGCCGCGCCGCGCGCGAGCGCCGCCGTCGCCGAGCGCCGCCTGATCCTCGCGACGCGCGGCCTCGTCGCGCTCGGCGCGCTGACGATCTTCGCCGGCACCGCCGCGACCGCCGCCGGACCGCACGCCGGCGGCTCGCCCGGCCAGAAGATCAACCGGCTCGACTTCGACGGGCGCGGGACGATGGACTTCGTGATCCATCGCCACGGCGAGATCGCGTTCGCGTTCGGCCTCGCCGCGCTCGCCGTCTGGTGGCTAGCGCGCCGCGTCGACGCCTCGCCGCTCGTGCGCCGCTCGCTGACCGTGCTGTGCGTGCTCCTCGCGCTGCAGGGCGCCGTCGGCCTCGATCAGTACGAGACGCACCTGCCGACCGAGCTCGTCTGGGTCCACGTCACGCTCGCGTGCGGCACGTGGCTGGCGGCGATCTGGGCGGCGTGCGCCGCCGGCGCGCTCAGCCCGCGGCGCCGGCGAATCGCGCCCGAGCGTGCGCCGAGCGCGCCGCTGCGTGCGCCCGAGCCGGTCGAGTTCCCCGGAAATTAGGCGATTCCCGGGGCGGATTCGCCGTGTTCGGCGGCGTCGTCGTCCTCACCAGCGGTTAGCCTGCTCGCAGTAACGACACCCTAGAAGGGAGTGGTATGACCAAGAACGAGCTGGCCGAGCAGGTCGCCAGTCGCAACGGACTGGCCGCCAGTCAGGCCCGACAGGTGGTGGAGACGGTCATCGACGTCGTCTCCGACGAACTTGCCGCCGGGGGTGAGGTCGCGCTTGCCGGCTTCGGCAAGTTCAGCGTCAGCCACCGTGCTGCACGGCAAGGACGCAACCCGTCGACGGGCGAGACGATCAACATCGCCGCTAGCAAAGCGGCGAAGTTCTCGGCTGCGAGCGCGTTGAAGAAGCGCCTCAACCCCTGATCGTCCTTCGCGCGATCCCCAGAGGTCACCGGCCCGCACCGGACCGGCGACCTCTGGGCGCCGAGGATCGAGCTGGCGCTCAGCGAACTCTTCGTACGCGCTAATCGGGTGTTAAGGGCCGGCGAGGACGCTTGCATGCGACCTCCCCGACCCCGACCTCCCGGATGGTGCGGCATGAGACAGAGCAACCGCAGGCGCACGCGCTCGAGCACGAACGCGCGCTACGACTCACTCAGCGGCTTCTACGCGGCCGATCCCCGGCGAGCGCGCTCGCGCGAGCGCGACATCGGCCTGTGGTGGCGTGAGGACGTCGGCGGCCCGCTGCACCGCGCCGCGTGGGTCGCCGACACGGGCGAGCTCTACCTCGTCCGTCTCGGCCCCGAGAGCGACGGCGGCGGCGAGGTCGAGCTGCTCGCGAGCATTCCCGACGGCGACCGTCTCGAGCGCGCCCTGCGCGGCTGGCGCGAGCGCTGCGGCGAGCGCCGCTCGCTCGGATGGCTGCGAGCCCGCGCCGCGCGCCTGAGCGACGGGCGGATCGACGCTCCGCGGCCGGCTCCGAGCCACGCCGGGCGCGCCGGACGTGCCGGCGCCGGCGCCGGCGCCGGCACGATGCTCGCTGCGATGAGCTCGGTCGCGTCCGAGCTCGCCTACCGGTCGAGGCCGAGAGAGCGCGCGAGAGCTGCTAGCTGACCTGCATCCGCCGCGCGCCGACGTTCGCGCCGTGCGGACTGCGAGGGAGGCCCTGATGCGAGGAGACCTCCTCGCACAGCGCCTCCACAACGGCCGCATCGAACTGCGTGCCGGCGTGACGCCGGAGCTCCGCGAGCGCCTCCTCGATGCCCGTCGGGCCGCGGTAGGGACGTTGCGAGGTCATCGCATCGAAGGCGTCGCACGCGCAGATGATGCGCGCGCCCAGCGGAATGTCCTCGCCGGTCAGGCCGTCGGGGTATCCGTCTCCGTCGATTCGCTCGTGGCTCGAGCGGATCAGCGGCGCCGTGCTCGCGAGAGCCGGCGCCGCGAGCACGATGCGCTCGCCGATCAGCGGATGGCGGCGCACGTACTCCCACTCTCGTCGATCGAGCGGGCCGGGCTTGTTGAGGATCGCAGCTGGGATCGCCGTCTTGCCGACGTCGTGCAGCCTGCCGGCAAGGCGTACCCGCCAGACCTCGTACTCGGACTCACCGAGCGTCTCGGCGACGGCGCCCGCGAGCTCGGAGACCCGCTCGACGTGCTCGTCGAGCGCGCCGTCCTGCTCGGAGATCACCTGGATCAGCGCGTCGCTCACCTGCGTGCTCGCCGAAGAGCGGCTCGCCTTATTGGCGTACATGCGCTCGTCGGCCAGCTTCAGCGCCTCGCTCTCGGTCGTTGCTTCCGAGGGAATCCACGCGGCGCCGTGCGAGCAGTCGACGTGCCAGCCATCGCCACCCTCCTGCAACGCGCCGATCGCGTCGTTGAGCACCTGCTCGGCGTCGGCGGGGTCACAGCGCACGAGCGTGCAGAACTCATCGCCGCCCATTCGATAGGCCGCGCCCGAACGCCTCATCGTTGCGGCGAGCCGGCCACCCAGTCGCTGCAGCAGCGCGTCCCCCGCGGCGTGGCCGAATGAGTCGTTGTACTGCTTGAAGCCGTCGAGGTCGAACATCGCCAGCAGCAGTTCGCGCGGGCTCGACGGCTGCTCCATCTGACTTGCGAGATCTCGAACGAGGGCACGTCGATTGCCAAGCTGCGTCAGCGCGTCCGTGCGAGCCTCGAGCCGACTCTCGCCGAGCAGCAGTTTGCGCTCCTCGGCGAGTCGCTCGACGGCGTCGCGCGCAGAGAGGGAGCGGAAGTAGAAGTACCCAAAGGCGATCAGCAGCAGGATCATCGCGCCGGCCGCGCCGAGCTTCGTCTGCATGCGCGCCTGCGCCGCCCGATTGGCCTCCGCGCGGCCGATCCGATCGAGCACGCTCGTGAGCGCCCCGGAACGGTCCGTCTCGAGACCGCTGAGCCTCGGGACCGTGATGCCGGCGCCCGCCAGACCCCCTGGCTCGATCGCCGTCCGGTAGATCGTCTCCACGACGGCGTTGATCGCGCCAAGGCTCGAGCGCCCGCTGGCGAGCAACGCCCGTGGCACGCCGGGTTGAGAGCTTGCCGTCAACCCGAGCGAGAGCGTCGCCTCGTCGGCTCTGATCGCGGCCAGGCTCGCCGCCGGCGAGCCGCCGCTCGCGGGATCGGCGGCGAACGGCGCCTGTCCCAACCCGGCGAGCGACAGCTTCATCGTGGCGACCCGCAGCTGGGCTTCCCGGCTCGCGCTGGATCGATCGACGAGCAGCCACACGGCCCTGATCGCCCCGATCGTGAGAACGAGGACGGCCAGCGGAGCCAGCAATTTTGAGCGGTAGACGTGAAACACGGTCTGCCCGTGAGATCGACCGCTGCCGCGTCTAACTGGATGCAGCGATCGACGTGTGGACGTTCGGGGATCGCCCAGGCGACGTGGCGAGTCTCGCTCGAAACCAAGCGGGTCGGGCGCCTACGCGGATGTCGCGGCGTCCGACAGGCCGAGCGCCCGCGCAACGACTGGATCGCCGAGACTGTCCGCCAGCAGGCTCGCGCCGGGGATCTCGCTGCCGGCGAAGTAGGGAACGCCGATCACGAACATCCCCGCGGCCGCCGCCGCGGCGACGCCGATCGGAGAGTCCTCGAGCGCCACCGCGCGCGCCGGCGCGACCGCGAGCCGCCGGCACGCCTCGACGTAGATGTCCGGCGCCGGCTTCGGGTGCTCGACGTCCGCCGCCGTCACGACCGCCGCGAACGGGCCGTCCGGCAGCAGTCCGGCGCCCGAGAGCGTGCGCTCGACGAACGCCGGCTCGGAGTTCGACGCGAGGGCGAGCGGCACGCCGGCGTCGCTCAGGCGCTCGATCAGCGCGCGCGCGCCCGGGCGCGCCGCGACGCCGGCCAGCGCCTCGTTCATCACGAGCTCGTGCAGCTCGTCCATCAGCGCCTCCCCCGCTCCTGGCAGCTCCAGCAGCGCCTCGAGCTTGACGGCCGCAAGCGTGCGAGAGGAGCCGATCAGCGTGCGCTTGTGCTCCTGCGTGAACTCGCGCCCGCGGCGCGCGAACAGCGTCCGCTCGGCGCGCGTCCACGCCTCCTCGGTGTCGAGCAGCAGGCCGTCGTTGTCGAACACGACGGCGTCTGGGAGTGTCGCCGGCTGCAGCTCGCGCTCAGCCGCAACCGGTGTTCGCGCCGCACGACGAGCACGTGTAGCAAGAGCCCGTTCGCTGCATCATCCCGCCGCACTGGCTGCACGCCGGCCCCAGGTCGAGGCCCTGCAGCCGCGCCGGGACGACCGGCGGGGCGTCGGTGAACGAAGCCGCCGGCGCGCTCGAGCCGCCGTTGCCCGACAAAGCCTGCGGCGTGCCCTGCTCGACCGCGCTCGGTCCGGCCGTGTCCGAGGCGCGCACCGACTGCGCCGCCTCCTGCGCCGCCTGGCGTCCGCGGACCTCGGGCGTGAGGATGCCGAGCTCCTCCTGCGCGTCGACGTCGAGGAAGCGCGACGCGAGCCAGCGCATGATGTAGTCGGGCATCGACTTCGCGAACGGGATCTCCGGGTTCTGCGTGATCCCCTCCGGCTCGAAGCGCATGTAGCTGAACTTTTGCACGAGCGTCTCGAGCGGCACGCCGTACTGCAGCGCGATCGAGATCGCCGTCGCGAACGAGTTCATCATCCCGCGCAGCGTCGAGCCCTCCTTGCCGATGTCGGTCAGGAAGATCTCACCGACCGATCCGTCCTCGTACATCCCCGCCGTGATGTATCCCTCGTGTCCGGCGATCGAGAACTTGTGCGTGATCGACTGGCGCTCGCGCGGCATCCGCTTGCGCTGCGGGCCTACCTCCGCCAGCGCCTTCGCGACCGCCTGCTCGACGATCTGCTCGACGTCGGCGGGCTCCTGGGCGCCCTGCTGCGCGTCCGTGCGCAGCGCCTGCGCCGTCTTCGACCCGTCGCGGTAGATCGCGAGCGCCTTGATCCCCAGGCGCCACGCCTGTGTGTACGCGTCGGCGATGTCCTCGACCGTCGCCTCCTGCGGCAGGTTGACCGTCTTCGAGATCGCGCCCGAGATGAACGGCTGCACGGCGCCCATCATCCTGATGTGGCCCATGTGCGAGATCGCGCGCTCGCCGACGGCGACGTCGAACACGGGGAAGTGCTCCTCCGCGAGGCCGGGCGCGCCGACGATCGTGCCGTGCTCGGCCAGGTGCGCCTCGATCTGCTCGACCTGCTGCTCGGAGTAGCCGAGCGTCTGCAGCGCCAGTGGCACCGTGCGGTTGACGATCGTCATCTGCCCGCCGCCGACGAGCTCCTTGAACTTGACCAGCGAGAAGTCCGGCTCGACGCCGGTCGTGTCGCAGTCCATCAGGAACGAGATCGTGCCGGTCGGCGCGAGCACGGTCGCCTGCGCGTTGCGGTAGCCGTGACGCTCGCCGAGCTCGACCGCCTCCTCCCACGAGCGACGCGCCGCGACGAGCAGCTCCTCGTCGGCGCTGTCCTGCTCGGGGATCACGTATGAGGCGTCGCGGTGCATCCGCATCACGCCGTTGTGCGCCTCGCGGTTCTCCGCGTAGCGCTCGTACGGTCCGAGCGCCGTGGCGATCTCGGCCGAGCGGCGGTACGCGCGACCGGTCATCAGCGCGGTGATCGCCGCCGCCGTCTCGCGCCCGGAGTCGGAGTCGTACGGCATCCCGTTGCTCATCAGGTACGCGCCGAGGTTCGCGTAGCCGAGGCCGAGCTGGCGGAACGCGCGTGCGTTGACGCCGATCTCCTCGGTCGGGTAGCTGGAGGGCCCGACGATGATCTCCTGCGCGAGCAGCACCACGTCGACCGCGTGCTCGAACGAGTCGACGTCGAACGAGCCGTCGGCGCGGCGGAACTTCATCAGGTTGAGCGACGCGAGGTTGCACGCCGAGTCGTCGACGTGCATGTACTCGCTGCACGGGTTCGACGCGTTGATCCGGCCCGAGTTCGGGCTCGTGTGCCAGCGGTTGATCGTCGTGTCGTACTGCACGCCCGGGTCGGCGCAGCGGTACGCCGCTTCGGCGATCTCGCGCATCAGCTCGCGCGCGGAGACCGTCGCGACGGTCTCGCCCGTCGTGCGCGCCGTGAGCTGCCACTCGCGATCCTCCTCGACCGCGCGCATGAACTCGTCGCTGACGCGCACGGAGTTGTTCGCGTTCTGGTACTGGATCGAGAAGAAGCCGTCGCCGTCGATCGACATGTCGAAGCCGGCGTCGCGCAGCGCGGCCGCCTTGTCCTCCTCGTGCGCCTTGCACCAGACGAAGTCTTTGATGTCGGGGTGGTCGACGTCGAGCACGACCATCTTCGCCGCGCGGCGCGTCTTGCCGCCGGACTTGATCGTGCCGGCCCACGAGTCGGCTCCGCGCATGAACGAGACCGGCCCCGACGCCGTGCCGCCCTTCGCCAATGGCTCCATCGAGCCGCGGATTTTCGAGAGGTTGATCCCCGAGCCCGAGCCGCCGCGGAAGATGTTCCCCTCCTTCGTGTTCCAGCCGAGGATCGACTCCATCGTGTCCTCCACCGAGAGGATGAAGCAGGCGCTGCACTGCGGGCGCTCCTCGAAGCCGACGTTGAACCAGACCGGCGAGTTGAACGCGGCGATCTGGTGCAGCAGGATGTGCGTCAGCTCGTGCTCGAAGGTCTCGACGTCGGCGGGCGTGGCGAAGTAGCCGCCCTCCCCGCCCCATCGCGCGATCGTGCCGGCGACGCGCGAGATCATCTGCTTGACGGAGTGCTCGCGCGAGGCGCTGCCGAGCTGTCCGCGGAAGTACTTCTGGCTGACGATGTTCGTCGCGTTCTGCGACCAGCTCTTGGGGAACTCGACGCCCCGCTGCTCGAACGCGATGTGCTCGCCGTGACCGATGCGCGCGTCGCGCAGCTCCCACTCGACCGCGTCGAACGGATGCGTGCCCTCGGACGTGAAGAAGCGCTTCGTTCGGAGCGCGCCGCCGGACGCCGTCGGCTCGGAGAGAGTGGGGTGCGGAACTTGGCTCATCGAAACTTCCTCCTCTGCTGCGCCGGCATTCGCGGACGCCCGCTCGACTGAAAGATTTGGGGGTCGAGCATCGTCTCGAACTGATCGGCGGAACGGCAGATAACCTTATTTTACAGGGTTTTTCCGATCTCCAAGCGTCTCTTGGCCCAGGTCTCGGACGGGGTTTTCGGACGGACCCCGTCACCGGTGTCTCGTATCGAGGCCAGCCTGCATCTGATGTATCATCTACATCATGGCCGAGCGCAGAACAACCGTCGTCGCCCGCGAGGAGGATCTGGCGACGCTCTCCCACGAGGCACGCACCAGAGGGCTGTCACTCGGCAGGATGCTCGGCGAGGTCGTGGCCGAGCGCGCCGAAGAGCTCAGGAGCAACAGGCGTCCCAGCTTGGCGACGTTTCGCGCTGACTCGAGCATCGCGACGGCCGCCGAGCAGGAGAAGCCCGAGGCGCGCCCCTTTCGTTCCGCGTGACGCTGATCCTCGACACGGGTCCGATCGTTGCGGCGCTCAATGCGCAAGACCCCGATCACGAGCGCTGTGCCGCCCTGCTCGAGGGCGCCGACGACCTGCTGATCCCCGTCCCGGTCCTGGTCGAGGTCGACTACTGGCTGATCAAGCTCGGCGGAGCTCGGGTCTGGCTCGGCTTCGTCGCTGACATCGTCCGCGGCGCCTACCGACTCGCACACCTGACCGAGACCGACCTTGCGCGCGCGGCCGAACTGGAGAGCACGTACCACGATCTCGATCTGGGCTTGGTAGACGCCTCGATCGTCGCCCTCTGCGAGCGGCTCGACCAGACCACGGTCGCCACCCTCGACCGGCGGCACTTCTCGGTCGTGCGACCGCGCCACTGCGCTCGCCTTGCGCTGCTCCCGCAGTAGCGGTCGGCGAGCGACGCACCGCGAACCCGCAGGCTCGTGAACTCAGCGCCCGAGCCGCGCCCAGTCGGCGAGTTCGGCCCACGTCGCCGAGGCGCGGACGCCGGCCTCGGCGGAGGCGTGGCGCAGCGCGAGCAGCCAGTGCGGCTCGAACGCGCGGTTGCGCGCGAGCGCCCAGCCGAGGCACGCGAGCACGAGCAGCGCCGCGAGCGCGGCGATCACGATCGCGCCGGTCGACAGCCGGCGGTCGCCCTTCGCCGCCTTCGGCTTGCTCGCGCTCGTCGCCGCCGGCGTCGCCGGAGCGGCCGTGCGCGCGGCGGTCGGGCTCGTGACCGTCGGGCTCGTGACTGGCGGGCTGGTCGCGGTCGGGCTCGTCGCGGTCGGCGCGGTCGCGCCGCCGGACGGGACGAACGTCGTCGTCGGCGTCGTCGTCGCTCCGGCCGCGCCGGCGCCGGCGGACGGGGCGGTCGTGGAGCCGTGGGCTTTCTTGCGATCGCGCCCGCTCACCCTCCGCAGCAGTTCGGACAGGGCCGTCGAGCTCGTCACCCGCGTGCCCGTCGCGCCGGCGCCGACGGCTGGTCCGGCGAGCGCCAGCATGGCGAGCACGAGCGCGAGGGCGCTCGCGCGGGCTGGGATGCGTCGGCTCGGGCGGGTCACGGTCGCACCAATGCTAATCGCACCGCGCGCGGCGGATTGACGCTACCGGGGCCGCGCGCGCCGCCGCCGGCGCGAGCGCGGGTCGTCGACACGCGTGCGCCGGTGCCGCTCAGCGCAGGTCGGCGAGCTGCTCGAGCGCGTCGAACAGCACGCGCGCGGGCGTTCCGCTCGCGTCGAGCACGCGGATCCGCTGCGGCTCGGCGGCGGCGAGCTCGTCATATGCGTCGGCGATCCGCTCGAAGAACGCCGCGTCCTCGCCCTCGAGCCGGTCGGGCGGCTCGCCGCGCCCGGCCTGGCGCGCGCGACCGTCGGCCGGTGCGATCTGCAGCAGCAGCGTGCGGTCCGGTTCGAGCGCGCCGGTCGCGAAGCGGTTGACGTCGCGCACGCGCTCGACACCGAGACCGCGCGCGGCGCCCTGGTAGGCGAGCGAGGAGTCGACGTAGCGGTCGAGCAGCACGTCGACGCCGGCGTCGAGCAGCGGCGCGATCCGCTGCTCGACGAGCTGCGCGCGCGCGGCCGCGTACAGGAGCGCCTCGGCGCGCGGCGCGACGCTCAGCGCCGGGTCCTTGACGAGCGCGCGAATCCGCTCGGAGAGCTCGACGCCGCCGGGCTCACGCAGCAGCTCGACGCGGTGGCCGTCGGCGGCGAGCGCGTCGCGCAGGGCGCGCGCGAGCGTCGACTTGCCGGCGCCGTCGAGCCCCTCGATCGTGATCAGCCTGCCGCGCGCCACGCGCGGACGGTAGCGGCTCGGGGCCATACGATGATCGCTGTGACGCGCGCCGACGCCGACACCGAGATCGACGCCGCGCTGCCGGGCGTCGACGCGCACCCGCACGCGCGCGCCGTGCTCGCGCCGGCGCTGCGCGCCGGCGGGCACGCGTCGCACGCGTACCTGTTCCACGGGCCGCCCGGCGCCGGCAAGCGCACGGTCGCGCGCGCGTTCGCGGCGGCGCTGCTCGCGCACGACGCAGGCGAGCTGCAGAGCGTGCGCGAGCGGATCGCGCGCGGCTCGCATCCGGACCTGACGTGGGTGACGCGCTCGGGCGCCGCCGAGATGCTCGTGTCGGACATCGAGCAGCCGGTCGTCGCGGCGGCGACGCGCACGCCGTTCGAGGCGGCGCGGCGGGTGTTCGTGATCGACGGCGTCGAGAAGCTCAACGACCAGGCGGCGAACCGGCTGCTGAAGACGCTCGAGGAACCGCCCGACTACGTCCACGTGCTGCTGCTGACCGACCGCCGCGAGGACGTGCTCGCGACGATCGTCTCGCGCTGCCAGCCGGTGCGCTTCGACCCGCTCGCCGCCGAGCTCCTCGCGGCGCGCCTGTCCGACGTCGAGCCGCAGCGCGCGCAGGCTTGCGCGCGGCTGGCGCTCGGCGACGCGCGCCTGGCGGCGCAGCTCGCGAGCGAGGACGGCTCCGCGCTGCGCGCGAGCGCCGAGCGCTTCGCGCGCTGCGCGCTGTCGGGCGCCGTCGGCGAACGGCCGTGGGCGGCGCTGCTCGACGCCGCGAAGGGCGCCGCGCTCAGCGCCGGCGAGCGTGCGCAGCACGGGCTCGCCGACGAGCTCGAGCTGACGCCGGCGAAAGAGCGCAAACGGCTCGAACGCGAGGGCGCGGAGGCGCGCCGGCGCCTGGAGCGGCGCGCGCGCACGGAGGCGCTCGACGTCTCGCTGCGCCTCGTCGAGCTGTGGCTGCGCGACGTGCTGTGCCTGTGCGAGGGCGCCGGCGAGCTCGTGCACGCGCTCGACCGCCGCGCCGAGCTCGAAGCGGACGCGCGCGAGCGCGACGGCGCGGCGCTGCGCGGCGCGATCGAGCTCGTGCAGGACACGCGCCTGCGCCTCGCGCTGAACGTCTCCGAGGAGCTCGCGCTCGAGGGGCTCGCCTACCGGCTCGACGAGCTGCTCGCGACCGACGCGGCGGGCTGAGGTTTCGCGAGCCCAGCCGAGCCGCGCGGCGGCGGGGGTCACACGACAGCGGACTCGAGCACGGCGTCTATCTGGTCGATCGCCGCCGTCATTCCCTCGTGCATGCCCATATCGAGCATCTTCTGCATCTGCTCGGCGTCGACGAAGCGCGTCAGCACGGTCATCCGCGTGCGACCGTCGAGCGCATCGAAGGTGACGCGGCCGGCCATCGGCTCGAAGCCATCGGCTCGCCATCGTCGCCGGCCAAGCCGTTGGCGAACTCGATCCGCTGCGGCTCCTCGAGCGCGTCGATCCGCCACCAGCCGCGCGGCGTCTCGCCGTTCGGTCCGGTCATGAAGTAGCGCGACTCGCCGCCGACGACGAAGTCGTGCCGCGTGAACGTCGCCGGGAACGTCGGCGGACCCCACCACCGCTCGAGCTTGCGCGGGTCTTCCCAGACCTGCCAGACGCGACCGGCGTCGGCGTCGAACTCGGCGATGAGCGTGAGCGTCAGTGCGTCGGTGTCCTTCGTGCTGTCGATGACTGTCATGTCGGGTCTCCTTCCTCGCCGGCGAGCACGTCGGCGATCTGCGTTGCGCGTTGGATCCAGAGCTGCTCATAGGCGTCGAGCAGCGCGGCCGCCCTGCGGACGGTCGGAGCGTGGCCGTAGACGATCTGCTCGCGGCCGCGTCGCCGCTTGGTGATCAGCGTCGCCCGCTCGAGCACCGCGACGTGCTTCTGCACTGCGGCGAAGCTCATCTCATAGCGGCGCGCGAGCGCCGAGACGGACTGCTCTCGCTCGATCGCGCGAGCGAGGATGTCGCGGCGCGTCGCGTCGGCCAGTGCGTGGAAGACGCGATCGGCCTCTTGCTCAGCGAGAGAATCTACAACCATTTGGTTGTAGGTTATCACCTCTCGATCTCGGCGCTCCAGCTCCACTGCGCACGGCGAGGTCCGGACGCGCTGACTCGCACACCGCTCAGGAGGCGATCGACCCTAGATTCGGCTGCAGGTCGTACGTCTCGAACGCGAGGAACCGCGAGAACAGTCGGTTGTCGGGCCCGTGGTAGTCGGCCGAGCCGGTGCTCAGCAGGCCGAGCTGCTCGCAGCGCGCCGCGAGCAGGCGCGTCTGCCGCTCGTCGTGCGTGACGTAGAACGCCTCGACGCCGTCGATCGCGAGCGCGCGGAAGCGGTCGATGCTCGCGAGCACCTCCTCGTCGGCGTCGATGTCCCAGAACGGGTGCGCCCAGACGGCGACGCCGCCGGCGTCGTGGATCGCGTCGATCGCCTCGGCGACGGTCGGCGTCTCGCGCAGGCGGAACGCCGGCTTGCCCTCGATCAGGTAGCCGCGGATCAGCGAGCCGACGTCGTCGATCTGCTCGTGCTCGAGGCGCTGCGCGTTGGCCGGCGCGCTCAGCACGGCTTCGGCGAGGTGCGGCCGGCCGATCGGCTTGCCGTCGGCGATCCGCTGCTCGATCGTCGCTTCGTCGAGCTCGAAGCCGACCTCGCGCAGCGCGTCGCGCATCCGCAGCGTGCGCTTCTCGCGGTCGGCGAGGAAGTCGACGAGCGCGTCGGTCAGCGGCGGGCCGGTGTGGTCGACGTCGTAGCCGAGGATGTGCAGTTCGCGCGCGGTCGCGGCGCCGTCGTCGACGGCCGAGATCTCGACCGCCGGCACGATCCGCACGCCGACCCGCGCGCCCGCCTCGAGCGCGTCGGCGACGCCGCCGACGGTGTCGTGGTCGGACAGCGCGAGCAGCTCGACGCCGGCGTCGGCGGCTCGCTGCACGACCTCCGCCGGCGGCAGCGAGCCGTCGGAGGCGGTCGAGTGCGACTGCAGGTCGAAGCGCGGCGGCACGCGCGCAGCGTATGCGATCGGCTCGCGCCCGCGCCGGGCGCCGGCTCACGGACGCGCCGGGCGGCGGCGCAGCGGGCGGTGCACGCGGCGCAGGCGCGAGCTGTCGGCGAGCGCGCGCGGCAGCTCGGCCTCGCTCGGCACGGCGAGCAGCCGCGCGACGCGCCGTTCGACGCCCTCGCGCAGTCGCCGCACGGCGGCGTGGTAGCGCTGCGCCTTGTCGTACATCCCGCGGTCGGAGGACCCGAGCGCGTCGAGCTCGACGCGCGCCGATTCCGTCTCCCTCGCGCGCGAGCATGCCTCGATCCACAGCACCTCCAGGTACGCGAGCGCCGTCGCGAGCTGCTCGTCGGAGATCGCCTCGCGCAGCTCGATCTCGCGCAGCACGGGCACGAGCTGGTTGCTCAGCCAGCGCGACTCGGCGTGCGCGCGCAGCAGCAGGCAGACGTCGGCGACGGACGACCTGTCGAAATGTGGGCGGTTGTTCGGATGATCGGACATCGGCCGTTCCTTGCGAGCAGCCCGGCGAAGCGCGCTTCGAGGCTCTGCTGTGGCTTTCGACGGCGCCCCGGCAGGGCTTTAGGGGATCGCCGTGCGCTCCACGCTTTTTGCGGGAAATCGACGCGCTCAGGGTCGACGCGAGTTCGGCCGATGAGAGGGATGGTGGAGAAACAGCGAGCGACGGGCAAGGAGGCGGAGAGATGCACGTAGTTGGCGATGTGACGAGCCGCACGGCGGGACAGCATGCCCGCGCGGCGGTCATGCGCCTGCGCCTGCGCACGCTCGTCACGCTCGGCGTGCTCGCCGTCGCGACGGCCGTGCTCGGGCGCGCGTTCGGCCTGCACGACGTGCGCTTCCTCGGCTCCGAGGTCGCGCTGCTGGCGAGCATCTTCGTGATCTCGCGCTACGTGCTGCCGCTCGTCGCCCGCCGCGATCGCGGCGCGAGCGCTGAGGAGCACGTCGGCAGCCTGCTCGAGGCGCTGCCGGCCGACGAATGGCGCGTGTTCCACGACGCGAGCCTCGGACACGGAAACATCGACCACACGCTGATCGGCCCGCCCGGCGTGTTCACGATCGAGACGAAGAGCCATCCGGGCCCGGTGCGCGTCGGACGCGTGCACGGCGCGACGATCCGCCAGGCGCAGGCGCAGCGCGACGCGATCGAGCGCGCGACGGGCGTGAACGTCGAACCGCTGCTCGTGTTCAGCCGCGCGTGGGTCGACCGGCCGCTCGCGCGGCGCAAGGGCGTGCGCGTGCTCCCCGGTCGGATGCTCGTGCGCCATCTCTCGCGCAGCCGGCCGGTGTTCTCGCGTGAGGACGTGCGCGAGGTCAGCGAGCGGCTCGCGCTGGCGTTGCGCGACCAGGCGAGCGTCGAACGCGTGCAGCGCTCGCGCCGGCTGCGCGCGCGCCAGTAGACGGGCGCCTGCCGCGGCGCCGGCCGCGCTAGCTTGTAGCGATGGCCACCGCTTCGCTCGCGCACGCCGAGGCCGCGCCGCCACGCGAGCGTCGCGCGCCGTCGCTGCCGCCGGGCCCGCGCGCGCACCCGTTCGTGCAGACGCTCGCATGGGCGCTCGCGCCGACGTGGACGATGGACCGCTGCGCGCGGGACATCGGCGAGTCGTTCACGCTGACGTTCTGGCCGAGCGGCATGAAGCTCGTGATGGTGAGCGGCCCGGAGGCGGTCAAGACGGTGTTCACCGCGCCCGGCGACGTCGCGCCGTCGGCCGCCGGCACCTCGCCGGTCGGCCCGGTGATGGGGCCGAGCTCGGTGATCGTGCTGACGGGCGCCGAGCACATGCGCCAGCGCAAGCTGTTGCTGCCGCCGTTCCACGGTGAGCGGATGCGCGAGTACGAGGCGACGATCGTGCAGGAGACGCGCCGCGACATCGCGAGCTGGCCGCTCGGGCGGCCGATGCGCCTGCACGAGCGCACGCGCGCGATCACGCTCGAGGTGATCCTGCGCGCGGTGTTCGGCGTCGAAGAAGCACAGCGGATGGAGGCGATGCGCGGCGCGATCGGCGGGCTGCTCGCGCCGGTCAACCCGCTGCGGCTGCTGCTGCTCGCGCTGCGCCGCCCCAGCGCGGAGCGCCCGACGGGCGCGTTCGGCCGCGCGCTCGACCGGCTCGACGCGACGATCTACGACGAGCTCGCGCGCCGGCGCGCGCAGCCGGACCTCGCGTCGCGCACGGACATCCTCTCGCTGCTGATGCAGGCGCGCGACGACGACGGCGAGGCGATGCGCGACGACGAGCTGCGCGACGAGCTCGTCACGCTGCTGCTCGCCGGCCACGAGACGACGGCGACGTCGGTCGCGTGGGCGATCGAGCGGCTCGTGCGCCATCCGCAGGCGCTCGCGCGGCTGCTCGCCGAGATCGACGCCGGCGCGGATTCGGGCGAGCGCTACATGACGGCGGTCGTCAACGAGACGCTGCGCGTCCGGCCGGTCGTGCCGATCGTCGCGCGCATGCTCACGCGCGAGCTCGACGTCGACGGCCGCACGCTGCCGCCCGGCACGCGCGTGACGCCGTCGATCTACCTGACGAACCGCAACGCGCGCGCTTACGCCGAGCCGGAGCGGTTCCTGCCGGAGCGCTTCCTCGACGGCGCGCCGGACACGTTCGCGTGGATCCCGTTCGGCGGCGGCATCCGCCGCTGCATCGGCGCTTCGTTCGCGCAGCTGGAGATGAAGCTGATGCTGCGCACGATGCTCGCCGAGCTCGCGCCGAGCCTGCCGCGCGCGGGCCGCGGCGAGTGGAACCGCCGGCGCGCGATCACGCTCGTCCCGGCGCGCGGCGCGCGCGTGGTGTGGGAGCGGCGCGACGGGCGCCGCGATGCGCGCGGCGTGGCGGCGTAGTCCCGGCGGCGCGCGCAAGCCGTTTCGTCGCAGCCGCGGCGACGGCTACCTTTGATGAATGGACGACGACATGCCCGCGTCTGCGCTTGCACAGGTCGACCGCAAACGTATGTACAGCGGCGACTCGACGGTGACGCCCGACTCGCTGCTGCGGCGCTTCGGCCTCGACGAGTTCCGGCCGGGCCAGCGCGAGGCCGTCCAGGCGGCGCTCGACGGCCGCGACAGCCTCGTCGTGATGCCGACCGGCGGCGGCAAGTCGCTCTGCTATCAGCTGCCGGCGCTGACCGACGCCGGCCTCGTCGTCGTCGTCAGCCCGCTGATCGCGCTGATGAGCGACCAGCTGCGGCGACTGCGCGACGCGGGCGTCGACGCGACGATGCTCGCGTCGGGGATGGAGGACGGCCACAACGCGCAGGCGCTGCGCGAGATCGAGACCGGCGAGTGCAGGCTCGTGCTCGCGGCGCCCGAGCGGTTCGCCTCGGGCGCGTTCCGCGCGGCGCTCGCGCGGCGCAAGGTCGCGCTGTTCGTCGTCGACGAGGCGCACTGCGTCGCCGAGTGGGGCCACGACTTCAGGCCGGACTACCTGCGCCTGCACGACGCGATCGCCTCGCTCGACGGCACCGGCGCGGGTGGGCGCCCGGCGGTGATGGCGGCGACGGCGACCGCGACACCGCGCGTCGCGCGCGAGATCGCCGCGCGCCTGGGAGCTGCGCGATCCGGTGTCGATCCGCTCGGGCTTCGACCGCCCGAACCTCGTGTTCGACGTCGTCAGCGTCGAGGGCAAGGGCGCCGTCGCGCGCAAGTGGGCGGCGCTGCTGCACGTGCTCGCAGACGCCGACGCGCGCCCGGCGATCGTGTACTGCGGCACGCGCAAGGACACCGACGCCGTCGCCGCGCGGACTGCGCGAGGAGCGCTCTCGGCGGTCTCCTACCACGCCGGCATGAGCCCTGACGACCGCCGCTCCAGCCAGGAGGCGTTCATGGACGGGCGCGCGGAGGTCGTCGTCGCGACGAACGCGTTCGGCATGGGCGTCGACAAGGCCGACGTGCGCACGGTCGCGCACTGGGCGCTGCCGACGAGCCTCGAGGCGTACTACCAGGAGGCCGGCCGCGGCGGTCGCGACGGGCGCCAGGCGCGTGCGCTGCTGCTCGGCGCGCGGATGGACCTCGGCCGGCTGATCCGCTTTATCAAGGAGCGCGAGACGAGCGTCGAGCAGGTCAAGTCGTACGTCGCGCGCCTGCGCCGCGACGCGGCGCGGACGGCCGACGGCGAGATCGCGACGGTCGGCCACGCCGAGCTCGGCGATCGCGACCGCGTGCTGTTGTCGATCGCCGAGCGCGCCGGCGCGGTCGAGCTCGAGCCGGCCGGCACGGAAGGGCTGCACGTGCTGCTGACCGGGCGCGGCAGCCCGCGCCTGGCGGCGGAGGCGATCCGCGCGTCGCGCAATCGCGGCTGGGACAGCTACCGCTCGATCGAGCGCTACATGACGGCCGGCGAGACGTGCCGGCGCCGGCAGCTGCTCGACCACTTCGGCGACGACGAGCCGGTGCGCCCGACGGGGCGCTGCTGCGACGTGTGCGACCCCGACGCGGCGCTCGAGGCGGCGCTCAACGCTCCGCTGGCCGCCGCCCGGCGGCGCGGCGGGCGCAGCGGGGGCGGCGCGACCGTCGGCGGCGCGCGTGGAGCAGCGGGTGCGGGGAGGGGCCGCCGGTCGACGAGGGGCGCTTCGAGGCGCTGCGCGCGTGGCGCTACGAGCGCGCCGAGGGCAAGCCGGCGTACACGGTCGCGGCGAACGCCGTGCTCGAGGACGTGCTGCGCGCGCAGCCGTCGAGCGTCGCGCAGCTGATCGAGATCCGCGGCATCGGCCCGGCGTTCTGCGAGAAGCACGGCGAGTCGCTGATCGCGACGCTCGCCGAGCTCGACGACGCCGAGCGAGCGGCCGTCGTCGACGCGCCGTCGGGCGCGGGCGAGCAGCCACGCGCGGCCGGCTCGCCGCTAGCATCTCCGGCAGCGCCGACGTAGCTCAGCTGGTAGAGCACTTCACTCGTAATGAAGGGGTCCGGGGTTCGAGTCCCCGCGTCGGCTCTCGATGACGGTGGCGACCCGATCGCGGTCCGGGACTGTCAGGTCGTGCCCGTGAGCGGGGCCGTCGCCGACCGGCAGGCGAACAGGCCGGGAGCCGGGCGCGCGGCGCTCGCCGGATCGGACGGACGCCTGGCGCGGCTGCTGCTCGGGCGCCGCAGTCTCGGTGGCGTCGAGCTCGCCGTCGCCGCGCTCTTGCTCGGCGCGATCGCGCTCGCGACGTTCGGCGCGCACGTCCGTCACGGCGGCTTCTACTACGACGACTGGGGCATTCTCGGGATCGTGCAGTTTCGACCGCCGGGGCACAGCGCGATCGGCGCGCTGTGGCCGTTCTACTCCAAGCGCCCGGGCGAGGTCGTCTGGTATGCGCTCGTCGACTCGACGCTCGGCTTCCACGCGAGCCTGCAGCTGGCGCTCGCGGCCGTGACGCTGACGCTCGAGCTGCTGGCGATCTTCGCGCTGATGCGAATGCTCGGCCTGGCGTTCCTGCACGCGCTGCTGATCTGCGCGCTGATCCTCGTGTTCCCGTTCAGCGACAGCCAGTGGCTGTGGGCGATCATGAGCATGGCGACGCTCGCGTGCACGATCGGCGTGCTCGCAGTGATCCTCGCAATCAAGGCGCTCGAGAGCAGTGGCCGGCGCGCGCTCGCGCTGCACGCGCTGTCGCTGCTGCTGTTCGTCGCGAGCATCCTCAGCTACGAGGTGTTCGCTGGGCTCGGCTGCCTCGCCGGAGCCGCGTACACGGCGCGCGTCGGGCTTCGCCGGGCGCGCGTGCGCTGGGCGCTCGACGTCGTCGTGATCCTCGGCACGCTGCTCGTCGCCAAGCTCTGGCTGCCGGCCGATCGCGCGACGCCCGTGACGACGCAGTCCACGGGCAGCATCGTGCATCACGCGTGGCTGATCCTCAAGCAGGGCGCGAACGTGATCAGCGCGGCGGCGGCCCCGGTCGGCTCGCCCGGCGAGCCGCTCGTGTGGGGCGCGATCGCGCTCGTGCTCGGCCTCGCGGCGCTCGCCGCGTGGCGGCTGCCGGCGAGCGACCCCGTCCGCCCGGCGCTCAGGCGTTGGCTGTCGATCGCCGTGATCGGGGCGGTTGTCGCAGCGGCCGCGTGGGCCGTGTACCTGCCGGCGATCGACTACTACTCGCCCGGCTCGGCCGGGACCGGCAACCGCGTCAACGGCATGGCCGGCGTCGGCATCGTCCTGTTCCTGTACTCGACCGGCGTCCTGCTCGCGGCGCTGCTCTGGCGCCTGCTCACGCCGACCGACTGGGGACGGCGGCTGGCGGCGTGGCCGCTGTCGCCCGTCGCTGCCGTCGCTCTCGGCACGCTCGTGCTCGGCGCCGGATACGTGCGGCACTCGCGGCGCGACTCGCGCGTCTGGAACGAGGCGATCGTCGAACAGCGGCGCGTGCTCGCGACCGTCAAAGCGCTGCTGCCGCATCCGCGCGCGCGGCCCGTCTCGCTGTACGCGTTCGACTATCCGCGCCAGGTCAGCACGTGGGTCGGTGTGTTCGCCTATCCGTGGGACTTCAGCTCGGCGCTCGTGCACGCGTACGGCTTCACCGGCATCGGCGGGATCCCGACCGGTCGCGGCGCGACGTTCGAATGTGCGGCGAGCGCGTTCTATCCGACGAACTTCGGATACGGCCACGGGCTCGGCTCGCCGTACGGCCACGCCTACTTCGTCGACGTCGCCGCCCGCCGCGCGGTGGCCGTCGACGACCGCTCGACGTGCCTGAAGGTGACGCGCGCGCTGCGCGCCGGCGCGAGCATCTGAGACGCGTCCCGGTCGACGAGCGGCGGCGGTGTTTTTGGCGGCGATGTTTCCAAATAGTTGACTTTCGTCCAGAGCCGGTTACGGTCGCGACGCTCGGGGAAGTCCGCGCGGGGAGGAGAGCCTCTCAGCTTGCGCTTCTCGATCGCCACGCAACGACAGGAGGTTGCAAACCGTGCTGTTCCAAGATGTCTCATCCGATCGTCACCGCGGCGGGCGCACGATCACGTGCGTCCTCGCCGTGCTCGTCGCGCTGCTCGCGCTGCCGGCGCTCGCACAGGCGTCGACGTCGTACGTCTCGCTCGGCGACTCCTACGTATCCGGCCCGTTCATCCTGCCGCCCGCGCCCGGCGCTCCGCTCGACTGCCTGCAATCGGCGCGCAACTACCCGCACCTGACCGCCGCCGCGCTCGGGCTCGCGCTGCACGACGTCAGCTGCGGCGGCGCGACGACGAGCAACTTCACGACCGCGCAGTATCCCGACCAGCCGCCGCAGTTCAACGCGCTCAGCTCGTCGACCGGCGTCGTCACGGTCGGCATCGGCGGCAACGACAACAACCTGTTTATCGGCACGCTCGCGACGTGCGGCGCCGAGGATCTGATCTTCCCGTTCGGCACGCCGTGCAAAGCGACGTACGGCAACAAACTCGCCGAAGAGATCGCCGCCGACGGACCCGTCGTCGGCGCCGCGCTGCACCAGGTCCACGTGCTCTCGCCCTCGGCGAAGGTGCTCGTCGTCGGCTACCTCGACATCCTGCCGCAGTCGGGCAACTGCTGGCCGACGGTGCCGCTGACGACCGGCGACACGGCGTACCTCAACGGCGTCGAGAAGGAACTCAACGCGATGCTCGCCAAAGAGGCCGCCGCGAACGGCGACGCCTACGTCGACACGTACACGCCGAGCATCGGCCACGATGCGTGCAAGTCGCTCGGCACGCGCTGGGTCGAACCGGTGCTCCCCGAATCCGACGCCTTCTCCGTGCACCCCAACGAACACGGCATGGAAGCGGACGCCGGATTCCTCGAGAGCGCGATGAGAGCCGACGGGATCTCCTGACTCGAGACGAGGCTTTCGGCTGGGGGCCGGCCGCACGGTCGGCCCCCCGTCGCTCTCGGCGCCCGCTGTCCTGAGGCGTGCGATCTCGATCGGCGTCGCCGCAGGCGTGAGGCGACCCGTGCGACGGCCTCGGCGCTCAGTCGCCCGCCAGCGAGAGCGCCGCGGCGACGGCGCCCGCGGCGTCGCTCGCGACGTGCATCAACGGCTCCTGCGCCGGCAGCGGCCACGTGCGCAGCCCGACGACGTGCTTGCCCGCGCGCAGCGCGAGCGCGATCTCGCTGAGCGTGCCGTAGCCGCCGCCGAGCGCGATCACGACATCGCTCGCGCACACGACCAGCCAGTTGCGCGCCTCGCCGAGCCCCGTCGCCAGCGCGAGCGTCAGCGAGCGATTCGCCTCCGCCCGCTCGCGCCCTGGCAGCAGCCCGACGCACTGCCCACCCTGCTCGGACACGCCTTCGGCGACCGCCTCCATGACGCCTCCCAGGCCGCCGCAGACGACGACCGCGCCGGCCGCCGCAAGGCCGCGTCCGATCGTGCGTGCGTCCTGCTCGAGCGCCGCCAGCTCGCTCTCATCTGCGCTCTCGGAACCGGGGCCGACGACGGCGACGTAGGTCATACGGCGACGCTATCCGCTGTCCCGGGCAGGCGTCGATCACATAAACATCACAAATACAGTTGAAATTATGGGGTTTTCGTCTAGCGTGGCGATGACGGGCCTGAGCAGAGGCCCGGCAGCCCACGCCAAACCGCACGAAAGGACCCAGCCACCATGTCCGAGAGCCCCGACTCGAACGCGGAGCGCGACCGCTCCGCACGATGGCGCCGAGCGAGCGCCGCCGTCGTCGCGACGTTCATCGTCACGCTTGCGAGCACAGCCACCGCCGCGAGCCCCGCGCTCGCCGCAGCGCCGACCGCACCGCCGCCCGTATCGATCCTCACCTCCAACGGCCACCTCGGCGAGGGCGACATCTTCATCACGCCGACCGGCGACACGACGACGTACGCCCAGGGATCGGAGATCCTCGATGAGGAGGGGAACGTCGTCTGGTTCCACCAGGCGGCGCCCGGCCTGACGGCGGCCGACTTCCGCACCCAGACATACGACGGCCAACCGGTGCTGACGTGGTGGGAGGGCACCGGCCTCGGCGGTCTCTCCTCGGGCAGCGACTACATCTACAACGACCACTACCAGCAGATCGCGACCGTCAACGCCGGCAACGGTCTCAGCGCCGACGGGCACGAGTTCCTGATCACGCCGCAGAACACGGCGCTGATCATCTCCTACACGACGGCGACCGCCGACCTCTCCTCGATCGGCGGTCCCGCCGACCAGACGGTGATCAACGGCGTCGTCCAGGAGATCGACATCCCGACGGGCAAGGTGCTGTTCCAGTGGAACAGCGAGGACCACGTGCCGTTCAGTCAGAGCGAGCAGCCGCTGCCGGCCTCGCCGAGCACGCCGTGGGACTGGTTTCACCTCAACGCCGTGCACCTCGACACGGACGGCAACCTGCTGATCGACGCGCGCGACACGTGGACGACGTACAAGGTCGACCGCCGCAGCGGCGACATCATCTGGCAGCTCGGCGGCAAGGCGAGCAGCTTCAAGCTGCAGGCCGCGCCCGGGCAGTCGCTCGACGCCGCGAATGAGATCTTCGCCTGGCAGCACGACCCCGAGGCGATCGGCGACGACCTCTACACGTTCTTCGACAACGAGTCGGCCGGCACGCCGCAGCTGCCGTACAGCCGCGCGATCACCGTCAAGCTGGACGAGTGGAGCAAAACGGCGACGCTGGTCGCCTCGGACGACCAGCCCGAGGCGCTCTCGGCGCCGTCGCAGGGCAACGCCCAGACGACCGCCGACGGCGACCTGTTCGTCGGCTGGGGAGCGCTGCCGTACTTCTCCGAGTTCGACTCCTCCGGGAACCTGATCTTCAACGCGCAGTTCCCGACCGGCGTCAACTCCTACCGCGCCTATCTGCAGCCGTGGAACCCGCCGAGCTCGGGCGGCGGCTCCGGCGGCGGTCCCGGCGGGGGCTCGGGCGGCGGACCGCGTCACGGCGGGCATGGCCGCCGGCCTTGGCGCTGGCACGGCGGCTCGCCGCAGCGATCGTCGGGCCACCGCGGCGCCGAGCGTTCCGGCTCCCGGCGCAGTCGCTGAGGGCGACACAGTCGATCTCCGAGGCGCTCGCGCCGAAGGAGACGATGACGGTCCGGTCGTGCGCTTGGGCACGGCCGGCCCGTCGGACTTGCTTTTCCGGTTGCCCGAATCTCTCCCGTTCTGTAACCTGCGCGGCCTCGCGACGTGCTCGTCGCGCCAGCGACAACGCACACGGTATGGGGGAAGCGATGACACGTACGAGGAGATCGCTCGCAACGCGCGTCGCGCCCGCACTGCGCATCGCGCGGGTCCCGTTCCGCGCGCGCGGCGTGCTCGCCGTATGCCTCGCGGCCGTTGCGTGCGTGCTCGTCTTCGCGCCGGTCGCCTCCTCGCTGGCGGCCGGGCGCGGGTCGTCGCCGACTTGGCTCACCGCGCGCTCGGCGAGCTCGTTGCGCGGCGCGAGCGGCCTCTCCCGGGGCTCGCTCGCGAGTCGGCGTGCGCTGTCGCGCGCACTGCCAAGCGCGCCGCCCGAGCTGGCGACGCGCGCGCTAGGCCCGGCGTTCACGGGCGCCGATGGGGCGATCGACGGCAAGGTGAGCTCGTCCGTCACGAGCGAACCAATCGACGGCATCGAAGTGTGCGCGTTCGAACCCGAATCTCCTGCGCTCGAAGAAGTGTTCGAATGCACGACGACCTCTGCGACCGGCGAATACACGCTCGAAGTGCCCGCCGGTAAATACGTCGTCGAATTCTTCGCCCCGCGGTCGACGGGCCTCGACTACCAGACGCAGTTCTACGAGGACGTCTCGACGCTTTCGAAAGCGACGCGGGTATCGGTCAGACCGGGCGAAGCGACCGGTGAAATCGACGCGGCGCTGCTCCCCGGCGGCGAGATCGCCGGCAACGTGACCGCCGCGACGACGAACGCGCCGTTGGCGAACGTGCTCGTCTGCGCGTTCGACGAAACGGTCGGATCGGGAGGCTGCGCCTTCACGAACGCGGACGGCGAATACACGGTCACCGACCTCGCGACCGGCGATTACGAAGTCGCGTTCGTCACGGACCACGAAGAAGGTGAAACGACGTACGAGTCGCAGTACTACGACAACGCGACGAGCCCGGGTCTTGCGACCCCGGTGAAAGTCACCGCCGGCGCGACGACTGCGGCGACCGACGACGCGCTGCGCCTGACCGTGCCTCTCGTGCGCTCGACGCCGTCAGTGCTCGGTGGCGCAGTCGTCGGGCAGACGCTGACGGTCGGACATGGGTCCTGGACCAACCACCCGACCGGCTTCGTCGACAAATGGCTGCGATGCGCGTCGCCCGCGAGCGAAAGGTGCCCTGTCCTTGCGACGGGTGCGAGCTACACGCTGCAGCCGGGCGACGTCGGCAGCGTGATCATCGTCGACGAGACGGCGATCGGGACGAGCGGACCGAGCGAACCGGTGTGGTCGCCGGCGAGCGCGGTCGTCGTCGCGGCCCCCGCCGCGCCGATCACCCCTGCACCCGCCCCGACGCCCGCGAGCGGAGTGCTCTCCTCGACGACCCGGAAGGCGAGCGCCGCGCAGTTGCGTTCGCTGCTCGAGCGCCTGCTCGTGCCGAGCGGCCGCAACGCGAAGATCGCGCAACTGCTCAAGCACAGGAGCTACTCGGTCTCGTTCACGGCCCTGAGCGCCGGCAAGCTGACGATCTCGTGGCTCCTCGTGCCCAAGGGCGCCCACGCCAAGCCCGTTCTCGTCGCGGTCGGAAGCCTCGACTCGCTCGCGCCCGGCGGAGCGAAGCTGACGATCAAGCTGACCGCGAAGGGCAAGAGCCTGCTCGCGCACGCCGGACGGCTGGGCCTGACCGCCAAAGGAGTGCTCCAGCCGAGCGGCGCGGCGAGCGTCAGCGCGACGCGCTCGTTCACGCTCAAGCGCTGAATCCCGCGCGCAGCGCGCGCGTTCTCGCGCAGCGCAGCCGGCTGCTACGTCAGATAGCGCAGCTCGCGCGCGCGAGCCGTCAGCTCCTCGCGGAAGTTCGGATGCGCGATCGCGATCAGCCGCCGCGTGCGCTCGGCGATCGAGCTGCCGCGCAGCTCGGCGACGCCGTACTCGGTGACGACCTTGTCGACGATGTTCTTGAACGTCGTCACGGCCGCGCCGGGATGCAGCTGCGGCACGATCCGCGAGACCGTGTCGTCGGCGGTGCTCGAGTGCAGCACGATGAACGCCTGCCCGTGCTCGGCCATCACCGCGCCGCGCGCGTAGTCGGGCTGGCCGCCCGAGGAGGACCAGTATTCGCTGCCGAGCGACTCCGACGCGCACTGGCCGAGGAAGTCGACCTCGACCGTCGCGTTGATCGCGGTCATCAGCGGCTCGCGCGCGATCACGCTCGGGTCGTTCGTGTAGTCGACCGGATGGAACTCGACGCCGGGGTTGTCGGCGATGAACCCGTACAGCCGCGCGCAGCCGAGCGCGGAGGTCGTCACGACCTTGTTGCGGTGCGTGCGCTTGCGCGTGCCCGTCAGCGCGCCGCATTCGATCAGGTCGACGAACGCTTCGCCGAACAGCTCCGTGTGCACGCCGAGCTCGCGGTGATCGCCGAGCATCCCGAGCACGAGTTCCGGCGCCGCGCCGATACCCGCCTGCAGCGTCGCGCCGTCGGGAATCCGCTCGGCGACGAGCGAGGCGATCTTGCGGTCGCGATCGCTCGCGACCGGCGGCGGCACCTCGACGAGCGGCGTGTCGGCTTCGCACCAGCCGGCGACGTCGGAGACGTGCAGCTGGTTGCCGCCGAACGTGCGCGGCACGTTCGCGTTGACCTCGACGAAGAACGGAACCTCGCCGATGAACGCGGCGACGTACTCGGCGTGCGGCCCGAGCGAGAAGTAGCCGTGACGGTCCGGCGGCGAGACGGCGCTCAGCACGAGCCGCGGCGCGAGCGTCTGGCGCATCAGCCGCGGCACGTCGCTGAACGAGTTCGGCACGAGGTCGCAGTCGCCGCGCTGGAACGCCGCGCGGCTGTGCGGGGAGAGGAACCACGCGACGTGGCGCAGCCCCGGCAGCTCGCCGTCGATGTAGCGGCGCTCGCGCAGCGGCATCATCTGGTGCAGGCGCACGTCGCGCACCCCGCCTTCGCCCTCGCGGCCGGCCTCGGCCGCCGCCTCGATCGCGTCGATCGTGCGCACAGGTTCGGCGTTCGCGAGGCCGACGATCGCGTCCATGCCCGGCTCGATCAGTTCGAGCACGGCGTCGGGCGTGCGCCGCTTCGCTGCAAGCGCGGCGGCGATCGGGTCGGTGCTCATCTGCTCGACGCTCCTCTCGGATCTGGACCGGCGTCGTACAAGCGTCGCGCCGGTCCCTGCCGGCGCCAGGATAGGCGAGAATGTCGCCGCGATGGAGGATCTGATCCCGCTCGGCCCCGAGGATCGCGCGATCCTCGACCTCGAGTGCCGCACGATCGCCGGGCACACGTGCAAGGTCGTGCGGCTTTCGCCGACGGACGCGCCGCGCCTCGACGTCGAGCGCCTACGCGAGCGCGTCGCCGAACGGATCGAGCTCGCGCCGGCGCTGACCCGCCGGCTCGGCGGGAGCGCGCAGAGCCCCGGCTGGGCGCCCGACGGGGACTTCGACCTCGACGCGCACATCGTCGCCGCGCCCGGCGAGCGGGCGGTCGATCACGACGGGCTGCTCGCGCTCGTCGCCGAGCTGTTCGAGCAGCGCCTGGACCGTACGCGACCGCTGTGGCGGATCGACGTGGTCGCGCTCGCCGACGGCGGCAGCGCGTTGATCTGGCGCATCCACCATGCGCTCGCCGACGGCACCGCGTCGGTCCGTTACTCGCGCACGCTGCTGTGGGACGACAGCGCCGAGTCGGCGATGACGCCGGCAGGCGCGCAAGCGCTGCACGCCGCCGACGACGAGCGCCGCCGCGCTCACCTCGCCGGCTTCCTGCGTCGCGAGTACGCGCGCGGCGAGTCCCGCTCGCCGTTCGACGGCCACGTCGGCACGCGCCGCGAGATCGCGTTCGCGGTCGCGCCGCTGCAGGCGCTGCACGACGCCGCGCGCAAGCTCGACGGCGCGACGCTCAACGACGCCGTGCTGACGATCGTCGCCGGCGCGATCGGGCGCTGGCTGCAACAGCGTCACGGCGAGCTCGGCACGATCCGCGTGCAGGTGCCGGTCAGCCTGCATCACGAGGGCGACGTGCTCGCCAACCACGATTCGTTCTTCTCGGTCGCGCTGCCGCTCAACGAGCCCGACCCGGTCGCGCGCCTGCGGCTCACGCATGCGGAGACGACCGAGCGCAAGCTCGACCACGACGCGCAGTACCGCGAGCACCTGCTGCGCGAGCTCGCCGGCCTGCCGCCGCTCGAGCACTTCGTCACGCGCCTGGAGCGCAGCCCGCGCCGCTTCGCGCTGAGCGTCTCGAACGTGCCCGGACCGCGCGAGCCTGTCAGCGTGCTCGGCGCGCCCGTCGAGCACCTGCACTCGATCGCCGAGATCGGCGAACGCCACGCGCTGCGCGCCTCGGCGACGTCGCTCGCCGGGCTGCTCTGCTTCGGGCTGTGCGCCGACCCGCAGCTCGTCGACGAGCTGGTGCTGATGGCCGAGGCGATCGAGGCCGAAGCGCGGGCGCTGATCGACGCCGCCGGCGTGATCGACGAGACGCACGTGCGCTACGAGGCGAGCTCCTCCGGCGCCGGGTCGGCATAAGAGGCTCTAGACCTGGAGTCGGGAACGCTGCGAAGCGTCCAGTAGCGGCGGGGCCTGGCTTGCCCGCGGCCGCGTGCTGGTGGCTCAGCAGATCCGCAGGCGCGTGGCCATACCAGTACATGCGAAGTGCCGTGGACCCCGGCGATGGTATGTGCCGACCACGGCGCGGGCCGGCGGAGGACCGGGCCGGATGAGGAGGCATAGCGTAGTTGCGTTGCGCTCGCGTGAGTTGGCGCAGGCTAGTTGGTAGTGGCCGCGCTCATGGTGTGCGATGAAGGTCTCGTAAGCGCTCACGGCATGTTCGGTGGTCGACGCTCCGCCGTGTCGGTGGACGAAGGTCCCCAGGATGATCGCCACTGCCAGGAGCCCTGCGAGTGGGAGGCGCAGCAGACGCCAAAGCGTGCGCCAGTCGAGCGAGAGTCTGCGCGTGAGCCTCTCGCCTGGGGTATACGCGCCCGTGCGAATGCGCTCGAGGAGTTCCGGTTGGCATCGGTTGCAGCAGGCGCCCGCGCGCTCCACGTGGGGGCGACTGGAGAAGACGACGTCAAGCAACCAGCGGGCCAGAGTGCGCCGTCGCCGTCGCGTGGGGCCTTGTAGGACTTCAAGGAGCTCGGCACGAAAGCAGTGATCGGTCCGCTTGACGAGCGCGTTCATCTCGTCGATGCGACGTATTCGTCCGGCGAGCGTCGCCCTCGCGTCCTCGGAGGTGCGTCTGCCGCTGTCGATCACCTCGTCGGCGCTCCTCTCGGCCATCCACTTCAGCAGGCCAACATCCTTGTCGCCTCGCGTGAAGACCAGTGCCAGCGCCGGCTTGCCGTCGCGTCCCGCGCGGCCGAACTCCTGCAGATAGTCCTCGACCGAGGCAGGGTGCTGCCAGTGAACGACGAGACGGACATCGGCGATGTCCACACCCATCGAGAACGCGCTTGTCGTGATCAGGGCGTTCAGCGGCGGATCGATGCGACCGCTGAAGCGACTCTGTAGAGAGTCCCGATCCAGCTTGTCGAGCTTGCTGTGAAACAACGGCAGGTGCCAGCCAACGGATGCCAAGGCCGCCTGCGCCTCTTCGCATACTTTCTTGCTCGGTATGAAGATCATCGCGCGCCCCGAGACCTTCGCCAACAGCGCTGCGATGATCTGCGCGCGGCGTCGATCACTGCGCTTCTCCAGACGTACCAGTGCGATGTTTGGGCGATCGACGCCCGACACGAGCACGCGCGCGTCGGGCACATCGAGTGAGTGAGGGATTCGCTGCTGTGTGTCGACACCGGCGGTCGCGGTGCACGCGATGACGGGCGGACCGCCGAGCCGACGCCGGATGTCGGCGATACGGCCGTAGTCCGTCCGGAAGTCCTCTCCCCACCGATCGATGAGGTGAGCCTCGTCCACCACGAGAAACGACGGGCGCCGCTCGAGCAGCCACTCGACCTCCTCTGGCTTGACGCGGTCCCCGAAGCGCTCGGGCGCCATGTAGACGAGCGCCAGCGCATCCTGCTCGAGCAGTTCGTAACGCTGTCGCTTCTCGTTGCCGCTTATGTCGGAGTTGATAAACGTCGCCGGCAGCTTGCGGTCGTGAAGGCTGCTGGTCTGATCGACCATCAGTGTCTTGAGCGGCGAAAGCACAAAGGTTGTCGGCTGACCCTTGAGGATCGCCGGTAGCTGAAAGCACAGGCTCTTGCCTCCACCGGTCGGCGCGATCAGGAGTTGCGACTCACCGCGCAACGCGCCGAGCACGGCATCCAGTTGCTTCTCGCGGAAGCGGCTTACTCCAAACAGGCGAAGGCCAGCGTCGAGTGCGCGGGTCTCCTCTGGCAACTCACGGCCACGATCGATGAAGCGCGCCAGGACGATCGCCCACCGTTCGATCGTACGCCGCGCAAGCGAGACCTGTTGATTCAGATGTCGCCCGGCGTGGCAGCCGTCGCACAACGTCACGCAGTTGCTCGCGACGTCCTTGCCGCCGGCAGACCGTGGGACGAGATGATGGACGTCGAGCTCGCCGTGAGGCGGCTTTTCGCCACACTCTCGGCATGTCCATCGATCACGTTCGAGGACAATACGGCGGACATGCTGCCAAGCGCTTGCTCTTGCTTCGCCGAGCGCCTACCAGCCACTACGATCACCGTCCTAGATCCCGCATGTAGAGATGGTCCCACAACGAGCCATAGTGGCCAGGCGCCGCGCGGCCTTTACGATATGGTAAAGGAATGGCGCGAATATCCAGCAAGCATCAGGTGACGCTCCCGGTCGAGTCGCTGAAGCAAGCAGGTTTCAGCGTCGGCGACGAGGTAGCGATCGAAGCCGAGGGAGCTGATCGCATCGTCGTCCGCCGCGTCTCGCGCGACGCGGAGCGATTGCTGGGCGTCTTCGACGGCCTGTATCAGCCCGGTTACCTCGAGCGGCTTCGTTCGGGCGAGCGGGCGTGAGCGGCTGCGTCCTCGACACCGACGTCGTGATCGCGGCGCTCGACCGGCGTGACCCTAGCCATTCCAAGGCCGCCGAGGCGTTCAAGGCGATGTCCGAGGACGAGGTGCCGTTGCTGCTGTCGCTGATCAACTATGCCGAGACGCTGGTAAGACCCGCCGAAGACGAGAGCACTCTGCGGACAGCGCGAGATGCTCTGAGCGCTTTGGGAGTCCGACTGATTGCCCCCACGCCCGCGATCGCCGTGGGCGCGGCGCGGCATCGCGCGCTGAACATCAGTCTCGCGGACGGGTTTGCGCTCGCGACCGCGCAGGCGCACCAGGCGTACCTGGCATCGTTCGATCGCGGGGTTCGCCGCGCGCTGCCAAAGGTTGGGCTGGAGCTCGTGCCGCACTTGAGCTGACCTGCCGCATCGGCCGAAGCGCCGAGCTTGCAGCACGCCGCTGCATTCCCTTGGCGGGATGACTACCCGCCCCAGCGGCCCGCACGCGGGCCACTCTCGCAGCCTATACCCGGTGGGCGGCGGCCCAGGCGATGATCTCGCCCGTCCCCTGCACCGTCGAGTCATCGTCGAGCACGAGCACCGGAACGTCCTCCTGCCCGGTCAGCTCACGGATCTCCCCGCGCTTGCCGACCCGGCTGAACGGGATGCTCTTGAAGCCACCGACGACCTTCAGCTCGTAGGCGTGCCCGGCCTCGTCGAGCGCCTTCGCGGCGACGCCACACGTATGCTTGATCAGCGGGTAGTCGGCGCCGTGCGTGCGCGCGGGACACGTGTACAGCCGCATTGGCCGAGTGTACGTCGGCGGCCGAGAATCCGTCGAGTGCGGCAGGAGTCGCCTCGTGATTGGCGTATTCCGTGACGATGGTCGGCGCGGGCATGCAGACGCGGCGCAGCAAACTGGTTCTCGCGGCGATGATCTTCTCCGTCGCGATGCTGTTCATCGATCAGACGATCGTCGCGCTCGCGATCCCCAACCTCCAGCACGACCTGCATCTCTCGCCGAGCGGGTCGCAGTGGATCGTCAACGCGTATCTGCTCGCGCTCTCGGCGCTGTTCGCGCTCGGCGGCAAGATCGCCGACGTGTTCGGCCCGCGGCGGATGGTGATGGTCGGCGTGATCGCATTCGCCGCGTGCTCGGCGCTGTGTGGCGCGACGCCGACGGGCTCGATCGCCGAGACGTGGATGATCGTCTTCCGCGCACTGCAGGGCGCCGCCGCGGCCGTGCTGTTCCCCGCCGCGCTCGCGATCGTCGTCGCCAGCTATCCGGTCGCGGAACGCGGCAAGGCGCTGGCGGTCTTCTTCTCGGTCACCGGCGCGCTGACCGCCGTCGGCCCGATCGCCGGCGGATACCTGACCGAATGGACGTGGCGCGCGATCTTCTGGGTCAACGTGCCGGTCGCCGTGATCGCGATCGTGCTGACGTTGATCTCCAAACCGGCCGAGGAACGCAACCCGTCGCGGATCGACTTGCGCGGCGCGGGGCTCGTCTGCGGTGGCATGGCGCTGTCCGTGCTCGGCCTGCAGCAGGCGAGCGTGTGGGGTTGGGAAAGCGTCGCGACGTGGGTCTGCCTGATCGCCGGCCTCGCGCTGCTCGTCGCGTTCGTGCGCTTCGAGCTGCGCGTCGAGCAGCCGCTCGTGCCACTGCGGCTGTTCGCCGATCGCGCGTTCCTGGTCGACAACATCGTGCTGTTCCTGCTGTCGATCTGCTTCGTGCCGCTGTTCTTCTTTGCGAGCCTCTACGCGCAGATCGCGCTCGGCGAAAGCGCCGGCGGCGCCGGCCTGTTCCTGCTCGTGTTCTTCGGCGGCTTCACGCTCGGCGCCCAGCGCGGCGGGCGCGTGCTCGACAGCCGCGGCGCGCGCCCGTCGGTCGTTCCCGGCTGCGCGATCGCCGCGGTCGGCTTCTACCTGTGGGGCTCGGAACTCGACGGCCTGTCGTTCAACGGGCAGTGGTACTTCCTCGCGCTCGCCGGCATCGGCGTCGGCCTCGTGCTCGGGCCGGTCAGCACCGACGCGCTCAACCGCGCCGCGCGTGCGACGTACGGCGCCGTGACGGGCCTGACGCAAACGGTGCGCAACTACGGCGGCAGCCTCGGCCTCGCCGTGCTCGGCTCGCTGCTGATCACCGAAAACGTCTCGCGAATCGAGAAGACGCTCGGCAAGGTCGGCGTGCCGAAAGCACGCGCCGACAGCATCGCGCGCGCGGTCTCCGGCGCGGCGAGCAGCTCCGGCGGTGGCGCGCCGCGCGGGAACGCCACGACCGGCATCACGCACCAGATCCGGCTCGACTTCGCGCACTCGACGCAGACCGTGATCTACGGGATGGCCGCCGCAATGGCGCTCGCGTTCATCGTCGCGCTGCGCGCGATGCCCGGCGGGCGCGCCGAGGAACCGGCCGGCGAAGCTTCGCCCGACGCCGGCGTCGCCGCGCAGGCGTCGGTCGCGCAGGCCTCGGTCGGCTAGCGCGCGCGACGCTTGCGCCGCGGGTCGATCGGGTAGCTTCAAAAGCATGGTGAGTCACGGACGACCGTTGCCACACGCGGCATTGCTCGCCACGTGCGCAGCGGCGCTCGGCGTGGCCGGCTGCGGCGGTGGCGGAGGCTCGAGCGCCGGCAGCTCGAGCGCGGCCGACGCGTCCTACCTCGCAGCGGTCACGCGCGCGGCCGACGCGACCGATCGCGTGCCCGGCTACAGGTTCGCGCTGACGCTCGCCGTGAGCGTCGGCGGCAAGACCCTCACGAGCGTGGGCTCGGGCTCGGTCGACGAACGCGGCTCGGAAGGCTCGGCGCTGATCGAAGTCGAGGGCAAGAGGATCGCCGAGGTGATCGCCAAGCCGTACGTGTACGTGCAGGCGCCGAGCGGCGCGAAGGCGAGCGTCACGCACGGCAAGCGCTGGCTGCGCACCGATCTGGCGGCGTACACCGAATCGTCCGGCGGCGGCTCGCTCGGCGGCAGCTCGCCGGATCCGTCGCAGGAGCTCAGCTACCTGAAGTCGGCGGGCACCGTCTCGCGCGTCGGTGAAGAACCCGTGCGCGGCGTGCCGTCGACGCACTACCACGCGATCGTCTACTTCGATCGCTTCGCGGCGGCGGCGCCCGCCGATCAGCGTGCGTCCGCGCAGCGGACCGGAGCGACGCTCGAACGGATCACCGGCTCGAAGACGATGCCGATGGACGTGTGGATCCGTCGCGACGGGCGCGTCTCGCGGATCGCGGACGCACTCTCGTTGTGCGCTCCCGAAGGACGCTTGCAGGTGTCGCTCGGCATCGACCTGTTCGCCTTCGGCCGCCAGCCGGTCGTCACGCCGCCGCCGCTCTCGGAAGTGACGGACGTCAGCGCGAAGACGAAGGCGACGATCGCGAAGGGCCTGTCTCAGATCAGCTGCCGCTGAGCCGCGGCGCCGGGCTCTAACCTCGCCGGATGCGCGTCGGCGAGCTCGGCTTCTGGTGGCGCTCGCTCGGCGGTCCGCCGCCGCCGCGCGAGCCGCTGCGAGCGCCGGCGGAGGCCGACGTGGCGATCGTCGGCGCCGGCTACACGGGCCTGTGGACGGCGTACTACCTCAAGCGGGCGCAGCCGTCGCTGTCGATCGTCGTGCTCGAGGCCGAGCACGCCGGCTACGGCGCGTCGGGACGCAACGGCGGCTGGGTGACGGGCTTCTTCTCGGGGCCGGCGCGCGCGTACGAGCGGCGGGGCGGCAGCGCGGCGTACGCGGCGCTGCAGCGCGAGATGTTCGCGACGGTCGGCGAGATCGCGGACGTGCTCGCGCGCGAGCGGATCGACGCCGAGCTGATCGCCGGCGGCCATCTCGACGTGGCGCTCGACGCGGCGCAGGCGACGCGCCTGCGCGAGCGCGTGCGCCAGCTCCACGCGCTCGGCTTCGACGAGGGCGACCTGCGCGAGCTCTCCGGCGAGGAGCTGCACGCGCGCGCGCGCGTCGCCGGCGCGCGGCTCGCGTCGTTCTCGCCGCACGTTGCGCGCGTGCACCCGGCGAAGCTGCTGCGCGGCCTCGCGGCGGCGGTTGAGCGCAGCGGCGTGACGATCCACGAGCGCACGCCGGTCCGCGAGCTGCGCCCGCGCGAGGCGCTGACGGACGCCGGCGCGGTGCGCGCGCGCTGGGTCGTGCGCGCGACGGAGGGCTACACGCCGACGCTGCGCGGGCTGCGCCGCGCGCTCGCGCCGATCAACAGCTCGATGATCGTCACCGAGCCGCTGCCGGCGAGCGCTTGGAGCGAGATCGGCTGGCAGCGGCGCGAGGTGCTCGGCGACGGCGCGCACGTGTTCGCGTACCTGCAGCGGACCGCCGACGAGCGCATCGCGATCGGCGGGCGCGGCGTGCCGTATCGCTTCGGCTCGCGCACCGACGGCGCGGGCAGCACGGCGAGCGCGACCGTGCGCGAGCTGCGCGCGAAGCTCGCGAGCCTGTTCCCGGCGCTCGCCGATGCGCCGATCGAGCACGCGTGGTCGGGCGTGCTCGGCGTCGCGCGCGACTGGTGTGCGACGGTCGACGCCGACCCGCGCACGGGCCTCGCGTGGGCCGGCGGCTACGCCGGCGAGGGGGTCGCCGCGGCGAACCTAGCGGGGCGGACGCTGTGCGACCTGCTGCTCGATCGGCGCAGCGCGCTGAGCGAGCTGCCGTGGGTCGGGCGCCGCCCCCGTCGCTGGGAGCCCGAGCCGCTTCGCTTCGTCGCGATCCGCGGCGTCTACGCGCTCTACCGGCAGGCCGACCGCAGCGAGCGCCGCAGCGGGCGCCCGTCGCGCCTCGGCGCGCTCGCCGACGCGGTCTCCGCGCGGCGCTGAGTCAGTCGCCGACCGGTCGGAGATCGGCGAGCGCCGCGAGGACGCGATCGGGCGCTTCCAGCTGCGGCCAGTGCGCGACGTCGGGCAGCGTCTGAAGCGGCGCGCGCGGCATTCGCTCGGCGATCCGCGCGGCCATGTGCGCGCCGGAGATCGGGTCGAGCATCCCCCAGACGAACGCGAGCGGCACGTCGGCGCCCTCGAGCGCGTCGACCCAGCGGCGTTCGTGCCGTTCGCGGTCGACCATGTAGCGGGCCAGCAGGTGCCCGATCCGCTGGCCGCCGTCGCGTTCCATCGCGCGCCACATCGCGGCGCTGTCGCCGCTCGCGTCGTAGTCCTCGGCGAACGTCGGACGCAGGCCCTGCGTGAACAGCTCCTCGCTCATCAGCTCGCCGAGCCGCGGGCCGTGCTCGGCGTCGAGCAGCAGCTCCTGCGTCGGCTGGCGGCGGTGCAGGTCCGGATAGAGGCCGCCGTTGAGCAGGTGCACGGCGCGCAGCTCGACGCCGAGCCGGCCTTCGGCGCGCCGCGCGAGCAGCTCCTGCGCGACCGACACGCCGTAGTCGTGCGCGACGAGCACCGTCTCGGCGATCCGCTCGCGCGCCCACAGCGCCTCGAGCAGGTCGGTCTGCTCGTGCAGCGAGTACTGATGGTCGGTGGGCTTCTCGGAGGCGCCGAAGCCGAGGAAGTCGAACATCAGCAGCGCGCCTCGCTCGGCGAGCGCCGGAGCGAGCTTGAACCAGTCGTGCGACGAGCTCGGGAAGCCGTGCAGCAGCGTCATCGCCGGACCCTCGCCGAGCCGGCGAACGAAGATCGAGCGCTCGGCGCCGCCGAGCTCGACTCGCACGGAATCGCCGTCCCGCCACCATCGATCGATCTCTGTGAGGGCCGTCATCGCGCGCGGCGACGCTGGCGCTGCGTCGCCAACGTCTCGCGCACGGCGGTCACCGCCGCCGCGCCGGCCACGTCGACCGGCTCGGTGCTGCGCAGCGCGCGGCCGAGCACGAACGCGCCCTCCAGCGAGCAGAGCATCGACAGCGCGAGCTCGCGCGCGCGCTTGCGCGGCAGCCCGCATTCGGCGAGCCGCTGCGCGGCGCCGTCGATCCAGCTCTCGAACACGTCCGCGCACGCGCGGCGCATCGGCTCGCTCGTGCTCGAAACCTCGAGCGCGACCGTCGCGATCGGGCACGCGTCGGCGTAGTCGCTTTCGCGCAGCGTCAGCGCCGCCGCGGCGAAGAACTCGCGCGTCGCTGCGACCGGGTCGCCGCCGGGCTGGAAGAAGGCGTCGATCAACTGGCCGTAGATCGCGCCCGAGGAGCGGATCACCTCCTCGCCGAGCTGCTCCTTGCCGCCGGGGAAGAAGTGGTACAGCGACCCGAACGGCGCGCTCGCCTCGGCGACGATCTGCTTGACGCCGGTGCCGGCGAACCCCTGGCGCCGAAACAGCTCGGCGCTGCGCTGCACGATCCGCTCCTTCGTGGCTGCGGCCATGCTCCGGATGATAGGCGCTGCAGTAGAGCGATCTACCGACACCGAGCGGCGCGTTCGCGGCCGGCGATCGGAGCGCGTGAGAGGATGGAAGCCGTGCCGCGCCTGCTCGCACGTCTCGTGATCGCATGGCTCTCCAACTGCGTCGCGCTGCTCGTCGCGGCCGCCGTGATCCCGGCGATCGGCTACGGCCAGGCCGCCGGCACGCTGCTGCTCGCCGGCGCGATCCTCGGCTTCGTCAACTTCGCGATCAGGCCGGCGATCATCCTGCTGACGCTCCCCGCCGTGATCCTCTCGCTCGGTCTGATGCTGCTCGTGATCAACGCGCTGATGCTGTGGCTGACGAGCAGGATCGTGACCGGCTTCACGATCGGCGGCTTCTGGTCGACCGTCGGCGGCGCGCTGATCGTGTGGGTCGTCAACGCGGCGCTGAAGCGCGCGCAGCGCTCGACGCGCGCCGGCTCGGAATACCGCTGGGAGCGGTGGTAGCCCGGGCGTGCCGCTGCTGCTCGTCAAGCTGACGCTCGCGCCTGCGCTCGTCGTCGGCTCCTCGCTCGCCGGGCGTCGCTGGGGGCACGAGGTCTCGGGGCTGCTCGTGGCGCTGCCGCTCGTCGCCGGGCCGATCCTGTTGATCACCGAGCTCGAGCACGGCGCGCACTTCGCCTCGCGCGCGGCGGCGGCGTCGCTGCTCGGGCTCGTCGCGCTGGCGTCGTTCGTCGTCGTCTTCGCGCGCGTCTCGCGCCGGCGGCACTGGCCGCTGGCGGTCGCGATCGGCTGGCTCGCGTTCCTCGCGGTCGCGCTCGGCTTCTCGGCGATCGCGCCGCCGGCGGGCATCGGGCTCGCGGTTGCGCTCGGCGCCTACACGCTGGCGCCGCGGCTGATGCCGCCGGACCCGCATCTGGACTCGACGTCGGATGCGGAGCTGCCAGTCTGGGACCTGCCGGCGCGCGCGCTGGCGACGGCGGCGCTCGTGCTCGCGCTGACCGGCGCGGCGGCCGGCCTCGGGCCGACGCTGACCGGCGTGTTGACGCCGTTCCCGATCTCGAACACCGTGCTCGCCGTGTTCGTGCTCGTGCTCGAGGGGCCGGCGCACGCGAACGCGTTCCTGCGCGGGTTCCTGCGCGGCGCGTTCGGCTTCGTCGCGTTCTGCTTCCTCGTCGCCGTGCTGCTCGTGCCGCTCGGCGCCGCCGCGGCGTTCTCGCTGGCGCTGTCGGGCGCGCTCCTGGTCCAGCTCGCCGTGCGCCTGCTCAGTCCACGCGGGCGGGTCGGCGCGATCGAGCTGCCGGCCGGCCCGCACACGCTCGCCGCCGCCGAGCGCGCGCCGAAGCTGGCCGAGACGCCGACGGCTACGGGTTCAGCCCGGCCGCGTCCATGATCTTGCCCCACGTTTCGACCGCCTGCGCTTCGAATTCGATCACGTCGTTTTCGAGCATCAGCGTGCGCTGCACGAGCCCGCGCTGGGCGGCCGTGAGCGACGGCGCGAGCAGGTGCGTCGGCAGCAGCCCGATACCGACGTACACCGCGTAGTAGGCGCGATCGAAGCTCAGCGTCGTCGCCGGCAGCGTCGCGTAGCCGCTCGCCTTCCACGTGCGCAGCGCGCCGCAGAAGTCAGGCACGGCGAGCCGTGACTGCGCGAGCAGTTCTCGCGCATAGCCGTGCACCGCGCGCGTCAGCGACGCGTTGCTCCAGCGCAAGGGAGCGACGGCGCCCGCGTAGCTCGCGACCGCCTTCGAGATCGGCGCGATCGCGACGAGGCGCATCGCGCCGACCAGCTCGGCGGTGAGCTTTTCCGAGGCTTCGTTCTGCGGCGAGCCGGCGACGAGGCCCGGGCATTCCGCGCGCACGCGCGCGAGCAGCGATTGCAGCGCCGCTTCGGCGGCGCCCCGCCGCGCGTGGGCCGCGGCGACGAGCGCGTAGTTGGCGCGAACGTACGTCGCCGTCGTGCTCGCGTCGCCGCCGCCCGCCGAGAGCGCCGGCGAGGAGCACAGCAGCAGCCCGATCGAGGCCAGCGGCAGCACGAGCGCTCGTCGCATCATGCAGCGAGCCTACTCCCGAGGCGGCGAGCGTCGCCGCACTTTCGCTCGCGGCGGTTTTGAAGCAACTCTTACATGGCCGTGACGCGGATGTGGCACCCTCCCGGCCTCGACACCGGCGGGCGAGCGCCCGCGATCGGCTGTCGTCCACCCGCACATGGCCCGCATCGCATTGATCATCCTGGGCGTCGCCGCGCTCGCGTGGGGCGTGCTCGCGATCGCGCTCGGCTCCGCCAGCCTGAAGCTGGCGCCGGGCGCGAGCGCGCGAGCGCCCGCGTGCCTGCCGTCGACGCTCGAACACAGCGCCGCGCTGGCGGGAACCGCCCTCGACGTCTCGCCCGCGCCCGAAACGGACACCGCCAACCCGCACACCCAGATCAGCTTCCTCGGCGCGCCCGCCGACGAGATCCACGACGTCACCGTCGCCGGCGCGCGCAGCGGCTCGCACGCCGGCAGCCTGCGCGGCTACTCACAGGGCGACGGCGCGAGCTTCACGCCCAACGCGCCGTTCGACGCCGGCGAGCGCGTCACCGTGCGCGCCGTGCTCGGCGCCGGCGCCGGCGCCGGCAAGCGGGTCGCGTTCGGCTTCCGCGTCGACGATCCGTACTCGACGGCGAACACGACCGACTTCGAGAACCTGCCCGCGGCGCCGGCCGACTACCAGAGCTTCTACACGCAGCCGGGCGTGCAGGCGCCGGTGATGACCGTCACCGCGCCCGACCGCGACCCCGCGGCGGGCGACGTGCTCACGACGAACGGGCCCGGTCCCGGGCAGTACGGACCGCTGATCTACACGCCGCGGGGACAGCTCGTGTGGTTCGATCAGATGCCGGAGGGCGAAGCGGCGGATGACCTCTCCGTGCAGAGCTACGAAGGCCAGCGCGACCTGACGTGGTGGCGGGGGCACGTGCTGTCGCTCGGCTTCGGCGAAGGCGAAGACGTCGTGATGAACTCGCGCTACCAGGTCGTCGCGAAGGTGCTCGGCGGCAACGGCCTGAAGGCCGACCTGCACGACTTCCAGCTCGCGTCGCACCAGATCGCATACGTGACGGCGTACAACCCGATCCACTGCAATCTCTCCTCGGTGCAGGGCGACTCGAACGGCGCGATCGTCGACACCGCGATCCAGCAGATCGACATGAGGACGGGCCTCGTGCGCTGGGAATGGCACAGCCTCGACCACGTCGCTGCTTCGGAGTCGGAAGTCGAAGCGCCGAACGACACGACGCCGTGGGACTACTTCCACCTCAACTCGATCGACGTCGAGCCGGGTGGCGACATCTTGATCTCGGCGCGAAGCACGTGGGCGGGCTACCAGCTGCAGGGCGGCAGCGGCACGATCGTGTGGCGTCTCGGCGGCAACGACAGCTCGTTCGAGATGGGCCCGGGCACGAAGGTGGCCTGGCAGCACGACGGCCGGATGCTCGCCGACGGCGACGTGACGTTCTTCGACGACGGGTCGAACCCGCCGATCCATCACCAGTCGCGCGCCGTGCGGATCCGGCTCGACCTGCGGACCCACCGGGCGCGGCTTGTCTCGGCGTACACGCACGACAGCCCGCAACTGCTGGCCGCGAGCCAGGGCAACGTCCAGACGCTCGCGGACGGGAACACGCTCGTCGGCTACGGCGGCGTGCCGGAGATCAGCGAGTACGCCAGAGACGGCGCGCTGCTGTTCGACGCCTACCAGCCGTACGACACGTCGTTCTACCGCGCGCTGCGCTTCCCGTGGGACGCTCGCCCGCTGGCCCCGCCCGCGGTGCTCGCGAGCCTCAACGACACCGGCGAAGAGACGATCGTGCACGCGAGCTGGAACGGCGCGACCGGTGTGACCTCGTGGCGCGTGCTCGCCGGCGAAAGCCCGACCGCGCTGAAGGCGCAGGCGACGATCTCGGCGACCGGCTTCGAGAGCTCGACGACGCTGGCGCAGAAGTACGCCTACGTCGAGGCGGAGGCGCTCGACTCCTCCGGGCGCGTGATCGGCGCCTCGAAGGCGACGGCGCCGATCGGCTACGCCGCGTCGCTGCCGAACGGCGGGAAGTCGCAATGAACGTCTCGCCGCGAGCGCCGGCCGGCGAACTGGGCGCGCGAGCCGCGACTGTCGGGCGCCGGCGCCGGCCTAGTAGGCCGGTTTCGATTTGTGCTTCGACGTCGTCGTCGTGCTCGGCGTGCTCGTCGCCGGCTTCGCGGTCGAAGAGGAGGAGCTTTCGCTTTTGCCGCCGCAACCCGCCACGACGGCGGTGCTCGCCAGCACGGCCACGAGCGTTAGCATCGCGGTCAGTGGCGTTCTTCTCATGGGGCGGTCTCCAATCGTCGCTCGATGGCTCGAGGGCTCACCCTACCAAGGGCTTCCGCGGCCGATCGCAGTCGGGAGCGACGTCGTGAGCGCCGAGGCGACGGCGAGCCCGAGCGTCGCCGCGACGCCGCCGAGCGAGGGCGAGCGGCGCTCGGGCGCGGGGTGGCTGCTGGCCGTCTGCTGCGTCGCGCAGTTCATGGTGATCCTCGATCTGAGCATCGTCAACGTCGCGCTGCCGCGGATCCAGTCCGATCTCGGCTTCTCCTCGCCGGACCTCCAGTGGGTCGTCGACGCGTACGCGATCACGTTCGCCGGCTTCCTGATGCTCGCCGGACGGGTCGCCGACCACTTCGGCCAGCGCCGGACGCTCGTCGCCGGGCTGATCCTGTTCGGCCTCGCGTCGCTCGCCGGCGGCGCGGCGCCCGACCAGATCGTGCTCGTCGCCGCGCGCGCGGTGCAGGGGCTCGGCGGCGCGCTGATGGCGGCGACGTCGCTGGCGATCATCACCGCGTCGTTCCCGCCCGGCCCGAAGCTGCACCGCGCGATCGGCATCTGGGCGGCGATGAACGGGCTCGGCGGCGCGGCCGGCGTGCTGCTCGGCGGGATCATCACCGAAGTGCTCAGCTGGCGCTGGGTGCTGCTGATCAACCCGCCGATCGCGGTTCTCGCCGCGGTCGTCGCGTACCGCGTCGTGGTCGAGCGGCGCCGTGGCAGCCACGCGCCTCCGTTCGACCTGGCGGGCGCGCTGACGTTGACGCTCGGCCAGATGGTGCTCGTCTACGGCGTCGTCGAAGCCGGGCTGAAGGGCTGGGGGACGTTCGCCGCGCTCGGCCCGATCGCGCTCGGCCTGATCCTGCTCGGCGTCTTCGTCGCGATCGAGCTGCGCGTGGCGGCGGCGCCGCTGATCCCGTTCAAGGAGCTGACCAAGCCGCTGCGGGTCGCCAACAACGTCGTCCTGCTGTTCAGCGCGGCGCTGTTCCCGATGTGGATCTTGAGCTCGCTGTACATCCAGCAGGTGCTCGGCCTCTCGCCGCTCGACACGGGCCTGATCTTCCTGCCGATGACGCTGACGATCATGCTGATCGCCTCGCGCGCGGGCAAGCTCGTCAGCCGCTTCGGCGTGCGTCCGGTGCTCGGCAGCGGCCTGCTGATGCTGACCGCCGGCCTGCTGCTGTTCACGCGGATCGGCTCCAGCGGCAGCGCGATCGTCTACGTGATCATCCCCGGCGTCCTGACGGCGGCGGGCATCGCGATGTCGATCGTGCCGTCGACGATCGCCGCGACGCAGGGCGCCAAGGAGGGGCAGGCGGGGCTGGCGTCGGGGCTCGTCAACACCTCGCGCCAGATCGGCGGCGGCCTCGGGCTGGCGATCCTGATCACGCTCGCCACGCAGCGCACGACGCATCTGATCGGCTCGGGCGAGCAGGTCGCGCCGGCCCTCACGCACGGCTTCGCGCTCGCGTACCTGATCGGGGCGGGCCTCGCCGCCGCGGCGGCGCTGATCACGTTCGTCGCGGTGCCGAAGCCCGACGGCGCTCAGGCCGGCGCCGCGCGGCGCTTCGCGCTGGCGATCGGCGCCGTGATCGTCGTGTTCGTCGCGCTGACGGTCGCGTTCGCCGGTTCGCACGGCGCTCCGATCGGTCGCTACACGACGAAGGACACCTACAGCTATGTCACGGAGCCGTCGCTGCACCCGCCCGTGATCCGCAAGGCCGGTCGCTCGTCCGGCGGAGCGCTCGCGCCGGGCTACATCTTCACGGCGAACTTCTACAACCTCAACGAACCGCCGATCGTCGGCCAGAGCGGGCCGCTGATCCTCGACGACGACCTGCAGCCGGTCTGGTTCCAGCCGGTACCGGAAAAGGTCGCGGCGGCGAACCTCAGCCTGCAGACCTACGAAGGCAAGCCGGCGCTCGCGTGGTGGCAGGGCGTAGTCACGAACACGGGCGCGACCGAAAGCGGCGAAGACGTCGTCGTCAACCAGCACTACCAGCTCCTCGCACGGCTGAAAGCGACGGACGGCTGGGTGCTGACGCTGCACGAGCTCGTGATCGACGGCGAGGACGCGTGGGTTACGGCGAACAAGAACATCCCGATGAACCTGTCGAAGTACGGTGGCGCCTACAACGGCGCGCTGATCGACTCGGCCGTGCAGGAGTACGACCTGAAGACGGGCAGGCTGTTGCGCAACTGGGACGCGCTGCAGCACATCCCGCTGAGCGAGTCGCGGGCGTCGCTGCCGACGAACGGGTTCCCGTGGGACGCGTACCACGTCAACTCGATCGACGTGACCGGCGGGAAGTTCCTCGTCTCGATGCGCGACACGTGGAGCGCGTACCTCGTCGACGCCGAAAGCGGCAAGATCGACTGGACGCTCGGCGGCAACCGCTCGAGCTTCAAGTTCGGGCCGCAAGCCGCCTTCCAATGGCAGCACGACGTCAAGCTGCAGTCGCCGACGACGGTCAGCCTGTTCGACGACCACTGCTGCCAGCTGACCGGCGGCGGCACGTCGGTCGCCGCGACGGGACCCTCGCGCGGGGTCGTGCTGGAGCTGAACCAGCAGGCGCATACGGCGAGCCTGCGGGCGCAGTACGGGGAGCGCGGCGGCTTCGAATCGGAATACATGGGAGCCACGCAGCCGCTCGCGAACGGCGGCGCGTTCGTCGGGTGGGGATCGGAACCGTACTTCTCCGAGTACAGCTCCTCGGGCAAGCTGCTGTTCGAAGCGCAGCTCCCCGGCCCGGACCTCACGTACCGCGCCACGCTCCAGCAGTGGGTCGGCCTGCCGCTCACGCCGCCCGTCGGCGCCGCCCGCCGGACGGGCGGCGCGACGACCGTGTACGCGAGCTGGAACGGAGCGACCGGGGTCGTCTCGTGGCGCGTCCTCGCGGCGACGGGCAGCGGCCGGCTGACCGCGGTGGCGAGCGCCGCGAAGTCCGGTTTCGAGACGGCGATCGGCGTTCCGCCGGGCGCGTCGAGCTTCGAGGTGCAGGCGCTCGCGGCCGGCGGACGGGTGCTCGGAGCATCGCGGTCGTTCGCGGCGGGCTCGTAGGCGTCGCGCCGGCAGAATCGGCGCCGGTCGGCCGCCGCGCCGGATACGATCGCCGACCGTGACGAGCTATCGACAGCGCCCGAAGCGACCCGCGGCCCTGTCCGCCCTCCTGCTGCCGGCGGCGCTGCTCGCGGGCGCGGGCCTGTCCGCGTGCGGCGGCACGACGGCGGCGACGTCGGCGACGCTCGGCGCGTCCGCGACGGCGGTCGCGGCGTCCGCTCCCGTCGGCGTCTCGCCGCAGCCCGGCACGCCAGACGCGTCGCCATCGACGCAGATCAGCTTCCTCGGCGGCCCCGGCACGCAGGTCAGCGCCGTCCACGTGACGGTCGAGCAGCGGCGCGCACACGGGCGTGCTGCGCGCGTACTCGACGGGGACCGGCGAGAGCTTCCTGCCCAGTCACCCGTTCCAGCCGGGCGAGCGCGTCACGGTGCACGCGCTCGCCGACGGCGCCGCCGTCAGCACGACGTTCACGATCGCCCGGCAGGCGGCGGTCCCCCAAAAGGAGTTCCCGATCAACGCCGGCGACCCGAGCGCCGTCCAGCACTACAGCACGGCTCCGTCGCTGACGCCCTCGACGGTCCGCATCACGACGCCGGCGCGGCCGGGAGCGTCGCCCGGCTACCTGTTCCTCGCGCCCTATCAGGGCGACGGATCTCCGGGGCCGATGATCGCCGACCAGGCGGGCAACCTCGTGTGGTTCCAGCCGCTGCCGCCGGGCGTCGAGGCGACGAACTTCCAGGTGCAGCAGTACGAGGGCAAACCGGTCCTCACGTGGTGGGAGGGGCGGATCATCGAGGTCGGCTACGGCGAGGGCGAGGACGTCGTCTACGACAGCTCGTATCACCGCATCGCCACGATCCGCGCCGGCAACGGCTACCACGCCGACCTGCACGCGATCCGGATCACGCCGAAGGCACCGCGTGGATCGACGTGTTCGACCCGATCCACATGAACCTGTCGAGCGTGCACGGGCCGAGCGACGGGATCCTGACCGACTCGGTCGTGCAGGAGGTCGACATCAAGACGGGGCTCGTCATGTGGGAGTGGCACACGTTCGGGCACATCCCGCTGTCGGACTCGAACAACCCGGTGCCGCACAGCTACCCGTGGGACTACGCGCACCTCAACTCGGCCGTTCCGGGCCCGGCGGACGACGTGCTGGTGTCGGTGCGCAACACGTGGACGCTGTACGACCTCGACATGCGCACCGGCGCGATCATCTGGCGGCTCGGCGGACGCAACGGCAGCTTCAGGCTCGGTCCGGGGACGCGCTTCTACTGGCAGCACGACGCCGAGTTCCAGCCGGGCGGCTTGATCTCGGTGTTCGACAACGGCTCGGACCCGCCGAAGGAGAAGCAGTCGCGCGGGCTGCTGCTGCGGCCGGACCTCGCCAGCCACACGGTCACGCTCGTCAAGCAGTTCACCAACCCGACGAAAACGCTGCTCGCCGAAAGCCAGGGCAACACGCTCAGCCTCCCCGGCGGCAACTGGCTGCTCGGCTACGGCCGCCTGCCGAACTTCACCGAGTTCGACTCCTCCGGTCACGTGCTGCTCGACGGGACGCTCGGCAAGGAAGTCCAGGACTTCAAGACGTTCCTATCGCCGTGGAGCGGGCAACCGACGACGCGGCCGTCGGTCCTCGCCAGCGCCGCCGGCGCCGGGGCCACGAGCGTCTCGGTGAGCTGGAACGGGGCGACCGAAGTGGCCTCCTGGCGCGTGCTCGCGGGCGCCTCGCCCGGCGCGCTGACGCCGGTCGCGACGATCGCGAAGGGGGGCTTCCAGACAACCGTCACGGTCCACTCCGCCGGCCCGGACTTCGCCGTGCAGGCGCTCGACGGCTCGGGCTCGGTGATCGGCGCCTCCTCGACGGTCACGGGGTGAGCGCGCGCCGCGCGCCGCCGCGTGGCGCGCGCACCGGCGCACCGGCGGCGCCGCTGGCGGCCGTCGTGGCGCCGGCGCTGGCGACGGCCGTCGTGGCGCTGCTCCTCGTCGGCGCGTGCGCGAGCGCCGCCGGCGCCGCGCCGAGGGCGTCGGCGAGCCGGTTCGTCGAACCGAGCATCTCGCCGCGCTGCACGCCGTCGCGCCTGAACGTCTCGGCGGCGCTCGCCGGCTCGCGCGTGACGGTCTCGCCCGAGCCCGACTCGCGCGACGCGTCGGTCTCGACGCAGCTCAGCATGCTCGGGCCGCCCGCGAGCGAGCTCTCGGACGTGACGGTCAGCGGCTCGCAGAGCGGCGCGCATCCGGGCCGGCTGCTCGCCTACTCGCAGGGCGACGGCGCGAGCTTCGTGCCGGCGCAGCCGTTCATCCAGGGCGAGACGGTGCAGGTCCACGCGGAGCTGCACGAAGGCTCGCAGACGATCCCGTTCGCATGGAGCTTCACGACCGCGGTGCAGGATCACGGCGGCGTCGCGGTCGCGAGCCCGCGTCCACCGCCGCAGCAGGCCTCCTACCAGCACTTCCACTCGCGCCCGGAACTGCAGCCGCCGACGGTCGCCGTCACGACGCACGTCGCCGGCACGACGCCCGGCGACATCTTCCTCGCGCCGTACTCGGGGCCGGGTCAGTACGGGCCGATGATCCTCGACGAAAACGGCTCGCTCGTCTACTTCAAGCCGCTCTCGCCGGCGGGCGCGCGCGCGGCCGACTTCCAGGTGCAGCAGTACGAAGGCCAGGCGGTGCTGACGTGGTGGCAGGACCCGCTGCTCGCGAACGGCGCGGGCGGCGCCGGCGAGGTGATCGCCGACAGCTCCTACCGGCAGATCGCCGTCGTGCGTGCGGGCAACGGCTACCAGGCCGACCTGCACGAATTCGCGATCACGCCTCAGGGCGTCGGCCTGATCACGGTGTTCGACGGGATCGACTGCGACCTGTCGGTCGTTGGCGGCGCGCGCAACGCGGCGGTCGCCGACACGCTGCTGCAGGAGATCGACCTGCGGACGGGGCTCGTGACATACGAGTGGCACAGCCTCGACCACGTGTCGCTGAGCGACTCCTACGCGTCGGCGCGGCGCGCGAGCCGCACGACGCCGTTCGACTTCTTCCACATCAACGCGCTCGACGTGCAGCCGGACGGCGAACTGCTCGTCGACGCGCGCAACACGTGGGCCGCATACGACGTCGACCCGCGCACGGGGGAGGTCCGCTGGGAGCTCGGCGGCAAGCAGAGCAGCTTCGCGATGGGGCCGGGCGCGAACATCGCGTGGCAGCACGACGCGCAGGTTCAGCCCGACGGCGCGATCACGTTCTTCGACAACGGCGCGACGCCCGCCGTGCATCGGCAGTCGCGTGCGATCGAACTCCGCCTCGGCCCGCAGCCGGCGACGGCGACGCTCGTGCGCGAACAGGTGCATACCGCGAAGCCGCTCGTCGCGGGCAGCCAGGGCAACGTGCAGGCGCTGGCCGACGGCGCGTGGATGGTCGGATGGGGCGAATCGCCGTACCTCTCCGAATTCGGCGCCAACGGCCAGCTCCTCCTCGACGCGCACCTGCCGGCGTCTTACGAGTCCTATCGCGCGTACCGCCTCCCGTGGAGCGGGCATCCGACGGAACCGCCGGCGCTCGCCGTGCAGCGCCGCGCGGGTCACGGCGCCGTCGTCTACGCGAGCTGGAACGGCGCCACCGAAGTCGCCGCGTGGCGCGTGCTCGCCGGGGCGACGCCGACGACGCTCGCGCCCGTCGCCGGCGCGCAGCGGCGCGGGTTCGAGACCGCCGTCGCGGTGCCGTCGCTGGCGCCCGGAAGCTACGTCGAGGCGCAGGCGATCGACGCCGCCGGCGCCGTCATCGGTTCCTCGCGCGCCGAGAAGGCCTGAGCCGGCGCGGACGGCGCCGGCCGCGCTGCGCGGGCGGCCTCGCTTCGACTTCCTGCAGGCCCTCGAGGAATCGTTCGGAGCGCCGTTCGCGCCAGGCGGACGCGCGGCTCGCGACGCCTCTCGCGGTCGCGAAGTAATCCGCGAACCCGCGCGCGTGCGCCGGGTCCAGGTAGGCCGGCAGCGGGCGGCGCAGCTCGTGCGCGATCGCGTGTTCGAGCGCGGGCGCGAGCGAGGACTCGAGCGCGCTCTGGCCGGCTCCGTTGTGCAGCTCCAGGCGACCGTCTTCGTCGGCGTAGTCGTACAGCTCGCGCTCCTGCGTGCTCGTGACGAGCGTGATCTGGTCCGGTTCCCAGTCGGAGTACGTCGCGTACTTCGCATCGGCCGTGCGCATCGCGATCACGTGCCGCGGGGCGTCGGCGGCGTACGGTTCGGAGGCGTACTCGGTGACCGTCTCGTCGGTCGCGTGCAGCACGTACTCGCGTCCGGGCGCATTCGGGTCGGTCAGCATCGCCGCCAGGTCGGCGCGTTCGGCGAGGTGCTCGTAGTGAGGCTGTTCGCGCCACGCGTTCGAGCCGGTCGCGAGCGTCAACAGCAGCGGCGCGACGTCGACGCTCGAGGTGAGCTGAGAGCGGCTCGTTTCCGGCGACTGCGCGAGCACGCCACGGTTGTCCTTGACGAGCAGCGGCACGTGGATCGCCTCCTCGTACGCGCCGGCGCCCTTGCCGCGCAGCCCGTGCGAGCCGCCGTACTCGCCATGGTCGGACGTGAACACGATCACCGTGTTCGCCGCGACGTCGGGGCGGCTTGCGAGCGTGTCGAGCACGCTGCCGACGTGCGCGTCGACGGCGCGCTGGAGCTTCGCGTACAGGTTCAGGAAGTCCGTCCAGCGCGAGAGCACTTCGGGACCTTCGAACGGGACCGCGCCGAACGACGCGGCGGCGGTTTCCTGCAGCGAGCGCTGCAGGCGCGGCTTGTTGCGTTCGATCAGCAGCTGCGGCGTCTCGAAGTTGCCGGGCAGCGTCTGCACGACGCTTCGCGCGCTCGCCTCGGCGAGCACGCGATCGCTCCACACGTACCACCACGCGATGTCGTGCGGGTTGACGAACGAGACGGTCGTGCACCACGGCCGTTCGCCGGGCTCGTTCGCGTACCAGTCGGCGAACTGGCGCGCGATCTGCCCGTCGACGCGCCAGCCCTGGCCGGGGGCGCCGTCGGGCGAGGGAAACGTGCCGCCGCTGAAGCCGTAGCGCTCGAGCGCGCGCCGTCCGCCCACCGGCCCCCACTTGTTGTCGCGATGCGTCAGGTGCCACTTGCCGTACCAGCGCGTGCTGTAGCCGTGTTCGCGCAGCATCGCGCCCCACGTCGGGAACGCCGGGTCGAGCGTGCTGCCGCCGGTGATCATGCAGCCCGTCTGATGCGTGTACAGACCGGTCAGCAGCGCCGCGCGCGAGGGCGTGCAGTCGTTCGCCGCCGTGTAGTGGCCGGCGAACGAGACGGCGCCTTCGCGCAGGCGGCTGATGTTCGGCGGCAGCCCGACGCCGTCGGCCGTCGGCGAGAACCACACGGGATAGCGCAGCTGATCGACGACGATCACGAGGATGTTCGGCGCGCTGTAGCCGAGCGACGGCGGCGCCGAGGCGAACGGCGCCGGCGGCGGGCCGCCTTCGTCGCCGGTCGCGTCGGCGAGCCGCGCGATCCCGAGCCCGCCCGCGGTGAGCAAGCCGCCGACCGCGGCGCTGCGCTTGAGAAAGGTGCGCCGGTCGAGTCTCTTATGCTGCTCGTCGCCCATGCTGTCCATCCGCGTTCCGATCGTATGGCTGGCGGCGGCGTTGGGGCTGTGCGCCACGGCGGCCACGGCCGCCGCGAGCCATGCCCCCAGCTGCGTGCCGCCGACATTGAACAGCTCGGCGATAAAGGCAGGCTCAGTGACCGTCTCGCCGCTGTCGGGCAGCCGCGACGCGACCCCCGCCACGCAGATTAGCTTCCTTGGCGTACCCGCGCATGCGATCTCGCACGTCAGCGTCGTCGGCTCGCGCAGCGGCGCGCACTCCGGACGGCTGCTCGCCTACTCGCAGGGCGACGGCGCGAGCTTCGTGCCCACGCGGCCGTTCGACGAAGGCGAGCGCGTCGAGGTGCACGCCGAGGTGCGCGTCGGCGCCTCCCCGCGCCCGGCGATCGACGAGTTCGCGGTCGCCGAGCGCGACGTGCTGACGAGGACGCCCGAGAAGATCCGCCCCGGCCTTCCCAGCGAAGTGCAGGGCTTCCAGTCGCGCCCGGACCTGCGCCCGCCGGCGGTGTCGGTCACCGCGAGCTCGCCGGCCGTCGCTCCCGGGTACGAGTTCGCCGCTCCGTACACCGGGCCGGGGCAGGCGGGCCCGATGATCCTCGACCAGAGCGGCGCCCTTGTCTGGTTCAAGCCATTGCCGCCGGACACGTTCGCGACGAACTTCCGCGTGCAGCAGTACCTCGGCCAGCCGGTGCTGACGTGGTGGCAGGGCGACATCTCCGTCCACGGCTTCGGCCTCGGCGAAGGGGTGATCGCAAGCCAGTCATACGCCGAAATCGGGCGCATCCACGCCGGCAACGGCATCGAGGAGGACCTGCACGACCTGCAGCTGACGCCGCAGGGAACCGCGTTGATAACGGCATACGAGCCGATCCTCTGCGACCTGTCGCCGGAGGGCGGCGCCTCCTACACGGGCGTCACCGACGGCGTGATGCAGGAGATCGACGTGAAGACCGGGCTCGTGATGTTCCAGTGGACGAGCCTCGACCACGTCGCGCTCGCGGAGTCCTACATCAGCGCGCGCCGCAGCTCGGTTCCGGGGCCGTACGACTACTTCCACATCAACTCGATCAACCTCGACCCGGACGGCACGCTGCTGATCTCGGCGAGGAACACGTGGACCGTCTACGAGGTCGATCCGCACACCGGGCAGATCGTGTGGCGGCTCGGCGGCAAGCGCAGCAGCTTCACGATGGGCGCCGGCACGCCGACCGCATGGCAGCACGACCCGCGCGTGCTCGCCAACGGCGAGATCAGTATCTTCGACAACGGCTCCTCGCCGACCGTGCATCCGCAGTCGCGCGGGATCGTCCTCGCGCTGAACGGCCAGAGCGCGACGCTCGTCGAGCAGTTCGTCCATCCTTCGCCGCCGCTGATCGCCGAAAGCCAGGGCAACGTGCAGGCGCTCGAAAACGGAGATTGGTTCCTCGGCTGGGGCCAGGAGGGGGATCTGTCCGAGTTCGGCCCGACGGGAGCGCTGCTGTTCGACGCCCACTTCCCGGCGCACACGCAGTCCTATCGCGACTTCCGCTTCCAGTGGACCGGCGCGCCGCACGAACCGCCGGCGTTCGTGTTCCACCCGACGGCCGCCGGCGCGGGCACCGTGTACGCGAGCTGGAACGGCGCGACGCTCGTCAGCGGCTGGCGCGTGCTCTCGGGCGCGAGCGAGCAGGCTCTGGGCCAGGTCGCGCAGGCGCCGCGCGCCGGCTTCGAGACGGCGATCGCGCTGCCGGCGGGCGCCGCCGCTCGCTACATGACCGTCCAGGCGTTGAACGCCGCCGGCCAGGTGATCGGGGCCGCGCCGGTCGCGCAGACCTGACGATCGCGCGAGCCCGAGCCCGCCTTCCGAGCTGACTCAGTAGCTGTCGCCGTACGGGTCGCGCTCGACGACGCGCTCGCGCACGACGCGGCCACGCGGCCGTGCCGTGAGGAGGTAGAGCAGCGACAGCACCAGCCCGACCGCGCCGACGATCATCAGGATCAGGCCGACCGTGGTGATCGAGATGCCGGACACGGTCGCCGTCACGGCGTAGCGCAGGATCGCGCCGACGGCGATCAGGAAGATCGAGGTTCCAATGCGCATGCTCTTTGCAATACCCACGCGCAGGCGTGCCAAACGGCGCATGGACGGCTGTTTCGCACTCGCCAAGCGGGGTCGTCGCTCTGACCCATGGGCTACCCTGTCGAGCCGTTGACGACGCTGCCGCCTGCGCGCGCAGGCGGGCGGCCAAACCCGCTGAGCAGAAGAGGGAGGCGGCGCATGGCGCAGGCCCGTGATGCGCGCCGGTCGCGCGCCCGCCGATCGTGGCGGCAGTCTGGTCCGGCGAGAGGTCTCGCGATGCTGATCGGCCTCGCGCTCGCCGCGACGCTCGGCCACGGCGCGGCGGCGCTCGCCCAGCCCCACGTGCAGCCCACGGATCAGGCGCTGGCCGAATACGTCGCGACTCAGGCGCGCGCGTGGGCTTCGCGGACGACGACCGACGGGCAGGTGATCGACCCGCTGGACCCGGCGGACAGCGGCGACAACTACGGCGTGATCCTGCTCGCCGACGTGATGCTGCGCGTCGCCGCGCGCGACGACGATCCGTCGCTCGCCGAAACGGCCGAACACATCGTCGAGAAGACCGAGACGCTGGCGCCGGTGACGGGGCCGTTCAACCTGCTGGCGATCGGCCTCCTGCTTCGTGACGGCGAGCGCTCGAGCTTCCCGGCGCCGGTCTGGCAGCGGCTCAGCGCGGGCGTCTCGAAGTTGGCCGCTCGCGTGGGCCGCGATCCGCGGCATGACTGCCTGACGGCCGTCGGCTGCTACAGCAACTGGCGGCTGGTGTGGTCGGCGGGCGCCGGCGCGCTGCTCGCGCCGGGCGTCGACCCCAACGCGGCGCTCGCGATCGGCGGCGCGAGCTCGGTGTCCGATCAGGTGGCCCGCGACCTGCGCCTCGCGGCGGCGCACGTCAGTCGGCCGATCTCGAGGCCGCACGCGGGCGGCGACGCCGCCGAGCTCTCCGACCCGGGCAGCGAGCCGCAGTCATACGAGATGCTCAGCGCGATCATGCTCGCGCTGATCGAGGAAGTCGATCCGGCCGCGACGACGCCGGCGGTCGCGCGGCTGACGGCCGAGGTCGACCGCTACGCGCTGCTGATGATGGCTCCGGACGGACAGCTCTCGCTGTCGGGGCGCTCGCTCGATCAGTCGTGGGTCCAGGCCGCGGGGATCGACCTCGGCTTTCGCCGTGCGAGCACGAACGGCGCCGAATGGCGGAGCTTCGGGACACGCTCGTTGCAGTACCTGCTCTCCGCTTACCCCGAGGTGGGCGGAGGCTTGACGGCGACCGTGCCCGGCCTGGCGAGCGAGTGGAGCCGCTCGCTCGTCGACCCGTACGCCGCGTTCGCCCAGTGCTCGGGCCTTGCGCTGTGGTTCGCAAGCGACGCGCTCGCTCACTCCTCACCCGCGCGCGCGCCGGCGGAAGGCTCGATCCCGGCCGACCGCGCGTCCTTCCTCCTCAGCGACATTCGCTCGAGCGGCGCCGTATGGGGTCGGTCGACGGGCGTCTGGTGGGAGCTTCGCGCACGGGCCACCGGCGGCGATCCGCGACTGGCGCAGGGCCTCGTCGCGATCAAGCAGCGGACCGGTGACGGGTGGCGCGACCTGCTAGCGCTCCGCCCGCGTCGAGGCGACCTGGAAAGCACGTGGACGCTCAGGCTGCGAGGGGGGAGGGTCGCGCACCCGACGTTCACGCGCGTCGAAGGCGGCGGCGCTCACGCGGTCCTTCGCGGGCTCTACCTGGACGCGCGCGGACGGCCGCTCGCGCCGGTCGCGTGGACGGTCGAGCGCGCCGGACGCGGCCTGTCGTTCACGATGACGAAGCCGTCGGCGAGCACGCTCACGACGACGGTCTGGACGGCTGGGCCCGAAGCTCTGCTCGAAACACGAGGCGCGCTGGTCAAGCGCCCGTGCGTGGTCACCGCCTCGGGCCCGGCATGTCCTGCGACGATCGTGTGGGGTCGCGCCCGCGCGACGCTGCGAGTGAGCTGAGCGGCGCGTCGAAATGAGCCGGCTCGGGCGCCGCAGGGGCGCCGCTAGCATCCGCCTGACATGCGCCTGAGCTCGACAGCGGCCGCGCTTCTCTGCGTCATGGCGGCGTCGCTCGGCATCGCCTACGCCGCGCAGGCGCGCGGTGGCGCGGGCGGATCTCACGGCGCCCTGTCCGGTCCACCCTGCGGCGCGGCGACGCGCGAAACGGTCGCGGCGGTCGACGGCGACGTCGCCGAACGGATCTACCGCGACGAGCTCGAAGGGCCCTCGACGGTGCTCGACAAGCGGCAGGTCGAAGAGTACGGGCCGCTGCTCGCGGCCGTCGCCAGCGGTGACGCCGCCGCGATCAAGCAGGCGGTCACCGAACTCGTGTTCTCGCACACCCACATCGTCCGCCTGCGCGTCAGCGAGGGCGGCAAGCTCCTCGCCGACGTCGGAGGGCCGTACATAATCGCCCCGGCCGGCGGCGAGCTGCGCGTCAACGGCCGGGCGCTCGCCACGTATCTGCTGTCGGTGCAGGACGATCGCGGCTTCGTCGGGCTCGAGAAGCGGTTGATCGGAGCGCCGCTGACATTGCACCTGGCAGGCAGGCGCGTGCCGATCGAAGGCACGCTCGCCGGCGCTCCGTCGGCGCTTCCGAGCCGCGGCGTGTCGACGATCGGACACACGAGCTATCAGACCTACTCGTTCAACGCACGCGCGTACCCGGCAGGCACGTTGCGGATCTCCCTGTTGCTGGCGCCGCAGCACCCGTCGAGCAGAAGCTGCGCACAGGTGCGAGTGGCGGAGACGACGCGCATCGGCCAGCGCATCTGGGGCCGTTTCAGCCTCGACAAATCGCCCGTCACCGGTTTCGTGACGTTCGCGCAGAGCCACACGGGGGCGCTCGTGTACGTGCGCAGGGGCCCGCGGCAGCTGGCCGGCAGCACGCGCGGCCCGGCGCGGCTTCCCGTCGCGGGATCGATCGGCTACGAGTCGAGAACGTACGGCGTCGCGTCGTTCGCCGGCACATCGGCCGGCGGCGCGGTGCGCATCTACCTGCTCGTCCCGCTCGGCGGCGCCAAAGCGCTCAGCGCCACCGTCGTCCGCCGCCCTCCAGCCCTCGCGCGGACCGCCGCCGCGGGCTATCTCACGGGGATCGGCGACAACAACGCCGGGATGTTCAAGAGCCCCTATTGGCTGCGGCTGCACACGACGGCCGTCCGCTACGTCGCTCCGTACGACGCCGTCGCGCACCGCGATTCACTGAGGGCGGCAACGACGTACATCCGCGCCGCGGAAGCGGCGCACCAGCAGATCCTCGTGGAGTTCTACCACTCGGCCCATTCACCGACGACGCTCCCGACTATCGCGCAGTACAAACACTACGTACAGAAATTCGTGAAGCTGTTCCCGCACGTGCACGAGTACGCGTCGTGGGACGAGGCCAATCGCGGCAACGTCGCGCACCTCTTCTCGAGCCCGTCCGCGGGCCTGAGCGCGCGCTACTACCAGGCGCTGATTCGCGTATGTCAGAAATGCACCGTGATCGGGCTCGACATCCTCGACGGGCAGTACCTGCGCCCGGCGCTCGAATACATCGCTGCATTCAAGTCGGAAATCGGCCACCTGGAGACCGTGATGCCGCATATCTGGGGCCTGCACGACTACGTCGACCTGAACCACTTCGAAGACTGGCGCACCCGCGACCTCTCGCGCGCGCTCGGTGGCTCGGTCTGGCTGACCGAGGCCGGCGGCATCGTCAAATTCGCGGGGGCCTTCTCGAACAGGGACGGCTCGGGCCTGCGCCGGGCGGCGAAGGTGGTCGAATACACGTTCAGGGTCGCCGGGGCGATCCCTCAGGTCAAGCGGCTCTATCTGTACAACTGGACCGGTGCCGCGCAGTCCGCGCGTTGGGACTCCGGCATCACCAACCTCCACCTCCTGCCGCGACCGGCGTGGGTCGTCGCCTGCCACGCGCTGCGCGCGCAGCATTGCGCGGTGAGGACGAGCAGGACTTGACGCGCTGGCACACGCGGGGCTCCGCGCGAGTCCGGCCTGCGAAGCGGAAGGGCCGGGATTCGAACCCCGAAGCGGGGGTTGCCCGCTTGCCGGTTTTCCAAAAGACCGTTAGATTTTGGCTCTGGAGTGCGGAAAATCGGGTGCTCGCGCCACCACTCGCGCAGTCCCCCGGAAACGCGACGGAAGGGGGGGGATTCGAACCCCCGAAGCGGGGGTTGCCCGCTTGCTGGTTTTCAAGACCAGTGCATTCAACCGCTCTGCCACCCTTCCCAGCGCCGATCTAAGGGAAGGCTAGATGATCCGCCAGCCGGCTAGCTGTAGTTCCTAAACACCTTCGTCAGTAGACATCCGGGCCTCCTTGAAGGCTGGGCGGTGCTGAAGCCAACCAGACCCAAGGAGGACACCGGATGAAGCTCCACGGTAATGCCCACACCTGTCCGAACAGCCGCCGCCTGCTGATCGAGCGAGTGATCGAGGAAGGGTGGTCGGTGTCGGACGCGGCAGCGGCCGCCGGCATCTCAGAACGAAGCGCCTATCGCTGGCTGAGGCGCTGGCGTCAAGACGGCGCTGGGGGCTTGCTGGACCGCTCCTCGCGCCCGTTGCGCTCACCCAGGCAGCTCTCTGCCCGCAGAGTTCAGGCGATCCGCTCGCTGCGCCGGCTGCGAATGAATGGGTAGGCGCGATTGTGCGGGGACGGTGCTTGTGGCGTGCTTGATCGCCGCCGCAGGTCTGCTCCGCAACCACACCGTTCTGCTGGTCCCGATGCTGGCTGTGGCGCTCGCCTGCGTAGCCCTCAACTCGTGGGACGTCACACAGGCTCGACCGGTCGACCCTTGGACCGCCTGCACGTCCCGGCTAGCTCCAAGGCCGCACACAGGTCGACCCCTCCTCAAAGCCTGAGCGCCTCTCGGTCTCGCCAGCGACCCTCTTCTACGGGCAACGAGCACTTGAGTGTTTATGACCGTTGGTCCCCTGAAGCCGAGTCCGGCCCCAAAACCTTTCTTTGAGCTCAAGGCGCCCGAGCTTACGTGGCTGGGCCAAAGTAGTCAGCGCGGAAAGCCTTCCCACAGTCAAAAACCCTCTCCACGCGTTTATCGCGCAGCGCGGCCCAGAGTCGTGCAACCTACGCCGATGTCCGTGTAGCCCCGTAAACAGCCGCATCCACCTGCAGTTGACATCCGCCCGACTTCTGCGCTACTGTCGATAACAAGCCGTTTATCGCGGCCTGTCGACGGAGCTCCAATCGGTGCTCCCCGGCGTCAAAGGTCCTCGGGGAGAGGGCAGGCCGAAAGTAGGACGGGATGGATCGGAACGGACCGAGCATCGGGGAGCGGCGAGCCGCGGGGCCAGACGCGGTTGTGGAGGCATTGAGGTTTTTCCCGAGGACTTGGGTGCCGTTGCGCACCATCTCTCCGCGCCGAGCCCGGGGCGTACTTGTCCTGATCCCTCATACAGCGGTCGACGCGAGGAGAACGAGCGGGCGCAGCACGATGAGCGCTGGTCGGTATGCCCTTTCGCTAAGGGACCACATGGCCTGCTTCGCATCCCCGTCCGTTAGCTCTGGCCACCAAGCGGTGGCCGCGAACTCGATCTCCACGGCAGGACAGAACGGCAACGCGGAGGCGTCGCGGTCTCCAGATCAACAAAGCAGTGTCCAAAAAAACCGGGCCGGCGCGCTCCTCTTTGCGGAATCGCGCACCGGCACCGACTGAAACGAAGGGAAAACTAGCAGATGAGACGAAACCACGCAACTGCATTTGTGGTGCTTCTGGGGGTGCTCATGCTTAGCGCGATCTCGGCGAGCGCGGCGTTGGCGTCCGGGAAGCCGTTTGTGGAAACAAAGCCGGCCACCAGCGTCGGTCAAACCGAAGCTGTCCTCAACGGCGTCGTGAATCCAAACGGCGCGGAAACAAAATATTATTTCGAATACGGGACGACGATCTCGTACGGGAAAAAGACCGCCGAAGCGGCGGCGGGCTCAGGCACTGCCAACGTCGAAGAGAGTAAAACGATCTCGGGGCTGACGAAAAGCACGACTTACCACTTCCGGGTCGTCGCGACCAACAGCAATGGGACGAGCGATGGGACCGACCAAGCGTTGACGACAACTGGCGAAGGCGCAAAATGTCCGGGAACTATCGAAAACGGAGGTGTCGCACTCTGCAGCGAAGGGCACGCGTTGCAAGGCACTTTCGCGCTAACGATACAGCGAAAAGCTGGTGTGATTCATAGGGACCTCTACCCCAAAGAAGGTAGCACCCCACCTGAATGGGCTTGTCAAGCCCAGCCACCCATAACCGGCAATTTCGTAGCAGCAAGCAGCAGCGTGGAACTGACAAGCTTTAAGATTTACGACAAAGAATGTAAATTTGATGGCTCTAACGCTGAACTCGCAGAAGACTGCGAAATCCCGGGAGAAACAATCACGGTAGATGGCGGCGAAGGAACCGGCAAAGGCCCAGGGCTTCACGCTAACCTAACAACCAACGGTGACCTTGCCCTTAGAGGTGGAACCGGAGAAGACTGGACAAAGTTTAACATCAAAAGCGTCCTAGGGAAAACTTGCTTGGACTCCAAAGTCGGTGTTACCGTCAGCGGCTCTACGTCGTGCTCGCTGCGGAGCAGCACTACTGAAGCAGTGACACACGTCCTCGCATGTGAAGAAAAAGCGAACTCGCAAGGTTACCCGGACTTGAGTGGATACAACGGCGAAAAAACTTACTTCACGTTTTACGCTGAAGTAAAGCTGGCGTCGGGTAAGGAGTGGAGTCTGCAAAACATCTGACCCGCGGCGCTGAGTAAGCGGTGGTGGGGCCGCCGATTGGCAGGCGGCCCCACCATTATCGCAACTCGTCACTTCTTGCCGGACCCAAGCCTACATAGGTTTATTGACACCGCAATCAAAGGGTCGAAGTGAATCGTACAGACCGCACCGCGTCCATCGCCATTGAGCCGAAGACGGCTTTCGTCGCGATGCTCCGTGGCCTGTTCCGTGGTCAAGGAAGTGGTGCGCCGGAATCAGCCTGATCGGCGGTGTGCCGATGAAGCTGCTCTTCGCAACCCTCGCCGTCGTTCTCGGCGCTCTCGCGCCGACCTCCGCCCCCCGCGTTCGCGGAAACCTGCCCGAACGAACAGCTGCGGGCCGAAAACCACTCGATGTCCTCGCCGGACTGTCGGGCCTACGAGCTCGTCAGCCTGTCGTTTACGAATGGCCTCATTCTGGGAGGCTTCCTCGTAAGCGCGGATGGAAGTAGCGTCGGATACAAGAGCCTGGGCCTGGTAGATGAAACTGGTCTCGGCGAAACGTCTGCCGGAACGTTCTACAGCGCGACCCGAAACCCGATGGGCTGGACGACCGAGGCATTGCAGCCCTCGGCGAGCGGGTTCTCAGACGAAGTTTCACAAGGCGCGAACATTGAATTTTATAACGGGGCGGTCGATGAAACGTTCGTCGCGCTACGGCCCCAGGGCGCCATCGCTCCGAACGACCACTTGTATCGTGTCGCGTCCGGCTCACGAGTCGTCGAAGTGGGACCTCTCGCGCCTCCTTCCGAGCTGGCCGCATGGAGCGCGAGTCAAGGGGTGCCCAACTTCGTGCCGCTTGGTGCGACGCCTGACCATGCGGTCTGCCTGGTTGCGGCGAATCCCGCCGAACCCGGCGAAGCGACACAGGGAAACACGATCAAATTCACCACGCTGCCATCCAAGCCACTCATCCTCGAAGAGAACAGCGGAGAAACCACCGCGGTCGCGGAGACGCTCCGTGGGACGGTGAACACCGAGAATCAGACGAACGCCTGCATCATCGAAGACGGCGAAACCATCGGCTACGGCAAAACGGCCAGGTGCTTACAAGAGCTAACCAATGCCGACACGGCGAGCGACTCGGCACGCATCAAGGGCCTGCACCAAGCGACCGTGTACCACTACCGCCTCGTCATCAAAGACCCCACGGGTACCACCGAAGGCCCCGACCAGACCATCGAAACGCCGACCGCGGAAAAGGCCGCCGTCCTCGGCGAGAGCGTCTCCGGTGTGAGCGCGACTGACGCGGCGTTCGAAGCAAAAATCAACCCGAACTATCAGGAAACGACGCACAGCTTCGAATGTTCGACCAGCGAACAGGCCATCCTCGATGGCAAGGGAACCCCGGTCGCGGGCTCACCGCCCGCAGCGGCGCTACCGGCGGATTTCGATGAACTCCTCGCTGGGGCCGAGCTATGTCGGGGACACCTGACGCCAGGGACGACCTACTACTATCGCGCGCTCGCCACCAACGAAACCGGCACGAGCGAAGGCGCTGTCAAAACTTCACGACTCCCGCGCTCCACTGCTCACCGCCGCCACGGCGGAAGGCATCACCTCCAGCAGCGCGACCGTCACGGCGAGCTTGAACCCGGATGGAGCGGCCACAACCTACCGTCTAGCCTACATCACCCAAGCGGCGTACGAAGAAGGCCTCAAGAAAGACCCGTCCGACCTAGCGAAAATCAGCCCGCAGACAGCAGAAGCACCAGCCGGCGACACTAGTGTGCCGATCACGCTAAACGTCGCAGAACTGGCGCCCGACACCACCTATGAGTACGTGTTCACCGCACGCAACATCGCGGGTACCACGACCACACCGCTTGCGTCGTTCACGACCATGGGCTCGGCACCGGCTCCAACCCCGGTCGAACCGGAAATTCTCGCCCCCCGCTGGGCCCGGACGTCGCGGCGCTGCTCTCCCTACCCACGGCGATTCCGTTCGCGCCGTACACGAGCATCGCCGCGCTCGACGCGAAAGAAGCAAAACAAGGCGAGGCCACGGGGCCCGTGACGAAGTCGCTTACCCGCTCGGAAAAGCTCGCGAAAGCGCTGAAGGCGTGCCGGCGCAAGTCAAAGAATCAGCCGTCCGAGCTGTGAGCGGCAGGTGCGCGCGAAGTATAGGCCCGCGCCGAAGAAGAGAAAGAAGTAGCTCTTTGGGGATAGACGTTGGCCAAGGAAGAGGCCGGGATTGCGTGAAGAGGGACCATAGAAGAGCATGGACAATACGGGGGCCGTCCGGGAGGTCGGCCCAAACACGCCGGTTGTCATCGCGTGCGAGCCGAGCGATAGGCCGGGTCAGTCTTGCAGCTGGCGATCAATGAACTCGTTGGTAGCTGTGATGCCGAGAAACGGGGCAAGGGCAATGTAAGTGGCGTGGGGCAGCAGCGCGGACAACGCCTCGGCAGTGTAATTGCGGGTCTCTTCGTAGGCGAGCTCGGAAATCGCGGCGGCGATGGCATCGAGTGCGCGGCGAGGCGGATGGCGCGTGCGAGCTGGATAGGTGTATCCCTCGTGAAGAAAGAGGGTGAAGGCGCGATGAAAGCTGTCCATCCGCCTTAGCATGCTTGCTCCTACGGCATAGGCCTCGACGAAGCCGAGGTGTGCGAGATCTGGGCCGCTTTCGAAGAACTTCGTAAAGGCGAGCCCTGCGGCCCACGTGCGGTCAGGCCAGCGAGCTCGCGAGAAGAAGCCACCGGCGGTCACCGCCATCGTTTGGCGAAACCCGAGGTCATGAGCGGCTAGGAAGGCCTGTTCGGTGTCGGCGAAGAGAGCGGTGACGGCGCGGGGGTCGAGTTGGGCGGCGGCAGCAATGTCGGCGATCGTGGTGGCACGAAAGCTCTTGGCGCGAACGACGCTGGCAGTGGCGGCGAGCACGCGCTGCCGGTTCGTCGCCCGAGCTGCCTTTCTCGACTTGGCGCGGCGATTCGGCGCATGAGGTCTCCACCGAAGAGTGGAGTGTGTTGTGGAGGCGCCCGGAATCCGAGGGTGCGTGGAAGCTAACGTGTGCCAGCGGCGCGATGCGTACGGCACAGTGTAAGCGTCAACCCAGGACACTAGGTCCGCGAGGACGTCCGCGTCGATACGCTTGTGGAGCCGAATCCGAGTGCCGAGGAACCGGTAGAGCCCGCCGACGAGGACGGTGCTTGGGAGGTCGGGGAGGAGGTTGGCGTCGGCGAGCTCGCTATGCGCGGCGTCGATCAGCCTGGCGATTTCTGTGATGGTGGCGTCGCGAGCGTCTAGCGCGATCGGGCCACCCGCCAAGGTCTCATTCATGAGCAACCGTGCGCCGGCAGGCTCTGTGATTACGAAGTCGAGAAGGCTCTCGGCCGTCGCGTGGCTCGCGCGAGCCGGCTGGCGACGCGCGACCGCGGCGTCGATGTCGGCGAGGAGCGGCCTACTGACGGCCCTGATGGTTGCGGAAAAGCAGTCATCCTTGTCCGTGAAGTAGTCGTAAAAAGTTGGACGAGAAACGCCGGCGTTGGCGACGATCCGGGCGATCGTGGCGGCCGAAAAGCCGTCTTGCGCGAACACTTCTATCGAGGCGCTCAGAAGCCGCTCTCGCTGGGTGCGCTTCCGTTCGGCTGACAAGCCGGGACGCGGTGGGCACGGGGCCGCGGGCGGGGACGCTTCAATAGCCATCCTGGATCAGAGCGTAGCTGAACGGGGCCAGCATGTCGAACCGAGATAAACGGTGATCTTAGCTTTTTACGAGGCGGCGGAAGCGGCCGTGGACGCGGATGCTTCGAGGATGAAGGCGGTCGCCTCCTCGGGACCGAGAAAAGGTGTCAGCCACAGGTGTGCGATCCGTGGCAGGGTCCCCGCGATCTGTAGGGGTTTGCCGGCGCGCACACGTCGATAGACGACCTCGAAGATCGAGCTGACGATCGCCTCGAGAACGACGCGCGAGGGCGGGTTGGGCTTGGTTATGTGCTGCATGCCCTCGTGGAGGAAGATCGTGAAGGCGACGTGGCTGTCCTCGACTCGCTGGACAGCGCCGGGTCCCACGGCATAGGCCTCGACGAACCCGACGTGGGCGATGGTGGGATTGGCCTCGAGGAACTGGGTGAAAGCTCGTCCGGCCTCCCAGCTTCGCTCCGGCCATCGGCTGCCGGCGAAGAACGCGCCCGCAGAGACGGCCATTAGCTCCTGGAAGCCAAGCTCGTGCACGGACATGAAGGCCTCTTGCTTGTCAGAGAAGAGGGCGTAGAACGCCCGGAGGTCGACGCGGGCACGTTTGGCGATGTCGGTGATCGTGGTCGCGCTATAGCCCTTTTCGTCCGCGAGGCGAGCGGCGGCGAAAATGATGCGCAAACGCTGGTTCTCCTCCACCTCGGCCGCCGAGAGCCGGGGGCGCCCTGGGGGCAACGCCTCCGGAGCGCGGAGGGGAGTCTTCGGTAGATATGGGGAGAGGCTCGGCGCGTCCATGGGGCTCATGGCATGCCAGCGATGTCGACTCAACTGCGTCTCATAACTTGCTACCCAGGTGGCGAGATCTTCGCTCAGCGCCTCGGTTGCCCGCTCGCCTCGACGTAGTCGCGCTGCCAAGAGCCGACATACTCCTCCGATTACTATGGGAAGCGGGACGTCGGGAGTAGGGACGTCCATAGCGACCTTCTCGCGCGTGGTGGCGATGTCTGCGGCGATCTGATCGATCGCTTGGTCTCGACTTTCCAGAGCGGGTTTGCCGCCGGCGAGCGGCTCGTTTGTGAGGAAGCGGGCGCGCGCTGGATGAGCGGCGGCGAAGTCGACGATCACGCGAATCGCGGCTGCTGTGGCCTGCTCGGGAGGGGACGCCTCAAGTGTTGGGCGGATGTGCTCGAGAAGTTGCGCTTGGACGTCAGCGAGCGACTTCAGGAAGCCGTCGTCACGGTCTTCGAAATAGTCGTAGAAGGTTGGCTTGGACACCTTTGCCTCGGCCGCGATGGCTGCGACGCTGGTCCCGCCATACCCGGCTCGATTAGCGACGGCGATCACCCCTGCGATTAGGCGCTCGCGCTGCGTGCTTTTTCGGCCTGTCTGCATCTTTGTGTTTACAGGTTGCTTACTGGTTGAGCGCCGCGCCATCGCCGGCTAGACCGTAGCCGACTGCCCGGCATCGCGGCTTGATAGCGCGGAACCCCGAGAGTCGCCAATTGGCTCGCGCACGAACCTCCTCGTTCCGGAGAATCCAACGTCTCCGTCAGCTCCAATAGAATGCCAGCGCTGTCGTTTACGAGAGCACTTCCATCGCTAGGCAACATCGTTTCGGGCCACCCGTCGGCTGGAGGAGCGAGCATCTCCCGGGTTGTTGCCGGCACGACCCTCGGGGTGCTCACTCGGAGAAGCATGCCTAGCTAGTATGCTCCGATTTGCGACTTGACAGGGACAATGTCGCAGGTGTCATCGAGCAGCCGGCTGCCGATGCAGCGGTGCGCATCGAGTCCGCCGAGGTCCGTCCCTCCTTAGTTTTTCGGCAAGGTGAAACGCCGATCGGGCTTACACGGTGGCTATCCCATCGACCTCGTTTTTGGGTGATCGGCCTAGTGGCGCACAGTCAGATGCCGCTCAAACGGTTCGCGCGTGTTTATCGCGTTGGCCGAAAGTGCCTACGAATGCTTGGTCACGACGCAATCCCTTCGGCCCTAATCCATGACACACGCGTTTATCAGGCTCGAATCGCTTGCCAATTTCCCTGAGTTGACAGGCAGATGACGTATCAGATAGCTTACATCGAGACCGTTTATTCCTTCGATCTCAGGGGCCAATTTCGCGCGAGGCCCTACAAGCGACCAGACCCGCTCGTCTAGCCACCCAACACGTATTCGATGTCGCAGGAGCACGACCAATCTTCTCTAGACGAGGCGCTTGCAGGCGCCGATGACACGGCGCAGGCTTGCGGACCGGCGGACGAACTGAGCGCCGAGGTACGTCGGTTCGTCGAGGAAATGACGGCTGACAGATACCCGCGGGAGCCGCCGTTTTGCCGAGGGCATGCCGTGGGGGCGCGATTGGCTCGCTCCTCGCCTATCGAGCTGCGGGCGACAGGTCCGAACTGCTGGCCATTTCGGGCTCCGCGGCGGCCTGGTCGATGACCCCTGCCGAGTGGCGCCCCATGCACGTACGACCGACCACAGGTCGTGGACCGAGGCAGGGATGTGATGAGCGATGGTCGCTCGCCGGCGGATCTGACCGCCGAGGCGGTCGTGGGCGGCGTCTCGGCTGTCCTACACAGGCGGCCGCTGCAGTCAGACGGACCGCCGCTGACCGATCTGCTCGGCCCGATCATGAGCATGATCGTTCTACCGTATCTCGGCCCGCGGGCAGCCGGCAGTGAACTCAACGGCGCGTCGCACACACGACGAAAAGTGGTGGGTCGCCCTCCTGCGAGCAGCGCCGCCGATCCCCTGGTCGATCTGAAAATGCGCCTCGCTTATCCCACGGTCCGCGTCCTCCCGGTCATCGACGCAATCCCCGGCGCCAGCGATCGGCAGTCGCAGAACAATCGGGAGTCTCAGATGAGGGACAGATGTCAAAGCTCTTGAGCCGGTTGAGCCAGCTCGGTCTGGTGGAGAACCGAGGCGCGGGGCAGTCGCTGGGCGGCTCGAACTCGTGGCATCTCACTCCGCGTGGCGTGCGGGTCGTCGCGGCCGGCCGCCCGCGCCTGATGGCAGGAGCCTCCTGATCTCGCTGTTGGCGTGGGCTGCCGTTCTGTGGGGCTCCGTGAATCTAATCGTCGTCGCGGTCGGCGTTCTTCGCGGTTCACACAGCCAAACCAGAACACGCGCTGGCGTAGCAGGACGTGAGCGTTGGCGCTCGCGCCGTCGCGTCCGGGGGTCGTGGAACGCCGGCTGAAGCACGACGCGGCAGGGCGGGGGGCCAAGGTCACGATCGAGCTCGCGCGATCACAGATGGACCAGGTTGTTCGCGCGGCGGCGGGCGCCGGAAGTGTTGCGACGCTCCTCTCTAGCCTGACCAAGAACACACACGACATGATCGAGATCACCGCCGTCAAGCTACGGGGGGCCATCGCCACATAGCGCAGGTGCAGTGGGCCAGCCCGGCGGCACTTGTCGCCTGAGCTCGACACAAGGAATCGTGGACTGGCTTGAGATGGATAGCGATAACCGAGCGGTTGCGTGCGTGGGGGAGCGCCCTGTCGAGGTGAGGGTGGTTCGATGCCCTTGCGCAGCTGCCCACCTGCGTGCTCGGGCCAGCGGCGTGTGGACCGACGCGACCAGCCGGGGGCTTGCTCGCGCCAAATTCGCGCCAGTCCGAGTGGGAGTCGAGTGGTCGCAGGTTTCCAGCGGCTCCACGTCGCATCGACCACCGCCGCGATTCCGCATAGGAGCGCCAAAAATGGCTCTGCCGAGCCGAATGTCCGAGGTGGCCGCCGGCACGCGACTTTGGAGCCGGCCGGTTTTCAAGACCGCCGCATTCAACCGCTCTGCCACCCTTCCAACGGCCAACAGATGCTACGCGCCTCGATCGACGCCCTGGCGCAGCCTCTAAACTTCGCCGTTCCCAAGTCGGGAGAGGTGGCCGAGAGGCTGAAGGCACTCGCCTGCTAAGCGAGTATGGGGGTCAAACTCCATCGCGGGTTCGAATCCCGCCCTCTCCGTCGGCATCGTGCCGCGCCGCCGTCGCGATGCCCAGTCGGGCGCGAGTCGCCCGGCTGTCCAAATCCCTTCCCTGGCGCGTCGTACTAACGAACCCGCCAACGGTGCGGTGATGAACGACCTAGGAGACGAGATGTCGAACTACATGCTGTTGCTCTACGCCCCCGAGATGAGCGCCGGCGAGCAGGCCGAGCGCGCGGCCGACATGCCGAAGTGGCTCGCGCTGACGAACGAGTGGCGCGAGGCCGGCTCGCTCGTCGCGAACGGACGCCTGCACCCGATCGCGACGGCGACGACCGTGCGCACGCGCGACGGCGAGACCGAGCTGACCGACGGGCCGTTCGCGGTCACGAAGGAGATCCTCGGCGGCTACTACATCCTCGAGTGCGCCGATCTCGACGAGGCGCTGCGGCAGGCCGAGCGGCTGCCGATCGCGCGCTTCGGGTCGGTCGAGGTGCGCCCGATCATGGACGACCCGACGGAACCGCCGATGACCTCGACGCGAGGCGACGTCCTCGGCGGCTTGAGTGAACACGAGCCACGCGCAGCGCGCCGATCGCGCAGACCCGGCCGCCGCCGCGCTCGCGGCCGCGTTTCGCGACCAGCGCGCCGCGGTGCTCGCGACGCTGATCAGGCACGTGGGTGACTTCCAGCTCGCCGAGGACGCCGTGCAGGACGCGTTCGCCGCGGCTCTGCCCGCGTGGCGCCGCGACGGAGTTCCGCGCCGCCCCGGAGCGTGGATCACCGTCGCGGCGCGCCGGCGCGCGATCGACCGGCTGCGCCGCGACCGCTCGGTCGCCGACCGCGCGGCGCGGCTCGCCGAGCTCGGTCCGGCTCGACGCCCGGCACGAGGAGGAGCCGATGATCGACGAGAGCGAGCACGAGCGCGATCGCCGACGACCGGCTGCGGCTGGTCTTCACGTGCTGCCACCCGGCGCTCGATCTCGCCGCGCGCGAGGCGCTGACGCTGCGCGCGCTCGGCGGGCTGACCACGCGCGAGATCGCGCGCGCGTTCCTGACGAGCGAGCCGACGATGGGCAAGCGGATCGTGCGCGCCAAGCGCAAGATCGCCGACGCCGGCATTCCCTACCGCGTGCCCTCCGACGAGGAGCTGCCCGAGCGCATGCGCGGCGTGCTGCGCGTCGTCTACCTGATCTTCAACGAGGGCTACGCCGCCGCCGAAGGCGATCGTCTCGTGCGCGAGGAGCTGTGCGCCGAGGCGATCCGCCTCGGACGCCTGCTGTGCGAGTTGATGCCCGACGAGGCCGACGCGTGGGGGCTCTACGCGCTGATGCTGTTGCACGACGCGCGCCGCGCCGCGCGCGTCGACCGCGACGGCCGCTACGTCGCGCTCGACGAGCAGGATCGCTCGCTGTGGGATCGCGCGCGCATCGACGACGGCCTGCGCGCGCTCGAGCGCGGCGTGCGCCTGCGCCGGCCGGGGCGCTACCAGCTGCAGGCTGCGATCACGGCGCTGCACGTGCAGGCCGACGACCCCGACGCGACCGACTGGCGGCAGATCGCCGGCCTGTACGGCGCGCTCGCCGAGCTCGACCGCTCGCCAGTCGTTCAGCTCAACCGCGCCGCCGCCGTCGGCTTCGCAAGCGGCGCCGACGACGGCCTCGAGCTGCTCGCGCCGCTGCTCGACGACCCCCAGCTCGAGCGCTACCAGCCGCTGCACGCGACGCACGCCGAGCTGCTGCGCCGCGCCGGCGACGCCGATGGGGCGGCGCGCGCGTTCGAGCGCGCGATCGAGCTGAGCGCGAACGCCGTCGAGCGGGCCGAGCTCGAACGCCGCCTCGCTGCGCTGCGCGCCGGCTGAGCCCGCGACTCACAGTCATCGGCGCTCAAACGACGGCCCAACCTGCACCGGCAGACCGCCGTCGCCTTGCCTGATTCAGCGGCCGCCCACGTCCGGCAGTTCGACGCTCGGGATCGTCACGCTCGGAACCGTCACGCTGCGCCCGCCGGCGCTTCCGACGGTGACGCTCGGCGTCGTGACCGACGGCGTCGAGACGGACGGCGCCGTCGCCGACGGCGTCGTGACGGTCGGCGTCGTCACAGTCGGCGTGCTGACCGACGGCGGCGAGACGCTCGGCGGGGTGACCGATGGGAGCGAGCCCGTCGGGCCGCCCGCGCCGGGCTGTTGCGGCACGCTCGGCGACGAGCTCGCGCCGCCCGCGCCCGCAGGCGAGCGAGGCGATGCCGGCTGTGCCGCCGCCGGCGCGCCGGCGGCCGGCGTCGGCGTCGACGTATTCGCGGGCGTCGTCTGAGAGGCCGGCGTCGTGCCGCGGCCGTCGACCGGGCGCAGCGTACGCGCGTCTCGCCGGCCGGCCGGCGAGAGCGGCGAGGACGCGCCCGGCGAGGACGCGCCCCCCGGCGCCCGCGCGGACGCCGGCGTCGCACGTGCCGGAAGCGCGCTCACGAGCGCCGTCGCCGGGCTGCCGACGGGCGCCGGCGCGCGCGACTCGCGGAACAGCCCCGGCGAGACCGCGAGCACGCCCGCGGCGCCGAGCGCCGGCGCGAGGCTGCCGAGCGACGCGAACCCGACGCCGAGGTTCGACGGCGTCGAGACGAGCGCGCTCGCGATGCGCTCGAGCGCCGTCGCCGCGAGCGCCGTCCACGCGACCGAGCGGCGCGCCGAGCAGCCCTGCGCGAAAGCCGCCACGGCGTCCGCGTCGAGCTGCGTGCCGGCCCCCGCCGCGAGCACGTCGAGCGCGCGCTTCTGCGAGCTCGCGCCGCGGTACGCGCGCTTGGAGGTGATCGCGTCGAACGTGTCCGCCACCGCGATGATCCGCGCTCCGAGCGGGATCGCCGACCCGGCGAGGCCGTCGGGGTAGCCGCCGCCGTCGATTCGCTCGTGGTGGTGGCGAACCATCGCCGTGATCTCCGCGTCGCCCACGCCCGCGACGATCCGCGCCCCGTCGCTCGCGTGCAGCGCGACGATCGCGAATTCGGCGTCGGTCAGGTGGCCGGGCTTGTTGAGGATCGCGCGCGGCGTGTACAGCTTGCCGACGTCGTGCACCTCCGCCGCCGTGCGGATCTTCGCGACTTCCCCCGGCGAGAGCCCCATCGTCCGCCCGATCCGGACGGCGTGCCGCGCGACCCGCCGGCTGTGCCCGTGCAGGTGGGAGTCGCGCGCTTCGATCAGTCGGCTCAGCCTCGTCAGCCGCTCGACGTCGACCTCCGGGGCCGCCAGTCGCACCGTCTCGATCAGCTCACGCGCCTGCGCGAGCCGGTGCTCGGTCCACCAGCGGCGCATCCATCCCCACAGCATCAGCTCCGCGAACACGACGTCGCGCGAGCGTGCCTGTCGCCTCCACAGCGCCGCTGCGGCGCTCGCGAGCGAGAGCGAGATCGTCACCGCGAGCGCCGCCGAGCCGACCGTCGCGAGCGCCCCGCCGCGCGGCACGATCGCGACCGCGACCAGCGCCGGCGCGAGCACGACCAGCGACGTCGCCGCGAGCGCGAGCGGCAGGTAGCGCCACATGCTCGGCGCCGTCCACGCCTGCTGCGTCGGCGCGCGCCGCTCGTCGGGCTCCGCCGCCGGCTGCGCGAGCGTCTCGTAATGAGACCCCGTCGCGATCGCCATACCGGATGAAGCTACGCTCACGTCGCACGCGTGCGATCGCCGTCGGACGCATGTTCGACGCCGCGGTGGCGTGGCGCGCCACCGCTCGGGCCGCCAGCCGGAGTCGTCGCGCGTCACTCCTGCGGCGCCTCCTCGGCGGCGACCGCGAAGACGATGTGCCTTCGTGCGACCGTCAGGTACGCGTGCAGCTCGACCGGACCGCCCTGCAACGGCGCGACCGTCACGTCGGTCAGCGTCAGGAAGTCGCGCTCGGATGCGTTGAGCACGTCGGAGACCCTACTGCGATAGCCGTCGCGCGCGAGCGTGATCTCGCCCTCGATGCGGTGACGCTCGGTCTCGATCCTGATCCGTTCGCGGCGGTGGTCGATGCTCGTCATGGGAGCACTATCGGCGGACCGCGTAGATTCGATTAACGATCGTGCGCAGTCCCGTCGGCCCCTCGGCGACGATCCGCACGCGCGCGGTCATCGTCGTGTGCCTGCCGAGCGCCCGGCGCAGCCGCGCGAGCGATCTCGGCCCGACCACCAGCCGCAGCCGCTCGGCGCGCGCTCGCGGCAGCGCCCGCGCCGCGGCGACGAGCGGCACCGCGCCCGCGCGCCCGCGCGGCGAGAGCGTTCCCGTCGCGAGCACCTTGCATTCGCGCTGGCAGCTCACCGCGAGCGCAAGCGAGCGACGCGCGAGCACGCCGCTCGAGGAGGCCGCGCCGACCGTCACGACCGGCGCGACGTCGAGCGGCGGCGGCCACGCCGTCGGCGCGACGCACCCGCTCGGCGCCGGATCGACGAGGTTGAAGCGCTCGACGCGGTTGTTGTTCGTGTCGGTCACGTACACGTCGCCGTTGCAGTCGAGCGCAATCGCCGACGGCTGCGAGAAGTCGCCGAGGCCCGTGCCGTGGAAGCCCCACTTCGCCATGAACTGACCGCTCGAGTCGAACTGCTCGACGCGGTTGTTTTCGCTGTCGAGCACGTACACGTGGCCGGCGCCGTCGACCGCGACGCCGGCCGGCGCGTGGAAGCGCCCGTCGCCGGACCCGCGCGAGCCCCACTCGCGCAGGACTTCGCCTCCCTGCGAGAGCTCGACGACCCGGTCGTTGCCCTTGTCGGCGACGTACACGTCTTCGCCGAGCGTCGCCGCGCTGACGGCGATCCCCGTCGGGTGGTTGAAGCCGCCCGCCGCGCTGCTCGCCGCGCCGTTGCCGCCGCCGGCGCCCCAGCGCGCGAGCAGCGAGCCGTCGCCGCCGTACACGAGCACGCGATTGTGCCCCGCGTCGGCGACGTAGATCCGCCCCGACCCCGGAGCGACGGCGATCGCGTCGGCGCCGTTCAGCCCGGCGCCGCCGATGTCGCCCGCGCCGCCGATTTCCGACAGGAACGTCCCGTCGCCCCACAGCTGCACGATCCGCTCGGCGCCTTCGTCGGCGACGTACACCGGCCCGTGCGGATCGACGCCGATCCCGCTCGGCTCGTCGAAGCCCGCGCGAGCGCCGCCGGCGACGCTCCACTGACCGACGAACGCGTCGCTGCCCGGCGCGAACAGCTCGACGCGGCCGCCGACCGTGTCGGAGACCAGCAGGCCGCCGCTCGGGTCGACGCCGAGCCCGCGCGGCGCGGTGAACGTCGCGTCGCCGCGCGCCGTGATGCCGATCGTGCGCAGGAAGCGCCCTTCGGGGTTGTAGACCTCGACCCGATCGCCAGCCGTGTCAGTGACGTACGTGTCGCCCGCCGGATCGCTCGCGACCGCGCGCGGGAACGCGAGCTGCCCCGGTTTCGAGCCGTAGCCGCCCCATGCGCCGGCGAAGCCGAGCGACGGGTTCAGCTTGACGACGCGATCGTTGAGGTCGTCCGCGACGTACGCGTTGCCGGCGGCGTCGAGTGCGACGCCGTACGGGAAGCCGAACTGGCCGGGACCGGCTCCTTGCGTGCCCGCTTCGCCCTCGTAGGAGCCCGACGGGTCGAACTTCTCGATCCGGTAGTGGTCGTCGTCGGCGACGAGCACCTCGCTCGCGTTCGCCGCGACGCCGCGCGGGTAGGAGAACTGCCCCGGCCCGCTGCCCTTCGTGCCCCATTCCATCGCTTCGCCGCCTTCGAGGTTGAAGCGCTCGATCCGGTTGTTGCTCGAGTCGGCGACGTACACGTAATTGCCTGTGACCGCGATCCCGCCGCCCGGCGGCTTCGTGTAGTCCTGCGAGGAGCCGAAGCTGAAGTCGCCGAGTTCGCTGCCCTTGTGGCCCCACTGCGTGATGAATTCGCCTTCGGACGTGAACTTCTCGATCCGGTTGTGGCTCGAGTCGACGACGTACACGTCGCCCGCCGCATCCGTCGCGAGACCGGCGATCGGCCCGAACTGGCCGCGGCCGCCTCCGTACGATCCCCACTCGGTCTCGAACGTGCCCGCCGCCGAGAACTTCTGCACGACGTAGCTGAGCTGGTCGGCGACGTACACGTCGCCCTGCGCGTCGACCGCCACCGCCTCCGGGAAGCGCAGCACGCCCTCCGCGCGCTGACCGATGATCTGCGCCGACGCATACGGACACGGCGCGCCGCCGACGCCCGCGCACGCTTCCGCCGCCGGCGCCGCCGGCGCGCCCACGGCCGCTGCGAAGCACACGAGCATCGCGCACGCGGACAGCGCTGCGAGCGCCCGCGCCCGGCGGCGCGATCCGAACGTCCCGAGCCAGCGATTCGACGCTGCCGGGACGCGCCTGTGGCGAGCATCGTCGAGCAGGTGCATCGCCGCATATCAACACGTCACGCCGCCACGGGTCGCGCTCACCCCCGCAGCTGTTACCGAGCCGTGAAGCCCGAGGGCCGACGCTCAGCCGACGCGCTCGGTCGTGCGTGCGGCGAGCCCGGCGCGCGCCGCCGGACCGGCTATCGCCCCCGCCGGAAGCGGCTCGGGAGCGTTGCGCTCGTCGCGCACGATGTACAGCGGCCGATGCTTGACCTCGTCGTAGATCCGCCCGACGTACTCGCCGATCACGCCGATCGCGATCAGCTGGATGCCGCCGAGCAGCAGGATCGCGATCGTGATCGAGCCGAAGCCCGGCAGGTAGGAGTCGAAGATCCGCAGCACGATCACGACCGGGATCGCGATGAACGCGAGGCCGGCCGAGAGGATGCCGGCGTACGTCGCAAGCTGCAGCGGCAGGTGCGAGAACGACGTGATCGCGTCGAGCGAGAAGCGCAGCATCTTGCGCAGCGTGTACTTCGTCTCGCCGGCGTGGCGCGCGTCGCGCTCGTAGGAGACCGCCGTCTGGTTGAAGCCGACCCACACCGTCATCCCGCGCAGGAAGCGCGAGCGCTCGGTCATCGCCAGCAGCGCATCGAGCGCGCGCCGGTCGAGCAGGCGGAAGTCGCCCGAGTTCGGCTCGAGGTCGACCTGCGCGAGCTTGTCGAACAGCTTGTAGAACCACGACGCCGTCGCCAGCTTGAACGCCGTCTCGCCTTCGCGCTGCCGGCGCACGGCGTAGACGACGTCCGCGCCCTGGCTCCATTGCGCGATCATGTCGCGGATCAGCTCCGGCGGGTCCTGCAGGTCGGCGTCGAGCATCGCGACGACGTCGCCGACCGCGTGCTCGAGCCCGGCCGTCAGCGCCGCCTGGTGGCCGAAGTTCCTCGAGAGATGAATCACGCGCACGCGGCCGTCCGCCGCCGCGATCCGGTCGAGCAGCTCCGGCGTCGCATCGCTCGAGCCGTCGTTGACGAGCACCAGCTCGAACTCGTAGTCGGCCGCTGCCGCGCACGCGCGCGCGACGAACTGCTCGACGAGCTCCTCCTCGTTGTAGATCGGCGCGACGATGCTGAGCAGTTTGGGTGTGCGAAGCGCTGTGTCGGGCATCTGCCGGCTCACCGAGGTCGGGGCGAAGGATCGGTTCACGCTGTCGATTTTCAGACAACGTCCTAAGCCCACGATGAATTTATCGTTCATCCTCTCTACGAATGCCTTCCGATGGCGAGCGATCCGAGAGGACGAGGAGAAGCGTAGCGGCCGCGGTCGCGACGCCGGCGCGTCACGCGCGCACGCAAGTCGCCGTGCAGTTCGTCAAGTTCGGCATCGTCGGCGTCTCGAACACGGCGCTCGCGTTCGGCATCTACACGCTGCTGCTGAAGGGCTTCGGCGTCTGGTACCTGGCCGCCTCGGCGATCGGCTTCGTCGTCGGCGCCGTCAACGGCTTCCTGCTCAACCGCCGCTGGACGTTCGCGGGACACGTAGGCGACTCGCTCACGCCGGTGCGCTGGGGCGTCGTGCAGGGCTGCGGGCTCGCGCTCAACGAGGGGCTGCTGTTCCTGTTCGTCGACGGCGCCGGCGTCGAGAAGCTGCTCGGCCAAGCCTTCGCGACGGCGATCGTCACGGTCATCACGTTCCTCGTCAACCGCGCGTGGACGTTCCGCATGCACCCCCCGCCGATCGCCGTCGACGCCGAGAGCTGACCGACGCCGGCGCGCCGGCGCTCAGCGGAAGACCGCGAGCAGCGAGAGCCCGGCCGGAATCCGCCCGCCGTGCGCGATCATCGCCGCCTCGAGCGCGAGCGGGCGCTCGAGCAGCCAGTTGAGCGGCGCCGGCGGGATCCACAGGTCGAGGCTCGACTCGGTCGTCTTGCGGCTGAAGCGGTCGAGCACGCGCAGCAGGATCGCGGCGGGCAGCAGCAGCGAGTTGAAGTACGTCGTGCGCACCTGGTTCCAGCCGGCCTGCTCGCCGACGCGCTGCAGCGACCGGCGCGTGTAGCGGCGGTGATGATGGTTGACCTCGTCGTGGCCGCTCCACAGCCACTGGTACGCCGGCACCGTGACGAGCAGCGCGCCGTCCGGCTTGACGACGCGGCGCAGCTCGCGCAGCGCCGCGAGATCGTCCTCGAGGTGCTCGATCACGTCGAGCGACGCCGCGAGGTCGAACGTGCCCGCCTCGAACGGCATCTCGAGCACGGAGCCTTCGATCACGTTGCCCGCTTCGCGCCCGCGCGCCAAGTCGACGCTCGTCTGCGACAGCTCGACGCCGGTGACCGAGCCGTGTCGCGCGAACTCGATCATGTTGCGCCCACTCCCGCACCCGGCGTCGAGGATCTGAGCGCGCGCGGGGAGGGGGAGCTCGTCGATCACGCGATCGAGCACTTTCCGGCGGCCGCGGTACCACCAGTGGCGGTCCTCCGCCTGGTGCGTCTGCAGCTCGTAATCGCGATCCATTCGCGCTGCATCCTGTCCTAAAGTGCGGCCGGATGGAGGTCCAGTAGGGCCTTGACGAAATTCTTGGCATGCCATAATATTTGTTCATGGCTACAAGAGAAGTCGCGCGCTCGCCGGCGGTCGAGGACTACTGCAAGGCGATCTTCACGCTCGAATCGCGGACCGAGGAGCCCGTCGCGACGAACCAGCTCGCCGAGCGGCTCGCGCTGACGCCCGGCTCGGTCTCGGCGATGCTCAAGCGCCTCGGCGAGCTCGGGCTGATCGAGCACCACCCCTACCGCGGAGTGCGCCTGACAAGCGCCGGGCGCCGAGTCGCGCTCGAGGTGATCCGCCACCACCGGCTGCTCGAGCTGTTCCTCGCGGAGTCGCTGCAGATGCCGTGGGATCGTGTGCACGACGAGGCTGAGGTGCTCGAGCACGTGATCTCCGAGGAGCTCGAGCAGCTGATCGCCGACAAGCTCGGGCATCCGACGATCGACCCGCACGGCGACCCGATCCCGAGCGCCGAGCTCGAGCTGCACGAGCTCGAGACGCTGCCGCTCGAGCGCCTGCAGGAGGGCGACGGCGGCGTGTTCGTGCGCGTGTCCGACGCCGACCCGGAGATGCTGCGCTACCTCTCCGAACGCGGCATCGCCCCCGGTGACCGTCTGCACATACGCGAGCGCCAGCCGTTCGGCGGCCCGTTGCTCGTCTCCTTCGGCGACGGCGAAGGGCGGCGCGAGCACGCGATCGGCGGGCGCCTTGCGAGCGCGATGCGCGTGCAGCTCGACCGCGACGCCTCGCGCCCGGGGGCGTCGGCTTGACGCCCGTCCGACCCGATCCCGCGCTCGAGGCCGCCGGGGCCGTGTCGGGAGTCACGGGCGCCGCGCCCGCGCCGGGCGTCGCCGCCGGGCTCGGCGCGAGCCACCTCGAACGGCTGCTCGCCAGGGGGCGCCTGCGCGCGACGCTCGCGATGCTCGGCCCGGCGTTCGTCGCGGCCGTTGCGTACGTCGACCCCGGCAACTTCGCGACGAACGTCCAAGGCGGCGCGCAGTTCGGCTACCTGCTGCTGTGGGTCGTGCTCGTCGCGAATCTGATGGCGATGTTGATCCAGTACCTCTCCGCGAAGCTCGGCATCGTCACCGATCAGACGCTGCCCGAGCTGTTTCGCACGCATTACCCGCGCGTGGCCACCTGGACGATGTGGGTTCAAGCCGAGGTGATGGCGATGTCGACCGACGTCGCCGAGTTCGTCGGCGCCGCGCTCGGGCTGAACCTCCTGTTCGGCGTCCCGCTCGTGTGGGCCGGCGTGCTGACCGGCTTCATCGCATTCGCGATCCTCGAGCTCCAGTCGCACGGCGTGCGCCGCTTCGAGCTCGCGATCACCGCGCTGCTCGGGATCATCTTCCTCGGCTTCCTCTACGAGACGCTGCGGATCGGACCCTCGGTCCACGGCTCGCTGTCGGGCCTCGTCCCGCACCTCGGCGGCACCGAGTCGCTGTACGTCGCCGTCGGCATCATCGGCGCGACCGTGATGCCGCACGCGATCTACCTGCACTCGGCGCTGACGAAGAACCGCATGCCCGTCCGCGACGACGGCGAGCGCGGGCGCGTGCTGCGCTTCGAGCGCCTCGACATCGTGATCGCGCTGAGCTGCGCCGGTCTCGTCAACATGGCGATGCTCGCCGTCGCGGCGAAGCTGTTCCACTCGACCGGGCACACCGGCGTCACCACGATCCAGCAGGCTTACCACGGCTTCGGCAACCAGGTCGGCGGCGTCGCCGCGCTCGCGTTTGCCGTCGCGCTGCTCGCCTCCGGCGCGTCCTCGTCGAGCGTCGGCACCTACGCCGGCCAGGTCGTGATGAGCGGCTTCATCAACGTCAACTTCTCCGTGCTGCTGCGCCGCGCCGTGACGATGGTGCCGGCGCTCGTCGTGCTCGCGCTCGGCGTCAACCCGACCGCGGCGCTCGTGCTCAGTCAGGTGGTGCTGTCGTTCGGCATTCCCTTCGCGCTGATCCCGCTCGTGATGCTGACGATGCGCCGCGACGTGATGGGCGTCCACGTCAACCGGCGTCTGACGACGTTCGTCGGCGTCGCGCTCGCGACGATGATCACGGCGATGAACCTGTTCCTGATCTACCGGCAGCTCCTCTGATCGCGAGCGCCGCGCCCAGCCGAGCGCCGCGTCCATCGAGCGCCGCGTCCAGCCGAGCGCCGCGCGCGTAGCCGAGCGCCGCGCCTAGCCGAGCGCCGCGCGCAGGAAGCCCACGGTGCGTCCCCACGAGAGCTGCGCCGCCTCCGCGTCGTACGTGCCAAGACGGTCGACCTCGTTGAAGAACGCGTGGCCGTTGCCGTCGTAGTAGTGAAACGTCACCTCGACGCCGGCGTCGCGCATCTCCGCCTCGAGCTTCTTCGCCTCCTCGGGCGGGATGAACTCGTCCTCCGTGCCGAAGTGGCCGAGCACCGGCCCTTTGACGTTCGAGAAGTCCGGCTTGCCGTGCGGCATCACGTAGTAGTAGCTGACGGTCGCCGTGATCTTCGGGCACGTCGCCGACGCCCACACGGCGAGGCCACCGCCGAGGCAGAAGCCGAGCGCGCCGACGCCGTCGCCCCGCACGCCCTCCAGCGCCAGCAGGTGCTCGGCGGCGCCGCACATCTGCGGCTCGGCCTTCTCCATCGACAGCGCCATCAGTTTCTGTTCGGCCTCGCTCGGCTGCGTCGTCGTCTCGCCTTCGAACAAGTCCGGCGCGAGCGCGAAGAAGCCCTCGGCCGCGAGCCGGTCGCAGACCGAGCGGATGTGCTCTTCGACGCCCCACCACTCCTGCAGGACGATCACGCCCGGGCCATGCTCGTCGGTGGGAGTCGCGAGATAGCCTTTCGTCGGGCCGGCGCTCGTGGGGAACTCGATCTCGGGCATCGTTCGCTCCTTCGACTTGGTCTTCGCTTGGACAGGTGCGGCGGCCGCATCCTCTCACGACGCGCCTCGCCGCGGTGTGGCGGCACGCCCGTTTACAAAACACTCACGGCGGGTATTGCCAAGCCCGTGAGGGGATGGAGAGTGGGGTGTGTGGGGTTGCGCTCGACGCTTGTCGCGGCGATACTCGTCGCGGCTACGTTCGTCGCGCCGAGCATCGCCGCGGCCAAGGCCAAAGGTGAACCGGCGCCGTTCGGCCACGCGTGCAAAGCGCAAGACGGAGTGCGCTTCTGCCCGACCGAAACGCTCGAACAGCGCGTGCCGTCGTTCGACGGCGTGCCGCTCGACGTCGACGTGACGCTGCCGGCGACCGGCGCCGGCCCGTTCCCGACGATCGTCATGCTGCACGGCTGGGAGGGCAACAAGACGTCGTTCGAGGCCAGCTCGCCCGAAGGCGACGGCAACGAGACGTTCGACTACAACAACGTCTACTACGCGCAGCACGGCTATGCCGTGCTGAACTACTCCGCGCGCGGCTGGGGCCGTTCCTGCGGCGAAGCCAGCTCGCGCGAAGCGGCGGGCTGCGCCGAAGGCTGGATCAGGCTCGCCGACCAGCGCTACGAGGCGCGTGACACGCAGTACCTGCTCGGGCTGCTCGCCGACGAAAAGCTCGTGAAGCCGCTCGCGATCGGCGTCACCGGCATCTCCTACGGCGGCGGCCAGAGCATCGAGCTCGCCTACCTGAAGAACCGCGTGCGCCTGCCGAACGGCGAATTCGAGCCGTGGACGAGCCCGAAGGGAACGCCGATGGAAGTGAAAGCGGCGTTCCCGCGCTGGCCGTGGTCGGATCTCGTCGACGCGCTCGACCCCAACGGCCGCTTCCTCGACACCGAAGTCGCCCCCGCCGGCCAGAGTTACGAACCGTTCGGCGTCGAGATCCAGAGCTACGTCAGCGGCCTGTTCGCCACGGGCGAGGCCGAGGGCTACGTCGCGCCGAGCGGCGCCGACCCGGAAGCGGACCTGTCGAAGTGGTACGCCGTCACGAACGCCGGCGAGCCGTTCAATCCCGAAGACGAAGCGATCGCGCATCAGATCTACGACTACCACCAGGGCTACGGCATCCCGCTGTCGGGCAAGACCGCGCCGATGCTGCTCGAGAGCGGCTGGACCGACGACCTGTTCCCGCCCGAGCAGTCGCTGCGCGCCTACAACGCCGCGCGCGCCGACCGCTCCTACGTCGCGCTGATGCTCGGCGACCTCGGCCACGGCCCGGCCGCGAACAAGCAGAACACCGACCACGCGTTCAACGAAGAGGGCGCGCAGTTCTTCGCCGCCAAACTCGAGCACTCCGGCGCGCCGCCGAGGAACGGGAGCGTCACCGCGTACACGCAGACGTGCCCGACCGAAGCGCCGGCCGCCGGGCCGTTCACCGCGAACACGTTCGCGAAGCTCGCGCCGCACGCCCTCACGTTCGGCTCGGCCGCGCCGCAGACGTTCACCTCGGCCGGCGGCAACGCGACGCTGGCCGCCGAAACGGACCCGATCGTCAACTCGGACGCGTGCAAGACCTACAAAGCCGAAACCGAGGCCGACACGGCCAACTACACGACGACGAGCTCCGGCTTCACGCTGCTGGGCCTGCCGACGATCACCGCCGACATCAACGTCACCGGGCTGTACCCCGAGATCGCCGCGCGCCTGTGGGACGTGACGCCGGGCGGCGAACAGCGCCTCGTCAGCCGCGGCATCTACCGCGTCGCCGAAGGACAGCAGGGCAAGATCACCTTCCAGCTGCACGGCAACGGCTACGAATTCCCGGCCGGCGACACCGTCAAGCTGCAGCTGCTCGGGCGCGACGCGCCTTACTACCGCGCGAGCAACGGCACGTTCAGCATCGAAGCGAGCGACGTCACCGTTTCGCTGCCGACGCTCTGAGCGAGCGGCTCGCCGACTCCTCGCGCGTCGCCGCCTTCGCGGGCGTCTTCGCCTTCGCTTTGGTCCTGGCCTGGGCGCGTGCGGCGAGCTTCTCCGGGCGCGCTCGCGCGGTGGGCTTGGACTTCGCCGGCATCGGCCGCTGCGGCTCGGCGAGAACAGCAGATCCTCCATGCCGCGCTCGATGCCGCCGCTCAGCACATCGATGTCGCTCGCGCCGTCGTAGTCGCCCGTGACCCCGAAGTAGAGGCCGCCGTCGTAGGAGAAGATCGCGACGACGATGCGGATCGAGCCGACGACCGGCACGAACGGGTAGGACTGCAGCATGCGCCGCCCGAGCGTCTGCACGGGCTGCTGCGGACCCGGCACGTTGGTCGTGGCCGTGTGCATGTTCAGGCGCGGCGAGAGCGTCACGAGCCGGCTTCCGAGCGCGAGCAGCAGCGGCGGCGCGAAGCCGGACATCGAGGTCAGCACGTCGCCGGCGACCGCCTGCTTGGATTCCTTGATCCCGTCCATCTCCGCGCGGATCGCGTGCAGCCGCCGGACAGGGTCGGACAGGCCGACAGGCAGCCCCGCGAAGACCGCCGAGACGCGGTTGTTGTAGACGCCGCGCTCGCCCTTGCGGCGCACCGAGACGGGCACCATCGTGCGGACCACGCGATCCTCGGGCACGTCCTCGCCGCGCGCGTCCAGCAGCTCGCGAAAGCCGTTGGTGATGAGCGTCAGGACGACGTCGTTGACGGTGCCGCCGAGCTCGCCGCGGACGGCCTTGACATCGGACAGGCGCACCTCGCGCCCAGCTCCAGCGCCGGTGCGGGCCGATCGGGCCGATCAGCGAGGACGCGCCGACGAGACGCATGTTGGGAGAGGCAGCGGCGACGGCACGCGCGATCGCGCCGAGCGAGCGCAGCGTGTCGCGGGGCGCGCTCGCCACCCGGCGCAGCGCTTCCAGCTGGCCGGCGGGACTGGCGCGCCGGACGATCGTGCGCGCGAGCACCTCCGCTCCGGTGGGCTCGGGCGCGGGCGCCCATGCACGAGCCGACGATCCGTCGCCTGCAGCGGCGCCGGCCGCGACTGTCTCGTCGGAGAACATGACCGACATCAGGTCGGTCGCGGCGACGCCGTCGACCATGCAGTGGTGGACCTTCGACAGCAGCGCCCAGCGTCTGTCGCTGCAGACCCTCCACCGCCCACAGCTCCCACAGGGGCTTGTCGCGGTCGAGGTGCTGGGAGAAGATCCGGGCGGCCATCTGACGCAGCTGCTCCTCGCTGCCCGGCGCAGGGATAGCGGTGTGGCGCAGGTGGTAGTCGAGGCTGAAGTGCGGGTCGTCGATCCACACGGGCGGCCCGGCGGCGAGCGGCACGAAGCGGACCTTCTGGCGGTAGCGCGGGCACGAGGCCGAGCTTGCCGGCGACCATCGCACGGAGCTCAGCGAACGGCGGCGGCGGCCCCTCGAAGATGCTGACGGCGCCGATGTGCATCGGCGTGGTGTCGTTCTCCACGTGCAGGAAAGACGAGTCGACCGGGCTCATCCATTCCATGCCGCGCTCCTACCGACCGTCGAGCACCCGCTCGAGCACCCGGTAGACGTCCTGATGGACCGACATGCCGCAGTGGCTCGAGTCGACCTCGACGCTTGGCATAGCGGGTCGACGCACGCCGCCAGTCGACGATGCCGTCGCTGCGGGAGTGAACGGCGACTGCATCGATACCGTCGGGGAGCGGCGCCGCCAGGTCATCCCGGAACACCGCGCAGCACTCGCCGTCGCTGGCAACGTGCTCGAGAACAGCCCCGGGAGCCCGAGGTCGCCGAGCAGCGCGACCCAGCGCACGGTGCGCAGCACCTGCGGCGAGACGGCGAGGCCGTCGCGACCGGCGAGCCGAGCATCGCCAGGCCCGCGCACGCTGTCGGGCGTGGCGCACGGCGAGCGCGCGGGCGAAGCGCGCCGCCGCGGCTCTGCCCGATCAGCACGACCGCTCGCCGGCGTCCTCGGCGAGCGGCGCGAGCTGCTCTCGCAGGCGCGCGACGATCGCGCTCGGCGCAGCCGACGTTGCGTGCATGCCGCTCATCGCCACGCGATGACCGCGGCGGCGAGCCAATGGCGCAGGACGCCCAGCGAGGCGTCGCCGGCCATGAAGCCGGGGATCGCCAGCACCGGCGGTGCGTCGGCGCGCCGCTCGACCATCGTGAACTGCGCGCGGCTCGTCGGCAGCAGGCTGTGCGAGCTCGCCGCCGTAGCGCAGCTCGCCCCACAGCGGCGCGACGCGCGCTCGCGCCGCGGCTGTCTGCTCGAAGACCGCTCCCGCCTCTCCTGCCATCCCTCCCATACAGTACGCCGCCATGCGGCTTTCCGGAAGGCACATCGTCGTGACGGGCGGCGGCGGCGGGATCGGCGGCGCGCTCGCGCGCCGTTTCGACGCGGAGGGCGCGCGCGCCGTGGTCGTCGCCGATCGCGACCTCGCGGAAGCGCAGGCCGTCGCCGAGGAGATCGGCGGACTCGCGGTCCAGTTCGACGCGAGTCGCGAGGACGGCGTCAACGAGCTGATCGCGCAGGCGATCGACGCGAACGGCGCGATCGACATCTTCGTCTCGAACGCCGGCGTGCCCGGCGAAGGCGGCGGCCCGGAGGCGTCCGACGCCGCGTGGGAGGAAGCGTGGCGCGTCAACGTGATGGCGCACGTCTGGGCTGCGCGCGCGCTGCTGCCGGAGATGCTCGAGCGCGGCGAGGGATATCTGATCAACACGGCGTCCGCCGCCGGCCTGCTGACGCAGGTCTCCTCGCTGACCTACAGCGTCACCAAGCACGCCGCTGTCTCGCTCGCCGAGTGGCTGGCGATCGAGTACGGCGAGAGCGGGCATCCGCGTGTCGTGCATCTGCCCGCAGGGCGTGCGCACGCCGATGCTCGAACTGGCGATGGACGAGCCGGCCGCCGCCGCCGCGCTCACCGCCGGCGGCCTGCTCGAGCCCGACGACGTCGCCGAGGCGGTCGTCGAGGGGATCGACGCGGAGCGCCTGCTGATCCTGCCGCACCCGGAGGTCGCGAAATTCATGGCGCTGAAGGGCTCGGACCCCGAACGATGGATCGCCGGCATGCGCCGGCTCGTGCGCAACGCGCGCGGCGCGAGCGCCGGCGCCGGCGCCGGCGAGTAGCGCCGGCGGCCGGCACGCGGGAGCAGGCGCGCTCCGGCGCGAGCGCGTCAGGCCGGCAGGACGACCCGGATCAGCGGCGCGCTCGTCGGGTGCAAGCTGCCGCCGAGCGGCTCGCTCGTGACCATCACTTCCCTGATGTCGTGCAGGCTGTTCGGCACGTCGACCGCGGCGCTGCCGTGGCCGGTGACGCTGAACAGCGCGTTCGTCGGCTCGGCGTCGCCGCGCCCGCGGCTGAGCCACACCTCGTAGATCTTGCCGAGCGCCGGCTGCGGCATGTTCGCGACGACGAGCTCGGACTGCCCGTCGCGTCGCTGCAGCGAGACCTGCGCGGTGCGCGCCGGGCCTTCGCCTTTGCCGCGGATCACGACGAGCTTGGACTGACCCGAGGAGCCGATCGCGATCGCGATCGCGGCGATCGCCGCCGCGAGCGCCACGCCGGCGCCCGCGATCGAGCCGCGACCCCACCGCCAGCGCGCGTGGCGGGCGGCCTCGTGGGGGCGGTCGGCGCTCGCGCCGGCCGCGTGGAGCAGCGCGGCCTCGGAGCGGACCGTCGCGAGGATCTTCGCGCGCATCTGCTCGGAGGGCGCCGCCGGCGGAACGCTCGCCGGCAGCTCGTCGACGACGACCTGCAGGTCGGCGACTTCGGCGCGGCACTGGGCGCAGCCGGCGAGGTGCTCGCGGTAGCGCTCCAGCTCGCCCTGCTCGAGCGAGCCGAGCACGTACGCGGCCGCGTCGGCGCAGTGCGGGCAGTCGAAGTCGGACTCGCGCACGCTCATGTGGGGACCGTCTCCCAGCCCTGCAGGCGATCGCGCAACTTGTGCAGGCCGAGGCGCATGCGGCCCTTGACCGTGCCGACCGGCGTGTCGAGCATCGAGGCGATCTCGACGTGCGTGAAGCCGCCGAAGTAGGCGAGCTCGATCACGCGGCGCTGCTCGGCGGGGAGCTCGCCGAGCGCGCCGCGGATCTCGCGCGAGGCGGCGTTCTCGACGACCTGCTCGTCGGTCCGCTCGGGCGCCTCGAGCTTCTCCTCGATTCCCTCGTCGCTGACCTGCCGGCGCTCGTGCACGCCCCTGCGACGCAAGGTGTCGACGGCGCGGTTGTGGACGATGCCGAGCGTCCACGTGCGCACGCTGCCGCGCGCGCGGTCGTATCGCGCGCCGCTGCGCCAGACCGACAGGAACGCCTCCTGGGCGATCTCCTCGGCGAGCGCGCGCTGACCGCAGATCCGGTAGGCGAGCGAGAAGGCGGCGTCGCTGTGGCGCTCGAGCACGACCTCGAACGCGTCGGCGTCGTTGCCGGCGACGAGCTCCATCAGCTCCTCGTCGGCGAGCCTTCTGAGCTTTTCCTTCGAGCTGGCGCTCTCGCGCCACAGCAGTGGCATCGCCGGACTCTACGCATCAGCCGCCCTTTCGGATCACTCGCGCGCGAGCCCGAGCCGGCCCGTCGCATGGCCCGGTGATCCGGATCGCACGGTCGCCCGTACAGAGCAGTCAACGGTATCGCCAGGGGACCCCTCCGGGCACCGTGATCCTGGTCACCGAAAGGAGCAACAGCAATGAGCTACGAGATCAATCTGGACGAGGTCGACGTCGACGGCGCAGTTCGCGAAGCGGCCGAGGAGGTCTCGGGCGACACGCGTCTGAGCTTCCTGAAGAAGGCCGGCCTCGCGGGCGGCGCTGTGGTCGGCGGCGGTGCGATCGTCTCGGCGCTGGCGCCGAGCGCGATGGCTGCGTCGGGCTACGGTCGTCCGCCGGCGAAATTCGGCAAGGGCGACATCGGCATCCTCAATTATGCCCTGACGCTCGAGTACCTGGAGGCCGCGTTCTACAACGGCGCGACCGCCGCGAACCTGCCGCTCACGCCCCAGGCCGCGGCGTTCCTGAAGGTCGTCACGGCCGACGAGAACGCGCACGTCAAGTTCCTCAAGAAGGCGCTCGGCTCGAAGGCCGCGAAGGAACCGACGTTCAACTTCAAAGGCGCCAACACGAACGCGGAAACGTTCATGAAGACCGCGCAGGTGCTGGAGAACACCGGAGTGCACGCCTACCTCGGGCAGGTGCTCAACATCAAAACGCCGGCCTACGTGGCCGCCGCCGGCTCGATCCTGACGATCGAGGCGCGGCACGCCAGCGTGATCGGCCTGCTCAACGACCCGAGCGGTGCGGCGATCGCGCCCGAAGGCCCGTTCGACAAGCCGCTCACCGCCGCCGCCGTCCTGAAGGCGGTCGAAGGCACCGGCTTCATCGCCTGAGCATCGATTCCCCGTCGCGCCGCCCGGTCGATTTCGCCGGGCGGCGCGACGGAACCAGCCACCCGATCGGAGGTATCACGAGATGTCCAATTCAACCGAAGAGCAGCCGCCCCAGCCGGCCGGCATCGTCGAGCGGCTCGTGCGCGACGACGTCGACCGCAAGCGCTTCCTGAAGATGGCCGGCGCCACCGGCGCGGCGAGCTTCGGCGCGTTCGTGCTCGCCGCATGCGGCAGCAGCAGCAAAACCACGAGCTCGACGACAGCGGCCGCTCCGAGCACGACCGCGAGCACGGCGTCGAGCACGATGGGCGACGTCGGCATCCTCAACTACGCGCTGACGCTCGAGTACCTCGAGTCGCAGTTCTACTCGAAGGTGATCGCCGCGAACCTGTTCAGCGGCAAGGTGGGCGACCTGCTGCAGAAGTTCGGCAGCCAGGAGGACACGCACGTGACCGCGCTGAAAGGGGCCGTCAGCAAGCTCGGCGGTACGCCGGCGACCGCTCCGAACGGGAAATTCCCGATCACGAGCGCCTCGCAGGTCGCGCTGCTCGCCTACACGGTCGAGAACCTCGGCGCGTCGGCGTATCTCGGGCAGGCGGGGAACATCCAGAGCCCGGAAGTGCTCGCCTCCGCGCTCGCGATCCACTCGGTCGAGGCGCGCCACGCGGCGACGCTCGGCACGCTCGTGAAGAAGTCCGTCACGCCGGACGGCGCGTTCGCCGTGCCGGCCGACATGTCCACGGTCCTGGCAGCGGTCAAACCGTTCCTGTCCTAACCGTTCACCACCGGCACGAAAGGAACCAAGATGACTGAGAACGAGATCGCAAGCCGCGAGCTTGCAGCCTGCGAGGTCCACGGCATGACCCGCTCGGCGTTCATCCTGCGCGGCGCGCTCGCCGCCGGCGCCTTCTACGGCACGGCCTCGGTCGCGCCGTTCGTCTCACAGGCGCTGGCCGAAACGGGCGGCGGCGACGCGGAAATCCTCAACTTCGCGTTGACGCTCGAGTTTCTCGAGGCGGACTTCTACAACGTCAAGGGCAAGCAGGTCGGCCTCAGCGGCGAAGCGAAGGCGTACGCCAGGGAGTTCGGCGCCGAGGAGGCCGCGCACGTCTCGGCGTTGAGCGCCGCCGTCAAAAAGCTCGGCGGCACGCCGGTGAAGAAACCGACGTTCGTGTTCCCGGGCTCGAGTCAGGCGTCGTTCCTGGCGCTCGCCTCAGTGCTCGAGAACACCGGCGTCGGCGCCTACAACGGCGCTGCTCCGTCGCTGAAGAGCAAGGAAATACTGGCGGCGGCCGGCAGCATCGTGCAGACCGAGGCCCGCCACGCGGCGGCGATCGACCTGCTGATCGGCAAGAGCCCGACGCCGAACGAAGGGTTCGACGTGCCGTTGACCAAGGCGCAGGTGCTCGCGAAGGCCGGCCCGCTGATCAAGGCGTAGCCACTCCGCGGCGGCGGCGCGTGATCCGCGCGCGCCGCCGCCGCGTAGTCCTGATCGGGACGTCAAAACCCGTCGCCGATCCGAAATTCACGAAAGAAACGGGAGCCACTCACCATGGGCCTAGACAATCCACTTCACATCGCATTCCTCTTGATCCTCCTGCTGCTCGTCTTCGGCGCCAAGCGCCTGCCCGAGATGGGGCGCTCGCTCGGCAGCGGCATGCGCGGCTTCAAGGAGTCGCTGAGCGGCGAGGCGCCCACTACGCTGCTCGCCCACGAGCCGGCCGCCGGCACGCCCGCCGTCGCGCCCGTGCGCGAGGAGGCGACGGCGCAGGAGCCGGTCGCCGTGCGCGAGCCGGTCGCCTCCGGCCCCGTCCACCAGAGCGGCGCCCCGCTCGCCTAGCGCGGGTCCGAGGGAGAGCCGGGAGCGATCATGGCCGTCGCCGCAGCCCGCATCGGGCACGAGGATCGACTGAGCATCGTCGATCACCTCAGCGAGCTGCGCGCGCGGCTGATCGTCTCGCTGGCCGCGCTGGCGATCGCGTTCGGCTTCTGCATGTGGCAGAACCACGCGCTGCTTCACATCATCAACGACCCGCTGGCGAAGCAGACCCAGAAGCAGGTCAAGGCCGGTTCCGGGCCGCTCGGGGCGACGTACCGGGTCCAGCAGGGCGCGCGCAGCGTCGCCACGCAGCTGCAGAGCGTCGTCGGCGCCCTCGAGCGCCCGGGCAGCGGCGCCTCGCCGGCCACGCGCGCGGCGCTCGTCGGCGTGAGCCCGAAGCTCAGCCAGGCGGTGAAGGCGCTCTCGCGAGCGCCCGAAGGCGACAAGCCCGTCACGCTCGGGATCGGCGAGCCGTTCACGACGACGATCTCGATCGCGTTGCTCTTCGCGCTGATCCTCGCCCTGCCGGTGATCCTCTTCGAGCTCTACGGCTTCCTCTTGCCGGCGTTCAGCCCCAAGGGCCAGGACGTCGCGCGCTCGCTGACGCTCGCGATCCCGTTGCTGTTCGTCGCCGGCGTGGGGTTCGGCTACTTCGTCGTGCTGCCCGCCGCGGTGCGCTTCTTCCAGAACTTCAACAGCGGCGAGTTCAACGTCCTCGTGCAGGCCAGCCAGTACTACCACTTCGCCGCCGTCACGCTGCTGGCGATGGGCCTCGTCTTCCAGATTCCCGTCGCGGTGCTCGCCGCGACGCGGGCGGAGATCGTCACGCCGAGGCAGTTGCGCAAGAACCGCCGCTATGCGCTGCTCGGGTGCGGCGCCGTGGCGGCGCTGCTGCCGGGCGACGCGGTGACGCTGCTGCTCGAGACCGTGCCGCTGTACCTGCTGTTCGAGGTGAGCGTGGCGCTGGCGAGCATCGTCGAGCACAGGGCACGGCGTCGCCTGCCGGCGAGTGACGGGCCGGGTTAGGCCGGCAGCGAGAGCACGTGCGCGGCGGCCGGGTCGATATTCCCGTCGAGCAGGTCGAGGTAGGCCTTGCGCACGGGCTCGGGTCCCTCTTCGGCGATTACTTGCAGCCAGCCCCCACACCACTGCGCGTACGGCCGCCACGCATCGGCGACGCGCGTCTCGAAGCCCTCGCGGCCCCACTCCGCGATGCGCTTGGCGACGCGATCGGGCGCGAAGAAGAACGTCGGCGGAGCGCCCGGCAGTGAGCCGGGCACGGCGTCCATGCGGTCGTGATGCGTCGCGCCGACGACCGCCGAGTGGACCAGCTGCTCGCCGAAGTGCGTGTGCACGTCGTTGCGCACCTGCGCATCGCCCGACATGTCGACGTACACCGCGGCCGCATCGTCGAGCGATTCGATCTCCGCGTAGGTGACAACGCGGTCGTAGACGCCAAGCGACTCGGTGAAGGCGACGCTGCGCGGCGAGGTCAGGCCGATGACGTCGACGCCCTCGCGGCGCGAGAGCAGGTACGCAAGCCCGCTCGCCGTCTTCGACGACGCGCTCGACAGCAACACGGCGCCGGCGCCGAACAGCGAGGCGTCGGCGAGGAAGTCGTCGATCAAGAACGACGTGAAGAACAGCGGCCGCAGCAGCATCTGCAGCTCCTCCGTGTCGGCGTCGTAGATCGGGTCGGCATCGACGCGTGCGTAGCTGTTGTACGCCGCCGGCAGGCTCGCACGGTGCGGCGACGCGTCGAGGAAGCCGCGCTCGTCGATCCGCGCCGGCGTGAGCACGAGCTCGCTCGACGGCGGCAGATAGCCGTACACACGAACGCCCGGCTCGAGCTGCGACGCGTCGCTCTCGACGACCTCGGCGAAGCCCCACACGGGCATCCGTCCCCAGCCCTCTTCGGCCGGGAAGAAGCGCCAATAGCTCATCGCCTCGCCGAACATCGCGTACGTCACGTTGTTGGCGCTCAGCCCGAAGCGCTCGACGCGCAGCCGCGCCTGCCCCGGCTCGAGCTCGCGGACGGGCGCCTGCTCGAAGCGGCACGAGTGCAGGTCGTCCTTGGCGATCAGGAAGTCCACGCGCTGCAAGCCTATGTCCTCACGCGCGCGAGCAGCGTCACGCCGGCAGGCGCCTGAGCATGCGCGTCTCGCGCGGCAGCAGGCCGAGCGCCAGCGCGATCGCGGCCAGCGCCGAGCCGACGAGCAGCACGTCGACCGCGCCCAGCGCCCCCGCCAGCGGTCCGGAAAGGACGTAGCCGAGCGGCAGCAGCGCGAGCGAGACCATCCAGTCGTAGGAGCTCACGCGCGAGAGCTTGTCCGGCGGGATGCGCTCGGCGAGCGCCGTCGTCCACCACACGTCGAACATCGCGATGCCGCAGCCGCCGACGAGCATCGCCGGCGCCACGACGAGCAGCGTCACGCCGGCCGCGTAGAGGACGGCTGCGATCGGCCACAGCAGGATCGCGAGCATCGCCGCGCGCATCGGAAAGCGCGGCCGCCAGCCGATCGCGAGCAGCGAGCCGACAATCGTACCGATGCCGAGCACCGCCGAGAGCAGCCCGTAGACGCCGATCGCGCCGTACTGCTGGCGCGCCACGAGCGGCCCGAGCACGAACCACGGCGCGAGCCCCGTGAACAGGGCGGCGCAGAACGCGGCGAGCGTCGCCCACACCCAGCTGCGCGAGCGCACCTCGCGAAAGCCCTCGCGGATCTCGCTCACGACGCCGACGCGCTCGGCGGCGAGGTCGCCGCTCGTGCGCACCGGCCCGTGAGTCGCGCTTGACCGCCGTGTCTCGCGCGCGTCGGATGCCAGCGTGCGGCGACGCGGGCGCACGCGCGAGAGCAACGCGGCGCTGAGCAGGAACGTCGCGGCGTCGAGCGCGAACGCCCAGCCGGCGCCGAGACCGAGCACGAGCGCGGTCGCGAGCGCCGGGCCGGCGAACTCGCCGATGTTGTTCGACAGCGTGCTGAGGCCGTTCGCCTGCTGGATCTCGGCCTCCGGCACGGTCTGCGGCAGCAGGCCGTTGGCCGCTGGGCGAAAGAACGCCTCCGCGCTGCCGAACAGCGCCTCGATCGCGATCAGCTCCCAGATCTCGACGACGCGCGCGAAGATCAGCGCGGCGAGCAGCGCGTGCAGCGAGAAGCGCACGAGATCGGTCACGACCATCACGCGGTGGCGCGGCAGCCGGTCGGCCCACACGCCGCCGAGCAGCAGGAACGCGACGAGCGGCAGGCTCGCCGCGGCCAGCACGAGTCCGAGGTCCGTCGCGCTGCCGGTCAGCTCGATCACGTACAGGGCCAGCGCGACGACGACGATGCAGTCGCCGATCACGCTCGCCGACTGCGCCAGCCAGAGGTAGCGGAAGTCGCGATGACGCAGCACGCGAAGCTGCTCGAGGAGGTTGCCCATCCATTCAGCTTGACGCAGCGCCGCCCCGCGGCGGGCGGCTGCGGAGCCGCGCCCAGCTAGCGCTCGCCGTCGTAGTAGTCGACGTTGCCGTCGGCGCGACGCAGCATCACCGTGTCCTCGTCGCTGCCCGGCCAGACGCCGATCTTGTCGCTGTCGGGGTACACCGCCACGGCCGGCTCGCGCGCGCTGGAGAACATCAGCACGCGCGCCGTGCGCTCGCCGCGACCGCTGACCCGATGCGCGCCCGCCGCGCCGGGCGCGAAGCAGACGAGGTCGCCGCGCGTCAGCTCCTGCTCGCCGTCGGGCGTGCGAAGCGCGACGTCGCCGTCGAGCACGAGCAGCCACTCCTCGACGTACTCGTAGTGGTACGGGCAGAGGCTCTCGCCGGGCGGCAGCTCGAACGCCTTGACCGCCAGCTCCTCGCCGCCCGCGGTCTTGCCGACGCGCGCCATCGTGGCGCGGAAGCCGTCGGGGTCGGACTCGTCGGACTCGTACTCGTCGTCGAACACGTTCGCGCGGCGCATGGCCTGATCATCTCACCGATCGCCGCCGTCGCGACGCTCGCGGCCGTGCAGCAGCGTCCACGCGATCACGACGACGCCGGCGCCGAGCAGCACCTTGCCGAGCAGCGAGCTGACCTCGGCCCACGCGGCGCCCGCGAGCAGCCCGACGAGGATGAACGCGACGGCCCACAGCGCCGAGCCGATCGCCGTCAGCGCGACGAACGGCGCGAGCGGAACGCCGCGGGCGCCGGCCGGCAGCGAGACGAACGTCCGTGCGAGCGGCATCAGCCGGGCGGTCAGCACGGCGCGGGTCCCGTGCCGCTCGATCAGGCCCTCCCAGCGGCGCAGCGTCGATCCGACGAGCGGTGCGCCCGCCAGCACGCCGCTCGCGCCGACGCCGTAAGCGAGCAGCGAGCCGACGAGGTTGCCGCCCGTCGCAGCGAGCGCGGCGAGCGGAAAGCTCATCCAGCCCTGGTCCACGGCGACGCCGGCGAAGATCAGCGTGACCTCGCTCGGGACCGGGATGCAGGCGCTCTCGGGCACCATCAGCAGGAAGACGCCGAGCGCGCCGAAGTTCTCGATCAGCCCGGTCACGACGGACCTCGCTCGTGCGGTGGCGCCGACCCCGGCCGCGGGCCGCGCGGACGGCGTTTGGCCGGTGGCCGCGGCCGAGCACGCCGTGGCGCGGGGGGCGGCGGCGGGACGCCCGGCAGCGGCGGCCGCGGGCGACGGTAGCCGAGCGCCGCCTGCACGCTCGACGGCCGCCACCGCACGCCGCCGCGCGGCGTCGGCACGCCGTCCGCATTCAGCGCGTCGGCGATCGCCCGCAGGCTCAGCCCGCGCTCGCGCATCGCGGCTACGCGCGCGCCCACGTCCGGGGCGATCGCGCTCAGCCCCGGCCGGCCGCGCGGCGGGCGACCCGGGGACGGCGCGCGCTCCCAGCGCTCGACCTCTCGCAGCGCAGCGACCGTTCGCCGTCCCGCGGCCGACGCCGTGTCCAAGCCGACGTCGAGCGCGACCAGTCCGGCGCTCGCCGACGCGAGCCAGTCGAGCAGCGCGATCAGCTCACGCGCCGAGCGCGCCGCGTCGGCGAGGCGCGCGACGAGCAGCACCGACGCCTCGCCGCGTGCGATCCGCGCGAGCGCGCCGGCGACGCTCGCGCTCTCGCCCGACCCGTCGCGCAAGACGCCGACGACGTCGAGACCGGCGGCCGCCGGCGCGTGATTCGTGACCGGTTGGCCGGCGGCCGTCGAGGGTATGTACGCGATCGCACGGCGATTGTGCATACCTCATCGTACGCAAATATTTTGCGTACGCAGGGAGGGTCGGGCGCGGCTCGCCGGCGGCGGCGTGGCGTGATCGCGCCGGGGGTTCGCCGGCGGCGGCGGGGCCGCTCCGGGGTTCGCAGGCGGCGTCGGGGCCGGCCGGGGGTGCGCCGGCGGCGTCGGGGCCGGCCGGCGTCGGAGTCAGCCGCAGCCGGTGATGCCGCCGTCGAGCGGGATCACCGTGCCGGTTATGCACGCGCCGGCGCTCATCGTGGGTAGTGGAACGCCTGCGTCTGCGTGACCTTCGCCGCGAGCGCGCCGTCGCCGCGCGCGATCGTCGTCTCGATCACGATCGTCGTGCGGCCGGCGTGCAGGACGCGCGTCTCGGAGGAGACGCCGCCGTCGCGCACGCCGCGCAGGAAGTTCGTCTTCGACTCGATCGTCGCCGTCCCGATCGCGCCGTCGGGCAGGTTGAGGAACGCGAGCACGCCGCCGCAGCCGTCGGCGAGCGCCATCAGCGCGCCGCCGTGCAGCAAGCCGCCGGCCGTGCACAGCTCGGGTGCGTAGTCGAGCCTCGCCGCGACGCGCTCGGGCGTCGCCTCGGTCAGCTCGATGCCGAGCAGCGCGAACAACGGCATCGAGTCGCGCGGCTGCTCGGGCGTCGCGGTGTCGCTCATCTCGCGCCGATCATATGAGCGAGTGCGGGTCCGTGCGAGACTGGCGCGCGTGCACGGGAGCCGAGCGAGCGTCGCCGTCGTCGGTCACATCGAGTGGGTGCAGTACGCGCACGTGCCGCACGTGCCGCGCGCGGGCGAGGTGATCCACGCGCGCGACCCGTTCGAGGAGCCAGCCGGCGGCGGCGCGGTCGTCGCCGTTCAGCTCGCGCGGCTCGCCGGCTCCTCGCTGCTGATCACGGCGCTCGGCGAGGACGAGCCGGCGCGCCGCTCGCTCGCTCGCCTGTCCGAGCTCGGCGTGCGCGTCGCGCACGCGACGCGCGAGCAGCCGACGCGGCGTGCGATCACGCTCGTCGACGACGCGCGCGAGCGGACGATCACGACGCTGGGCGAGCGGCTGCAGCCGTTCGGCGGCGACGGCGCGCTGCCGTGGGGCGAGCTCGCGAAGATGGATGCGGTGTACTTCACCGCCGGCGACGCCGACGCGCTTCGCGCCGCGCGCGCCGCGCGCGTGCTCGTCGCCAACCCGCGCGCACGCGACGCGCTCGGTCACGGCGTGCCGATCGACGCGATCGTGCTCAGCGCGAGCGATGCGATCGAGCGCGACGCGGCGGCGCCGGTGCAGGACGAGGCCGAGCTGCTCGTGCTGACCGAAGGCGCGCGCGGCGGCTCCTACCGAACGCGCGACGGACGCTCGGGCCGCTGGGCGGCGGCGCCCGTCCCGGGCGGGCCGGTCGACTCATACGGCTGCGGCGACTCGTTCGCCGCCGGCCTCACATACGGGCTCGCCGCCGGGATGGAGATAGCGGACGCGCTGTCGCTCGCTGCGCGCTGCGGCGCGGTCTGCCTGACCGGCCGCGGGCCGTACGAACGGCAGCTGAGCGACCTGGGGCAGTTGTAAGACCGCTGTATAACTGGCTACGCCGCGTCGATCGCCTCAGCGAGCTCGTCATCGAGCACGAACCAAAGCTCCGATTTGCCCTCCGTCTCGACGAGCGGGAGTCGATCACCTTGCTTGGCTGAGACGGTGCGTCCCATCCACTCGCCGTAGTGTCCGACGAGCCTGTAGCTCCCGGCCCACGGAGCGACTTCGCCAGGCGCGAGCCGGAAGATCACCACCTGGTGACCTCCGCGGCGTTCAGATACGACTGGAGCCCGCCGAAGCGGGCTCCGTACAACTCCATCTCGGGTCGGCCCGAGATGCCTACCTTTCCCGTGTGCTGCATCGTATCGGCGGTTCGGCGGAACATCTACAGCTCCGGGACTAGGGCTCGAACCTAGATCTCCTACGGGAAAGGTAGGCATCCTCACCCCCTAGACGCCATCAGGGGCAACCATTAGACGATCCCGGATCGTGTGTAGCGCCTTCACGCTAGCAGATGATCGCGTGACGCTCGGGCAACCCTATCCGCCGCGAGCGCGCGGAAGCCGTTCAGGCGCGAGCTTCGCCAGCTCGTCCGTGAGATCTCGGAGCGGCGGGAGCAACGGAGACGAAGTGTTGACCTCGTAGCCGTCGTCGCCTCCGACGATCACGTCAGCGCATACCAGGGCCACGATGTGGCGCTCCACGGCTTTCTTCTCCTGCAGACCAGCAAGTCTAGCGATCGCTTTCTTGCTCCATGGAGGAGTCTCGGCTCCCCATGACTCCGGGTGCGCGAGCGCGTAGAGCAACTGCCGCTTGCCGGGGCCACCCAGGAACCAATCGGACACCGCGTCGATGGGACGGGTCATGTGGGGGTTGATTCTGCACGGGAGGATAGTATCCTCCCTATATGGCTTTCACGACCACAACTGAAGGCGCTACCCTCGATGTAGTGCACTTCCGACTCTCAGACTGGACTGGCGATGACGGGCTTCTGGCGACCCGAGAGCAGGGCGAGGCGGCACGCTCGGCGCTGCAACGAGAGCTGTTGGCGCAGCCCGCCGAGGCACCCGTAGGAATCGATGCGCGCGAGATCCAAGCGATCTCTTTCCCCTTCGCGGATAGTTTCTTTGGACCGCTACTGAGCGGATGGCTAACGGGCTACTATGACGAGCATCCCATCGTGATTTTCGGCGCGAATCGGGGCGTTGCCGAAACGATTGACGCGGCACTGAAGTTGCGAAATATGGGCGTCGTCTCCGTGCGCGGCGAGCGCGACACGGAGTTGCTTGGCGGTGAGCCTGCGTTGCGCGAGACGATCGTCGCAGCTGCGCGGTTCGGCGGAAAGTTCTCGGCTTCGCAGCTCGGGCTTCAGCTGGGTGTCTCGCCTCAAGCCATGAATAACCGTCTGAAGGCCCTGCTTCGCATGGGGGCGCTCGTGCGCGTGCCCGTAGCAGTCCCCGGCGGAGGCCGAGAGTTCGAGTATCGGGTCTCCGACGCCAACGGCGCCGACCAGAACTAGGCCGAGAGTAAGCGAGGCTAGCGCGGTGCTCGGGCCATCCGACGGGTGCGTCTGGGGCTGCGGACGCACCAACTTCAACGTGGAGCATGTCATCGGGAGGGGGTTCGCAAATCGACTCGACCTCCCTTACCCGCTGGTAATCCGGTGGAGCGAATACGGCCGCGTGGAAGGCACGCTGCAAGTGGTCGTCAACGACCGCGTTTGCGAGGGCTGCAACGGCGGGTTTATGAGACGCCTCGATGAACGAATGCGCACGATAATGGGCGCGAGCATCACGGATAAGGCGCCCGTGGACCTCACCGAGGACCAGCAGACCCGCGTCGCGAGATGGGCCTTCAAGGTTGCGGTGATGCTCATGCTGTGGGTTCACGACCAACGCGAACAACACCCTGAGCTGCTGCGCGCCGCGCACGAGGCGGACCCAGACGGACGACTCGGTGAGCCCTATGTCCCGCTGGACGACCTCGCTTACTTTGGCAAACGCCAGTTGCCGCCCGAGCACGTACGCATCTGGATCGGTGCCGCAACCGAGGTGATGCCCGACATCTTCCAAAGTGTCAGCGCGCTATCGCGCCCGGTCGACCCAGCCCCAGAACGACTCGGCTACTACGTCGTCTTCGCGCTGCGCCACTTGGTCGTCTACGTCCTCGCCGGAACGACAGACCACGGCGACGTTCTCCGGCAGGCCCTTGGCCGATTCGTCGACCCTGCACATTTCGCCCCTGAGGTGCTTGTGCCCGTCTGGCCGACGACGGAGAAACGGCGGCACTGGCCCCCAGCGCGCGAGCTTACGAAAGCGGGCCTCGAAGGGTTCACCGGCGCGAGTTTCGCCTGGGACGAGGCCGAGCCACCAGCGAAACTCGAATCAAATGGGGCGTAGGCGGGCGCATCTAGCGGACCGCTCCGGCTCGTGAAGCTAGCTTGTGTCGTTTGTTGCCTCTACGTCGTTTGTAGCCTGTCCCGGCCTACAGCGACGGCAGCCTCTGCGCGAGCGAGAGCACCGGCGCGAACAGGTCGCCGCGCTCGGCGACGCGATCGAGCACGGCGCCGGCGTCGAAGCGCAGCGCGTCGGTATCTTCGCGATCGAGAGCGTCGCGCACCTCGTCCCATTCGAGCGGCGTCGAGACGGTCGGGCGGTCGGTCGCGCGCAGCGAGTACGCGCAGACGGTCGTCTTGTTGCGGTCGTTCTGGCTCCAGTCGATCAGCACCTTGCCCTCGCGGCGCGTCTTCGTCTGGCGCGAGACGATCAGCTCCGGCTCGCTCTGCTCGAGCAGCTCGGCGACGGCCTTCGCGAACGGCTTGGTCTGCGCGAACGAGACCTTCTTCTCGTTCAGCGGCACGTACAGCTGCAAGCCCTTTTTGCCCGACGTCTTGACGAAGCTCTGCAGCCCGAGGTTCTCGAACATGCCGTGCAGCGTGAGCGCGACGCGGCAGCACTCGATGATCGTCGCCGGCGCGCCCGGGTCGAGGTCGAACACGAGCGTCGTCGGGCGTTCCCAGCGCTCGGCGCGCGCGAGCGGCACGTGCAGTTCGAGCGCCGCGAGGTTCGCCAGCCAGACGATCGTCGCGTGGTCGTCGGCGAGCAGGAAGTCGATCGGCTTCTTCTCGCTCGCCAACGTCACCGTGCGCACCCATGCGGGGCGGTGCGCCGGCGCCTGCTTCTGGAAGAACGCCTTGCCCTCGACGCCGTCGGGCCAGCGCTTGACGGTCAACGCGCGGCCGTGCAGGTGAGGGATCAGCGTTTCGGCGACGGCCGCGTAGTACTCGATCACCTCGCGCTTTGAGAAGCCGGCCTGCGGATAGAGCGTCTTGTCGAGATTCGACAGCTTCAGCTCGCGGCCTTCGACGACCGTGCTCGCCCGTTTCGTTCCCGCGTCGTCGAGCACCAGCCGCCCGAGCTGCTCGCGATCGTCGCGCTCGCGCGCCGCGGCGGCGCCGTCGCCGCGCGCCGAACGCCGCTTGGGGGCAAGCGCCGGCGCGAAGTCCTCGCGGACGACCTCGCGCGCGTCCTTGTCCTCGCGCAGTCCCTTGTAGGAGGGGTGGCGTAGGCTGCCGGCGGCCGTCCACTCGCTGAACTCGACCTCGGCGACGAGCGTCGGCTCGACGAACAGCGCGCCGCGCGGCGGGCGCTCGCCGGCTTCGAACGGCGAGTCCTCACGGCGCAACGGCGCGAGCAGCTTCGCCAGCCGATCGAGCTCGGCGTCCGAGAACCCGGTGCCGACGCGCCCGGCATAGCGGAACTCGCCGTCGGCGTCGTACACGCCGACGAGCAACGCGCCGATCCGCTCGCGGCGGCGGCCCTCGCCGGGCAGCCAGCCGCCGATCACGAGCTCCTGGCGCCCGAAGTTCTTGATCTTCAGCCAGTTGCCGTTGCGCGCGCCCGGCTCGTAGGCGGAGTCGAGCCGCTTCGCGACGACGCCCTCGAGCTTCTGCGCGGCGGTCGCCGCGAGCACATCCTCGGCCTTGCCGGTGAGGTGGTCCGGCGTCTGCCAGCTGGCGCCGGCGAGACCGAGCGCGGCAAGCCGCTCGCGCCGCTCGCCGTAGGGCAGCGACATCAGCGAGTGGCCGTCGAGCCACAGCAGGTCGAAGATCATGTACGTCACCGGCGCGTCCTTCGCGAGCCGTCTGGCCTGTGCGCTCGAGCCGACGTGCATCCGTCGCTGCAGCGTCGCGAAGCTCGGCAGGCCGCGGGCGTCGAAGGAGACGATCTCGCCGTCGAGGATCGCTGCGTGCGAGCTCAGCGCGCGGTTCAGCCGCGCGAGCTCGGGATACTGCGCGGTGATCTCTTTCAGGTTGCGGCTCTCCAGGCGCAGCTCTCCGGGCGTCGAGTACGCGATCGCGCGCACTCCGTCCCACTTGATCTCGTATGCCCACGCGCGCTCGTCGTGCGGCAGCGGCCCCGTGCGCGCGAGCATCGGCTTGACGTGCTCGGGCATCGGCTCGCGCGTCGCGTCGGCCGCCGGGTCCATGCGGTGGATCATCCACTCCTTCGGTGGAGCGTCATCGCCGGGCGGCGATGCGGAGATCGGGAACAGCGCGTAGCGCGCGTCGAGCCGCTCGCCGTGCAGCGCGACCTCGATCTTGCGCGGCTCCCACTTGAGCACGTCGTAGGAGCCGTGGTCCCAGATCGTCATCCTGCCGGCGCCGTACTGCCCCTTCGGGATCTCGCCGTGGAAGTCGACGTACTCGAGCGGGTGGTCCTCGGTCCACACGGCGAGGCGGTTCTCGCGCGGCTCCTCGGGGATCCCCTTCGGGACGGCCCACGACGCGAGCACGCCGTCGCGCTCGAGCCGCAGGTCCCAATGAAGGCGCGTCGCGCTGTGTTCGTGGATCACGAAGCGCGGCGCCTTCGCACTGTGTCTTTTCGCGCGCGTCTTCTTCGCCGGCTCGCTCGTCGCGCGACGCTTCGCCGTGCGCTTCCTCGCCGCCGCGCCGCTCGGCTCGGCGGTCGCTTCGAAGTCGCGTTTGGCGCGGTACTCCTTCAGGCGCGCGTCGTCGCGCGCCGGTTTCCCGCCGCCGGACCTGCTCGTGCGGCGGGCGGACACCTACCGCTTGGCGGCGGCCCGTTTGGCGGGCGCTTTCTTGCCGGTCGCCTTCTTCGCGGCCGGTTTCTTGGCCGGCGCCTTGGCCGCCGATGCTTTCGCGCGGCCTTTTTTGGCGGGTGCGCTCTTCGCCGCTTTCTTGCGCGGCTTGGCGGCGCCGTCGTCCTCGCCGTGCTCGCGCACGGCCGCGAGGCTCGCCTTCAGCGCGCTCATCAGGTCGGGCGTCGGCGCCGCGACCTCCTCGGCCTCGGGCTGCACGGCGATCTCCTTGCCCTCGGCCTTGCGCTCGATCAGCGCGAGCACGTCGGCGCGGTAGGTGTCGCGGTACTTGTCCGGCTCGAAGTCGCCGGTGAGCGAGTCGATCAGCTGCTTGGCGACGTCCACCTCGCGCTTGGTCGTCTTGACCTCCTTCGGGTCCGGCAGCTCGTCGAGCTGGTCCGGCGAGGAGACTTCGTCTGCGAACAGCATCGTCGCCATCTCGAGCACGTCGCCGATCGGCCGAATCGCGACGAGTTGCTCCTTCGAGCGGATCACGACGCGCGCGATCGCGACCTTCTCGCTCTCGGCCATCGCCTCGAGCAGCAGCCGGTACGGCTTCGCGCCGCCGGGGCCCGGCGCGAGGTAGTAGGGGTGGTCGTAGAAGATCGGGTCGATCTGCGAGAGCTCGACGAAGTCCTCGATCTCGATCGTCTTCGTCTTCTTCGGCTGCAGCGTCGCGAGCTCGTCGGGCTCGACCACGACGTAGCGGTCGGGCGCGAGCTCGTAGCCCTTGACGATGTCCTCGTACGCGACCTCCTCACCGCTCTGCGGGTCGACGCGCTTCTGCGCGATCCGCACGCCGCTCTTGCCCGAGAGCTGGTGGAAGCGGACCGTCTTGCGGTTGACCGCGCTGTAGAGCTTGACCGGCACCGTGACCAGCCCGAAGCTGATCGCGCCGGTCCAGATCGACCTGGGCATGGCTACTTAGTACCACGTACGCAGAAATCCACCCACCGCTGCAAGATCGCACGCGCGGGCACGGCGTCAGGCGGCGGTCGGCTGCGGCGAGGCGCAGAACGCGCACTTGCGCGCCTGGCGCGGGATCTCGCTCAGGCATTCGCCGCACGGGCGCGTCTCGGACTCGACGTCGACGCCTGTCCTGCGCCGCTCCATCAGCGCGTTGACGGGCTTGACGACGAAGAAGAACACCGCCGCGGCGATCGACAGGAAGGCGATCAGGTAGTTGATGAAGTCGCCGTAGTGGAACGTGCTCTTGTTGATCGTGAACGCGAGCGTCGAGAAGTCGTGTTTGCCGACGATCACGCCGATGATCGGCGTCAGCAGGTCGCGCACGAGCGCCGTCACGACCGCGCCGAACGCCGCGCCGACGACGATGCCGACGGCGAGGTCGACGACGTTGCCACGCAGCAGGAACGCCTTGAATTCCTTCGCCATCAGGTGCCTCCTTTGCCTGTTCGTGTGGGTGCTTCGAAGCTCCCCGCCGGGCAGCGTAGACGCGCCAGGCGCGTGCGGTACACGTGCATGTCGGCGTGGTTCCAGTCGGAGTGCGTCTGGTGCTGGAACGCAGGGATGCGCTCGCGGTGGTACGGAGAGGACAGGCTCTCGTTGTGTCCGATCACGTTGTCGAGCGTGATCCCGTACGTGCACCGCAGCCAGCGCGTGAGCCGCAGCGACGCCGTCATCTGGGCGCGATCTTCGAGGATTTCCCGATCGGAGAAGCCGATGTTCTCGATCCCGATCGCCGTCCAGTTCAGGCCGACCGTGTCGCGGCAGCGAAGCGAGAGCTGCACGAGCTGGTCGATCCGCCCGTCGCGCTCGACGAGGAAGTGCGCGCACGTGTTCGGCAGCTCGTGGAACTCGCTGTCGGGGACGTCCGGCGCGAACGTGTTGTACGCCTCCTGCGCGGTCGCCGTTTCGGTGTAGTGCTCGACGATCACTTTCGGGTCGCGCAGGACGTAGGTGTCTTCGCCGTAGTGGAGCAGCGAGTACGCCGCCATCTCGTGCTTGCGCTGCGCGCCGTACGGGATCGGCCACTGGTGGATCGCCGGGCGCAGCGCCGCGATCGCCTCGCTCGTGCTCGCGCCGGCGAGCCGGCCGGCTTTCGTCTGCCCGGAGGCGCCGGTGCCGGGCGGGCCGGCGAGCGCGGCGAGGAGGCCGAGCACGATGCCTGTCGCGAGCGCGCGCGTCACCGCGCGATCCTACGTCGATCGCGCGCTCGCGAGCTGGACGTCTGTTGGAAGCTCGCGTGAGCGCCCGGGCGGTCGGGTATCTGGCTGGTGAGGCAGAAGGCGGCTTTCAGCGAACGGCATCCGCGCGAAGCCCGCCGCCTTCGATCCGCCCCGCCGGACGGCGCCGGGCGGTCACCACGACAAGGAGGTTCCATGCTGGGCAAAGGACATCCGATGCACCCCGCAGCTCGATTCCGCAACGTCGGCGCGATCGCCGCATCGGCGGCGCTGGGGGCGCTCGCGGTGTTCCCCGCTCAGGGCGCGGCGAGCGAGAAGATCGAAGTCGGCGCAGGAGGCAGCTCGATCGTCGTCAACGGCACGACGATCTCGACGTCGAATTTGACGCTTGCGCAGCTCGCGAAACTGCAGGGCATCCCGCCCGTGACGCTGCAGACGGAGCTCGACGGCGTCGCCGTCGGCACGCCGGCGGCCGGCGCGGTCGAATCGCTCGTCGCGAGCCTGCCGCTCGAAACGACGGTCGCGACGGCGCTCGGCGAGATCTCGAGCGCCACCGGCGGTGCGGTCAGCCCACAGACGGCGCTGCGCGAAGTCGTCGAAGACGCCGGTGGGTCGGGGACGGCCGGCCAGAACGGCGGCGCCGGAGCTTCGGGCGCAAACGGCGCGAACGGCGCGAACGGCGCCGCCGGAGCGGCGGGCGGCGGCGGCTCCGGCTCGAGCGGCTCCGGCTCGACGCCGGCGAAGAAGCGCTTCACGCTGAGCGCCGGCGCGCGCTCGTTGAAGGGGCGCCCCGGCTCGCACGTGCGCCTGCGCTTCAACGTCTCGGCCGCGGCGAAGCTCAGCTACGGCGGGCACAGGCTCGCGCAGGGATCGCGCACGGTCAAGTCGGGCGCGAACGTGCTGACGCTGACGCTGCCGCGCGCGCACGGCAACTACGTGCTCGTGCTCAAAGCGCTCGGCCCGGAAGGCCAGAGCGCGCAGACGACCGTCGCCGTGCACGACACGGCGCCGGCGAAGAAGCGCCACCACTGACGACGCCGCGGCGCCCTCTACCCGCCGCTCCCCCCGCGATCGCGCTCCCCGTCCGCCGCCCCGCGGCGGCGGGGAGCGTCCCGAGGAGTAGGTTTTGCCGGGCGGGACAACCCATGGGGGAGTTGCCATAAGTTCGAGCCGTTCCAGCGGGTGGGAACCACACGAGCCGTTGCTCGCGCACGTGTCCGAGTCGCCGGGCGTCCCCGCCGCGCTCGCAGAGCTGGCGCCGCTGCGCTACTACGCGGAGTACGCCAGGCGCTACGCGGCACGCGACCTCGACGCGTTCATGGAGATGTTCGACGAGGACTGGACGATGGTCGACCACCGCGCCGGCGGCGCCGCCGCAGCGATCGAGCGAAGCACGTGCCGGGCCTGGACCTCGTCGGTGTTCGCCGTCTCGCCCGACGTGCGCTTCGCGATCGACGAGGTCCTGGCATGCGACGATCGCGTCGTCGCGATCCGCGCGTCCTACCGCGGGCAGGGTCCCGGCGGGCGCGGCCAGTTCGCGTTCGTCGCGGGCTTCGTGACCGTCGTCGAGGGCGGCCATTCGATTCAGGTCGACCAGTACGAGTACGACGACGACGACGCGATGCTCGCCCGCTACGCCGAGCTGACGCGCGGCTGAGGTCGAGCGGGCGCCTCACGCGAGCGCGGCGGCGAGCGCCTCGCGCCCGCCCTCCAGGACCGGTTCGCCGTGAGAGACGAGCACGCGCTCTACCGGCAGCTCGAGCAGCGGACGCAGCAGCTCACGCAGGGCGGCGACGCTCAGCGCGCGCGGCAGGTAGTCGAGCCACGACTGCGGGCAGACGCGCACGCCGCCGCCGGCGGCGGCGATCAGGCGATCGCCCGGCACGAGCGCACGGTGACCGGGCAGCCAGAAGATCGTCTCGCCGGCGCCGCGCAGCGGCAGCGCGGTGACGCCGGGCGGCAGCCTCGCGCGGGCGCGCGAGGTCTGCGCGCCGTAGCGCGCGCACAGCGCGTCGCGATCGCGGCGGTGGAACGCGAGCGTCGTCAGCGCGTGGACGTCGCGGCCGGCGCAGCGCGCGTCGGCCCATCGCCAGAACTCCGCTCGCTCCTCGTCGGGCACGAGCGCGTCGATGAACACTGCCGTCCCGCCCGTCTCGACCATCGTGCAGCCGACCTCGCGCGGCCAATCGGCGGAGCTTCCCGGCGCAGCGTCCGGCGTCCACTCCGGGTGTGGCGCGCTCCAGCGCCAGAGGCCGGGCGCCAGCTCGAGGGGCTGCATGCGCGAAGGCTACGCCGACGTCATCGCGGGCGATCGGCGAGACTGTCGCGATGCCGGGCGAGGAGACGCGCGGGGACGCGCTGCACGATCGACCGGCCGAGCTGCTGCGCGAGCTGCTGCGCTTCGACACGAGCAACCCGCCCGGCGGCGAGCGCGAGTGCATCGAGTGGATTCGCCGCCTGCTCGAGCAGATCGGCTGCGAGACGCGGATCCTCGCCGCCGAGCCCGAGCGTCCGAACCTGATCGCGCGGCTGCGCGGCCGCGGCGCGAGCCCGCCGCTGCTCCTGCAGGGGCACGTCGACGTCGTCGCCGCGCGTGGCGAGTGGGAGCATGCGCCGTTCGCCGGTGACGTCGCCGGCGGCTACGTGTGGGGACGCGGCGCGCTCGACATGAAGGGCGGCGTCGCGATGATGATCGCCGCGTTCATGCGCGCGCACGCGCGCGGCGAGCAGCCTCCTGGCGACGTGATCCTCTGCGTGCTCGCCGACGAGGAGGCCGGCAGCGCGCTCGGCGCGGAGTACCTCGTGCGCGAGCACCCCGAGCTGTTCGACGGCGTGCGCTACTCGATCGGCGAGTTCGGCGGCTTCACGATCGACGTCGCCGGCCGGCGCTTCTACCCGATCATGGTCGCCGAGAAGCAGGTCTGCTGGACGCGCGCGACGCTGCGCGGCCCGTCCGGGCACGGCTCGATGCCGGTGCGCGGCGGGGCGATGGGCAAGCTCGGCCGGCTGCTTCGCGCGCTCGACCGCCGTCGGCTGCCGGTCCACGTCACGCCGCCCGCGCGCTCGATGATCGAGGCGATCGCCGCCGAGCTTCCCGCGCCGCTCGCGCTGCCGCTGAACGGGCTGCTCGTGCCGGCGCTGACCGATCGCCTGCTCGACGTGATCGGCGAGCGCGGCTCGCTGTTCGACCCGCTGCTGCACAACACCGCGAGCGTGACGATCGTGCACGGCGGCGAGAAGATCAACGTGATCCCCGACGCGGTCTCGTTCGAGATCGACGGCCGCCTGCTGCCGGGCTTCGGCCCCGAGCAGCTGTTCGCCGAGCTGCGCGCGCTCGCCGGCGTCGAGCCCGAGTTCGAGCTCGTGCGCCACGACCCGGTCGCCGCCGAGCCCGACCTCGCGATGTTCGACACGCTCGCGGCGACGCTGCGCGAGCTGGACCCGACCGGCACGCCGATCCCGATGCTGCTGCCGGGCGTCACCGACGGACGCTTCTTCTCGCAGCTCGGAATCCAGACGTACGGCTTCCTGCCGATGCAGCTCCCCGCCGACCTGCCGTTCATGCGCCTGATCCACGCCGAGAACGAGCGCCTGCCGGTCGACGCCGTCGAGTTCGGCACGCATGCGATCGAGCGCGTGCTGGAGCGCTTCTAGGCGGCGATGTGACGGTCCGCCGCCCGCGACCGTAGTTGGGGTAGTGAGAAGGCCGCTGTCATCGACGCAAGCGCCGTCCGTGCCCGGGCAGCAGTCGGGCGAGGAGCTCGAAGGCCCCGCGTTCGACCGGTTGTTTCGCGAGTGCGCCGGCGACGTGCACGGCTATGCGATCTCACTGCTGCGCGACGCCGCCGCGGCCGAGGACGTGACGGCGCTCGCGTTCGAGCGCCTGTTCCGCGCACGCGCGCGACTCGATCGCGCGAAGGGCACTCCGCGCGCGATGCTGTTCGCGATCGCGCGCAACGCCGCGCTCGACGAGCTGCGTCGCCGGCGGCGCCAGCCGGTCGGCGAGCACGAGCGCGAGCCGCTCGATCCCGCGGCCGCGCCGGCGTTCGAGCGCGTCGAGCGCGGCGCCGCGCTGCAGCGGGCGCTGCTCGCGCTCTCCCCGCGCGAGCGCGAGATCGTGCTGCTGAAGTTCCACGGCGCGCTGACCAACGTCGAGCTCGCGCGCGTGCTCGGCACGAGCGAGTCGAACGCCGGCACGCGCTTGCACCGTGCGCTGCTGAAGCTGCGAGAGCAGTGCTCGGCGCTCGGCGATCAGGAGGTCGCATGAGGATCATCCCGTTCCCGCAGCCCGGCGGTGCGAGCGGCGAGCCGACGCCCACCGAGATCGAGGCGGCGCTGCACGGCGACGCCGTCGGCGAGAGCGCCGAGCGGTGGCGCGACCTGCGCGCCGACGTGCGCGCACTCGCGCCGCCGCCCGACCCGCAGCTCGAGCGGCGGCTGCGCGAGCGGATCGAAGCCCGCGCTCCAGCTCGCCCGACGAGGCGCGGCGCGTTGCGTCGGCCGCGTGCCGCCGCAACGCGGATTCGCGGCCGGCTCGCCGGGGGCTGGCAGCGCCCGGCGCTCGTCGCCGGCGTCGGCGTGTCGGTCCTCGCGGCGATCGCGACACTCGCGCTCGTCGGCCCGTGGAACGCGGCGCCCACCGAGAAGCCTGTTTCCGCGCTCCTCGCCAGGCCGGACAGCGGCCCGGCGATCAAATCCGCCGGCGAGTCGGCCGCGCAGGCGGCGCGACCGAGGCAAGGCGACTTGAAAGGACTCGCCCACGCGAGCGGCAAGCACTCCGGCGAACAGAGCCAGAGCGTCGCCCCCGCCACCGCCGAAGCCAGCGGCGCCGCCGGCACGACCGCGTCGGCGCAGGCGGCGGCGCCTGCGCGCGTCCAGCAGCGCGCCGCGTCGCTGACGCTCGCCGCGAAGCCCGAAGCGGTGCAGTCGGTGTCCGATCGCGTCGCGCAGCTGACCGTGCGCGAAGGCGGTTTCGTGCAGAGCTCGCAGGTGAACCTCGAAAGCGGCACGGGCGGCGAAGCGAACCTCCACCTGAGCCTGCCGAGCGCGCGCCTCTCGGCGGCGCTCGCATCGCTCGCGCGGCTCGCGCCGACGCGCGCCGAGAGCCAGTCGCTGCAGGACATCACCGACGAATACGACGCCGCGCAGCGCAAGCTGGGCGACGCCGTCGCCGAACGCCAGGCGTTGCTGCGCGCGCTTTCGCGCGCGAGCACGCAGGGGCAGATCGAAAGCCTGCGCGCGCGGCTGTCGCTCGCGGGCGGCGCGATCGCTCGGGCGCGTCAGGCGTTTCAGTCGGTTTCGAGTCGAGGCAGCGACTCGGCCGTCGAAGTGACCGTGCTCGGCGACTCGCACGCCGCGAGCGGCGGCGGCCTCGGCGTGAGCCGTGGCCTGCACGACGCCGGCGACGTGCTGCGCGTCTTGCTCGCGGTGCTGCTGATCGCGCTCGCCGTGCTCGTCCCGCTCGCGGCCCTGCTCACGCTGCTCGCGCTCGGCTGGCGAGCCGGCCGTCGTCGGCTGCGCGAACGCGCCCTCGCGTAGCGCCGGTCGCGCGTTCGTCGAGCGCTCCTTCGACCAGGCCGGCGTCGAGCGAACTCATTCGAGAAAAAAACTGGCTGCGCAGCCAGTATGATCTTCGCGCATCCCGCATCGGCGAACTTTGGAGGCCCTGATGGCAACGGTTGGACGCGACATCGAGAGCTTGGAACTGACCGAGCGCGAGCTCTGGTTGGACGGGCCGCCGCAGGAGGCGTTCAAGCAGATGCGCGGCAAGTGCCCGATCCACTGGACCGAGAGCTTCGAAGAGTTCCCCGAGGAGCCGGGCTTCTGGTCGGTCACGACCGCCGAGGACGTGCACACGGTCAGCCGCGACTGGCAGACGTACTCCTCCGAACTCGGCGGCGTGATCGTCGCCGCGGCGGGATTCCCGATCGAGCTCGCGCGCGCGATGTTCATCGGCATGGACCCGCCCAAGCACGACCGGCTGAAGGCGCTCTTCCAGCGCGGCTTCACGCCGAAGCGCATCGCCGACCACGAGGAGGCGATCCGCGCGATCACGATCCGCGTGCTCGACCGGCTGCACGGCCGCGAGACGTGCGACCTCGTCGCCGACGTCGCCCAGCCCGTCGTCTCGCGCGTGATCGGCAGCTTCATGGGCATATCCGAAGAGGAAGACCTGATCTGGGCGCGGCTGATGAACTCGACGCTCGGCGCGGCCGATCCGGACCTCAACCCCGACGGCTTCGACGGCGCCGTCAACAAGGACATCCCCGAGATCTTCGAGCTCTGCCGCAAGCTGATCGCCGAGCGCCTCCAGAACCCGACCGACGACCTGACGAGCGTGCTCGTGCACGCCGAAGTCGACGGGCAGAAGCTCGAGGAGCACGAGATCGTGATGGGCTTCTTCCTGCTGATGGCCGCCGGCAACGACTCGACGAAGGCGACCTACTGCAGCGGCATGCGCGCGCTGATGGAAGACGACGAGCAGCGCCAGCTCGTGCTCGAAGACCCGACGCTGATCCCCGACGCCGTCGAGGAGTCGCTGCGCATGTTCCCCGCCTTCGCGCACTTCCGCCGCACCGCGACATGCGACACCGAGCTGCACGGGCAGAAGATCAAGGAGGGCGAGAAGGTCGTCATGTGGTACGCCTCCTCCAATCGCGACGAGACGCGCTTCGACGATCCCGACCGCTTCGACCTGCGCCGTAAGGCCGAGCACCAGGCGTTCGGCGCCGGCGGGCGGCACTTCTGCCTCGGAACCGCGCTCGCGCGCCTGGAGTTGCGCATCCTGATCGAGGAGACGCTCAAGCGCTATCCGGCGATCGCGATCGCCGAGCGCCCGACGCACGTCGAATCGCTGTTCCTCAACCAGCTGAAGACGCTGCCCGTCAGGCTGACGCCCTAGACGCCGCCCGCCGGCTGCGGGCGCGTCCGCCAGCGAGCCGCGCGGCGACACGGCCGCCGGCCGCCCTCGCTACGCTCAGCTCGACCCCGACGATTGGAGAGCGACGTGCCGGAGATGGACGACTTCAACCGAAAAATCATCGACGAGTTCCGCGCGAACGAAGGCAGGGTCGGCGGTCCGTTCGAGGGCGCGCCCGTGCTGCTGCTGACCTCGACCGGAGCCAAGAGCGGCGAGCGGCGCACGACGCCAGTCGTCTACCAGCAGGACGGCGAGCGCATGGTGATCTTCGCCTCGAAGGCAGGCGCGCCGAACAACCCCGCCTGGTACCACAACCTGCGCGCCAACCCGACCGCGACCGTCGAGGTCGGCAACGACGAGCTCGACGTCGAAGCCGTCGTCACCGACGGCGACGAGCGCCAGCGGCTGTTCGACAGGCAGAAGGAGCTGATGCCGCAGTTCGCCGAGTACGAGCAGAAGACGACGCGCCAGATCCCCGTCGTCGCGTTGACGCCGAAGCGTTGAGGACGCCGGTCTCCGTTTGCGCGCGCGATACAAATGTACATACGCGTGCGACGCGCTGAGCGACCGCCTAGCCGTGTCCGAGCACCGGGTGCGGCGCGTACAGTTCCTCGAGGCGCGCGATCTCCTCGTCTGACAGCGAGAGCTGCTCGGCCGCGAGCGCGTCGGCGAGGTGCTCCGGCTTCGTCGCGCCGACGATCGGCGCCGTCACGCCCGGCTTGTGCAGCAGCCACGCGAGCGCGACCTGCGCCGGCGCCACGCCGCGCTCGGCCGCGACCTCGGCGACGCGCTCAACGACGTCGAAGTCCGTCGGCTGGCTGTACAGGTAGTCCGTGAACGCGTCGCTGTCCGACCGCGTCGTCCTGCGCTCGCCGCCGCGCGTGCGGTTGCCCGCGAGCACGCCGCGCGCGAGCGGGCTCCACGGGATCACGCCGACGCCCTGATCGACGCACAGCGGGATCATCTCGCGCTCCTCCTCGCGGTAGATCAGGTTGTAGTGCGGCTGCATCGAGACGAACCGCGTCCAGCCGTTGCCCTGCGCGACGTGCTGCGCCTTCGCGAACTGCCACGCGAACATGCTGCTCGCGCCGATGTATCGCGCCTTGCCGGCGCGGACGATCTCGTGCAGCGCCTCCATCGTCTCCTCGATCGGCGTGCGCGGGTCCCAGCGATGGATCTGGTAGAGGTCGACGTAGTCCATCTGCAGGCGCTGCAGCGACGCGTCGATCGCGGCCAGGACGTGCTTGCGCGAGAGCCCGCCGCCGTTCTCGCCGGGGGTCATCGGCATGAACACCTTCGTCGCGACGACGAGCTCCTCGCGCGTCAGGAGCTTCGGCAGCAGGCGCCCCGTCGCCACCTCGCTCGCGCCGCCCGAGTACGTGTCGGCCGTGTCGAAGAACGTGATCCCGCCCTCGACCGCCGCACGCACGATCGGCTCGGCGGCGTTCTCGTCGAGCACCCACGCGCGCTCGGAGTCGTTGCCGAAGCTCATCATCCCGAGGCAGATGCGTGACACGCGCAGTCCGGTTGCGCCGAGATTGACGTACTCCATCGACTCCCTCCTGACACTCGCTTGGCCGCCGCTCGCCGCCAACATTAGCCGCCGCGCGCGTGCGCCCCGGCGCATCGTGGCGCGACGATCAGTTAACTCCCGGTCGATGATGCGCCCAGGTCCAGCCGGCCGCGACGCGGCGGCAGCCGGCGCCGGCGCTCCCCTGCGCGGCGTGCTCTCGACGCTGCTCCTGCTCGCCCTCGCCGCCTCGCTCGCGCTCGCCGCGCTGCACGCATTCGCGCCCGACGACGGCTCGTCGGGCGACGTCGACCGCGCCGGCGCCGCAAGCGCCGCGGCCAAGCCGCGGCCGGCGTCGAAGACGAGGCCCCCGGCGAAGCCGACGGCGCCGGCCGGTCCGATCGTGACGATCGCCGGCGATGCGACGCATCCGGGGCCGACCGTGCCGCCGGCGTTCATCGGCCTCTCGTTCGAGATGTCCGCGCTGCCGCAGATCGCGCGCTACTCCGACCGCGGCGACTTCGTGACGATGCTGCGCTCGCTCGGCCCCGGCGTGCTGCGCTTCGGCGGCGCCTCCGCCGATACGCGGATCGCGTGGACCGACAACCGCACGCCGCGCCCGGAATGGGCGTCGGGCGTCGTCGACGTCGACGACCTGCGCGAGCTCGGCGCGCTCGCTGCGGCGAGCGGCTGGCACGTCGTGCTGACCGTCGGCATCGTCCACTTCGAACCGCAGGCGGCCGCGCGCGAGGTCGCGGCCGCGAAGGCGGCGCTCGGCGAATGGCTCGCCGGCATCGAGATCGGCAACGAGCCGAACGCGTACGGCGGCCACGCAATGCGCGCCGAACCGTGGACGTTCGTGCGCTACGCCGAAGAAGTCGCCGTCTACCGCGGCGCGATCGAAGCCGCGGCGCCGGGCGTGCCGCTGCTCGGCCCCGACGTGTCCGGCTCGGCCGCGTTCGAAGCGTGGGGCGCCGGCGAGGCGGTCGACGAGCGGCCGGCGTTGCTGACCGGCCATCACTACCCGCTCGGCTGCGAACAGCAGCCGCCGCCGTCGATCGAACGCCTGCTTAGCGCGCAGATCCACGCGAAGGAGATCAGCTCGCTGCGCCGCTACGTCGCGATCGCGCAGGCCGGCGGCACGCCGTTCCGCCTCGACGAGACGAACACGGTCTCCTGCGGCGGCGTCGCCGGGATCAGCGACACGTTCGCGTCGTCCCTGTGGGCCGCGGGCTTCCTGCCGCAGGTGATGAGCGCCGGCGCGGTCGGCTTCAACCTGCACGGCAACCCGTCGCGCTGCGACGGCTACACGCCCGTGTGCGCCGCCGGCGCCGCCGCGCTCTCCGAAGGAGCGCTCGTCGCGCAGCCCGAGTGGTACGCGCTGCTGATGCTTCGCGGGCTCGTCGGCGATCGGCCGCTGCCCACGATCGTCGTGCGCTCGCCGCGCTCGACCAACGTGCAAGCCGACACGTTCCGCGCTCCCGACGGTCGTCTCGACTTCGTGCTCGTCGACGACGAACCGCCCGGCGCGCGCTCGGTGACGGTGCGCCTGCGCGTCGGCGCGCGTTACTCGGGCGGCAGCATCCTCAAGCTCGCCGGCGAATCGCCGCTCGCGCTGTCCGGCGTCACGCTCGGCGGGCGCGAAGTAGCGGCGAACGGCGAATGGCAGCCGGGCCGGCTGCCGGCGCTCGTCGTCCGCGCGGGCACGGCCACACTCACGCTCGCGCCGAGCAGCGCGGCGCTGGTTGGCGTCGAACCGGGCTGACCGCGGCCGCGTGCGCCCGCCGGACGGCGACATCGACATCGCCGTCCGGCAACACGCTCCGGCGTCCGCTCATGCCTCGCGCTCCTCGCCGACCGCGCCCGCGAGCGCGAGCGCGCGCTTGCTCGCCACCGGCGCCTCCTCGCGATCGTTCGTCAGCACGCTCTCGACGCCCGCCTGTTCGAACGCGCGACACATCAACGGCGACCCCGCGATCAGCGCGAAGTCGTAGCCGCGCCGCCGGCACAGGCCGCTGCGAAACGCGATCACCGCGACGCCGATCGCGTCGATGTACGCGAGCTCGCGCAGGTCGAGCGTGATCCCCGTGACGCCCTCCGCGCAGAGGCGCTCGATCTCGACTTCGAGCTCGTGCGCCGAGCGATGCGTCAGCTCGCCGATCAGCACGATCGTGTGCATCCGCGCGCCGACGCTGCTCAGCGCGACGTTGCGTTCGATCGACGCAGGACGCACCGGCGTCGTCACGCTGAACGGCGTGCGCTGGCGCTTCGGCGCGCTTGCGCCGGTCGTTCCGGTTCCTTCGGTTTCTTCGGGTGGGTCCTTGCGGGACCCAACCCTTGCTGTCGACGCCCTCGATTGGCGTTTCATCAGACACAGCTCCTTCCAGAAGCCTCGAATTGATTCCAGCGGACGCGCGGGCGCAGCCCGGCGTCGGGTGGGTTGAGCCGGGTGTGGCTAGCCCGGTCGCTCTGGAATCAGCGCGAAGCACGCCGCGCGCCACGGCCGGCAGAGCAGCCGCAGCCGGCGCATCGCGCGAGGAGCTGCAAGGAGGAGAAGTCCGGCGAGTGACAGGAAGCCGGACAGCGCGAGGCCGCCACCACCGCCCGCCGACCCGGCGCCCGACGCGCCGCTCGGCTGGGGGCTCGGCGTCGGGCTCGCCGGCGGCGTCATCACCGCGGTGCGTCCGTGAGCTTCAGCGCCGCGCACGCCCGACGCCGCGGCGGCGAGCGACGCCGCGGAGGCGACCGCGTCGAGCGGCCCCGCCGCGAGCAGCCGTCGGGTGGAGAGCGCTTCGGGGCAAACGCCCGACATGTCCGTGCTGAGCAGCTCGCACCCGAGCGGCCCCGATCCGAACGCAGCGCTCTTCGCCGCCGCTCCCGCGGCCGAGCTGCCGGCGCCCCCGCGGCCGAGCACGAACGGCGGTTCGTTCGTTCCTTCGCCCTGCGCGCTCGTCAACGTCGCGAACGGCGCGATCGCGGCCGCCTGCGTGCCGGTCGACGGCGACCCGCCCGTCGGTCCGCCGCTGAGCGGCACGCCGAGCGGCGTCGACGACTGCGAGCCTTTCGCGCTCTGTTCGACGCCGCTCTGCGACGCGCCGCCGCTCTGTTCGGTCGGCGTCGTCGACGCTTCCGTGCCGTGTTCGCCGGCCGGCGTTTCGTGCGTCGTCGTCGTTTCCGCGTGCACTTCGACCGGCGCCTGTGTACCCGCCTGTTCGGTCGGCAGCGTTTCCGGTTGTTTGGCCGGCGGCTGGACGACCTGTTCGGTCGGGGCAGGTTCCGGTTCTTTGGCCGGTGTGACGACCTGTTCGGCGGGCGTCGTTTCCGTCTTTTCGCCCGTCGTCACGCCCGTGCCAGTGCCCGAGCCCGCCGTCGAGCCTTCCGTCGTGCCTTCGCCCGACTGCGTGCTCGTCGTTTCCTGTTCGCTCGGTCCCGGAGCGCCGCTGCCCGAGCCGACCGATTCGCTCGCGGTGCCCTGCGAGCCGGTCGCCGGAGATTGTTCGGTGACCGCTTCGTGTTCGGTGACCGGTTCGGCCGCATGCGCGCCCGCGGCGAGGATCAGGCCGCAGACCAGCGCGAGCACGCCCGCGCACACGGCGAGCAGCGTTCGGCGGAAGGGTCTTGCGGGGAGTGCGGCTGCCGCCGCGCCGTCATCAGCCGATCGCACGCCGGGCCTCTCGCGTGCCGGCGGGGGAGCCTTCGGCTGCTCTGTCCGCCATCGTCCGCTCGCGGCGGCGACGCGCGGCGAGCGCGAAGCTCTCGGCGAGCTCGAGCGCGTACGCCTCGTCGCTAAGCGCGGACAGCCGGCAGATCGCCAGCCCGACGGAGGCGAGCGAGCACCACGCTGCGATCACGACGATGTAGAGCACTCCCCCGTAAGGCTAAGCAATCCTGCTCAGCCGTGCGCAGCCGATGTACGCGGACGTGCGCATATGTGCGCAAATTGGGAGGGTTGGGCATGGGCGCGGCGGGTTTCGAACCTGCGACCTCTCGCGTGTGAAGCGGCCTGGTAGCGGTCCGAAGAAGTGTAAGAGGCGGCTCTAGCAAGCCAGAGGGGTTCTCGTCGCTCGTGCCTCGATCCGGTCGATGCCGGCGGCTCTCGGTGGATTTGGCCCACCAAGCGGCTTCGGTGGGCCAAAAATCGAGCCGTAGCCACCTACACTCCGGGCTCGACCCCGCGGAAAGATGCGCGGGACAAGCACGGTCTTCGTCTCGCGGTCGGGTCGAAGATAACGCGCCAGTCACCGATGCGCAGACGGAAGTGCTCGCTGCCCGTCAGCCGTCACGGCCGATGCGTACAGGCGCTGGCTATCCGGCCCTGGGCCTATGCTTTAGGGCAGGTGGTCCGTAGTCTGCGGCCGAGGGTGCCGGTTCTGGCTGCCCGGCGTCTGTACGGTCTTTCAAGGAGCAGAACTCGTGGCCCAAAGCGATCTAGTGGACGTCCCAACCCCGCCGCGTCCCACTGCGTCGGGCGAGTTCCCCCATCTAGGGGAAGTCGTGGTCGGCGACACCGTGCAGCTGCTCAGCGAGATTCCGGGCGAAAGCATCCATCTGATCGCTTCCGACATTCCTTATGGGATCGGGGCCGATGACTGGGATGTCCTGCACTCCAACACGAATTCCGCATATCTCGGCACGAGCCCTGCCCAGGAGCGCGCGGGAGCCGTTTTCAAGCGGCGCGGCAAGCCCCTCAACGGCTGGTCGGAGGCGGACCGCCGCATTCCGCAGGAGTACTACGAATGGTGTCGGACCTGGGCCGACGACTGGTATCGGGTGTTGAAGCCTGGGGCGTCGGCCTTCGTGTTTGCAGGTCGGCGCCTGCAGCATCGCTGTCTCGCGGCACTGGAGGATGCGGGATTTACCGTCAAGGACATGATCGCTTGGATACGCCCTCGTGCCGTCCATCGTGCGCAGCGGGCGAGCGTGGTCTTTGAGCGGCGTGGAGACTGCGCGAGCGCGGAGGATTGGGCCGGATGGCGCGTCGGCAACCTCCGGCCGACATTTGAGCCGATCCTTTGGTTCGTGAAGCCATATCCGATCGGCACCACGATCGCCGACAACCTCCTCTACCACGGGGTTGGAGGGTTCAACCAGGACGAGTACATCGCTCTGAGCGGCGGCGTTGACAACCACATCACCGTCGGGTTTGGGCCTGGTGAGTCGGGGCTGCACTCTACGCAGAAGCCGGCCCAGCTGATGGAGGCTCTGATTGCGCTCGCGTCCCGGCCAGGCCAGATCGTGCTGGACCCCTTCGCCGGCAGCGGGAGCACATTGGTCGCCGCCCAGCGGCTAGGCAGGCAGTTCGTGGGATTCGAGCTGGATGCTGCTGTCGCCGACGTCGCCCGGACGCGACTCGCTTCGCTGCCGTTGCCGACCCCCCCAACAGGCGGGAGATGAGTTGGCAGCCGCGCGGATCAGCGCCGAGGCAATCGCACGCAGGAAATACTGGGTCTCCGAGATCGTCAAGATCAGCGGAACCTTCGGGGACGACGCCGATCGGGTTGAGAAAGAGCTGGATGACGAGGTAGAGGCTGCCGGTGTCGCCTCCATCCTGGATCACCTTCGGCTCTGCGGTGCAATCCCCGAGTCCTACGGGCACGACACGAGCGAGGAGAAGCTCTACTCCAAGTACACCGACGTTCTCTTGGCGATTGCGTTTCGCGCGATGGGCATGACCGCCGCCGTTTTTACGCAACGGGCAGACACGGCCGACGTTGAGGTGGTGGCGAGAGCTTCAGCTTCGTCGCGGACGCAAAGGCGTTCAGACTCAGCAGGACCGCGAAGAACCAGAAGGACTTCAAGGTCCAGGCGATGCACGGCTGGAAGCAGGGGAAGAAGCACGCCGTTGTCGTCGGCCCGCTCTACCAGTTCCCCACGAAAACGAGCCAGATCTACCAGCAGGCCATCAGCAGCGATGTCTGCATCATGCCCTACGCTCATCTCGCTGTGCTCGTCTCTTATGGCGAGGTGGCGGGCTATGAGGCGGCGCAGACGATGCTCCTCGGCGTCCTAGAGGCGATCAGCGCGCTCAACCCGACCAAGGATTCGCTTGCGTACTGGCGGCAGGTCAACGACACCATGCTGCAGTCCGATGGCGCGATGCGAGACCTCTGGCGTGCCGAGAAGGAGGCGAGCGTGGAGGCTTTGGCGGCTTCGAAGGCTGAGGCGCTCGAGTTTCTCGCCTCTGAGCGCGAGCGCATCATGCGGCTGAGTCGCGACGATGCCATCAAGCAGCTGCTAAACGGCAGCAAGCTGGCCAGCCGCCAGAGTCAGATAGAAAAAGTTGCCGACACCGGCCTATTGGACGCGATCAGCAGCTAGCGACCCGTCTTGGGTTCTACCTGAGTAGCCATGTCTGGTCGGCGCGACCCTTTCCTTGGCTTTGAGTCTTCGGTGGGAAGGCGCCGGGCGACCTTCTAAGTGGGGGAGGAAGTGAAGAGCTCCCCTGCCTTCCCAAATCTCACATGGGCGCGGCGGGTTTCATGGGCGCGGCGGGTTTCGAACCTGCGACCTCTCGCGTGTGAAGCGAGCGCTCTCCCACTGAGCTACGCGCCCTGGAGCGTTCGAGTGTATTGGCCGCCGCGAGCATCCTGCGTCGCCGTTCGACGCGCGCGAACCCGTGCCGCAGGCGAGATACCTAGAGTTCCGACATGATCGACGCGCGCCGAACACGCACGATCGCGATCGTCGCAGTCGCGTCGATCTTCGCGCTCGGCGCGCTCGGTTGCGCGAACGCCGGCAAAGGCGCCGCCGGCACGTTCTCGCCGAACGTCAAGGGCACGTTGACGGTCGCCACCGCGCTCGTGCCCGACCCGGGCTTCTGGACGGGGACGTTCGCGCACCCGACCGGCGGCTTCGAGTACGGGCTCGCACAGCAGCTCGCGGCGCGCCTCGGCCTCGCGAAGATCAAGGTCGTGCACGTGCCCTTCCACGAACTCGTGCGCGGCCATCTCGACGGCGCCGACCTGGCTGTGTCGGACATCACGATCACCGAAGAACGCGCCGAATACCTCGACTTCTCGACGCCGTACCTGAAGGCGCCGCCGTCGATCCTCGTGCGGCCGGGAACGGAAGTCGCCGACGTCAACGCCGCGCGCGGGCTGCGCTGGGCGGTGCAGCACGACACGACCCTGAAAACGGTGCTCGAAAAGTCGATCGAACCGACCACGCGTCCGCTCGTGTTCGAGCATCAGGTGGAAGTCCTGCGCGCGCTGCGCAGCGGCCGCGCCAACGCCGTGATGCTCGACCTGCCGGTCGCGCTCGCATACGCGCGCGAAGCGCCGCGCTCGTACAAGGTCGTCGCGCAGCTCACCAGCGAAGCCGAGCTCGGCGCGGCGCTGCCGCAGGGGTCGGGCAACACCGAAGCCGTCGACTCGGCGATTCGCGGCCTGCAGTCCGAAGGCGCGATCGACCGGCTCGCGCACCGATGGCTCGACGCCGGCATCGAAGAAGGCGACGCCGAAAACGTCCCCGTGCTGCGAGCGGGGGAATGAGTCCCGTGCACGCGCCGGCGCTCGCGCTCGTCGAACTCTCGACGCCGAAAGGCGCGCCGTGGGAGTTCCTGATCGTGTTCGCCGTGCTGCTGCTCGGTCCGGTGCTGTTCCGGCGCGCCGGAATCCCCGGGATCATCGGCCTGCTCGTCGGCGGCTACGCGATCGGTCCGCACGGCCTCTCGCTGATCGGCGCCGGCAACAACACGCTGCCCGATCTCGGCCAGCTCGGGCTGCTGTACCTGATGTTCGTCGCCGGCGTCGAGCTCAACCTCAACCTGCTGCGCAAGTACCGCCGCTCGGCCGTCTCGTTCGGGCTGATGACGTTCGCGATCCCGTTCGCGCTCGGGACGGTCGTCGGGCTCGCGCTCGGCTGGGAAACGCTGGCGGCGATTTTGCTCGGCTCGCTGCTCGCGTCGCACACGCTGATCACGTATCCGTCGGTCAAAGAGGCCGGCCTCGCCTCCGATCCGGCCGTCGCGACGGCCGTCGGCTCGACGGTCTTGACCGACACGCTCGCGCTCGTCGTGCTCGCCGCGGTCGCCGGCTCGGTCGCCGGCCATCGCTCGAGCGCCGACGTCGCAGCGCAGATCGTCGTCGGCATGGCCGTGCTGATCGGCTTCAGCCTGTTCCTGCTGCCGCGGCTCGCCGGCCGCGCGTTCGGCTGGTTCGGAGCAGAGCGCGCCGTCCGCTACATCGTCGCGATCACGGCGTTCCTGTCGGCCGCGACGATCGCCGAGCTGTTCGGGATCGAGGGCATCGTCGGCGCGTTCTTCGCCGGGCTCGGGATGAACCGGCTGGTGCCGAACGAGGGGCAGCTGATGGACCGCATCGAGTTCTTCGGCGGCGCCGTGTTCATTCCCGTGTTTCTCGTCTCGGTCGGGCTGATCCTCAATCCGGGCGTGATGATCAAAGGCGAAACGCTCGAGCTCGCCGGGCTGTTCATCCTCGCGTGCCTCGGCGGCAAGGCGCTCGCGGCGGCGCTATGCGCGCGGATCTTTGGCTTCTCGCGCGCTCAGGCCGGCCTGCTCTTCTCGCTCAGCGCCGCGCAGGCGGCGGCGACGCTCGCGGCGACCGTGATCGGCTTCCAGCTCGGCCTGTTCAGCAGCGCCGTTGTGAACGCCGTGCTCGTCGTGATCTTCGTCAGCGTGCTCGCCTCGACGGTGATCGGCGCGCGCGCGGCCGAGCGCGCCGGCGTGCCCGAGGGCCCGAGCCCGCTCGGCACGCGCGTGATCGTCGGCGTCGCCGACGTCGAGTCGGCGATCGGCGCGCTGACGGTCGCGCGGCGGATCGCGCGCGCCGACGGCGGCGTCGTCCATCCGGTGCTCGTCGTGCCCGAAACGGCGCCGTTCGCGCCGCGCGCCGCGCTCGCGCGCCTCAGCTCGATCGTCAGCGCCGTCGGCATCGACGGTCAGCTGATGACGATCGTCGACCGCTCGGTCCTGCACGGAGCGCTGCGCGTAGGGCGCTCGCAGGAAGCGACGCTCGTGCTCGTCTCCGAGCCGCGTGAGAACGGGCAGGCCTCCGAGCAGGCGCCGGCGGCGGCCGCCCCCCCGCTCGATGCCGGACCGCCACCGCCTCCCGTCGCGCTCGTGCGCGGCAACGCCCAGCGGCTCGGCGTCGTCCGCACGCACGTCGACGCCGACGACGGCGACACTCCGGCGCTCGTCGCCGAGCTGGCGCGCCGCGTCGCCGGCGGTCCGGCACAGGAGCTCGGCGAGGACCACGCCGAGTGGGCGCGGATGCTCGCGCCCGGCGATGTCACGTTCGTCTCGAGCGAGCTCGGCGAGGCGCTGGCAAGTTGCCCGACGCGTCCGAGCGGCTGATCGTCAGCACCGTGCCCGAGTGGCTCGTCCGCGAGGAGTCCGCCGCCGACTCCGCGCCCGAGCTGCCGGGTGACGCGACGAGCGTGTAGCGCGCGAGAGCGCGCCGTACCTCGCCGCCCGTCGTCTGAGGGGCGGATGGGCAAGCGATCCAAGGACGCAGGGAGCGTGGCGTGCTTAAGCACGCGAGCGACCGAGGACGCCGGAGCGCGCCGCCCAGACGCCCTCAACTCGACTTGGACGATGACCTTGCCGGTGTTGCCCCCGGTGAACAGCAGGTTGAGCGCGTCCGGCGCATGCTCGAGGCCCTCGACGACGTGCTCGGAGGACTTGATCTTGCCTTCTGCGAGCCAGCGCGCGATCTCGGCGCGGCCCTCGTCGAGCCGGTCGAAGTAGTCGAGGATCAAAAAGCCCTCCATGCGCCCGCGCTTGATGATCAGGTTGGCGTAGTTCGCCGGTCCTCGCCGCGCCGCGGTCGTTGTAGCCGGAGATCGCGCCGCACAGCACGATCCGGCCGCGCAGCGCAAGCTGCGCCAGGCAGGCGTCGAGGATCTCGCCGCCGACGTTGTCGAAGTACAGGTCGATGCCGTCCGGCGCGGCCTCGTGCAGCGCGCTTGGCGACGTCGTCGCTCTTGTAGTCGATCGCCTCGTCGAAGCCGAGCTCGTCGATGATTGGGCGCACTTCTGCGGGCCGCCGGCGATGCCGATCACCTTCTTCGCGCCCTTGATCTTCGCGATCTGGCCGACCGTCGATCCGGTCGCGCCGGCGGCGCCGCTGACGACGACGACGTCGCCCTCCTTGACGCGGCCGACGTCGATCAGCCCGAAGTACGCGGTCATGCCGGTGACGCCGAACAGGCTCAGCGCGAGCGTCGGCGGGACGCCCGGCGGCAGCGCCCGATAGCCGTTCGCCGAGCTCGCGAGGACGTAGTCCTGCCAGCCGGTGAAGCCGAACAGCAGCTGGCCGGCCTCGTACTCGTCGGTGTTGCTGCTGATCACCTCGGCGACGCCGCCGCTGCGGATCACTTCGTCGAGCGCGATCGGCGGCAGGTAGCCGGGCGCGTCGTCCATCCACGTGCGGATCGTCGGATCGATCGACAGGTAGCGCACGCGCGCGAGCGCCTCGCCGTCGCCCGGCACGGGCACGTCTGACTCCTCGAGGCGCACGGTCCGCTCGTCGACCATCCCGCTCGGACGCTCGGCGAGGACCATGCGGCGGTTGCGATCGGCCATCACTCATCTCCCCCTGTAGTTGTCCGACGATCTTACGAGCCGAGCCGCGCGCCGACGTGCGGGCGCAGACGGTCGCTCGCTTCCGAGTAGCTCTGCGCGAGCGCTTCGACCTGCGCCTGCGTGAGCGCCGCGCCGAACGCGCTAGCGCCGCCCAGCCGCTTGTACGCGGCGAGCAGCTTCTTGCCGACCTGCGCGAGCGTGAAGTGCGCGTCGTAGATGCTCTCGATGTACAGCGGCGCGTTCGCGCGAGCGAAGCGCGCGGCGACGGGCGTGCCAGATGAGATCTCCTGTAGCGAGGAGAGCAGCAGCTTCCAGCCGCGCTGGCTGAGCAGCGTGTACGTGCGGAACAGCCCGACGATCTGCGACGAGGCGCCGGTCAACGAGCGCGCGTTGGCTTCGCTGAACAGGGCCGGCAGGCGCAGCCGCGCCGCGCTCGCCGCGGCGGCGAGCGCGGTCGGTGAGCTCGAGACGGCGCTCACGTCGGCCGGCAACCCGTTGACGATCAGCGGCCACGCCGCTTTCGTCGCGGCGACCTCGCGCGCGACCGGAGCCTGCATCGCGACGAGCTCGTGCGCGGTCACGGCGAGGTCTTCGCGCTCGAGCTTCATCGCCGCCGGCGTCGCGGCCCTGCCGCCGCCGCCGCAGCCGGCCGGCAGCGCGAGCGCGAGCGCGGCTACGGCGGCGAGCGGCGCGCGTGCGAGCCATCCGCGCGAGCGCATCGACGCCGCTCCGCTACGCGCCAACGCGAGGATCGGCGACTGGTCCTAGGTGCCGAGCAGGTCGATCACGAACACGAGCGGCGCGTTCGGCGGGATCGTCGGCGGCGAGCCGGTCTTGCCGTAGGCGAGTTCGGCGGGGATAACGAGCTCGCGGCGACCGCCGACTTTCATCCCCGGGACACCTTCGTCCCAGCCCTTGATCACTTGCCCTTGCCCGAGCTTGAACTGGAACGGTTCTTTGCGTTTCCACGAAGCGTCGAACTCCTTGCCGCCTTTGTAGAGCACGCCGACGTAGTTGACCGTCACCGTCTCGCCAGCCTTCGCTTCCGCGCCGGTGCCGACGACGAGGTCTTTCTTTTCGAGCTTCGCCGGCGCCGGGCCGGTCGGCGGCGTGACCTTCGGTTCGGTCGCGAGCGGACCGCTCGTCGGCGTCTTCGCAGCCGGCGTTTCGCCGGATTTGATCAGCCCTTCGTCGGCCGTGTTCTCGTTGCCGACGCCGATCGTGCTGCTCGAGCTGCTGCCGCCGCAGCCGGCGAGCAGCGCCCCGAGCGCAAGCGTCGCGAGCAGGGCGAGCGCACGCCAGCGCGCGCGCGTCAATCGTGGAATGAGATCGCTTGAGTTGTTCACGGTCGCGCAGCCTAACGCAGTCGACGTGCGCGCGTGCAGGCAGTCTCCCGCCGGCGCCCGTGCCCGCGCGCTCGCGCCGATCGCCCCGCGCGGCGGCGATCGGCGCTACGATCGGCGGCGGACCGTGCTAGGCGGGGAGGTAGCGGTGCCCTGTATCCGCAATCCGCTCTAGCGGAGCCGAATTCCCCTCCGAGGGATTCCGCTCCGGTCGCTCCGCCGTTCGGGGCGTCGATGGTCCGGGTCCCGCGTGGTGTCGGCTTGTGAACCAGGTCAGGTCCGGAAGGAAGCAGCCTTAGCGATCCCCGGCAGGCGCAGCGGGAGCTCCCGGGCCGGAGCCGTGGACGACGATCAGGCGATCGGCCGGCGGCGTCTCGACGCGGGGTGCACGGTCCACTAGACGGCCGAGAGGCGGCGTGAGCCGGCGTCCTCGGTCGCTCGCGTGCCGAAGCCGGGAGACACTCGCTTCGCTCGCATCCCCGTTTCGGCCAGCACGCCACGCTCCCTGCGTCCTGGGCTCGCTTGCCTCTCGACCGTCTAGCAACCAGGTTCCTAGGCGCATCTTTGGAAGATCAGCCACGAGCGGTTCGCGTGCGTCTCGGCGAAGCCGGGCGGAACGCTGACCGGCCGGTGCGGGTCGTGCGGGTCGAGCACGTATTCCTGTTCGACGTATTTGCTCGCCGGATCGACGTACTGTCCGCGCGAGATCGTGCCGACCTGCGCGCTGAGGATCCGCGCCGGGCTCGTGTGCAGGTACAGCGCGAGCAGCGGCACCGGCGCGTGGTTCGGCACGCCGATCGGCCCGCAGCGCACGTTGACGGCGCCATCGCCGACGAGCGCGAGCAGGTCGTCTTGGATCGACTGCTGATTTGCGAGTTTGCGCATTTCGCGGTGCGCGCCTTTGACCTGCGAGGGCGTGAACGCGATCAGCGCGACGAGCACGAGCGCGCCGGCGGCGATCCATGGCCGACGGCGCCGGTCGCCCGGCGGCAGGCGCGTCCAGCCGAACACGCCGGCGCCGCAGAACACGCAGAGGATCGCCGACGTGAGAAAGGCGTAGCGCGTGTTGATCGGCAACCCCGCCGCCGCGACGACGACGAACACGAGCACCGCGAGGACGCCTGCAACCGCGCCCGCGATCGCGCGGCGGCGCAGCCACCACAGCGAGAGCACGCCGCCGAGCGCCGCGCCGACGAGCACCGGCGGGCGCAGGATCTCGCCGATTCGCCGTGGCACGTACTCGGGGACGTTGGCGATGCCGGTCACGCGGTCGAGCGTGTGCGCTGTGTGGCGCGTGTTCGTCAGCGACCACAGTGCGTCGCCGGTGATCGCGAGGTCGCTGATAACCCACACGAGCGGCGCTGCCGCGGCGAGCAGCGTGAGCCCGGCGAGCCCGCGCGCCGAGCGTGTCCGCGCGCGGCGCTCGCAGACGATCAGATACAGCCAGTACAGACCCGCGAACGCCCACGCCTCCGGGCGCAGCAGCCCGGCGAGCGCGAGCGGCGCGAGCACCGGAGCGCCGGCCGGCGGCCGGCGCTCGGCGCGGCGGCGCGCCTCGACGAGCACGGCGCACAGCACGAGCAGCAGGTACGGCACGTCGACGTACGCGCGCACGCCATAGGAGAGGATCGGCACGCGCGTCAGCAGCACGAGCGCCGCGAGCACGCCGGCGGCGCGTCCGAACCACAGCGCCGCGAGCGCGTACACGGCCCAGCCGCAGGCGGCGAGCGCGAGGAAGCCGAGCGCGACCGTGACGCCCTCGACGGCGTGCGGCGAGAGCGGCGAGAGGATCACGCCGAGCAGCTCGACGAGCGGGTGCGGCGTCGGTGCGATCGCGACTTCGTAGGCCGGCGTTTCCCCGCGCGCGAGCTGTCCGCCCCACGCGAGCGCGTAGAGCGTGTCGTAGTTGGCGAAGCCGACGCCGCAGATCAGCCACAGCGCAAGCGCCCCCGCGGCGACGGCCGGCAGCGCCGCCAGGCGCGTCGCGAGGCGCAAGCTCTGAGCTCTCACGAGCGCGCACGCTATCCGCTCGCGCGGGCGCTCGGATGCCCTCGTGCGGCTGCTACGGGCGTGGGTAGACTCAGCCGCAGGTGTCCACTCGGGAGTCCTCCACGGAGCAGCGGTCGCTCTACCGGCGCCACCGCCCGCGCACTTTCGCCGACGTCGTCGGCCAGGAGCCGGTCGTCCGCACGCTGCGCCACGCCGTCGAGCGCGACAAGGTGCACCACGCGTACCTGTTCGTCGGCTCGCGCGGGACGGGCAAGACATCGATGGCGAAGATCCTCGCGGCGTGCCTCAACTGCGAGCGCGGCCCGACGATCGAGCCGTGCGGCGAATGCGAGTCGTGCCTGTCGATCGCCGCCGCGAGCTCGCTCGACGTGATCGAGATGGACGCGGCGTCGAACAACTCGGTCGACGACATCCGCGAGCTGCGCGAGAGCGTCGCCTACGCGCCGGTCAGCGGCCGGCGCAAGGTGTACATTCTCGACGAGGCGCACATGCTCTCGACGGCTGCATGGAACGCGTTCCTGAAGACGCTCGAGGAGCCGCCGCCGAACACGGTGTTCGTGCTCGCGACGACCGAGGCGCAGAAGGTGCCGGCGACGGTCGTCGACCGCTGCCACCGCTTCGACTTCCACCGCCCGACGGTCGAGCAGATCGCGAGCGTCGTGCGCCGCGCGGCGCAGGCCGAGGGCATCGCGATCCCACCGGAGGCCGTCTCGGCGCTCGCGCGCGCGGCGACCGGCAGCTTTCGCGACGCGCTCGGCACGCTCGAGCAGCTCGTCACGTACTCCGGCAGCGAGATCGCGCTCGAGGACGTGCTCGCGGTGCTCGGCGTCGCCGACGCACGGCTGCTCGAGGGCGCCGTCGACGCGGTCGCCACCGGCGACTCGCGGCGCGCGCTTCAGATCGTCGCCGAGTGCGCCGAGCAGGGTCGCGACCCGGCGTCGTTCGCCGGCGACCTCGAGGTGCGTGCGCGCGAGCTGCTCGTCGTGCAGACGCTCGGCGCGGTCCCGCCCGAGCTGTCGCTGACGCCCGAGGCCGACGCCGCGCTCGCCGCGCAGTCCGAGCGCGTCGGCGCGGGCGTCGTCGTGAGCCTGCTCGACGAGCTCGGCATCGCGATGGAGGCCGTGCGCGCCGGCGCCGACGCGCGCACACGGCTGGAGCTCGCGCTCGTCAAGGTCGCCAAGCCCGAGGTCGACTCCTCGCTGCGCGCGCTGCTCGACCGGATCGAGCGGCTCGAGCGCGCCGCGCCGGGCGCTCCAGTGCAGGCCGTCGCGGCCGAGCGCGAGGTCGCGCCGGGCGAGACGCGCGGTCCGGCCGCCGGCGCCGGCTCGCCGCCGGCGCCCGAGCCGACGATCGACGCGCCACAGCGCGAGGCCGCCGTCGAGGTGTCGGTCGCGTCGATCGCGACGATCCCCGAGCCGGCGGCGCGCGACCGGGATGCAGCCGGCCCGGCCGACGTCGCGCACGAGGTCGCCGCGCCGCGGGCAACGGCGCAGGGGTCCGCGCGCGAGCCGCAGACGGCGGCCGAGATCGCCGAGGGGCTCGCGCCGCTGCTCTCGTGGTGGCCGGCCGTCGTCGATCTCGTCCGCAGCGACAACGCGATGCTCGGCGCGTGCATCCAGGAGGCGCGGCCGGTCGACGTCAAGGGCGAGGACCTCGTCGTCGCGTTCTCGACGACGACGCCGTTTCACAAGAAGAAGGCCGAGAGCCCCGACAACCGCGCGGCAGTCGCAGCCGCGCTGCACGACGTGACCGGCCGGCGGTGGCGGCTCTCATACGAGCTGCACGACGGGATCGGTCCGCACGACGGAGACGAGTCGGCGCCGCGCAGCGAGGAGGAGTGGATCGCGCGCTTCATGGAGGAGTTCGACGCCGAGGAGCTGTCCGGCGGCGAGCAGCGTCCGCACGAGGAGCCGCGCGGCGACGCGCCCGTGACCAGCGAACAGAAAGGCGCGTGAAGATGCCGAAGCAGCCCCGCATGCCGAACATGCAGCAGATGCTCCAGCAGGTTCAGAAGATGCAGCAGGAGATGGAGGTCGCGCAGGAGCAGCTGAAGGACGAAGTCGTCGAGGCGTCGGCCGGCGGCGGGATGGTCACCGTCAAGGTGTCGGGCGATCTCGCCGTGAAGTCGATCGAGATCGACCCGTCGGCCGTCGACCCGGAGGACGTCGAGATCCTCTCCGACATGGTGCTCGCCGCGGTCAACGAGGCGCTGCGGATGGCGCAGGAGCTCGCCGCGAAGAAGCTCGGCGGCGCCTCGGGCGGTCTCGACATGGGCAATCTCGGCGGCCTCGGCCTGCCGGGGCTGTAGGCGCGGGGCGCGGCCGATGGGCACGTCCCGCCGATGAGCACGTCCTACGCACCGCCCGTGCAGCGGCTCGTCGGCGAGCTGTCGAAGCTTCCAGGCATCGGCAGCCGCACGGCGCAGCGGCTCGCGTTCCACATCCTGCGCGCCTCCGACGAGGACGCGAGCGCGCTGGCCGACTCGATCCGCGAGGTCAAGGAGCGGATCGGCCTGTGCGAGGTGTGCTTCAACCTGACCGACGAGACGCGCTGCCGGATCTGCCAGGACACGCGGCGCGACCACGGCGTGATCTGCGTCGTCGAGGAGCCGGGCGACGTGATCCCGATGGAGCGCACGCACGAGTACCAGGGCGTGTACCACGTGCTCGGAGGCGCGCTCTCGCCGATCGAAGGCGTCGACCCCGAGGACCTGAAGATCGCCGAGCTGTACGCGCGCGTCACCGGAGAGCCGGCGCATGCGGCGCGTGACGACGGCGACGGCACGGGCGCGCCGGGGAACGCCGAGCGAGTCGTGCGCGAGGTCGTGCTCGCGACGAACCCGACGACGACCGGCGAGGCGACGGCGCTGCACATCGCCGAGGAGCTGCGCCGCCGCGCGCCCGAGCTGACGATCACGCGACTGGCCAGCGGGCTGCCCGTCGGCTCGGACCTCGAGTACGCCGACGAGGTCACGCTCGGGAAGGCGTTCGCCGGCCGCCGCTCGCTTTGAGCCGCGGCGCGCCCGATCTCGCCGGCTCGGCGCTCGACTCCCGCTACGAGCTGCACGAGCTGATCGGCGAGGGCGCGTTCGGGCGCGTCTACAGCGGCTTCGACCGGCGCCTGCACCGCCGCGTCGCGATCAAGGTGATCAAGCCGGTGTGGGCCGAAGACGACGAGTGGGTCGGGCGCTTCGAGCGCGAGGCGCAGCTGCTCGCGCGCGTCAGCGACGCGGGCATCGTGCAGATCTACGACATCGGCCACGCCGAGCAGGGTCCGTACTACGTCGCCGAGCTCGTCGACGGCGAGAGCCTCGCGCAGCGCCTGCAGAGCGGCCCGATCGCGCTCGGGCACGCGCTGGCGATCGCCACGCGCCTGTGCGACGCGCTCGCGAGCGCGCACGGGCGCGGCATCGTGCACTGCGACGTCAAGCCGGCGAACGTGCTGCTGACGAGCGACGGCGAGCTGAAGGTCGGCGACTTCGGCGTCGCACGGCTCGCCGGCGGCGGCAGCTCGCAGGCGCTCTCGACGACGATCGCCGGCACGCCGCGCTACATGGCGCCCGAGCAAGCCAGGGGGCGCCGCACGACGGCCGCCACCGACGTCTACAGCGTCGGCATCGTGCTGTACGAGATGCTCGTCGGCGAGCCGCCGTTCATGCACGGCTCGCCCGTCGAGCTCGGCGTGCGCCACGTTCAGGACGAGCCGCCGCCGCTGCCCGAGCGGGTGCCGGCGCCGCTGCGCGAGATCGTCGCGCGCGCGCTCGCCAAGCGGCCCGACCAGCGCTACGGCGACGGCGCGCAGATGGCGCGCGCGCTGCGCGAGGCCGAGCTGGCCGAGCCGATCCTGCGCCAAGCGGACGCAATCGCCGACGCGCCGCCGCCAATCGTCGCCGCCGAGCAGCCGACACGAGCGCTCTCGCCGACGCGGCTGATGCCGCGCGCGCCGGCCGACGACGACGGCGCTCGGCGAGCGCGCGACCCTGACGTCGTCGCTACTCAACGGCGCGCCCCGCGCGGCGTCGGCGTTCACCCAGGCGCGTGGCGCCGGCGCAGCTGGATCGCGCTGTCGCTGCTCGCGGTCGCCCTCGCGGCGCTCGTCTGGCTGCTCTTGGACGCCGGCGGCCACGCGGCGCCGACGCGTGTGCGCGTGCCGGGCGTCGTCGGACAGCCGGTGAGCTCCGCGCTCGGCGAGCTCGCTCGTGCCGGGTTGCGTCCGACGAGCACGCTCGTCGCGACGCCGGGTGCGACGCCGGGAGAGGTGACCGCGCAGACGCCGGCGGCCGGCACGAGCGCGCGTCGCGGCCGGCGCATCGTGCTGAGCGTCGCCGAGCCGCCGCGCTGGCGAACGCTGACGACGTTCTCGGGCGTCGACGACGGCCACTCGGTGCCGTTTCGGATCGAGGGCCGGCGCTGGCGCGTGAACTACTCGATGTCCTACGAAGGCTCGTGCCTGCTGCTCGTGATCTGCTTCGGCCCGAGCGCGCGGACGATCGACCTGAGCACCGGCGCGAACCTCGAATCGTTCGATCTCAGCTCCGGCTCCAAGCACGGGCACACCTACGAAAGCGGCCCAGGGCTGTACGAGGTGACGGTCGCTGGCGGTCACGACTCGGCCCGGTGGAGCATGGTCGTGCAGGACTACTACTGATCGCGCGATCGCGGGTCGGACGCGCCGCGGGCCGCGAGGCGCCGCCGGCGGCGATCGGCCGCAGGCGGGCGTTGTCGGAAACGGTCTCGGCTGCGGCTCTGACGCGCCCGAAGCTGAGCGCAGACGCACGCTTCACGCCACTCGCGCGGCGCGCAATATCCTGCGGAGCGTGTCCGAGATCGTCGTGATGAAGTTCGGCGGGACGTCCGTCGCCGACGCCGAGCGGATCAAGCGCGCCGCGCGGCGGATCGTCGAGAAGCGCGAAGCCGGACATCGCGTCGTCGCGGTGCTGTCGGCGCGCGGCAAGACGACGGACGAGCTGATCGCGATGGCCGAGGAGGTCTCCGATGCGCCGGACCCACGCGAGATGGACATGCTGCTGTCGACCGGCGAGCGGATCTCGTGCGCGCTGTGCGCGATGGCGATCAACGATCTCGGCCACCGCGCGATCTCGCTGACCGGCTCACAGGCGGGGATCGTCACCGACGAGTCGCACACGAAGGCGCGGATCATCGACGTGCGCGCCGCCCGGATCAAGGCGGCGCTCGCCGAGGACAACGTCGTGCTCGTCGCCGGCTTCCAGGGCGTCTCGAGCACCGCGCGCAACGTCACGACGCTCGGGCGTGGCGGCTCGGACACGACCGCCGTCGCCGTCGCGGCGGCGCTCGACGCCGAGGTGTGCGAGATCTACACCGACGTGTCCGGCGTGTACACGGCCGACCCACGGATCGTGCCCGACGCGCGCAAGCTGGCGACGGTCTCGTTCGAGGAGATGCTCGAGATGGCCGCGTCGGGCGCCGGCGTGCTGCAGCTGCGCTCGGTCGAGTACGCGCGCAACCACGGCGTGCGGATTCACTGCCGCTCGTCATTCGAAGAGGCGCCAGGTACCGTTGTCGTCGCAGAGGGAGAAACGATGGAGCAGCCGCTGATCACAGCCGTGACGCACTCGAGCTCGGAAGCGCGCGTGACGCTGCTCGGCGTGCCCGATCAGCTCGGCGCGGCCGCGCGCATCTTCGCCGCGCTGGCCGACGCGAACATCAACGTCGACATGATCGTGCAGACCGAACCGTCGATCGCGGGCGGACGCGCCGAGATCTCGTTCACCGTTCCGCGCGAGGACCTGCGCACGGCGCGCGCCGCGCTGGAGCCGCTCGCCGGCAGCGCGTTCGTGGAGCTCAGCGCGCACGAGCAGATGGGCAAGGTCTCGATCGTCGGCGCCGGCATGCGCTCACATCCGGGCGTCGCCGCGAAGGTGTTCGGCGTGCTCGCCGAGCAGGGCGTCAACATCGAGATGATCTCGACGTCGCCGATCAAGATCTCGTGCGTGATCGACCGCGACGGCGTCGAGCGCGCCGTGCGGGCGCTGCACTCGGCGTTCGAGCTGTCCGGCCCGGGCACGATCGGCGAAGAGGACCCGTTCGAGGCGCGCCCGGCCGTCTGATGGCCGCCGACTCCTGAGCAAACCTGCGCATCGCTCCCGCATCGCGCGCGTCGATGTGAAAAACGTGCGCTAGTTGCGCAAAAGCGCGAGTCGATGTGCAAGACTTCTCGTGCTCAACGAGTCAAGGCTGACAACATTTTGCGCACTTCACGACGCCCCCGTCGCTACGTTCACAGAAGGCTGCTCGCGGCTCTCAGGCCGCTGTACGTGTACAACGACCATCGCGATGCGTACGTGTTGCGCGTGGTCGGTCGCAAGCACGGCCCGGTGCTGAAGCCCGACCGTCGGATGCACCGCGAACCGCCGGTCGACGGCGTCGACCTGCGCAAGCGCGACGCCGTCGCGCATCGCCTCGCGACGTAGCGCTCAGGCGCCTTCGAGCGATCGCTGCAACTGCTCGAGCACGCGCACCACGCGCAGCCCGCTGAGCCCGTCTGAGCGCGGCGTCGCGCCGTCGCGGACGCACTGGACGAAGTGCTCGCACTCGACGCGCAGCGGCTCGGCGTTGGCGATGCGCGGCGAGAAGACGTCGCCCGAGCGCGTGATGTACTCGCCCCACGAGCGCGCGTCCTCGTCGAAGCCCTTGTCGTAGATCGCCAGCTTGCCCTCGACGAGCATGTCGTCGAACGTCGCCATGCGCTTGGCGCCGACGACCGTCAGACGCCGCTCCTTGTGCGGGTCCAGCCAAGAGAGATGGAGGTGCGCGACGATCCCCGACGGGAAGCGCAGGTAGCAGAAGACGACGTCCTCGACGCCGTCGCGAACGTAGGAGGCGCCGTGCGCGACGCATTCGTCGGGCTCCTCGTCGATCAGGTGCAGGACGACCGAGACGTCGTGCGCGCCGAGGCTCCACAGCGCGTTCTCGTCGGCGCGCAGCTTGCCGAGGTTCAGGCGGTTGCCGTACACGTAGTACAGCGAGCCCAGCTCGTCGTCCTCGACGAGCGCCTTCAGGCGCGCGACGGCCGGGTGGTACTCGAGCAGGTGCCCGACCATCAGCACGCGGCCCGCTGCGGCGGCCTCCTCGACGGCCGCTTCGGCGTCGGCCGCGCTCGTCGCGAGCGGCTTCTCGACGAAGCAGTGCTTGCCCGCGCGCGCGACCGCGATCGCCAGCTCCGCGTGCGTCGGCACGGGCGTCGCCAGCGCGATCGCGTCGAGCTCCGCATCGGCGAGCAGCTCGTCGAGCTCACCCGTCGTGCGCGCGGCCGGGAACGCGCCTTCCAGCCGCTCGCGCGCTGCCGGGTCCCCGTCGCACAGCCAGCGAAGCTCGCAGCCGTCGACCGCGGCGAGGTTGCGCGCGATGTTCGGTCCCCAGTAGCCGAGGCCGACGACGCCGACGCGCACCGGCCGCCCGCGCAGAGGCTCGTATGGGGAGGGGGCGACCTCGGGCTCCTCGCTCGTCGCGTCGCGTGCCGAGGGGGACTCGCTCACAGCTCGCCGATCGCCTGCACGCAGCGCCCGGCCGCGTGCCCGTCGCCGTACAGCGGCGGCCGCTCGGCCGGCGGCGCGCCCGACAGCGCCGCGAGCGCGGCGTCGCGATCGAGGTCGACGAGCGTGTTCCAGCCGGTCGCGACCGTCTCCCCCCACTCGGTGTTCGCGCGCAGCGTCACGCAAGGCACACCGGCAAGGTACGCCTCCTTCTGGACGCCGCCCGAGTCGGTCACGACGGCGCGCGACTGGCACAGCAGCGCGCTGAACTCGACGTAGCCGAGCGGCTCGATCACGTGCAGGCCGTCGATCGCCGTCAGCTCATCGAGCAGCCCGGCGTCGCTCAGGCGCGCGCGGGTGCGCGGGTGCAGCGGCAGCACGACCGGCGCCGGCAGCGCGCAGATCAGCGCGAACAGCGCGTCCAGGCGTGCGCGATCGTCGACGTTGCCGGCACGATGCGCGGTCACGAGCAGGTACTCGCCGCGCGCGACGCCGTACCTCGCCGCCGTCGTGTCGTCTTCGCGCGCCGCCTGCAGCCGGCGCAATGCGACGTCGACCATCACGTCGCCGACGACCGCCACCTCGCCGGCGACCGATTCGGTCCGCAGGTTCGCGGCGGCCGCGTCGGAGGCGCACAGCAGCAGCGCGCTCATGTGATCGGTCAGCACGCGGTTCAGCTCCTCGGGCATCGTCCGGTCGAACGAGCGCATGCCGGCCTCGACGTGGATCACCGGAACGTGCGCCTGCGCCGCCGCGAGCGCGCCGGCGAGCGTCGAGTTCGTGTCGCCGTACACGAGCGTCGCGTCTGGCGCGAGCTCGTGCATCAGCGGCGCGAGCGCGGCGAGCATGCGCGCGGTCTGCTCCGTGTTCGAGCCGCCGCCGATCTCGAGCTCGCGATCGGGCGCGGCGAGCCCGAGCTCGGTGAAGAACACGCGCGAGAGCTCCTCGTCGTAGTGCTGGCCGGTGTGCACGAGGATCTCCTCGTGGCGCTCGCGCAGCGGCCCCGAGACGGCCGCCGCCTTGACGAACTGCGGGCGGTTGCCGACGACGGTCAGTACTCGCATGCCCTCACCCTACGTTCTGCCCGGTTGACGGGACCCGCTCGTGCGCAGAGCCGCTAGAGCGCGGGCATGTAGACGTCGCGAAGGTTGGTCCGGACGCCTCGGGCATGCACTGATCACCCGGGACTACCATCTGAATGATGGAGGATGTCTCACGCGATCTCCCTGGGCATGACCTCGTGCGTGCCGGGCTCGCAGATCTCGCAGCGGGCCGCGAGACTGAGGCGTCGCTGCTGATTGCGATGGCGAGGGTACGGCTCACGGCATTGGGCTTCGACGTTCCCCCCGGCGGAGGCCAGCGTCCCTCTCATCGCCTCTACGAGCTTCTCGCTGCGCACGATTCCTGCGCGCACAGCCGCTACAACGCCTTGGTTGGGCGGATCGTGAGCTTCTCGCGGGCGGCGGAGCGTGCGGGCGCGCGTTGACGACTCACGCATTCGTGCGCTCGCGCGACAGCTCGGCCACATAGCTCAGAGTCCCGCTCGGCTCTATCTGACGGGCGGTTCGACCGCCGTCGTGGAGGGGTGGCGCGAGTCGACGATAGATGTCGACCTGCGCTTCGAGCCGGAATCTGACGAGCTCCTGCGCGCCCTGCCGGCTGTGAAGGAGCTCCTGGACGTGAACATCGAGCTTGCCTCGCCGCCCGACTTCATCCCTGAGTTGCCCGGCTGGCGTGAGCGCAGTCCCTTCCTGTTCGAGGAGGGCCGCATCGCGATCCATCACTTCGACCTCTACTCGCAGGCGCTCGCGAAGATCGAGCGTGGCTTCGAGCAGGACCTCAGCGACGTACGCGAGATGCTCGACCGCGGCCTCGTCGAGCCCGATCGACTACGTGAGCTCTACGAGGCGATCGAGCCCGAGCTCTACCGATATCCGGCGATCGAGCCGGCGGCATTCCGCCGAAAGCTCTCAGCGACGCTCGAGTAGGCCGCGCCTGCCGAGCTGTGGTCCGGCAGGGCTACCAGCCGCTCGCGCCGGCGCTTGCGCCGACGACCGACGTCGACCAGTCGATCACCGACGTCGGGCGCACGACGTGCCGGCTCATCCCGAGCTCCTTCGGGTCGAGCCCGAGCGCGAGGCCGACGAGCTGCGGCAGGTGCAGCACCGGCAGGTCGAGGTCGCGCCCGACCGTTTTCGCGGCAAGCGGCTGCTGCAGGTCGAGGTTCAGGTGGCATAGCGGGCACGGCGTCACGAGGCAGTCGGCGTCGGCGTCGACGGCGTCGCCGATGTGGCGACCGGCCTGCTTCAGCGACGCCTCCTTGTTCATCGTGATGATCGGGAAGCCGCAGCACTTGCGCATGCCGGCGTAGTCGATCACGGTGCCGCCGAGCGCCTCGATCACCTGATGCAGGTAGCTGTCGCGCGGGTGCTCGTCGTCGATCCCGAGCCGCAGCCGCGGGCGCACGATGTAGCAGCCGTAGAACGGGCCGACCTTCAGGTTCGACAGCGGCCGCTTGACGCGCGAGCGCAGCTCGTCGAGCCCGATCTCCTCGACGAGCAGCCACAGGAAGTTCTTGTTCGTCAGCCCGCGCTCGTAGGAGAGCCCCTCGCCGGCGAGCGTCTCGTTGACGTGCGCGCGGTACTGGGCGTTCGCGTCGAGCCGTTCCTGGCACTCGCTCTGCGCGCCCTGGCACGTCGAGCAGATGTTCATCATCAGCTCGGCGCCGTCGACCTGCTGCGCGAGCGCGAACGTGCGCGCGTTGAGCGTGTCGGCGAGCTCCTGGTTGTGCTCGGCGATCACGCCCGCGCCGCTGCAGCACGCGCGGTCGAGTTCGACGAGCTCGATGTCGAGCAGCGGCGCGACCTTCGCCATCGATCCGTGCAGCTCCGGCGTGAAGCCGCGGCTGACGCAGCCGGGCCAGTAGGCGACCTTCATGGTCCGACCTCCTCGGTCGTGTCCTCCGGGCCGTCCGCCGACGGCGGACCCGGGTCGGTCTGCGGCGGCGGTGCAGACGCGCTCGGCGCCTCGCCGGCGGGCGAAGCGTCGCCGGCGCCGGGCGAGGACTCGCTGGCCGCGCCGTTCGTCGATGCGACCGCCTCCTCGCTTTCGCGCTCGGCGAGCGCCTGCTCTTCGTCCTCGCCGACGATGTACAGGTTCAGCTCGTAGCGCTGCTCGCGGCCCTCGACCTTGTCGTAGATCTGCTGCACGCTCTTCAGGTCGCCCCGCGGGATTTTGTGCGGTTTGAGCGCGAGCAGCGGTTTCACCTTCCCGCGCAGCAGCGCCGGGATGATCGACGGCAGCGAGCTGAGCAGCTCTTTGCCGGCCGGCGGCGCAAATTTGCCGAAGAACGAGTTGCCGCCGTAGGAGCGCGGCAGGATCTCGGCCTCCCACAGCAGGCCGTTGTCCTTGATCAGCGTCGCGAACGCCGCCTCGTGGCGCTCGCCGTTGTTCTGGTCGACGATGTGGTGGTCGTCGATCGCGGCCCGCCGCAGGCGCATGATCTGGCCCATCGGGTTGACGTCCTTCGGGCACGCCTCGACGCACTTGAAGCAGTGCGTGCAGTCGAAGATCCCCTCGGGGTCCTGCGCGAGGTCGTTGAGCCGCTCGAACTGCTGGTCGTCGCGCGGGTCGCCGACGAAGCGGTAGGACTTCGCGAGCGCCGCCGGGCCGATGAAGCCCGGATCGACCTCCATCGCCAGGCAATCCGAAACGCACGCGCCGCATTGGATGCACGCCATCGTCTGCGTGACGTCGATCATGCTCTCGCGCGGGACGATGTACTCGCGCTCGGGCACCGGCTGCTTCGGGATCAGCCACGGCGTGACGCGGCGGATCTTCGTCCAGTGGACCGCGTCCATGTCGACGATCAGGTCCTTGATCACCGGCATGTTGCCCATCGGCTCGATCTCGATCACGCCGCCCGACGCGCTCTTCAGCGCGGCGTCGAGATGCGTGTGGCAGGCGAGCGCCGGTTCGCCGTTGACCCTCACCCCGCACGAGCCGCAGATCGCCTGGCGGCAGGAGCAGCGGATCCCGATCGAGCCGTCGAAGCGGTCGCGCGCCTGCAGGATCGCCTCGAGCACCGAGCGGTGCGGCTCGAGCTCGACCGTGTGCTCGTCCCAGTACGGCGCCTCGCCCGACTCCGGGTCGTAGCGGCGCATCCGCAGCTTGAACTGCTCCGGCGCTGCCGTGTGCGGAGCTGCGGCTGCGGTCGGCGTCGACTCGGCCATCAGTATTTCCTCTCCTCGGGCTCCCACTGCGTGATCGTCACCGGCGAGTAGCTGACCTGCGGCCCGTCGTCGGAGAGCGTGATGTCGATGTGCTTCAGCCACTCCTCGTCGTTGCGCTCGGGGTAGTCGGTGCGGAACTGCGCGCCGCGCGACTCCTTGCGCTCGATCGCGCCGACGACGGTCGTCTCGGCGCAGTCGATCATGTAGCCGAGCTCGATCGCGCCGAGCACGTCCTGGTTGAAGACCGTGCCGCGGTCGTCGATCCACGCGTTCGCGGTCTCCTCGCGCAGCCGCGCGATCGTCTCGCGCGCGGTCTGCAGCCCCTGCTCGTCGCGGAACACCGCCGCGTACTTGTTCATCAGCTCGCCGAGCTCGTTCTTGATCTCAGACACGCGCCGGCCGTCGCGCGGGCGCGCGATGATCGCGTCGATCTCCTCGGCGTCGCGGCGCAGCTGCGCGTTCGCGTCGAGAACGGGCATCGGCATGCTCGCCGCGCGCGCCGCCGCGTGCTCGCCCGAGCGGCGTCCGAAGATCAGCGTGTCGAGCAGCGAGTTCGCGCCGAGCCGGTTGCCGCCGTGGACCGACACGCAGGCGACCTCGCCGGCCGCGTACAGCCCCTCGATCGGCGTCTGCCCGTCGACGTCGGTCTTGACGCCGCCCATGATGTAGTGCTGGCCGGGGCGGATCGTGATCGGTTCGCGCGTGATGTCGACGCCGGCGAAGTCCTTGCCGAGGTTGACGATCTCCCGCAGCGCCTCGAGCGTGCGCTTGCGCGGGACGACGGTCACGTCGAGGTAGATGCCGCGGCCGCCCGGGCCGACGCCGCGGCCCTCGTTGATCTCGATCTGCTCGGCGCGCGAGACGACGTCGCGCGAGGCGAGCTCCATCTTGTTCGGCGCCGTCTTCTGCATGAACCGCTCGCCGTCCGAGTTGAGCAGGTGCGCGCCCTCGCCGCGTGCGCCCTCGGTGATCAGGATGCCGGTCTCGACGAGGCACGTCGGGTGGTACTGGACCATCTCCATGTCCATCAGCGGCGCGCCGGCGCGGTAGGCCATCGCGATCCCGTCGCCGGTCACGATCAGGCCGTTGGTCGTCGGCTTGTACGCCTGCCCGGCGCCGCCGCACGCGAGGATCACGTTCTTCGCCGTGAACGCCTCCATCCTTCCCGAGCGCACGTCGCGCGCGATCACGCCGCAGCAGCCGCCCTGCTCGTCCTGCAGCAGCGACGTCGTGAACCACTCCTCGTAGCGCTCGACCGTCTCGTGGTGCTTCATCAGCTGCTCGTAGAGCACGTGCAGGAGCGCCTGGCCGGTGATGTCGGCGACGTACGCCGTGCGCTTCATCGAAGCGCCGCCGAACGCGCGCAGGTCCATCTCGCCCTTGCCGTTGCGGTGGAACGTGACGCCGATGTGCTCGAGGTGGAGCACCTCGGCGGGCGCCTCCGAGCACATCACTTCGATCGCGTCCTGGTCGCCGAGGAAGTCCGAGCCCTTGACCGTGTCGTACGCGTGCGAGTGCCAGTCGTCATCGACGCTGATCGCCGCGTTGATCCCGCCGGCGGCGGCGACCGAGTGCGAGCGGACGGGGTGGACCTTGGACATGATCGCCACGCTCGCGCCCTCGCGGGCCGCCGCGAGGGCCGCGCGCTGGCCCGCAAGGCCGGCCCCGATGATCAATACGTCGTGTGCTGGCATGGCTCTTTGAGGTCGACTTCGTGGGGAAAGGGGGGTCGCTGCGCGGGGGACTCTATAACGCTCGGGCGCTCGGACCGTCTTCCGCTCAGGTCGCGACGCGCAGCGCGCGGCGGACCTCAGCCAGCGTCACGACGCCGCGCAGGACCCCGTCCTGATCGACCGCGACCATCGCTCCGAGGCGCCCGAGGCCCTCCGATCCGAGCAGCGATTCGAGCGGTTCCGCCACGTCGATCCGCACCTGGATGTCCTCGTCGAGCACGTCGGCGACCGGCAGCGCCGGGCGCCCCGCCGAGATCTCGGCGTCGACGCGCGTCGCGCGCACGACGCCGAGGAAGTGGCGCGTCGGGTCGACGACTGCGAACCACGGCCAGCGGTAGCGAAGGAAGAACTGCTCGTGCGCGTCGAGCAGCGTCGCCGCGGCCGGGATCGTCACCGGCTCGCGGTCCATGATGTCGGCGACGGTGATGTTCTGGATGCGCCGGCCGAGCACGCCCTGCACGACCGCCGCGCCGGCCGCCTGGTAGAGGAAGTACGCGAGCAGCAGCGAGCACAGCCCGAGCGACTCTTCGTTCGCGGTCAGCCGCCACAGCCCGAGCAGGCCGAGCAGCAGCGCGAAGCCCTGCCCGGCGCGGCCCGTCGCGTGCGTCGCGCGGTTGCGATCGCCCGTGCGCCACCAGACGATCGCGTGCGCGATCCGGCCGCCGTCGAGCGGGAACGCCGGCACGAGGTTGAACGCGAGCACGAGCACGTTGATCGTCGCGACCCAGCTCAGCCACACGAGCGCCGGCGTCGCGCGCACGTTTTCGTTGCCGAGCGCCGCGTCGAAGAAGTGATGACTGCCGGATGCGAGCCCGCCGGCGAGGACGCAAACGACGATCACGCCGAGCGTCACGAGCGGCCCCGCCGCGGCGACGCGCAGCTCGGTCCCCGGCGACTGCACCTCGCCGATCCGCGTGATGCCGCCGAGCGCCCACAGGTCGATCCCGGCCACCTGCAGGCCGCTGCGGCGGGCGACGAGCGCGTGGCCGAGCTCGTGCAGCACGAGCGACGCGAAGAACGACAGCACCGACGCGACCGCGACGAGGTACGCGGTCGTGCGCGACCCGCCGAGCTCCGCGTGGAAGACCGGCGTGACGATGAAGATGAACAGGAACAGGACGACGAACCAGCTGACGCCGACCCCGATCCGGATGCCGAAGATGCGAGCCAGCTGGAAGTTCGTGCGCGGCGCCATGCCGTCAATGGTAGGTGGGGGCGCGGTGCGCACCGCGCAGGCTTGTTACGCCGCGTGCGTGACGATCGTGCCGCAATCGGCCGAGTCCCGCTCTGCGAGCGGCGGCACGCTCAACGGGCGTGCTTGCTCAGCTGTCGACGTCCGCTCAGCGGTCGACGTCCGGCAACGCGCGCGCGATGATCGCGTCGAAGTCGCTGCCCGCCGGCAGCGTCCCGTACTCGAGGCCGCCGTCCGCGTCGAGGCGCGAGCCGCAGAACGCGTCGGCGACGGCCGCCGGCGCGTGGCGCACGAGCAGCGAGCCCTGCAGGCACAGCGCCATGTCTTCGACGACGCGGCGCGCACGCGTCTCGAGCGTGCTCGGGTCGGAGAAGCGGTCCTTCAGCGCGCCGACGCGCGCGTCGAGCCGCGCGTCGGCGCCGCTCGCCTGCTCGACCTCGTCGCATGAACACCTCGAGCGCGCGCGGCGCGCGCGTCAGGGCGCGCAGCACGTCGAGGCTCATCACGTTGCCCGAGCCCTCCCAGATCGACGCGAGCGGCGCCTCGCGGTACAGCCGCGGCATCCCCGACTCCTCGACGTAGCCGGCGCCGCCGAGGCACTCGAGCGACTCGAACGCGTGGTTCGGCGCGCGCTTGCACGTCCAGTACTTGCCGACGGCCGTCGCCAGGCGCTTGAACAGCTGCGCGTCGGTCTCGTTCTCGCCGTTCTCCGCGTCTTCGTGCGCCTCGTCGTAGGCGCGTGCGAGGCGCATCGCGAGCGCCGTCGTCGCCTCGGACTCGACGCACAGGTCGGCGAGCACGTTGCGCATCAACGGCTGGTCGATCAGCGTCCGCCCGAACGCCTGGCGGTGCGCCGCGTGGTGGGTCGCGCTCGCGACGCCGCTGCGCATGCCCGCCGCCGAGCCGATCACGCAGTCCAGGCGCGTGTGGCCGACCATCTCGATGATCGTCGGCACGCCGCGTCCCGGCTCGCCGACCATCCGCGCCCACGCGCCGTGGAACTCGACCTCGGAGGACGCGTTCGAGTGGTTGCCGAGCTTGTCCTTCAGCCGCTGGATGTGGAACGCGTTGCGAGCGCCGTCGGGCAGGATCCGCGGCAGCAGGAAGCACGAGACGCCCTCGTCGGTCTGCGCGAGCACGAGGAACACGTCGGACATCGGCGCCGAGCAGAACCACTTGTGCCCGACGAGCTCGTACTCCGCGCCGGCGCCGCCGCCGTTCAACGGCGTCGCGACGGTCGTGTTCGCGCGCACGTCCGAGCCACCCTGCTTCTCGGTCATCGCCATGCCGGAGATCGCGCTGCCCTTCTCCGACGCCGGCGCCAGCCGGCCGTCGTAGCTCGTCGCCGTCAGCAGCGGCTCCCACTCGGCCGCGAGCTCGGGCTGCGCGCGCAGCGCCGGCACGACGGCGAACGTCATCGTGATCGGGCACGCGAAGCCCGCCTCGGCCTGCATCGCCGTCATGTACAAGGCCGCGCGCGCCGTGTGCGCGAACGGCTCCGAGCTCGTCCACGGCAGCGAGTGCAGCTCGTGCTCGACGCCCATCGCCATCAGCTTGTGCCACGCCGGGTGGAACTCGACCTCGTCGATCCGGTTGCCGTAGCGGTCGAACGTGCGCAGGATCGGCTTGTTCTCGTTCGCCAGCCGGCCCCATTGAGCTGCGGCGCGCCGCCGACGAAGCGCCCGAGCTGCGAGGCGCGCTCGGCGACCCAGCCGGCGCCCTCGCGCTGCACCGCATCGACGAGCGCGGTGTGGCTCTCGAACAGGTCGACACCCTCCAGCGGCGGCACCTGGTTGAAGACCGTGTGCGTCTTCCACGGCGCCTCTCCCGACTGGGCTCGCGGCAGCGTGCTGGCCATGTGGACAGTCTAGGGATCGCCGAGCCGCTCGTGGCGTCGCGACACACGCCGAGCGTGCCATCGGCGCCGCCGGATAATCTCGGCAGATGCGAACGGGGGTGAGCGGCGCGATTCGCCTTGGCGGTGCACGCGGACGGCGAGCGCGCTGCACGGTCGCGCTCGCGACCGTCGCGCTCGCGCTGGCGCTGGTCGGCGCGCTCGGCGGCGCCGCGCACGCCGGCGTCTCGATCGGCCCGTCGAGCGCGACGCCGACGATCGCGTACGTGACGCAGACGGGAACCTCGCAGCCGGTTGTCTGGACGATCGCGCTCAACGCCACGCAGCCCACGCGCGTCGGACCCGGCTTCACGCCGGTCATCTCGCCGAGCGGCCAGCAGGTCGCGGCGTCGCTGTTCGGCACGGGGCCGGCCGAAACGGGCCCGGCGCTCGCGATCTACTCCACGAGCGGCGCCCCGACGCAGACGTACTTCAACCTCACCGCCGAAACCGCGCAGCCGCTCGCGTGGTCGCGCGACGGGCGCTACGTCGCCGTCGCGCTGCAGTCGACGGCGGTCAACAACACCGGGCGGCTCTCGGGCCTTGCGATCGTCGACGTCACGACGGGCACCGCGAAGGTGATCGCGCACGGCCAGATCTACGGCGCGAGCTTCGCGCCGAACGGCAGCGACGAACTCGTCTACGGGCGCGCCGCGTCGCAGTTGCTGAACGCGCGCGTGAACGTCTACCGCAGCAACGCCGACGGCTCGGGCGCCGTCGCGCTGACGCGCGACGGGCGCAGCCTGTTCCCGCTGTGGGGGTCGCGCGGGATCGCCTACGACCGCGAGCGCCTGCGCCGCGAGGACGCGCCGGTATATGAGATCTGGTTGCGCGCGCCGAGCGGCGCGACGCGCCGCCTGACGAACATCCGCGTGCGCTCGCTCGTCTCCGGCCTCGTGCCGGTCGCGTTCTCGGCCGACGGCAGCAGGCTGCTCGCGCAGTTCGTCGGCGAGGACACGATCGAAGCGTGGACCGTGCTCGTCGCCTCCGGGCGCACGCGGCGGCTGACCTCGCGCGGCGCGCGCCAGCCGCTGCAGGCCGCCGGCATCTCGGCCGACGGCGGCACGCTGCTGATCGACGAAGGCGGCTTCGAGGGCCCGGCGTCGGGCGGGCGCGTCGCGACGCTGCCGTTCGCCGGCGGCAAGTCGACCGTGCTCGTCGCGCACGGCTCGCAGGCCGGCTGGAACGGCTGACGCGCGCGCCGGCGCCGCGCGGCCGGCGCTCGCGCCGGCGTGCTGCACGGCGCCCGATCGCGCGCCGTGCCCGTCGGCGCGCCGCTCGGCGCGCTCGCGCCGGTCGATAGCATCGGCGGCCCGCCCGCGACCGTCGAAGGACTGGAAGAGATGCCCAAGATCAAGGTGAAGAATCCGATCGTCGACCTCGACGGCGACGAGATGACACGGATCATCTGGTCGTTCATCAAGGAGCAGCTGATCGTCCCCTACCTGGACGTCGAGCTGAAGCGCTTCGACCTGGGGATCGAGAGCCGCGACGCGAGCGAAGATCGGATCACGGTGCAAGCGGCCGAAGCGATCAAGCGCTACGGCGTCGGCGTGAAGTGCGCGACGATCACCCCCGACGAGGCGCGCGTGCGCGAGTTCGGCCTGAAGGAGATGTACCGCTCGCCGAACGGCACGATCCGCAACATCCTCGGCGGCGTGATCTTCCGCGAGCCGATCGTCATCAAGAACGTCCCGCGCCTGGTGCCCGGCTGGACGAAGCCGATCGTGATCGGCCGCCACGCGTTCGGCGATCAGTACCGCGCGAGCGACATGGTCGTGCCGGGCGAAGGCTCGCTGACGCTGACGTTCACTCCGAAGGACGGCGGCGAGCCGATCGAGCTCGACGTGTACGACTTCCCCGGCGGCGGGATCGCGATGGCGATGTACAACCTCGACGACTCGATCCGCGACTTCGCGCGCGCGTCGCTGCGCTACGGGTTGGAGCGCACGTACCCCGTGTACCTGTCGACGAAGAACACGATCCTCAAGCGCTACGACGGGCGCTTCAAAGACCTGTTCGAAGAGATCTACGAGAACGAGTTCAAGGTGGACTTCGAGGCCGCCGGCATCACCTACGAACATCGCCTGATCGACGACATGGTCGCCGCGGCGCTGAAGTGGGAAGGCGGCTACGTGTGGGCCTGCAAGAACTACGACGGCGACGTGCAGTCGGACACCGTCGCGCAGGGCTTCGGCTCGCTCGGCCTGATGACGAGCGTGCTGATGACCGCCGACGGCCAGACCGTCGAGGCCGAGGCCGCGCACGGAACGGTCACGCGCCACTACCGCCTGCACCAGCAGGGCAAGCCGACCTCGACGAACCCGATCGCGTCGATCTTCGCGTGGACGCGCGGCCTGGAGGCGCGCGGGCGGATGGACGACACGCCGGAGGTCAGCGAGTTCGCGCAGACGCTCGAGCGCGTCTGCGTCGAGACGGTCGAAAGCGGCAAGATGACGAAGGACCTCGCGCTGCTCGTCGGGCCCGATCAGCTGTGGCAGACGACGGAGGAGTTCCTCGCCTCGATCGACGAGAACTTGAAAGCCGCGATGGCCTGAGCGCGAGGTCGGCACGCCGCTTCAGCGACGACCGGCAGCCACGCGAGCCATCGATCAATCAAAAAAATCAACGAGAACCGCATCCAGGAGATGAACTTGTGAGCAATCCCGTTCGTGTGACCGTCACCGGCGCCGCCGGTCAGATCGGCTACAGCATCGTCTTTCGCATCGCCAGCGGCCAGCTGCTGGGCGCCGAGCAGCCGGTCGACCTGCGTCTGCTGGAGATCCCACCGGCGATGGGCGCGCTCGAGGGCGTCGCGATGGAGCTGATCGACTGCGCCTTCCCGCTGCTGAGCGGACTCGACCTGCACGACGACCCGAACGACGCGTTCGACGGCGTCGACGTCGCCCTGCTCGTCGGCTCGCGTCCGCGCACGAAGGGAATGGAGCGCGCCGAGCTGCTGTCGGAGAACGGCAAGATCTTCACCGTTCAGGGCAAGGCGCTCAACGACAAGGCCGCCGACGGCGTCAAGGTGCTCGTCGTCGGCAACCCCGCGAACACGAACTGCCTGATCGCGATGAACAACGCGCCCGACATCCCCAACGAGCGCTTCACGTCGATGATGCGCCTCGACCACAACCGCGCGATCGCGCAGCTCGCGAACAAGGTCGAGGTGCCCGTCACGGACGTCGGCAAGATGGGCGTGTGGGGCAACCACTCGCCGACGATGTACCCCGACCTGTTCCACGCCGAGGTCGGCGGCAAGCAGGCCGCGGCCGTCGTCGACGACCAGGCGTGGATCGAAGACGACTTCCTGCCGAACGTCGGCAAACGCGGCGCCGCGATCATCGAGGCGCGCGGCGCGTCGAGCGCCGCATCGGCCGCGAGCGCCGCGATCGACCACGTGCGCGACTGGGTGAAAGGCACCAACGGCGAGTGGGTCTCGATGGGGGTCGCCTCCGACGGCTCCTACGGCGTGCCCGAGGGTCTGATCAGCGGCTTCCCGTGCACGTGCACCGGCGGCGAGTACTCGATCGTGCAGGGGCTCGAGCTCGACGAGTTCTCACGCGCGAAGATCGACCTCTCGGTCGCCGAGCTGACCGACGAGCGCGAGACGGTCAAACAGCAAGGCCTGATCTAGTCCACTGGTCGGCGGCAGACGCCGCGGCGCTCGAAAGATAGTCAACGTTCGAGCGCCGGCGGGGGCTCGAGCGTCGGTCAGGTTCGAGCGTCGGTCGAACTTCGGCGTTGGAGACAAAAGGGGCGCGCTCCGAGGAGCGCGCCCCTTTTATGGAAATCAGACTCCTCGCCGTTACGCGGAAGACTAGCCCTTCGGGTGCCAGCCGCGGCCCTGCTTCGACACCTTGTTTTCCTGCTCGAGCCCAGGCAGTACGCGATAGAGGTAGTTCTGCTTGATGCCCATCTTCGCGGCGAGCTCGGGAATCGTGATACCCGGCTGACCCTGCACGAACGAGAGCGCCTCCGCCGCGCGCGTGCCGCTGCCTTTGCGCCGTCCCGCACGCCTTTTTCCGGTCGGGCGTCCTGCTTTTTTGCCGGCCGCTTTCGCCGGCGCCGCGGTGCGTGCGGCTTTGCGACCGACCGAGCCGCGCGGCCGCCCCGGGCCGCGTCGACGCGGCGTGATCGTCGCCGTAGCGCTGCTTCCACCAACGCCCTGCAGCGCCGAGGCAGCGGCCTCGAGGCGGTTGTACTCGTCGACCGCCGGCTTGAGCTCTTTCAGCCGCTCAGAGATCTCTTTGCGCTTCTCGTCAAGGAAGTCGGTCACAGTTCATCCTCTTCACTAGATAAATACGCGGTAAGCGCGCATGCGGATAGTGCGGTTTACCTTACTACCCCGCGGATGAGAACCGCTGCTCGAGGTGTGTGCGCAGGCTGTCGAGCGTGCGTCGCGCCTCGCGTTCGGGCATGCCGCCGACGAGCGCGCGGCTGGCGAGCGCGCCGACGACGCCGAGCGGCGGTCGGAACTCGTTGCGATAGTCAAAGCGCGTGCCGCCGCGCTCGCTGCGCAGGCGGTATTCGGTGCGAGCGCGCGAGCGCGCCGGGCCGCGTCCCTTCCACACGGCCTTCTCACACGGCTCGCACTCGACCAGTTCCCAGTGAACGTCGAGGCTCACGCCGCGCAGGTGGATCTGCTGCTCCATCTCGTACCCGACGTGCGCCGGACCGTCGTCGGCGTGCAGCAGCTTGCGGTGAATCGTCACCCAGTCGCCGAGGCGTCGCGGGTCCATCACCATCTTCCACACCTCCTCGCGTGGCGCCGCGATCTGCGTCGAGGCGGTGACGACGCTCATCGATCGCCGCCCATCAGCGCGCCGCGAGCCGCTCGGCGCGTTCCCACTCGCTCAGCGCGTGTTCTACGGCCGAGTCGAATGAGTGCAACTCGACGCCGAGCAGCTCCGCCGCATGGTCGTCGGCCGCGAGCAGGTCGCCCTCGAGGCTTCGCATCAACGGCAGCACGAGCTCCGGGTCCTCGCCGGCGATCGCCGCCGCGACGCGTGCCGTGAGCGCCGTCGCGCTCACGCCGAGGCCGAGCGACGGGCGACTCACGAGCATCAGATCGGCGATCCGCTCGATCATCTCGCCGTACGACAGCACGTCCGGGCCGCCGATGTCGAGCGAGCGCGCGCCGACGACGGCGGTGGCGCACGCGAGCAGCATCTCCGTCACGTCACGCTCGTCGATCGGCTGCGTGCGGTAGCGGCGCCAGGCCGGCAGCGCCAGCACGCGCATCCGCTCGACGAGGTGAACGAGCAGGCGAAACGAGCGCGAGCGCGCGCCGATCACGATCGACGCGCGCAGCGCGACGGAGTCGGGGACGCGCGCGAGCAGGATCTGCTCGACCTCGCGGCGGCTGTCGAGGTGAAGCGATCGGCGCGAGCTTCCCTGGATGCCGCCCAGGTAGACGATCCGCCGCACGTCGGCGCGCTCGGCCGCCTCCGCGAAGTTCTCCGCCGCTCGGCGATCGCGCTCGGCGAACGACGCTCGCTCGCTCGCCGAGCGCTCCATCGAGTGGATCAGGTAATACGCGACCTCGACGCCGTCGAGCGCCGCCGCGAGTCCCTCGCCGCTGAGCGCATCGCCGCGCGCGAGCGGCGCCGCCGAGCGCACGCGCTCGGGTTCGCGCGAGAGCCCGAGCACGTCGTGGCCTTCGGCGAGCAGCCTCGGAACGAGCAGCGAGCCGACGAAGCCGCCGGCGCCGGTGACGAGGGTCCGCATCTGCGCACATGATGACGAGCGACCGGCGCGCGCCCGCGAATCGTCGCAACGTGCGCGCCGATCGCGGCGATCGTCACATCCAAGTGACGCTTTGCCGGCTGTTTCCGGATAGCAAGCGGTTTTGTCTGCGATTTGCGCAGTCGCCGCCGCCCGGTGCGTCGCGGCGGTGCTTTGATGCCAGCCGTCCGTTCAATCCGATGGTGGCGGGAGGCAGTGCGTGGCGAGCAGAGCGCAGGGCAAGCGATCGACGAAGAAGGTCAGTTGCGAGGAATGCTACTTCCGCTGCAATCTCCTCTGCGCGCTCGACCTGCCCGAGCCGTGCTCCACGTTTCGCCCCAACGACGCGCAGCTGCGCCCGCCGCAACAACTGCGCTTCGTCTTTCGCCAGGAGCGCCGCTCGCGCGCCGCGTGGGCGTTCCCGTCCGCGCAGGAGCAGGCCGCGCTGTACGCCTAGCGTCGTCGGCGCTCCCGTCGGTCGCACGCGCCGATCCCACCCGCGCCGATCCGAACACCCCGCGCCGATCGCTCACACCGCGCCGATCAGTCTCACACTGCACCGATCGATCACACCGCGCTGATCGGTCACCCGGGCGAGCCGCGCGCCGCCGCGCGAGCGATCGACGCGCGTTCGACGCGGCGCGCGATCCACTCGGCGCCCGGCGTGTCGCTGATCCCGTGCACGACGATCGAGCAGAACACGACGAGCGCGGTCAGGTCGAAGATCCGCGAGCCGGCCGCCAGGTGATCGTCGAGCACGATCAGCGCGAACGTCATCGACGCGACGCCCTTCGGCCCGAACCAGCCCATGAACAGCCGCGTCGCCGTGTCGGTGCGCGTGCCGAGCAGCGACAGCCACACCGCGAGCGGCCGCGCGATCACGAACGTCACGGCGACGAGCGCGAGCGCCGGCCAGCCCTCGCGCGTGAACGCGTGCACCGTAAGCAGCGAGCCGAACACGAAGAAGATCCCGAGCTTGACGATTTCGACGATCTCCTCGGCGTTGCGCTCGAAGTGCGCGCGCGCGTCCGGCCGGCGCACGCCGAGCACGATCGCCGCGACGAACACCGCGATGAAGCCGTTGCCTTTCGGCGAGAGCACCGTCACGCCGTACGTCGCGAACGCCGCGCCGAGGCCGAACAGCGACTTCTGGTGCGACGGGATCGACAGCGCCGGCGGGCTGCCCGTCTCGCGCGGCAACAGCAGCGAGGCGATCCAACCGCACGCGACCCCGTAGAGCAGGCCGAGGCCGACGTCCTGCAGCACGAAGCGCCACCACACGAACCCGTGCGAGTCGACTTCGAGCGCCGCCGCGAACGCGAGCACGGCGGGCAGCGCGAGGCCGTCGTTGAGGCCCGACTCGAGGTTCAGCGAGTGACGCACGAGGCGCGGCACGCGCGGGTTCGTGACGATGCTCGAGGTCAGCACCGGGTCGGTCGGCGCGAGCAGCGCGCCGAGCAGGAACGACTCCGTCCACGTCAGCCCGATCAGCGCGCGCGTCGCCGCCGCGACGATGATCGTCGTCAGCGGCATCGCCAGCACGAGCTTGCGCAGCGGCAGGTGCCACGCGCGCTGCAGCATCTCGCCCTCGACCTCGAGGCCGTCGCGGAACAGGATCACGATCAGCGCCGCGAACGCGAGATCCTCGACGAAGCCCGAGCGCGCGCGGAAGTCGATCCAGTTCAGCGCGCCGTTGCCGAGCACGAAGCCGGCGAGCACGAACACGGCCGCGAGCGACAGCATCGAGCGTCGCGCGACGCCCGACAGCAGCGCGCCGAGCATCAGCAGCACGCCCAGCACGGTCATCGTCGCCTGGAAGCTCGGCATCGGCGCCAAGCCTCGCACGTCCTCCCGACCAGCGCGCTCGGGCGCCCGCGCGATCGTTATCCGCGGTCGCCGTACGGGTATATTTGGCTGCTAGACCCAACAAAGCTTCGGCAGAGACGAGGTTCGGTGATGGCAGCGAAGGACAGGATCAACAAGGCCGGCGAAGCGGCGCGGGCGGCGCAGCGCAACCGCTACCTGCAGCGCCTGCTCGAGGACGAGGACCTGCGCAGCTCGCTGATCACGGCGTACGGCGCCGCGCGCAGCGCATACGGGCGGATGAGCAACGGCAAGCCGCCGACGCAGGCGCTGTTCGAGGACAAGAAGCTCCAGCGCGAGCTGAAGGAGGCCGCCGACGCGCTGCGCGAAGCGTCGAGCTCGCTGCGCGAGCAGCCGAAGCGCCGTCGCAAAGGCGGGATCGGACGTTCGCTGCTGCTGCTCGCCGTCGCCGGCGTGCTCGCGGTCGCGCTCAGCGAAGGTCTGCGCTCGAAGGTGCTCGACCTGCTGTTCGGCGCCGAGGAGGAGTTCGACTACAGCTCGACGACCGCCCCCGCGGAGCCTGCTCCGGCGACGACGACGGCTTAGCCGTCTCCCGGCGCAAGGACGAGCGTGGCCGTGGACGCAGTAGTGCCTGTCGAGAGCGACGCGGCGGAGGGTGACTCCGCCGCGAAGCGCGCCTCCGCGGCGAAGGTCGCCGGCGAGCAGCGCGCCGGCGGCGGGCGCTCGCTGTCGGGCGAGAAGGCGCAGCGGATCGTCGAGGCGATGCGCCGCAGCGTCGCGCTGCGCGGCAGCGCCGGCTCGACGTTCGACCACGTCTCGCGCGAGGCCGGCGTCTCGCGCGGGCTGCTGCACTACTACTTCGGCACGAAGGAGCAGCTGCTCGTCGAGGCCGTCCGGCGCGACTGCGACCTGCGGATGGAGCAGCTCGAAGCGCAGCTCGCGGCGGCGCAGACCGCCGACGACTACATCGACCTGATGGCGCAGAACCTGCAGGAGACGGTGCACGACGAGCCCGAGTTCGTCACGCTGCTGTTCGAGCTGTTCACGCTGTCGCGCCGCAACGCCGACATCGCCGCCGAGTACGGCCAGCTGATGCGCGCGATGCGCGAACACGTGGCGGCGATGCTCACCGCAGCGCAGCGCGACGGGATCCTTCACCTGCACGCGAAGCCCGAGGCGGTCGCCGAGATCCTCTTCTCGCTCGGCGACGGCGTCGCGCTGCGGATGCTCGCCGAGCCCGATCGCGATTTCGGCGAGACCGTGCGCGCCGGCATCCTCGCCGTGCGCGCGCTGCTGACCGACTAGATTCAACGCATGCCGATCTACGAGTACCGCCGCCCCGACGGGACGACGTTCGAGCTCCAGCAGTCGTTCAGCGACGAGCCGCTGAAGCTCGATCCCGACACCGGCGTGCCCGTCGAGCGCGTGATGCACCCGCCCGCCGTCCACTTCAAGGGCAAAGGCTTCTACAACACCGACTACGGCACGCGCAAGCGCCAGCGCGAGACGGCCGCCGCCGCGGAGGGCTCCTCCTCGAAGGACTCCGCCGACGGCTCGTCCTCCGCCAAGGACGGCTCCTCCTCCTCCTCCTCCTCCTCCTCCTCGGAGGGCAAGCCGAAGGGCGAGGGCGCGAAGGAGCCGGCCAAGTCGAAGGACGCGAAGCCGGCCGCGAGCAAGTCCGGCTGAGCGTCAGCCGCTCGTCAGCCGCTCATGAAGCGCGCGACCGCCGCGCGGCGCGCCGCTTCGGAGACGGTCAGCCCTTCTCCGCCTTCGGGCAAGCGCGTCTGGCCGGTCGGCCTCAGCACCTGCGTCGGCGGCGTGCCGGAGACCGCGAGCCCGGCGAACAGCCCGAGCAGCGTCTCGCCGCTCATGTCGGAGATGATCGCCGGCGGCGCGTTCCACGCGATCAGCGGCAGGCGGAAGAAGCTCGACACGGAGAGCAGCTGGGACTTCATGTCGTTGAACAGCGCCTGCTGGTGTTCCTCGCGCTGCAGGTCCGTCTCGTTCGGCGCGCACAGGTTCTCGCGCGTGCGCGCCAGCGCGAGCGCGGCCTTGCCGTCGAGGTGGTGCGTTCCCTTCGACAGGCGCAGCGTGTACCCGCCGCGGCTGAAGCCGCCGTCGAGGCGCGAGACGATGCAGCCGCCCGTGTACGTGACGCCGCCCATCGCGTCGACCAGCGCCGGGAAGTTTTCGAAGTTGACTTCGACGACGTGGTTGATCGGGATTTCGAGCCAGTGCTCGATCACCGAGATCGACTCCGCCGGACCGCCGAACTCGTGCGCGGCGTTGATCTTCTGCAGGCCGTGCCCGGGGATCTCGACGACCGTGTCGCGCGGGATCGACAGGCGCGCGGCATGCCCGCCGCCGGTGCGGATCAGCATGATCGAGTCAGACCGGCCGGGGCCGGTCGTTTCCGCGCCCGGTTCCTTCGAGTTCTTCTGGCGCCGGTCGGAGCCGAGCACGAGGATGTTGTTCGCCGACGTCAGCGGGTAGCCGGCCGAGTCGAGCACGCGCGCGACGTTCGCCGGCGGCGCGGTGCGCTCGAAGTGCGAGCTGATCAGGAACAGCAGGAGCGACAGCGCGATCCAGCCGACGATCAGCGCGATCAGCGCGAGCAGCGCGCGTTTGACCGTGACGCGCCGCCACCACGGGCGCGCGTCCAGCGGGCCGCCGGGCCGGCGCGGGCGCCGGCGACGCACGCGCCGCCCGCTCCTGCCGGCCCGCCCGCCGTCGAGCGACGCCGTGGACTCGCCGGCGCGCCCGCCGAGCAGGCGCGGTCGCGCGCGGTAGCGCGTGTACCTCGGAGGCGGCTCGGGCTCGCTCGGCATCGGGCGGACCCTATATTTGCGAGATGACTGGCGCGGAGGGTGCGGCCGGGCGGCTGCTGGTGTGCCCGACGCCGATCGGCAACCTGCGAGACGTGACGCTGCGCGTGCTCGACGCGCTCGCGAGCGCCGATGCGATCGCGTGCGAGGACACGCGCCGGACGCGCGTGCTGCTCGAGCGCAACTCGATCTCGGCGCCGCTGCTCAGCCTGCACGAGCACAACGAACGCGCGCGTGCCGTCGAGCTGCTCGCGCGGATCCGCGCCGGCGAGACGATCGCGTTGGTGTCCGACGCCGGCACGCCGCTCGTGTCCGACCCCGGCTTCGCGCTCGTCCACGCCTGCCTCGCCGAGCGCCTCGCCGTCGAGGTGCTGCCCGGGCCGAGCGCCGTGACGACGGCGCTCGTCGCCTCCGGCCTGCCCGCCGATCGCTGGCTGTTCGTCGGCTTCCTGCCGCGCAAGCGCGCCGAGCTGCAGGCGCTGTTCGCGAGCGCCGCGCAGACGCTCGTCGCGTTCGAGTCGCCGCGGCGCCTGGCCGCCACGCTGCGCGCGCTGGCCGAGCTCGACGGCGAGCGCCCGGCGGCCGTCTGCCGCGAGCTGAGCAAGCTGCACGAGGAAGTCCGCCGCGACCGCGCCGCGGCGCTCGCCGAGCACTACGCCGCCGCGCCGCCGCGCGGGGAGATCGTGCTCGTGCTCGGCGCCGGCGCGCCGGCGGCCGCGTCGCGCGAGGAGGCGCTTTCGGCGCTGCGTGAGCTCGTCGCCGCCGGAGCCCGCGCGCGACCGGCGGCGGGCGCCGTCGCGCGGCTCGCGGGCGTCGGCGCGAATGAGCTCTACCGCGCGCTGACGAGCGAGGGCGACGAGCGCGCGTGAACGATCGCGCCGCCGTCGGCCAGTAGCCTGGGCCGCAGGGATGTCGTTCTACGTCACCACGCCGATCTACTACGTCAACGCGGCGCCGCACCTCGGCCACGCGTACACGACGATCGCCGCCGACGTGATGGCGCGACACCACCGCCAGCGCGGCGAGGCGGTGTTCTTCCTGACCGGCACCGACGAGCACGGCGAGCCGGTCGCCGACGCGGCGCACGCGCTCGGCGTCTCGCCGCAGGAGCTCGCCGACCGCAACGCCGAGCGCTTCAAGGCGCTCGCGCCGCAGATCGAGGCGAGCAACGACTTCTTCATCCGCACGACCGACGCGCAGCACATCGCGAAGGTGCAGGAGGTGCTCGTGCGCGTGCGCGAGAACGGCTTCGTCTACGAGGGCTCCTACGAAGGCTGGTACTGCCCGCGCTGCGCCGACTTCAAGCCGGAGAACGAAATCGACGAGGGCAACCGCTGCCCGATCCACCACATCGAGCTGACGCGCGAGCAGGAGGACAGCTACTTCTTCGCGCTGTCCGCCTTCCAGGAGCGCCTCGAGGCGCTGTACGCCGCGCGCGAGGACTTCGTCGCGCCGCGCACGCGCTACAACGAGGCGCTGTCGTTCATCCGCTCGGGGCTGCGCGACGTGCCGCTGACGCGGCACAAGCTGACGTGGGGCGTGCCCGTGCCGTGGGACTCCGAGCACGTCTTCTACGTGTGGTTCGACGCGCTGCTCAACTACTACACGGCGCTCGGCTACGCGCCGGCGCCCGCCGGGCTCGACGCCGAGCAGGCGGCCGACTTGACGAAGACGTTCTGGCCGGCGAGCTACCACGTGATCGCGAAGGACATCCTGCGCTTCCACACCGTCTACTGGCCGGCGCTGCTGATGGCCGCCGAGCTCGAGCTGCCCGAGCACGTGTTCGTCCACGGCTACCTGCTGATGGACGGCGAGAAGATGAGCAAGTCGCTCGGCAACGTGCTCGACCCGTTCGCGGTGATCGAGCGCTTCGGCGCCGACGCGCTGCGCTTCTACCTGCTGCGCGACGTGCAGTTCGGCCAGGACGGCTCGGTCTCGACGGCGTCGTTCGAGCAGCGCTACGAGAGCGAGCTGGCGAACGACTTCGGCAACCTCGCGAGCCGCACGATCGCGATGATCGAGCGCTACCGCGAAGGCACGATCGCGCCGGGCGAGGTCGATCCGTCGCTGCGCGGCGACTTCCTCGGGCTGTCCGAGCGCGTCTCGGAGTGCCTCGACCGCGCCGAGCTGACGCTCGCGCTCGAGGAGATCTGGCAGCGCGTGCGGCGTCTGAACCGCTACGTCGAGGAACAGGCGCCGTGGAAGCTCGCGAAGGACGCCGCGCGCGCCGAGACTCGACCGCGTCCTGCGCACGCTCGCCGAAGGCATCCGCTGCGTGACGGTGCTGCTATGGCCGTACCTGCCGACGAGCGCCGCGCGGCTGCTCGCGGCGCTCGGCGCGCCGGGCCTGTCGCTCGCCGGCGCCGCGCTCGGCACGGGCGGGATCGAGCACGTCAACCCGCTCGAGCCGCTGTTCCCGAAGGAGCGCCGCGAGCAGCTCGGCGAGGGCGCCGCCGCGTGATCGACTCGCACACGCACCTCGACCTGTGCGAGCCGAGCGACGCCGAGCTCGTCGAGGCGGCCGACGCGGCGGGCGTCACGCGGATCCTCACGATCGGGATCGACGGCGCGTCGTGCCGCGCGGCGCTCGCCTCGGCGGAGGCGTTCCCGCAGGTGTTCGCCGGGATCGGCCGCCATCCGAACGCGGCGAAGGGCTTCGACGACGCCGACCTCGCCGAGCTGCAGGCGCTCGCCGCGCACGAGCGCTGCCGCGCGATCGGCGAGACGGGCCTCGACTTCTACCGCGAGGGCGCGCCGCCGGATGACCAGCGACGCGCGTTCGCCGCGCAGATCGCGCTCGCGCGCGAGACGGGCAAGCCGCTCGTGATCCACTCGCGTGCGGCCGAGCGCGAGACGCTCGCGCAGCTCGCCGCCGAAGCGGACGGCGTCAGCGTCGTGATGCACTGCTTCTCGATGCCCGAGCGCCTGGCGGAGTGCGTCGAGCGCGGCTACGCGATCTCGTTCGCGGGCAACGTCACGTACAACAGCGCCGCCGACCTCGCGGCGGCGGCGAAGCTCGTGCCGGAGGAGCGCCTGCTGGTCGAGACCGACGCGCCGTACCTCCCACCGCAGGCCGTGCGCAAGGAGCGCAACCAGCCGGCGTACGTCGCGCACACGCTCGCGTTCCTCGCCGAGCTGCGCGGCGTCGGCGCCGAGCAGCTCGGCGCGACGGTGCAGCGCAACGCCGCGCGCGTGTTCGGCTGGTGAGCGCGGCGATGGCCGACGCGCCCGTGCAGCCGAGCCTGCGCAGGATGCGCGCCTTCGGCGTGCGCCCGAGCCGCGAGCTCGGCCAGAACTTCCTCGCCGACTCGAACATCCTCGGCGTGATCGAGCGCGCCGCGGAGCTTCGCGCGGACGACGTCGTGCTCGAGATCGGCGGCGGCCTCGGCGTGCTCTCCGAGCACCTCGCAGCGCGCGTCGCGCATGTTCACGTCGTCGAGGTCGACGTGCGGCTGCGCGACGCGCTCGGCGACGCGACCGACGCGCTCGCGAACGTCAGCGTCCACTGGGGCGACGCGATGCGCCTCGACCTCGGCGCGCTGCGCCCGCCGCCGAGCAAGCTCGTCGCGAACCTGCCGTACGGGATCGCCGCCGGCGCGATCCTGCGCACGCTGGAAGCGCTGCCGAGCGTCGCGCTGTGCGTCGCGATGGTCCAGCGCGAGGTCGGCGAGCGCCTCGCCGCGGGCGCCGGCGGCGGCGAGTACGGCGCGCCGTCGGTGCTCGCGCAGCTCGAGAGCGACGTGCGCGTGCTGCGCGCGATCCCACGCACGGTGTTCGTGCCGGCGCCGAACGTCGACTCGGTGCTCGTCGAGCTGCGCCGCCGCGCTCGCTCGGCGCCCGTCTCGCCGGCGCTGCGCGCGCTCGTCTCCGGCTCGTTCGCGCACCGGCGCAAGACGCTCGTCGGCTCGCTCGCGCTGTCGGGCGGCGCGGGCGTGCGCACGCGCGAGCAGCTGCGCGGCGCGCTCGCGCGGATCGACCGGTCGGCCGACGTGCGCGCCGAACGCCTCACGCCCGAGGACTTCCGCGCGCTCGCGGCGGAGCTCGGCTTGTGAGCGGCGAGGGCGCGATCGGCGAGCGCGGCGAGCAGCCGCTCGGCTCCTATCGCGCGCTCGCGCCGGCGAAGGTCAACCTCGGTCTGTTCGTCGGCGCGCGCCGCGCGCGCGACGGGCGCCACGAGCTCGCGAGCGTGATGCAGTCGATCTCGCTCGCCGACGAGCTGATGCTCGAGCCGGCCGGCGCCGGCGCCGCCGGCGACGAGCTCCTCTGCGCCGGGCTGGAGGGGCCGGCGCACGAGAACCTCGCGGCGCGCGCGCTTGCGGCGTTCCGCGAGGCGACCGGATGGCGGGCACCGCCGCTGCGGCTGTCGCTCGTGAAGCGGATCCCCGTCGCGGCGGGGCTCGGCGGCGGCTCGGCCGACGCGGCGGCGACGCTGCGCCTCGCGCACGCCGCGTCGGGTCTCGGCGATCGGTCGTTGCTGCGCGAGCTCGCGGCCGAGCTCGGCGCCGACGTGCCGGCGCAGATCGCGCCGGGCCGCTGGCTCGCGACGGGCGCCGGCGAGCTGCTCGAGCCGCTCGCCGACCCGCTGCCGGCGCTCGAGCTGCTCGTGCTGCCCTCGACGGCGCAGCTGTCGACGGCGGAGGTGTACGAGACGGCCGACCGGCTCGGCGCGGAGCGCGGCGCGCACGAACTCGAGCAGCTCGCGGCGGCGCTGCGCGCGGCGGCGCAGCTCGGCGCGCCGCTGCCGGCGGCGCGCGAGCTGCTGCACAACGACCTGCAGCAGGCGGCGCTGACGCTGCGCCCGCAGATCGCGCAAGCGCTCGCGGCGGTGCGCGACGCCGGGGCGGAGGGGCTGCTCAGCGGCTCGGGGCCGACGGTGATCGCGCTGTTCTCTCACGCCAACGCGGCCGGTCGCCGCCGCCGCGCCGAGAGCGCGCTGGCCGGCTGGACGCCGGCTCCGATCGCCGCGCGATCGGTCGCCGCCGGCTTCGCGCAGCCGGTTGCGCTGCGGTGAGCGGCGCGCCGGGCGGCCCGGTGCGCGGAAGCCGATCGCGCCGCACGAGCGGCGGGCGACAGCGCCGTGCGTCACAATCACGCCGAGAACCTCGATGAGCAGGACGACGATCAACGAGCTAGTGGCCGTTTGCGCCGGCACATTCGGCTTCGCGCTGTACGCCGGCCTGATCCTCGTGCCCGCGTGGACCGCGTACACGCGCCTGTGGCAGCGCGTCGCGGCGACGTTCCTCTCGCTGTACGTGCTCGTCGTGCTCGTGGGCATCGGCGTGGGCGCCGCCCTCGCCGTCGTCTACTTCTGGGGCTAGCGTGCCCGACTACGCCGCGCTCGACGCGATCACCGAGGCGGTCGAGTCCGGCGCCGGCCTGCCGGAGGTCGTGCGCGCGGCCGCGCGCGCGCTCGACGCGAGCCTCGCGGTCAGCGACGCGTGGGGGGCGACGCTCGCGGTCGCCGCGCGCTCGCCGGCCGAGGAGCGCGCGCTGCTGTCGCAGGGCGAGGGCGTCACGAGCATCCCGCTGCGCGTCGCCGACACGGTCGTCGGCGCGCTGCACATGCGCACGAAAGGCGGCCGCTCGGCGCCCGAGCAGGCCGATTCCACGCGCCGGCTGCTCGCGACGATGATCGCGTCGGAGGTCGAGCGCGTGCGTGCGCCCGAGCGCGCGTCGGAGTCGGCCGCGGCCGACTTCCTGCGCGCGGTGCTCTCGCGGGAATTGACCGAGCGCGAGGAGCTGCTGGCGCGCGCGAAGGAGCTGTCGCTCGAGGTCGGGGACGGCGCGAGCATGATCGTCGCGCGCGCGCACCCGCAGACGCCGACCGACGAGGGCTGGCGCGGTCGCGTACGCGCGATCGCCGAGCGCGGCGCGCGCGCGGTCGCGAGCCGCTCGATCGCGGCGCTGTCCGACCGCGAGGGGAATCTCGCCGCGGAGGTGCTGCTGCTCGTGCCGGGCGGCGACGAGCAGACGGCGGCGCGCGCCGCCGAGGGCATCCTGCGCGAGATGGAGGCCGGCCTGTCGGGCTACACGTTCGCGCTCGGGCGCAGCCGCATCACCGAGGACCCGGCCGACCTGCCGCGCGCGGCGAGCGAGGCGCTGCTGGCGGCGAACGTCGCGCAGGGCTCGAGCGACGGCGAGTCGCTCGCGTTCGAGCAGACCGGCGCCTACCGGCTGCTGCTCAGCGCGATGAGCGAGAACCCGAGCGAGCTGCAGCGCTTCTACGAGGAGACGGTCGAGCCGCTGGTCGCATACGACGAGCAGTACGAGACCGAGCTCGTGCGCACGCTCGAGGCGTTCCTCGAGGCCGACGGCAACGTCGCCGGCACGGCGCAGCGGCTGTTCACGCACCGCCACACGATCTACTACCGCCTCGAGCGCGTGCGCGAGCTCTCCGGCCACGACGTCAGCTCGAGCGACGGGCGCGAGAAGCTCAGCCTCGGGCTGAAGGCGATGCGCGTGCTCGGGATCTCCTCGGCCGACGGGCCGGCGTCGGAGGCCGGCGCCGAAGGCGGGCGCGTGCCGCGCCGTTCCGGCCGCGCGTCCTAGCGGCGCCGCGCGCCGAACTCGACGGCGTACGTCGCGCCGCTCCAGCCCGAGCCGAACTGCGCCGGGACCGACGGCGCGACGCCGACGCCCGTGTCGCGGTAGGCGGCGGTGAGGATGATCGCGCGGTGCGGCGGCGATTGCATCCAAGCCGCGACGATGCCCGACGGCGTCGCGTTCGGCCCGGTGCCCCAGCCGATGTTCTGCGCCGTCAGCAGGCGCGCGCCCGACCGCGCGAGCGGGTAGCTCGAGGCGATGATCCGCGCGAGCGGCGACTGCCCGGAGAGGCTCTGGTCGCTGAAGTAGTCGCCGCGCACCATGTCGCGCGCCTGCCCCGTCGCGATCGTCGCGAGCGCGCCGTTGCGGCGCAGCGGGCGCAGCCCGTCGGCGATGCGGACGTCGTTCATCAGGCACACCGTCGCCGCGTCGACGAGCGCCGAGTTGTGTCCGTTCGGCGGCGTTTCGGCGCCCGTGCACGGGCGCTCGGACGCGCGCGAGTCGCTCGCGTGCGTCGTCGCGGCGTCGGCCGCGCCGGCGAGGCCGAGCGCGGAAAGGCATGCGAGCAGCGCCGCGCCAGCCACGGCGCCCGCGTGCGTCCATGCTCTTCTCGCTCGCCCCGGCAAGTGCAAGAATCGTTGCAGAGTCACCAGACCCGCGTGTTACTAACCCGTCTCGCGACTTTCTAATCGCGGCATTGGGGGTGTCCAATGGCAGGACATCAGGTTTTGGTCCTGAGAATCGGGTCGAATCCCTGCCCCCCAGCTAATCGCTGTTCCAGCCGGCGCATGCGCCGGCTGGTCCGGCCGCACATGTGCGGCCGGCGAGACCGCACATGTCGCAGTCTCGTGCGGACGCGCATGCGCGCTCCGAGCACAGTCGCATGCGGCTGTCCGAGCGCCGCATGCGGCGCTTCTCCGATGAGTACCGCGTGAAGATCGAGCTAGCATCCGCAGCGTGACTCCGGCGTTGACGGTCCTGATCCTCGCCGCCGGCCAGGGCACGCGCATGCGCTCGCGCACGCCGAAGGTGCTGCACGACGTGTGCGGCGCGCCGATGGTGCTGTGGCCGGTGCGCGCGGCGCTCGCGGCCGGCGCCGCGCGTGTGCTCGTCGTCGACTCGCCGGCGCGCGCGCTCGAGCACGTGCTGCCCGACGGCGTCGAGCTCGCCGTGCAGCCGGTCGCGAACGGCACCGGCGGCGCCGTGCTCGCGGCGATCGAGCAGCTCGACGCGGGCGGCTCGGGGGAGGGCGGGGCCGCCGGAGACGTGATCGTGCTGAGCGGCGACGTGCCGCTGCTCGGAGCCGAGCAGATCCGTGCGCTCGCCGACGCGCACGCGCAGAGCGACGCCGCCGCGACGATGATGACGGCGGTGCTCGACGATCCGAGCGGCTACGGGCGCGTCGTGCGCGACTCCGACGGCGCGGTGCTGCGCGTCGTCGAGACGAAGGAGCGCGGCGACGCGAGCGAGGCCGAGCGCGAGATCCGCGAGGTCAACGCCGGCGTGTACGCGTTCGACGGGCGCGCGCTGCGCGAGGCGCTGCCGCGCCTGAGCGCCGAGAACGCGCAGGGCGAGCTGTACCTGCCGCAGGCGCTCGACGTGCTGCGCGGCGACGGGCGTGCGATCGCGGCGCACCTGCTCGAGGATGCGGAGGTGATGCTCGGCGTCAACGACCGCGTCGCGCTCGCCCGCGTGCGCAAGCTCGCGCAGCGCGCGATCCACCGCCGCCACCTGCTCGCGGGCGTCGAGATCGTCGACCCCGACGCGACGGTGATCGACGTCGACGTGCAGATCGGCGCCGACACGACGATCGAGCCGTTCACGACGATCCGCGGCGCGCACGCGGATCGGCGCGGGCTGCACGATCCGCTGCTCGTACGTCGTCGACGCGACGCTCGAGGACGGCGTCAGCATCGGCCCGTTCGCGTACCTGCGACCCGATGCGACGGGTGCGCGCGGGGGCGAAGGTCGGCACGTTCGTCGAGGTCAAGAACTCCGATCTCGGCGCCGGCGTGAAAGTGCCGCACCTGTCGTACATCGGCGACGCCGACGTCGGCGAGCGCACGAACCTCGGCGCGGGCACGATCACGGCGAACTACGACGGGCAGAGCAAGCACCGCACGAAGATCGGCAAGCGCGTGAAGCGGCGGCGTCGACACGTCGTTCGTCGCGCCGGTCAGCGTCGGCGACGACGCGTGGACGGCGGCCGGCTCGGTCGTCACCGACGACGTGCCCGACGGCGCGCTGGCATCGCGCGCGCGCGGCAGAGAACGTCGAGCGGTACGCCGAGCGACGGGAAGCAGAGGGGGGGGGGGGCCCGTTTACACTCCGAGGAGACATGAGCGCGATCGACACGAGCACGTCCTCGCGGGCGAGCCTGCCGATCGACTACAACAAGCGGCTGATGCTGTTCAGCGGGCGCGCGAACCCGCAGCTCGCGATCGACATCGCCGACAAGCTCGGCGTCGAGCTCGGCCCGGTGACGCTGAAGACGTTCTCCAACGGCGAGGTCTACTGCCGCTACGAGGAGTCGATTCGCGGCGCCGACGTGTTCATCGTGCAGTCGACGTGCGGCAACCCTTACACGGGGATCACCGCGAACGACGCGCTGATGGAGCTGCTGCTGATGATCGACGCGGCCGTCGGCGCCTCGGCGCACCGCGTGATCGCGGTGACGCCGTGGTTCGGCTACTCGCGCCAGGACAAGAAGTCCTCGCCGCGCGAGCCGATCTCGGCGCGCCTCGTCGCGCGCATGCTCGAGTCGGCCGGCGCCGACCGCGTGCTGACGATGGACCTGCACGCCGGCCAGATCCAGGGCTTCTTCCAGAAGCCGGTCGACCACATGACGGCGCTGTTCATCCTCACGCAGTACTTCGCCGACCTCGGGCTGTCCGATCTCGTCGTCGTCGCGCCGGACGCCGGGCGCGTCAAGCTGAACAAGAAGTTCGCGTCGAAGATCGGCGCCGAGCTGGCGATCCTCGACAAGGAGCGCCCGGCGCAGCAGGTGGCCGAGATCGGCTACGTGATCGGCGACGTCAAGGGCAAGACGGCGGTGATCGTCGACGACATGATCGACACCGCCGGAACGCTCGCGGCGGCCGCGAAGACCGTGCTCGAAGAGGGCGCGACGCGCGTCTACGCCGCCGCGACGCACGCGATCTTCTCCGGCGACGCGTTCGAGAACCTCGCGACGTCCGGCTTCGAGGAGATCGTCGTGACCGACACGATCCCGATCCCCGCCGGGCGCCCGGACAACGTCCGCGTGCTGCCGTGCGCGGAGCTGTTGACCGACTCGATCCGCCGGATCTTCGTCGACGACTCCGTCAGCGAAGTGTTCGGCGGCGAGAACCAGCTGTTCTGAGCGCCCGCCGGCGCGCCCGGCGGGCGGCAAGGCGGGCGGCGGGTTGATAGGTTGCGCCGATGTTCGGGGGGACGCGAAGCGTGCTTACTGCGCTTGCGGCGGCGATGCTGGTGCCTGCGTGCGCGAGCGCGACGACGGTCAGGATCGGGCCGGAAACCCCGGCGACGTCCCTCGACAACCTGCAATGTCTGATGGGTTGCCCGGGCGGCACGACGTACGCGCAGATCGTGGACCCGAGCGCCCCCTACGAAGCGCCCGGCCCGGGGGTGATCACCGACTGGCGCGTGACCGGCTCGACCGGGCTCAGGTTGCGCGTCTTCCATGAAGCGCCCGAAGCGGAATGGATAACCGCCGGCACGAGCGCGCCGGCGGCCAACGGCAAAGGCGAAGCGAACGCCACGAGCCTGCCGATTCGCAAGGGCGATGTGATCGGCATCGACCAGCCCTCGGGGCACGACAGCGAAATCGGCTTCCGCCAAGTCGCGAAAGACACGGCGCTGCTGTACAGCTGGGGCCCATCGCTCGGCGAAGGCGTCGTCACGCCCGAACCGTTCGAAGGCGGGGGCGAATTCAACGAAGTCATCCTCGTCAACGCCGACATCGTGCTCGCCCCCGTCGTCTCCTCGATCTCGCCAGCCTCGGGCGGCACGGCGGGTGGTACGGCGGTGACGATCACCGGCAAATACATGGACGGCGCCACAGGCGTCACGTTCGGCGCGACGCCCGCGTCGAGCTTCGGCGTCAACTCGCCGAGCCAGATCACCGCGATCGCTCCGGCGTCGGCTGCCGGGCCCGTCGACGTGCACGTGACGGGGCCGGGCGGCTTGAGCGAAGTGACCGCAGCGGACCGCTACACGTTCAACGGGCCTGCGACGACCACGTCGACGGGGAGCACGACGCCCGTCACGGGCGCCGGCTCGGGCGCCCCCCAAGCGCCGGTAACGGCCGTGGCCAAACCGGCCGTGAGCGGCTTCGGCCAGTCGTCCGCCAGGTGGAAGCGAGGCCGTTCGCTGCCGCACATCAGCAGCACGAGCGCTCCGGTCGGCACGACGTTCAGCTTCACGCTGAACGAGCCGGCGGCGGCGAGCCTGGCGTTCGACCAGCGCGTGGCCGGCCGGCGCGTCGGCGGCCGCTGCGTGGCCGTGACGGGCGCCAACGCGAGCAAGCCGAAGTGCAAGCGCACGATCGGCGCCGGCTCGCTGCCCGTCGCCGCGCACGCGGGCACGAACAAAGTGCGCTTCCAGGGTCGCCTGTCGAGCGCCAAGAGCCTGAAGCCGGGGACGTACACCGTCGTGCTCACCGTGCGCGACGCGCACGGCCTGCAGACGCCGTCGCAGTCGCTCAGCTTCACGATCGTCCCGGGCTGAGGTCGCCGGGGGCCACGCGGCGCCTCGGCGTTCGCGCGCCGTGCGCGAGCGCCGTACCCTGTCCTCGCGATGGCCGGCGCAGCTGCGAGCACCTCTGCTCCCGTGCGTGGCCCGCGCGCGTGGTGGCGCGGATTGCGCCGCGCGACGCGGATCGCGCTCGTCGCGGTCACGCTGCTCGTGTTCCTCGCGATCAGCGGCCTGCTCGCGCGCTACCTGAGCGCGGAAAATCTCGAACGCGAAGACGCGCTCGCGCTCGTCCGCGCCGAGGCGCGCGGCGACGTCGGCGCGATGCTCGCGCGGCTGAGCGGCTGCCGCGCGAGCGCGTCGTGCGTCGCGCAGGTGCGCGCCGTCGCGAGCAACCCGCGCGTGCGGCGCGCCGGCGCGGTGAAGCTGCTGCAGTTCGAATCGAAGACCGCCGGCGCGCTGTTCGGCGCGCACGGCAAGACGCGCGTGGCGTGGACGGTGCTCGGCACCCTGCCGGTCGTCCAGTGCGTCGACGTGCGGCGCACGGGCAACCCGCTGACGGGCATCGGCGTGCAGCTGCTCGGCCTCAGCGCGCCGATCTCGAACGAAGGCAAGTGCAGCAAGCCGAGCGAAATCGAACGCGACGAAGAACAGGTCGCCGCGGAAGGCGGCGGACGCTGAGCGGCGATTGCTAGAGTCCACAGGCTCCGATGGCGGATTCCAGCACCAAACTCGACGTCCGCAGCCGGGAGCCGGAGGGCTCGCGCGCGGCCCGCCGCCTGCGCCGCTCCGGGCGCGTGCCGGGCGTGCTGTACGGCGGCGGCGGCGACTCGGTCGGCTTCGACGTCGACTCGCGCGACCTGCGTCTCGCGCTCGCGAAGTCGGGCGCCGTGCTCGACCTCAGCATCGACGGCGCGAAAGCGACGCCGGTCGTCCTGAAGGAAGCCCAGCGCGACCCGGTGCGCGGCGAGACCGTCCACATCGACCTGCTGCGCGTGCGCCTCGACCAGGCGATCCACGCCGTCGTGCCGCTCGAACTCGAGGGGACCGACGACACGCCGGGCGTCAAGGAAGGCGGCATCCTCGAGCAGATCGTGCGCGAGCTGAACGTCGAGGCGCTGCCGACGGCGATTCCCGAGTCGATCGTGCACGCCGTCGGCGAGATGGAGATCGGCGACACGATCGGGCTCGAGGAGATCGCGATGCCCGACGGCGTAACGCTGCTCGACGAGGTCGAGGACGTCGTCGTCGCGACGCTCTCGCCGCCGCGCCTGCAGGCCGAAGCCGATGAGCTCGAAGCCGAGACGGAGCTCGTCGGCGAGGGCGAGGAGGAGGGCGAGGCGGCCGCCGACGGCGAGGAGTCCGGCGGCGGCGAGGACTCCGGCGAGGAGTAGTTGGCCCTGCGACGGCCGTTCCGTCGCAGCGGCGGCGGCCGTGAGGACGGCGCGGCGGGCACGATCGACTGGCTGGTCGTCGGTCTCGGCAATCCCGGACGCGAGTACGAAGGCACGCGGCACAACGTCGGCTTCGCCGTCGCCGAGGAGCTCGTGCGGCGCTGGGGCCTGCGCCGCGGCAAGGGCCGCTTCCGCGCGCGTCTCGCCGAGGGCAGCGTCGGCGGCGCGGCGGCAACCGGCGAGCTCGGGCGCGCGCCGGTGCGCGTCGCGGTGCTCGAGCCGCAGACGTACATGAACGACGCCGGCCGCTCGGTCGGCCCGGCGCGCGGCTCGTACAAGCTGGCGGCCGAGCGCGTGCTCGTCGTGCACGACGAGATCGACCTGCCGTTCGGCGACGTGCGCGCGCGCGTCGGCGGCGGCCTCGCCGGCCACAACGGGCTGAAGTCGCTCAAGCGCGAGCTCGGCACCGGCGAGTTTGCGCGCGTGCGCGTCGGCGTCGGGCGCCCCGACAGCAGCGACCCGGAGATCGTCTCGGCGTACGTGCTCGGCCGTTTCCGCGAGGATCGCGCGTCGGTGCGCGAGCTCGTCGAGCGCGCCGCCGACGAGGTCGAGCGCGTCGTGCTCACTTCTATCGTGTGAGCGCGAACCTACGAATGCCGCTCCGCCCGCTCCTCGCGCACATCGAAGACGACCCCGCCGCGCTCGCGCTCGCGCGCGACGGCGGCCGCGCGTTCGTCTCCTCGTCGCTGCGCCCGTACACGATCGCGGCGCTCGCCGAGGTCGGCGACGCGCGCGATCGCGCGCAGCTCGTCGTCGTCGGCGACGACCGCGCGGCGCGCGATCTCGCGGCCGACCTGCGCGCATGGCTCGCGCCGCGGCGCGTGCGCTACTACCCCTCGCGCGGCGTCACGTACGAGTCGCACCTCGTGCCGCCGCCGCACCTCGTCGGGCTGCGGATGGCGGCGCTCGACGCGCTGCTCGGCGCCGACGCCGAGGACGCCGAGGAGCACGGCCGCCCGGTCGTCGTCGTCAGCGCCGTCGCGCTGTCGGAGAAGGTGCCCGACCCGGCGCTGCGCCCGCGCTCGTTCACGCTGCGAACGGGCGAGCTGCTCGACCTCGACGAGTGCGCGATCGAGCTGCTCGGCGCCGGCTACGAGCGCGTCGACCAGGTCGAGGAGCGCGGGCAGTTCGCGCTGCGCGGCGGCCTGCTCGACGTGTTCCCGGCGACCGAGGAGCGCGCGGTCAGGGTCGACATGTTCGACGTCGAGATCGAATCGCTGCGCTGGTTCTCGACGTTCACGCAGCGTTCGCTCGGCGACGTGCAGGCGGTCGAGATCGCGCCGGCGGCCGAGCTCGCCGAAGAGCACCGCGCGCTCGCGACGATCGCCGGCGAGGAACTCGCGGCGGGGCTCGCGCGCGGCGGCGGCGGCGGCGCCGGCACGAACGGCGCCGGGCGCAACGGCGCGGGCGAGGACGGCGCGGCGCGTCCGGACATCGCCGAGCTGCTGCCGGTCGAGCGCTTCGGCGCGCTGCTCGACCTCGTCGGCGAGCGCACAGACGTGATCGTCGCGGCCGAGGAGGAGCTGGCGCCGGCGCTGTCAGACCACTGGAGCGACGTCTGCGCGGCGTTCGGCGACGAGGACGCGCACCATTTGTACGTGAGCCCCGACGCGGTCGAGGCGGCCGTCTCCGAGCGCGCTCGGATCTGGCTCTCGGCGATCTCCGGCGACCAGCCGATCGAGCTCCGCGCGCAGGCCGCCGACGCGGCCGCGCGCTCGCTCGCGGACGCCGAGCCGGAGCTCGAGAAGCTCGTGCGCTCGGGCTACCGGACGGTCGTTGCGTTCCCGCGCCGCGGCGAGGGCGAGCGCGCGGCGTACAACCTCGGCAGTCTGAAGGCGAGCTGGCTCGGCGAGGGCGTCGACGCCGGAGCCTCGCCGACCGAGCCATCGCTGCGCTTCGTCGCGGCGTCGCTGCGCGAGGGCTTCGTCGCGCCTTCGCTGAAGCTCGCCGTGTTCCCCGAACACCGCCTGCTGCGCCGCCGCCGGGCCGAGCGCGGCGGCGCGGACCGCGCTGGCGCGGGCGGGCGCGGCGGCGCCCGGCGCGGGGCGTTGCGCTCGTTCACCGAACTGCGCTCCGGCGACGTCGTCGTGCACGAGGACCACGGCGTCGCGCGCTTCGCCGGCTTCGAGACGCGCACGGTCGCGAACGTCACGCGCGACTACCTGTACCTCGAATACCAGGGCGACGACCGCGTGTTCGTGCCGACCGACCAGCTCGCGAAGATCTCGCGCTACGTCGGCGCCGGCGGCGAGCATCCGCCGCTGTCGAAGCTCGGCGGCACGCGCTGGGAGACGATGAAGGCGCGCGCGCGACGCGCAGCGCAGGAGCTCTCGGGCGAGCTGCTCGGCCTGTACGCCGAGCGCCGGCGGCGGACGGGATACGCGTTCGCGGAGGACTCCGACTGGCAGCGGGAGTTCGAGCAGGCGTTCGCGTTCACCGAGACGGCCGACCAGCGCGAGGCGATCGAGCTGGTCAAGGCCGACATGGAGGCGCCGCGGCCGATGGACCGGCTGATCTGCGGCGACGTCGGCTACGGCAAGACCGAGGTCGCGCTGCGCGCCGCGTTCAAGGCGGCCGCCGACGGCAAGCAGGTGCTGATGCTCGTGCCGACGACGATCCTCGCGCTGCAGCACTTCGGCACGTTCTCCGAGCGCCTCGCCGACTACCCGTTCACGATCGACCACGTCTCGCGCTTTCGCACGGCGGCCGAGCAGAAAGAGGCGGTCAAGGGCTTCGCCGAGGGACGCGTCGACATCCTGATCGGCACGCACCGCGTGCTCTCGCGCGACGTGCGCGCGAAGGACCTCGGCCTCTTGATCGTCGACGAGGAGCAGCGCTTCGGCGTCAAGCAGAAGGAGCTGCTGCGCCAGATCAAGCTGCGCGTCGACGTGATCTCGATGTCGGCGACGCCGATCCCGCGGACGCTGCAGATGTCGCTCGCCGGCTTGCGCGACATCTCCGTGATCGAGACGCCGCCCGAGGGCCGGCGGCCGGTCAAGACGTACGTCGGCGAGTACGAGGAGGAGCTCGTCAAGCGCGCGATCGTGCGCGAGCACGCGCGCGGCGGCCAGGGCTTCTTCCTGCACAACCGCGTCGAGTCGATCGACGAGACCGCCGAGCGGCTGCGCGCGCTTTGCCCCGGCGTGCGCTTCGCGGTCGCGCACGGGCAACTGGGCGAGGGCGAGCTGGAGGCGGTGATGCTCGACTACCTGCGCGGCGGCGCCGACGTGCTCGTGTGCACGTCGATCATCGAGTCGGGCATCGACATCCCGCACGCGAACACGCTGATCGTCGAGCACGCCGACACGTTCGGGCTGGCGCAGCTCTACCAGATCCGCGGTCGCGTCGGGCGCAGCCGCGAGCGCGCGTACGCGTACCTGCTGTACGACTCGGCGCGCGCGCTCAGCGAGGAGGCGGCGCAGCGCCTGTCGGCGCTGTCGGACTACACCGAGCTCGGCGCCGGCTTCAAGATCGCGATGCGCGACCTCGAGATCCGCGGCGCGGGCAACCTGCTCGGCGACGAGCAGTCCGGGCACGTCGCGGCGCTCGGCTTCGAGCTGTACATGCAGATGCTCGACGAAGCCGTCGCCGTCGCCGAACGCGAGGCCGGCGAGGGCCAGGACGGCGCCGCCGGGCTCGACCGCCCGGATCCGGTCAGGCTCGACGTCAACGTCGACGCGTACGTGCCGGCCGACTACATCGCATACGAGCAGGCGAAGATCGACGTCCACCGCCGTGTCGCCGGAGCGCTCGAAGTCGCCGACGTCGAAGGGCTCCGCGCCGAGCTCGAGGATCGCTTCGGTCCGGTGCCCGAGCCGCTCGAGAACCTGCTGGCGCTGCAGCGCGCGCGGATCAAGTTCGGCGAGGCCGGCGCGCGCACGGTCAGCTTCCGCGGCGATCGCCTCGCGGTCGTCCCGATCGAGCTCGACTCGCGTCGCGCGAAGCGGCTGCGCGAGGAGCTGCCGGAGGCGCTGTACGAGTCGGGGCGCGCGCAGATGTCGATGCGCGTGCCGCACGACGAGGCCGAGCGCTTCCCGTCGGTGGTGAGGGCGGCCGACGTGCTGCTGGCGGTGATGCGCGAGGCGGCGTAGCCGGCGCCGCCGCGCCGCGAGCGTCTTTAGGAACGATTATCTGCCCGTTACGCACGGCTGAGGGGCTTTTCGCTAGAGTGCCCGCGTCGTGCCCAGAGCATTCCGTACCTTCGCGGCGCTTGGCGCCGTTTTGTTTGCCGTCGTGGCGTTCGCCGCGTGCGGCGGGATTCCAGGCGACGCGGTCGTTTCGGTCGATGGGAAATCGATCACGAAAGACACGTTCAACCACTGGATGGGCGTAGCCGCGGCATCGACCGCGACGACGACCGGCTCGAAGCCGGCCGTGCCGGAACCGCCGAACTACGCGGCCTGCGTTGCGCAGGCGAAAGCGGCGGCGAAACCGGTCAAAGGCCAGGCGGCGCCGAGCGAATCGCAGCTGAAGTCGCAATGCGAAACGGAGTACAAGTCGCTGCAGCAGGAGGTGCTCGGCTTCCTGATCTCCTCGAACTGGGTGCTCGGCGAAGCGGGCTCGCTCGGCGTCAAGGTGTCCGACGCCGAAGTCAAGAAGCAGTTCGAAAAAATCAAGGACCAGCAGTTCCCGAAGTCCGCGGAATTCGAAAAATTTCTGAAAACGTCCGGACAGACTGTTTCTGACCTGCTGCTGCGCGTGAAGCTCAACCTGCTCTCGTCGAAGATCCAGCAGAAGATCGTCAAACAGAAGTCGAAAGTCACAAAAGCGCAGATCGAAAAGTACTTCAAGGAAAACCCGAAGCGCTTCGAAGTCGCCGAAAAACGGAACATCCTGATCATCCTCACGAAAGGCGAAGCCGAAGCGAAGAAGGCGAAGCAGGAAATCGAATCGGGCAAGAGCTTCGAAAGCGTCGCCAAGCGCGTGTCGATCGACCCGACGAGCAAGGCCAACGGCGGCAAGCTGCCGGGCGTCGTCAAGGGCCAGGAGGAGAAGGCGCTCGACGAAGCGATCTTCTCGGCGAAGAAGAACGTCCTCTCGGGACCGGTCAAGACGCCGTTCGGCTATTACATCTTCGAGGTCCAGTCGACCACGCCGGGCAGCCAGCAGACGCTGAAGCAGGCCGAATCGTCGATCGAATCACAGCTGAAGGCATCGCAGGAGCAGTCGGCGCTGAGCGCGTTCGTCAAGGAATTCAAAAAGAAGTGGATGGCGAAAACGGAATGCCGCGCGGGCTACATCGTCCAGGACTGCAAGGGCTACAAAGCGCCGAAGACGACGTCGACCGCCGCGCCGTCGACCGCGGCGCCGTCGACGACGACGCCGTCGACCACGTCGACCAAGTAGCGGCCGCGTGAGCCAGGTCGAGCGCGTCCACGCGCGCCAGATCCTCGACAGCCGCGGAAATCCGACGATCGAGGTCGAGATCGGCCTGCGCTCCGGAGCGCACGGACACGCCGCCGTCCCGTCGGGCGCGTCGACGGGCGAGTTCGAGGCGACCGAGCTGCGCGACGGAGGGAAGGCGTGGGAAGGCAAGGGCGTCTCGCGCGCCGTCGCGAACGTCAACGGCGAGATCGCCGAGGCTGTCGGCGGGCTCGACGCGGCCGACCAGCGCGCGCTCGATGACGCGCTGATCGCGCTCGACGGCACGCAGAACAAGTCGCGGCTCGGCGCCAACGCGATCCTTGGCGTGTCGCTCGCGGCGGCGCACGCGCAGGCGGCCGAGGAGGGCCTCGCGCTGTGGCGCTATCTCGGAGGCGACGCGGCGCGCGTGATGCCGGTGCCGATGATGAACGTGCTGAACGGCGGCATGCACGCCGACAACGCGGTCGACTTCCAGGAGTTCATGATCGTGCCGTGCGGCGCGCCGACGTTCTCGGAGTGCGTGCGGATGGGCGCCGAGGTGTTCCACGCGCTGAAGCGCACGCTGCACGAGCGCGGTCTCTCGACCGCCGTCGGCGACGAGGGCGGCTTCGCGCCCGACCTCGCTTCCAACGAGGACGCGCTGAAGATGCTCGTCGCCGGCATCGACGCGGCCGGCTACGAGCCCGGCTCGGACGTCGCGATCGCGCTCGACCCGGCGACGAGCGAGCTGTTCCGCGACGGCGCGTACGTGCTCGAGCACGAGGGCCGCACGCTGAGCGACGACGAGCTCACCTCCTACTGGGCCGACCTCGCCGCGCGCTACCCGATCGTGTCGATCGAGGACGGCATGGACGAGGAGGACTGGGACGGCTGGAAGACGCTGACCGATCGCCTCGGCGCCGGCCTGCAGCTCGTCGGCGACGACGTGTTCGTGACGAACACCGAGCGCCTGCGGCACGGGATCGAGCTCGGCGTCGCCAACTCGATCCTGATCAAGGTCAACCAGATCGGCACGCTCTCGGAGACGCTCGACGCGATCGCGATGGCGCGCGAGGCCGGCTACACGGCCGTGATGAGCCATCGCTCGGGCGAGACCGAGGACGTGACGATCGCCGACCTCGCCGTCGCGACCGGCTGCGGGCAGATCAAGACCGGCGCGCCGTCGCGCTCGGACCGCGTCGCTAAGTACAACCAGCTCCTGCGCATCGAGGAGCAGCTCGGTGCCGACGCGCAGTTCCCGGGGCGCGCCGTCTTTCGCTGACCGCCTCTCGCCGGTCGGCTTCGCCGAGCGACCTCGCCGGACCCGTCGCGCGGACGCTCCTCGCCGCTGGCTTTCGCCGCCCGCGGAAGGAGCTTTCGCAGCGGCCGCGAAAGGCGATCAGATGCCGCAAGCGTATGCCGACAGATCCCGTGCCGCCCGCCCGGTCGCCGGCCGCCGCAAGGGCCGGAGCCAGCCAGCGCGTGGCGCGTCGGGCTCGATCCCGCGCGTGCGCTGGGATCGCGTCGGTCGCCTGGCGATGCTGTTCGTGCTCGCGGCGCTCCTGTACCTGTACCTGAGCGCCGGCGTGCACATGTACTCGACGTGGGGTCAGTCGCGGCGCGACAAGGCGGCCGTGGCGACGCTCGAACGCGAACATGCCACGCTCGCGCGCCAGCACGAAGCGCTCGGCCGTCAGGGCACGATCGAAGCCGAGGCGCGTCGCCTCGGGATGAAGCGCTCGAACGAGCTGCAGTACGAGCTCGGCGGCCTCCCGGCCAACTGAACGACCGCTCGCGACGGCGCGATCGGCGCTGCTAGCCTCGGCGACGCGTGTCGTTCGAGAACGCCAACTACCAATGGCAGCAGGGCGAGCGACGACTGCGCGCGGAGGCGCCCGAGCGCGGGCGCGCGATGGAGCGCGTCACGGACGCGCTCGTCGCCGAGCTGCGCCGGCGGCTCGGCGGTCGCTTCTCCTCGGACGAGCTCGTCGCGCTGTACGAACGCGGGACGTCGTGGTGCCTGCAGATCGCGATGACCGTCGCGCCGCAGGAGCCGTGGGCGTGGGACTCGGGCGTCGTCGTCGACGCCGCGTTCGCGCGCTACCTGCGCGAGGCCGCCGACTACGCCGGCGGCCGGCGTGAGGTTGCGCAAAACGGTTGACGGTGCGGCCCCGCGCTCCTAGCGGGCCGTCGATCAAGCGGAGCGAGGACGCAGGAAGCGAAGTGTGCTCTGCACACGAGCGCCCGAGGACGCAGCTCCGCGCCGCGTCGACGGTTCGCTAGTCGCCGTCGCCGATTCGGCGGATCACGATGCAGTCCTCTTCGACCGCGACCTCGACCGGCCGGTGGCCGGCCCAGTGCTCTGCGTAGATCGGGTTGTCCTGGATCGCGGGGTCGAGCCACAGCCCGTAGCCCTCCTCGCCGTGATCGAACGTGCCCTCGAGCGGGCCGGAGTTGTTCCCGGCGCCGGAGCGTGAGCCGAGCACGCGGCGTCCGCGCCCTCCGCGCCGGCGTCGCGTGCGCGGCCGCGGGCTCTCGTCGTCGCCGTCCTCGCCCTCGTCGGAGTCGGCCTCCTGCTCGGCCTTCTCCTTCGCCTCCGCGCGCGCTCGCTCGGCGGCCAGTTCGGCGGCCTCGAGCTCGGCGGCGATCAGCGCGTCGTCCTCGGCGCGCAGATCGATCTCGTCGGGGTACTCGGCGGCGCCGCTCGCGCCCTCGGCCGCGTCCTCCTCGACGAGGTCGTTCTGGCGCTTGAACTGTTCGATGTCTCTCACGCTGACCTCGAGCTGGTGCGCGACCCACGCGTCGGTGCGACCCTGCCTAACCCAGGCGCGGATCTGGTTGAGGTTCGGTCGCAGGGACTTACGAGGCATCGACGGTCCGGGAGACTAGCGCATGGCGGGGGCCGAGTCGCAGCATGCGAACGGAGCGGCGCGGGGTCGGCGGCGGGAATCGTGCGCTGTCGAATCGGCAGTCGCCTGACTCGAATGCGGATTCGTCCTCTGCGAATATCGGTCGCGCAGCGCGGGCATCCGGTCGCGGCCCGCGCGGGCCGCGCTCGCTCGTCCCAGATAGCGCGAACGCCGCTCGCTTTCCCCCGGTGCTCAGACTATGCTTGGCAAACCGGTGGGCGGGGGTAGCACCGGGCGAGCGGCCAACAGGAAGGTGTCCACGAATGCTGGTTCTGACGCGCAAGTCCAACCAGAGCATCATGATCGGCGATGACGTGGAGGTCTCCGTCCTGTCGGTCATGGGCGAGAAGGTGCGCATCGGCATCCAGGCTCCGCAGGAGATCCCCGTTTTCCGCAAGGAGATCTACCTCGAGATCCACCGCGACGAGGACGGTACGGCCGCCGAGGGCTCGGCGATCGAGGAGTCGACGCCGGCCGAGGTCAACGACGCGATCGGCGATCTCGGCGCAGACGACCGCGCCTAGCGACGCGATGAGCGGCGCGCTGCGGCGTCCTCGGTCGCTCGCGTGCTATTCCGCACGCCACGCTCCCTGCGTCCTTGCAGCGCTTGCTCCTCTCGCCGCTAGGCCGGGGATGGCATGTCGCCCCCGCTCCCTGCGTTCTTCAGCCCGGCCTTCTAGCCGAGCAGCAGGTAGAGCGTGCGGAACATCACGACGGTCACGATGACGGCTGTGAGGATCAGCGTCAGCACGAGCAGCACGAAGCGCACCGAGCCGCGCTTGTGACGGCGCTCGACCTCGCGCTTCAGCGTGCGCTGCTCGGCCGTCCGGCGCAGCGAGTCGCGCCGGTAACGGTCGAGTGAGATCTCTTTGGCGAGCGCCTGCTCGAACTCGGCAAGGCTCTGGCGCATCTTCATCGAGGCCACCGCAAGCTAGGAGGCGACGGGCGTCTTGCCCTTGGCGCGCTCGTAGACCTGGACGAAGCGCAGGTAGTTCTCGGCGATCTTGCGCGCTCCGTCGGAGCGCTCGATCTTGCCGTCGACGTACGCTTTGAGCGGGTCCCACCAGATCGAGCGTCCGATCGCAAAGCCGACGAAGCCGTCGACGGGAGCGGCGGCACGAAGCCATTCGTCGACCTTGTCGTCGTCGGCGCCGCGGCCGAGCACGACGCAGACGACGCCGTCGCGGCCGCCGCTGCGGGCCTGCTTGACGAGCATTTCGTCGTCAGAGCGCTTGTCGACGCCCTCGATCTTCCAGATGTCGACGTCGATGTCCGCGTCCTGGATCTCGGCGATCGCGCGGCGCATCAACTCCGGGCGCAGCTCCGTGTCATAGCGGTCGCCGTCGCCACCGACGGATTCGAGCTGGGTCGGTTCGGCGGGCACGAGCAGCTCGAACAGGAACTTGCGATCGTGCTGCTTGAGCCAGTCGCTCAGCTGCTTGAGCTTGGTCAGCTGCTCGCCGTTGGCGGCGGCGTCGCCGTCGGGGTTATAGCGGACGAGCACCTTCGTGAAGTCGGGATCGAAGCGCAGGATGTGCTCGCCGAAGTCCTCGCCGTACTCGAAGTCGAACGTGTTCTGCCCGGAGCGCTCGGCGGGCATCGCGAGCTTGAGCCCGCGCTCGCGCGCCTCGTGCGGCACCGTCGAGCCGAACTGCTCATCGACGAGCACGCCGGTTACGGACGGGTCGGCGCCGGAGCCGACGGCCTGCAGCATGCCCTCGAAGATCAGGTGCTTGGCGTCGGCGATGATGGCGGTCTGCTCCGCGTCGGGCTCTCCTTGGATGCCGAAGAACTTCTTCTGGAACGAGCCGCGGTGGTCGAAAGCGAGTATGTAGAGCTTCTGGTCGTAGCCGAGAGTCATGGCTCTGAGTATCGCAAAGGCGCGACGAGCGGGGCTGATCGTCGCCACGCGGTCGCTGGAGCAGGCGGCGGCCGGGGCGCGGCAGGTCCTTAGAATGGACCGACGATGCCTTCCGGTGCGGATCTGTTCGTCGTCTGCAAGAACTGCGGATCGGAGGTAAGCCCGTACATCACGGAGTGTCCGTACTGCGGGCACCGCCTGCGCCGTCGCGCGCCGAAGATCCCGCGCGCGGGCGACGCCGGACGTCCGCCGCGCCGCGGGCTGCTCGCTCGTCTGGGCGGACGCGGCGGTGGCGCGGTCGCGCCCGAAATCGGATCGAGAGGCGCGCCGCGGCCGGTGCTCGCGGCGACGATTTCGGCGCGGCCGTACGCGACGATCGTGCTCGTCGCGGCGAGCGCGGTCGTGTGGGTGCTGATCCGCGGCGGGTACGTGCTGGCGGACAAGTTCGTCGTCGCCGGGCAGCTGCACGGCGACTGGTGGAAGCTGTTCAGCAGCCAGTTCGCGTACCTCGACGGCTGGTACGCGTTCTTCACGCTGCTCGTGATCGCGATCTTCGGGTGGCTGCTCGAGCGTCGCTACGGGCCGATCGTCGTGTTGGCGCTGTTCCTTGGCGCCGCCGTCAGCGGGGCGCTGGTGGCGCTCGCGGTGTATCCGCTGCCGATCGTCTCCGGTGGCAGCGCGGGCGCGCTCGCGCTGCTCGCTGCGTGGGCGGCGCCCGACGTGCGCGCGGCGCGCGCCGGTCATTACTACGAGGGCGACCTGCTCGGCGCCGGCGCGCTGGCCGCGTTGATGCTGGCGATCCCGTTCGTGCTGCCCGAAACGGAGACGAGCTGGTTGGCGGGCGTGACGGGCGGCGTGCTCGGGCTGCTCGTCGGGCGCGGGCTTCAGAGCGTCGCGCACGGCGACGCGTGAGTGAGACGGTCGGTCCTTATGATGGGCGGTCGATGGCGATGACGAACGCGGTGGTGCTGATCGAGGCGGAGCGCGACGCGCTGTCGACGCTCGGCGGCGAGCTCGCCGACATCGAGGGGGTCGCCGAGGCGTACTCGGTGACGGGCGAGTGGGACTTCGTCGCGATCGTGCGCGTGCCGGACCACGAGCAGCTCGCGGACGTCGTGACGACGGAGATCGGCGGCCTGTCGGGCGTGCTGCGCACGCAGACGATGGTCGCGTTCGCGGCGTTCTCGCGGCACGACCTCGAAGCGCTGTTCTCGATCGGGGAGTAGGCGAGCGCGGAATGCCGGCGGTGCCGATCAAGGCGGCGTACGGGCCGACGCTCGGTCGCCTGCTGTCGCCGTGGTGGCGCTCGTCGTCGGCGCTCGTGCGCGCGCTCACGCTGGCGCTCGTCGCGGGCGTGGTCGTGCTCGCGGTCGGCGTGTTCTTCACGCTCGAGAACGGGCACTACTCGCACGGCGGCAGGGTGCCGTTCAGCTTCAGCTACAGGAGCCTGTATCGCGTCGCGCCCGAACCGGGCGGCTTCGTCAGGCTCGAGCGCCACGGCGCGGGGCGTCGGCTGGAGGACTCGTTCGCCGTCGGACCGCTGACGGTGCCGCCGTACACAGGCGAACAGACGGGCGAGATGCCGGTGTATGCGGCGGGCTACGTTCGCACACTGCAGGCGCGCGATACGGACTTCGTGCTGCGCGGCGAGGGCAAGACGCGCGTCAACTCGGTGACGGCGTACGAGGTGCTGTACACGACGCGCGTGCAGGGGCGCACGATGTGGGGGCGCAACGTGCTGCTGCTGCCCGAACGGCGCGGCGCGCGCGAAGGCGTGACGATCGTGATGCTCACGTCGCCGACGGCGAACGCGCAGGTCACGTCGCCGCTGGAAGTGGCGACGACGGGCGTGTTGCTGCGGCCGCTGAAGACGATGACGCTCGGCTAGCAGCTAGCTATGGCGCCCGGCAAGCGCCGGGACGCCGGCTCAGCCGCCGGCGGGACGCGCTTTCGTGCCCCAGCGGTGAGCGAGCAGGCGACCGCCCGTGTGCGCCGACGCGACGGCGCTCGTCGACGCGCTCGCTGCCTGCGCGGGGCCGGTCTCGACCTGTGGCGCGGCCGGCGCGGACGTGGTCGGCTGTTCGGCGGAGACAGACGGAGCGGTCGTGGTCGCGGCGCCGGCGGGTGGCGTCGTGTCAGATGCGCTCGGCGTTTCGACCGGCGTCGGGTCGGGCGCGGTCGTGACGGTGGTGGTCACGGTGCTCGGCGAAGCGGGAGGCGGCGTCGGAGTCGTCGTCGCGGGCGTTGTCGTGGCGGGCGTCGGGGAGCTCGGCGACTGCCCGTCGGCGGTCGCGGCGCTCGGGAGCTGCGTCGACTCGGCGGTGACCTCGGTGACCTGCGGTTCCGGCGCGACGGGCGCAGCGGGTTTGGCGGCGACGGCGACCGGCGGCGCGGGCTTCGGCGGCTGGGTCTTGGCGAGCGGCGGCGCGGCGGCGAGCGCGCGGTGCGCATGCGGGCGGTGGGCGGCGACGAGCGCGACGCGCGGGGCGCGGGCAGTGACGCTGCTGACCGGCTGTGTGCGCTCGGCGACGACGAGCGGTTCGGCGGCGGGGTGCGAGGACACGGCGGCCGTCGCGGCGGCGTGCGCATGGTGGCGGTGGTGGCTCGACTGGTCGGCGGCGACGGCGCCGGCGCCGACGATCGCGGCGGCGGCGAGCCCGGCGACGGCCTTCGTCGCGAGCGCGCCGGCGCCGACGGTGAAGATCCCGCCGGTCGTCGCTCCAGCGCCGCCGGCGGCGGCGGCGCCTGCGCCGACGGTCGCTCCGGCGCCGCCGGCCACGTGCGCGCTGCCGGCCGAGCCGAGCTTTGCGAGCAGCAGCTTCTTGAGCATCAACAGCGGGGCGACGGGCAGGATCGCGGCGAGCGCGGTGTTGTTCTCCTTCAACTGCTTCTTGAACGAGCGGCAACGGTCGCAGCCGCGCACGTGGCGGCGCGCGGGCGCGCTCAGCTTGACGAGCCCCTCGGCGACCTCGCCGAGCTCGAAGCGCACCTCGGCGCAGCTCAGCTTGCGCGCCTCGGCGGCCTCGGCGAGCGAGATGCGCGCGCGCACGAGCAGCGACTTGACCGACGGCACGGTCGTCTCCATCGCGTGCGCGATCTGCTCGTAGGAGAGCGCGTCGATCTCGCGCAGCAGCAGCGCGGTGCGCTGCGTCTCGGGCAGCTCGTGCACGTCGGAGAGCAGCTCGCGGAAGCTCTCGCGCCGGATCGCGCGGTCGCCGGTCGACATGCCGTGGTCGGCGAAGTGGACGTCCATCGAGTCGACGCCGACGGCGGAGGCGCGGCGCAGGTGGTTGAGCGAGCGGTTGCGCGCGATGCGGTAAAGCCAGGGACGGACGTTGATCTCACGCTCGTCGGCGAGGACGGCGTTGAAGGCTGCGGCGAAGACCTCCTGCAGCACGTCCTCGGCGTCCTCGCGCGAGCCGAGCATGTGCCGGCAGAACGACAGCAGGCGCGACTGGTAGCGCGCGCAGAGCACCTCGAACGCGGCGTGCTGGCCGCGGCGCGTGAGCGCGATCAGGCGCTCGTCCGACTGCAGCCGCAGAAGCGGCGTGGGCCCGCGCAGTGCGGGCCGGGCAGCGGAATGTGTTAGCGCAGACGCCTCCATACGGAGTGATTACCTCATCCAGACCTAAATACACGCTAACAACGCCCGAGTTGCGGCCTCGACGGACGGATTGCGGCTGACCTAGACTGGCGCGAATCGCCCAGCCCGGGTGGCGGAACGGTAGACGCGCTCGATTTAAAATCGATGGCCTTGACGGCGATTGTGGGTTCGACTCCCACCCCGGGCACTTGATCGACCTGCGCTTGCGGTGGCGCGCGCATTCGCAGGCGAGCGGATAGGATCGCGCCGGTGGCGAGCGAGAGCACGCAGGAGGTCGCGACGTTCCATGGAGGGCGGCTGGTCGCGCGGCGGCTGAAGGCGCATGGCGTGAGCAAGCTGTTCACGCTGTCGGGCGGCCATCTGTTCTCGATCTACGACGGCTGTCGCGAGGAGGAGATCGAGATCGTCGACGTGCGGCACGAGTCGACGGCGGCGTTCGCCGCGGAGGGCTGGGCGAAGGTGACGCGCGAGCCGGGCGTATGCGCGCTGACGGCCGGCCCGGGAGTGACGAACGGGATGAGCGCGATGGCCTCGGCGCAGGCCAACCACTCGCCGATGATCGTGCTCGGCGGGCGCGCACCGGCGCTGCGCTGGGGGCAGGGGTCGCTGCAGGAGATCGACCACGTGCCGTTCGTGCGGCCGTTGACGAAGCTGGCGGTGACGGCGGGCGCGACCGAGGAGATCGCGCCGCTCGTCGACCTCGCGTTTCAGGCGGCGACGACGCCGCACGGCGGTCCGGCGTTCGTCGACTTCCCGCTCGACTACGTGTTCATGGAGGCTGCCGAGCCGGAGTCGACGGAGCAGGAGAGCGCGCCGGCGCGCGCGTCCTCGGCGGCGATCGAACGCGCAGGCGAGCTGCTGCGCGAGGCCGAGCGCCCGGTCGTGATGGCGGGCACCGATCTGTACTGGGGACGGGGCGAGCGCGCGCTGCTGGAGCTCGCGGAGACGCTGCGCGTGCCGGTGTTCCTCAACGGCCTGGCGCGCGGGTGTGTGCCGGCGGACCACGAGCTGTTCTTCTCGCGCGCGCGCTCGCAGGGGCTGAAGGGCGCCGACGTGGCGCTCGTGATCGGCGTGCCGATGGACTTCCGCCTGGCGTTCGGCGCGGCGTTCGGCGAGGACACGGAGATCGTCGTGCTCGACGTCGCCGAACCGGAGCGCGCGCACCCGCGGCCGGTCGCGGCCGAGTGCTACGGGGCGCTCGACGCGGCGCTCGAGGACGTGCGCGTCGCGGCGGGCGATCGCGCGCTGGCGAGCGAGCCGTGGATCGCGCAGCTGCGCGAGACGGAGAGCGAGCGGCGCGAGGGCGAGCGTGCGGAGCGCGAGGACGACCGCTCGCCGCTGCACCCGATGCGGCTGTACGCCGAGCTCGGGCAGGCGCTCGACCGCGACGCGATCGTGATCGGCGACGGCGGCGACTTCGTGTCGTACGCGGGACGCGTGATCGACAGCTACCAGCCGGGATGCTGGCTCGACCCAGGTCCGTTCGGCTGCCTTGGCACGGGTCCGGGATATGCGCTCGCGGCGAAGCTCGCGCATCCCGAGCGCCAGGTCGTGCTGCTGATCGGCGACGGAGCGTTCGGCTTCTCGGGGATGGAGTTCGACACGCTCGCGCGCCACGGCGTGAACGTCGTGGCGGTGATGGGAAACAACGGGATCTGGGCGCTCGAGAAGCACCCGATGGAGTTCCTGTACGGCTACTCCGTCGCGGCCGAGCTGCGACCGGAAACGCGCTACGACGAGGTCGTCGAGGCGCTCGGCGGCCACGGCGAGATGGTCGGGCGGGCGCAGGACGTGCAGCCGGCGATCGAGCGCGCGTTCTCGTCGGGCAAGCCGGCGCTCGTCAACGTGCTGACCGACCCGAGCGTCGTCTACCCGCGCAAGTCGAACCTGGCTTAGCCTGCGCCGGCGAGACGCAGCGCGCCGCCGTGCAGGATGTCGTGCTCTGAGACTTCGACCTGCTCGAGGTCGAACGCGCGCATCGCCTCGGCGAGCACGATCATGCCGGCGACGATCGTCGGCGCGCGATCGGGATGCAGGCCGACGACCTGCCGGCGGCGCGCTTCGTCCATGTCGGCGAGCCGCGCGAGCAGCAGTTCGACGCTGCCGAGCAGCAGCGGGTAGCCGTCGACGCGCGCGGCGTCGTACGGATCGAGCTCCTGGTCGATCGCGGCGGCTGACGTGGCGGTGCCGGCGACGGCGATGCCGCGCGTGACGGGGTCGCGCTCGTCGTAGGGGAGGCCGTCGAGGAACGTCTGGTGCACGTCGGCGGCGAGCGTCCTGAAGCTCCTGCGGCTCGGGCGGGTCGGTGTGGATGTGGCGCTCGCTCATGCGCACGACGCCGGCCTGCAGCGAGACGTGGAAGCCGGCGGTCCTGCCGGCGCCGACGATGAACTCGGTCGAGCCGCCGCCGATGTCGATCACGACGGTCGGCTCGTCGGCGCCGTGCTCATCGCCGCTGCCGGCGCTGTCGGTGTCCGACCCTGTCGATCGACCGGACATCGCGCCGAGGAACGTCAGCTGCGCCTCTTCCTCGCCGCGCAGGACGCGCGCGTCGAGGCCGTACTCGTCGCGGACGCGATCGGCGAACTCGGCGCCGTTCGACGCGTCGCGCACGGCGGACGTGAGCACGGCGAGGTTCGCCTCGCAGTCGTGCGCGTCGATCTGCGCGCGGTAGTCGGCGAGCGTGTGGAGGACGCGGCCGATCGCCGCGTCGCTGAGCGCGCCGCTCGCGTCGACGCCCTCGCCGAGCCGCGTGACGCGCGACTCGCGCGCGAGCTGCTCGAGCGCGCCGCTCGCCGGGTCGACGTCGGCGATCAGCAGGCGCGTCGAGTTCGTTCCGATGTCGACTACGGCGACGCGCACGGGCGGATCCTAGAGGGGCGGCGCTGGCGAGGCGCGCGACGGCACGGCGAGGCGCGTGGCACCGCGAAGGCGCAGCGGCGCCCGGTCGTGCACGACAGGCGGCGCGCGCCGATTCCGACGAGCGATCTTTGCTAAAACAGATGTAGCGACGCGGGGTGGAGCAGTCTGGTAGCTCGTCGGGCTCATAACCCGAAGGTCGCGGGTTCGAATCCCGCCCCCGCTATCGAGAAACCCCCGGAAATCGGGGGTTTTTTCGTTCCGGGGGTCGGCTAGCGCGCTGGGGCGGGGTGCAAGCGGGGTGCAATTCTCGAAAAAAGCTGGCTTGTCGCCGCGGTCGCGACGCGAAACGCATGAACGTTTCCGCGCCAGATTCGCCCCGAAATCTTGACTTGCGCCGCCCGCTCAATACGGTGATCTGACCCAGCAAAAAGTGGCGCCGGCGCGGCTGGAACCGCCCGGCGCCTGACACGGAAAGGACACACCTTCCCATGCGACCTCAACGTAACAAGGTCCGCTGCGAGGCGGACCGCCGCGCACAGCGCGTGATCGTCCTGCAGCTCCTACGTGATGACCACGAGGACTTGTGGGCGCGCAGCGAGCTGGACGCAGAGCTCGGCGGTATCGAGGCGCAGGCGATCGCGTGCGCCCTGGAAAGCCTGCAAGAGGCGGGAGTAGTCGAGCTCGACGGCGACTCGCTGTCGGCCTCGCCCGCGGCCTGGCGGCTTCAGGAACTGCTGCTGATCGGCGTCTGATCGCTCGCCGACCGGCGCGATGCGCTGCTCCTACATGCGACTTTCAAGCACCTCCCGGCGGGGGTTGGGGGTGCTCGTTACTTGCCCGATTTTCACCGCCGACCTTCGACGACGCGTTGGTGCTACCGACAGCGAGCCGCCCGTCCCACGCGGGGTTCGGCTCAGCGCGTCGGCCGGCGGCGTGGGGGCGGCGTAACGAGCACCACCAACCAGTTAACGGACGAAGTGAAAGGACACGACGATGCGCAAGACACGCCTTGACGACCAGACCTTCAAGAAGCTCGAGGCGCGCCGCACGCGCCTGGAAGCGCTCTGGATCATGACGCCGACCCAGCGCGTTGCGGCGATGCGCCGTGGCGAGCTCTCCCTGGAGCAGTGCGCGGCGTGGGCGGCGCGCTATCCCGAGCAGGTGCCGCAGATCAACGGCGAGTTCGAGTATCTCGCGGCGTTCACGCCGGAGGTGCGCGAGTAGGCGAACGCGCGGCAGGAGGATCTCACCGGCCCGCTACCGTACGGGCCGGTGAGCGCCTGGCGCACGATCGCACTCGTAGTCAAGCTCGACGGCGAGCAGATCGCCAGCGAGACGGTGTGCGTCACGGCGGGAGCGCATGCGCTTACGATCGTCACGGCGCTGCCCGACAGAGGGCTTGCGCTCGAGCTGACGTCGAGCTTCGTCGGGTACGAGGGCGTCGCGACCCACGCGACGCATCTCGCGCTGGGCCCGCCTGGGCACGAACCGCAGATCTTTGTGCGCGAGCACGAGAACGCGAACGTCGACCCGATGTACGGACCGCGAGACTGCGCCTACGAGCACGTCGCGATCCTTCTTGAGCAGCTCACCGAGCTTGGCTACGAGGTGTCGATCGAGGTTCCGGACGACGCGTTCGTGGAGCTGGAGGGCGGTTGAACGGCATCGCGGTCGCGGCCAAGAGCAACGGGAGCTGAGCGAGGGTTAGCGGCGACGTCTGACGTTGCCCTGTGGGACGGATCCCGCTACCGCCTTGGCTTGGCGGGCGGCGGCGGTATGGGCCGCTGATCGTCTCTGAGTGAGCGCTCGGCAAGAGCCGAACGGATCGTGCGTTTGACAGGAACCGCTTCCGAGTGGCTAGAGCCCTACGATCCGCGCGTGTCTTCAGTCAAAAGCGCGCATACAAGAGCTTCTCGTCGGCGCGCACCGCCCGGGAGCAAGCCCAACCGTTCCGCAATCTCGCTTTTCAGCGGCGCCATGGGCCTTGATCTCGGGATCGAGCGGGCCGGATTCCAGATCAAGGCAGCGGTCGAGGTCAATCGTTGGGCCGCGGACACGATTCAGCGCCACAGGCCGGAGCGTGGTCTCAAGCTCCTACGCGAGCGTGTCGAGGACGTCGAGACTGAGCGCCTGCTCGAAGCTGCCGGGCTTGGCGTTGAAGACCCGGCGCTCGTTTCAGCAGGTCCTAGCTGCCAGACCTTCAGCACAGCAGGACACAGACGCTCGCTAGGAGACGAGCGCGGCTGGCTCTTCCAGCACTTCACGCGCGTCGTACGCGAGGCTCGTCCGCGCTTCTTCTTGATGGAGAACGTACGAGGCATCCTTTCCGCTGCCGTGCAGCACCGCCCCCTTGCCGAACGTGGCCCCGGTTACCCGACTTTGGCCGCAGACGAGCAGCACGGCTCGGCCTTTCGCTTGATCATCGAGGAGCTTCGCGATCTTGGCTACTACGTCGTTTTCGGCCTTGTCGATGCAGCCGACTACGGAGCCGCCCAGCATCGCCATCGGCTGGTCTTCCTAGGGTCCCGCGATGGCGAGTCCGTCCATATTCCGCCGGCTACGCACGGCCCCGACGGTATGACCGCCTACCGGACGCTTCACGACGCGCTTGAGGGCCTCGAAGAGTCAGACCCGGTCCTGCGTCCTTTCCCGCCAGAGTGGGCGCGCGTCCTCAAACACGTGCCCCCAGGTGGCAACTGGCGTGATCTCCCGAAGCGCATGCAGAAAGATGCCCTCGGCGCCGCCTACGTGTCCTGGGGCGGTCGCTCAGGCTTCTTTCGCCGCCTCGCCTGGGATCGACCCGCGCCAGCGGTGACGACAAACCCAGCTGCGAAGGCAACAATGCTCGCCCATCCCGATGAGCTGCGCGCTCTCAGCGTCCGTGAGCTTGCACGGCTACAGGGTTTCGACGACGACTGGACGTTTGCAGGAGGCGTACATCCCCAGTTCTCGCAGGTCGGCAACGCCGTCCCAATCCCGCTCGGAGAGGCCATGGGCCACGTCTTTGGTGATCTCATGAAGGGCAAGATCACTGCGGATCCGGCACGATGTGGAATTGTCGCTTGCGCTGATGCCCAGCTCGTCGAACGATTCAATGCGAGGCCACGTACGATCCTGAACCCAAAGCGAATGCGTAGCGACCAAACGCTTGATGCCGCCCGTAAATGGATGGCGGGTCTCGGCGGCACCCATCGTGAGCCTATCGATGTCGAGATCCTTGATGCAGTTGCTTAGCGGTGGCGGGCCGCCGGTTCAGACCTTCCGCGAGAGCGAGACCACGGGGCCAGCCAGCTCGGCGAGCATAAGCTCGCGAGTCAGCGGCGGGTCGACGACATCGCCGAGTAGATCTTGAGAGGCGCGCTCCTTTTGCTGAAGCCGGCTGTACTGATCTTCCTCGATGGTTTCGTGCGCGAGGAGGACGATGTACTCGACGTCGCGGTCTTGACCGCGGCGATGAATGCGATCGAGGCTTTGCAGGAAGTGCGCGGCCTGGTTTGAGAATGACTCATAAACTGCGTGGCGGGCAACCGTCAGAGTGAGGCCGGCCCCAGCCGCAGCGGGATTGGCGACCATAATCCTCACGTCATCTGATTCTTGGAATGCGCGAACAGCTTCACGCCGAACCTCTGTGTCCGAGACCATCCCGTCATAGCGGCGGAGGCCGTAGCCCGACAGTCGCTCGCAAATCGCTGAAATCGACGCCGTGTAGAACGACCAGATAATGAGCTTCTCTCCAGTACCGATGAGGTCGGCTGCGATCTGGTCAAGCGCGGCGAGCTTGGCCGGGTTCTCGGCGTAGGCGCTGAGGACGCCGCTCGGGTTCGAGCAAAGCTGGAGCAGCGCACTGCGCCTCGCCGCGAAGGACGCCAGCCGCGAGCGAAAGCCATGCTCATCGACGGCGCGCAGGTCCTGGATGAGGCCCGCAGCGGCCGCGTCGTAAGCAGCACGCTGGCGTGGAGCTAGCTCAACGCCTACAACGGAATAGCGCCGGCGGGGGAGGTGGGGGAGGACGTCGCGCTTGAGGCTGCGAAGGTAAACGCCGCGTGCAGCGACCCGCTCCCCGATCGTTCCGTGCGCTTCGCTGGGATCGTCTGGAACCTCTAGGCCATCGAAGCAGACGCCGAAATCGGCAAGGTCGAACTGCCCGATTAGATCTGCGGCAGCGTTAAGGGCTGGGGTCCCGCAAAGGACGAGACAACGCTCGCACCACTCGCGCAGAAGGCGCACCGCCCGTGAGCGGATCGCCTGCGGGTTCTTGACGAGGAAGGACTCGTCGACGACCAAGAGCGTGCGGCGATCCCCGCCGCGAACGACGGAGAGCATCTGATCCGAAAGTGTGGCCACGGTCTCGAAGTTGCTGACGTAGATGTCTGCGGAGGCCCGGAGAGCGCGCCGCTTTTCGCGCGCCGAACCCGTTACTTGCGTGACGGCGTAGAGGCCGCCGGTGAAGCGCTCGAGATCCCCTGCCCATTCGGCAACCATCGCCTTCGGCGAGATGATGATCATGCGATCGAACTCACGCCTCGCGACCAGCGTGTCCCAGGCGAAGATCGCCGAGACGGTCTTACCCGCGCCCTGCTCGTCAAAGAGACAAAGCCCGTAGCAGTCACTGAGTGTCATCGCAGCGACATTGAGAACTTGGTGCTCATCGAGCTGCCTGAGAGAGGCACCGGCTAGGAGGGCTCGCGCGGCCTCGTGGCCACCTTCGACGAGTGCTCGCACTTGGCCGAGGAGGCGCGGGTGCATCTCGAAAGCCATGGCGCGATTGGCGAGGTAGCGCTCAACGAGAGGGTCGGATCTCACACTCGCAGTCTTCGTAGCTAGCTCGAAGGCCGATGTGGCGTGGCGCCCAGTGATGGCGATGGCACTGCCGGCGCCGCGCCGCGATGGAATCCCGCACTCGCCTAGAAGAGTGCGGAGTTCGCTTACCCCAGAACCGCTGAAGACGAGTGCGTCGAGGTCGGCAGAGGCCTGTGCGAGAAGCGTACTCACTGGAAGATCGTGAGCTGACGAACGCGCTCTTCCCCGAGGACAGGAACTGCCTGTTGGCGGGCAAGCACGAGTGCAGAAAGTAGTCGCTCGACGTTCTCGGGTTTTACGACCTGCTCCCTAAACGCGTCAAGCGGCAGACTGACGAGCCACGCGGTGAAGGCTTCGATGCGGGTGTTGGCGCCGAGCTCGCGACTCGCCCTGCTCGCGGTCTCGCCAAGCGACATCGCATACTCGACCTTCTCCAGCCCATCGTCTACATCGGTCATGTCGCGGGCGAGTCGCAGTTGTTCGACCATCTCCTCGTTGTCGCCGGCGTACTTCAGCTTGCGTACCTGGCGCCAGCTTGAGAACTTGCCTTGGCCGAGCAGATCGAAGACGAGGTGCCGCAGGCCATCGTCTTGGCCTAGCGTGTACGCGACCTGGCCGGGTTTCTGACCCTTCGTGAGCTCGTCGAAATACTGGAAGTAGCGCGACGCAGCATGCTTGACTGCCGAAGGATCAAGACCTCGCTCAGAGACTTGGTGCTCCTCGAACTCGTCGGCTAGCTCGACCATCTTGATGTAGCGGTTGACGACTGTCGTTTCTGGTCCGAGGGCGAAGTCTTCCGAAAGCTTTCGCTTCAGCGCCGCGGCTCGTTTCTTATCGGGACGGCTTGGCTCGAGAGCGAGAATGCTCTGCCATTCCTCCGCTACCTTGCGTGCCTTGACGTACTCAGGCCAGTCCTGCTTGAGATCGCGCTCAAAATTCAGGGCGACGACCACACGTTCGCGGTCTGAGTTCGTCGCATGATGGGTCAGTTGCCAGACGAAGATCGTCTCGGCGCGGCGCTTCTGCTCAAGGTCGAACTCGGACGAGCCCAGGATCAAGTAGCAGGCCGCAATGCGTCGGTTGCCATCAAGGAGCGTCCCCTCGGTATCGATGACCGGAGGCCGGCGCACCCCATTGCTTGCGATCGAGCGCGCCAGGTTCGTGATCTCGAACTGGTCCTCCTCGCTCTCGAGACCAGCCAGCTGAGCACGAGAGCACATTATGTCGAGTAGCTCCTGCGGACTGGGATCGCGTTTCCACATACGCCGAAACTGTTCGACATGAACCTCAAGCCGCTCGTTGTCGGGCCAGAGCCGAATGTCTCGGACGTCGACGAAGCCCGCTTCCATCGAGATCTCCCTGCCGTGGAACGTAGGTCGAGGGTAAACGGGGTGCACATCAATGTCCGCATTAGGTTTGAGCATGAGCGGTGGTCGAACAGGTGCGCTCCCGTTCGTCGAACTTGACGCGCCACGGCGGCTCGCAATCTCGCTACGGAGCGAGGCGCTGCTTGCGCGGATCGAGGCACGAAGTTCCTCGTCTCCTCGCGCGCTGGCGCGACTTTCAAGCTGCTCGAGAATGCGATCAAGGAGGCGAACAGCCTCGTCTGCATCAAGACGCGAGGCGAGTCCCTCGCGAAGTAGATCGGCGACCACGTCATCCTGGTCGCCCCAGAGACTCTCGGCCTCGAGAAGGAGCTTCGAGAGCTCCTCGGTGACCTGGGTACTTATATCGGTGGTCATGTGTTCTCCCTGTCGTCGTCTAGTAGATCTGGCTCGCGTTGCTCAAGCTCGAAGGCCCACCGCAAAGTGAGTCCTGCGCCCATCGAATGCAGCGCCTCCTCAAGGCGCCGGAAGCCCCGCTCGCGCAGCTTGCGAGCGTTTGAACTAGTCACGCCGAGGCGCTCGCCGAGGTCGGCGTTCGAGAGTTCGACGCCTGCCTCGACGGCGTCAAGGATCAGCGCCATCGCCGCCTGCGGTCGCTCCTGAGCGATCAACGGGATTGCTTCGCGGGCGACACGCAGAGCCTCACGCCTCAGGGTCTCGCGCGAGGGGTCGGGCTCGCTCGGCTCCGAAGGCGGCGAGCCAAGCCGTTCATCGTCGAGCAGCGCGAGTCCTCGCTGGCGCGAGACCTCGTCGAGCGCCTTGTGGAAGCACGTTTGCCACAGGTAGGCGTCGGGACGGTCTGGTCGTCCGCCCGCCTGCCAGTGCACGATGAGCGCGTCGAGTCCCTCGGCGAGGATCTCCTCTGCACCAGTGCGGTCGAGATCTCCGAACTGTCGCTCGAGGCGCGCCGGTATCGAATCGAGCAGCGGGCTCCTCAAGATAAGCTCGATGGCGCCCCAGGGATTCGCGCGATCGAGCTCTCCCCGGATCTCCTCGCGGAGCTGCATCAGGACTGCTGACGGGCCTGCCTGTCGGTCGCTCGCGGTGCTCACCGCCAGATAGTCAATCGCGTGACAGGCGGGCCTCCAAGTCCGGCGGCATTCATGGCCGGAGTCGTAAAAGCCGGAGAGGGCGCAGCAAATCGGCCGAGCGACGAAAGCGAGCGAGCGCGCTGTCGCGGAATCCGAGCCCCGACGTTCGGCCGAATTGGCTTGCTGGCCGGCGAGGATTCGTCGCCTGCACGAGGAGCGCGGATCGCCCGCGAAGCTTCATTCGACACGAGCGAGGGCCACGCCCAGGAGTCCTTCGCCGCCCGCGTCAGCTTCAACCGAAGCTACTACGGTGCAATCGAGCGAGGTGAGCGGACTAGCCGCCAAGCTAGCCATGGCCTCGGCATCACCCGCCGCAGAGTTCCTCAGACGAGCGAAGCTCTGACCCCAAGCCGAAAAGCCGAGCAGACTATACGCACTGCCGTGCCGGCCCCGACCCATTACCTAAATTGTTTCACCGCTGAGACGTCCTCGGCGTCGCTCAGCTTCTCTCAGTTTCAGCGCCCTTGAGCTTCCCCGGCGAGCGCCGTACGTTCGCCTGGATGCAGACCACACACAAGATCAGCGGCAGCTCGGCGGCCGGCTACGCCGCCTACGTGACCTCGCCCTCTGACCGCGGCGACTACTACACCGCAAGCGGCGAAGGCGAGCCGGCGCTGCTCGCACCAAGCCACTGGCACGGCTCACCGACCCTGCTCGCAAAGCTCGGCCTCTCGCGCGATCAAGAGGTGACGCGCGAGGATCTCTCCGCCCTGATGCACGGCGTCTCCCCGAGCGACGGCCACGAGCTCCGCCGCGCCGGCGGCGACGGCAGCCGCGTCGCCGGCATCGACATGACCTTCAGCGCGCCGAAGTCGGTCTCGGCACTGTGGGCGGTCTCCTCGCCTTACGAGCGCGCGCGGATCGAGGCGGCGCACTCAAAGGCGGTGGCGGGGACGATCGCGCGCACCGAGCGCGAGGTCGCGCTCGTGCGCACGCGATCGGAGGGAAAGCTGCATTGGGAGAAGGCCAGCAGCCTGCTCGCCGCAGAGTTCGTGCACACCTCGAGCCGCCTGACGCGCGATCAGGAGTCAGGCGGCGTCCCCGACCCCCAGCTCCACTCCCACGTCGTCGTCCTCGGGGCGCAGCGAGCCGACGGTCGCTTCGCGGCGGTCGACTCGCGCGAGCTGTTCCGCGCGGCGCGTGCCAACGGCGCCTGGTACCGCGCCGAGCTTGCCGAGGGCCTTGGCGAGCTCGGTCTTCAGATTGAGAGCGAAACCGGCAAGGACGGTCGCTACTTCGAGATCGCCGGCGTCCCGGAGAAGCTCAGCGAGCGCTGGTCGATGCGCGGCGTTGAGATCGAGCGCGCCGCGCGCGCCTTTCGCACCCGCTACGGGCGCGACCCGCGCGCCGGCGAGCTCGGCTCGCTGACGGTGGCTACGCGTGGGACCAAGGGGCAGCTGAAGGCGGCCGCGGTCGATCGCGTCTGGAAGGCGGTCGGCGAGGAGCACGGCCTCTCACGCGAACGAGCGCAGCGCCTCTACTCAAACCACGAGCGCGAGCCGTTCTCGCGCGAGCGCTACGGGCGAGAGCTACTCGGAGAGCTGACGAAGAACAGCGCGACGGTCGGCGAGCGCGATATGCGGGCGCGGGCATACGAGCTGATCGCGGGACGGGCGCACCCGCGCGAGGCCGATGCGGTGATCGAGACGCTCACGCGCTCGGGCGAGCTGATCGCGTTGCAGGGCGATCGCTGGACGACGCTCGAGCTGCGCGAGCTCGAGCTGCGGACCTTGCAGACCGCCGCCTCGCGCTCGACCGAGGCGGCGGCGCCGGTGAGCGAGTCCTCGCTTCGCCAAGCCCGCCTCCACGTCCAGCGCGAGATCCGCGGGCAGCTGAGCGCCGAGCAGCGCGAGGCCGTGAAGACGATCACAGGCAGGGGAGGCGTCAGCGTGCTCGTCGGCCAGGCCGGTACCGGCAAGGGCGTCGTCATCGCCGCTGCCGCCGGCGCCTGGCGGCGAGAGGGCTACCAGGTGATCGGCACCGCGGTGGCGGGAGCGACGGCAGAGCGTCTCGGCGCCGACGCGAAGCTCGAGCGCTCGATCACGACCGACGCGCTGCTCGCGCGCGTGCAGTCGGGCGGAGTGCACCTCGACGCAAAGACGGTCGTCGTGATGGACGAGGCCGGCATGGCCGACACCAAGCGCCTCGCCGCGCTCGTCGAGGCCACGGCAAGAGCGGAGAGCAAGCTCGTGCTGGTCGGCGATCACGCGCAGCTCCCGGCGATCGGCGCCGGCGGCATGTTCGCCGAGATGCAGGGCAAGGTGCCGACTGCCGAGGTCAGCGAGGTCCATCGCGCACGGCACGCCTGGGAGCGCGAGGCCTGGCAGCAGGTCAGGGCAGGGGAGGCGCACCGCGCGCTGGCGAGCTACCAGGCCCACGGGCGCCTTCACATCTCAGACACGCGCGGGCAGGCTGCCGAGCGGATGGTGGCGGCATGGGACAACGCTCGCCATGAGCGTCCCGAGGAGCGCCTCGTGATGCTCACCGACGCCTCGAACGTCGAGCTCGATCGGATCAACGCGCTCGCGCGGGAGCGACGTGCGCAAGCGGGTGAGCTGGGCGCATGCTCGGTCGAGCTGCCCGATCGCCCCTACGGACTCGCGGCGGGCGATGAGGTGATCTTCACCGCACCGCTCTACCAACCGAGTCAGCCACGCGTCGAGAACGGGACGCTCGGGACCGTCCTTGAGGTCTCAGGGGAGGATCGCGTCTCGATCCAGACCAAGGGCGCGCAGGAGCGCGAGGTGCAGCTCGGCGCCGAGGAGCTCGACGGTCTGCGCCTAGCCTACGCGCAGCATCTCTACAAGGCGCAGGGCCGCACGGTAGACCGCTCGTTCGTGCTCACCGGCGGCTGGCAGACCGATCGCGAGCGGGCCTACGTGGCGCTGACGCGCGCGCAGGAGCGCACCGACGTCTACGTCTCACGCGAGGATCTTGGCGAGCAAGGGATGGACGCTGGGGCGCTCGAGCGACTTGGTGAGGCGATGGCGGAGAGCCGTGCGCAGGAGGCGAGCGTCGCTGCATTTGAGGGAGAGCATCCGCTTGAGCTGACGCCAGAGGCGGTCGCTAATGGGGATCGTCACGGATTTGAACTGTCGCTCGAGAATGAAGTGTGATCGCGTGTGGGGCTTGGTTAGCAGCTGGAGCCAGTCGGACTTCAACTCGCGACCGCCTGGGTGCGATTCAACAGCTTTGGATGCCAATGTCGGCGAAAAAGTCTAGTGCCGGGCGGCTAGCAAAGGATGAGCATCGCCGCCAGCGCTTACGCACGCCGATGTCGGCGATCGCCGTCGTCTAGGGCATTTCACGCGAGGAATGCTTCAAGACCGACGATGACCCCCATCGCTAGATCAAGTTTGTGTGACTCAGGTAGCGTGCCGTCACTGATAGATACACTCACACGTAGCCTTCAGCATCCCGAGAGCCCGGTGTCGCTTGCGATTGCGATTATGCGGTTTGAGCAGATCGTAGCCGTTGCGCCGGGCCGGAGGTTCGGCCTCACAGCCGCCAGCGTCGGAGTCGGAGACATGATGCCGCACTTACTAAGCACATAGCTGACAAGAGACGGGCGATCAGGGAAAGCACGGTCCGACGGTTGCCGGCTCGGGCGAGCAACGCTACGGTGTCCTGGCTTGCGCCCGTAGCTCAAGTGGTCAAGAACCGACACGACTCAGGTTTCGCTCTTGGACTGTTGCTAACAAACCAGATGCGACAACAATGCGTTCTCACAACTAGATGTCGACAAGCTGGCGACGTGGCGCTGCCCGTCCTTCCGGGCCGGTCCAAGCCGGGGCTGACAGAAAGTTAGGTTCGAAGAGCGGCGGCCTCTTAAGCCGCAAATATGGGTTCGATCCCCATCGGGCGTGTCGTCGTCGAGTGAACGCGACGCATGAGGCGGTAGACACAAGGTACCGCTGGCGAAAGTGCGCACACAGCCGAAATCGGTTGTCTTCGGCTAGTTCGCTGCGACAAGGAACCCCAGGGTTTCGAGAACACGCTGGAGACTATGTTGTACCGCAGGCCCGACTGCGGGTGCAGCGAGACAGGCCTCTGCCAGCCCGAGCAGGTAGCCCGCCAGCTTCGCGGTGTCCCGCTCGGCGACCGCGCGCAGCATAACCGTCCGGTAGAGCTGCGACTGCACTAGCGCTGTACGCGCCATTGGCACCCGCCCGCACTGCGCTTGCGGGCAGTGAACTCTCGACCATGCGCTCGCGATTGTGTAGCCTGGGCTCGCGCGACCTTCGACCAACCGCTCGTGCGAAAACGGCAATGGCTGCGCGGTGGGTGAGCACAGAAAAGTACCCTTCACTATCAGATCCGCGAGCTCATCTCGCGCCACGCGTTCCTCGGCGACCTTGTGCAGATGGGCGACGGCCGGGCCAGCGGCAACAGCATCAAGCAGATCGTCGACCCAGAAGACTTGACCAGTGCGCGAGCCAACCTTATGACCATTGATTGTGACTGAGCCGTGGAATGCCCACTGGACGGGATCGCTCGAGCGTCCCATCAGTCGCCCCACCATCTCACCGAGAGCAGCGCCAGCAGACTTCCACTCAATGCCCAGGATCTCTATGAACACAACAGCAGGGTCGAGCTGCGCGAATATCCGGTCGTACACGCCAATACAACGCCCGAACTCGGTCAGGGCGCCATCGTCGCGCATGACTACCATCGTCGCGTACTCCGGGCGTCCGGTCCGATAGATGATGCTGCCGGTTTCGTCGCGCTCAAGCACGCCGCGCCGGAGACCGCTCACGATCATCTCCTCTGATCGATCTATCTCCTGGGACTCGAAGTTATACTGGTCGATAAGCACGCCTAGCCTCGTGAGCGTCTGGTTGTGACCCGACAGCGCCCAAGTTCGCATGCGTCGCCACAGCGCGCGCTCGGAGGCAATGCCCTGAAGCCATCCAGCCATTATCCTGTCGGCGAGGTCGCCGCGCCTATTGCGCTCCTCCACATTCGGATCCGCCGCTGGTCCGGCCTCTTCCGCGAAGCTTGCCGCACCCTCGTAGTCGCGGCAGCAGAGCTCGACAAAACGGTCACCTGGCAGGCCCGCTGTCTGTGGCGTCTCGCCTTTGTGATAAGCCTGGTAACCAGCCATCGCCTCACACACGCGTCTGCCGATATCCCCGGCGATGCAACTGCGTTCGATAGACGCGCCGGCAAAGCTGAGCATCGAGCAGAGCGCGTGGCCGTAGACGATATTGCGCAGATGCCCGACGTGTAGCGCCTTGTTCGTATTCGGATTTACGAAGCTCACTCGAAAGCGATGCCCACAAAGCATATCCGTCGCGTCCATGCCGATCGGGTCGCCACCAGCCATGCGACGCTCAAGTTTCGCTAGGATTGCGTCGTCGAATCGGATCAGGATCGCGGATTTGTGTTTCTTCACTGTTGCGGTCGCAGGATGTTCGGCGATGTTCGTGAGCATCTTCTCGCTGGCTGGCGAGTGCAGCCACGCCCTGTCGCCGACCAGAAGACGCAGATCGGCATGTTGGTTTTCGTGTCGACGAGGCTCGATCGTTACGCGACAATCAGGCGCCTTACCCGTGGCGACTAGCTTTTCGATGCCGACCGCGATAGTGTCCGCTTGCCCCCGGGCGCTGTGTGCGCCCTGTCCGATTCGCAGCTCATTCATCGTCTGGTGTCGCAACAACTACATCTCGTGAGCCCTCAAGATTCGGCACGGTTTCCTTGCGAGGACTCGCCATCACGTTCTGGCTTTGGTAGCGCAAAGGGCGGTTACGAAACTGCGCTACGCGTAAGTCGCAACGTTCGTTTACGCAGTCCCAATCGACGTCGCACACCGTGCGGGTGAGTCGTGTACTGATCTCGGCCTCCGACCGTAGAGTCGTGTTGTAAGCCCGCCGAACTCGTGGACCGTCGCCCTCGTTGCTCTCCGTTACCTGTTGCCAGTCTCGTCGACGATCTACCTGAACTCCCATGTCTACCGAAGCTCTCCTCGTAGAACCTTGCTGTAAAACGCCCAGTAGGATGACTCCTGCGCACGGTAGCGATCGCTGATTACCGCATCAAGCCTGTCGACATTCGCGATCGGGACGCCCTGATGGAAATGATGCGCCGCGTGAAAATTGTTAAAATCCGTGAACCAGCTCGCGAAGCGGCCGGCTCTAATTGAACGCGTGTTCTCGAAGACATTTGGATTATTCTGCGTGTTCAGGCCGAAATGCTCGGGAAGCTCGATCAGAAAGTAAACTGGCTCAGCGACGAGCAGCGTCGGGAACACCCAGGCATAGACACAAAGCAGGCTGCCGGTAAAAAGTGTAACCACGACTGCACCTGCGCACATCAGCGCGAAGAGGCGGTACTCCTGCGCCGTGCGACGATTGTCGCGCACATGTGCATCCGCGAGGATTGGCTTGCCGCGCAGGCTCCAGGCAATATTACGGGCGACTTCAAGATACCGACCGAGGTGCCAGGCTGCGTGCGTCATCCCGCGTATGGTGTCGAGTAAGAACGCATTGTAGTCGTTGAAGAACTCCTTGTTACCCGGTTTGCCAAGTGAGGAGTGATGCCGCAGATGCGAGAACTTATAATGAGTGTAGGAGCTCAACATGAAGGCACCACAAACCGTCCCAAAGATACGGTTGAGCCGTCTGGAGTTGAAAACGTGTTCGTGAAGAGTCTCGTGCTGAAGCACGAGGAGGTGTGCATACATAGCACCCACAACAAGCGCGGCTGCGACTTTCGCATACCACGGACTCGCGAGCATAATCGCAACGTAGCCGGCCCCGATGATCACGAGTGCGATGATGAACTTGCGCAGGAAGATCGATGGCCGCTTCTCGAAGAGGGCGCGGGGCAAGCTGCGGCGAAGCTTATCGCTCTCGATGTCGCGATGTGCCGGTCGCGGACTAGGGATTTTGCGTGTGCGAATGAGAGACATATCTGCCACCCCGTAGGCCATCGATCGCATAGTTCGTGACAGGACTATACGACACGACATGACTTGACGATGTGACACGAGCTGTTCACCTGTACGCAACACTGCCACGCGGCAGCCCACTGTATAGGCTGATTTGTCGGTCGGGTCAGTAGGTGTTGAGGCCAAAGAATGTTTCTGTCTTCTTGTACTGAAGGCGTGGGAGCGCCGCATGCCGGTGCGATCCGCAACGTTGGAGGGACGCTGTCGAAACGTACTTGGCATTCGGTACGCTCGGACCATGGCGAGCAACCCCTTCGCTACTCGCCGGCAGTAGTTGCATATGCCGATTGCGACAGCACACCTATTGAGCTGCGCCGAGCCCGTGCTTGCGAGCGCGGGCTGTGACTCCCCACGCGGTGACAGCTTCGTGCTGCTTGCGCATGCACTCGACATGCCATGTGAGAGGCTCCTGGAAAACCCAGGCATTATCGCGTCGGACGGCGTCGCTGAGCGCTTCCAGAGATTCCTTGAGCGGCGCGTGAAGCGGGAGCCTACGGCGTATATAACCGGCTGCTGTACGTTCCGCGGTCTCCGACTCGCGGTGGACAAGCGTGTGTTGCTCCCGTACCTGGAGACCGAGGCAATGGTGACCACCGCCACACAACTCCCGTTCGCCGCTGAGGTGGTCGACATCGGCACCGGCAGCGGTGCAGTGGCGCTCGCGCTCAAGCACGAGCGCCCCGATCTGCGGGTTACCGGGACTGATATCAGCGAGTCTGCCCTGGAGGTAGCGAGGGCTAACGGGGCTCGTACAGGTCTAGACGTGAACTGGCGAAGTGCCGATCTGCTCGCTGGTCTGGACGACACATTCGACGCCGTGCTCGCGAACCTTCCGTATTATCCGAGCGACCAGGGGCAACCGGTTTCGGCCGAGCTGGACTACGAGCCTGCGGTCGCCGTGTTTACGGGCTCTGACGAGTTGGCACTTATACGAAAGCTGCTCGAGCAGGTTGCGCTTCGTCCCCGAATCTCAACGGTCGTCCTGGAGATAGGCGTTGGCCAAGGCGAAGCTGTCGCCGAGCTGCTCAGTCGAGCTGGGTTTCCATTAGTTGAACGCAACACAGACATGACTGGCGTCGAGCGCGGCGTGGTGGGGCGACGAGGCTTACAGTGACTCAGCGCGGCGGGGCCGGGACGCGCGACATACGGGAACGCTGTGTCGGGGAGCCGCCCGATACCCAGGAACGAGCCGCAGCAGCCCCCACCGTACCCCCCGCAGCAACAGCGCATGCCCCCTGGGCAGCTGCGCGATCTCCCCGCACGGCAGCGTGCGCTGGCGCTGGGTGTGATAGGTGACGCTCTCCGAGCTCGTACCCGGCGGCGGCAGAAGCCTCTCCGACTGACTACGCCCCGCCGTGTAGGACACGAGCCGCCGGTCGTATTCCCCAAGCGCCAGGGAGATCGCCTCGAGCGTCCGACTGTCGGCGATCCCGCTGAGGATCAGCTTCGTCTGAAACAGCGAGAGGAACCCGTCCGCCGCGGCATCCCCCCAGCGCTGGCGCGCCTGACTGAGATCCTGCAGGCACGCCATCACGTGTAGCCCCTGCCCGCCTGCTTCTGAGACGAGTGCCGGCAGATCGTGGATCGGCGCGATGTTGGCGACCTCGTCGAGACAGAGGAAGACGGGCGTGCGGAGCTTTGAGACGCCAGCCCGCGCGTAGGTCGCGTGGCGGATCTGCTCGAGCAGCCCGACGACGAGCGGAGCGGCGAGCGCCTGCTTATGCGACGGCGGCGTGACGTAGACCGTGTCGCACGAGTCGACGAAGCGCTCCGGATCGAAGTTCGGCCGCGCCGCCGAGCGGCGCGTCGCATCGGCGTTGTAGGCGGCGAGCACGCCGGCCGTCGCCGAGAAGATCGAGGAGCGCTCGCGTCCATCGGTCTTGGCGATCCCGACGAGCACGTCGTTTGCGACGCTCGCCTCCTGGTCTTCGAGCGTCAGCCCCGCCGGCTCGAGGTCTTGGCGAAGGACCCAGCGCAGCACCTCCGAGATCGGCCGCTCGGCGAGGTTCGCGGCGTGCAAAAGCGGCGCGAGCAGCGCGGTCGATCGCTCGCGCCAGTGCTGCTCGTTGGTCGTCCCCGCACCGGGCGAGGTGCACGCCGCCATCGCACGCGCCATCAGAAGCGCTCCGTCCCATGTCGAGGCGGGGCTGACCGGCGACCACGACAGCCGCCTGATCTCACGCGGCAGCTGATCCTGCTCGCCGGTCGGATCGAACAGCCACACCTGCCCGATCTCAGAGCGCGATCGCCACGTCGCCTCCAGTACGTCGCGCTTGGTCGCGGTCGACACAGCTGCCCCAGGCGCCGAGCGCATCGCCGGGATCACGACCGAGCTCGTCTTGCCCGAGCGCGGCGGTCCGAGCACCATCACCGCGTGCTCGGGGTCGGCCGTGATGAAGCTGCCACCGGGAGCGAGGCCGAGGAAGGCGCCGCCGCCCCGCTTCCTCACGTACTCGCGGATCGCCTTGCCTGAGTTATCGGCGCTTCCAAGGCGATCGGCGACTCTCTCCGCCGGCGAGCTCCGGTGCGACAGCGGGAGTTTCAGGCGTCCGCTTCGCACGGCGCCGAGGAGGAGCCACAGCGCGAGGAAGATCAGTGCATCGCGGCCGAGCGTGGCGAGCGTCGAGGTCGCGGCGCCCGTCGCGCCCTGCGCGAGCACGCGATGAGCAAACAACTCGAAGATGATCGCGACGAGCGCTATCGCGCCAAGTTTCCACTTCCAGCGGTCGCTGCGCGGGGGCGGGCGGTGCTGGTGGGACGGTCCCCACTGACGTTGTGGTGTGCTTGACATCAGACTGACATCTTATATGATGCTGCTGTGATGACAAGCGAGCGGAAGGAGCAGAGGCGTGGCTAAGCCCAAGGGGAGAGGCGAGGCAGGCGCGCTCGGCGTCGTGCGCGAGATCGACACGCAGCTGAAGCGCATCGATCAGGGCCTCTCGGGCTATGAGCCGCTGCTTCGCGAACGCGAGCGCCTGCTTGCAGCGCGCGCGGCGCTGACCGGCGAACGTGCGCCGAGTGGCAGCAAGGCGCGTGTCTCTCAGTACGAGGTCGCCGCCTATCTATCAGAGCACCCCGACTCGCTGCCGGCCGACATCGCCGCAGCTCTGGGCGTGCCGGTCACGAACGTCTCGGCGCACCTCTACCGCGGCAAGGCCACGCGCTTTGAGCGCTCAGAGCGCGGCTGGCGGCTACGAATCGGAGGGGGGGCAGATGCCGGCCAATAGCGACATACCCATGGATGACCCGCAGAGCACCGCTTCACGCCTACCTGATCGACGTTCGCGAGCTCGCGCCCTCGTGGCTTCTGCTCTACGCGATGAGCGTGGTGGTCCAGGCCTTCCTCGCGCCGCTACGCGCGGCGCTCGCCTACGGCCTGCTCTGGCTGACGCTTGCGATCCTCGGCGAGCCGACGGGCGCGGTGCACGTGCTCGCCTGGATCGCCGGCTACGGCCCGCTGATCCTCTCGCTGGCGACGCTCGCGCTACCGCTCGGCGGCTGGCTCTGGCAGCAGCGAAGCGGCGGGCGCGAGCCATCAGAGCGCGAGCGGCTGATCTACGAGGACGCGCTCGCGGTCCGTCTCCAAGCCGACCCGAAGCTACGCCCGCCGCGGCGCTGGTTCGTGCTCGACGAGCAGACGCCGAACGCCGCCGCCTATGCGGACACGCTGATGCTCAGTCGCGGCCTGATCGAGAGCGGGCATCTGGAAGCGGTGCTCGCGCACGAGCTCGGGCACCTGAACAGCGCCGACGCGCGCCTGACCGCAGCGCTTCATCGCCTGACCACGCCGCCGCGCTCGCGGCTGCCGTTTCCGCTGCGGACGCTCGGACTCCTCGTCAGCGGCGCGGTCGGCGTCTGGTTAATGCGCCTGCCGTGGGCCTCCTACTGGCGGGCGCGCGAGTTCGACGCCGACCGCTACGCCGCCTCACTCGGGCAGGGCGACGCCCTGGCGCGCTTTCTCGAGCAGAACGCGCTGCTCTACGACCTGCCGGTGCCGTTCCCATGGCTTGGCAAGCACTCGCATCCGGCGACAGAGCACCGGATCGATCGGCTGATGCAGTTGGAGGCGGGGGAGTGATCCTCGGCGACTGCGACAGCACAGGTAGCTCCGCGCTCGGAACCCGTCAAGGCCGCCCCTGCGGGGCCGCCTGCGGCGGGGCCTGTCGGCCCGGCCTTGACAGAACCCGATCGCGGAGCTTTGTAGCAATGAGGTCGGCAGGGAGGGCCCTGCCGACGTTTTCGACAACCGACTGATGATCGGAGGATGTGATGGGCGCACTGACAACGATTCCGATGCGGCATGGAGGGCGCGCGCGTATGCGGCCCGCGTCGCGGTCTTCTCGCTCTGGACCTCGCCGCGGGCTCGCTGTCGCTCCGCAGACGAGCGCTGGCGCTCCGCGGATCGGAGCCGATCCGCTGCTGACGGCCAATGAGGTCGCGGCGCTCTTGCAGGTGACGAAGGCTTGGGTGTACGCCGAGACGCGGGCCAGGCGGATTCCGCACGTGCCGCTCGGGCGCTACGTGCGCTATCGGCGCTCGGCGGTGCTCGCGTGGATCGCCGCGCTCGAGCGCCAGGCGGGCGGCATCCGGTAACCGAGCGAGCGAGGAGGAGTGAAGCCGTGAGCGACAGGCAGAAGCGAACATATGGCTCGGGGTCGGTGATCGTCCACCGCGGGGCCTGGTACGGACGCTGGTGGATCGGGAACCGCTACGTAAAGCGCAAGCTCGGCGAGATCCGCGCGCCAGGGACGCGCGAAGGGCTGACGCGCAAGCAGGCGGAGATGGCGCTGCGGCGCCTGATGACCGAGGTGCGCATCGTCGTGCCCGAGGAACGGATGACCTACCAGGAGGCGGGCGACCGCTATCTGCACCACCTCGAGCACGTCAAGCGGCGCAAGCCGTCGACGATCCAGGACTACCGCATCATCCTTAACAGGCACCTCGTGCCGCACTTCGGCTCCAAGCCCGTCGACCGCATCGCCCCGCGCGACGTCGCCGCCTACATCCCGGCGAAGAGCGCTGGCGAGCGCGAGTTGAGTCGCAAGACGATCGTCAATCACCTCAACTTCGCACACGGCGTCTTCGCGTTCGCGCTCAAGCAGGGCTGGTGCACGTCGAATCCGGTCGCGGCGACCGATCGCCCCGAGACCGAGTTGGCCGACCCGGATATCCGCTTCCTCGGCTTGAGCGAGCTCGACGCGCTGTTGCGCGCCGCCGCGGCGCGTGCCTTAGCGCCCGCTGAGGACCAGGAGCAGCCAGACGCGCGTGCGCCGACCGACCATGCGCTGTACCTGACGGCAGCGATGACGGGCATCCGCGAGGGCGAGCTGGTCGCGCTGCGCTGGCGCGATGTCGATTGGTCGGCTTCGCTGATTCGCGTGCGGCGCAACTACACGCGCAGGAACTGGGGCACGCCGAAGTCCAAGCGCTCGTCGCGGGCCGTGCCGATGGCCGATCGGTTGGCGGGCGAGCTTGACCGTCACTTCAAGCGCTCTGTCTATCAGGGCGACGATGACCTCGTGTTCGGCCACCCGCACACGGGCGAGCCGTATGACGCCTCGCAGCTGCGCAAGCGCTTCTACGCTGCGATGAAGGCGGCGGGGATGGAGCACCGCTGCGGACGCGACGGCGGTATCACCTTCCACTCGCTGCGCCACACCTTCGGCACGCGTATGGCGGCCGCGGGCGTGCCGATGCGCACGCTGCAGGAGTGGATGGGCCACCGCAATCTGGCGACGACGGAAATCTACGCCGACTACGCGCCAGACCCAGCCTACGGCGCCGCCTTCGCCGAAAGCGCGTTCACGGCGAAGCCCGTTCGCGACGAGGTCGAGAAGGGTGAGGAGCAGCAGGAGCATCGGACATAATCCTTACGCTGGTGCTAGTATTCTGTCCGTGCCCGATTCATCGCTGCTGAGCGTCAACGAGGCCGCCGACCGCCTGGGCGTCAGCCCGGCCGCGATACGGCAACGGATCATCGCCGGGCGGTTGCCGGCGACTAAGCGCGGACGTAGCTGGTGGCTCGACGAGCGCGTCGTGGAGCGCCATGTCCGGCAACCCGCTTCATCCGGCAGGCCGCTCTCGCCGAGCATGGCGTGGGCGATCGTTCTCCTCGCATCGGGCGACGAAGAGGGCGCCAAGCGTCTCGCGCGCAGCGAGCGCTACCCGTCGCGGATGCGCGCGTGGCTCGAAAGCCATCCGCTGCGCGAACACGCCTCCCAGCTGCGCTCGCGCGGCGAAGTCGAGGACTTCGCCGGTCATCCGTCGGAGCTCGAGCGGCTCCTCGCGCGGCCGGACTTCCTCGCGACCGGGGTATCGGCGATCGACGTCGTTGGACTCGTCGGGGGAGCTCCGGGCGTAGAGGGCTACGCGCCGGCCGGACACCGCGCTCAGATGCTCAGCGAGCATGCGCTGACTCCAGTCAGCGATGGCCCGATCCGGATTCGCTGGCTGTCGGACGAACTGTGGCCGCGTGTTCGCCGAGACGATGCGCGCCGCGCGCCGCGCGCGGCGGTCCTGCTCGACCTGCTCGAAAGCGACGATCCGCGTGCGAGGCGCGAGTCGGCGCGGGCGCTCGACTCGTGAGTGCGATCGACATCGACCTTGAGGACGCCGAGACCGTCGCGCTGTGGGCGGCGCTCGGCGATCTCGTCCCGTGTCTCCCGACAGGGTGGGTGCTGATCGGAGGGCTGATGGTGCAACTGCACGCGATTGAGCACGACGTCAGCGACGTGCGATCGACCGTAGACATCGACGTACTCGGGCAGGCGCGACCACGGGGCGCCCTCGAAGCGATCCACGCGGCGCTGGAGAGCGCGGATTTCGAGCTGGTCGGCCTGGACCTCGATGGGTATGCCCATCGCTACGAACGAGACGGTCTGATCGTCGACGTGCTCGCACCTGACGGGATACGTCGGTCAGCGAGCCTCGCCCCCGGGATCGTGGCGGTGCCGACTCCCGGCGGCTCTCAGGCGCTGAGCCGCTCGGAGACCGTCACGATCAGCGTGCGCGGCCGCTCATTCGAGGTGCGCCGACCGACATTGCTCGGCGCGATCTTGATCAAGGCCCGCTCGCTGATGGTTCACAGTGACCCGGAGACGCAGCGCGAGGACTTGCTGCAGTTGCTCGCGCTCGTCGACGATCCCCGCGCAATGGCCAAGGGGATCCGTAAGACCGAGCGACGCTGGCTGAGGAACGCGGGTGAGCGTCTGAATCCAGAAGGGCTCAGCGCGCTCGACCCGGCGAGCGCCCAGCGCGCCCAGCAGGCCTACGAACTGCTCATCGCAGAGCCGCGGAGCTGAGCGCCTCGACGTCAACGCGCGACAGCTCCGTGCTTCGGGCTCTGGCTCTCAACTCCAAGGAAGCTCCTCCGACGTGAACGTGATGCCGGCCCGGGCGTACTTGGCCGGACCCGTGATCCCACGTCGCTCGTAGCTCTCGAGCCGGTAGTTCTCGGTCGCCGTCACGCAGACGACGGTTCGCAGCCGGTCCATCGCGGCGAGCCAGAGCTCGACCGTGTCGTTGCGACGCAGGTCGTCCTCGGTCAGCTGGTACACGTGGTCGGCGTGCAGTGCATCGGGAGACGCGTTCTTCGGCACGTCCGCGGCGCCGCAGACGTCGATGACCCTTTGCGCCTCCGTCGAGCGGGTCGCGATCGTCTGCGCGCGGTTGGTGTTTCGTCGTCGCAGCTCGTGCCTGATGATGCGCAGGGCATCGGGTGTCGCGAGCTCGCGGTCTCGGACCGCTCGAGCGAGAACGTGAGCGACCTCTGCGGCTCGACGATCGCGATCCGGCAAGAGCGTCGAGTCCACGTCAACCACGGCATCGATCGTACGTGCGCTGCCGGTTGCCCGCTCATAGCCCCGAGGGCAGGAGCTTCGAGGCGGGGTGCAAATCGGGGTGCAATTTGAGCAAAACTTGGGGGTATCGAGACGCACAAGATTGGCTCTAGTAAGCCAAATCAGCACCCACGGATACCCCCCATATCAATCTCATAACCCGAAGGTCGCGGGTTCGAATCCCGCCCGGTAGATGCACCTGCGACAGTGTGACGCCGACTATTTCAAGCGCGGATGCCCAAGACGCCCACGCGACTGAGCTAGGCGGTTGCTGAACCTGAACTCCGAAGCCGGGCGGCGCGCACAGCCGCGTGGGATCGTTTAACGACGATGATGAGCACTGGGGGAGCTGTACGCCGGTTGCTTGGACGCTTGTATCGATGCTTCCAGCAGTGCCGCAGGGGTGGCCCTACGCGCACGGGCAAAGCCGATGAAGTGGCGCCCGAGATAGTTGCCGGCAACTACGCAGTGCTCGCCGAAACCATAGGCAACATCTTCAACGAGTTCTGGCAGGGAAATGCGTTCTTTCTCACCTTCGCTACCGTCGTGCTTGGGTCGATTCTCGCGAATTGGGCGAAGTTCGTCAAAGCGCCTACGGCTGCGATCCTCGCCATCGGCGGCGCCTACATCTTTCTGCTCGGCATCTGGTTGCTGACGATGGTCCGGCACGCGTTCTACATAAAGCTCCACATGGATCATGCAATGCAACTTGAGGAAAAGACCCCCGGATTGGAGGTCTATACGCATCGTATTCAAGAAGCCGCAAAGTCAAGGCTGCCTTCCACAAGGAAAATCTGGTTGACCGTTCCGGTGTTGTTCGCTCTTTGCATGGTTGGTGTCGAGGTCTCCGCATTGGCCCACGTCGACCTGGGTCAAGGCTCCTCTGCGCATCGAGGCGGTCAGATCGCGCCACCCAAACGCTCGAAGGTAGGCGCAGCATCGCCAAGCAGGACGGGCCGGACAGCTCCGAGATCGCAAGCCGAGCACTCCGGGCGGACTACCCGCGACGGCGAATAGCCGCGAGGCGTGGCAGAATGCGCTCATGCAACGACTGACTGACCTAGCGGCACGCGGAATGGCCGAGGTTCCTCCCGCAGAGTTTGGGCCGCTGGCCGAGTCCTGCCGGAGCGCGATGCTCAACACCGGAGAAGCCCGCTATGCGGTATTGGCCGATATGTTCCGAGGTCTCGACGCGTGGTGGGGCGAGCAGGGCGTTCCGACGCCCATCGCATCCGAGATTGACCGGTTGCTGATGGGCCAGCTACGTGCTGTCCTCGAGACGACCGGCACCGAGGGCATGCGGCTCGCCGAGCTCCTGCGCTTGGACATCGAGCAGAATGAGCTTTCTGAGGACGAGTGGTTCCGGCGTGGCTATGTTCGGCGGTCCAATGCCTGAGTCTTCCGTGAGCGTCGCACCGGCCCAACAACTCAGCGCATCGATTGCGGAGATTTTGGTCCGCTCGGGTGCTGTTTCGTTTAGGACTTCGCCGTTCTTTCGGTTTACGTCGGGTGTCGAGAGCCCTGTCTACGTAGACAATCGGCAACTGCTTGGCGATATCGACGCCCGACTGGAGATAGTCGAAGCGTTCGTTGAGACCGCGAGGTCGATGGAGATCGCTGCGATAGCAGGGACCGCAACGGCAGGGATTGCCTGGGGGGCTTGGATCGCTGACCGACTTTCCCTCCCATTCCTTTATGTCCGTTCGGAAGCAAAGGCTTGGGGAAAGGAGCGTGCAGTCGAGGGTGCCGCGCCCGAAGGGGCAAGGGTGCTTCTGATTGAGGACCTCGCATACACCGCCGGCAGTTTGGCGGCGGCTACCGAGAACCTTTGCGAAGCTGGCTTCATTGTTGACGATGCACTTACCATCGTCAGCTACGATATGCCTTCTGCTGATGCCCGTCTCAAGGCGCTCGGCCTCCGGTATGTCACGCTCACCACGATCGATGAAGCACTAGCGGCCGCTCAGAGAGGCGGGTCGCTCAATGGTCACGAGGTATCCGTCGTGGAGAAGTGGTTGCAAGACAGGCGCGCGGAGAAGGATTGATGCCGGATGAGCGGAGAGTCATTTAGTCCCGACGTCGGGACGCAAGTCCTGTTCGAGGACGACCGGGTCAAGGTTTGGCTTCTTGAATTGGATCCCGGGCAAGCGACGCCGTGGCATCAGCACTCATGCGACTACGTCTTCGTCGTAACGCGGCCTGGTACTGCTCGCTGTGAGTATGTGGATGGCTCGGTTGAGGAGCAGATCGGCGACCCTCGGGGCTCCACGCAGTACCGGGCTCGTGACGTTGCTCATCGGCTAATCAATACGGGTGATGATGCCTACCAGAACATCGTGGTTGAGCTTAAGGGAGCGGGCGAGTGAGCGACGGCGCGATCGAGACTCACCCGGTAGTGCAGTGGCTGGAGCGCATACTGCCAGACACACCCGCGGCACCGCAAATTGCTGCCGCGATGCGGCAGAATCCGACACGCATTGACACGGCGTACGTAGAACTTCTCGATGGCTATCGCACTGATCCAGCGCAACTTCTAACCCGACCGTCGGCCAACGAGCCGAATGCTTACGTCTCCGATACGAGCACAGTCGAGTGCCTGGATATTCCGTTTGTGTCGATCTGTGGTCACCATCTTCTGCCATTTTTCGGCAGTGTTGACATCGCCTATGTTCCCGGCGCAACCCTTCCTGGCCTCGGCAAGATAAGTCGGCTGGTCAAATGTCGTTCCCGTCGCTTGCAGTTTCAAGAGCATCTTGTGAGGGAGTTGGCGGAAGACCTAACGACGCACTCGGGCGTTCGAGCGGTCCGCGCGACGGCGATCGCAACCCACATGTGCGTCTGCCACCGTGGCCCGGCATCACTCGGGGTGCGTCATCGCACCACATACGTCGTTGGCGACCTTCTCTAGCTATCGCTCGCGTTCCGTAGCTTCCACGCCTCGAACGGCTCCCTGGCCGCGCGATCGAGCGAGCGGACCTGTGTTACTGAAATGGCGCTCAGGAGCCTTCTCGAAATCTCGGGGCCGACAACGTCATGGAATCCATACTCGTGGGCATCCTCCCGCGCCAGGGCGAAGACGACGCGCCGGACTCCAGCCCATAGGATCGCGCTCGCACACATGCAGCACGGCTCGCAACTTGCGTAGAGCGTAAGAGCGTCGAGGCAATCCGCGTTCAGCAGGCTCGTCGCATGGCGGATGGCAACAATCTCGGCGTGGTCCGTCGGGTCGTTCGAGCGCGCCGCCTCATTGACGGCCTGTGTCACGATCTCCTCGCCGTCGACCAGAAGCGCACCGAACGGTCGCTGGCCGTTGGCGACGTTGGCGGTAGCCAAATCGATCGCCTTTGAGAGGAGAGCATTGTCGATCGTCACTTGGTTCACCGCTGTATATTTCAGGAAGGAATCGCGGCGGGCACGAACAGTATGAACCTTTAGGTCATCGAGCGGAGGCCAACAGCTCACCATGAGTCGCGGCGACAGTTGGTTTGTACTCACGGGTGCGCCTTCGGCCGGCAAGACCAGCACCTTGCGCCAAATCCAGCAGGCTGGCTACCTCACCGTACCCGAGGTGTCACGAGCCTACATCGATGAGATGCTGGCGCACGGAATGTCGCCCTCGGACATCCGGAGCGATTCAGCTGCATACGAGCAGGCGATTCTAAAGCGGGTCCTGGCGAGTGAGGCGCGTTTGGCGACCGACTGCATCACATTCTTCGACCGCGCTATGCACGATGTCTGGGCCTATTACTCCGTGCATGGGTTGCCGTGCGATGACCTCCTGGCATCTGGATATCGTCCGGACGCCGCGTATGCGCGTGTCTTTCTACTGGAGCTTCGAGAGTTCCGCCCCGACTACGCACGTACCGAGAACGCTGCTCTTGCGCATCGTTTGGAGGGCTTACTAGAAGACGCCTATCTGCGGGCGGGAGTTCCCGTTACGCGTCTGCCGTGGACATCGATCGACCAACGAGTTCGCGCCATTCTTGATGTGGTCAACGCGAAAACAGAGCGGCACGCATGAGATTGGTGAGCCTCTGTACGTAGGACCCTCCCATCGTGAGACACCCAGCGGCCACAGCATGTCTCTGAAGCAAGGTCAGCCGACTGTTTAGGTCGAGCACAATCATCTCCGGACATAGCTCGATAGGAATCTCCAAGGCCTGCCGATCGTCGCACTCGCCGACGGTGGTTGTGTGCACCACCAGAGTCGGACCGAACTCACTGATCTTCTCGATTGCGGTCCCGATGCCGATCTCGCGGATCAGCGACTCTGCGCGGCTCAGATTACGGCCGGCAACACCGATGTCTGCGTGCGGCCAGACCGCGGCGAGTCCGACGACGGCAGATCGCGCCGTGGCGCCGGTGCCGACGACCACGATGCGGGACGGCATCATGGGTGACCAGGGCGTGCACGCCGCTTGAATTGCAAACGAATTGACATTGAAGCCGACAGTCACGCCTGACTGTCGCACAAGGGTGTCTACGGCTCGTGTTTGCAGAGCGCGAGGGCTGAGCCGAGCGCACGTTGATGCAAGGTCTAGCTTGTAAGGACTAACGACCGCGGCAAGGTGCCATGTCGGGTCGCTGAGAAACGGATGGACCTCAGTGTTGGTGTTGGTGCCGGCGACGCGCAGACCTCGGCTGGTGAGGCTATCCGCAAGCTCTCGCGCGACCTTCTCAGCTACGCGACCGACCGCAGCTACGACCACCCCACCTTGCGGCATTTCGGACAGATGCTCCTGCGCCTCGGTCGCGAGAAACGCAGACATTGTCACGGCGCTCGGGCTGGCGTGTATGGGGTTGCCCAGCACCGCGTTCGCCACCTAGCTACTCCCGGACTCGATGCGACGCCGCCCGACCAAAACTAGTCGTTCGCCCGATGGGCCCGCATGGCGACTTGAAGACTCGCGTGGCACGCATCGAGACGCTATCACCGGTCGCGGGCTGCAAGCTCGTAAGGAACTCGGACTGGTCTTGGCTGTCGGCGCCGGGAACTCACCGGACCGCTTGGACGGGAAGTCTCAACAGGAAGCACGTCGTGAGGGTACGGTTCCGGGAACGAGAGTTCCGTATTGCTACAGCTTTCGTCACGAGGCGTCCCAGAAGCAGTGGGAGGAGAACGACCTGATCGACCCAATAGCGATATCCACAGCCATCGTCCACTGCGATGTGGTCGTCACGGAGCGCCAGTGGACTGACTCCGCCGGCGCACGAAGCTCGGCGAGCAGTCGAAAACCAGCGTGCTCCGCGACCTGAAGGGCCTTGAGCCCCATCTCATCAAGGCAGCCGCAGGGATAACTAACGGCATAGACGCGTCGCGCGGCGTGTCGATACGGAAAGTTCGGCCAAGCGCACGAGCCGTCGCCGATCGCGTGCCTACGCTTTGCCTCATGGAGGCGTTCGAGTCGTTTGTGGCGCTCGCGCTGGAGGCCGAGGGCCTGGTCGTCTCCGAGGCGATCAAGTTTCCCGTGCGGCTCCAGACTCGCCGAAAGGATCACGTCGAGATCCAGACACACGGCTACGAGGTTGACCTCGTGGGCGCCCGAGCCGACAGACTGGTGCTGGCCTCGGTGAAGTCGTACCTGGGCTCGCACGGCGTCGTGGCCGAGCACGTGACCGGCGAGACCAGGGACGAGAAAGCCCGCAAGCGCTACTCGCTGCTGAACCGGCGGGAGGTTCGGGGGCCGGTGATCAAAGCGGCGGCGAAGCGCTACGGCTACCGCGTCGGCCAGGTCGAGCTACGGCTCTACGTGGGCAAGTTCTCGACGGGCGCGCACGAGGAGCGGGTCCGCAGATGGGCAACTCGGCAACGTGTCGGTGCGGGTCCGATCGGCGTTTATGGGCTCACCGATGTGGTCGGCGTCGTCAGGCAGGTGGCCGTCCCGCGCGGGTACAGGGATAACCCGGTGCTGGTCACGATGAAGGTGCTTGAGGCAGCGGGGATGCTGTCGGCGCCTTGACAGGCGTGCCGCCGGATCGGCGGGTCGCCCGTGATTGGAGCGCGCGAGGCGGTCCCGTAGCCCTCGTTTAGAGCACCTTTCTAGGAGGTCATCGGCTCCCCGAGCAGGCACGACTCCTCGACTCTATGGACTAGGACCACTGTTCTCGGGCCATCTACGGTCGCAGGATTGGGTATCAATCCCGCCCCCGCTATGCCGGCCTAGGGCTCCCCCTCTAGAAAGGTCGGTTACAGGGGCCTTACGGGACAGGTTGAAGCGATTTCTGTCGCCGGTTGTTTCCGGGGATGCCAGGGAGACGCAGTTGTGGGCCCGATCGGCCGTCAAGCAGGGGCGGATCGACAGGTAGAGGCGTATGGTGTTCTGCAGGTGCACCGGACGAGGCGGACCACCTCCGACTTCCAGGCCCTCGCGCTGATCGGGCGCGACGATGAGATGCGGCGACTCGACGCGATCATCGACGGCCTCGGAGAGGGCGGTGGAGCGCTTGTGATCAGCGGCGCTGCCGGTATTGGCAAGTCGGCCCTGTTGCGGCACGTCAGGACTCATGCCGAGGAGGCCGACTCACAGACCCTCTCCGCCGTCGGCGTCGAGTCGGAAGCCGAGTTCGCTTTCGCCGGCCTGCATCAGCTAGTGGGACCTATCCTCGGGCTGAGCGACCGGCTGTCCGACCCGCGCCGCCGGGCGCTCGAGGCGGCATTCGGAATCATCGACGAGCGGGTGCCCAACCGGTTTCACGTCGGACTCGCGGCCCATCAGCTGATCAGCGAAGCGGCGTCGTCGCGTCCGCTGATCCTCATGGTCGACGACGCGCATTGGCTCGACACCTCGAGCTTGAACGTGCTGAGCTTCCTCGCACGCCGGCTGGACGCCGAGCCGGTCGCGCTGCTCGCTACCCTGCGCGACGGTTACTCGATCTCGCTAGAAGAGGAGCAACTGCCGACGCTCCGCCTGGAGAGGCTGGCGGCGAACGAGGCGGCCGAGCTGCTGGACCGCCACGCGCCCGGATTGCACCCGATCCGCCGGGCGGGTCTCCTCGCCGAAGCGGCCGGGAACCCGTTGGCGCTGGTCGAGCTGGGCGACGACTCGGTCCTGACGGGAGGACGAGAACACCTCGAGCGGCAGCCTGCGAACCTGACGGCGCGCCTCGAACATGCCTTCGCGGCTCGGCTCGACGGCCTCCCGAAGGCGACCCGCCTCGCCCTGCTTGCCGGCGCCCTCGACGGCCGGGCAACATCGAGGAGATCGTCGGCTGCGCCGCCGAGCTCCACGGCGCTCCCGTGGAGCTGTCGGCCCTCGACGCGGCGTCGGCCGCCGGGCTGGTCGAGATCGCTCAAGGCCACCTGAGCTTCCATCATCCGTTGGTGCGGTCAGCGGTGCGCCAAGCTGCTCCGCCTGCGCAGGTAGTCGAAATGCACGCGATGCTCGCGGGGGTTGTCGGCGATCCCGAACGACAGGTCTGGCATCGGGCGCTGGCGGCAGTAGACGTCGACGAAGAGATCGCGGCTGCGCTCGAGGCCCAAGCGGCGAGCGCGCGGGGTCGGGGCGCGGTCAGTGCCGCGGCAGCCGCGCTCGAACGCGCAGCCGCGCTCAGCGCCGATCCGCGACGAAGGGGAGAGCGACTGCTGCGAGCGTCCGAGCTCGCTTACGAGTTGGGGCTCACCGAGGTGGCGGACCGTATGGTCGCTGAGGCCCAACAGCTCGATCTCGGTGCGCCAGAGATGGCGCGCCTCGCCTGGCTGCGTCACATGATCAGCGGCGATGTCTGGCGCGAAGCCGGCGCGACGAAGGTGTTCGTCACGATCGCCAGGGAGATGGCCGAAGCCGGCGACATCGACGTGGCGTTGCGCTCGCTCCTCCCGATCGCGCATCGATGTTGGTGGACGCAGACACGGGCCGAGACGAGGTCTTATCTCGTCGACGCGGCCACGGGCATCGGCGCCGCCGACGACGATCCCCGCCTTCTCGCCGTAATTGCCCTAGCCGACCCCGAGGAGACCGGCTCGAGGGTTCGCGGCCAGGTTGCCCGCAAGCGGCTGCACGAGACGGTCGATCCGCGCGCTTCGATGAACATCGGCGTCGCTGCAGAAAAGGCCGGGGATATGGCGAAGGGGGAGACCTTCCTTTCCCGGGCAATCGACGGGCTTCGCGATCAAGGCCGGCTCGGGACTCTCGCACAGGCTCTCGTTCACCACGCCTGGGCCGCCGCTCATACCGGCGACTGGGAGGCGGCGATGCGGGACGGCACCGAGGGGGCGACGCTGGCGCGCGACACGCAGCAGCCGCAGTTCGCAGTCACCGGGGAACTCGTAGCGGCCCTCGTCGCCGCTTTGCGCGGCGAGGACGTCGAGACACAGCTTGCGGCGCCGGAGCAGTCGCTACTGGCGGCGGGCGCGGGACCGCTGCTTGCGACGGTGCACCTCGCACGCGGCGCGATGGCGGCCGGCGAGGGTCGCGACGTGGACACCTTTCGCCATCTCCGCCCTGTCTTCGACGAGGAGTCGCCGGCTTTTCATCGCTTCATGCGCTGGTCGGGAGTCCTGGACCTGGCCGAAGCCTGCGCTCGAGGCGAGCACGCAGATTGGCTGGCCGGAGTGCTTGATGAGCTCGAGCGCATCGGCCGCGAGAGCGGCCCCCCGATCCTGCTGGCGGGTCTCGCCTGTGCGAGACCGCTGGTCGCGGGCGAGGAGGAGGCTGGGACTCTATTCGAGCGCGCCCTCGGAGACGACACCGTCGGCTACCCCTTCCTGCGGGCGAGGACGCTCTTCTCGTACGGACGGTGGCTGCGCCGGGCGCGCCGCGGCGCCGACTCGCGTGAGCCGCTGCGCGGAGCGGCCGAGTCATTCGACGTTCTCGGCGCGATGAGCTGGGGCCGGCGGGCGAGGCAGGAGCTGCGAGCGACAGGCGAGCGGCTCGGCCCCCGCACCCCCGAGACACGCGACCGCCTCACCCCGCAGGAGTTGCAGATCGCGGCGCTCGCCGCCGAGGGCCTCTCGAACCGGGAGATCGGCGAGCGCTTGTTCCTCTCGCATCGGACGATCGGCTCGCACCTCTACCGGACCTTCCCAAAGCTCGAGATCAGCGCGCGCGCGCAGCTGCGTGATGCCCTCGCAACCGCCGCACGCAAAGACACCGAACCAGTCGTTTGACTCAAGAGAGATCGAGGCAGGTCGGCCAGGATCGATCTCGTCTTCGCTCGGTCATCCGGACCGGACGAGCGAATCAAGGAGAGCTCGCATGAGCGACCTACCGAACGTTGTCCTCGTCCACGGCGCCTGGGCCGATGGATCCAGCTGGAGCGGTGTGATCGAGCGTTTGCAGGCCAAGGGCTACAACGTCACGGCACCACAGTTCCCCGAGACCTCGACCGAGGACGATGTCGCCCGTCTGCGCCACGTCCTCGCACGTCAGAACGGCCCGACTGTCCTCGCCGGTCATTCCTACGGCGGACAGATCATGACCGCGCTTGGCGCCGACGCGCCCCACGTCATCAGTCTCGTATACGTCGCCGCCTTCGGGATCGACGAGGGCGAGTCGTTGGGTGCGCTCCTCGGCGCAGGACCTCCGACGCCGGCGCTCGCGAACCTGGCCGTCGACGAGCAGGGATTCGCGTGGCTTCCCGAAGCCGACTTCGTCGGACATTTCGCAGCCGATCTCGATCCCGCTCAGGCCCGCGTCCTCTGCGCGGTTCAGCAGCCCATCTCGATGAGCACCTTCGAGTACACCATGGGCGAGCCGGCGTGGAAGTCGCTGCCCTCCTGGTTCGTGGTCGCCGCGAACGACGAGGCGATTCCGCCAGACGCCGAGCGACAGTTCGCTCAGCGCATGGGGGCCACGATGGTCGAGGTCGACGCCGGGCACCTGGCAATGGTCACCCATCCTGGCACGGTTGTTGAGCAGATCGAGGTGGCGGCGAGGGTGGCGGAGGCAGCGGTCGCCTAAGCGTCGGAAGCGGCCTATTCGGAGGGGTGGACGCCGGCGCGACGCGCAGGGCGCCGGTGTCAATCGCCGTGATTGCCCGGCGCTTGCCGGGAGCCACCGACGCCGAGGCATCGCTCGATGCGTCGGCGTCCCTCCGGATCGCAACGCAGTGCCCCAACGCGAACCCATCTGACGAAAGGGAAGCCCATGACGATTTCAACGAAGAGTGGCCTACTCGACAAGGCGATCGAAGCCCACGGCGGTCTAGAACGCTGGCGCGAGATCGGATCCGTTCGCGTTGCGGCGGCGATCACCGGAGGTGTCTGGCATCTGAAGGGGAGGCCGGACGTTCTGAAGGATGTCGTAATCACGGCGAGCACCGGAGAGGAGCGGCTCGTCATGGACTTCCCGGGTCAGGACAAGCGCTCGATCTTCGAACCGGACCGGATAGTGATCGAGACGACAGCGGGCGATCTCATCGAAGCCCGCGACGACCCGATTGCCCACTTCGCGGGCCAGGCGGAACAGACGCCTTGGGACGACATCGATGTCGCCTACTTCAGCGGCGAGGCCCTCTGGACCTACCTGACGACTCCCTTCCTGTTCTCCTATCCCGGGTTCAGCGTCCACGAGGATCCTGAGCCGTGGCACGAGGACGGTGAGGAGTGGGGTCGGCTGCGCGTCACCTTCCCCGACGAGATCGCCAGCCACACCCGCGAGCAGCTCTTCTACTTCGGGCCCGACGGTCTTCTGCGCCGCCACGACTACACCGTCGACATCCTCGGCGACACCGCTGGCGCGAACTACGCCATGGACCTCAGGGAGGTCGACGGCATCGTCGTTCCGACGAAGCGGCGCATCTACGGCTACCAGGTGGACCACCAAGTGGTTCGCGAGCCTGTACTCGTTTCGATCGACATCGGGGAGATCGCGTTCGACTCTTGAGTCAATACGGATCGAACGCTTGACTCCAAGCGGCCCTCCCGGGCGCCGTCCGTATATCCGAGGACGTCCCCACCCGCTCACGCTCATACGCTCGGTGCTGAGAAGCGCTAGCAGCCTTCACCCAGCGGGCAGGACTCCTCGATCCGGTGCGCAAAACCCTGTATTCGCGTGGGATCGGCGGTCGCGGGTTTGTGTATCAATCCTGCCCCCGCTATGCGAGAAAGCCCCGCTCAGGCAGGGCTTTCTCGTGCGTGGACCGCTGATTCACGGCTGGTTCACGACCGTCGCGCCCGAATGAGTGCTCGTGACGGCGAGCAGGGCGTCGTTGGCCGGGGTCGCGGGGAGGTACTCGTACGCCGAGAACACGACCTTCGCGCCGCGAGGTGAGGCGGAGTCGATCTCGAGCGGCCGGTAGTCGCTCCGGGCGACGTACGCGGTGCCGGGTTCGACAACCGTGTCACCGGACGGGTTCAGGCTGAGCTCGTACGCCGGAATCCCGTTGTACGTGGTCGGTGTCGCGGCGTCTGGTGCGTTGGCGTAATTGGGTCCCACTGCTGATAAATCGCACTCGCGGCCCAAAGTGTGTCAACGGATCGAGCGACGCCAAGACCGGCCTCGTGCTGACGCTTCGGCGCGCGCCCCGTTTCGCCGGCAACGTGTGTCTTCGCGCGCCTGGACAGAGAGAGGCGCTCAGCGCGGAAAGCAGGAGCGCGGATCGCCCGTCAGCAGCTGCTTGCGATCAGGTCGTAGCGACTAGCGACGTAGCTCCGCTTGTAGCCGGGTGGCGAGGCGAACGGAGGCCTCGATCTCGACTTGGCGGATCGAGACGCTCTCGACGCTGAGCCCAAACGGAACTCCGACGCGCCGGCAGAATGCGATGAGCTCGACGGCCGTCGCGACGGCTTGGTCGTAGGACGCGTCGAGGGTGTTGTCCGCGTGGCGCAGCTCGTTCTCGATCCAATGCGGCACGTCGACACCGAGCCACTGAACGAACTCCAATGTCTTCAGTGAGCCGCAGACCGAGAACGTGAACACGATCGGCGCCGGCTTGACGTCACGAGCGGCGCACTCGTAGTGATAATCGGAGACCAAGTTCTTCGCGGCATTGACGTCATAGACGATCTGGGTGACAAAGAACGAGCAACCTGCCGCCTGCTTCGCCAGCAGACGGACGTGCTCCCGGCGCCCGCGCGTGTGCCGCTCCGGGATCGCGACACCTCCGAGCAGGAGATCCGGGCGCACCTCGGTCCTGAGTTCGTAGGCTCGCAACAGGGAGGTTGCTACCGCCTTCTCACGAGACGACGCACCTACGAACACCGACAGCATGTCGGTTGGGGCTTGCTCGCTGAGCCACGAGCGAAGACCTTGCTCTGGATACTTGCTGACAGCGCGGTACACGATCGCCGGCACTTCCAAGCCGACGAGATAGCGGGCGAGGTAGTCGGCTGGGTCCATCGTCGGTAGGAACGGAAAGGGGCGTTCCTCGGGATTGCGGTCGCTCTCGTCATCGATGTCGTACAGAACGAGGCCGTCGAGGTCCACAGAGCGCAGGCGCTCGAGCGTTTTCGCGGCGATCTGACTGGCTTGCTCCGGTTCGGTCGTCAGGCGCGGTGGGGTCAGCGCGAACAGCAAGAACTCACCCGCCCCCTCCGCGATGCGCCGCTGCAGCTCCACGCGCTGAAGCGTAACCAAACGCCTATGCACGGCGGCTGGGCGTCGGCGGCTGTGAGGGGGCGCCGCAGAACGGACGGTCGCGTTAGGCTCCGATGCGACGATGACTGTGCGAACCAGCGGAGTGAGGCAGCCGAGCATCTGGGCGAGCGTCGTCACCGACCAAGCGCTGGTGTTGCGCGACTGGCTGGTCGGTCTCGGTTTCACCGAGGATCTGATGATCCCCGGAGAGCAGGCGGGGCTGGTGCATCACTGTCAACTGGATTGGCCGGAGGGCGGGCGCGTGCTGCTGTCTAGCACCGGCGAGCGCAGCACGCCGTGCCGGCCAGGCACCAGCTCCCTGCATGTCGTCACCGCCGATCCTGACGCTGTGATGGAGCGAGCAGTCAAGGTCGGTGCCAAGGTCGTGCACCCGCTAGTGGATCAGACGGACTATCCATCACGTGATTTCACCGTGGCAGACCCCGACGGAAATCACTGGACGTTCGCGACGTTCGCCGGTTAACGCTTCCCGCGCCGAGCGGGTTCCCGCGTGGGTAGCGCACAGCAGAACGGCCTGCTTGGCGCTAGAGCGCTCGCAGGATCGCGACCTGGTCGCGCGCCCGGCAGATGCACCTGCCACGGTCGGGACCTCGGCCAACTCGAGCTCCCTGACGCTTCCCGAGCGCTCCGCTTACCCCGATGCAAGCCGCTGACCGTGAGCTTTGTCGGGTTTTGTGAGGCTGTAAGTGGTAAGGCCAGCTGCCGGGCGATCGGCTACGGTCGTCCCGATGCCCGTCGACTTCGAGCAGCCGAGTTGGGAGGCGGATAGATTTCCGGGTCGCCATGTCGCTCCCGTGGGAGCTCAGGCCGGGGCCAGGGAGCTCGCTGCAAACGTCTACGAGCTCGACCCGGGCGCCGTCGGCTCGCCGTTGCACGTCCATCACGCCAACGAGGAGCTGCTGCTTGTCCTCGCCGGGACGCCCTCGCTGCGCGGTTCGGGCGGGACGCAGCTCTTGTCGGCCGGCGCCGTGATCGCGTTTCCGCGGGGGCACGCAGGTGCCCATAGCCTGGTGAACCGCTCCGACGCGCCCGTTCGCTACCTCGTGGTCTCCACGACCAACCGTCCCGACGTCGTCGAGTACCCCGACACAGGCGCGACGCTCGTCGTCCTCGCCGAGCAGCGCTTGGCCTATCCGCGCGGCGCCGACGCGCAGCAAAAGCCCGTTGTCGACGAAGCGATGCGGGCGGCGGGCGACCGAGACGCCTGACCCGCCGAGACTGCGGCAGCGGCGCTGACGGGCAGAGCGCCTAAGAGCGTCGCTGCCGCGTGTTGGCCGTTCGCCTGTCCCGTAGGCCCCCGCTATCCGAGAAAGCCCTCCAAACGGAGGGTTTCCTGTTCGAACAGAGTGTGCGGAGACCCCGACGGAATGCAACGGCGTCCGATCTCCGAGGCCCCACCCCCGAGCGCTACAGGCGCGCGAGCACGAGTCCGGTGGCGAGCAGCACCATCGCCGTCGCGCACGCCTTCAGGGCGCGCTCCATCGGCGCCGCCAGTCGCGCGGCGTCGAGCGGCACGGTCGATCCGTCCGCGAGCGTCTGCTCTCCGGTGAGCGAGACGGTGCGCCGCCGCAGCTCGCGTACGGGTGTGCTGAGACTCCGCTGAGCGACGAGCAGCGTCGCGCACCCGCCCGCCGCGAGCAGTGCCGAGGGGCGGAGTTCCAGCGCGTTGACCCAGTATGCCGTCAGCACCGGGAAGGCCCCCCAGGAGACGGCGAGCCAGAAGGTGGTGTGAAAGCGCCCGCCGAACCACTCGAGGTTGTAGGCGAGCACTATGAACACGCCCGCGAGGACGAACGGGATCAGGCTGAGCGAGATGGTCACGGCCCCCACGACGCCGATTGCCGCCGCTCCCGTCAGCGAGAGAACGGCAAGAACGATGAGCGTGCGGCTCGAGAGGTGCGTACCCAGCGGTCTGCCATTCAACTCGTCCAGGACGTGTGCGCCCACACCGACCGCCAGGAAGAACGCCGCGAGCGCCGCTCCCAGCCGGCCCGCGTAGAAGTGCGGAGCGAGTGCGGCTCCAATCGCCACGTTGGCCAGATTCCACGCCGTGTAGGGAGGATGGAGCAGTGTCACGAGGTCTCGCCAGCCGCCCGGGCGCAACGCGTAGAACGCCGGACGCTCGAGCGACGGTGAGACCCCTTGGATTGTTCGGCCGCGCTCCATCTCGGTGCAGCCTCAGAATCCCACATCGCGGATGTGAGACTTCGGCTCGCCGGGGCTGGACGCCCGCGCGAGCGAGCACGCGGGTGACCTAAGCGGCAGGCGCCTGAGCGACGCGAACCATGTTGCCGGACGGGTCGCGCACGGCGCAGTCGCGCGCCCCCCACGGCTGGTCTGTCGGCTCCTGCACGATCTCTGCACCCGACGCGAGCAGCTTCTCGAACGTCGCGTCGAGGTCGTCGGTGTGGAAGTGGACGCCGGGCATCGCGCCCTTCGCGAGGAGCGCGGCGAGCGCGTCGCTGTCGTCGGGGCTGCCGTTCAGGTAGTTCGTCACGACGATCGCGACGTCGGGCTGCGAGCTGGCGCCGAGAGTGATCCAGCGGAAGTGCTCACGCGCGACGTCGTTGCGCAGCTCGAGGCCGAGCGTGTCGCCGTAGAAGGCCAGCGCGCGGTCGGGGTCGTCGACCAGGACGAAGCAATGGGAGAAGGTGACGTTCATGCGTCCAACCCTACGGAGCCAGCGCCGCGCGCGCTTCTCCGATCGTGCTCGGTTTGCGGCTTGGCCGGGTGAGGTCCTTGGCGATGCAGCCCGGCACGCTCGCAAGCGCGCTGTGGTCACGCGCCCGGTACGCCGTCGGCGTCTCGCCGACCAGTTCGGTGAAGCGCGCGCTGAACGAGCCGAGCGACGTGCACCCGACCTCGAAGCAGACCTCGGTGACCGTCATGTCATCGCGGCGCAGCAGCGCCTTCGCCCGCTCGATTCGCCGCGTCATCAGGTACGCGTAGGGCGTCTCGCCGTACGCCGCGCGGAATCGCCGCGAGAAGTGCGCGCTCGACATCAGCGCGGCGCGCGCGAGCGCGGCGACGTCGAGCGGGCGCGCGTACTCGCGGTCGATCAGATCGCGCGCGCGGCGCAGGTGTGCGAGGTTGGCGAGCTCCTCCTCCGTCACGACGCGAACGTAGCAGCGTCGACGCGCCGCGATCGGGCTCGCGTTCCCCGTCCGGCAGGCGGCTGCGCCCCTACGACCCGGTAGGCCGCGCGTCGAAGTAGTGCCCCTCCTCGAGATCGTCGATCAACCCCGCGTGCGTCGGCTGCCAGCCGAGCAGCTCGCGCGTCAGCGCGCTCGAGGCCGGGCTGTCGGCCGCGAGCAGACCGGCGAGCCAACCGAAGTGCTCGTCTGCGCTCTCGCGAGGCACCGAGTCGACCGGCAGCTCGAGATGCCGCCCGATCACCTCGGCGATCTCGCGGATCGGCACGCCCTCGTCCGCGACCGCGTGCAACGTCGAGCCGGCGGGCGCCGCCTCCAGCGCGAGGCGGAACAGCGGCGCGACGTCGAGCCGGTGCACGGCCGGCCAGCGGTTCGACCCGTCTGCGATGTAGCCGGAGGCGCCCTTCTCGCGCGCGATGCCGATGATGAACGTCATGAAGCCGTTGTCGCCGTCGCCGTGGACGGTCGGAGGCAGCCGCAGCACGGACGAGCGCACGCCGCGGGAGGCGAGCGAGAGCGTCAGCTGCGCATTCGCCATCCGGTTCTCCGCGCCGCCGAGCAGCGGCGCCTCGGCCGGGTCCGGATCGTGCCCGTCGCGCTCGCTCGCCACGCGCCCCGGCGCCACCCCGAGCGTCCCCGAGGCGATCACGAACGGGCGGTCCGAGCCCGCGAGCGCGTCGCCGAACGTCTCGATCGCCAGTCGGTCGGCGTGCGCCGCGCCGTGGAAGTCCCCCGTGAACGCGATGTCGTGCTTGAACGCGAGGTGGATCACGCCGTCGGAGGCGTCCGCCGCCGCGCGCAGCGCGTCGAGATCGTCGATCGTGCCGCGCTGCACCTCTGCCCCCGCCGCGGTGAGCGCCGCGGCCGAGTCCTCCGAGCGGGCCAGGCCGACGACCTGATGGCCCGCGCCGATCAGCTCGGGAACGACGGCGGAGCCGATCCAGCCCGACGCGCCGGTGACGAAGACACGCATGCGTAACCTCCTGGTGTTCGAGAGCCGCGCTCGGCGCAAGCAACGCTCGAGGACGGCCTGATGTCAGTAGCTGTCATCACCCTAGCACGGATGTCAGAGGCTGTCATCACGTAGTACGATCGACCGATGGTTCGCTGGCAGCCGGACAGCCGTGGCAGGCTCGAACGCGCGGCGCTCGAGCTGTACGGCGAGCGAGGGTTCGAGCACACGACGGTCGCGGAGATCGCCGAGCGCGCGGGCGTGACCGAGCGGACGTTCTTCCGGCACTTCGCCGACAAGCGCGAAGTGCTGTTCGCTGGCGGCGGCGCGCTGGAGGAGCTGCTCGTCAGCGCCGTCGCCGGCGCGCCCGAGTCGGCGGCGCCGATCGACGCGGTCGCCGCCGCGCTCGAGGCCGCCGGCGCGATGCTCGAGGGACGCCGCGACTACGCGCGCCAGCGCCAGGCCGTGATCGCCGCGAGCGCGGAGTTGCGGGAGCGCGAGCTGATCAAGCTCGCAACGCTCGCCTCGGCGATCGCCGAGGCGTTGCGCGCTCGCGGCGTCGAGGACCCGGCGGCGAGCCTCACCGCCGAGGCGGGCATCGCCGTCTTCAGGATCGCCTTCGAGCGCTGGGTGCAGAAGCGCGAGCCGCGCGACCTGCCTCGGCTGATGCGAGAGTCGCTCGACGAGCTGAGGGTCGTGACGGCGCCGGCCTGACCTCCCGGCGGGGCTCGGACGGCGTCGACCGGCCGCCGCCGCGAGATCAGGCTCACGCGCCGGGTCATGCCGTGCGCACGTCCCAAGCCGGCTCGGCGACCCCCGCACGATCCTCCGCCCGCCGCCCCTCGCCGGCGAGCTCCTCGATCGGCTCGCGCTCGATCTCGCGCTCGCGCACGAGCAGCGCCGCGGCGATCGCGCCGAGCAGCGCGACGCCGCCGCCGAGCACGAGGATCTCGTTGAGCCCCGAGAGGAACCCTTCGCGCGCGCCGTGCGAGACGACCGCGCGAGCGTCGGCGGGCAGCGCGCCGAGCGCCTCGTGCAACCGGCCGGAGGAGACCGCTTCGACGAGCTGGCGGCCGTGCCCGCTCGCGCCGGGCGCGAGCGCTTCGGCCTTGCTCGCGCCGCGCGCGGTGAAGATCGCGCCCCACACTGCGATGCCGACGGCGATGCCGACCTGGCGGAACGTGTCGTTGATCCCGGCGGCCATGCCGCTGCGCTCCTTCGGCACGACGCTCAGCGCGACGTCGGCGACGACCGTGTTGACGATCCCCGCGCCGACGCCGGCGGCGACGAAGCCGGGCAGCAGCGCCCCCCAGCCGTCGCCGGGGGTGAGCCCCGACATCAGGATCAGCCCGACGCCGACGAAGCCGAGCCCGACGGCGAGCTGCGCGCGCGCGGCGACGCGCGAGACCCACATGCCGGACAGGCCGGCGACGACGAACGTGACGACCGTCAGCGGCAGGTAGCGCTCGCCGGCGCCGAGCGGCGAGTCGCCGAGGAACTGCTGCAGGTACAGCGTGATGTAGAGGAACAGCGCGAACAGCGACGCGCTGATCGCGAACGCGGCGATCTGCACGCCGGTGAACGCGTGGCTGCGGAACAGCTCGAGCGGCAGCATCGGGTTGGCGGAGCGACGCTCGATCGCGACGAACGCGCCGAGCAGCACGCCCGCGCCGACGAGCAGCGCGACGATCTCGGCGCTGCCCCAGCCCTCGGCGTTGCCGCGCAGGAGCGCGAACACGAGCATGAACAGCGCCGCCGTGAACACGCCGACGCCGGGCCAGTCGGCGCGCGTGGCGTTCGGGTCGCGCGACTCGGCGACGCGCGCGGCGGTCATCGCGACGGCGGCGATTCCGATCGGGACGTTCAGGTAGAAGACCGACTCCCACCCAAGCGACTGCGTCAGCGCGCCGCCGACGAGCGGCCCGGTCGCGACGGCGACGCCGATCGTCGCGCCGTAGATGCCCATCGCCATCCCGCGCTCGCGCCCGCCGGGGAACACCTGCGCGAGCAGCGCGAGCGAGATCGCGAACATCACGGCGCCGCCGATCCCCTGCACGGCGCGCGCGGCGATCAGGAAGCCGGCATCGGGCGCGAGCGCGCAGGCGAGCGACGCCGCCGTGAAGACGATCAGGCCGAAGATGAACGAGCGCCTGCGCCCGAAGCGGTCGGCGAGGGAGCCGGCCGTCAGCACGACGGTCGCGAGCGCGAGCGCGTACGCGTCGATCACCCACTGCAGGTCGGTGAAGCTCGCGCCGAGACTCGACTCGATCTTCGGCAGCGCCGTGTTGACGACGGTTATGTCGAGCAGCAGCATGAACGTCGCGATGACGACTGCTGCGAGGGTCCACCACTTGCGAGCCATTGACGACCTCCGGTCTTCGGACTAAGATGGTCAAGCAACCTTGTAAGGCAACTTGATCAAGCCACCTTATCAACTCACCTGAGCAAATGCAGAGACCCGCACGGGAAGATTTCGTAGCGCTCCTGTTCGCCGCCGCCGAAGGACTCGTCGGCGAGCTGCGCGCGCGGATGGGCGACGTCGGCTACGGCGACATCCGCGAGGCGCACGGCTGCGTGTTCGGCAACATCGCGCCGGAGGGCATGCGCCTGACCGAGCTCGCCGAGCTGGCCGGCATGACCAAGCAGGGCGTCGGCGAGGCCGTCACGGACCTCGAACGGCTCGGTTACGCCGAGCGCGTGCCCGACCCGGACGACGGCCGCGCGAAGATCATCCGCCTGACCGAGCGCGGCGCGGCGGCGCAGTCGGTCGGCTTCCAGGTGATCGCCGAGATCGAGCGCGAGTGGGTCGAGCGCTTCGGCGCAGAGCGCGTCGACGCGTTGCGCGCGATCCTGCTCGAGATGACCGGCGCCGGCGTGGCGCTCGCAGAAGCGGCGTAGTCGGCACGTGTCGCCGGGGCCGCCGGATCGAGCGTCCGAGTACGAACGCCTCGGCCTGACGCCGACGCCCGACGACGGCGCGCGCCACGGCGAGACGATGCCGTGGGACGAGTCGACGCGTCCGCACCGGCAGCCGTCGGGCGAGGTCGCGTACACCGAGACCGGCCGCCAGGTCGGCAAGCACCTGATTGACGTTCACGACATGCTGCGCCGCGAGCTCTCCGAGCTGCGCGAGCTCGTCGCGCAGGTGCGCGACGGCGCGCTCGCGGCGGCCGACGCGCGCTCGGCGCTCAACGAGATGGCGATGCGCCAGAACGACTGGACGCTCGGCGCGTTCTGCGCGCGCTACTGCAACGTCGTCGCGCAGCACCACGGGCTCGAGGACGGCGCCGTGTTTCCGCACCTTGCGAGCAGCGACGAGACGCTGGCGCCGGTGATCGACCGCCTGACCGACGAGCATCTCGTGATCCACGACGCGATCGAGAGTGTCGACCGTGCGCTCGTGCGCCACATCAGCGAGCCGCGCGACTTCGCGCCGCTGCAGCGGGCGATCGACGTGCTGAGCGACACGCTGCTGTCGCACCTCTCCTACGAGGAGCACGAGCTCGTCGAGCCGCTCGCGCGGCTCGGCTTCTTCGCGGGCCAGGTGTGACGGAGCTCTGACTGCTGCGCGAGCCCGGCGATTGGCGCGAACTCGCTGTAAATACATTTGTGAGCGGCCGCCAACGCGAGACAGTCGCTCGACCGGTCCTCAGCCCGCCTCACCGGCCGCCGGCGCCGCGAGCAGCCGCTCGAGCGCGTCGACGAACGCGACCTGCCCGGCGAGGAGCTTGCGGCGCGCCGTCGCGGAGTCGAGCCACGCGGCGCGGTCGATCTCCGGGAACTGGCGCTCGTGCCCGGACCCGCGCGGCCATTCGAGCGTGAACGTGTTGCTCGACAGCCGCGTCACGTCGAAGTCGCCTTCGATCGCCCACGCGACGATCCGCTTGCCGCCGCGCTGGGCGAGCTCGCCGAGCGCGAGCGGCTCGCCGTCGGGCGCCGGCGAGCCCGTCTCCTCCTCGAACTCGCGCCGCGCGGCGTCGAACGCGCGCTCGCCCTCGTCGTATTCGCCCTTGACGATCGACCACGCGCCATCGTCCTTGCGCGCCCAGAACGGGCCGCCCATGTGCGCGATCAGCACCTCGAGCGAGCCGCCGCGAACGCGGAACGGCAGGAGCCCGGCGCTCCGTCGCGTTCCGGCGCTCCTCTTCGCCTTGGCGCTCATCCGCGCGACGTCCCCGCGCCGCCGCGCCTCAGCGCTCGCTGTCGAGCGTCGCCATCCCGTGCTCGGGGTAGCGCTCGCCGGCGACCGCGTCGAGGGGAATCGCGCGCTCCAGCGTGGCGGCGTCCTCGTCGCTCAGGCCGAGCTCGAGCGCGCCGAGCGACTCGGCGAGCCGCTCGCGCGTGCGCGCGCCGACGAGCGGCACGATGTCATCGCCGCGCGCGAGCACCCACGCGGTCGCCACCTGCGCGACGGTCGCGCCGTTCGCCTCGGCGAGCTCGCGCAGCGAATCGATCAGCGCGAGGTTGCGCTCGCGGTTCGCGCCGTTGAAGCGCGGCGCGTGGGCGCGGAAGTCGCCGGCGGAGAGCTCGCGCTCGGCGGTGAAGTGGCCGCTGATCAGGCCGCGGCTGAGGACGCCGTAGGCGCTCACGCCGATACCGAGCTCGCGGCAGGCGGGGAGGATCGTCTGCTCGATCCCGCGCGAGACCAACGAGTACTCGATCTGCAGGTCGCAGATCGGATGCGTGGCGGCCGCGCGGCGGATCGCCTGGCCGCCGAGCTCCGAAAGGCCGATGTAGCGGACGTAGCCGGCCTGCACGAGCTCGGCGATCGCGCCGACGGTCTCCTCGATCGGCACCTTCGGGTCCAGGCGCGCCGGTCGGTAGATGTCGATGTGCTCGACGCCGAGCCGCGTCAGCGAGTACGCGAGCGCGGTCTTGACGGCCGGCGCGCTCGCGTCGTAGCCGAGGAAGCCGCCTTCGGGACCGCGCTGTGCGCCGAACTTGACGCTTAGCAGGTACTCCTCGCGCGGGCGCCCGCGCAGCGCCTCGGCGATCAGCAGCTCGTTGTGGCCCATCGCGTAGAAGTCGCCCGTGTCGAGCAGGTTGACGCCGGCGTCGAGCGCGGCGTGGATCGTCGCGATGCTCTCGGAGCGATCGGCGGGGCCGTACGCGCCGGACATCGCCATGCAGCCGAGGCCGAGGGCCGAGACCTCCGGCCCGACGTCGCCGAGTCGGCGGAGCTTCACGCGGTCGGCGTCGGTCGGGGCATCGCTCGCAATATAGGACGCGCCGCGCCCCTCGCCTGGAGCCGGTGCGAGTACGGGTGCGCTATATGAGAGGGAATCCGAACATCCCGCCAGCAGGGAGCGAGCAAGATGACCGAGAAGCCGATCAAGCAGCCCGGGCCGAGCCATCCGATCACGATCGAGCGCAACGCGGCGCGCGTCGTCGTGACGGCCGACGGCCGGACGATCGCCGACACGCTGAACGCGCTGACGCTGCGTGAGGCCGACTACCCGCCGGTCCAGTACATCCCGCTGGCCGACGTCGAGCAGTCGCTGCTCGAGCCGAGCGAGCACGCGAGCTACTGCCCGTTCAAGGGCGACGCGAGCTACTACAGCATCGCGGGCGGCGAGCGCGGCGAGAACGCCGTGTGGATCTACCGCGAGCCGTACGCGGCGGTCGCGGAGATCAAGGACCACATCGCGTTCTACCCCGACCGCGTCGACTCGATCGAGGAGCGCGAGGCCGTCGAGGTCTGAGCGGGCGCGCCCGCCCCGGCCGCCCGCCGCGCCCGGCCCGCCCGCCGCGGCGCAGGAGCGGGCGCGAGTTCGGCGGAGGGCTCACACTTCGGGCGTGAGCTCGCTCCATCCGCTGCAGTGGCTGGGCCAGCGCGACCGCGACCTAGCGGCGCTGCGCCGCGCCGCTCGCGCGGCGATCGTGATGCCGGCGATGTTCGCGCTCGGCGACAAGGTGATCGCGAACCCGGTGATCGCGACGTTTGCGGCGTTCGGCTCGTTCGCGATGCTGCTGCTGTTCGACTTCCCGGGGCCGCTGCGCGAGCGCCTGCAGGCGCAGGCGACGCTCGCGCTCGCGGGGTTCGCGCTCGTCTCGCTCGGCACGCTCGTGTGCCGCAGCGTGTGGCTCTCGACGGCCGCGATGGCGGCCGTCGCGTTCGTCGTGATCTTCGCGGGCGTCGTCAGCTCGGTGCTGGCGAGCGCGACGTTCTCGCTGCTGCTGTCGTTCATCCTGCCGGTGACGCTGTCGGGACCGCTCTCGTCGTTGCCCGACCGCCTGGAGGGATGGGCGCTGGCGGCCGGCGCGTCGCTGATCGCCGTCGGCGCGCTGTGGCCGACGCCGCGGCGCGGACCGCTGCGCGCGGCGGCGACGAACGCGTGCCGGGCGCTCGCGACGCGGCTGCACGCCGACGCGGCGTACATGCTGAGCGGCCGTGACGAGGCGCTCGCGCACGATCACGAGCGCGCGGTGGCGCACGCGCAGGAGGCGGTCGCGGCGATGCACCGCGTGTTCCTCGCGACGCCGTACCGACCGGCGAGCCTGAGCACGTCGGGGCGCACGATCGTGCGGCTGGTCGACGAGCTGAACTGGCTCGGCGCGCTCGTCGCGCAGGGGGCGCCGCACGCGGGCGCCCAGCCGGTCAATCGCGCGGCGTGCGCGGTCAAGGTCGCCGCGGCGACGGCGCTCGATCGCGGCGCCGAGATGCTCGCGCAGGAGGGCGGCGACTGCACCGAGCTGGGTGCGGCGATCGACGAGCTCGGCGAGGCGGTCGCGAGGATGGAGCGCGAGGCGGCGAGCTCGACGGTCGCGGGCGACGGTGCGGCGGAGATCGGCGCGGGCGAGGTGATCACGGCGCTCGACCCGAGCTTCCGCGCGCAGGAGCTCGGCTTCGCGGTGACGAACATCGCGCGCAACATCGACCTCGCGGCGGCCGCCGGGCGCCGCAGCTGGCTGGCGCGGCTGCTCGGGCGCGAGCCGACGGGGCTGATCGGCCCGCTCGGCGCGGCGCAGCGCCGCGCGACGGCGCACGTCGACCGCAACTCGGTGTGGCTGCACAACAGCGTGCGCGGCGCCGCCGGCCTCGCGCTGGCGGTGCTCGTCGCGAACGAGACGGGCGTGCAGCACTCGTTCTGGGTCGTGCTCGGGACGCTGTCGGTGCTGCGATCGAACGCGCTCAACACGGGCCAGAACGCGCTGCGCGGGCTGGCGGGCACGGTCGCCGGCTTCGTCGTCGCCGGCGGGCTGGTCGAGCTGATCGGGACGAACACAACGCTGCTGTGGTTCCTGCTTCCGTTCGCGATCCTGCTCGCGGGCGTCGCGCCGGCGGCGATCTCGTTCGCGGCCGGCCAGGCGGCGTTCACGCTGACGCTCGTGTTCCTCTACAACATCATCCAGCCGGCGGGCTGGAAGGTCGGCCTGCTGCGCGTCGAGGACATCGCGATCGGCTGCGGCGTGAGCCTGCTCGTCGGCCTGCTGTTCTGGCCGCGCGGCGCCGGGCCGGCGCTGCGGCGCGCGCTCGCCGACGCGTACAGCGAGGGCGCCGCGTACCTCGCCGGCGCGGTCGACTTCGGCATGCGCCGCTGCGACGCGAGCGCCGACGCGCTCGCGGCGCCCGAGGACGAGGCGACGCGCGCGGCGGCGGCGGCGCGGCGCCTCGACGACACGTTCCGCAGCTTCCTCGCCGAGCGCGGGCCGAAGCCGGTGCCGCTCGCGGCGGTGACGACGCTGCTGACCGGCGCCGGCGGCCTGCGGCTCGCGGCCGACGCGGTGCTCGACCTGTGGCAGCGCGAGGACGGCGCCTCGCGCGGCGATCGCACGGCGGCGCGGCGCGAGCTGTTGCAGACGAGCGGCGTCGTCAACGGCTGGTACGAGGCCTCGCGGCGAGCCTGCTCGGCGGGCGCGCGCTGCGCGAGCCGCTCGAGCGCGACGAGGCGGCCGGCGGACGGCTCGTCGAGGCCGTGCGCCACGACCTGAGCGCCGAGGACGAGCGGCGGGCACGGCCGTGCGGATGATCTGGACGGGCGATCACCTCGACGCGGTGCGGCGGCTGCAGCGCCTCGTCGTCGAGCCGGCGCGCCGCGCGAACCGGAGCTGAGCCGGTGGCGGCGCGGCGGCGCGAGGGCTTCGACACCGTCACGATCGCCGATCGCGACGGCGAGCTGCAGGCGACGTTCGCCCCGGGCGCGGGGATGCTCTGCTGCTCGCTGCGCCATCGCGGGACGGAGCTGCTGGCGCAACAGGCTGGCGTCCGTGCGTACGCCGAGCGCGGCGCGACGATGGGCATCCCGCTGCTGTACCCGTGGGCGAACCGGCTCGCGGGCTTCGACTACCCGGGCCCGCGCGGCGCCGTCGAGCTGAAGCGCGCGGACCCGCTGTTGAAGCTCGACCCGAACGGCCTGCCGATCCACGGCGCGATCCCGGGAGCGCTGCCTTGGGAGCTGCTCGACGGCGACGGCGACGGCGACGGCGGCGAGCGGGCCGACGCGGTGCGCGCGCGGCTGCGCTGGGAGCGGCCCGAGCTGCTCGCGATCTTCCCGTGGCGGCACGAGCTCGAATATCGCGCGCGCGTCGAGGCGGCGAGGCTGACGATCGAGGCGGTCGTACGTGCCGGCGAGCAGGCCACGCCGGTTTCGTTCGGATTCCATCCATACATGTCCCTTCCGGGCGGCGAACGGCGGGCATGGGAGCTCACGCTGCCGGTCGGCCGGCGGCTGCTGCTCGACGATCGGATGATCCCGACCGGCGCGAGCGAGCCGTTCGATCGCCGCAGCTTCACGCTCGGCGACGGCGACTGGGACGACGCGTTCGCCGACCTGACCTCGCCGCCGCGGTTCGTCGCGCGCGGCGGCGGGGTGACGGTGGAGCTCGAGCTCGTGCGCGGCTACAGCTACGCCCAGCTGTACGCGCCGGCGCCGCGCGACTTCGTCTGCTTCGAGCCGATGACGGCGCCGACGAACGCGCTGCGCAGCGGCGTCGCGCTGCCGCTGCTCGCGCCGGGCGAGGCGTTCCACGCGGCCTTCGCGATCTCGATCGCCGCGGCGCAGAACCCGGTATGAAATCCCGAGCGCCAGGCGCGCGGGTCGAGCGCGGGCGCGGGCTGCGTCAGCCGGCGCGGCGGTAGAGCAGGTGCGTGACGCCGGGCGCCGGCACCGCTTCGAGCTGCTCGAGCGCGACGTCCCGCCCGATGTTCTCCAGCAGCCGCGTGCCGCTACCGAGCAGCACCGGCACAACGCTGAGGAGCATCTCGTCGACGAGCCCGGCGGCGAGGTACTGCTGCGCGACGCTCGCGCCGCCGGCGAGCGACACGTCGGCGCCGCCGGCCGCGTCGAGCGCCTGCGCGAGCGCCGACTCGACGCCGTCGCTGACGAAGTGGAACGTCGTGCCGCCCTCCTTCACGAGCGGCTCGCGCGGGTGGTGCGTCAGCACGAACACGGGATGATGGAACGGCGGTTCGTCGCCCCACCAGCCGTCCCACTCGCCCCACGGGCCGGGGCCGCCGCCGAACATGCCGCGCCCCATGATCACCGCGCCGACGTTCGCCAGCCCGTTCTCGACGACGGCCGTGCTCGCGTTGATCTCGCCGCCGTCTCTGCCGTGCGGCGCGCGCCATGCGGCGAGCTCGAACGCCCACTCGTGCAATTGCATGCCGCCTTCGCCGAGCGGGTGCTGCTCGCTCTGGTTCGGCCCGGCGACGAAACCGTCGAGCGAGATCGATACGCCGAACCTCAGCTTTGCCATCGTGCTCCCTTCGGGATCGTCGTTTTGATTTTTATGAGAGGAGGCGCCGACAGCGGGCGGCCGGCGACCGGCGCCGCGCACGGTCTGATGCGGCGGCGCCGGTCGAGCGCGACCGTCAGCTCGTCTGCACGACGAACAGTTTGTTGCCGTCCTGGTCGCGCAGGAAGAACATCGGCGGCACGGGGTCGCCCATCCGCATGATCTCCTCGTCGACGTCGACGCCGCGCGCTTTCAGCTCGGCGTGGTCGGCGTCGATGTCGCTGCTCGACAGCGCGATTCGCGTGTCGACTCCGGTCGGTTCGCCGGGGCGCGGCTTGACGATCGCGATCGTCGTCTCGACGCCTGCGGGCGCGACTTCGACCCAGCGGTCGCCGTTGCCGAACGGCGTGTCGCTGCGCTTCTCGAAGCCGAGCTTGTCCGTGTAGAAGGCGATCGCCTGGTCCTGGTCTGACACCGGGACGATCACCGTCCCGATCTGCGTGATCTTGGTTGTCGTCTGCGTGTCGCTCATCTCGGTCCTCCGGGTCGTGGGTTCTGCTGCTTAGACTGGCCTGCCTCCGAGTGCTCCCGACAGTTGGGGGTTCGATAGGTCTTTGAGGTCAGACGGGTCCCGCCGATCGGCGGGACCCGTCTGCACCGTGGCTCAGGCTGCCTCCTTCACCGCCAAAGTGAAGAGGAGTAGAGCCATATGACCAAGGATGACGTGCTGTTCGGCTACCGCCAACAGCTGTTTGCGCAGGCAGCGAGGACGAGTGTCTCGGCGGCGTGCCGGACGTTCGGGGTGCACCGCTCCACCTACTACGCATGGAAGCGCCAGGTCGACCGGCATGGACTGGAGATGCTCAGGCCCAGGGAGCGCCGCCGTCCGCAGATGCCAAACGCCCTGCCGAAGATGATCGAGGAGCGGATCGTGTCGTTCTCGATCGCTCACCCAGGGCTCGGGCCCAGACGGGTCGCTTCTGAGCTGGCGAGGGAGAAGTGGGGCGCGATCGTGGTCTCCCCGAACGGTGTGTGGAAGGTCCTCTGCCGCCACGGGCTGAATACCCGCGCCAAGCGCCTCGGGCTAATCGCCGGCTATGCCGCCCCTTACGAGCCTCCCCGCGATCCCGGTCCAGAGCAGCACATTGACCTCGAAAGGCCCGGCGAGCTAGTCGGGATCGACTGCTTCTACGTCGGACGGTTGAAGGACACCGACGGGGCGATCTGGCAGCTCACCGCGATCGACATCGCCTCCTCCTACGCCTGGGCAGAGCTCGTGATCTGCAAGCAAGGCAATCCCACCGCACGACAGACCTCAAAGCTCGCCGAGCGCGTCGCCAAAGAGCTCAAGGACGCCGGCTGGCAGCTGGAGCGGATGCTCTCAGACAATGGCAACGAGTTCCGCGGCCTGGATTTCACACGCACTCTCGAGAAGCTCAAGGCCCGCCACAGCCGCATCCACGCCGGACGCCCGCAAACCAACGGAAACGTTGAGGCGCTCCACAAGACGATCCTCGACGAGTGCTGGCGACCCGCATTCGCCCGCTACCTATATCCGCGCTACACCGGGCTGAGAAGAGAGCTCGACACCTACCTGCACTTCTACAACAACGACCGCGTCCACCACGGACGGCTCACCCAGGGACGCATCCCCGCAGACATCGTCTACCGTGCCCGAAAGATGGAGGCCAAGTGAGCCGCGACTGTCGGCACACCTTGGAGGCTGCCCAGCTTAGACGCCGCGCGTCTCAGGATCTCATCGCTCGGCGCGCGGCGCCGCCGGCGTCTGCGAATCGTCGGCTCGGCGCCCGTCGCGCTCGCGCGCTTCGTACGCTGCTCGCAGCGTGAAGCAGATCATCCTCCTGCGCGGCGTCAACGTCGGCGGTCGCAACAAGCTGGCGATGCCGGCGCTGCGCGAGGCGCTCGCGGGCGCGGGGATGGGCGAGGTCGTCACGTACGTGCAGAGCGGCAACGTCGTGCTCGACAGCGACGCCGCGCCCGACGAGCTGGCGCGCGCGTGCACGCGAGTGATCGCCGACGGCTTCGGGCTCGACGTCGACGCCGTCGCGCGCACGCGCGCCGAGCTCGCGAAGGTCGTCCGGCGCGACCCGTTCGGCGAGGTCGCCGACGAGCCGAAGCTCTACCAGGTGAGCTTCTGCTCGGCCGCGCCCGCGAAGCAGGCCGTCGCGAAGGTCGCCGAGCGCGCGGTCGACGGCGAGCTGCTCGTCGCGCACGGGCGCGAGATCTACGCGTGGTTCCCGCACGGCGTCGGGCGCTCGAAGCTCGCCGCGCAGCTCGGCAAGAGCGACCTCGGCGTCGTCACGACCGCGCGCAACTGGACGACGGTGGCGAAGCTGCTCGAGCTCGCCGGCGGCTAGGCCGCGCCGCGCCGGGGCGCGTCGGTTCTGGGATGCTGGCGGCGTGGCGGGCGACGGGGGCGAGCGGGCGATCGAGATCGACGGGCGGCGTCTGCAGTGGCGCTCGCTCGGCGAGGGACCGCCGCTGCTGCTCGTCAACGGCTACGCGGGGAGCTCCGCCGACTGGGACCCGGTGCTGCTCGCGTCGCTCGCTCGCTCGTTCGAGCTGATCTGCCCCGACAACCGCGGCATCGGCGGCTCCGAGCTCGGCGACGCCGAGCGGCTGACGGCCGACGCGATGGCGTCCGACCTGCAAGCGCTGCTCGACGCGCTCGCGCTCGAGCGCGCGCTGGTCGTCGGCTGGTCGATGGGCGGCTTCGTCGCGCAGTGCCTGGCGCTGCGCTCGCCGGCGCGCGTCAGCGCGCTCGTGCTGCTCGCGAGCGCGCCGCCGGGTGGGGCCGGCGTGCCCGCGCAGCCGGCCGTGCAGCGCGCGCTCGTCGACCGTTCGGGCACGCCGCGCGAGCAGGCGAGCAGGCTGATCTCGCTGCTGTTCCCGCCCGACGTCGCGCCGGCGATCGATCGCGAGCTCGGCGAGCTCGTCGCGGCGGCGCGCGCCGAGCTCTCGCCGCGGACGCTCGCGGCGCAGGAGCGCGTGCTCGGCGAATGGGCCTCGCGCGCACGGCCGGCGCCGGGCGAGGACGCGCCGCCGGTGCTCGTCGTGTGCGGCAGCGAGGACGTCGTGATCCCGCCGGCCAACGCCGACGCGCTCGCGGCGCTGTGGCCGCATGCGCGCCTCGAGCGGATCGCCGGCGGGGGGCACGCGTTGATGGCGCAGCAGCCCGAGCTGATCGCGCGGCTGATCGCGTCGTTCGCGCGCGAGCACTGACGCTCAGGCGGGCGCCTGCTCGAGACCGAGGCCAGCCGGCGTCAGCTCGTCGGCGATCGCCGTGCGCACGCGCTCGAGCTGCTCGCCGCGCGCGCGCAGCTTCGTCTCGCGGTACGCGCGCCGGTCGAGTTGCGCGAGCGAGCGCGCGGTCTCGACGCTCGCCGCGCGCAGCTCCGGCGCCGGCACGACGCGGTCGAGGAAGCCCGCGCCGACGGCCTCCGCCGGGTCGTACATGCGCGCGCGCACGACGGCCGCGTCGAACTGCGCCGGGTGCAGGCGCCCGCGCGCCAGCGCGATCACGAACCACGGCATCGTCAGGCCGATGCGCACCTCGTTGAGCCCGACCCGAAACGGCCCGTCGAGGCCGAGCCGGACGTCGGCGGCGAGCAGCACGAACGAGCCGGCGGCGACCGCGTGCCCGCTGCACGCGACGACGACCGGCGTCGGGAAGCCGAGCAGGCGCTCGGTCAGGCGCCCGCCGAGCGTCAGCATCTCGAGCGCGCGCTCGGCGCCTTCGCCGAACGTCTTCAGGTCGAACCCCGCCGAGAAGCAGCCGTCGCGCCCGGCGAGCACGACGACCGCGCCGTCGCGCTCGGCGCGGTCGAGCGCAGCGTGCAGCGATCGCAGCATCTCGATCGAGAACGCGTTGACCTTGCCGTCGTCGATCGCGATCGTCGCGACCCCGTCGTCGAGCTCGTACTGCGTCAGGTCGTCCATCGTCAGCTCCTTGTCAGCCGTCGTCGGGCATATAATGTAACAGTGTTCCGTAACAGCGTCACAGTAAAAGGGGATGCGTAGGCGTGCCGCGCTCGAAGCAGCGCACGCCGGAGCTGCGCGACCACGTGCTCGCGGTCGCGCTCGAGCTGCTCGCGCGCGACGGCGTCGGCGGCTTCACCGCGCGCGGGCTCGCGCGCGCGGCGGACACCTCGACGCCGGCCGTCTACGAGCTGTTCGGCGACAAGGCGGGGCTCGTGCGCGAGGTGTTCTTCGCCGGCTTCCGCCTGCTGTACGCGCGGCTCGCGACGCTGCCGGAGAGCGACGACGCGCGTGCGGACCTGCTCGCGCTGTGCGCCGGCTACCGCGACTTCGTGCGCGAGAACCCGGTGCTCGCGCAGGTGATGCTCTCGCGCCCGTTCACCGACTTCGACCCGAGCGACGCCGAGCGCGAGGGGAGCGGATCGGTGCGCGAGCTGATCGTCGCGCGCGTGCGGCGCTGGGTCGAAGCCGGCGAGCTGTCCGGCGATCCGACCGACGTCGCCCACGTGCTCGTCGCGCTCGTGCAGGGACTGGCGCTGGCTGAGAGCGCGCAGCGGCTGGGACGCAGCCGCGCGGCGGTGGAGCGGCGCTGGGAGCTGGCGCTGAACGCCGTGCTCGACGGTCTCGCGCCGGCGCGCGGCGCTCGCTCGTCGGGACGCGCGTAAAGCTCATCGCGGCGGACCGACCCGAGCCGGCTGGCGCGCGAAGCGCGCGCTGCTCCGGCGTCGCTATCTTGGCGCGCGTGGCCGGCGAGCCGATCGAGCTTCGTTGGGCGCGCGACGCCGGGGACCTCCGCGCCGCGCTGGCGATTCGCGTGCGCGTGTTCTGCGACGAGCAGGGCGTGCCGCGCGAGGAGGAGCCGGACGAGCTCGACGCCGGCGCGCTGCACCTGCTCGCGCTCGACGCCGGCGGCGAGCGCCCGGTCGGCACGCTTCGCCTGCTGCTGAACGGGGCCGACGCGAGGATCGGTCGCGTCGCCGTCGAAGCGGACCGGCGCCGCCGCGGCATCGCGTCGCAGATGCTCGAGACGGCGCTCGCCCGTGCTCGCTCGGAGGGCGCGAGCAGCGTGCGGCTCGCGGCACAGATCGTCGCCGCCGCGCTGTACCAACAGGTTGGCTTCGCGGTCGAATCGGAACCGTTCGAGGAGGCGGGGATCCGGCACGTCTGGATGGGGCGGAGGCTCGACGCGTGAGTCAGTCGGCGAGCGTGCGTCGCTGCGGGTGGGGCGTCTCGCCGCGCGCGAGCATCGTGACGAACTGCTCGATCCGCCGCGCGCGCGTGTCGGCGCGCTTGGCTGCGTCGATCCGCAGCAGCACCGAATAGCGGTTCTGGCTGCTGAGGATCTCGAACATCGCAAGCGCGCGCGGCTCGGCGGCGAGCGCCGCGGCGAGGTCGTCTGGGACCTCGATCGTGCGCGGCCCTGCGTATGCGGCCTGCCAGCGTCCGTCGGCCCTCGCCGCCTCGACCGCCGCCAGGCCGGCCGCGTGCATCGCGCCTTCGGCGATCAGCCGCTCGGCGATCGCGACGTTGCGCTTCGACCATGCGCTGCGTGCGCGCCGCGGCGTGAACCGCTGGCGGAACGTGCGCTCGTCGCGTCGCTTGACCTGGCCGTCGATCCAGCCGTGCGCGAGCGCGACGAGCAGCGCGTCGTCATAGCTCAGGCGCGTCGGTTCAGTCGTGCCCTTCTTCGCCAGCACGAGCCAGACGCCCGGCTGCTCGGCGTGGTTGGCGGCGAGCCATGCGCGCCAGGCGGCGTCGTCGAGGACGATCAGCTCGGGCAGTTCGCTGGCCACGGCAGCAGTCTGCCAGCCGCCGGGTATCTTTCGCCGGGCCTTGCGCGCACGCGACCCAGCCCTCGCCCGCCCCGCGGCTTCGGCGGCCGCGCGAGCGTCGTGAGCCGGTCGCGCGGGATCGCGCAGCCGAACGTCCCGGGACGGGGCATCGTCGCGTCGTTCGGCGTGCGCTTCTGGTCGCTCGTCATCGCGGTCGGGGTCGGCGCGGGGCTCGCCGGCGCGGCGTTGATCGCGCTGTTGCGCCTCGTGCAGCACGCGGCGTGGGGCTATCACGCCGGCGGCTTCCTCGTCGCGGTCGAACGCACGTCGTCCGTCCATCGCGTGACCGTACTGCTGATCGGCGGCGTCGTCGCCGGCGGCGGCGCGATCGTGCTCGCGCGATTCGGGCCCGCCGGCGAGGTCTCCGAGTCGATCTGGCTGCGCGCGGCGCGCCTGCCGCTGTGGAGCAGCCTCGCGCGCGCGGTGCACTCGATCGTGATCGTCGCGCTCGGCGCCTCGCTAGGGCGCGAGGCCGCGCCGCAGCAGGCCGGCGCGGCGTTCGCGAGCACGCTCGGCGATCGCGCGGGAGTGCCCGAATGGCAGCGGCGGCTGCTCGTCGCGTGCGGCGCCGGCGCGGGGATGGCGGCCGTCTACAACGTCCCGCTCGGCGGCGCGCTGTTTGCGCTCGAGGTGCTGCTCGGCACGCTCACGCTGCCGCTCGTGCTGCCGGCGCTCGCGACGACGCTGATCGCGACGACTGTCGCGTGGATCGTCGTGCCGACGGCGCCGACGTACCTGATGCCCACCTACCACGCGCACGCGTCGGAGATCGTCTGCGCGCTGATCCTCGGCCCGCTCGCGGGGCTCGTCTCGGTCGGCTACATCCGCCTGATCGCGCGCGCGCACGCGCTGCGCCTGGCCGGCTGGATGCGCCTGCTCGTGCCGGTCGTCGTGTTCACGGCGCTCGGCGCCGTCGCGATCGCCTACCCGCAGCTGCTCGGCAACGGCAAACCGGTCGTGCAGCTCGCGCTCGTCGGGCAGCTCGGCGTCGTGCTGCTCGCGGTGCTGCTCGTGCTGAAGCCGCTCGCGACCGCCGCGTGCCTCGGCAGCGGCGCGCCCGGCGGCCTGCTGACGCCGACGCTCGCGCTCGGCGTGCTGCTCGGCGGCCTGCTCGGCGAGGGCTGGTCGCAGCTGTGGCCCGGCGCGCCGCTCGGCGCGTATGCGTTCATCGGCGGCGCGGCGGTGCTCGGCGCGGCGATGCAGGGCCCGCTCGCGGCGATCGTGCTGATGCTCGAGCTGACGCATCACGGCGACTCGCTGATGGTGCCCGAGCTGCTCGCCGTCGTCGAGGCGACCGTCGTCACGCGGCTGCTCGGCGCGCCGTCGATCTACTCCGCGCGGATCTCTGCGGCGACCGTCCCGGCGGCGCCGCGCGAGGGCGAAGCGGGAGCGCCCGAGCTACAGGCGCCGGGCGACCTGCTGCCGGACTCGATGGCCTGAGCGAGCGCGAGCGCGGGCGGGGGCGCGGGCGCGGGCCGGAGCGCGTCGCGAGCGCAACGACCGCTATTTGCGAAGATCGCAGGATCGGCGCGTGGACGTACGTTTGATCCGCGGCGACGCCGGTAACGAACGCGCCCGCTCGCCGCCGAAATACGCCGTGGAACTTCTCTAGAGGAGGACGATGCCGGGCACCGCCGACCCATCCACGACGTCGAAGCCGTTCACGGGAGCGTTCGGCGTGATCCAGAGCCAGCCGGACGAGGCGACGAGCGTCGTCGCGCTCGAAGGCGAGCTCGACCTCGAACGCGCGCCGTCGCTGAAGTGGGCGCTCGTCGACTCGCTCGACGCCGGCTACAAGCAGCTCGTCGTCGACCTCACGCGGGTCCGCTTCATGGACTCGACCGCGCTGAGCGTGCTCGTCAGCGTGAACAAGGGCCTCGACGCCGGCGCGCGGATGGCGATCGTCTGCGTCAACGCGAACGTGCTGAAGATCTTCGAGCTGTCGGGCATGGACGGGGCGTTCGCGATCTTCCCGACGGTCGAGCAGGCGCTCGTTCACGTCCGAGGGCACACGACGCGGATCGGGTGAGGAGCATGAGGCACAGCGTGCCGGGCGCTCGTCGTGCCGCCGCAGTCGTGGCAGGCGCCGGCCTGTGTGCGCTCGCCTCGCAGTCGCTTCCGGCCGCACTCGCGGCGAAGGACACGACGACGGCCGTCACCACACCGGCCGTGACCGTCGAAGCGCCGGCCGCCGCGCACGCCCGCCGCGCCGAACGCGTCAAAGCGGAAAGCGCCCCGCAGGCGCTACTGGCGACGAGCGCCGCGCCGCCGCCGGCGGCGCCCGAAGTCGCCGGCGCGGGGCGCAGGCACCACTCACAGGACGGCGGCGGAGCAGCCGGCGCCCCACCCGCCGCTCCGCTCGCCGACGGCGGCGGGTCGCGGCGCGGCGAAGCGCCTCCGGCTCGCGCGCGCCGTCGCGGCGGCGAGACGAGCGCGACGGGCGGAGCAAGCGGGACCGGCGTCGCCGAAGGCGCCGGAACGGCCGCCGACTCGAGTGGGCAGACGGCCTCCGCGGGAGTCGAATCGCTCGCTCGCAAACAGAAAAAAACGGGCGGCGGCGAAAAAGGCGGCGGCAAAAAACGCAAAGAAAAAGAACGCGAACGCGAACGTGAAAGAGAAAGCTCGCCGGGCGAAACCGAAGGCTCGAAAGGCCAGGGCTCGAGCGCGTCGGGCGCGAAGGGCAAGTCGGCGGCGGCGCCCGAATCGACGCCGACTGCGCTCGACGCCATCGCGCCCGCGGCCGCTCCGGCCAGCGGCACCGGGACCGCGTCGCTCGTCGCGCTGTCGCCGAGCGCCAGCCCCGTCGCCGCCCTCGGCGCCGGCGGCACGCGCGCCGGGCGCGCCGGCGGCGGGCGCCGGACCTCCCATCGCGGCGCGGCGCGATCCGCTCGCGCTCCCGCTGTCGCGAGGGCGACGCTCGCCGCGTCGCTTGCCCCGCTCGCGTCGGGCGCGGCAAGCGCCTCGACGGTCGGCGGCACGCACCCGCGCTCGGGGCTCGGAGGCTCCTACTCGCACTCGAGCGAACCGGCGATCGAGCACACGATCACGCGGATCGTCGACGTCGTGCCCGGACCGATGCGGATCCTGATCGCCGCGCTCGCGGCGCTCGCTCTGGCGCTCGGGCTGCGCTCGCTGATCTCGAGCGTCCGCACGCGGCGGCTCGTGCGCCAGCGCGGTGAGCTGCTCGCGGACGTCGGCCTGCTGCAGGCGGCGCTGCTGCCGGACCCGCCGGCGCGGCTCGGGCCGGTCGGGACGACCGTCGCCTATCGGCCCGCCGACGGACCGGGCGCGGGCGGCGACTTCTACGACGTGTTCGCGCTCGAGGCCGGCCAGCTCGCGGTGATCGTCGGCGACGTCGCCGGGCACGGTCGCGAGGCGCTGCCGCACACGGCGCTCGTGCGCTTCACCGTGCGCGCGTACCTCGAGGCCGGCCTCTCGCCGAGCGAGGCGCTGCAGACGGCCGGCACGGTGCTCGAGCGCCAGCTCGGTAGCTCGTTGGCGACGGTGCTCGCGGCGATCTACCACCCGCGCGAGCGCACGCTCACGTACGCCTCCGCCGGCCATCCTCCGCCGATCGTGCTCGCCGATCCCGACGCGTCCGCCGCGACGGACTCCGCGTCGGACGCGAGCGAGGACCCGCACGGCGCGGCGCGGGCGATCGCGCCGGTCACGGCCGGCTCGGCGCCGCCGGTTGGCGCGGGCATGCGCACCGGCACGCGCCAGACGGTCGTCTCGGTCCCCGGTCCGGCGCGGCTTTGCTTCCACACCGACGGCGTCACCGAGGCGCGCGTCGGCGGACAGCTGTTCGGCGCCGAGCGGCTGTCGCGCACGCTCGCGGAGCTGCCCGACGGCGCGAGCGCGTCGGAGCTGCTCGACGCGGTCGCCGCGCAGGCGAGCGCCCGCCCGGACGACATGGCGGCTTGCCTGCTGCACGTGCACGGCGGCGCCGGCGCGCCGGCGATCGTCGCCGAGCGCCTCGAGCTCGCCGGCGAGCAGATCGACGAGGCGCGCGTGGCACGCTTCCTCGAGCAATGCGGCGTCAGCGGCGCCGAGGCCGCGGCGAGCATCGAGCGCGTGCGCCGCGAGCTGGCGCGCGCCGGCACGGCCACGGTCGAGGTCGCCTACGAGAACGGCGCGCCGATCGTGACCGTGCGCGAGGAGCCCATGATCCGCACCGGCGCGCTGAGCGCGGTGGGCGCATCGTGAGGTCGCGGCGATGAGCGCCGCGCCGACGACGTTCGCGCCCGACGCGGTGCTCGTGCTCGGCATCGCCGCCACGGCGATCCCGTTCGCGCGCACGCCCGAGGACGAGGCCGAGCGGTGGCTGCGCCTGCTGCGCCTGCACGGCGAGGTCGGCGTCGCGCTGCAGGGGCTCGGCGTCAGCGAGGCGTCGCTGAACGGCTACGGCCCAGACCACCTGACCGATCAGGCCGCGCCGGCGCGCGAGCGCGACGGGCAGGGCGACGTGATCGCGCGCGTCAGCGAACGTGCGGTGCGCGTCGCCGAGGAGCGCGGCGCGGACGGGGTCGGCACGGTCGAGCTGCTGATCGCGCTGCTCGACGTGTACGGCGAGGTCTTCGAGCGCACGCTGCGTACGCACGGCGCCGACGCGCGCGAGGTGCTCGAGCGCCTCGGCGCGTAGCCGCGCTACCGCGGGTTGACGAGCGCGAGCGTGAAGCCGTCGTAGCCCTTCGCGCCGACGGTCTGGATCGTCGTCGCGCTGACGCGCCGCTCGCCGGCGAGCAGCTCGTGCAGGCGGCGGTTGCCGAGCACGTCGGGCGACTCGTCGGCGGGGTCGACGAGGCCCCCGTAGCGGATCACGTTGTCGGCGACGATCAGCGAGCCCGGTCGCGTCAGCTCGAGCGCCCACTGGAAGTAGTCGGGCGTGTGGCGCTTGTCGGCGTCGATGAACACGAAGTCGAACGGCTCGGGCTGCTCGGCGGCGAGCAGCGGCAGCGTCTCGAGCGCCGGGCCGAGCCTGATCTCGACGACGTCGGCGAGCCCGGCGCGCGCGATGCTCGCGCCGGCGACCTCGGCGCAGCGCTCGTCGACCTCGAGCGTGACCAGGCGCCCGCCGGGCGCGAGCGCGCGCGCCAGCCAGATCGTGCTGTAGCCGCCGAGCGTGCCGATCTCGAGGATCCGCCGCGCGCCGATCGCGCGCGCGAGCAGGTGCAGCTGCTTGCCCTGGCTCGGCGTCACGGCGATCATCGGAAGCTCCGCCTCGACGGCGTCGCGCAGCGCCTGCTCGAGCGCTGGGTCGTCGTCGAGCAGGCGCTGCTCGACGTACTCGTCGACGGCGCTCCACGTGCGCTGGTCGCTCACAGCGCGTTCGCCTTCGCGCGCGCGAGCAGCAGCGCGTAGAGGTGCTGCTGCGCTTCGGCCGGGAACGGGCGCAGCAGGCCGGAGCTCGTCAGCGTGACCTCGCTCGGGCCGTCGACGAAGCCGAGGATGTCGAGGTAGAACGGGAGCTTGATCCCGCGCACGGCGAAGCTCGCGGTGATGCGCCAGCCGAACCCGCCGCCGGTGCCGGGCGCGGGCGGCGTGCCGCTCTGGATCGTGACCGGCCCGATGCTCGCGCCCTTGACGTGCAGGCTCTGCAGCAGCAGCCCGACGTAGCGCGAGAAGCACTCGCGCACGCGTGGGCTCGCGACCGCGCCGCGCAGCCGCTGCGCCTGCGCGACGCTCGGCTCGACGCTGACTTCGGAGCTGACGCTGAGGTTGACGATGCCGCGCTTCAGTTCGAACGACTTCGAGCCTTCTTCGAGCACGCCCTTGCTCGTGCCGGACAGCCCCGCGCAGCTCATCAGCTCGTGTTCGAGCTGACGGTCGTGCGGCGAGCTGTGTTCGTGGCGATCGCTCGCGGTGAAGCCCGGCACGTCGCTTGCGGTCAGGTTGACCGCGCGCGCGTACGCGAGCGCGCGCGCGTGCGTGACCGGCGCGCTCTTGCCGGCGCGGGCGGCGCCCGAGTTCGACGCGGTCGACTTCGACGCGCTCGAGCTCGTCGAGCCGCCCTTGCCGCACGACGCGAGCAGCGCGGCTGCGAGCATCACGCCGAGCGCGGCGAGCGCACGCCGGAGCACGACGCGGCGCGCTATCGCTTGCTCGCGCGCACGGCGGTGCCGTATGCGCAGATCTCGGTCCACGTCTGTCCCAGCTCGGAGGTGTCGAAGCGGAACGCGATGATCGCGTCGGCGCCCTTCGCCGAGGCCTCCTCTTCGAGCCGTTCCTGCGCGTGCACGCGGCCTTCGGCGAGCATCTTCGTCATCCCCTTCAGCTCGCCGCCGACGAGCGACTTCAGCGACGCGCCGAACTGCGAGCCGATGTTGCGCGCGCGCACGGTCAGCCCGAACACCTCGCCGAGCACCTCGTCGATCTGGTAGCCGGGAAGGTCGTTCATGGTGGTGATGATCATCGTCGCCTCCTCTCGTGTCGTTGGGCGCGTGCCGGGGCTCGCACCCTACTCCTCGGCCAGCGCGCGGGCGAGCGTCTCGTCGAACGACGCCGGCTCGATCCCGAACGGCGCCGCGCCGCTGGGGTCGGTGACGACCGTGTCGCTCGCGAGACCCTCGACGAGCGGGCGCGCGACGTTCGTGTCGACCGGCGTCACGAGGCCGAGCCACAGCGCCGACAGCCACGGCGTGATCAGCGGGAACGGCAGCTGCGGCCGCGGCCGCACGCCGGTCGCGAGCGCCATGCGGTCGAGCATCTCGGCGTACGTCAGCACGTCGGGGCCGCCGATCTGAACTTCGCGGCCGGCCGACTCGGGCACGTCGGGCGCGCGCGCGAGGTACTCGACGACGTCGTCGACGCCGATCGGCTGCGTCGCGTTGCGCAGCCACGCCGGCGCGATCATCACGGGCAGCCGTTTGACGAGGTGGCGGATCGTCCGGTAGGACTCGCTGCGCGCGCCGACGACCATCGCCGCGCGGAAGTACGTCAGCGGCGGCCCGTCGGCGCCGAGCGCGAGCGCCGTCTCGTGGCGGCTGCGCAGGTGCTTGGAGACGCTCTGATCGCCGAGGCCGCCGAGGTAGACGATCCGCCGCACGCCCTCGCGGCGGGCCATCCGCGCGAAGTTGCGCGCACCGTCGAGCTCGCGCTGCTCGTACCCGGCGCCGCCGGCCATCGCGTGGATCAGGAAGTACGCGACGTCGATCTCCTCGCCGGCGCCGGCGAGGCTCGCGGCGTCGTCGACGTCGCCCTGGCGGATCTCGCAGCCGAGCTGCGCGAGCGCGGTGGCGCGCGCGGGATCGCGCACGAGGCAGCGGACGGACGCGCCCGAGCGCGCGAGCGAGACGGCGAGACGGCCGCCGACGAAGCCGGTCGCTCCGGTGACGAGTGCGCGCGCGTCGCTCACTCGCCGGGCGCGGCTCCGTTGCGCGGCTCGGCGAGGTCGGGTCCGGTCGTCGTCGTCATCGCCGCGGCGGCGCCGCCGCCGAGCACGCGGCGCACGAGGCTCGGCGCGAGCACGCGCAGCGCTGCGGCGAGGCCGTACGGGCGCGGCACGTAGCGCTCGGCGCGCCGCTCGACGCCGGCCTCGAAGATCGCCTCGGCGGCGCGCTCGGGCGTCGAGACGACCCATCGCGTCCACGGCTTCGCGGTCAGCTCCGACTGGGGGAAGCCCTCGGTCGAGATGAAGCCGGGCAGCACGAGGCCGACGTGCACGCCGTGCGCGCGCTCCTCGGCCCACAGCGCGTCCGACCAGCCGGCGAGCGCGAACTTCGACGCGCTGTACGCGCCGGCGCCGGCGCGCGCGACGCGGCCGGCGGTCGAGGCGACGTTGACGATCGCGCTCGGCGCCGAGTCGCGCAGCAGCGGCAACAGCGCCTCGGTCAGGCGGACCTGCGCGTCGAAGTTGATCGCCATCGTGCGCCTGACGTTCTCGAAGCCGCCGTCGGCGAAGCGCGCGCGCCACGCGGCGCCGGCGTTGTTGACGAGCAGGTCGAGCCGCGCGTGGCGCTCGAGCACGTGATCGCGCACGCGCGCCGGCGCGTCGTCGTCGAGCAGGTCGACCGCGACGAAGCTCACGCGCTCGGCGCCAAGCTCGGAAGCGAGCTCGGCCAGGCGCTGCTCGCGGCGGGCGACGAGCACGAGCGGGCGCCGTCGATCGCGCGCGAGGCGCCGGACGGCGGCTTCGCCGATGCCGCTCGACGCGCCGGTCACGAGCGCGACGCGGCGGGTGGAGTTGGTTGCTTGGAGTCGACTCTGATGATCGCCGGACTGTCCCGGATGGCGTGCGAAGAGGGGCGGCGCGACAGACGGCACGAGCACGAGCGGTTAGCCTTTCGCCACGATCGAGCGATCGCGAATGGGGCTTCGGATCGAGCGACGACGACGGGACGGCCGGTAAGCGCGAGGCGCTCGAGCTGTTCCGCGGGCTGCCGCGCCGCTACGACGCTGCTCTCGTCGGCGCTCAGCTTCGGCCAGGACCCGCGCTGGCGCCGCGCGCTCGTCGCCGCCGTCGCGCCGCCGCCCGGCGCGCGCGTGCTCGACGTCGCGACGGGCACCGGGCATGGTCGCCGCGGAGCTGCTCGCGCGGGGCGACGTGACCGTCGTCGGCGTCGACCAGAGCCCGGAGATGCTCGCCGGCGGCGCGCGCGCGCTTCGCGCAGCGACGCGGGGGAGCGCGTCGAGCTGATCGAGGGCGAGGCCGAGCGGCTGCCGTTCGCCGATGCGAGCTTCGACGCGCTGACGTTCACGTACCTGCTGCGCTACGTCGATGACCCGCGCGCGACGCTGCGCGAGCTCGCGCGCGTCGTCAAGCCCGGGCGCGCGCGTCGGCGTTCGCTCGAGTTCGGCGTGCCGCCGCTCGCGCCGGCGCGAGCGGCGTGGCGGCTGTACACGGCGCGTCGGGCTGCCGGCGCTCGGGCGGCTCGCCTCGCGCGAGTGGGCGCGACGTAGGGCGCTTCCTCGGTCCGAGCATCCGCGGCTTCTACGAGCGCCATCCGCTGCCGGCGATCGTCGGCTACTGGCGCGAGGCCGGCCTGATCGACGTGACCGTCCGGCGGATGAGCCTCGGCGGCGGCGTCGTGATCTGCGGCACGAGGGGCGTCGATGCGCGCGGCGCCTGACGCCCGCCCGAGCGCCGCCGCTCACGCGTCGAGCAGGTGGGCGCCGGGCCCCGGCTGGACGTGCAGCGCGCCCGGCGGCGGCGTCGCGCCGGGCGCGAACAGCGCGAGCACGCAGCCGCCGAAGCCGCCGCCGACGATCCGCGCGCCGGCAGCGCCGGCGTCGAGCAGACGCTGCACGGTCGCCTCGACGGCGGGCGTCGAGACCACGAACAGGTCGCGCAGGCTCGCGTGCGAGGCGTTCAGCAGCTCGCCGAGCGCGGCGAGGTCGTCGTCGCGCAGCGCGCGCGTCGCCGCGCGCACGCGCGCGTTCTACCGAGAGCACGTGCTCGGCGCGCTCGCGCAGCGGCGCCGGCAGCCGCGCGATGGCGTCGGCGCTCGCGTCGCTCAGCGTCTCGACGCCGAGCAGCTCGCGCGCGCGCTCGCACTCGGCGCGCCGCTCGTTGTAGCCGCCGCCGGCGTGCGTGTGGCGCTCGCCCGAGTCGAGCACGACCAGCCGCCAGTCGTGCAGGCGCAGCGGGACGCGCTCGATCGCGAGCGTCGCGAAGTCGATCAGCAGCGCGTGCTCGTCGGCGCCGAACAGCGACGCGAGCTGGTCGAGCAGCCCCGTCTGCGCGCCGACCCACTCGTTCTCGACGCGCGCGCACAGGCGCGCGAGCTCGCGCCGCCCGAGCTCGACCGCCGCGCCGCCGCCGCGCGCCGACTCGGCCGCGCCAGGCTCGCGCGCGCCCGACTCGACTGCGCTCGACTCGACGCCGCTCGACTCGGCCGCGCCCGGCTCGACGGCGACGCCGGCGAGCGACAGCAGCGCGAGGCTCAGCGCAACCTCGAGCGCGGCCGACGACGACAGCCCGGCGCCGCGCGGCAGGTCGCCGCCGATCTCGATCAGCGCGCCGGGCGGCCGCCAACCGGCGTCGCCGAGCACGGCGAACGCGCCGTGCACGAACGCACGCCAATCCTCGCCGCGCGCGTTGTCATCCAGCGAGAAGCTGTCTTCTTCCTCCAAATCGAGGGCGCGCGCGCGAACGTGACGATCTTCGCTCGCCACGGCGTCGACGACGACCCCGCGCGAGATCGCGAACGGCAGCGCGAGCCCGCCGTTGTAGTCGGTGTGCTCGCCGATCAGGTTGACGCGCCCCGGCGCGAACGCGCGTGCGCGCTCACGCGGCACGGGCGATCGCCTCGCGCAACGCGACGGCCGTCTCCTCCGGCAGCGTGTCGGAGATGAACGTCCCAGCGCCCTGCTCGGAGCCGGCGAGGAACTTCAGCTTCTCGGGCGTGCGCAGCGGCGGGTAGAACTCGACGTGCACGTGCCCCGGCAACGCGCCGTCGCTCGCCGCAGTCGGCGCCTGGTGGACGACCATCACGTACGGGAACGGCCGCTCGAACAGCGCGTCGTAGCCGCGCACGAGCGACTGCAGCGCGCCGGCCAGCGCGCGCAGGTCCTCGGCGTCGCACTCGAGCAGGCTCGCGCGGTGCTCGCGCAGCACGACGTGCGCTTCGTACGCCCAGCGCGCCGCGTGCGGCACGTACGCGACGACGCGTTCGTTCGCTAGCAGCACGCGCTCGCCGTCGGCCAGCTCGCGGCGCACGAGCTCGCACGGCGCGCACCCGCCGAGGCGCTCGTCGGCGGCCAGCTCGCGCTCGAGCGCCGGCGGGATGAACGGGTAGCCGTAGATCTGCCCGTGCGGGTGATGCAGCGTGACGCCGACCTCGACGCCGCGGTTCTCGAAGATCATCACGTAGTCGACGTCCTCGCGCGCGCCGAGCTGCTCGTAGCGATCGCGCCAGACCCACATCAGCGCCTCCGCGCGCTCGGGCGCGAGCGTCGCGAACGAGCCGTCGTGACGGTCGGTGTAGACGACCACCTCAGCCGCGCCGTTCGGCGACTCGAACGCGGGAAAGCGGTTGTCGAACACTGCGATCTCGAACGCCGAGTACGGGATCTCCGTGCGCGGGCCCCCCGCGCGCGTCGGGTCGAGCGGGCAGTGCTCGCGATCGGGCAGGAACGTGCGGTCCTGGCGGTGGATCGCGTAGACGACCTCCTCGCCGCGCAGCTCGTTGAAGCGGAGCTCGCTCATGCGTCCGCCGCCTCGCGCCTGTAGAGGATCAGCGAGCGGCCGTCGTCTTTGTGCGTGCGCAGCACGCGCAGCGGGCCGTAGCGCTCCTCGCCGCGCGGCGGCTCGCCGACTTCGCCGGCGCCCTGCTGCGGCTGACCGGCGGCGCTCGGCTGCCCGCGCGGCGGCTCGTCGGCGGGTGGCGTGGCAGAGCCGCAGGCCATCGCCCGAGGGTATAGCGCGTCGCATGCGCGCGGCGAATGGAAGGGAATCGTCGAGGAACCGGAAAAACCACGAGACACGTGATTGACTGAAGGGGTAGATTCGCGGCATACCAATGGGAGGGCGTGGCGCGTGGAGGCGCCGGCGCCCGTGGAGCAGAGGAGAGTGTTATGGCAGAGAGCGATCAGGGGCCTGAGGCAGCACAGCTGCTCGAGCACGCCGATTCGGCCGTGATCGAGCGCCCGGGGTTCGACCGGCGCGCGTTCCTGCGCCGCACGGCGCTGACGGGCGTCGCGGCCGGTTCCGTCAGCACGCTGCTCGCCGCGTGCGGGTCGAGCGCGTCGAGCGGCGGGAGCGGCGGCTCGGCCAGCGTGTTCGGCTCGCACCCGAGCTACAAATTCGTGTTCGTCAACCACGTCACGACGAACCCGTTCTTCACGCCGACGCAGTACGGCGCGGCCGACGCGTCGAGCCTGCTCGGCTGCTCCTACCAGTGGACCGGCTCCGAAAGCAGCAACGTCAACCAGATGGTCAACGCGCTGAGCAGCGCCGTCACGGCGAAAGCCGACGGCATCGCCGTGTCGCTGATCGACCTGCACGCGTTCAACACGCCGGTCGAAAATGCGATCAAGGCCGGCATCCCGGTGATCGCGTACAACGCCGACGCGCCCGGCAACGCGCGCCTCTCCTACGTCGGCCAGGACGCTCAAAAAGGCCGGCGAAAAGATGGGCGAACGGATCGTCTCCGACGTCGGCTCGGGCGAAGTCGCGCTGTTCATCGCGACGCCCGGCTCGGCCAACCTGCAGCCGCGCATCGAAGGCGCCGAAGCGGCCGTCAAAGCGTCGGGCAAGCCGATCACGCTGCACACCGTCGCGACCGGCGCAGCCGTCCCGGGCGAGCTCTCGACGATCGACGCGTATTGGGTCGGGCACAAAAACACGAAGGGCATGTACGCCGTCGACGGCGGCTCGACCGAATCGCTTGCGAAAGTCATGCAGAAGTACAGCCTCGCGGGCAAAGTCAAGGCGGGCGGCTTCGACCTGACCGAACAGACGCAGAACCTGCTGAAAGCCGGCGACATCGAATTCACGATCGACCAGCAGCCCTACCTGCAGGGCTTCCTGCCGGTGCTGCAGCTGTTCATGTACAAGGTCTCCGGCACGCTGACCGGCCTCGCCGAAACTGACACCGGCCTGAAGTTCCTGAACAAGGAAACGGTCGCGCCGTATGTCAGCAGCAAGTCGCGCTACGAGGGCACGTCGACGGCCGCCAAGGTCATCGCCTAGGCGCCGGACGGCTGGGAGGAGCGAGCAGCATGGCAAGCGTCGCGGGAGGGCAGGCCGCACAGACGCCGCCCGCGGCGCCGGGGGGCTCGGAGCGCTCGCTCCGGCCCTCCGTCGGGCGGCAGCTGTTCGAGCGCATGATCTCGCTGCGCGAGGGCTCGATCATCGTCGTCACGATCGTCACGGCGATCTACTTCTCGGCGAACACGAGCAGCTTCTTCACGTCGGGCAACTTCAAGACGCTGCTGCCGTACTTCGCGCCGTTCGCGATCCTCGCCGCGGGCGAGGTCTACGTGATGATCCTCGGCGAGATCGACCTGTCGATCGGCGCGATGTACCTGTTCGCGCCGATCCTCTTCTACAAGCTCGACTCGAGCCTCGGCTTCGGCCTCGTGCCGGGCGTGATCGTCACGCTGCTGCTGTGCATGGTCGTCGGCGCGCTCAACGGCTTCTTCGTCGCCGTCGTCGGCATCAACTCGTTCGTCGCGACGCTCGCGATGCTGTTCACGTTCGAGGGGCTCGCGTTGATCATCTCCCACGGGACGCCCGTCGCGACGCCCGGCGGGCAGCCGCCGCTCGGCACGTTCGGGAAGGTGTTCGGCGGCGGCACCTACTCGGAGGTCATCTGGGCGGTCGCGATCGTCGCGATCCTGCAGGTCGTGCTGACGTTCACGCGCTGGGGGCTGTACACGGTCGCGATCGGCTCGAACAAGCTCGGCGCGGCCGAGGCCGGCGTGCAGGTCAAGCTCGTGATGATCCGCAACTACATGCTCTGCAGCCTGACCGCCGCGCTCGTCGGGATCTTCGAGGCGGTCCGCTCGGCGACCGTCCAGCCCGATCCGGCGGGCGCCAACGAAATCCTGTTCCTCGCCGTCGCCGCCGGCGTGATCGGCGGCACGCTGTTGACCGGCGGCTCCGGCACGATCGTCGGCGCGCTGATCGGCGCGCTGTTCCTCGGGATCCTCAAGGACGGGCTGATCCTGCAGGGAGTCAACGCCAACTACCTGCTGTTCTACACCGGCCTCGCCGTGATCGTCGCGATGAGCGCGAACGTCTACGTGAGCCGCGCGCGAAGGGGGCACAGCGGCAGTGGTTGACCCGGACGAGCCCAAGGGCGCGATCCCCGAGGCCGAAGCACCCGACGTCGTCGCGCCGACGAGCGCGCCCGACGACGTCCTGCGCGTCGAACACATCGCCAAGCGCTTTGGGCCGGTCACGGCGCTGCGCGACATCAACCTGCACCTGAAACGGGGCGAGGTGCTCGGGTTGCTCGGCGACAACGGCGCGGGCAAGTCGACGCTGATCAAGATCATGACCGGCTTCCAGAAGCAGGACAGCGGCAAGATGTTCCTGCGCGGCGAGCCGTACGAACCGAAAAGTGTCGACGACGCGCGCGCGAAAGGCGTCGACACGGTCTTCCAGGACCTCGCGCTGATCGACGAACTGTCCGTCTACCACAACCTGTACCTGCGCCGCGAGCGTCTGCTGAAGCCGTTCCCGCTGCTCGCCAACCGCCAGATGAAGCGCGAAGCGCGCACGGCGCTCGACGAGATCGGCATCAACATCCCGCGTATCGACGTCGCCGTCGCGCGGCTGTCGGGCGGCCAGCGCCAGGCGATCGCGGTCGCGCGGACGGTCAACGGCGAGGCCGACATCATCCTGCTCGACGAGCCGCTCGCGGCGATGGGCGCGAAAGAGGGGGCGCAGATCCTCGACCTCGTCGCGCGCCTGAAGGCCGAAGGCAAAGTCTCGATCATCATGATCCTGCACAACTACGTCCACGTGCTGCAGGCGTGCGACCGCGTCAGCATGATCCAGGACGGCGTGATCGCGCTCGACAAGCCGACCTCCGAGACGTCCGTCGAGGAGCTGACGGACATCGTCGTCAACGAGTACCGCCGCGCGCGCGAAGAGACGCACGCGCAGGAAGCGCGCGAACGCGAGCAGGCTGCGCCCGGCGCCTGAGCGCCGGCGCGTCCGCCCCTGAAACGCCGCTTGCAGCGCGATCCGCGCGTGGCGGGCGAACGTACACTCGCATGACGCGCGGCCGCGGACGCCCCGGCCGGGCGTTGCCGGTTCAGGAGCAAGATGAGCGCGCCCACGATCGCACCCCCGCCGCCTCCGTCCCCGCCGCGCTCGCGCGGATCGCGCACGGCCGCTCGCGCGCGCCGCGTCCAGGGCGCGCTCGCGCTCGCGCTCGGCCTGCTCGTGCTGCTGGTCGCGGCGATGTTCGTGTACGACCACGCGCGGCGCGACCGGATCGCCGCCGGCGTGAGCATCGGCGGCGTGCCCGTCGGCGGTCTCAGCGAGGCGGCCGCGCGCGCGAAGGTCCAGCGCGAGCTGATCGCGCCGCTCGAACGGCCCGTCGACGTGCGCTCGGGCGGACGCGTCTGGACGCTCGGCGCGCGCGAAGCCGGCGTCGGCGTCGACGCGCAGGCGCTCGTCGCGCGCGCGCTCGCGGCGAGCCGCGGAGGCTCGATCTTCGCACGCACGCTGCGCGAGCTGACCGACGGCACCGTCGCGCTCGACGTGCCGCTGCGCGTGAGCTACTCGCACGCGGCCGTCGCGCGGCTGACCGCGCGCGTGCGCGCCGCGATCGACCGCGCGCCGCGCGACGCGAGCGTCTCGCCGAGCGCGAGCGGGCTGAGCGCCGTGCCGTCCGCCGACGGGATCGCCGTCGAGGACGCGAAGCTCGGCGCACGCGTCGAGCACGCGCTCGCCGCGAGCGGCGCCGCCCGGACCGTGTCCGTCCCGACGCACGTGCTCGAGCCGGCCGTCACGACGTCGCAGCTCGCGGCCAGCTACCCGGCGTACATCGTCGTCGATCGCGCCGAATTCAGGCTGCGCTTCTACGAACGCCTGAAGCTCGCGAAAACGTACGAAATCGCCGTCGGCATGGAAGGGCTCGAAACGCCGGCCGGCCTGTACCACATCCAATGGGAGCAGACGAACCCGCCGTGGTACGTGCCGAAGAAAGCGTGGGCCGGCGCGCTCGCCGGCACCGTCGTGCCGCCCGGCCCGTCCGACCCGCTGAAGGCGCGCTTCATGTCGTTCGACGGCGGCGCCGGCATCCACGGGATCGACCCGAGCGAGTACAGCTCGATCGGCCACGACGCCTCGCACGGCTGCGTGCGAATGCGGATTCCCGATGTGATCGCGCTGTACGAGAAGTCGCCCGTCGGCACGCCCGTCTACATCATCTGAGCCAGCGCGCCGGGCCCGCGCGCGCGGGGCGGCCCGTCCGGGTCGCCCCGGCCCGCACCGAACTCGCTCCGGGCGAGCCGCTCGCCGCTATCGGTTGAGCAGCTGCTCGCGGTATTCCTTGTTCTGCTGGCGCTCGCCGCGAATCTGGATCGCGATGTAGACCACGATGACGTTGACGATCACGCCGATGCCGCCGAACGTCGCGATCAGGCCGATGTCGGCGTACAGCGCTCTGTTGATCATCGCGAGAACCATCGCGCGGAGCCTACCAACGGACGTGGCGCGCGTGTCGTAGCCTTCGTGGCCGCCGCATCGCTGGAGAGGTGCCGGAGCGGTTGAACGGGCGCGACTGGAAATCGCGTAACGGGGGTCAACCTCGTTCGAGGGTTCGAATCCCTCCCTCTCCGTAGCGGCCTCAGCTTCCGGACCTTCCGTGCCCCGTCGAGGATCTTCGGCGCTGACAAGCGAGCGGCTCGCGGCTCGATCGAACATCTGGGCTCTGGTGGCGTGAGTCGCCGGCTCTTGTCCCTATTCTTCTGGCATGGCGACCGGGTCCGTCGCTCATCTCGAATCCCGCCATGGATCGCGTTGGCGCGGGCGAAAACGCGTGCTCGTCGGCTTCGCGCTCGGCGTCGTCGTCGTGGTCGCCGTCGTGGCCGTCGTCGTGCTCGTCTGGTCGGGCGTCTCGTTGACCGGCGACGCGACCGCGCTCGCGCACGTCAGCGTGCAGCCGTTCGGCGGCAGCATCGAGCACGTCGAAGCGTACGGGCCGGGCGGCCGGCGGATTCCGCTGAGCATCGAAGGCGGCAAGCTGACGCCGCTGCAGCGCCTGAAGCCCGGCGAGCAGGTGTCGGTCGACGTTCAGGTCCGCCGTCCCGGCTGGTTGAGCTGGGCGCTCGGGCAGGACCGCACGGAGCACCTGACGCTGACGGCGCCTGTCGCGCACGTCACCGATCAATGGATCACGGTGCACCCGGGCTCCGACGTCCACGTGAGCTTCGACCGTCCGGTCAGCACGGTCACGTACGGCGTCGGCGGCCCGTCGAAGCCGCAGACGCTGACGCGTGCGGCGAGCGCGGTCTCGCTCGGGCGCCAGGCGGTCACCGGATCGACTGAGATCGCCGCCGCTCCGCGCCCGTGGGAGACGGTCGGGCCGGCGACGCAGGTCAGCTGGTTCCCGCCGTCGCACTCGCCCGTGATGGTCGCGCTGCCGGCCGCCGGCTCGCGGATCGCGCCTGCGACGAAGCTGTACATCACCTTCTCGAAGCCGGTCGACGAGGTGCTCGGCTCGGCCCGTCCGAGCCTCTCGCCGAGCACCCCCGGCCACTGGTACCAGGCGAACAGCCACACGCTCGCGTTCGCGCCGGCGGGCCTCGGCGCGGCGCTCGGCTCGCACCTGCGCGTGCAGCTGCCGCATCCCGTGTCGGTCACGGCAGGCGGTGGCGGCGGGCTCACCACGACGAGCCAGATCGAATGGACCGTGCCGCCAGGCTCGACCGTGCGCCTGCACCAGCTGCTCGCACAGGCCGGCTACCTGCCGCTCGACTGGCACGCGAGCGGCGCCGAAATCGCGCGCACGGAGAGCGCCGAGGCGCAGGCCGCCGTCGACCCGCCCGCCGGCAGCTTCACGTGGCGCTACGGCAACACGCCGCACCAGCTGCAGGCGATGTGGTCGGCCGACCGCGCGAGCGTGATCACGAAGGGCGCCGTGATGAAGTTCGAGAACGCCAACGAAATGACCGTCGACGGGCTCGCCGGCGCGGCCGTCTGGCGCAAGCTGCTCGAGGACGCGATCGCCGGCACGCGGCTGAACGAACCGTACAGCTACGTCTACGTCCATCGCGAAGTGCCCGAGACGATGACGCTGTGGTCGGCGGGGCGGACCGTCGTCAGCTCGCCCGCCAACACCGGCATCTCCGGCGCCGAAACCGAACTCGGCACGTTCCCCGTGTTCGAGCACCTGCCGGAAACGACGATGAGCGGCACCAACCCCGACGGCTCGCACTACGAAGACCCCGGCATCAAATGGGTCAGCTACTTCAACGGCGGCGATGCGCTGCACAACTTCGACCGCGCGTCGTTCGGCTCGCCGCAGAGCCTCGGCTGCGTCGAGCTGCCGCTCGCCGCCTCGGCCGAGATCTATCCGTACACGCCGATCGGCACGCTCGTCACGGTCGAAGCCTGATCACCGCGCCGCAGTCGTCGCCAGCGGCGGCGCGAAGCTCCGCTCGTCGGGCCGACCGCCGCGCGTGAAGCGCAGCGCGCCGTCCTCCAGCGAGCTGTAGCGCAGGCTGAGGATGTCGCGTGCGTAGTTCTGGTGCAGCCGCCACGGCTTCTTCGAGCCCTGTTTCGGGAACAGGTGGATCGCGCGCTGGACGTAGCCCGAGGAGAAGTCGATGAACGGCTCCTCGGCGACCGTCGGGTCGTCGTTCACCGGCACGCACTGCACGAAGCCGCGCTCGTCCATGTGGTTGAGCAGCCGGCAGACGTACAGGCACGTCAGGTCGGCCTTGAGCGTCCACGACGCGTTCGTGTAGCCGAACGCGATCGCGAGGTTCGGGACGCCGCTCAGCATCATGCCCGCGTAGCTCAGCGTCTGCGACGGATCGACGTCGCGACCGTCGACGGCTAGCCCGACGCCGCCGAGCGCGAGCAGGTTCAGCCCGGTCGCCGTCACGACGAGGTCGGCGTCGAGCGTGCGGCCCGAGCGCAGGCGCAGGCCGCGCTCGACGAACGTGTCGATGTCGTCGGTCATCACCGACGCGCGCCCCGAGGAGATCGCCTCGAACAGGTCGCCGTCTGGCACGAGGCACATGCGCTGGTCCCACGGGTCGTAGCGCGGGTTGAAGTGCGTGTCGACGTCGTAGTCGCGCGGCAGCCGCCGCACGACTCCCTTGCGCACGAGCTCGCGCACGAAGCCCGGCCGGCGACGGCTGAGCTGGAACACGAGCGTCGCCGTCAGCACGTTCTTCCAGCGCACGAGCGCGTATGCGGTCTTCTCCGGCAGCCAGCGGCGGAACAGGCGCGCGACCGGGTCTTCGGCCGGCAGCGAGACGACGTAGCTCGGCGAGCGCTGCAGCATCGTCACGTGCGCCGCCTGCTCGGCGAGCGCCGGCACGAGCGTGATCGCCGTCGCGCCGCTGCCGATCACGACGACGCGACCGCCCGCGTGCTCGACGTCATCGTCCCAGTGCTGCGGATGCACGATCCGCCCTCCGAAGCGCTCGACGCCCGCGAACTGCGGCGTGTGGCCTTCGTCGTAGCGGTAGTAGCCGCTGCACATCAGCAGGAAGCCACACGTCAGGCTGACCGTCTCGTGCGTGTCGACGCGTTCGGCTTCGACCGTCCAGCACGCGTCGGGCGTCGACCACTCGGCGCGGAGCACGCGGTGGCCGAAGCGCACGTGGCGCTCGACGTCGTGGTCGCTCGCCGTCGCGCGCACGTACTCGAGGATCGACTGCCCATCGGCGATCGACTTCGCCTCTGTCCACGGGCGGAACGAGTAGCCGAGCGTGTACATGTCCGAGTCCGAGCGGATCCCCGGATAGCGGAACAGGTCCCACGTGCCGCCGATCCGCTCGCGCGCCTCGAGGATCGCGTACGTCTTGCCCGGGCTCTCGCTCTGCAGGTGGCACGCGGCGCCGACGCCCGACAGCCCCGCTCCGACGATCACGACATCTACGTGTTCGGATGACACCCGCGCCTCCAAGCTCGGTCGAACGGCGCTTCGATCCTACTCTCGGCGATCGGCCTCGATGTGTGACGCTCGTCCGGTCGTCTCGGCCTCGCGCGCGGCCGCCGCCCGCGCGCCCCGTCGAGCGCGTCCGCCGCCGCCCAGACCCGGAGCGCGTCGGCGCTGACTAGACTGGGCCGTCTCGCGCCCGTAGCTCAGCTGGATAGAGCGTCGGTCTACGGAACCGAAGGTCAGAGGTTCGAATCCTCTCGGGCGCGCTCGAGTCGCGACCCACGCGACGCAGCGCGGTGACTCCGCTCTTGCGCCCGACTGCGTCATGCGGCCGACAGCGTTGGCGGCTGGGCGTCGGCGACACGCCGTCACTGATCGCTTGAACGCTCCCGTCGACCATTCGTCTGGCGAAGATGTTCGGTGCATTATGTTCGACGCCGGCCGCACAACTATCAAAAGTGTTCGGTAGCCGATCGTGTCCCGCGACACGCTTTCCCGGTCTGTGCGGGGAGTCGGGAAACGTGGCGCCCACAACCCCTTCGCGGCCTTATCATGCAGTCCGGCGGCAATGGCGCCTCCGAGTATGGGGATGCTCGGGCGATGGAGACAGGGGTTCGGATCGAAGGCGGCATGGCAGCCAGGAGAATCGGTATGAAGGCTATTGGAAGGCTCTCGCGGACGATCATCGCCGCGGCGATCGTGTTCGCCCTCGTGCCGGCCGCGAACGCGCTCGCGCAAGCGCCGGCCATCACGCTCACGAGCCCTGCGCCGGGCAGCTACGCGCCGACGCACTCGCCGGCGTTCAGCGGTGGGACGAACGACCTCGTCGATGAAGTTACGTTGCGGATCTACTCCGGCACGAGCGTCGAACCGGCGGCGCTCGTCGAAACGGTCACGACCCCGTTCCCGCCGACCGGCGGCACGTGGTCGCTCGAACCGGCGGCGTCGCTGTCGGACGGCACGTACACGGCGCAGGCCAGCCAGACGAACGAAGAAGGGGAAACGGGCAGCAGCGAAGCCGTCACGTTCAACGTCGACACCACGCCGCCCGCCGTATCGCTCAGCCCGGTGACGTCGCCGACGAGCAACTCGACGCCGACGTTCGGCGGGGGCGCCGGCACGGCTCCGGGGGACGAAGAAGCGGTGACGCTGCAGGTCTACGCCGGCGGCTCGCCCTCCGGCAGCCCCGTGCGCACGATTACCGTGACGCCGCACGGCGGCGGCTGGTCGGCGACGCCGAGCTTCGCCGAACGCCTCGGCGACGGCACGTACACGGCGCAGGCCGAACAGTCCGACCAGGCGGGCAACACCGGCAGGAGCGCGCCGTCGACGTTTGTCGTCGACACGGCCGGGCCGGCGGTCTCGCTCACCCCCGTCGGCTCGCCCACGAACGACCCGACGCCGAGCTTCGAAGGCAGCGCCGGCGTGGCGAGCGGCGACATCGCCGAAGTCCGCCTGAAGGTCTACGCCGGCACCGCGGCGTCGGGCAGCCCGATCCGCACCGTCGCCGTCACGCCGCTCGGCTCGAGCTGGTCGACGACGCTGAGCGAAAGGCTCGCCGACGGGACGTACACGGCCCAGGCCGAACAGTCCGACGAAGCCGGCAACGTCGGCAGGAGCGCGCCGTCGACGTTCACGATCGACACGACGGCGCCGAGCGTCCACATCACGAGCCCGGCCAACGGCTCGTTCATCAACAGCCTCAAGCCGGTGATCAGCGGCACGGCGGGCAGCGCGAGCGGCGATCAGCCGACGGTCACGGTCAAGGTGTACGTCGGCTCCACGGTGGCGGGAAGCCCCACGCAGACACTCGCGATAACGCGCAGCGGCAGCTCGTGGAGCACCGGCGGCTCCGGGCCGCAGCTCGCCGAAGGCACGTACACGCTGCAGGCCGAACAGTCCGACGAAGCCGGCAATACCGGCACGAGCACGCCGTCGACGTTCACGATCAAGACGAAAGGCCCGGCCGTCTCGCTGACGCCGCTCAAAACGCCGACGAACAACGCGACGCCGAGCTTCAGCGGCGGCGCCGGCACGGCCCCCGGCGACATCGCCTCGGTGACGCTGAAGGTCTACGCGGGCACGAGCCCGACGGGCACGGCGCTTCGCTCGGTGTCGGTCGCGCCGAACGGGGCGACGTGGTCCTCCGGCGCGGTGGCGGCGCTGGCCGACGGCACGTACACCGCCCAGGCCGAACAGTCCGATGAAGCGGGCGACACGAACACGAGCGCGTCCTCGACGTTCACGATCGACACGACGGCGCCGACGGTCGCGATCACGACTCCGGCCAACGGCTCGTACGGGAGCAGCCTCAAGCCGGTGATCAGCGGCACGGCGGGCAACGCGAGCGGCGATCAGCCGACGGTCACGGTCATGATCTACGCCGGGGCGGCGGTGACGGGCACGCCGACGCAGACGCTCGCGCTCACGCGCAGCGGCAGCTCGTGGAGCACCGGCGGCTCCGGCCCGCAGCTCGCCGAAGGCACGTACACGTTGCAGGCCGAACAGTCCGACGAAGCGGGCAACACCGGGAAAAGCGCGCCGTCGACGTTCACGATCAAGACGAAAGGCCCCGCCGTCTCGCTGACGCCGCTCGCCTCGCCGACGAACAACGCGACGCCGAGCTTCGGCGGTGCCGCCGGCGTCGCGCCCGGCGACGTCGCGTCGGTGACGTTGAAGGTCTACTCCGGCACGAAAGCGTCGGGCTCCGCGCTGCGCACCGTGTCGGTCGCGGCCAGCGGGGGGACGCGAACCTCGGGCGCGGTCACGAAGCTGGCGGACGGCACCTACACGGCCCAGGCCGAACAGTCCGACGAAGCGGGCAACGTCGGCAAGAGCGTCGCGTCGACGTTCACGGTCGACACGGTCAAGCCGGTCGTGACGTTGAACGCGACGCCGTCCGTGCGACACACCTCGACGCCGATCTTCACCGGGAACGCGGGCGAAGCCAGCGGCGATCTCGCGGCCGTGACGCTGAAGATCTACAAGGGCGCAACCGCGACCGGCACGCCCGCTCGCATCGTCGAACAGATCAAGGTCAGCGGTGGGAAGTGGAGCGGAGCGCCGTCGGCGGGACTCGAAAACGGCACGTACACCGCGCAGGCCGAACAGAGCGACGAAGCGGGCAACGTCGGGCAGAGCCAGCCGGCGACCGTCACGGTCGCCTCGAACGGCCCGGTCGTGACGCTGACGCCGGTCGCGGCCGACTCGAACGACGCGAGCCCCGCGTTCGCCGGCAGCGCCGGCGACGCCGCCGGCGACACGCCGGTGCGGTTGAAGGTCTACGCGGGCACGTCGGCCTCGGCGAGCGAACCGGTGCGCAAACTCTCCGCGACGCCGGCCGGCGGGACGTGGTCGACCGCGTTGGCGGCCGGCGAAGCGCTGCCCGACGGGACGTACACGGCCGTCGCCGAACAGTCCGAAAGCCTCGGCAACACCGGCGTCAGCGCCGAATCGACGTTCACGGTCGACACGACGTCGCCCGCCGTCACGTTGACCTCGCCGGCCAACGGCAGCTCGACGGGCGGCTCCTCGGAGCTGGTCGGCGGAGCGGCGGGCACGGCGCCCGGCGACCTCTCGTCGATCCTCGTGAAGCTCGTCGGCGGCTCGAGCACGCAGGGCGCGCTGCTGCAGACGCGCGTCGTGGCGGCCGCCGGCGGGAGCTGGCAGGTCGACTTCGAAGGGCTCGCGCCGGGGACGTACACGGCGTGGGCCGAACAGTCCGACGCCGCCGGCAACACGGGGCAGACCGCGCCGTCGACATTCACGGTGACGCCGCCGGCCGGCTCGGCGCCCGCCCCGCCGCAGCTCCCGACGACCTCGTTCAGCTGGCTCCCGAGCGCGCCGCGCACCGGCGAAACGGTGTCGCTGCTGTCGAGCTCGACCGATCCCAGCAGCCCGATCGTCGGCTACGCCTGGGACCTGCTCGGCACGGGCCCGTTCGTCTCCGGGCAGCCGGCCCTCAGCACGTCGTTCGCGACGCCCGGCAGCCACGTCGTCCGCCTGCGCGTGACGGCGCTCGACGGTCTCTCGAGCATCGCCGCCGAGACGATCCCGGTGAGCGGGCCGGCGCGTCCGCTGATGCACCCGTTCCCGGTCGTGAAGATCCTCAGCACCGACACGGCGTCCGGCGTCAGGCTGCGGCTGCTCAGGGTGCAGGCGCCGGCGGGGGCGCAAATCACCGTCGCGTGCCGCAACCGCGGCTGCCCGGTCAAGTCGCTGAAGCGGCTCGCAAAGCCCGCGCGGACCGGCGTTCCCGCGTACGTGTTCACGCGCTTCGAGCGCTCGTTGCGCGCCGGCGTGGTGCTTGAAATCCGCGTCTCCAAAGCGGGCCAGATCGGCAAGTACACGAAGCTCGTCGTTCGTCGCGGCAGCCTGCCGCAGCGCGTCGATCTCTGTCTCGATCCGGCCGGCGTCAAGCCGCTCGCATGTCCCTCCTCATGAGCCCGCCGAAGCGCCGGCCGTCCGCAGGTGCGTCGACGAGCAGGGCGCGGCGAGGATTGCTGCGAGCGGCCGTCGCGGCGATCGCGGCGCTCGCGCTCGGCCCCGCCGCGAGTGCGTTCGCGGAACCGGTGCTGAGCATCGAAAGCCCGACGAGCGGCGCCCAGATCGACAGCCCGACACCGCTCTTCAAGGGCACCACGCAGGACACGTACGACGTGTTCAACGAAGAAGCGTTCGATCCGATCACGCTCGTCATCTCCGCCGCTGCGGGCGGGGAAGTGCAGCGGGTGCCGGCGAGCACGCAGCTCTACAGCGGAGCCTGGTCCGCCGTCGCGCAGCCGCTCGCCGACGGCAGCTACACGGCGCAGGCGATCCAGACGCGCCCGCCGCTCGAAGAAGAAGTCGGCAGGAGCGAACCGCCGGTCCCGTTCACGATCGACACGGCGCCGCCGGCCGTGACGATCACGACGCCCGCCAACGGCAGCTCCTCGATCGGCGGCTCGCAGCCCGTCGGCGGAGCTGCGGGCACGGCCGCGGGCGACCTGCCGACGATCACGATCCAGCTGTACGCCGGCGGCTCGGCCGTGGGGCAGGCGCCGCTGGAGACGCTCGTCGTGCAGGCCACGGGCGGAGGCTGGGCGGCGACGTTCGGCGGGCTCGCGCCGGGCACGTACACGGCGCAGGCGACGCAGAGCGATCAGGCCGGCAACACGGGCCTCAGCGCCCCGACGACGTTCACGGTCGCGCCGCCCGCGGTCCCGCCGCCGCCGGTCGCCTCGTTCAAATGGTTCCCGGCGGCGCCGAAGGTCGGCGAAGCGGTCTCGCTCGTGTCGAGCTCGACCGACAGCTTCAGCCCGCTGACCGGCTTCGCCTGGGCGCTTACGAGCGTCGCGCCGTTCACGCCGGGCAAGCCGGTACTGACGACGTCGTTCGCGGCCGCCGGCAACCACGTCGTACGCCTGCAGGTCACCGACGCCGAAGGGCGCAGCAGCGTCGCGACCGCGTCGGTGCCGGTGAGCGGGCGCCCACTCACGCTGATGCAGCCGTTCCCGATCGTGCGGATCGCGGGCAACGTCACCTCGCGCGGCGCGCACGTTCGCCTGCTGACCGTGCAGGCGCCGACCGCAGCGAAGGTGACGGTCACGTGCGCGGGCAACGGTTGCGCCACGAAAGCCGAAAGCCGGGTCGCGACCAGCTCGGGCAAGGGCAGGGTCGGGTCGATCACGCTGTCGTTCCGTCGCTTCGAGCGCTCGCTCCCGGGCGGCGTGCTGCTGCAGATCCGCGTGACGAAGCCGGGTGAGATCGGCAAGTTCACGAGCTTCGAGATCCGCCGCGGCAAGCTGCCGGTGCGAAGCGACGCGTGCCTGCCGCCGCCCGGCTCCAAGCCGATCCCGTGCCCGGCCTCGTGAGCACGATCCTCGACATGATCGACATGCTGCGCGAGCGGTGGCTGTCGCTGCCGATCGGCGGCCCGGAAGCGACCCTGCGCGGGCGCTGGCCGGCGCTGCTGCTGTCGACGCTCGTCGTGTTCGTCTGCTTCTTCGCGCTCGGCAAGATCACGACGAGCTCGGGGCGCCAAGCCGGCGTCAGCCCGCCGGCGGCGCTCGAAGGATCGGCTGCGCGAGCCGTGATCCCGGTCGGCTTGAGCGGGTCCTCGCCCGCCGCCGGCGCCGTCCCGGTCGCGATCGTCGCAAAGCCGAGCCCGACTCCGCAGCCGGCGCAAGCGCCCGCGGCGCGCCCGCTCCCGGTCGAAGCGCCGACGGTCAGCACGGCCACGCCGCCGGCGGCGACGATCGCCACGCCCGAACCGGCGCCGACACCCGCGCCGACGCCGGCGCCCGCGCCGAGATCGTCCGGATCCTCCGACGCCGGATCGAGCGCCACGCCGTCGGGCGGCGGCTCGCACTCGGGCTCCGGCGGCCACGGGTCGGGGGCGGCGGGGTCGTCCGGCGGCTCGTTCGACAGCTCCGAATAGTCGATGAGATCTCTGCGGCGCGGCCCGGCGGCACCTCGGCCTCAGCTCGCCTATCGTGGGCGCGTCGGCGTTCCGCTCGCCGTGATCCCGGCGTTCATCGTCGTCGCGATCGTCGGCTACCTGGTCGGGCACTCGGGCGGCAAAGGCGGATCGGGCGGCGAACGCCGAGAGACGGCGAAGGCGGTGAACGTGCTGATCGAATATCCGCGCGGCTGGCGGCGCGTGTCGGGTGCGTCGCCGGTGCCCGGTCTCGCGTTGACGCAGCAGCAGCTGCTCGCGCCCGGCGGCGAGTCGAGCGTGGCGGGCCTCGTCGTCGGCTCGCTGCCGGCGAGCGAGGCGGGCCCGCTGCCGGCGTCGTTCCTCGAACACGTCCGCCGCCAGCCGCAAACGACGATCGTCGATCTCGTCGAACTGCAGGCGTACCGCTATGCGCAGCTCAGCGTGCGCGGCTTCGACGGCGCGCTGCTGCTGTTCGTCGTGCCGAACCCGGCCGCGCAGTCGACCGTGCTGGCGTGCTACGCGCGCTCGGCGGCCGACGCGTACATGCGCGCGTGCGAGCAGACGGTCGCATCGGTGACGATCGCCGGGCAGCCACAGAACATCGCGCTGACGCCCGATCCGGCGTACGCGAGCGCGATCAGCGCGACGATCGCCACGCTCGACCGGCTGCGCGTGACGCTCACGCGCGAGCTGCGTCCGCAGGCGAGCGCGACGAACGCCGAACAGCTCGCGCGGCGGCTGGCCGCCGGCTACGCCGCCGCTCACGCGACGCTGGCGCAGCTCGAACCGAGCGCCGCGACGCAAAGGGTGCAGGCGGCGCTGTCGGGCGCGCTGGCGCAAGCGCAGAGCGGCTACACGGCGCTCGCGGCGGCCGCCGCCGAACGCAGCGCGTCGGCGTACGCGGCTGCGCAAGGTCGGATCGCGACGGCCGAAACGGCGGTCGATCGCGGGCTCGAGAACCTCGTGCTGCTGGGGTACAGCGGCGCCGAGGGCGCCTGACCGGAATCGACGCGATCGGCCGGTAGAGGCACGCGCCACCGCAAAAAACCACGTTTGACAGCATGTTTTCGTGGTAGGGTTCCGGACCACGCCCTCGGGATCGGAGGGGTTGTCGGAGGACTATTGGGCGCAGATCGGAACTGGGGGCGAGTCGGCCGCCAGCCACGTGAGGCGACAAGGGAGACGCTGGAGAATGAGAAATCTGAGACTGACGCTAGGGTTGGTCGCGAGCATCGGCACGTTCGCGGTTGCCGCGAGCCCGGCGCTGGCGCACGAATTCGTCGCGAGCACATCGGGCGCGACGCACGGTACGAGCGAAACCGAACAGGCGTTCAAAGTGGGCGCGTTCAAAATCAAATGCGGGAAGGTGACCTCGAAAGGTACGGTCGCGGCCGGAACGTCGAGCACGTACACGACCACGCTGAAATTCGCGAAATGTCTGACGTCCGCAAAACTCAGCTCGAGGCAGATCTATCTGGCGACGCAGTTTCTGACGCCGATGGAAGTCGAATACCTGGCCGAAGGCGGCGCCAATATTCTGAACGAAGTGGCGATCAAAGTCGCCACGGGCAAGACCGAAGAATATCAAAAATCGGAATGCCACATCTACATCGAATCGCAGGCGATCCCGCCTGAAGCCAAAGGCAAACCGACGGTGACGTACACGAATGCGACGCAGGCGCACCAGACGTCGCGGAACTTCCCCGAAGGCCTTCAGCACTACATCGTAATCTCGAACGAATTCAACGGGATCAAGTACAGGCTCGAAGGCGAACCGTGTGAAGAATGGGGCAAGGAAGGCGGTCCCGAAGGCGGCGGCGGGTACTACATCGGCTCGCTCCCGCAGTTCCTCAGCGGCGGGAACCTCGAATACAGGTAGTCCCAGCACGGCCGTGATCGGCCGCAGCCGGGAGGGCGCAGCGTTCGCCCTCCCGGCGACTGGCCGAACTCCGCTTTGCTCCGCGACGCGATCCTGCTCGGCCCGGATCGCGTCGCGGGCGCTCATGCGCGACGGCGGAGCTCGCGCGACGCAGCCCGCTCTCAGCCGTCGGCGGCGAGCTCGGCCATCTGCTGGAACGCGAGCAGCGGGTTGACCGGCTCGTGCGCGCCGTCGAGCTCGGCGTAGATGTTCGCGACGTTGACGACGAGCCGCTCGCGCTCGTGCCAGTCGGCCCACCGGTCGAGGCTCATCGAGCGCGCGGCGTCGAGCGCGCTGATGCCCTGCTCGTGACGCGCTCGCGCCTGCTCGTACAGGTACTCGAAGTAGGCCCGCAGCTCGCGCACCGCGGCGACGTCGCTCGGCGGTCCGTGCCCGGGCACGATCGCGGCCGGATCGAGCTCGAGGATTCGCTCGCACGCGCCGATCCAGTTCGACACGGGACCGGCCCACGCGATCGGATGCGCGCCGGCGAACAGGATGTCGCCGGTGAACAGCACGCGCTGCGACGGCACGTGCACGAGCGTGTCGCCGCGCGTGTGCGCCGGGCCGACCTCGATCAGCCGCAGCTCGCGATCGCCGACGCGAAGCGCGAGCTCGCCGCTGAACGTCTCGCTCGGCAGCGTCAGCTCGATCGCGGCGAAGTCGAACGCGCCGAAGCAGCGCAGGAAGAACTCGCCGAGCTCGCCGAGCTGCGGCGCCTGCTCGACGAGCGCGGCCATCGCCGCCGGCGGCAGCTCGGCCATCTCCTCCGCGGTGCGCTCGGTGGCGACGATCACGGCGTCGCCGACGAGCTCGTTGCCGTAGCAGTGGTCGCCGTTGGCGTGCGGGTTGACGAGCGTGTCGATCCGCGCCGCAGCGGGAACGGCGCGACGCATCTCGCGCAGCATCTCCTCGGTCAGACGCAGGTCGAACAGCGTGTCGATCAGCAGCGTGCGCTCGCCGTCGACGACGAGCCCCGCGTTGCTCCAGCCCCAGCCACCGTCCGGCTGCAGGTACGCGTACAGGCCGTCGCCGACCTCGACGAGCCCCTTCTCGTAGCGCGTCATCGGCCCGTCGTTCCCCGGCGGCGGCTCACGCGAGCCAGATTACCCGCCCGCGACGCCGCGGCCGTCCGCGTGCGCGGGAGGCGCGTGAGCGCGGATGCCGGCGCACTCGGCGCACATCGCCGCGGGCACGAGCCCGGCGCCGATCAGCAGCGCGAACACGCGACAGCCGATGCACAGCGCGAAGATCGACTCCAGTCCTGCCAGGACCGCCGCTTGACATTACCCATAATCTTGATAAGCTCACTGAGCAATCCACACAGAGCGACAGTCCCCCTCGCTCGATCCTCCAGCTCCGGGAGCGCCACGGATGCGCTCTCGGAAGCTCCTCGCGACTGGGCCGGTGCACCCTCGCCGGCCCAGTCGCGACTCCCTCTCCCGGCCTCGACTCGCCGGTGGGCCGCCGTCTGGACGGTCTGCCGGTGCAAGCGCGTGCGCGCGATGGGAGAGCCGCAGGGCGCAGCCGTCGTCGCGCTCGTGTGCATCGACGCGATCCTAACCGCCGCCGCGAACCTGCCAGGATCCGCCGATGGACCGCGACCCGCTCGTCACGCTGCCGCGCGCGCTCGCGCATCCCGGCTCGCTGGCGCCGGGGCGCTACGTGATGGCGATCGACGGAGGCGCGACGAAGACGCTCGCCGCCGTGCTCGACCTCGACGAGCGCGTCGTCCACATCGACCAGGCCGGTCCGAGCAACCAGGACGCCGTCGGCGCCGAGGCGGCCGTGCGCGCGCTGCTCGCGTCCGCCGGGCGCGCGCTGGAGCGCGCCGACATCGGCGACGATCAGCTCGCGGCCGCCGTGCTGGCGGTCGCCGGCACCGACACCGACGCGATCGTGCGCCACGTTCGCGCCGCGCGCAGCGACGACTGGATCGTCGTCAACGACGTCGTCGGCGCATGGGCGACGGCGACCGGCGCGCGCGCCGGCGTCGGCGCGATCTCCGGCACCGGCTCGAACGTGCTCGCCGTCGGGCGCGACGGGCGCGCGTGGCGCGTCGGCGGTTGGGGGCACCTGCTGGGCGACGAGGGCAGCGGCTACTGGCTCGGCATCGCCTCGATCCACGCCGCGCTCGCCGACCGCGACGGGTCGGGTCCGGCGACGGCGCTGAGCGGCGCCGCCGTCGAGTTCTTCGACGTCGAGCGCGTCGAGCAGGTCGCGCCGCTCGTCTACTCCAAGCCGCTGACGAAGGGCGAGATCGCAAAGTTCGCGATCGAGACGGGCAAGCTCGCCGACGCCGGCGACGCGGTCGCCTGCGAGCTGTACCGCCGCGGCGCCGCCGAGCTCGGCGAGCAGATCGTGACGGCGATCGGCGAGACCGACCTCGGCGACGACGACGAGCCGTTTCCGGTCGGTCTGATCGGCAGCTCGTACAAGGCCGGCGCCGTGTTCGTCGAGCCGCTCGTCGAGAAGGTCCACGCGACGGCGCCGAGCGCACGGGTGTCGGTCGTCGACGCGGCGCCCGTCTGCGGCGCGCTGCGGCTCGCCGCGCGCGCGTGCGGCTGCGGCCTGGAGCTGTCCGACGACGAGCTCGCGACGCTGATCGACGGCGCGCTCAGCCACGCGAGCTGAGCAGCCCGCGCGGCACGGCGCGCGGCGCTACGCGACGGCCGCGACACGCGCTTCGATCGCGGCGCGATCGCCGATCGCCGCCGGCCCGTCGCCGGCGATCCGCACGGCCGCGGCGGCGTTCGCGAACGCCGCCGCCGCGCTCGCGCTCGCGCCGTCGGCGAGCGCGAGGAAGAACGCCGCCGCGAACACGTCGCCGGCGCCGACGTCGTCGCGCATCGGCTCGACCGACGGCACCTCGACGCGCGCGAGCTCGCCGTTGGGCAGATGCAGCTCGGTCGGCGCCGCGGCGGCCGTCACGGCGATCACCGGCGCCCACTCGCGCGCGGCGTCGTCGAGCAGCGCCGCGCAGCTCTCGCGCTCGCTTTCGCTGAGCACGATCGCGTCGCAGCGTCGCGGCAGCAGCGCGGTGTCGAGCGCGCACGCGACGATCCGCCCGTCGCGCGCCGACCAGTCGCGCACGAGCCCCTGCGGCGTCACGCCGACGAAGCGCGCGCGCCCACGCCAGCGCGCCGGCGTCTCGCGCGCGATCGGCGCGAGATGCGCGATCGCCGTGTCGAGGCGGACCTCTGAGCCGATCTCGCCGGCCCACGCGAGCATCCGCTGCGCGCGCGCACGCCCGACGCCCCACGTCTGCAACGTCGTCGTGCGTGCGTCGTCGATCACGCGTAGCTCGAGCTCGTCGCCGTACGGCGCGAGCAGCGACTCGATCTCCGCGCGCACGCCGCGCGTGAGGATCAGCGCGCGCGCGCCGAGCCGCGCGGCCTGCAGCGCGCTGTAGAACGCGCTGCCACCGGGGCGGCGCGACCCGTCGGCCATCACGTCGACCGTCACGTGCCCCACCGTCGTGTAGTCCATCGACACCGCCACGGCGTATACCAAATCGAATGACCGCCTCGCCTGTTGTGCTTCGAGAACGATGACCGCCCTCCCCGAGCAGAACGCGCACCCGCGTCGCGTCGGCCGGCGTCGGACCGCCGTGTCGCGGTCGGCCGGCTCCGCGCGCCCGCCCGCGCGGCGACATGGGCTGCTGCTGCTCACATGCGCCGCGGTCGCGTCGCTCGCGCCGAGCGCAGCGCTCGCGGCCACCGGCTCCTCGGGCTCCGCGCACCGCGCCGCGCGGAGCTCCGCGCGCTACCCGAGCGGCGCCTCGCGGCCGTTCGCGCACCCGCGCGCGAGGCCGTTCGCGCGCGCCGCGACGAGCGCCGGCGGGATCGCGCCGACCGGCTCGAGCACGCCGTCGAGCAAGACGAAGACGAAGGCGAAGGCGAAGCCGCGCAAGCCGGCGCTCAAAGGCAACCCGCTGCGCGGCCTGCTCGCGTTCGAAGCGATGCAGCGCTACTACTACATCCCCGGCTCGGGGCTGTACTCCGGCGAACCGTTCTCCTACCTGTGGTCGTTCTCGCAGGCGTTCGCGGCGACCGTCAGCATGTCGAACGTCCCGCGTCTGCCGGTCTCGCTCGCCGCCGAAGTCCGCGCGCGGCTGCTCGGCCTGCGCGAGTACCTCGACGCGAACAACTCGGGCGCGCCGGAAGGCATCTACACGAGCTCGCTGCCGGCGTTCGACGGCACCGTCGCGCCGCCGGCGGGTCCCGGCGGAACGAAGTACTACGACGACAACGACTGGGTGGGCATCGAGCTCGCGCGGGTCTACAAACAGACGCACAGCCCCGGCGCGCTCGGCTACGCCGAGGGGATCATGGCGTTCGAGATGGCCGGCTGGTCGACCGACCAGACGCTCGCGTGCCCCGGCGGCATCCCGTTCTCGAACAGCGCCGAAAACGTCGAACGCAACACTGTCACGACCGCGCCCGCGGCCGAGCTCGCGGCGCAGCTGTACAAGATCACCGGCGCCGCGCAGTACCTGCAGTTCGCCGAAATGGCGTACAACTGGGTGCGCACGTGCCTGCTGCAGCCGAGCGGCCTGTACGCCGACCACATCCGCCAGCACGGCGTGATCGACCCGACGATCTGGAGCTACAACCAGGGCACGATGATCGGCGCCGGCACGCTGCTCTACCAGGCGACCGGCAACGCCGGCTACCTGTTCCAGGCGCGACAGACCGCGCAGGCGGCGCTCGCGTACTTCACGCCGCAGCGGCTCGGCGAAGAGAACCCGTTCTTCCCGTCCGTCTACTTCCGCAACATCCTCTACCTCGACTCCGTCACGCACGACCCGCCCGGCCCGCGGCTCGCGCAGGTGTACGCCAACTACGCGTGGGAACACCTGCGCCTCTCCGACAACGTGTTCGTCGCCGGCTCGCCCGCCTCCGCGCAGCTGCTCTACCAGGCGGCGATCGTGCAGATCTACGCGCTCCTTTCATCGTCGCCGAGCACGTACTTCTGAGCGAGCACGGTAGGCTCCGTCTGTGGCCGACCCCGTCAACATGACGACCGCCGACGGGCTCGCCCAACTCGAAGCCGAGCTCGCGGAGCTGGAGGGCGACGGCCGGCGCGAGATCGCCGAGCGGATCAAGACGGCGCGCGAATGGGGCGACCTGAAGGAGAACAGCGAGTACCACGACGCCAAGAACGAGCAGGCGCACCTCGAGACGAAGATCGCGCGCCTGCGCGAGCGGATCGCCGCGGCGGTCGTCGTCGAGGACGCCTCGCAGGCGCCCGGCGACGTCGTCGGCTTCGGCTCGTCCGTGCGCGTGCGCGACCAGAACGGCGTCGAGCAGATGTGGCGGATCGTCAGCTCGCACGACGCCGCGCCCGCCGAGGGCCGGCTGTCGGCCGAATCGCCCGTCGCCGTCGCGCTGCTCGGTCGCGCGCGCGGCGAGAAGACGTCGGTCGCGCTGCCCAAAGGCACGCGCGAGCTGACGATCCTCAGCATCGACTGACGGCCGTCAGACGCGTGCTGGCGGCGTCGTGGCGCGGCGCATCTTTCGCACGAAGCGCTTTGGCTTTCGGTCGTACAGCTTCGCGCCTTCGCGCAGCGCGCGCTTGCGCAACCGGCGCCGGCGGCGCTCGATCGCCTTCAGCAGCGCCTTGCGCGAGCCGCGCCCCAGCGTCGCGTCGGCCGCGTTCGCCGCGGCGCGCACGCGCTCGGCGAGCACAGCGAGATCGTGCTCCTCGCCGAGCAGTTCGCCGAGGTCGTCCGCGCGGCGGGCGATGTTGCCGACGAACTTCGCCTGACGGCGCGCGCGCTTCGCGCGCTTGCCGCGCGCCGGCGCATCGGCGGCGGCGCGATCGAGCATTTCCGCGACGTAGCGCAGGTCCTTCGCGCGTTTGCGCCATTCGTGCAGCTTGCGCGCGCGTGTGCGCGCGGGCGCGCGCGCCGCCCGCCGCATCCGCTTGCGGCCCTGGCCGTAGATCCGCGCGAGCGCCGGCGCGAGCGCGTCGAGATCCTCGCCGTCGTCCAGCCGCCATGCCGCAATCCGCATGCGCAGCGCGAGCAGCTCGGCGAGCGCGCCGTCGCCGCCGGCGCTGGCGCCGGCCGCCAGCGCGCGATCGGCCGCGCCGTCGCGCTCGCGCCGCAAGCGCGCGCGCAACCGCCGCCCGCCTTCGCGCTGCGTGAGCTTCGGCTGGCGCTCGAGCAGGTCGTCGAGGGTGCGCAGCAGAACCTCCGCGTCGCGCGCGCCCGCGAGCTGCTTGCCGGCGTCGCGCACGACCGCGCTCTCGTGCTCGTACGCGCGCTCGCCGAGCTCGTCCTCGAGCAGGCGCAGCAGCGCGCGCAGCCGCTTGAGCGCCTTGCGCGCCTCGTGCACGCGCTCCTCCGGCGAGCCGCCGCCGGGCCGCGCAGCGCTTCGACGGCGAGGTCGAGTCTGGCCGAGCGCGATCCGCCGCAGGCCGGCGCCCGGCCGCTCGTCCGCGTTCAGCCCGAAGCGCCGCTCGCGCTCGCGCCGCTTCGTGCCCGCGCGCCGCTCGCGCTCGACGCGCGCCAGCGCGACGCCGACGCCGATCGCGACCGTCGCCGCGAGCGTTGCCGCGACAGGCGCAACAATGGACGAGTGCCCGACCTGCCGCCAGCCCGATGGTGGACGGTGCGCCGTGCGGCGAATCGCAAGCCGGCGACGTATCGATGTCCGCTTTGTGGTCAGCATCTGCCCGCGCTCAGCGAGCATATGCTGATCGCGCCCGAAGGCGACACGCGCCGGCGCCGCCACGCGCACAGCGCGTGCGTGCTCGCGGCGCGCGAGCGCGGGCGCCTGCCGCTGCGCGAGGACTGGCTGCGCACGCAGCCGCGCGCCCAGCCGCTGTGGCGGCGCCTGCTGCGCCGCGGCCGCTGAGCGCGCCGCCGCCGCTCAGCGCGGCGGCTGACTGCATGTACACGTGCTCCGGCTGCGACGCGGATGATCACGCGCTGTTCGCCCGGCTGGCGCAGCGGGTAGGCTCCTCGCCCATGTACTTCTTGGCCAGCGAGTCGATGTGCTCGTCGGCGCCGTCGTGCGTGCGCTCGGCGACGCGTCCCGCGGATCTCGAGGTATTCGTAGGGGTTCTCGATGTTCTGCACCGTCAGCGTCACGCGCGGGTCGCGCTCGAGGTTGCGCGGCCAGGCGCGCCCCTCTGCGCTGTTGACGCACCGGGCTGCCCGTCCTGCACGTCGACCCACACCGGCGCGACGCTGCACCGATCCGTCGCGCGCGCAGCGTCGCGACGTTCGGCGAAGTTCTTGCCCTTCAGCAGCTGCTTCTGCCGCGCCCCTCGATCTTCTCGCTCATCCGCAGTCCTTTCTCGGTAGTCGTACCTCTGTCGACCGCCCACGATAGGACGCTGCGCTGCTAGCGCCCGGCTGACGCGCCGCCTGTTCGCGCGCTCGCCGGAGGGATCGCGCCGAGCGGCACGAGCTTGCCGTTGTTCAGCTGGAACGACACGTGCGCCTGGCCGCCGCTCGGGCAGCACAGCGGATCGCTCTTGCGGTACAGCGGATAGGCGAGCGTCACTTCGGTGTCGCCCTGGGCGACGAGCTTCACGCGTCGCGCTCGGCTTCCTTGGTGTCGGTGCCGAGGTAGCGGCCGTTGACGAAGAAGAACGCCTGCTGGCCATAACCGTCGCGAGGAGCCCGTGCGTGTGCCGACAGCACGCGCAGGGTCTGGTCGGGGTGGTATTGGGAGCGTGTCGTTCGGCGTGAACCCTTGCGCGCGCACGAGCGCAGCGCCGCGCCGCTCGCCGCCTGTCGGCTGCCCGCTGCCTGTTTGCGTGAACGCCGGCGCGGGCGCCGTGCGCGTCGTCGTCGCGCCGCTCGTCCCGCCGCGTCGGCGTGCTCGTCGCCGGCGTCGTGCCCGTCGGCCGTGCTCGTCGTCTTCGCGCGCCGTCGGCGTCGCCGCGTCGTCTGCGAGATCGGCGGAGCGCTCGGCACCTGACACGGTCTTCGTCCCCGAGCCGCACGCGCTCAGCAGCGCCGCCGCGCAGATCGCCGCCGCCGAGGGCACGCGTATCGAGCCGGGTCGTCGCATCGACTGCCATGGTATTCGCCGCCCGCCGCGGCCCCCTCGCTTGAACTCGCCGTCCCGCGCCGAGTGGCGGCGGCGCGGCGCCCGCGCAGAGGAAGCAGTCTTCTGCTTATAATTATTATTAGTCACTGCTAAGATAACCGCGTCCACTCGAAGAGGAGCAACGATGAGCACGTCGCGCAGGAACCGCTGGACCCTCGGCATCGTCTCGGTCGCCCTCTTCATGGTCGTGCTCGACAACCTCGTCGTGAGCGTCGCGCTGCCGACGATCCACCGCGACCTCGGCGCCTCGATCCAGTCGCTCGAGTGGACCGTCAACGCGTACGTGCTCGCGTACGCCGTGCTGCTGCTGACCGGCGCCGCGCTCGGGGACCGCTTCGGGCGCAAGCGCATGTTCCTGCTCGGGCTGACCGTCTTCACCGCCGCCTCCGCGCCGCCGGGCTCGCGCGAGCACCGACCTGCTGATCGCCGCGCGCGCGATCCAGGGCACCGGCGCCGCGATCGTCACGCCGCTCACGCTGACGCTGCTGGCCGAGGCGTTCCCCGCCGAGCGCCGCGGGATGGCGATCGGCGTGTGGTCGGGCGTCAGCGGCATCGCCGTCGCGCTCGGCCCGCTCGTCGGCGGCGCCGTCGTGCAGAGCATCTCGTGGCACTGGATCTTCTGGATCAACGTGCCGATCGGCCTCGTGCTCGCCCCGCTCGCGCACGCTGGCTGTCCGAGAGCCGCGGCCCCAACGGCAAACTCGACCTGCCCGGGCTCGCGCTCGCGTCGAGCGGCTGTTCGGAATCGTCTTCGGCCTCGTCCGCGCGCAGTCGCTCGGCTGGACGAGCGCGACCGTGCTCGTCTCGCTGATCGCCGGCCTCGCGCTGCTCGCCGCGTTCGTCACGTTCGAGCGGCGCGCCCCCGAGCCGATGCTGCCGATGTCGTTCTTCGCCAAGCGCTCGTTCGCCGTCACCAACGTCGCCTCGCTGACGATGTACTTCGGCATGTTCGGCTCGATCTTCTTCCTCTCGCAGTACATGCAGAACGTGCTCGGCAACACGCCGTTCCAGGCCGGCCTGAAGCTGCTCGTGTGGACCGGCGGCACGATGGTCGTCGCGCCGCTCGCCGGCGTCTTCTCCGAGCGCTTCGGCAGCCGCCTGTTCATGTTCGCCGGCCTCGCGCTGCAGGCCGGCGCGCTCGCGTGGCTGGACAGCATGTTCACGACGCACCTCGCGTACTCGGACATGCTCGTACCGTTCTTCATGGCCGGCGCCGGCATGGCGCTCGTGTTCGCGCCGTCCGCCAACGCCGTGCTGTCCTCCGTGCGCACCGACCAGGCCGGACAGGCCTCCGGCGCCAACAACGCGATCCGCGAGGTCGGCGGCGTGCTCGGCGTCGCCGTCCTCGCGACCGTCTTCACCGGCTCCGGCGGCTACACCTCGCCGCAGGCGTTCGTCAACGGACTGAGTCCCGCAATCTGGGTCGGCGTCGCCGTGCTCGCCCTCGGCGCGCTCGTCGTGCTCGTGCTCCCGTTCGGCGCCGCCGCGCCAGCCGACTCCGCCGACGTCGACGGCGCGCTCGCCGCCGCCGAGCGCAGCGGTCGGGGAGCGCCGCGCGCCGCGAGCGCTGGCGCGCGCGAGCCGCTCGTGGTAGGAAGGAGCTCGTGAGCGTCACCACCAAGCCCGCGCGCCGGCGCGTGCCGGCGGCCGAGCGGCGTGAAGAGCTGATCGCCGCCGCCGTGCACGAGTTCGCGCATGGCGGCCTGCACGGAACGCCCGTCGAGCGGATCGCGCGTCGCGTCGGCGTCGCGCAGCCGTACGTCTTCAGCCTGTTCGCCAGCAAGCGCGACCTGTTCATCGCCGCGCTCGAGCGCGGCTTCGAGCGCGTCGCCGAGACGTTCCGCGCCGCCGCCGCCGACTACGCCGCGGGGCGCTCCTCGGCCGACTGCGACGACGTGCTCGACGCGATGGGCCACGCCTACACCGACCTGCTCGTCTCAGACCGCGACTACCTGATGCTCCAGCACCAGTCCTACGCCGCCTGCGACGACGACGTCGTGCGCGCGTGCGTGCGCCGCCGCTACGCCGAGCTCGTCGAGCTCGCGCGCGAGCTCTCCGGCGCCGACCCCGAGCGGCTCGACGAGTTCTTCCGTCACGGCATGGCGCTCAACGTCGCCGCCGCGCTCGGCGTCGAGGACATCTCGATCGCCTGCACGTGGGTCGCTGAGGAGCTGCGCGCGAGCGGATAGCGCCTGCGCGCGCTGCTTGTCGAGCGCGCCGAGCGGGTAGCATCAGCCTGCATGTCCGCATCGGCACAGACACCCGGCACGCCCGCCGGCGCCGCCGCGCCGAAACGCGACAAACGCACCAAGCGCGAGCTGAGGCGTAATGCCGTCGTCGCCGTCCTCGCGATCCTGATCACGCTGTTCGCCGTCTTCAACTTCAACGAAGTCAAGGTCAGCTACGTGTTCGGCTCCGGCAAGGCGCCGCTGATCATCGTGATCGTGATCTCGCTGCTCGTCGGCATCCTGATCACGTACCTCGGCGAGCGCCTGCCGCGCAAACGGCGTCGCTAGCGTCCGCGCCTAGTCCTCGTCCTCGATCACCAGCTCGGCCGCCTGCTCGGACCCGATGAACGGCGTCAGCACGATGTACGTCAGGTAGTCCGAGAGCACCGACAGCAGCTGGATCTGCCCGCTCGCGACGTGACAGCGCACCGTGTGCGACAGCGCTCCCGCGGCGCCCTGCACCGCTAGCGCGCTGCGCGCCTGCTCCGGCGCGCCTTCGGTCAGCAATGTTGCGATGCGGTGCGCGAGCGCGAGGTTGCGCTCGATCGCGTCTGCGCCCGCCGCGAACGCCCCCTCGGCGATCGTCTGCGCGTAGATCGGCCGGTCGGCGAGGAAGCCCAGCAGCTCGCGGATCGTGCGTCGCACCGCGTACGGCCACTGCGCCGAGCCGAGCTCCGGGTCCGACGCGAGCTCGACCAGCTGCTCGCCGAGCATGTCGAGCGCCGCCAGGAAGCACTCCTCCTTGCCCTCGAACAGCTCGAAGAACGCATCGACCGGCACGGCGGCCGCGTCGGCGATCTGCGGTGCGCTCAGCTCGCGATAGCCCTCGATCACCGCCAGGCGCAGCGCCTGCTCGAGCAGGCGCTCGCGCGTCTCGCCGCGCACCGAGCGCGCCGAGAACGCGTCGATCGCCGGCGCCTTGCGCCCCTGCGCGAGCGCGCGTCGCGCGCGCTCGGCGAGCCGCTCGGCGAGCTGTTTCGCCGCCGGCGTCTGGAACAGCAGCGTCCACTGGAACATCTCGTCCGCCAGCTGCGGCGCCGTCTCCGCCGACCCCTCGCGCACGCAGCGCGACATCGCCTCGTGCAGGCCGCCCGCGATGCCGCGGATCACCGGCCCCGGCAGCGGGCCCGATTCCGACGTGTGCTCGAAGCAGCTCGCGAGCATCTGCTCGAACGTCGACGACGCGCGACGCAGCCGCAGCAGCGCCGGCGCCCCCACCTTCGGCGCCTCGAGGATCACGAGGTTCGCGCTCTTGCGGTTCGCGCTGATCGCGTGCGTCAGCTCGCCGAACGCCGCGTGCAGGCGCGTCTGCGCGTCGCCGTCCGCCGCGCGGTACGCCGCGCTCACGCGACCGGCGCCGCGCGCCGCGATCACGTCGAACGTCGCCAGGAAGCACTCCTGCTTGTTCGCGAACTGCTCGTAGAACGAGCGCCGCGAGACGCCCGCCAGCCCGACCACCTGCTTGACGCTCGTGCGCTCGTAGCCGTTCGCCGCGACCGCCTCGATCATCGCCCCGTGCATCCGGTTGCGCTGGTTGCGCACGACCTCCTCCGCGCCGAGACGGTGCGGCCCGTGCGGCAGCCGCCGGTAAAGCGGCGTAGGCCTGACCTCCGTCGCCCCCCCAAGAGGCGGCTCGCTCTCCGTCCTTGTCATTCGGTCCCCTTGAATCGCCCTATTAACTGGAACCTGATCACGAATCAGTTAATCAGGATCGTTTCACGTCAGCGATTCATTGTCTACACACAACCGGCGCGACGCTAGCACGCCGGCACAGACAACTCGTCTCTTAAAGTCAACTCTCGTCGGGGACCATCGTCCTGGGTCTGCGCGCACAACGCGCGCACGGCGCACGACGCCCGCTACCGGCCAGCCCGACGGTGCTCGACGTGCGTGCGCCGGCTCGTGCGCGCGCTCAGCGCAGAACGCCCTTGACCGCGAGGATCGCGATCCCCATCGTCACGCCGACCGCGCCCTTCAGCAGCAGTTCGCTCGGCGTCGACTTCGCGCGGATCCCCGCGAGCAGCTCGAACACGACGACCGTCACGACCGCCGTGCGCAGCGCCGCCGTCACGCCCGATTCCTGGCTCGCGCCGACGACCCATGCGATCACGAGCGCGAGCAGCGGGATCGCCGCGCCGCGCACGATCGCCCAGTCGTGCGCGAGCTCGCGCACGAGCGTCCGCGCCGTCAGGTGCTCGCCCGTCTCGAGCCGGCGCCCGAGCAGGTCCGCGTAGGAGTGCGCGAGCCAATACAGCAGCACCGCGAACACCGCCGACGCGAGCGTGTCGAGGTAGCTCTCGTGGCGTCCGCTCTCGGCGGCCATCAGCGCGCCGACCGTGATCACGCCGTAGACGACGCCCGCCGCGTTGTGCGGCGAGACGAGCCGTTTGGCCGTGAAGCCGCTTTTACCTACCATTTAGCGGTTGGCTGAGCCGTGTTTATGAAGGCGGGCAAAGATGATCTCGATGAGGCGACGAACTCGACAGAAATGAGGCGACGAACTCGACAGAAGGTAGTCGGCGCGGCGGCCGTAGCCGTGCTGCTCACCGGCGCCACGATCGCCGCCGTCTCGGCGACCGGGCAGAGCACCGTGCGCAGGCATCACCCCGCGACGACCGCGCGCGAGCGCGACATCGCGACGTCCGCCTCCTACCTCGGCATCACGCCCGCCAAGCTCTCGCACGAACTGCGCTCCGGCAAGTCGCTCGCGCAGGTCGCCGACTCGGCCGGCGCCGGCAAGTCCGAGCGTGGCCTGATCGAAGCGCTCGAGGCCGCCAGGAAGGCGAAGCTCGCCGCCGCCACGAACCGGCTCCCCGCGCGCGTGACCGCCGAGGTCAACAGGCCCGGCGGTCCCGTCGGCGCGGCCACCTTCCGCGCGATCCGGCTGAAAGCGCTGTTCTCCGCGCGCCTGCGCCTCGGCGAGGCCGCCGCGTCCTACCTCGGCACGAGCCGCGCCGCGTTGCAGAGCGAGCTGCGCTCCGGCAAGACGCTCGCGCAGCTCGCCGACGCGACCGCCGGCAAGTCGACCGCCGGCCTGATCGACGCGCTCATCACGGCCGAGAAGCGCGCGCCGGCCGCACGCGGCGCGAGCGCCGCGCAGCTCGCGCGTCGCGAACAGCGGCTGCGGCGGCGGGCGACGCTGCTCGTGCGACGCAAGTTCGGCCGCACGCGCTAGCTCGTCGCTTCGCGGGCGCTCGCCGCTGGCGCTAAAGCAAGCGCGTCGCGCCGCCGACGAGTTGACGCGGAAGGCCACAGGTCATCCGGGTAGAGGGCGATCGGGGGCCTCGGTGTCTCGGCCCCCGGTCGCTCGATAATCTCGGCCCGATGCGCGACGCCGTGATCTGCGAGCCGCTGCGAACGCCCGTCGGCGGCTTCGGCGGCGTCTTTCGCGACGTGCCGCCGGCGAAGCTCGCCGCGACAGTGATCGAGGAGCTCGTGCGTCGCACCGCGCTGCCGGCCGCCGACGTCGACGACGTGATCCTCGGCCAGGGCTACGCCAACGGCGAGGCGCCGGCGATTGGCCGCGTCGCCGCGCTCGACGCCGGGCTCGGCGTCGACGTTCCCGGGCTGCAGGTCGACCGCCGCTGCGGCGCGGGCCTGCAGGCGATTACGCTCGGCTGCATGGAGGTGCAGACCGGCGTCGCCGACGTCGTCCTCGCCGGCGGCGTCGAGAGCATGAGCCAGGCCGAGTTCTACGCGACCGGCATTCGCTGGGGCGTCGAGGGCGGCGGCGTCGAGCTCGCCGACCGCCTCGCGCGCCCGCGCGTGACCGCCGGCGGCATCCATCACGTCATCGCCGGCGGCATGATCGAGACGGCCGAGAACGTCCGCCGCGACTACGGCGTCTCGCGCGCCGACCAGGACGAGCTGGCGCTGCGCTCGCACCGGCTCGCCGTCGCCGCGCAGGACGACGGCACGTTCGCCGAGGAGATCGTCCCCGTCACCGTCTCAACGCGCCGCGAGCAGCGTGTGATCGACCGCGACGAGCACCCGCGAGCCGACACGACGCTCGAGAAGCTCGCCGCGCTGAAGCCGATCATGGCTCGCAGCGACCCCGACGCGACCGTCACCGCAGGCAACGCCAGCGGGCAGAACGACGGCGCCGCGATCTGCATCGTCACGCACCCCGACAAGGCCGCCGAGCTCGGCCTAAAGCCGTTCGCGCGACTCGTCTCGTGGGCCGTCGCCGGCGTCGCGCCCGAGACGATGGGCATCGGCCCGATCCCCGCGACCGCACGCGCGCTGCAGCGCGCCGGCCTCTCGCTCGCCGACCTCGACCTGATCGAGCTCAACGAGGCGTTCGCCTCGCAGGCGCTCGCCGTGCTGCGCGAGTGGGACCTGCCCGACGGCCTGCAGCGCGTCAACGTACACGGCTCGGGCATCTCGCTCGGCCATCCGATCGGCGCGACCGGCGGGCGGATCATGACGACGCTCCTGCGCGAGCTGCGCCGGCGCGACGCGCGCTACGGCCTGGAGACGATGTGCATCGGCGGCGGCCAGGGCATGGCCGCCGTGTTCGAGAACGTCGTCGCGAGCGCGTAGCGCCGCCACGCCCCTCCTCGCGGGAGCGCGTTCGATCGCGCCGAGGAGCCAATAAGTAAGGTTCGCCAGCAAGTGAACGCGACTGCAAGGGGGCGGCGACCGGCATGACCGGCGTTCTTTATGGCTTGGCGCGGTTCTGCGTGCGACGACGCTTCTACGTGCTCGCCGTGTGGCTGGTCGCGACGATCGCGCTCGTCGCGATCTCGCATCGGCTCGGCGAAAACACGAACGACAACCTCTCGCTGCCCGGCACCGACAGCCAGCGCGCGACGGACGCGCTCAAGAAGTCTTTCCCCGACCAGGCGAACGGGTCGAGCCCGATCGTCTTGCATACGTCTCCCGGAGGGGGCAAGCTGACTGACAAGAAGAACGCCGAAGCGGTCGAAGCGGCGGCGAAGGCCGTCGCAAAGGAGCCGCACGTCGCGTCCGTCGTCAGCCCGCTCTCGCCGCAGGGCGCCGGCGCGCTGAGCAAGGACCAGAGCACCGGCTACCTGTCGGTCACGCTCGGCGTCAGCCCCGGCCAGCTGTCCGTCGGCGAAGCGCACGAAATCATCGACGGCGCGAACGCCGCGAAGGCGGCCGGCATCGAAGTGCAGACGGGCGGGCAGCTCGGGCAGAAGGTCTCCAAGCCCGCGACCGAGTCGAGCGAGCTGATCGGGATCATCGCCGCGATGGTGATCCTGACGCTGACGTTCGGCACGGTCGTCTCGATGCTGATCCCGATCCTCAACGCGATCATCGCGCTGCTCGCGACGCTCGCGATCATCCGCATGCTCGGCCACGTCGCGACCGTGCCGACCGTCGCACCGACGCTCGCGACGATGATCGGGCTGGGAGTCGGCATCGACTACGCGCTGTTCATCGTCACGCGGCACTTCCGCGGGATGCACGAAGGGCTGTCGGTCGAGGAGTCGATCGCGCGCGCCGCGGCGACGTCCGGCGGCGCCGTGTTCTTCGCGGGCGGCACCGTCACGATCGCGCTCGTCTCGCTCGCCGTCGCCGGCATCCCGCTGATCACGACGATGGGGTTGATGGCGGCCGTCGCCGTCGTCGTCGCCGTGCTCGGCGCGCTGACGCTGCTGCCCGCCGTGCTCGCGATCACCGGCCCGCGGATCGAATCGCTGCGCGTGCGCCACCCGCGACCGGAGTCGCAGGCGCACGCCGGCCTGTGGTCGAAATGGGCGCACGAGATCGCGCGCTACCCGATCGTCGCCGGCCTCGCGGCGCTCGCGATCCTGATCCCGCTGACGATCCCGCTGCTGTCGTTGAACCTCGGCCAGCAGGACGTCGCCGCGCTGTCGACGTCGACGACCGCGCGCAAAGCGTACGACCTGCTGTCGAAGAGCTTCGGGTCGGGCATCAACGGCCCGCTGCTCGTCGCCGTCTCGCTCGGCACGCCCGCGAAGGCGCCGGCGCCGAGCTCCTCGAGCGCGTCGAAGCCCTCCTCCTCGAGCGGCTCGAAGCAGGGCTCCTCGGGCGGCGACCCGCGCGCCGCCGACCCGCGCCTGCAGACGCTGCAGAAGGACATCTCGCAGACGCCCGGCGTCGCCGCGCTCACGCCCGTGCAGATCGACCAGGCGGGCACGACCGCGTACTTCAACGCCGTCTCGAGCAAGGGGCCGGCCGAAGACGCGACGACGACGCTCGTCGAAAAGCTGCGCTCGAGCGTGATCCCGAGCGCCGAGCGCGGAACCGACATGCAGGCCGACGTCGGCGGCAGCACCGCCGGCTACATCGACCTCGCCTCGCGGATCTCCGTCAAGCTGCCGCTGCAGATCATCGTCGTGATCGCGCTCAGCTTCCTGCTGCTGATCGTCGCGTTCCGCACGGCCGTGATCCCGGCGCAGGCGGCCGTCATGAACCTGCTGTCGATCGGCGCCTCCTATGGCGTGCTGACGGCGATCTTCCAGTACGGATGGCTCGCCGGCGTGATCGGCCTCAGCGGGCCCGTGCCGATCGTCTCCTACGTGCCGCTGTTCATGTTCGCCGTGCTGTTCGGCCTGTCGATGGACTACGAGGTGTTCCTCGTCAGCCAGATCGAGGAGCACGTGCACGCCGGCGAGGACAACCGCAGCTCGGTCGTCTCCGGGCTCGTCACGAGCGCGCGCGTGATCACCGCCGCCGCGGCGATCATGGTGTTCGTGTTCGGCAGCTTCGTGCTCAACGGCGATCCGACGATCAAGCAGTTCGGGATCGGGCTCGCCGTCGCCGTCGTGCTCGACGCGACCGTCGTGCGCTGCCTGCTCGTGCCCGCGCTGATGCTGCTGATGGGACGCGTCAACTGGTGGATGCCGGGCTGGCTCGAGCGCGTCGTGCCGCACGTCAGCATCGAGGGCGCCGAGTTCTTCGAGCAGCGCGACGCCGCCGCGCCCGGCGGCGCGCGCGAGCCGCTGCCGGCCGGCGCCGGCGCCGGGCCAGACGCCTGAGCCGTACCGGCGCCCGGCGGGACCGCCTCAGAGCACGATCTGCGTGCACACGAAGTGCGCCGCGAGGCGCTCGCCGCGGAACACGTCGACCTGCCACACGTGCGTGCGCGAGCCGACGTGAAGCGGCACGCCGAGCGCCGTCAGCTCGTCGCCGTCGCGCGCCGACGCGAGCACGTTCGTCTTCAGCTCGACCGTCGTGAAGCCCTTGCCCTCGGGCAGGTGGCGCATCGTGCCCCATGCCGCGACCGTGTCCGCGAACGCGACCCACGCGCCGCCGTGCACGTAACCCATCGGGTGCAGGTGACGTCTGTCGACGAGCATCCGCCCGCGCACGTGCTCGTCGGTGATCTCCGTCAGCTCGATGCCGAGGTCTCCCGGGAACGAGCCCGGCAGGACCTGCGTGCTGAGCTCTGGCGTGATCGCTTCGTTCGTGTCCGGCATCGTGCGCGCGCCTGTCGCGCCTGTTCGGCGCGACGGTAAGACTAAGGCAGTCGCACGCGTGCACATCCTCCGGCGCTCGGCGTCGCGTAGCCGCTCGGCTTCGCGGGCATACTCGGGTGGATGCTGCGATTCCTGCTCAAGCACGCGCCGAAGCGCCTGACGCGCGGGGTCCCTGTGCTCGCGCTGCTGTCCGCCGCCGAGGTCGCGCTGCTCGCGAAGGCGCACCTGAGCAAGCTCGACGGCGCCGAGCGCCGCCGGCTGCTCGCGCTCGTCGCCAAGGGGCGCGGGCGCCCCAGCTCGCTCGACGCGGCCGAGCGAGAGGAGCTCGCCGCGCTCGTCGCCAAGCTCGAGCCGCGGCGCTTCGTCGGCTCGGCCGCCGATCGCCTGAGCCCCGTGCCGGTGCCGAAGCGGCTGCTGTACGGCGGCTCGCGCCCGGCCGCCGACGGCGCCGCCGACAAGCGCTGACGTTCGCGGCTGACGCGCGCCGCCGACGCGCGTGCGCCGGCGACGCGCTCGCGCGGGCGCTTATCGGCGCAGCGCGGCGCAGCGCGCTAGAGCTGCTCGTCGATGCCGATCGCGCGCTCGAGCATCGGGTCCGCCTCCTCACCCTCGTTGCGGAGCTCCTCGAGCATGCCCGTCGCGAGCGCGTCGAGCTTGCTCTGGATCGCCGCCTCCGAGCGCAGCTCGGCGTTCTTCAGCAGCGCGACGAGCAGCAGCGTCACGGCGGTCAGCGCCGTTCCCATCGCCTGCTCGTAGGAGGCGCTCGCGCCGAGCGCGTAGCCGGCGAGCCACGTGAGCACGAGCGCGGCGCACAGCAGGAAGAAGATCGGCGAGCTGGAGAAGTAGGACGCTCGCTGGGCCACGCGGTCGAACGAGCCCCTGCGGTCGGGCTCGCCGCGCTCGATCGGGTGCTTGAGCGACATCTCCGAGTCAGGGTAGCCAAGCCGCTCGCGCGGACCTCGTCCACGACGTCGCCGCGCCCGAGGGCGAGGACTCGGCGACGAGTAGACTGCCGCCCCGGGTCATTCTGGCGGAGCAGGGTCGCGCCGTGGCGCCACCAAGCGGCGTCTGGCCGAGACGGGCACCCGGCGACCGGCCCCGGCGGCGTCATCGGCCGAGAAACGGCCCCGAGCGGCCATTAGCCGTCGACGACGAGGCTGTCGAGCGGTCCCAGCAGCGCCATCGATCGGCGCGAGACTCCGGGCAGCTCGCGCAGTCGGTGCGTCAGCGCCTCGCCGCGCTGAAATCGCAGACGCTGCTCTTCGGCGGTCGGGCGCCACAGCCGGTCGATCACCTCGGCCGGCTCGCCCGAGACCTGCTCGATCGGGCGCTCGAGGTGCTCCGACCACAGTCGCAGCCGCGTCTGGCGCGCGAGCGCCCGGTCGCACGTGACGACGTTCATCTCGGTGTCGTTGAAGAACGAGTGCTCGTTGAGGTTCGCCGAGCCGAGCGTGAGCCACTCGTCGTCGACGATCCCGATCTTCGCGTGGACGTAGGCGGGCCCGCTGAGCTCGCCCGTTCGCGCCGAGATCGTCGTCGCGAGGAAACGGCCGCCGCCGTCGTCGGCGCGGACCAGCGCGGCCAGCTGCCCACGGGTCGTGTCGGCGCCGTTGTTCGGCTTCGCCGGCAGCAGCACGAGCACGCGGAAGTCGTCGCCGGGCGGCTCGCGCAGCTTGCCGGCGAGCAGTTCGACGATCTGCGCCGACCAGAGGAACTGGCTCTCGAGATAGACGAATCGCCGTGCCGAGCGAAGCGCGCGCGTGTAGGACTCGACGATGCGAAAGTCTCCGCGCGGAAGCGCCTCGTAGATCTTCTCCGGTACGGTGCGCACGATCTGCAGCTCGACCTCGCCGGCTGCCGGGCCGACGGGGCAATCGGGCAGGCGCTCGCCGGTGTTGGCGTGCCAGCGCGTCGCGAAGTGTCCGGCCACGTCGCTGACCGCCGGGCCGACGATCCGGCTGGCCGCGTCGTGCCAGCCGAGGCGACTCTGCATCGCGTGCGCGCTGGCGTCGAAGCGATCGCCGCCGAGCGAGGTGAGGTCGATCCCGCCGACGAACGCGACCTCGTCGTCGACGATCACGAGCTTCTCGTGGTGACAGTGCATCGGGCGCTCGTGCGTGTCCAGCGCACACTGCACGCGCGAGTCGCGCAGCAGCTGCTCGCGCACGCCACGCACGGCCGTCCGGTCGGGAGTGAACAGCGGCAGCGGCGAGCCTCCCCACAGCAGGACCCTGACATCGACTCGCTCTGCGAGCTCGGCCAGCAGGTCGCGCAGGCGAGTCGCGCTCGGGTGTCGCGTCAGGCCGAAATCGGGCGTCAGGTGCCAACCGGCGATGTGCACGTGCGACCGCGCGCCGGCGAGCGCCTCGGCGATCCGTGGCAGCGCCTGCTCGCCGTCGATCAGCACCTCGAGCGAGTTGCCCGTTCGCGGAGGGGAATCGCCCGCGGCCCACGGCGAGTCGTCGAATGGCGGCTCGAGCTGGTCGAGTCGCCCGGCGCGCTTGAGGCGCAGGCGATGATGCGCCGCGATTGAGCGCTCGACGACGCGTCCCGTCCATCCGTCGATCAGCTCGCTCGGTCGGGCACTCATTTGGCGAGCCTAGCTGCGATTCGCTCATCGAGCGCCGCGCGCCCCGAGCTCCATGCCGACCCCGATCGCACGCTCGAGCATCGTCGCCGCGGTTTCAGCGTGAGCGGCCCGGGTAGTTGAGCCCGACGGTGAGCAGCCAAGAGCCCCCCACGCCGCCGGCCCGCCCCACGCAGCCGCTCGTCCCGACGGCGCCAGTGACGCAGCGCGTAGTCGCCCCTGTCGCCACCCAACCCGTCGTCGAACGCCTGCCCCCCGAGCTCCCTCCAGAGGGACCGTGGTGGGAGAACCCCTGGCCGGCAATCGTCACGGGCGTGCTGTGCCTGATCGTAGGCGGCCTACTCGGGTATGCGATCGGCGACAAAGGCGAAGGCGCCGCCGGCGACCGACAGGGCGTCCGCGTGGGGGCGCCCCAGACCGTCACGCGGACGTCGACCGTCGTGCGCCCCAAGGTCGTCGTGCGCACGGACACCGTCACCTCCCGCACCGTCACCCAGACGCCGGCGCCCGTCAACTCGGCTAACGAAGCACGGCGGACCGAAGCGGAAGCCGATCTACGGCGGGTCGAACGCGAAAACGAAGAACTCAAGCGTCAGGGGGAAGGGGGCTGACTGGAGGGCCCCGTGTTTCGCCGATTCGCGCCTTGGGTAGAGATCCGGCTAACCGCAGTATCGACCGGGAGGTATCGCAGTGGGACTGATTGAGCTACTTTTGATCGTGCTGGTGATCGCTGCAATCGCCGGCGGCATCGGTGTTAGCCCGTTGCTCTGGCTGCTGTTGCTGGTCGCCCTGGTGGTCTTTCTGATGGGTGGAGGCTTCGGCTACCGGCGGGGCGGGAGGGTATAACCCGTGACGTTCGGGACCTCCATATTCCTGATCGCCGTCGGGGCGATCATCCGATTCGCACTCACGTTCCACGTCTCCGGCGTTTCGCGGCCCACGATCGGGCTGATCCTGATCATCGCCGGGATCGTCGGGTTGGTGTTCTCGTTGCTCTACATGGCCACGGCCCGGCGGCGTGTCGCCGGTGGCGCGTACGAAGAACGTCGGCGTTTCTTCTAGCGGAGACGGCGGCGCACCGATCGGCGCGTTGAACTGGCAGCGCGCCGATCACAGCCGTCGGCGTGAGACAACCCGGACCGGCTTTGCCGGGCCGGTTCGCGCCAAGCCGGTTCGGGCCAGCCGGCTTGGCTAGGAGCGCGCTCCGACGGAACAGTCGTCGCACGGCGTGCGATTCGGACGGAAGCCCAGCAGCGGACTCGAACCGCTGACCCCTTCCTTACCATGGAAGTGCTCTACCAACTGAGCTAGCTGGGCGGGGAAGGGGACTGTACCGCGGCGCGCTGCGCTCAGTCCTCGGGCGTGACGGTCGTGACCGGCAGCCCGAAGCCGGTGACCTTGCTCGGCAGGTCGAGCTTCAGCCAGTGCGACAGTTTGGTGGGCAGCGTCGAGATGATCACCTCGTCGAATCCGCGCAGGTTGATCGCGTCTTCGATCGCCGACAGGGGAGAGGTAGAGCCGACGACGCCCTCGACCGGCGAGTCGGCGGCGTCGCTGAGCGCGGGCAGCGCGCGCTCGATGACCTCCTGCGCGTCGCCGCCTCCCTGGTCCTCCGGATCGACGATCTTGTGCAGGCCGGGAGCCGAGTTCGGCACGAGCAGCGTGAACTTCGACGGACCGCGTTGCGCGCGCTCGCGAACGGCGTCGAGCAGCGGCTGGGTGGCGGCGGTCTTGTACGCGACGACGAGGACGCGCGCGGGCGCCTGCGAGGACTCCATCGGGGGCTCCTTTCGATCGTGTCGCCCTATCTTTACCCGCCGCGGCGATCTCTGTCCTCGACGCCTCGCTGGCTGGCGGACGCAGCGCGTGCCCAGAGGATCCGCGGGGCGGTGGTTACGCTCTTGCATACCGTGCGCGTTCGAGTCACAGACGAGGCCATCGAGGTGCGGCTCGCTCCGTGGGAGCGGATTCTCGGCTTGATGAAAGACATCCGCGTGCCGCTGCGCGACGTGAGCGACGTGCGCGTCGTCGAGGACCCGATGCGCGAGGTGGTCGGCGCCGGCCTGAAAGCCGGCCTGCGACTCCCGCGCATCTACTACGTGGCGCGCACGGTCACGCTCGATCGCGCGTTTCTCCTGCGCCGCGGAATGCCCGCGCTGTCGTTCTCGGTCCGCGAGCACGGGGCACTGAAGAGCGTCCTCGTCAGCGCGCCCGACGCGGCGGAGCTGGCGCGCCGGATGCGCTCGGCGTGATCGACTCCGCCGCGATCCGCATCAGGCTCCGGCTCGTCCTCGGCGCCGCAGCGCTGAGCGTCGCGCTTGCGTTCGGCGCGTCGAGCGCGAGCAGCCAGTCGGCCGGGACGATCGTCCACGTGCAACGCGGGCTGAGCGTCGCCGGCGACGTCCGCATCGGCTTCCGTCCCACCATTGAGCTTCCGGCGGGCGGCTACTACTACGCCGTGATCGTGCTCGAGCCCTACCGGCGCTACACACGCGCCGCGCCCCCGCCGTGCGCGGTGTCGAGCGACATGAGCAGGACGGACTACGGCTACGCACATGGCGGGCGGCCCGTGAGCCTCGTGCTCACGAGGACGGCCTCCGCAGCCCACCGCTGGTGTCGCGGCGGCACCTACCTCGGCGGTATCTACGCCGTTCCCAAACCACCGCCGTGCGACAGCGCCTATCCGTGCCGCAGCGAAAGCTACGAGGCGAGCCCGTGCTTCGAAATCGAACCGGGCCACACGGCGTGCGGCGTCGTCGCGCGGCCGCGACAGTATGCCTATCCGGACGGCCTGCCGGCGCCGCTCGCGAAGGGGACGCGCATCGTCGGGTACTTCCGCGTCGCGTTCTAGGGGAGGGGCGCGGGCGTGGCATGGCGGGGGGAGGATTCGAACCTCCGAAGGCAGAGCCAACGCGTTTACAGCGCGTCCCCTTTGACCGCTCGGGAACCCCGCCAAGGGCGATCGCAGGATAGCGATCAGGCCGCTTCAGACGGTAGTGGATGGCCGGCGTCGACCTCGAACGCTGCGTACTTCGGCCCACCAAGCACGACGCAGCTCCCCGCGTCGACCGCGGTCGACGGAATGAACCATCGTCGTCCGTCACCGACGAGCACGAACAGTCGATCGCAGCGTACGGAGCTGAAGCGCTTGACGATCCCGTTCCAGCTCCGATTTCCCCCTCGGGTGCAGATGGCGACCGCCCATCGTGCCTTGACGTAATGCGTCGTCGTCTTCACCTGCACCCGCAGCAGCGATCCGTCGCGCTCGGCGATCAGATCGCAGTCCGGGCTGTGCCCGACGGGCAGATAGATCGCATAGCCGTGCGACGCAAGCCACTCCATCGCGGAGAGCTCGCCGAGGTCGCCTTGTCGTCTGGTAGACAACTGTCTCACGAGCGAATCGTAAGCGGGGCTTGGGACGCAACGGCGCCGCGCAGATCGAGGTGATGAGCCCCCGCGATGTGTCGGAGGCGAGGTCTCGGCCCGTCGCCGGACCCGCGGCGCGCCGCCGCGGGCGACGCTAGGAAGCCTCGCGCAGCTGCTGCGCTTCGGGCAGCGTCTGCAGCTTCTTCAGCGTGCGGTTCTCGATCTGGCGCACGCGCTCGCGCGTGATGTTGAACGCGCGCCCGACCTCCTCGAGCGTGCGTGCGCGACCGCCGACGATGCCGTAGCGCAGCTCGAGCACCTCGCGCTCGCGGCGCGGAAGTGAGGCGAGCACGCGTGTGATGTTCTCGCGACGCAGCGCGTCGGAGGCGATCTCGAACGGCGATTCGGCGGAGACGTCCTCGACGAAGTCGGCGAGCGCGGAGTCGTCCTCCTCGCCCATCGGCTTCTCCAGCGAGATCGGCTGCTGGGCGAGGCGCAGCACGTCGCGCACCTCGCGCACGTCGCACTCAAGCTCGGCGGCGATCTCCTCGGCGGTCGGTTCGCGGCCGAGCTGCTGGATCAACATGCGCTCGGCGCTGATCAGTTTGTTCAACCGCTCGACCATGTGCACGGGGATGCGGATCGTGCGTGCCTTGTCGGCGAGCGCGCGACTGACGGCCTGCCTGATCCACCACGTGGCGTACGTCGAGAACTTGTAGCCGCGGCGATGGTCGAACTTCTCGACGGCCCTGATCAGGCCGAGCGAGCCCTCTTGGATCAGATCGAGGAACGTCAGCCCGCGACCGACGTAGCCCTTGGCGATCGACACGACGAGGCGCAGGTTGGCCTCGACCATGTGCTGCTTGGCGGCGATGTCGCCGCGCTCGATGCGCTTGGCGAGCGCGACCTCCTCTTCGGCGGTCAGGAGTGGCACGCGGCCGATCGATCGCAGGTACAGGCGCAGCGAGTCGAGGCTCGGGTCGGCCGAGAGCTCGCTCTGGGCCTGCTTGAGCTCCTGCAGGCGAGCGCGCACGCCGCGCGTTTCTTCATCGCCCTCGTCGGCGTTTGGCTCGGCGCCCGGCTCGAGCGTGTCATCCGCGCTCGCCGCGGCCGGATCGACGCTGTCGGCCTGCAGCTCGGCGGCGGGCTCGACGTCGACGATCTCGACGCCGTGCTCCTCGAGATGGCTGAACAGGTCGTGCGCCTGCTCGCTGCTGAGCTCGGCCTCCTCGATCACGGCCTGCAGGCTCGCGGCGGTCACGAAGCCCCTCTCGCGAGCGCTTGCAAGAACTCCCTGCACCTCTTCAAGCTCGACCACGCTCTCCGTGGCGAGGACTGCAGCCTCGAACTTCTCCCTCAACCTGGACCCCCAGATCATCCGGCTGGCGCCGCTTGATCGTCCGTTTGGCCGAGTGCGGATTGATACCAGAATCGACGGTCGCTCGTTCCGGTGTCTCGGACGTATGTGCGGCGGCATGCGCCCGCGCTACGCTGGCCGTCGTGCAGGGGATCTCCTCCAGCGCCGCGCCGTCGGCCACGGAGCGCTTCGGCGGCGACGTGCAGGCGCGCGCTCCGCGCGTCGCGGTCGGCCTGTCGCGCGTCGGCGTGACGGGCGTCGAGAAGGTCATCCGGATCCGCGACGAGCTGTTCTTCGCCCGTCTGGAGTGCTTCGTCGACCTCGGCGGCGAGCAGAAGGGCGCGCACATGTCGCGCTTCGAGGAGGTCGTCAACGAGGCGATCGGCGAGGTCGTGCTGAGCGAGTCGCCGTTCCGCGCGGAGACGCTCGCGCAGCACATCGCCGAGCTCGTGCGCGCGCGCCAGCAGGCCGAGCGCGCGGAGGTGACGATCGCGGCGCGCTACCCCGAGCACAAGCCGGCGCCTGTCTCCAACATCCAGACGCAGGAGATCTACACGCTGCACGGGCGCGCCGTCGCGTTCGCGCATGGCACGCGCCGGATGGTCGGCGTGTCGGCGACGGGCATGACCGCATGCCCGTGCGCGCAGGAGCTCGTCGCGGCACATGCGCGCGAGCGCCTCGCCGCGGACGGCTTCGACGAGGACCAGATCGAGCGCGTGCTCGAGCGCGTGCCGGTCGCGACGCACAACCAGCGCGGCCTGGCGACGCTGCAGATCGGCTGCGTCGAGGGCTGCGTCGAGGAGATCGACGCGGCGACGCTGCTGGCGATCGCCGAGTCGAGCATGTCGTCTGAGATCTACGAGCTGATGAAGCGCTCCGACGAGGTCGAGGTCGTCGAAAAGGCGCATCGGCGCCCGCGCTTCGTCGAGGACTGCGTGCGCGAGATGATCGCCGGCGTCGTGCGCGAGCTGCCGCAGCTCGACGGCGCGAGCTTCGTCACGGCGCGCCAGGAGAACCTCGAGACGATCCACCAGCACAACGTCGTCGCCGAGCGTCACGGGACGCTCGGCGAGCTTCGCGCGGAGCTCGAGTCGGGCATGCCGGCCGCGCGTCAGACGAGCCTCGAGCAGTGGCTCGACGCCGGCCGCCCGGCCTGAGCAGCCGACGCTGCCCGCCCGGCGTGAGCGGCGACCGCTACCCGCGCGCGCCGCGCGCCTGCGCCTGCGCCTGCGCGAGACGTCGGCGCAGGTCGAAGAAGTAGTCGAGGCCGGAGAGCACGGTGACGGCGACCGTCACGTACAGCAGCAGCGCGACCCACAGAGGCGTTCCGTGCACGGCGATGACGGCGAGGATCGCGGCGATCTGCAGGCACGTCTTGATCTTGCCGAGCAGGTTCGCGCCGGCGACGACCCCGTACTGCGCGGCGCCCATGCGCACGACCGTCACTGCGAGCTCGCGCGTGATGATCACCATCGCGATCCACGCGGCGAGACGCTGCAGCGAGACGAGCGCGATCAGCGCGGCGACGATCAGCAGCTTGTCGGCGAGCGGATCCATCAGCTTGCCGAAGTTCGTGACCGAGTCGCGCGCGCGAGCCAGATAGCCGTCGACGAAGTCGGTCAGCGAGGCGAGCGCGAAGACGACTGCCGCGAGCACGTCGCCGGCCGGCGTGTTGCCGAGCAGCGCGACGACGAGCACCGGCACGAGCATGATCCGCAGCACGGTCAGCACGTTGGGTAGGTTCAGCGGGAACATCGAAGCGCACGATATCCGCGACGCGAAAGGAGCGCGCGATGAAGACGCGAACGCTGGGGCCGGACGGGCCGGTCGTCTCCGAGATCGGACTCGGCTGCATGGGCATGTCGGCGTTCTACGGCGCGGCCGACGAGGGCGAGGCGCGCGCGACGCTCGCGCGCGCGCTCGAGCTGGGCTGCAACTTCCTCGACACGTCCGACATGTACGGGCCGTACACGAACGAGGAACTCGTCGGCTCGGCGATCGCATCGCGTCGCGAGGAGGTGTTCCTCGCGACGAAGTTCGGGATCAAGCTCGTCAAAGCCGACGATCTGATCAACCGCACGATCGACGGCAGCGCGGCGTACGTGCGCGAAGCGTGCGACGCGTCGCTGCAGCGCCTCGGCGCCGACCACATCGACCTCTACTACCAGCACCGCGTCGACCCGAACACGCCGATCGAGGAGACCGTCGGCGCGATGGCCGAGCTCGTTCAGGCCGGCAAGGTCCGCCACCTCGGCCTGTCGGAGGCGAGCGCCGAGACGATCCGCCGCGCGCACGCCGTGCACCCGATCACGGCCGTGCAGACCGAGTACTCGCTGTGGACGCGCGACGTCGAGGACGAGATCCTGCCGACGCTGAACGAGCTCGGGATCGCGCTCGTCGCTTACTCGCCGCTCGGGCGTGGCTTCCTCTCGGGTCGCTTCAGCTCGCCGGAGGAGCTCGAAGAGAGCGACTACCGCCGCCACGGTCCGCGCTTCACCGGCGAGAACCTGCAGCAGAACGTCCTCCTCGCCGAGCGCGTGCGCGAGCTCGCGACCGAGCGCGGCGTGACGCCGGGCCAGCTCGCGATCGCGTGGGTGCTGCGCCGCGGCGAGCACGTCGTGCCGATCCCCGGCACGAAGCGCGTCGCCTACCTCGAAGAGAACCTCGCGGCGGCCGAGATCGAGCTGAGCGACGCCGACGCCGAGGCGATCGCCGCCGCGCTGCCGGCGGCGGCCGGCACGCGCTACCCGGAGGCGATCATGGGGCAGGTCAACATCTGAGCGGCCGGTGTATGTACGTTTGCGACGCCGTTCGGCAAGCGACGCAGTCCGCGCGGCCGCCGGCGCCGGCGCTCAGTAGCCGACCGAGTAGAAGCTGATGTGGCGGCAGCCGTGCAACGTGTAGTGCGGCAGCGCGTGGTGGCTCGTGTAGACGGTCTGCGCCGCGTTTTCGCAGTGGATCGCGCCGGCGCCCTCGTGCGCGTGGATGACCGTCAGCGGGTTGGCGCCGGTCCACACGTAGTTGTACGTGTCGTTCGCGTAGATGTAGTTCTTGCCATTGCCCGCGTGGATCACGGCGGTCTGGCTCGCGGGCCAGCCGGAGGGATGGTAGTCGCCCCAGATCACGTCGCCGGCGTTGCCGCCGTAGATCGTGTCGTCGCCGTAACCGCCGAGCAGGTAGTTGTGCACGCCTTCGACGCCATGGAGCGTGTGCGTCTCGCCGGCCGGACCTCTGTCCATCACGAGGTGCTGGTCCGCCGGCCAGCCGGCGTGGCTGGTCATCGCGACGGCGCCGGGCGCGAGCGCGAGCAGCGCCAGCAGCGCGGCGGTGAGTGCGCGCGGGTGGGGCAGCCGTGTCGTGATCGAGCGTGAGTGCATGGGTCGACGGTCAGTGCTCCTCATATCGTTTGACATCGTCGGTGCTTAACCTCTCCGCGAGCAGGTAAACGTGAACTCGGACATGCGGCTACGGGGCCGCGCGCGGGGTGCAGCCGAGGCTCGCAGCATCCGCCCGCTAGGGTGGCGTCCATGCCACTGATCCCGATGGTCATCGAGCGCACGGCGCGCGGCGAGCGCGAGTTCGACATCTACTCGCGCCTGCTGAACGAGCGCATCATCTTCGTCGGCACGCCGATCGACGACCAGATCGCGAACCTCGTGGTCGCGCAGCTGCTGCACCTCGAGAGCGCGGACCCGGAGAAGGACATCTCGATGTACATCAACTCGCCGGGCGGCAGCATCTACTCGGGCCTTGCGATCTACGACACGATGAACTTCATCAAGCCCGACATCGCGACGATGTGCGTCGGCGTGGCGATGTCGATGGGCTCGCTGCTGCTCGCCGGCGGGACGCCGGGCAAGCGCGCGTCGCTGCCGAACTCGCGGATCCTGATCCACCAGCCTTCGGCGGGCTTCCAGGGGCAGTCGACCGACATCGAGATCCACGCGCGCGAGATCCTCAACGTGCGCCAGCGGATCGACGAGATCTACGCGAAGCACACGAACAAGCCGACGGAGGAGGTGCGCGCCGACATGGAGCGCGACCGCTTCTTCACGGCCGAGCAGGCCAAGGAGTACGGCCTGATCGATCGCGTGCTGCAGAGCCACTGACGCAACTGCCGGCGCTCGCTGCCGCGGTCCTGGCGGGCGACTATGCTCGCGACGGACGATGTCGGCCCTGACCCCGTTCGAGCGCGTTGCGCTGCTGGCGATCGCGCTGCTGACGGCGCTCGCGGGCGTCGCCGACTACGGGACGTGGACGTCGGTTCTGAGCTTTGCGCTGGCGACGCTCGCGCTGGCGGGACTCGCGTGGATCGTCTCGTTCGCGACCGGCCACCTCGGCGATCGCTTCGGGCCGGGCGTGACGGGCATGCTGCAGTCGACGCTCGGCAACCTGCCGGAGCTGTTCGTCGTGATCTTCGCGCTGCAGAAGGGCGAGCTGGTCGTCGCGCAGACGGCGATCGTCGGCTCGGTGCTCGCCAACGCGCTGCTCGTGCTCGGGCTCGTGATCGTCGTCGGCGCGCGCCGCTCGCACGACGGCGTGATGCGCTTCTCAAAGCGCCTGCCGCGCGACACTGCGACGCTGCTGCAGGTGACGGTGTTCATCATCGTCCTGCTCGGCCTCTCGCTCGGCTCGCACGACCCGGCGAGCCACCACGTCAAGGCGATCTCGATCGTCGGCGCGATCTGCCTGCTCGGCGTGTACATGACATGGGTCGTGCCGTACCTGCGCGCCGACACGGCGCCGGGCGAGCCGCACGATGATCCGGGCGCGCCCGCGACCGCGGGCGATGGCGACGGTGAGGGCGGGGGGGACGCGCCGTCCGCGCGCGCGCCGCGCCGACGCGAGCTCTCGCTCGCGCTGATCCTCGCGCTGCTGCTGCTCGGCGGCGGCGCGTCGGCGTTCGTCTCGGACTGGTTCGTCGCGGCGCTGCAGCCGTCGATCGACACGTTGCACGTCTCGCAGGCGTTCGCGGGCCTCGTGATCGTCGCGATCGCGGGCAACGCGGTGGAGAACGCGGCGGGGCTCGCGCTGGCGTGGAAGGGGCGCTCGGACCTCGCGATCTCGGTCGTCAAAAACTCGGTCGCGCAGATCGCGGCGTTCCTGTTCCCGGCGCTCGTGCTGATCTCGCTGGTGCTGTCGACGACGCTGACGTTCTCGCTCGCGCCGGTGTACATCGGCGCGCTTGTGCTGACGGTGCTCGCGCTCGCGCAGATCACGGGCGACGGCGAGGCGGCCGAGTTCGAGGGGTGGTCGCTCGTCGCGCTGTACGTGATCCTCGCGACGTTCACACTGTACGAGTGACGTGCTCGCGCGCCGCGGTGGCCCACGTGGGCCCGCACGCCCGGCCGCGCGGCCGTCAGCCGCCGCTGAGCGAGATCGCTCCGACGCCGCAGCCGCCGCCGGCGCTGTGCAGCTGCGCGGCGCTCGGCGGATCGTCGGTCAGCAGCTGCGGCACGCTGACGGCGTGCAGGTGCTTGCGTCGCAGCGCGGCGAAGATCGCGATCAGCGCGCGCACGGTCTGCCCGTGGTTCTCGTGCATCAGGATGATCGCGCCGGGGCGCAGGCCGCCGATCACGTTGCGTTCGATCTGCGCGTAGTTGGCGCCGAGCGAGTCGGCGCTGTCGACCGTCCAGAGGATCTCGAGCAGGCCGTGCGCGCGTGCGATCGAGTCGACCTGCGCGTTGTGCGCGCCGTACGGTGGGCGGAACAGAAACACCGGGCCGCCTGAGGAGCGCTCGAGCGCGGCCTGCGTGTCGACGATCTGCCGTTCGGCTTCGCTCGGCGCGATCGCCGTCAGCTGCGGGTGCGTGAACGTGTGATCGCCGACCGCGCCGAGCGCGCGCTCGGCGCGCGTCGCGCCGGGCACGAGCGCGATGTTGCGGCCGACGACGAAGAACGTCGCGTGCACGCCGTGCTTGCGCAGCTTCGCGAGCACGAGCTTCGTGTAGGGGCCGGGCCCGTCGTCGAACGTCAGCGCGACCTCGTCGCCGTGCGGACCGGCGCAGTAGATCGGTCGCCCGAGCGCGATCAGACGCCGGATCTCGCTGGATTCGCCGTTGGGCGATGCGCTCGCCGTCGTCGCTGCGGCGCTCGCGCGCGCGCCGGCGCGCGGCTTGGCCGATCCGCTCGCGCGCGCGACGGCGCTCGCGCGCGGCGCGCGCGTGTTCGACGAGCCGCCGGTCAGCAGCACGACGAGCACGACGGTCGCCGCGAGCGCGCCGAGGCTCGCGAGGAGCGTCGTCCGGCGGCGGCGGACCTGCGCGCGCCGGCCGCGCTGCTGCGAGCGTGCGCGAGCGGCTCGGCGCCGCCGCGGCGGCCGCGGCTGTGCTCGTGGCATCGCGCCACCGTAACGCTCCGCCGGCTGCTCGTGTCGCATGCGACGCAAGCGCGCTAGACTGCTTCCTACCTCGCGCTTGGGCGGGGTTTTTTCTCGTCCAGGCCCGGAATGTCAACCTTTTACGCAGGGATTACTCATGGCCCGCGGAGATGTTCGGATCGCAATCACCCTCGCATGCGAGGAGTGCAAGCACCGCAACTACCAGACGAACAAGAGCAAGCGCAACAACCCCGATCGGATCGGGCTGCGCAAGTACTGCCGCTGGTGTCGTAAGCACACCAGCCACCGGGAGACTCGCTAGCGCGGGAGCGCTGCCGTGGCCCGTGACCGCAAACGAGCAAAGCAGCGTCGTGAGCGCCGCGCGCCCGGCTCGCGTCGACCGCCGGCGAGCCAGCCGACGCGCTCGGAGGTGCCGGGCGCGCTCGACCACGCTTCGGGTGAGGCCGACGAGTTCGAGGCGGCGCTCGTGCGCGGCGCCGACGGCGTGCCGGCGCCGCCCGACGCCGCCGCGGACGCCGAGCTCGACACCGAGCCGGTCGCGGACGGCGAGGTCGACACCGACCACCTCGACGAGCGCGAAGTCGAGGCGGAGGCGCTGTCGGAGGGAGACATCGGCGCCGACCAGCTCGAGGAACCGCCCGACAGCACCGTTCGCCGGGCGCCCGGAGGCGGAGGGCCGCGCGGCGGCGTCACGCCCGAGCAGGCATCGGGCGCGCCGATTCGCGGCGGCAACCGCGCGATCGCGTTCCTGCGCGCAAGCTGGGCCGAGCTCCAGCGCGTGCAGTGGCCCGACCGCCGGCACGTCACGCAGGCGACGGCCGTCGTGCTCGGGTTCGTCGCGATCGCCGGCGCCTACCTCGGCCTGGCGGACTTCGTCGCCAAAGAAATCGTCGAATTCATCCTCTGACGGTTCGCCCGCCGTCGCTCTCAATCTTTTCGCAACGCCCTACAGGAGCCTCTGAATGTTTCGCTGGTACGTCGTCAACACATACTCGGGTCACGAGAACAAGGTCAAGCACAACCTCGAGCACCGCGTCGTGTCGCTCGGGCAGCAGCGCGCGGTGCGCAACGTCGTCGTGCCGACGGAGTCGGTCTCGGAGATGAAGGACAACCAGAAGGTGACCGTCGAGAAGCGCACGATGCCCGGCTACGTGCTCGTCAACATGGAGCTCAACGAGGACTCGTGGGGCGTCGTCAAGGGCACGCCGGGCGTGACCGGCTTCGTCGGCGCCTCGCAGGAGCCGGTTCCGCTGACGCAGGTCGAGGTCGACCGGCTGCTGCACAAGGAGGTCGCGACGGCGACGCGCACGCGTGCGCAGTTCACGATCGGCGAGTCGGTCAAGGTCGTCTCGGGGCCGCTGTCGGACTTCTCCGGCGAGATCTCCGAGATCAACGACGACGCGGCGAAGCTCAAGGTGCTGGTATCAATCTTCGGCCGCGAGACGCCCGTCGAGGTCGGCTTCGATCAGGTGAAAAAGTTGTAAGACGGGTCGGCGCATGCGCCGACCCGCGGGCGCGCACATGTGCGCGCCCGACCCGCGGCGCATGCGCCGCGGGAACCGCCCCACGAACGAACTCCCACTACTCTCAAGAGCGCAATGGCCAAGAAGGTGCTGACGACGATCAAGCTGCAGGCGAACGCCGGGCAGGCGAGCCCCGCCCCGCCGGTCGGCCCTGCGCTGGGCCAGCACGGGATCAACATCATGGAGTTCTGCAAGGCGTTCAACGCGCAGACGCAGAGCGAAACGGGCACGGTCATCCCGGTCGTCATCACGGTGTACGAGGACCGCACGTTCACGTTCATCACGAAGACGCCGCCCGCGGCCGTGCTGATCCGCCAGGCGATCAAAATCAACAAGGGCTCGGGCGAGCCGAACCGCGTGAAGGTCGGCACGATCACGCAGGGCCAGCTGCGCGAGATCGCCGAGCGCAAGCTGGCCGACCTGAACGCGCACGACGTCGACCAGGCGGCGAAGATCATCGCCGGCACCGCGCGCAGCATGGGCGTGGACGTGGCGTCATGAGCGCCAAGCACGGCAAGCGCTACGCCGAGGACATCGGCAAGGTCGACCGCGAGCGCGAGTACGAGCCGGCCGAGGCGGTCGCGCTCGTGCGCAGCCTCGCGAACGCGAAGTTCGACGAGTCGATCGAGGTGCACGTGCGCACGGGGCTCAACGTCCGCCACGCCGACGAGCAGCTGCGTGGCACGATCGCGCTACCGAACGGCGTCGGCAGGGACGTCAAGATCGCCGTCTTCGCGCAGGGGCCGAAGGTCGCCGAGGCGGAAGGCGCCGGCGCCGACGTCGTCGGCGGCGACGACCTCGCGAAACGGATCGAGGACGGCTTCGACGAGTTTGACGTGGCGATCGCGACGCCCGACATGATGTCGGTCGTCGGTCGTCTCGGGCGCATCCTCGGCCCGTCGGGCAAGATGCCGAACCCGAAAGTCGGCACCGTCACGATGGACGTGGCGAAAGCCGTCGAGGAGTCGAAGGCGGGCAAGATCGAGTACCGCACCGACCGCACGGCGATCGTGCATCTCGTGATCGGCAAGGCGAGCTTCGACGACGCGCGCCTGCTCGAGAACTACGCGGCCGTCGTCGAGGAGCTGATCCGCGCGAAGCCGGCCGTCGCGAAAGGTCGCTACCTGCGCTCGATCACGCTGACCTCGACGATGGGGCCGGGCGTGAAGGTCGACCCGACCGCCAAATTTGATTTGGCGGCCAGCACACGTGACATCATCGAGGAGGCGCCCGCGGCGAGCATTGCTGCCTAGCGCCACCGACCGGCCACCAGAGACCCCCGGCGGCGACGCCTCCGATCGTGAGATCGGCGGCGCGCGGAAGACCGGGACAGGAGCCCAATGAACCGAGAGCAGAAGGCCGTGGCGATCGAGGAGATCGCCACCAACATCGACGAGTCGCACGCGATCTTCGCGGTCGACTACCGCGGCATCTCCGTGCCGCAGGTCGCCGAGCTGCGCACCAAGCTGCGCGACGCCGACGCGACGTTCAAGGTCGTCAAGAACTCGCTGACCGAACGCGCTGCCGACCGCGCCGGCGCGGAGACCCTGAAGGAGTACCTCGCCGGCCCGACCGCGCTGACGTTCGTGCGCGGCGACGCCGCGACAGCCGCGAAGGCGATCGCCGACTACGCGAGGGTCACGCAGCTGCTGCCGTTCAAGGGCGGGCTGATGGACGGCTCGACGCTCGACGTCGATCAGCTGCGCTCGCTCTCGCGACTGCCCGCGCGCGACGTCCTCTACGGCCAGCTCGTCGGCGTCGTCGCCTCGCCCGTCGGCGGCCTCGTGCGCTCGCTCAGCGCGCTCGTCGGCGGTCTCGCATCCGCGCTCGGCCAGGTGCGCGAGAAGAAGGAGTCCGGCGAGATCCCCGCCGGCGAGCCGCCCGCCGCCGCGGAGCCGGCGCCGGCGAAGCAGGCGCCGGCGGAGGACACGCCCGAGGCCGAGGCAACGCCCGAGGCCGAGGGAACGCCCGAGGCCGATGCGACGCCCGCGTCCGACACGCCGCCGGCGGAGGAGGCTGAGGAGAGCGAGCAGGCGGCCGGCTCCGCGGCGGAGGCTGCGACGGCGGAGGAGGCTCCGGCGGGCGAGCAGGAGACGGCGCCCGCGCCCGACGCCGAGGCGCAGGCGAGCGAGGACAAAGCTGAGCCGGCGAGCGAGCCGGCGCAAGACGACGACAAGCAGGCGGACGCATCGGCCGAGGCCGAGCAGGACCCCGCCGATGCGAAATCCACCAAGGAGGACTGACGAACATGGCAACCAGCACGCAAGATTGGATCGAGGAGCTGAAGGGCATCTCGGTGCTCGAGCTCGCCGAGCGGATCAAGGCGCTCGAGGAGGAGTTCGGCGTCTCGGCCGCCGCAGTCGCGGCGCCCGTCGCGGCGCCGGGCGGCGGTGGCGGCGACGGCGCGGCCGCCGAGGAAGAGAGCAGCACGGTCGACGTGATCCTCGCCGGCGCCGGCGACAAGAAGATCCAGGTGATCAAGGTCGTGCGCGCGGCGACGGGGCTCGGCTTGAAAGAGGCGAAGACGCTCGTCGACGAGGCGCCGAAGCCGGTCAAGGAGGGCATCGAACGCGACGAGGCCGACAAGCTCAAGCAGGAACTCGAGGAGGCCGGCGCGAGCGTCGAGGTCAAGTAGCGGCGACGAGTCGCCGGATGCAGGTGGACGAAGGGCCTCGCTTCGGCGGGGCCCTTCGTCTCACTCGAGCTCATGCGCCCTTCGCGAGCGCCGCCTCCGGCCGGGTCGCGATCGGTTTCGCCGACGTCCAGACGAAGTGATTCGGACGGCGTCTTTAGATTTCGCTCACATTCGCCGATTTTCCGGTAAAGTCCCGGACGCTGGCCAATAGCCGCAGCCGCCCGGAAGCACCGGCACCGCGCCACATACGCGGTCGCCGAGGGCGGGGTCCGTGAGCGCCGGCGGCCCACTTCAGGGCGACGATGACCTGTGCTATCTTGACGAGTCGCGCTTCGGCGCCCTCCTCTGCCCGTCTCTCGCCCTCCGAAGGAGTCGTTTCTTGGCCGCTGCAGATGCTCTCCGGACGCGCCGCACGTTCGCGCGCCTTGACAAGACCGTTGACGTACCCAACCTGATCGACATCCAGCGCCGCTCGTTTGCGTGGCTGACCGACCCCGCGAAGGGCGGCCTGCGCGAGACGATCGACGACATCTCGCCGATCGAGGACTACACCGGCAACCTCGCCGTGCAGTTCGGCGAGTTCACGTTCGACGAGCCGGTCGCCTCGCTCGAGCAGTGCCGCGAGAAGGACCTCACGTACGCGCGCCCGCTGACCGTCACGGTCGCGTTCATCAACCGCGAGACGGGCGAGATCCGCGAGCAGTCCGTCTTCATGGGCGACTTCCCGTGGATGACCGAGCGCGGCACGTTCGTGATCAACGGCACCGAGCGCGTCGTCGTGACGCAGCTCGTGCGCTCGCCCGGCGCCTACCTGATGGAGCCGAAGGACCGCGAGAAGCAGGTGTTCATCGCCAACCTGATGCCGGCGCGCGGCTCGTGGCTCGAGCTCGAGATCGACAAGAAGGGCAAGGTCTTCGTCCGGATCGACCGCAAGCGCAAGCTCCCGGTGACGGTGCTGCTGCGCGCGATGGGCTACGCCACCGACGAGGAGATCCTGCGGCTGTTCGGCAACTCGCTGTACATCCGCAACACGATCGACGCCGACACGGAGGCGACGCGCACCGAAGAGGGCGCGCTGATCGAGCTGTTCAAGAAGCAGCGCCCGGGCGAGCCGCCGAGCGTCGACAACGCGAAGGCGCTGCTGAACCAGCTGTTCTTCGACCCCAAGCGCTACGACCTCACGCGCGTCGGTCGCTACAAGCTCAACTCGCGGCTGAAGCAGAGCACCGACCTCGACGTGCGCACGCTGACGAAGGACGACATCGTCGCGCTGATCAACGAACTCGTGCAGCTGCCGAATGCTCCTCGGGATCCCGGAGGACGGCGAGGTCGAGATCAAGGACTACGCGGCCGAGGCGATGAGCATGCCGCGTGAGCCGGTCGCCGAGCACCTCGACGAGTACGAGCACTTCGGCAACCGCCGCCTGCGGACGGTCGGCGAGCTGATCCAGGAGGCCTTCCGGATCGGCCTCTACCGGATGGAGCGCGTCGTGCGCGAGCGCCTGACGACCGAGGACGCCGACACGATCACGCCGCAGACGATCATCAACATCCGCCCGGTCGTCGCCGCGCTGAAGGAGTTCTTCGGCTCCTCGCAGCTCTCGCAGTTCATGGACCAGACGAACTCGCTCGCCGGCCTGACGCACCGTCGCCGTCTGTCGGCGCTCGGCGCCGGCGGCCTCACGCGCGAGCGCGCGCCGATCGAGGTGCGCGACGTGCACCCGACGCACTACGGGCGGATGTGCCCGATCGAGACGCCCGAGGGTCCGAACATCGGCCTGATCGGCTCACTCTCCTCGTTCGCGGAGGTCTCCGAGTACGGCTTCGTCACGACGCCGTACCGCGTCGTCCAGGACGGCGTCGTCACGGAGAAGGTCGTGCGCCTCGACGCGACCCAGGAAGAGGAGCTGCTGATCGCGCAGGCGAACACGCCGATCGACGCGAAGAGCGGAAAACTGAAGGGCAGCGAGATCCTCTGCCGCACGCAGGCCGGGCAGTACGTGACGGTCGGGCCGAAGGACGTCGACCTCGTCGACGTCTCGCCCGAGCAGATCTGGTCGGTCGCGACGGCGATGATCCCGTTCCTCGAGCACGACGACGCCAACCGCGCGCTGATGGGCTCGAACATGCAGCGCCAGGCCGTGCCGCTGCTGAAGACCGACGCGCCGCTCGTCGGCACCGGGATGGAGCGCCGCGCGGCGCTCGACACGGGCGACGTGCTGCTCGCGCGCAACGCGGGCACGATCGACTACGTCGACGCCGACCAGATCGTGATCGCCGGCGGTGACGGCAAGAAAGACGAGTACGAGTTGCAGAAGTTCATGCGCTCGAACCAGGGCACGCTGATCCACCACAAGCCGAAAGTGCGTTCGGGGCAGAAGGTCAAGGCCGGCGACGTGCTCGCCGACGGCTCCTCGACCGACCGCGGCGAGATGGCGCTCGGCAAGAACCTGATGGTCGCGTTCATGTCGTGGGAGGGCTACAACTTCGAGGACGCGATCATCCTCTCCAAGCGCCTCGTGCAGGACGACGAGCTCACCTCGATCCACATCGAGGAGTACGAGATCGACGCGCGCACGACGAAGCTCGGCGAGGAGGAGATCACGCGCGACATCCCCAACCGCTCGGAGGAGTCGCTGCGCAACCTCGACGACCGCGGGATCGTGCGCGTCGGCGCCGAGGTGATCTCCGGCGACCTGCTCGTCGGCAAGGTCACGCCGAAGGGCGAGACCGAGCTGACGGCCGAGGAGAAGCTGATCCGCGCGATCTTCAAGGAGAAGGCGCGCGAGGTGCGCGACACCTCGCTGAAGGTGCCGCACGGCGAGGGCGGCGTCGTGATCGACGTCAAGACGTTCAGCCGCGACGCCGGCGACGACCTGCCGCCGGGCGTCAACGACCTCGTGCGCGTGTTCGTCGCGAAGAAGCGCAAGATCTCCGAGGGCGACAAGCTCGCGGGCCGCCACGGCAACAAGGGCGTGATCTCGAAGATCGTCGACCAGCAGGACATGCCGTTCCTCGAGGACGGCACGCCGGTCGACGTGATCCTCAACCCGCTCGGCGTGCCGAGCCGGATGAACGTCGGTCAGATCCTCGAGACGCACCTCGGCTGGGCGGCCGCGCAGGGCTGGTACGACGACGGCACGGCGGCGTACAAGGAAGCGCACGAGAACGGCGGCAACGGCAAGGTCTACGTCGCCACGCCGGTGTTCGACGGCGCGACCGTCGCGGACGTCGACACGGCGCTGGTCAAGTGGCAGGACGCGCACACCGGGCGGATCCGCATGGACATCGACAAGTCGCGTCGCGACGGCGAGCAGGCGTCGGGCAAGATGACGCTGTTCAACGGCCGCACCGGCGAGCCGTTCGAGGAGCAGGTGACGGTCGGCTACATGTACATCCTCAAGCTCCTGCACCTCGTCGACGACAAGATCCACGCGCGCTCGACCGGGCCGTACTCGCTCGTCACGCAGCAGCCGCTCGGCGGCAAGGCGCAGTTCGGCGGCCAGCGCTTCGGCGAGATGGAGGTCTGGGCGCTGGAGGCGTTCGGCGCCGCGTACACGCTGCAGGAGATGCTCACGATCAAGTCCGACGACACGGTCGGGCGCGTGAAGGCGTACGAGGCGATCGTCAAGGGCGAGAACATCGCCGAGCCGTCGATCCCCGAGTCGTTCAAGGTGCTCTTGAAGGAGATGCAGTCGCTCGCGCTCGACGTGAACGTCGTCTCCGAGGAGGGCCAGCGAGCGGAGATCCGCGACGAAGACGACGACCTCCTGCGCGCGGCTGAGGAGCTCGGGATCGACCTCTCGGGCGTGCGTGCAAGCGGTGGCGACGCCGCCGACGAGGCGGTCGAGGGCGAGGACGCGACCGACGCGGAGGCTTCGACGAACGGCTCCGAGGCCCGACGCCGCGGCGGACGCGGTCGCCGACGACGACGCGCCGCTGGACCTCGAGGGCATCGAGGACCTCGAGGAGGGCGCGTCCGAGGTGGCCGAGACGTAGCGGCCCGCGCCGCTCGCCGCCACGGCGCACGGGGCGCGACCCCGTAACGGCGGCTCAGCAGCAGCGCAGCAGCACTCGCAGCACACAGATTTCACACTCCAGCCAGAAGGGCCCCACAGTGATTGACATAAACAATTTCGACGCGATCGAGATCTCACTCGCCTCCTCCAAGCAGATCCGCAGCTGGAGCTCGGGAGAGGTGACGAAGCCCGAGACGATCAACTACCGCACGCTCAAGCCCGAGAAGGACGGGCTGTTCTGCGAGCGCATCTTCGGTCCGACGAAGGACTGGGAGTGCTACTGCGGCAAGTACAAGCGCGTCCGCTACAAGGGCATCGTCTGCGAGCGCTGCGGCGTCGAGGTGACGCGCTCGAAGGTGCGCCGCGAGCGCATGGGCCACGTCGACCTGGCGGCGCCGGTCAGCCACATCTGGTTCTTCAAGGGCGTCCCCAGTCGGATCGGCTACCTGCTCGACATGGCGCCGAAGGAACTCGAGAAGGTCCTGTACTTCGCCGCGTCGATCGTCACGTGGGTCGACGACGAGGCGCGCACGAAGGACCTCGACTCGCTCGAGAAGGAGGTCAACAAGGTGCTCGACTCCTACGCCGCCGAGCGCGAGGAGCGCGTGCTCGAGCTGCAGGAGTCGCTCAAGCGCCGCGAGAAGTACCTGCAGAGCGGCAAACAGACGAACTTCAACGACGAAGACCACCTGTGGGCCGACTCGCTCGACATCAACCTCCAGAAGATCTCCGACGAGGAGCGCGACAAGCTGATCAAGGAGCTGACGAAGGCGTTCGAGGCCGACATCGCCGACACGGAGGCCTACATCGAGGACGCCGCCGAGCGCATGCGCAGCGTGTGGGAGCTGTTCAAGACGATGGAGCCGAAGCAGATCGAGCACGACGAGGCGACGTTCCGCGAGCTGAAGGAGCGCTTCGGCTCGCCGTACGGCTTCGGCGAGTACTTCCGCGGCGGGATGGGCGCGGAAGCGTTCCGCGACCTGCTCCAGCAG
>CAVPKP010000014.1:0-81469 GCA_963705745.1 uncultured Solirubrobacteraceae bacterium
GCTGCTGCGGCTCGCGCGCGAACGACTTGACGACGCGCACGCCGGAGATGTTCTCCTCGGCGTCCGCCGTCAGCTCGCCGATCCGCTGCTGCACCTCCTGGACGGCCGGCCGCGCGGCGCGACCGTAGCGCTGTGAGATGAACACGACGAGCGGCGTCGGCGCCATCGCGATCAGCCCGAGCTCGGGGTTGATCAGGATCATCGCGACGCCGGCGAGCAGCAGCGTCAGCGTCGACTGCAGGATGAACACGAGGCCGTAGCCGAGGAAGAAGCGCACGGCCTGCAGGTCGACGGTCGCGCGCGACATCAGCTGGCCGGTCTGCTGGCGGTCGAAGAAGCCGAGCTCGAGGCGCTGCAGGTGCGCGTAGATCAGCTCGCGCAGGTCGTACTCGATCTCCAGCGAGATCCGCCCGGCGATCATCCGGCGCATGTACGTCAGCAGCCAGCGAGCGAGCACGATCGCGCCGATCACGAGCGCGAGCATGAGCAGCGGTGGCGGTCGTGCGCGCGCGCGAGCAGTTCGTGGTGGCGCGCGTGCGTGTCGCCGCGCTTGATCGCTTCGACTGCGGAGCCGGTGAAGTGCGGGATCAGCACGGTGACGACCATCGCGAGGCTCGCGAGGCCCCACGAGACGATCAGCCCGCGTTTGTACGGGCGCAGGAAGCCGAGCAGTCGGTAGAAGGTCGTCATAGTTGTATGGCAACGAGTATCGCAGGCGGCGACGGGCGATCGCGGCGCTCCGCGCACGACGCCTGCTCGTAAGCTGCGCGATGTCCGACGAGCCGAGCCGACCGCCGAGCTCCGGCGTAGGGGCGGGGCTGTGCGACACGTGCACGCATCGGCAGGAGGTGCGCAACACGCGCGGCTCCGTCTTCTCGCTGTGCGCCCTCTCGCGAGTCGATCCAGCTTACCGCGATACCCGCGGCTGCCGTGATCAGCTGCGACGGCTACGAGCGCCGCGAGCAGGATTGATCTGAAGAAGACGTCTTTCGCTGCGCCGCAACGCGTCGCGCATGTCGCTCGCGCGCGGCTTTCAGCCGGCGGCGCCGGCGACCGCTCCGGCGCCGGCTCGCCGGGCGCGCTCGCGCCGCCCGGTTCGGCGGCGACGAAGTCGCGGCTGCGCACGAGCGCGAACGCGAACGCGGCGCCGACGAGCGCGATGCAGGCGGCGATCAGCAGGATGTTCGAGAACGCCTGCGTGAAGCCGATGCGGTAGGAGTGCGCGAGCGCCGTACGCGCGGCGCTCGGCAGCGCGTGCGCGAGCTGGCCGACTTCGCCGGAGACGAGCGCGGTGCTCAGCTTGGCGCCGGCGTGGTGCAGGACTTCGTGGCCGGAGGCGCTCTTGGCCAGCGCGCTCATCGTGTCGCGCGGCAGCTCGTGCTGGAAGATCGCGCCGAGGCCGGCGATGCCGGTCGCGATGCCGACCTGGCGGAACGTGTTGTTGATGCCCGACGCCATGCCGCTGCGCGAGTGGTGCACGACGCCGACGGCGGTCGACGCGAGCGGCGGGTTGATCAGGCCGATGCCGGCGCCGGCGAGCACGAAGCCGGGGACGAGCACGGTCCACTGCGAGCTCGCGTCGACGGCGCTCATCGTCAAGAGGCCGACGCTCACGAGGATCAGCCCGCAGCCGAGCAGCATGCGGATCGGCACGCGCACGGACAGCCGCCCGGCGATCGGCGCGACGAAGAACGACAGCAGCGTGATCGGCAGGAAGCGCAGGCCCGCCTGCAGCGGGCCGTAGCCGAGCACGTCCTGGATGTACAGCGTCAGGTAGAGGAACATCGCGAACATCGAGGAGGAGACGGCGAACGCGACGATGCTCGCGCCGGCGAACGCCGGCTTGCGAAACAGCGTCAGGTCGAGCATCGGGCGCTCCTGGCGACGCTCGACGATCACGAACAGCACGATCAACACGGCCGACGCGGCGAGGAAGCTGACGATGCGCGTCGAGCCCCAGCCCTTTTCGTTGCCCTCGATCAGCGCGAACACGAGCAGGAACAGCGAGCCGCTGAACGTGACGAGCCCCTGCCAGTCGACGCCGCGCGCGTCCGGGTCGCGCGACTCGGCGACCTGCGTCAGTGTCAGCAGCACGGCGCCGATTCCGATCGGGACGTTGACGAAGAAGATCCATTCCCAGCCGATGCCCGACGTGATCACGCCGCCGACGATCGGCCCGACGGCGACGGCGCCGCCGATCACGCCGCCGTAGATGCCGAACGCGAGCCCGCGCTCGCGGCCGTGGAAGGCGCCGGCGATCAGCGCGAGCGAGGTCGCGAACATCATCGCGCCGCCGGTGCCTTGGACGGCGCGAAACAGGTTGAGCGCGAGCGGCGTGTTTGCGAGGCCGCAGGCGGCCGAGGACAGCGTGAAGACGATCAGCCCGAGCGTGAACAGCCGCCTGCGCCCGAAGCGGTCGGCGAGCGCGCCGGCGGTCAACAGGAACGCGGCGAGCGTCAGCGAGTACGCGTTGACGACCCATTGCAGGTCGGAGAAGCTCGAGTGCAGCGAGCGCTGGATGTCGGGCAGCGCGACGTTGACGACGGTGATGTCGAGCAGCAGCATGAAGATCGCGACCGACACGGCGATCAACGTCCACCACTTGCGCTCCACGACCGCTCCCTTACCCGTTGCTTTGACCGCCTCCGGCTGACCCGCCACGCACTATATGAACGAGCCGCCGCCGTGCCCGGCGCGCAGTCAGCCGAGCGCGGGTGGCGCGGCCGCGGCGCGCCACCGCTGCGCGCACGGCCGCTGCGCTCAGCCGGCCTGCAGGTGGCGCTGCAGGAACGGCACGATCTCGCGCCACAGCTTCGCGGCGGCCTGCGGCCGGTAGGTGGGGCGGTAGTCGGCGAAGAACGCGTGGCCGGCGTCGTCGTAGACGTCGACTTTGACCTCCTGGCCGCTCGCCGCCGCGCGCTCGCGCAGCTGCTCGCCGATCTGCGGCGAGGGGTTGTGGTCCTCGGCGCCGATCGCGGCGAGCAGCGGGCAGCTCAGCTGCGCGGCGAGCTCGAGCGGCGGCGTCGGGCGCTCGGGCGTCGCGCGCTCGTCGGGCGTCGCGCGGTCGACGAAGCCGCCCCAGCAGTCGATCGCCGCGTTGAGGCGGTCGGACGCGCACGCGAGCAGCAGCGCGTAGCGCCCGCCCATGCAGAAGCCGATGCAGCCGATCCGCCCGGTCACGCCGTCGAGCCCGCGCAGGTGATCGGCGGCGCCCTCGAGGTCGCCGAGCACGCGCTCGTCGGGCAGCGAGAAGAGGCGCGCCATCGTCGCCTGAGGGTCGCTCGTGTCGGGCGGCCCGCCTTCGCGCGTGTAGAGGTCGACGCCGAGCGCGACGTAGCCGATGTTGGCGAAGCGGTTGACGACGTCGCGCACGTGCGCGTTCAGGCCGCCGGCCTCGTGGATCACGATCATCCCGGGGTGGCTCGCGGCGTCGGCCGGCCGCGCGAGATAGCCGTCGACGTGCTCGCCGTCGAAGCCGGCGAACGTCAGCTCCTCGCCGCTCACGCGCGTCGGGTCGGCGAGCGCGCCGGGGACGCCTTGCGGGCTGGGCGTGACCTCGATGTTCGGCATCTGCTCGGAGCTCCTCGGCTAGGGGGACGCAGTTGGACGTGCATGCGTCGCGAGCAAGCATGCAGCAACGACGCTGGCGCCGAGCCACGCGCCGCGCGCGGCGGCGCTCACTGCGGCTCTCCGCTCGGCTCGAGCTCGCTCGGCGGCGGGAACGCGCCGCCCGCTTGCGCGTCGAGCTCGCGGATCTTGCGTCGCGCGCGCTTGCGCGTCTCCGTCAGCTCGTGCTCGAGCTTGGCGAGCTCGCCGGCGCGCTTGCGCACGAGCGCGAGCTGGCGGTCGATGTGCCCGAGCGCCTCGTGCAGCAGCTCGCGCCGGCGCTCGGCGTCGACGTCGTCGCGGCGCAGCTGCGCGCGCACCTCGGCGCGCGCCTCCTCGGCGCTGAGCAGCGTCTTCAGCTCCTCGAGCGTCAGCCCGAGCAGCTCTTTCATGCGCATCACCTCGCGCAGCCGCTCGACGTCGGCATCGCTGTAGGAGCGGTGGCGCCCCGACGGGCGCGCGGGCGCGTCGGGCAGCAGGCCGATCTCCTCGTAGTAGCGGATCGTGCGCGGCGTCGTGCCGACGAGCCGCGCGACGTCGCCGATGCGCAGACTGTGCGCCTGCGCCGAGCCGCCCGGCTCGTTGGCGCCGCGCACGCTCATCGCCGCACGCTCAAGCGCTCGCCGCGCGCGGGCAGTGGCGAGGCGGTCGCGTCGGCGTCGGCGTCGGCGTTCGGCGGCAGCGGCGTCGCGGCGCCGGGCGCGTCGGCGGCGCCGTCGAGGCCCGGCAGCATCGCCTCCTCGACGACCGCCTCCTCCCACGGCTCGATGCTCTCGGCGTCGGCCTTGACGCTCGCGTGGCTCGGGCGCAGCATGCAGACGCCGGCGCCGACGAACGACGTCGCCGCGAGCACCCACAGCGCGACGTGCATGTTCTCGATGAACGGCGCGAGCTTCGCGTTGGAGAGGCCCTGCGCGAGCCCGGAGAAGATCGCGAACAGCGTCGCTTTTGGCACGGCCGAGGTGACGATCGCGAGCACGAACGCGATCGACAGCACGGCGCCGGTGTTCTGCAGCAGCGTGCGCGCGCCGGCGGCGATGCCGCGCCGGTGGGCCGGCACGACGCCCATCATCGCGGCGGTGTTCGGGCTGTTGAACATGCCCGAGCCGACGCCGACGACGAGCAGCCACAGGCCGCTCTGCCAGTAGGCGCTGTGCGCCTGCAACGTCGTCATCGCGGCGAGGCCGCTGCCGGTCACGAGCATCCCGACCGCGGCGAGCGCGCGTGAGCCGTGGCGGTCGGCGTAGACGCCGGCGATCGGCGAGGCGACGAGCATACCGAGCGCGAGCGGGATCAGCTTGATGCCGGCTTCGATCGGCGAGCTGCCCTGCGCGCCCTGGTAGTAGAAGACGAACAGGAACATCAGCGCGAAGCGCGCGAGCCCGTTGATGAACGACGCGGCGCTCGCGGCCGCGAACAAGCGGTTCTTGAACAGCCGCAGGTCGAGCATCGGCGCGCGCGAGCGCCGCTCGATCACGACCCACAGCGGCAGCAGCACGGCGGCGAGGATCAGCGCGCCGATCACGAGGTTGTCGTTCCAGCCGCTGATGCCGCCGCGCGAGACGCCGTACACGAGCCCGGTCAGGCCGATCACGAACGCCGTCGTGCCGGGCGCGTCGTAGCCGCGGACGGAGTCCGGTTTGGCGAGCTCGCGCAGGATCAGCGCGCCCCACGCGGCGCCGGCGAGCGCGAACGGGACGTTGAACCAGAACACCCAGTGCCACGAGATCGAAACGAGCGCGCCGCCGAGCACGGGGCCGAGCACGAGCCCGATCGCGGCGACCATCGTGTTGGCGCCCATCGCCAGGCCGAGTTCCTCCTTCGGGAACGCGTCGGTGACGAGCGCGGCGGCGTTCGCGAACAGGAACGCCGAGCCGATCCCCTGCAGGATCCGCCACAGGATCAGCACGGTCGCATCGCCGGAGAAGCCGGCGCCGAGCGACGCGAGCGCGAACACGACGAAGCCGCCGACGTACGCGCGCTTGCGCCCGAACAGGTCCGACAGGCGGCCGGCCATCAGCACGAGCACCGTCGCGGCGATCAGGTACGCGAGGATCACCCACACGAGCGCGAGCAGGCTCGTGTGCAGCGAGCGCTCGAGGTCCGGCAGCGCGATGATCAACGTGCCCGAGTTGGTCGCCGCGAGCAGCATGCCGAGGCTCGTGCACGAGAGCGCCCACCAGCGGTAGCTGCGATGCCCCGCGTCGACGCCGATGCGCGACGTGCGGCCGCTTTCCGCGCCCGACGACGTGGCTCGCCCGATGCTCATGATGCGCTCCTCACGGCTGTCTTCTTCCTGTAAAAACTTGACGTGAACGTAAGGATCACAATAGCAACGAGAGCAGCCGCGCGGAAGGGGGCGGGCGGGGCGCGCGGCGCCGCTAGCGACCGTGCTACAACCTTCACATGGACGACCAGCGCGAGGTGCACAAGAGCGAGGAGCAGTGGCGTCAGGAGCTGACGCCGGCGCAGTACGACGTGCTCCGCCGCGCCGGCACCGAGCCGCCGTTCACGGGCGAGTACGTCTACAACAAGGACGCCGGCGACTACCGCTGCGCGGCGTGCGGCGCGACGCTGTTCGCCGGCGACACGAAGTTCGAGTCGGGTACCGGCTGGCCGAGCTTCACCGAGCCGGCCGTCGCCGACGCGGTCGAGCTGCGCCCCGACAACAGCATGTTCATGCGCCGCACCGAGGTCCTCTGCCGCGCGTGCGGCGGACACCTCGGCCACGTCTTCGACGACGGCCCCGGTCCGGGAGGGCAGCGCTACTGCATCAACTCGGCCGCGCTCGCGTTCGAGCCGGCCGGCACGCCGACGCCCGACGCCGACGCCGACGCCGACGCGGCGACCGTTGCGCCGGCGCCCGACGCCGGCGAGTCCTAGCCGCCGCGCCGCGCGCGGCTGGCGCCGGCTCCAGGTAGGCTCGTAGAGATGATCATGGAGGCGCGCGAGAAGCGCCTTGCCACGCCGCTTCCGTGGGGGCGGCGCGAGAAGGCCGTCGTCGGCGCGCTGCTCGCGACGCTCGCCGTCGCGCTGATCGCGCTCGGCGCATACGCGCTCTCCAGCGGAGCGCCGGCGCGTCGCGACTGCGTCGACGTGACGTTCGCGAGCACGCTCGGCGGTGCCGAGCTGAAGGGCTGCGGCGCGCGCGCGCGGAGCATCTGCGCGTCGGGCTCGTTCCACTCGATCAGGCAGCAGCTAGCCGAAGCGTGCCGCCGCGCGGGCTTCGCGTACAAGCCGCCCAGCTAGGCACACGCGCCCGCCCGCCGGGCCCTCGATTCGCCCGCAAAATCGGCCATCGGCGGCTACGCCGGAGCCGCTCGCGAGCCGTGAATCGGCTCTGCGATGCGCTTTTGCGGGGCGTCTATACAGATGTCGAAAGCCGCTCGCGATCTGTTGGGCAGTCTGTCCCTAGCCGCTGTAAACGCGCCCCGTTTTCATGTTGCGTTGCAATTGACGCGCCCGCATCGCTATGCGCGGACGGGGGGGTCACTCCACAACAAGCAGGAAATGGAGGCACATGTCCTGGAACGCATACCCAACCTGGCTCAATGCCGGCGACAACGCGTGGCAGATGACCGCGGCGACGTTCGTCGGTCTGATGAGCCTCCCGGGCCTGGCGGTCCTGTACGGCGGCGTGATGCAGAAGCGCTGGTCGGTCAACAGCATGATGCTCACGTTCGTCGCGTTCTGTCTGGTGTTGGTTGCCTGGTGCCTGTGGGCGTTCAAGATGGGCTTCGGCAGCCCGATCGGGCACGGCAAAGGGTTCTTCGACACGTTCTGGGGGAAGTCCGGGACGGTGCTCTCGACGGGCGCCGAGGAGGGCCAGGCGATCATCCCGTCGATCACCGAAGGTCCACCGTTCCATTTCCCGGAGGCGTCGCTCGTCTACTTCCAGTTCGTGTTCGCCGCGATCACGCCGATCCTGATGCTCGGCTCGGTGCTCGGGCGGATCAGCTTCAAGGCGTGGATCCCGTTCGTGCTCCTGTGGATCACGTTCGTGTACACCGTCAACGCGTTCCTGATCTGGGGCGGCGGCTACTTCGCCGCGCACGGCGCGCTGGACTACTCGGGTGGGTACGTGATCCATCTCGCGGCCGGCATCTCCGGGTTCGTGGCGGCGGCGGTCATCGGACCACGCCTGCAACGAGATCGCGAGATCGACGCGCCGAACAACCTGTTGATGGTCGCCGCCGGCGCCGGTCTGCTGTGGCTCGGCTGGAACGGCTTCAACGGTGGAGACTCCTACTACGCGGGCGCCAACGCGTCGGCGGCAGTCGTCAACACGAACCTCTGCACGGCGGTCGCGATGCTCGTGTGGATCTTCTGGGACTACGCCTTCCGCGACAAGCCCTCGCTGCTGGGCTCCGTCAACGGGATGATCACCGGGCTCGTCGGCATCACGCCGGCGGCCGGGTTCGTCAACGGCTGGGGCGCGCTCGCGATCGGCGTGATCGCGTCGACGATCGTCTGGATGTCGATCCGCTTCCTCAGCCGCGCGCCGGTGTTCAGACACGTGGACGACACGTTGGGGGTGATCTATACGCACGGGATCGCCGGGCTCTGCGGCGGTCTGCTCGTCGGCTTCTTCGCCGATCCACATCTCGTCGAGTACATCGGCGTGCACGGGGCGTCGAACCTGCCGGGCAAAGAAAGCGTGTTCAACGGCGGCAGCTGGACGCTGCTCCGCTGGCAGGCCGAGACCGCTGCGTGGGTGATCATCTTCAGCGGCATCGTGACGTTCATCCTGCTGAAGATCGTCGGCATCTTCCTGCCTCTGCGTCTGACCGACGAGGAGCTGGAGATCGGCGACCACGCGATCCACGGCAACGAGGTCTACCCATCGGACGTTCCAACGCTCGGCGGCCCGCACGCGCCGCCGGCGTGGCAGCCCACCCCCGCGCCGTCCGGCGCGTAGGCGGGACGCCTGGGATCCGGGGCGCGTCCAATCCCCGCGGACGCGCCCCGGGTCGGCAACGACGGACTGCGGCCCCGCTTCGGCGGGGTCGCACCGTTTAAGCGCTCATCGCCGCGCGACTCGACGCCGCGCGGGCGTTACGGTCGACGGTTACCAGCCCGACGTCGTCGCCCGGCGGTCGGTGAGCACGCGCACCGGGTGCGCTGAGGCGAAGAGAGGACGCTTTGTTGGCGCGTCAGCGTCGAAACGGCCGCCGCCGCCGTCGGACGCGGCGCCAAGGACGCGACCCCTACGCGGTCGGGATCGCGATCAGGCTGTTGAAGTTGGCCGAGCCATTCGCGACCGCCACGGCGCATTGAACGCTCAACTGCGTCGATGAACCCGTGGTTGTGGTGACCGCTTGCAGGGAGGCTGGTACCGCGGCAAGCGCGGGGAGCGTCTTCATCGCGGCTTGGTCCAGCGTGGTGGCGCCCGACTTGAGCAGACATTCGACGCTGTCACCGGCGCCCGTCTGGGAGAGCTCGGTCGTCGCCAGCACGACGTAGTTGCCCGCCGGAACCGCGAGTTCGACGACCGTGGTGGACGGCGCGCCGGTGGGAAGAGCGGTTAGGCCCTGCTTGGCAGACAGAGGTTTGATCGTTCCGTTCGTGCCGTTGCTTCCATTGGTGCCATCGGTGCCGTTGATCCCGGCTAGCCCATTCGTCCCATCGATCCCATTGGCGCCGTTCGGTCCGTTCGCGCCGTTGCTGCCTTTGGGCCCTTCAGTCCCATTTGCGCCGTTACCTCCGTTGCTCCCGCTCGCTCCGGTCGCGCCCTGCGTTCCCAGCCCCGGGTCGCCGTTGGCCCCAGTGACACCTTGACCGCTTCCGAGCAACGCTCGCGTGCTGTTGCTCAGATCCTTGGGTTCCACCGCGCCGTGCCTGATCGCCTTGCTGGTCACGGCACCTGGAGCGATTTCGCTGGCATGGATCAGTCGGGTCGCCGCGACGGCCGATCCGCCGAGTGCGACGAACAGGGCCGTTCCTGCAAGGACGATTGACGGAGTCGGCAACCATCGCCGCGCTCGCTTATCCGCGCTTCTGGCTGGACGTCTGATCATCTGTACCGCTCCTTCGGCTGACCGCCTTGCTGGAGCGGAGGTGGGCAGCGAGGGCGATCGCTCTCGCTAGTAGCTGCATCGGCGGGTCAGCGCCGAAACATGAGCGCTCGGCTACAGGCGGACTTAAGGGTGACTACTGCCCGCGGAGCGGGCTTGACGAACGGGTACGAAGGCGCCAGCTGCGCCGTAGCGCGCGCTCTCGCTCACGTCGCAGCCATCGAACAGGACTCCGTGCCCTGAGGCGCCGAGCAGGCGCTTCCGCGCACGAGCGCACTGACAGCGACGGCTACCCGCCGGTGCCGGTCCTGCGTGCGACGTCCGTCGGGACCGAGCTCGCGCCGGTGCTCAGAGAGCTACCGACTCCAACCGGGCAGCTGACGCCGGTGCCGCCGAGCCCGCAGTAGCCGTTCGGGTTCTTCGCGAGGTACTGCTGGTGGTAGTCCTCGGCGTAGTAGAACGGGCCGGCCGGCTCAATCTCGGTCGTGATCTCGCCGTAGCCGGCCTGCGTCAGCGTCGCCTGGTAGGCGTCGCGCGAGGCGATCGCGGTCTTGTGCTGCGGCTCGCCGTGCCAGAGGATCGCCGAGCGGTACTGCGTGCCGACGTCGTTGCCCTGGCGCATTCCCTGCGTCGGGTCGTGACCTTCCCAGAACAGCTTCAGCATGTCCTCGAAGCTGGCCTGCTCGAGCGTGAACGCGACGAGCACTGCCTCCGTGTGGCCGGTGCGCCCGCTGCAGACCTCCTCGTACGTCGGGTTCGGCGTGAAGCCGCCCGCGTAGCCGACGGCCGTCGTGTATACGCCCGGCGCCTCCCAGAAGACGCGCTCGGCGCCCCAGAAGCAGCCCATCCCGAAGATCGCCGTCTCGACGCCATCCGGGAACGGACCCTGCAGCGGCGTTCCGAGCACCTCGTGCCGGGCGGGCACCGGGATCGGCGCCTCGTGCCCTGGCAGCGCCGACTCGGCGTCGACGATCGCTGCCGGCTTGCGCGTGAAGAGCATGCGTTCAGGCTAGTCGGTTTTCGATTCAGTCCTCGGTCACGCGCGGCTCGTAGCGGTGGTGCAGCATGAAGCGGTTGCCTTCGGGGTCCTCGAAGAAAGCCATGTGGCAGACGCCGGTGTCGAACGTGTCGCCCTTGAACGCCACGCCGCGCGCCTCGAGCGTCTTGCGCGCCGCCTCGACGTCGTCGACGTGCAGCGCGACCTCGGTCCGCTGTGGGTGGTGTTCGAGGCCCATCTTCTCGGCGTCGATGACGCTCAGCGTCAGGTTGCCCGTCTCGAACTCGGCGAAGTTGCGCTCGGGCATGTACACCGATCGGCGCAGGCCGAGCGTGTCGCCGTAGAACGCGACCGACTGCTCGATGTCGTGCGTCGGCAGTGCGACGAAGTCGACTCCGCCGATCAGCTGCTCGGTCGATACTGGTGTGCTCATCGTCTTGCTCCTCTTCGTTCGTGTTCGGTCGTTCGTGCGCGGCCGGCCGGCTCAGCGCGGCTCGAGCACGAACACGGCGATCTCGCGCGACGTACGGGCCTCGTAGACGTCGAAGCCTTCGTACTGCGCGTTCATCCGACGCCACAGCTCCGCCCGTTCCTCGCCGTCGACGACACGCGCGCGCACCGATCGCCGCTTGGCGCCGATCTCGACCTCCGCGTCGGGGTTCGCCTGCAGGTTCAGCGACCAAGCCGGGGTGCGTTCGTTGCCCGCGTTGGAGCCGATCACGACGAGCCGATCGCGATCCTCGAGGTAGACGACCGGCGCCGTGCGCGGCTGGCCCGAGCGGCGCCCCGTGGTCGTCAGCAGCAGCACGGGCGCCTTGCCGATGCTCGCCATCAAGCGACCGCGCGAGAGCCGGTAGATCGGGACGTTCAGCTTGCCGCTGGCCTTCAGCCACGAGTCGGGCATCGTCGTCGAGATGCGCGAGAGGACGCGGTCGCTGAGCATCCGCTGAGTATCCCACCGCGCGCGCATCTCGTGCCGCGCGCACGGCTGTAGGATCGCCGCCATGGGCGACGCGCCGGCTATGCTCTACGAGATCGACGGGCGCGTCGCGCGGCTGACGCTCAACCGTCCCGAGCGCGGCAACGCGCTGACGCCGGCGCTGATCGCCGAGCTCGCCGAGTGCGTGCGCCGCGCCGACCTCGACGCGCGCGTGCACGTGCTGCTGCTCGCCGGCGCCGGCTCCGGATTCTGCGGCGGCTACGACCTCGTCGACAGCGCCGAGCGGATGGGCGCGCGCTCCGGTGGCTCGGCCGGCGAGGGAGAGGACGCGGCGCCGGCCGGCTCGCCGCTCGATCCGGCCGTGATCGCGGCGAACCACGACCCGCGCGGGACGTGGGACCCGATGGTCGATTACGCGATGATGAGCCGCAACGTGCACGCGTTCATGCGCCTGCACGAATGCGGCAAGCCGGTCGTCTGCCGCGTGCACGGCTTCTGCGTCGCCGGCGGCACCGACATGGCGCTCTGCTCGGACCTGCTCGTGATCGCCGACGACGCGAAGATCGGCTACCCGCCGGCGCGCGTGTGGGGCTCGCCGACGACCGCGCTGTGGGCGCACCGGCTCGGCGCGCAGCGCGCCAAGCGGCTGCTGTTCACCGGCGACACGCTGTCCGGGCGTGAGGCGCTCGAATGGGGCCTAGCGATCGACGCGCCGCCGGCCGAGCTCGTGGAGCAGCGCGCCGAGGCGCTCGTGCAGCGGATCGCGCGCATGCCGATCAACCAGCTGATGATGATGAAGCTGCTCGTCAACGAGTCGCTGCACGCGCAGGGCGTGCACGCGAGCCAGACGCTCGGCACCGTCTTCGACGGCATCGCCCGCCACACCGCCGAGGGCTACGCCTTCCAGCAGCGCGCCGCCGAGCGCGGCTACCGCGAGGCCGTGCGCGAGCGCGACGAGCCGTTCGGCGACGTCGGGCGCTCGACCTTCAAAGGGTGAGGCCGCGCGCGCCGCTGCGGCGCCGCGGCGCAACCCGGCGGGCGCGGCCGAGCGCCGCGGCCGTGGCGCGCTGCGGGTTTGAGCAGAGAGGGCGCAGGCGCGCGGCGCAAGTCGCCGACCGGATCAACGCGCCCGTGCGCCGGGGGCTAGAATGGGCGCCTCGCGCGGATGTAGCTCAGCTGGCTAGAGCGTCGCCTTGCCATGGCGAAGGTCGAGGGTTCGAATCCCTTCATCCGCTTTATCGAAAGCCCCGGAATTCCGGGGCTTTCGTGCGTTCTGGGGCTCGGTCCAGGGGCGCTCGCATCTGCGCTGGGTACCACGTGTGGGTACCAAACTGCTGCGTGTGTCGGCCGCTGTCTGGACGCGGCGTGGGGTGCGGACGCTGCACCTACAGCTCGAGTTCGTCCATCAGACACGCAGCGCGTGAGGGGAAGACAAGATCGCCAGAGACGTGGATCAGGCCGCTCGCATAGAGAGCGTTGATTGCGTCGCTCGGGTCGACGGGATCGCCGGTGGACCCCGAGAGCTCGCGCTGAAGCTCGGCTCTTGACCAAGGCTCGTGCTCGCCCGCCAGAAGCACCATCAGCACGACCCTCTACGTCTCGTCTGCCGAGGAGGTGCAATCGCTACGGTTCGCCTGCATGGGAAGGTCCATCCTTTCCGTGCCACGCCCCCGGGGCAGTTAGTGCTGTCGCCGGGGGCAATTGATTGACTTGGATGCGCCAAGTCTACTATCACATCGGCGGTAAGTTTTAGAGCCGTGTCAGCGCGACTCGCCGGCCAGCACTTCCGCCCGCTTCACAAGCGCTGAGGTTCGGACGCCGAGCCCTTCGGCGAGCCGGACGACGTTGCTCCAGCTCGGGTTGCGGCGGCCGTGCTCGACGTTGCTGACCCAACTCTGCCGGAACCCGGTCGCGTTGGCGAGCTGGACTTGGCTGATGCGACGCTCCGCGCGGATGGCGTGGACCGCTCGCCCGAGGGCGGCGGCGTCAGGTGCGTGCCCGGACATCGCAAGGCTTAGGTTCGCCGTTCGGCGGGCGGAGTCCTTGCGACTCGATGAGTCGCCGGAGGGTGCTACCCCGCTGGGGAGAGCGCCCGACTCGCAGGCGCGGAAAGTCCGGTCGCATGATCTGTCCGATCTTCCGCGCAAGGTGCCGTGGATGAGCAAACGTGGGAAACGCTCGCCGGCTCCGCGCCAGTCGCACGCGCCGTCCGGGCCGTGGTCAGTGCGCTTTCATCCGACGGCGCGAGCCGAGGTGGACGCGGTGCCCACGCAAGAGAGCAAGGCCGTCGACAACGCCGTCGACAAGCTCGCCTCGCTTGGCCCGATGCTCCCGTTCCCGCACTCCAGCAAGGTCATGGGAGATCCGGGCGGCTCGCTGCGTGAGTTGCGCCCCCGCGCTGGGCGGAGCCCGTGGCGGTGCATCTATGAACGGATCGGCGACGTGTTCGTGATTGGCGCCGTCGGTCCCGAGGCTCAGAAGGACAAGGCCGGGTTCGACCGCGCCGTCAGCGCGGCCAAGGCGCGACTCGCCGATGTTGAGCTGTGACCGAGCGGTTGAACTATCACAAGTTTGGTATATTGACTCGCATGAAGCTCTCCGATCTCCCCACCCACGAGGAAGTCCTCGCGGACCATCTTGATGCTGATCCCGAGTACCGCAGGGAATGGGAGCGCACCGCGCTTGCTCGTGCCGTCGCCGTGAAGGTGATCGCGTACCGTGCAGAGCACGACCTGAGTCAGACTGCGCTAGCCAAGCGCCTGAAGATGAGTCAGCCGGCCGTCGCGCGACTGGAGAGTGGGGAGCACAATCCGACGTTCCCGATGCTCCTGCGCATCTCTGATGCGCTTGGAGTCGAGCTGGCGATCGACATCACGCCGAGCGGCCAACAGCCGCAGCTGATCGGTAGCCGGGCGCGCCGTAATGCCCTGGAGTCGTTTGAGGGCAACGGCTACGCGGTGGTCGTTGCCGCTACTTGAAGGTGGCCTCCTGATTCCGCCGGGACGTCCTGCCAGAAAGCCTGCGCTGTGACGTTCCATTCGTCGCTACAGGCGCTCCCGTCTCAGTAGGGCTCGACGATCACTTCGGTCCGGCGATTTCGGTTTGCGATTCGGCGTTGCGCGACCGGACCGGGGTCGCGTGGCGTCCACCGCGCGCTGCGCGCGATCACTCTGCCACGCTCATCCTCTGAGAACTCGACCCCTTCGGCTTCCTGCTCGGCTCGAGTCCCTGAATCGACAGCCTCCAGGGCCAGTACGTCTGCACGTTCATGCACACCCTCACCGCGGGTGGCGAGGATGACGAACTCCCGCGCGTCGCATCCCGGATTGTCGCAATAGAGCTCGATCCGATCGCAGTTGGCGGGAAGGTCTCCATCGCTGATCAGCAACTCGTCAGCGCCGCAAAATGGACACGTCCACCCGTGAACATGCCGTTTATCCTCGGCCGTGTCACGAACTTTGGGGAGCGCTTCCGCGCTCCCAGCCCTCTAGCGCCATGCTCGAGAAGCTATCCGATCGGAGGGGCGAATTGCCTCAGAGCGCTATCGTTCGGCCCTTCAGAACGGGAAGAGTCTGGCTGAATGAGCGCAATCACCGACAAGCTGAACCCTTACAGCCGCCGTGGCGAGCGTGACTCCGAGCGCAAGGTATTCACGATCCCCACGAGCGGCTCCGTCCATCTCTATGGGCCCGAGCTTGAGATCGTCGACACGAAGGCCTTCCAGCGCCTCGCTTCGATCAAGCAACTCGGCACAAGCTACTTCGTCTTTCGCGGGGCGGTTCACACACGCTTCGAGCACGCGCTTGGTGCCGTTCACATGGCACAACGCATCATCGACATCGTCAATCGCAACCCGTACGCGCAGATAGGGGTTGATAGTCGTCAGGCCCGCCTAGTCCGCCTCTTTGCCCTGCTCCATGACCTTCCGCACATCCCCTTCGGGCACACGCTCGAGGACGAGTTCGGGCTGCTCAGGCGCCATGACGAGAACCACGAGCGCATCGCGCGCCTGCTTTGGGAGGGCGAGATCGGGAAGATCTTGGGCGACGCACTCGACAAGGAGGAGCTAGCGACGCTGCGCAAGATCGTCGGCGCCAAGGCGGACGGCGACTACATCGCCCTCGGCGCGGACGCGTTTTGCGTCGACATCGTCGCAAACACCGTCTGTGCTGACGCGCTCGACTATGTCCAGCGTGACCTGAAAGCCTGCGGAATGCCAGTCGAGCTCGGCGAACGATTCCTCGAGTACTTCGTGATCACCAAGCCCGACGTCCCAGTCGGAGCGAACCGAAACCGTATGGCCCTGGTTCTCGAGAAGCGCGGTATGCCGCGACCAGATGTCGAGTCCGAGGTCGTCAAGCTCCTCAGCTACCGCTACGAGCTCGGCGAGCGAGTCTATTTCCACCACGCAAAGAACGCAGCATCGGTCATGATTGGCCGCGCGGTACAGGCGCTCGGTATGCAAAAGCGCGACGAGAACTTCGATGGCCTCTCCGACGAGCTGCTAATCGCGTTGCTTGCCAACCCCGAGCTGGCGAGCGACCTCGGCGTCGAGTTGGATGCGAAGTCGAGCGAGGCGCGGGAGTTCGCGAAGGAGCTCGGACGGATGCTGCATCGCCGCGCGCTGTACAAGATCGCCTACCTCGGCGTCGCAGACGACTTCGGCGTGCGGTGCGACGACGTGCTCGCGAAGTGGGGCGCACCGGAGCAGCGCACTCAGCTCGAGGATCTGCTGGCTGGGCTTGCGGGGGTCGACACCGGCCAAGTACTGGTCCATCTGCCGCCTAGGAAAATGGCAGAGAAGGATGCCGAGGTCCTTGTAGAAACCACCGACAAAGCGATCGTGAAGCTATCCGAGTGGGACAAGTCCCACAGCGGTCGGGTGGCTGCCCTCAATGACGCGCACCGCCGACTCTGGCGTGTCGCCGTCTACGCACATCCGAGCCTCGATGACGACCAACTGCGCCTGATTCGCGCCGCGGCCGAGCGCGAGCTCGGCGTCCCCTCGCGCTATGTCGATGAGTGGCCGGACCGGTATTTGGAGCTCGTGTTCGATCGCCTGGCGCAGGCGAAAGGCTGGCAACCCGAGGACCGCGCGGCGCTCGCTGGCAAGGCGCTTGCCGCAAACCCCGAGCCCCGGTCCCTCGCCGAGGCTGAGGAGCTCGTCAGCGCATTCGTGGCCGCGAGCCGCGCCGATGAGCAGGAGCAGCCAGCCTTCTAATGCGCACCCCGCGCGCCAGCGCGGCAACATCCGAGGCAAGAGGCAGACTGGGCGGCAATGATTGCCTCCGACCCACGGTTGCAAACACTTGCGGCTGGCATCCGCATCGCCGACCACGATGGACGGTTGGATGTAGCTGCCACTGCGGATCGACTTGAAGTGCCGCTGAGGCATGCCGAGCTCGGAGAGTATGTCGAGGCGGTCCTACTAAACGGCGTTGTCGTCTTGAACCGCAGCTCGCCGAGTCCCGGGCGCCGTCGGTTTGCCTTCGCCCATGAGGTCGGTCACGTGCTCATGAGTCGCGGGCAGATGCAGTGGGTTGACCGCCAAAGCGAAGAGCTCTGGGCAGATTGGTTCGCCCACGAGCTGACCTTTCCTAGGCGCTGGCTGCGAGAGGGATGGTGGAAGCAGCTTCGCTTATTCGCGGATCCCGCCGAGCGGCAAACCATTGCGTCTCACGTCGCGTCCTTTTCGCCCCAAGGGGATGCCGTTCTTCGGGTCGATGACGCAGTCGTCTGCGGTCGGTGTGGCAATCGCCAGCTCCTCGATGACTGCGACTGCCGTCGTTTTCGAGATGGCGAGCTGAGACTCGACTCCCTTCCGTCGCTAGTCAACGCAAATCAGCTCGCACTTGACGTGGACCCCCTCGTGGATGCGGACAAGACTCCCCTTGATGCCGTCTGGCGGCAGGCTGTCGCGCGCGTCCGTCACCCTTGCAACGGGACTTTGTCTGAGCCGGCCTTTTCTTTCTAGGATCACTGGCTCCGAGCGTTCGTGGCCAAACGGCCAGTGCCGAGGCCGTGGCGTTAGTTCACTCTCCGGCGTGTCTTCGCGGTGGCCGTGCTCCGTTCATCTGGTGGTCGATTCTCCCGCCCGTCATTCACATGCCCAAGCTGCGAGCGCTCGTACGGCGCCCCCCGCTCATGGGCCTGCAGGTTGCGGGTGATCCCCCGGATCACGCTCTGGATCTCATCGCGGGCGGCGGCGGTGATGACCGGGATCTCGACGTAGACGATCAGCGGGAGGCCGAGGAGGGCGCCGAGTAGTCCGAGCCGTCGCAGTCGGCGGTTCGCATGGTCGAACAGCACCTCCAGCAACGTGCTCATGGCGGACCCGCCGCTGGCGCGACCCCGAGTTCGACGAGCTCTTGTCCCGCATCGATCGCGCCGTGACATCGCCAGTAGCGCCCGCGCCCGCACCAGCAGCGCTGGCGCTCGTACCGTGTGGCTATTCGGTAGGTCATGGTCGTCCGCTGGCTCGTCTTCTTGTACGGCGGGTTGGGCTCCCGGTGGACCTCCGGCGCTGGCCAGCTGGCCATTGTCCGCCACCACGCCTCACGCAGCAGGTGCACCCGGGCGCGGTCGATCAGTCCCGTCAGCCCCTCCCGTAGCCGCCAGCGCATCGCGGGCGGATCGCGCGAGTACCACATGCAAAGCGCCGTCGGGCGCAGCCACGTGTAGCGGTGGCGCGACCGGGTCGGCCCGTCGACGACAACGATCGGTGCCCCCTGTCTCGGCGCCCGGCTGAAGATCAACGTCAGCCGCCGCCGGGCCCCGGTCTCGGGGACGTCCACGACGCCGTTGAACAGGACCGCATTGCCGACCTGAAAGCGGCGGAAGTGCTCGTACTCGCCGGCGATGTCGTGGTGCAGCGCCGCGAACTGCAACGGATGGCGATACCACCACGGCGCCCGGTGCCAGCGCACGCGTCGCGCCCGTGCACGCCGCGCCCGGCGCGCAAGATGCCCACGCCGGGCGCGCTCGCGATGCACGTGCACCCTGACTTGGCGCGCGTGTGAGCGCTTGCGCTGTGCGGTCCGGCTATGCGTCATCACCGTAATCTCGGCCGCGCCCGATCGCCCGGCCGGTGCCGCCGACGGCGATCACGCCGGCCGTCCCGACGCTCAAGGCCCTGCCCTGGATCGCTGCGAGCAGTGTCTCGGGGTCTCCGAATACGTCTTCGAGGATCTCTCCGGCGTCTGGACCGGCGTGCAGCGCTCGCTCGGTTTCTGCGGCGGCCTCAGCGAACAGCGTGCTGGCCAGCTCCGCGTCATGAGCCTCCAGGTCAGGTCCGACCCGTGCAGGGTCGCGCAGCGGGCGCTTGACGAGCTCTGCCGCTCGCGCGAGGAAATACGGGGTTCCGCGCTCGAATGTGAACGACTCGGTGAGGATCTCAAGCGCCAGCGCCGTCAAATGCCAGGAGGAGACGATCTTGCGCTCCTGCGCCACACGCCAGCGACGGTTCAACGACTTCAGGATGCGGACCTCCTTGGCGAACTCGGTGCCGATGAGCCCGTTGCGCTCTTGCACGAGGTCTCGGTGCTTTCTGGGGTCCGTCTCGATCCAGGTGTGCGGTTCGTCGTCGGGGCAGTGCGGGATCCACAGGCCCGTGCGCTCGCGGGCGGCGCCGAACACGACGTCAGCGGTGAACTCCTCTTCGGCGAATGTGAACTTGACGGCGTGGGTGCTCGTCTCACAACCGCCGGGTACTCGCGCGCCCATCTCGGTGCACAGCTCCTGCAGCGGGAGCTGCGGGTTCTCCCACCAGCCCTTGCGGATGTCGGCCGCTTCGACCACCAGATCGACATCGTTCAGCGGCGCGATCTGCGTGCCCATCGCCAGCGCCCCCGCCGGGAACCACTTGACGCCGGTCAGGCCCCACTCCTTGAGGATTGCCACCCCCGTCCTGGCCAGGCCGTCACGCTTGTCACGTGCCGCCTCGATCTCCTGCAGCGGAACTTGGATCTTTTTCAGATGCTGCGCGTAGAACTGTGCTGCGTCCATGGTTCACCTCGAAAGTTCGATTGAGGGCAGGTAGGTGTCGTCGTGTGTCTCGTGTAGGCGCACGGGGCAGCCAACGGCGCCGAGCTCGGCGCCCAGCAGCACCGCGAACGCCGCTGGCACGCACAGGTGCAGGTCGATTCGCTCGGCCTTGAACTCGCCGCGCAAACGCTTGACGTCCTGCGCAATCCACATCGCCCAGTCGGCCGTCTGGCGCGCCGTCATCTGCTCGCCTGCCGTGCGCGTGTAGTGCGCCGTGGCACGCGGGGGAGAGGCGAAGGAGTCGCTCGCGCACCGGTAGATCTGGCGTGGAACGAGGTCGACGATTGCGGCGAGTGTCCCGCCCGCGGCCCTGAACGCGCCCGACTCGACGGTCGCGATGAGCTCTGCGGCGTCAGCAACTCCCCGGCTCAGGGTCTCGCCGGCTGCCCGGACGCTCGGCGTCCAGCCGGCCGCGAACCTGAACGCGTGCCCCACGGCGACCGCCGCGCTGAGATGGCAGTGAGGCTCTATCAGGATCTCACGCCGCCGGCCGTGCCCGGCGAGTACCCGGGCGAGGTCGCATATACCGGCGTACACCCGCTCCCAATCACCGGCGCTCCCGGGGCGGCTGGCAACACCGCCTAGTAGCTCGGTCGCATCGATCAGCAGCTCCTGACCGGCGGGCCGCTCGCCTCGCGTGGCGACGCTCAGCCGCCAGCATCCGTCGGCGGGCCCCTCGCTGGCGGGTAGGGTTGCGCGCAGTCCGCGCAGCGCGATCCGGGCAACCTCCTCGAGCTCCAGTGGCCCGTTGCCGGGGGTGGCCAGCGGCGTCCAGTTCGCGGCGAAGTCGTACTTCAGTCGTTCCCACGTGGTCGCAGTGACCTCGGCCTGGTCGGCGCCGAGGTTACGCACGACGGGTGCAAGTGCTGGCCGCCCGTGTTCGCGCTGCAGGTCGCGTGCGCGCTTGAACTCCATCTCGACCACGGGATCCGAGGCGAGCGAGTCGGGCGTCAGTAGGGGCATCACTAGCGCGCTGCGTGCGAGCTCCTGGGCGATAATCGCCTCGACCGATGCACCCGCGACCAGCGACTCTCGGTCGCGGAACACCGTAAGTCCTCGCAGGCGCAGCTCGCAGACCAGCCGTCCGATGCTCTCAATATCGTCGTCGTTCTCCCAGGAGTAAGACGAGAAAGCGCGAAGTACACCGCAGGCTGCCGTGACGGGAACTGGGAGCTGCTCGGTTTCAGGCATCACCACGAACGTTGGCATGCGCCTCGGACGTTGCCTTGACGCGTCTGTGCCCGAGAGGGGTACTGCCGGTTGCATGCGTCGCATGGGGCACGCCGGCTGCTGAAGCATCCGCCGCGTCGGCAGGCCACCGCCGACGCTGGGTTCAACCGATAGCGGACGCGAGCATCGCCCCGCTGTAATCGACCTCCGGCGTCGGTGCTTGTCGTTCCAGACGCCCGGCAGACGCCGCCTTCCGGCCTGCGGCTGCTTACTCGCGCCTCTCTGACACCACGGATTTACGCGGCCGGCGCACAGGCGCCAAGCCTGCGCAGACTAGATGCACGGGGGCCGAGCGCGGGCCAAAAGGGGCCCGCAAAACTGCGTGGCCGCTTTCGGCCATTCGTGGTCATAGACACGCAGAGGCAACGGAGGCACCCCTCAACCACGAACGATCGGAGCCGAGATGGACCGTCGAGTAAGGATCACGCTCCCCGAGCCGTTGGTCCGCGTTCTCGAGCGCATGGCCGACGAGGCAGACGAGCCCGTTGCGCGCATAGCCGCGCAACTCGTCCGCGACCAGCTCGACCAGCTGAGCGCTGACGGACGACGCATGCCGGCGAAGCGCCGAGCGACCCCGGACAGCCGGCGCAGCGAGCGCCCGCCCTGGCTTGAGCCGTACGGTGGTGATCCGAACTGGCGCCGACAGATGTGGGGGGAGATCGTCGCGCTTTGCGGCCGCTATCCGGCTCCGTTGCGGGGGCTGCAGGAGGGATGGTGGAACGACGCCGCGCACCTTGAGCACGTGTGCGCTCTGATCTGCTGGCGGCAGCTGCTCGACGACTCTGCGCGCGATCCCGTCGAAGAGCTGAGCTTCCAGCTCCACATTGCCGAGTTTGGGCGCGAGGTCGCTCGGGAGCCGGGCGGTGTCACGAACGCATGGACTCCGGGCGCGCCTCCGGACGACTGGATCTGACATGGGTCTTGCTGCGACTGGCTCGCGGCGCCCGAGGGCCTGAGCGATGGCTGCGCCGCCGCGAAGACGACTGACCGCCGATGACGTGCTGACCGCACGCGACGTCGCCCTGCTGCTGCACGCGCCCGTCTCGACGGTCGAAGACTGGGCGCGCCGGGGCATCCTGCCCAGCGTCAAGATCGGAAGACGCAGGCTCTACATCCGCCAGCACATCGAAACGGCGTTGATCGGGCAGACCGCCGAAGATCGGTCCAGCTGACCGACTTCGCTATCCCAGCGGTCAATCGTGGAGGCTGATCGTCAGCGCCTCTACGTGCCCGCCGCCGATCGGTGGCTCACGGCCCTCACCGCGGTACGACGAGATCACCTCGCTCACGGCGTCACGCAGCATCGCCCGCGCCTCCTCGACCGTAGGCGCGCAAGTGACGACGGCCGGCCACTCCGCGAGCTGAGCCATCGTCCAGCCGTTCTCGTCGGGCGTGAATACAGCGGTCAGCGTCAAGGTGTCGCTCATGCCTCAAGTATGCGCCGTCGCGCGCCGGATCCACGCGACGGTGCGGCGCGTCAGGTCAACGCTACTTACGCCGGGATCGCGTCGACGCCGTTCTCGGCCAACGGCGCGAACGCCGCCGTGAAAGCCTGGGCCTGCTCGGATGCCGGGCGAGCGTGCAGGTAGCGACTCGTGGTGCTGAGCGCGCTGTGGCCCATCGCCTTCTGGATCGTCACGACGTCGACGCCGCGCGCGGCGAGCAGCGAGCCGAAGGTGTGGCGCAGGTCGTGGAAGCGCAGCGGCCGGGCCTCGGCTGCGATCTGTGCGCGACGGTATCGGCGGCGCAACGCGGACCCATCGAGCGGGCGGCCGAGCACGTTGCAGAAGACGAGCTCGCCGGCCGCGGTGAAGTGCTCGCGACGGCTCAGGCGGTCGAGCGCAGCGGCGGCCTGGTCCGCGAGCGGCACTTGGCGGACACGTCCTGACTTCGTTGTCGATTCGACGCCAGCACTCATTGCGCGCGCGACGGTTAACGCCGATCCCGCGAAATCGACGTCGCGCCAGCGAAGCGCGAGCAGCTCGCCTTGGCGCAGGCCGGCATACGCCGCCAAGCGAATCAGCTCGGCGTCTTGACGGTCCTCTGCTTCGCGCGCGCGACGCTCGCTGTCCGTGACAGCCGGAAACCTCGGGTCGCGGTGGCGACCTTCGGCGAGTGCGCGAGCGATTGCCTCGATCTCGGCGGGGGAGTAGAACACGAGCGCGCCGGGGCTCGGCTCGCGGCGCTTGTCGGCCGCGCTGACGGGATTGTCAGAGAGCGCGAACGTCGCGGGCTTGCAGCCGTGGTTGAACACCGCCGAGATGACCGCGCGGTACTTGTTCACGGTGCTCGCCGACGCTCCGGTCGCGCTCACAGTCGCGAGCACGTCGTTGACCTCGCGCGTCGTGATCTTCGATGCGGGACGATCGCCCAGCGCCGCCATGACGTGTGCGCGTAGCTCGCCCTCCCCGCGCTTGCGCGGCACACCGGGCTCGCCGAGGACGCTCTCGCGGTCGCGCAGGGTGGAGGGCTTCGCGCCGGCGACGTCTGCGAGCCATCGCATGTAGTCGAGGGCGACCTCCCGGAACGTCACGCCGCGCGAGCGGCGTTCCTGCTCGACGCGCTCGGCATCTGCCGTCTCGGCGACGTACTCGGCCACGATCTCGGCTGCGGCCACCACGGCGCCGCGCTCGTCGTAGGCGCCGTCGGGAACTCGTCCGCGGCGCCGGGCCCACGCGCCCGTGGCTGGGTCGCGCTCGATCCAGGCAGGGCCGATGCGGCGCTTGACCTGCCGGCCTTGGTGACGGAACTTGGCCTCGTAGAACGGCTGGCTGCGATTCTCACGGACGATGACGTTGGCGTTTGGGTTTGACGGCGGCATCGACACGACCAACCTTACACTGTGGGTACCACGTGGGTACCGTCAATACCAGTGGGTACCGCTTTGGGTACCAAACGGACGTAATTCGGCGTCATCAAGCCATTTCAGCGATGACCTATCGGCTGAATCTACGCGGCTCGGGGTGTTTAGCGCGGTTTGCCATGGCGAAGGTCGAGGGTTCGAATCCCTTCATCCGCTTGGATCGAACGCCCTAGGGTTCCTGGGGCTTTCGTGCGTTTAGGACCCAGCCGCGCAAGACCGAATGGTCCATGGGTGCAGGTTGCGGATCTGCTTGCGATGGGAGCCTAGGTCTGAGCGTCTCGGAGCGGCTCGCGCGTCACGACAGTCAGCGTCGCGTGCTGGCGCACGCGAAAGCCAAGCTCCTCGTACAGCCGGATCGCCCCCGCGTTGGTGCTCATGACGTGCAGGAACGCGCGTCCCGAACGCCGCCGGATGCCCGCGATCAGTGTGCCCACGAGCTGAGAGGCCAGCCCGTGGCCACGGTGGTCCGGCTTGGTGCAGACGGCGCTGATCTCGGTCCAGCCGTCCAGACGAAACCGCTCGCCGGCCATCGCGACGAGTGCGCCATCGCGCCGGATGCCCAGGTAGTCGCCAAGCTCGATCGTCCTTGACAGGAACGGCCCCGGTTCGGTCTCGGCGACGAGCTCGAGCATGTCGGGGACATCGGCGGCGTCGAGCGGGATCGCCTCCGCGCAGTCGACGCCGGTGACCCGCTCCTCGACCATCTGCACCAGCTCGAACGCCTGAACCGCCCGCCAGCCGTCTGGCAGCTCGGCGGCGCCGTACCGTCCGGCCACGTAGGTTCCCGGCTCGACGAGAGCGGCGGCGTCCTCCCAATCCTGCGCCGACGGCGGCGTGGGCAGCACGAGGAACGGCGCCACGTCGGCCGGATACCGGCGCGCGCGCCCGCGCACCTGCGCAAGCGGCGCGTGCGCATCGCACAGCGACGCGTAGGCCGGATTGTCGAGCGAGGCGTCGGCGGTCGGCAGCATGCCTGCTTCGGATCCCACGCGGATGGCGCCGCTCACCGCTGCAGCGTCAGGGCATCGTTCATGCCCCAAGTATGCGGTTCTCGCCGTGCGCCGGCCCTGCGGCCGAGCCGTGTCAAGCTGAGTGCAGGCACCGCAAGCGCATGCGCGCGGCGGCGGTGGGGTATCAGCGATCCAGACGAAGCAATCCGGAGGAGGCCGTATGAGCGACGATCAGCAGGTAGTCGAGGCGAACGTGGCCGATTGGCATGGCAAGACGCTCGTTGACCCCGACGGCGAGAAAATCGGCAAGCTCGAGGACGTGTACGTCGACGTCGAGACCGACGTGCCGCAGTTCGCGACGGTCAAGGAAGGGTTCATCGGCCGGCACCTGACGTTCGTGCCGCTCGGCGGGATCAAGGTCGGCCCCGATGAGCTGCAGGTCGCCGTCTACAAGAGCCAGGTCGAAGCCGCGCCGAACATCGAGCAGCACGGCGAGGAGCTCTCGCAGGACGACGAGTCGGCTCTGTATCACCACTACGAGCTCAACTACACGCCGCCCAACACCGAGAGCGGGCGCCGGCTGGCTCGTCGCTGACGAGCGTCCACGCGGACGGGATCCCGCACGAGGCTCCGGCGGCGGCGGTTCGCGTCGCCGATCGCGCGTGCCCAGGCCGCCGTTCGTCCGCGCGGCAGGACCGAGCTCAAGCTTCATCGTCGCTGCGTCGTAAGGACGATTAGGCCGACTAGGCCGGGGAGCCATTCCCTTTCTATCGCGGCTTGCATGCCGCAGACGGGAGACGCCATGTATCGAGGCGTCCCATCGAAGCAGCCGTCGCCCTCCGGCGACCCCCTCGCAGCACGCTGTCCGCGACGACGCATCGCCGCAAAGACGCTCGCCGGGCTGTTTGCAACGGCGCTGCTGGCGACGATGTCGTCCGCCTCGACGGCGCTCGCCGCCCCGGCCACGGTCGGTCTGGGAACCGCCGAAAGCTTCTCCGTGCTCGCTGGCTCGACCGTCACGAACACCGGCCCGACGACGATGTTCGGCGACCTCGGGCTCAGCCCCGGCTCCTCGGTCACCGGCGCTCCGCACGTGCTCGGCGAAACGCACGTCGACGACGCAGTCGCGATCGCGGCGAAGAACGCATTGACGACCGCCTACAACGACGCCGCGTCGCGCCCGACGGAAGGATCGGCGGGGACCGATCTCGCCGGTCAGACGTTCACGGCCGGCGTTCGCACCGCGGGCAGCTCGCTGCTGCTCTCCTCCGGCAGCGTGACGCTCGACGCGCAGGGCAACCCGAACGCCGTGTTCATCTTCCAGATCGGCTCGACGCTGACGACCGGATCGAACACGAGCGTCAGCCTGATCAACGGAGCGCAGGCTTGCAACGTCTTCTGGCAGGTCGGCTCCTCGGCGACGCTCGGGACCGGCACGCGCTTCGTCGGCACGGTGATGGCGGCGGCGACGATCACCGCCAACACGGCCGCGACCGTTCACGGCAGGCTGTTGGCGGAAACGGGCGCGGTCAATCTCGACACGAACACGATCACCACCTCCACGTGCGCCGTGGGGGGCAGCGAAACGGCGACCTCCACCGAAACGGCCGCGCTCGAAGAAGCGACGAAACTCGCCGAAACGATCGGCGCGAACGCGACGGCCGGCGTCAGCGAAACGACGGGCGCCACCCCGTCCGTCGCCGCGACGACGCCCGTCCCGACCGGAGTCGCTCCGGCATCGACTGCGCTGCCTCGGCCGACGGCGACGGCGACGGCGACCGCGGCGCGACGCCTTGCCGCCAAACGCGCAGCCGCACGACGCGCGGCGAAGCGCAAGGCCGCCAGACGCGCGGCCCGTCGCCGTCACGAAGAAACGGTCAGTCGCACGCAGGCCCGTCCCCCGAGCCCCAGTCACCGAGGCTCGTTCACCGGCTGAGCCGCGACGCTCGATGATCGACTGCTCGTTCAGCTCCGGCCCGCGGTCGCGGCGCGCATCGGCAAGCGCGCCGCGCCGCGGTCGAGCGGTGCTCGCGACGCTGGCTCTCGCGTGTGCGCTCGGCGCGACGTCCAGCCCGGTCCTCGCGGCGTCGCACGCGACTGGCGTGCCCCGCAGCCAGCACCTCGCGCTGCTGCTCACCGGCCACGCCGTGCGCACCCGCCCGCGGGCCGGATCTCGGCGTGTGTCCTCCGTCGCAGCGCAGCGGCCGATCACCGGCGAGCGGACCGCGCTGCCCGTGATCGGCACGTCGCAGGGACCGGACGGCATTCGCTGGCTGCACGTGATGCTTCCCGGGCGCCCCGACGGATCGACCGGCTGGATCGCCCGGCGGGGGACGCGTGAGCTGAGCACGCCGTGGCGCCTGATCGTCCACCTGGACACCCGGCGGGTGCTCGTTTATCGCGACGGACGGCTCGCGAAGAGCTTCGCGGCGGTCGTCGGCAAGCCCTCGACGCCGACGCCGACGGGCTCTTATTCGTCGAGGAGACACTGCAGATGGACGCGGCCGAACCCGGCGGCCCGTTCGCGCTTGCGCTCAGCGCACGCTCGAACGCGCTGCAGGAATTCGAGGGCGGCCCGGGCCAGATAGCGCTGCACGGCCGCGACGGCCTCGGCGGGACCCTCGGCGCGGCCGAATCGCATGGCTGCGTACGCCTGGCGACGGCGAGCATCGATTGGTTGGCCGAACGGATCGGCCCCGGCGTGCCGGTGAAGATCGACCAGTTCTGATTCTCGCTGCCTCGGCCGCGTTTTCCTGACCGGCCGGCGTTCCGAAGGTTTCGCTAGACGACGCTGTCGACCGCGTGCGCGTCCCATGCGCCGAGGAAATCCATCACCGCGTCGGCGTCGAGCGGCTTGGCGAACAGGAACCCCTGGCCGCTGTCGCAACCCTCCTCGCGCAACAGCGCCAGCTCGCGCTGCTGCTCGATGCCCTCGGCGAGCGTCTCGATCGAGAGCGCCTTGCCGAGTTGAACGAGCGTTCGCATCAACGTCTCGCCCTCGGGGTTGAGCGTGAGCGCCGAGGTGAACGAGCGATCGATCTTCAGCGAATCGACGGGGAAGCGTTGGAGGTGCGCGAGCGAGGAATAGCCGGTGCCGAAGTCGTCGATCGCGAGGCGCACGCCGAGCTCCTTGATCGCCGCGAGCCTGCCGGCCGTCTCGTCGGCGTTGCGCATCAGCGCGGTCTCGGTGATCTCGAGCGTCAGCGCGCCCGGCTCGAGGCTGCTGTCGGCGAGTGCGGAGCGCACCTGCTCGAGCAGCTCGTCGGAGTCGAGCTGGAGCGCGGAGACGTTGACGGCGACGCCGATCTCGTGTCCGGCGTGCCACCAGCCTGCGGCGCTGCGGCATGCCTCGCGCAGCACCCAGTGACCGACCTCGCCGACTAGACCGGTCTGCTCGAGCAGCGGGACGAAGTCGCCCGGCATCACGACGCCGCGGTGTGGATGGCGCCAGCGGATCAGCGCCTCCATGCCGTTCGGACGCAGCTCGCAGAGGTCGAGCGTCGGCTGGAAGGCGAGGAAGAACTGATCGCGCGCGAGCGCCTGGCGCAGGTCCATCTCGAGCTCGAGCTGCGACTGCGCCGCGTCCTGCATGCCCGACTCGAACACGACGTAGCGGTCCTTGCCGTCCCACTTCGCGCGGTACATCGCGACGTCGGCGTCGCGCAGGAGCTCCTCGACGTTCGCGCGCGTCCCCGTCGCGAGGCCAATGCTGGCGGTGACCGTCAGCTGCGAGTCGCCGACGTGGAATGGCTCTTTCAGCGCTTCGAGCAGCCGCTCGGCGATCAGCTCGGGGCCGGCCTCGAGCGAGACGCCGTCGGCGATCACGACGAACTCGTCGCCGCCGACGCGCGCGAGCCCGTCCGAGCCACGCAGCACGCCGTCGAGTCGGCGCGCGATCGCCTGCAGGACTTCGTCGGCCGCGCTGTGACCGAACGAGTCGTTGATGCTCTTGAAGTTGTCGATCTCGATCGACAGCGCCGCGACCGGATGCTGGAGACGGCGCGCGCGGACGATCATCTGCTCGCCGCGATCCATGATCAGCGTGCGGTTCGGCAGGTTCGTCAGCGGATCGTGCGTCGCCATGAACGACAGCTCCCCCTCGCGGCGCGCGAGCTCCTCGTCGGTGCGCTCGCGCTCTGACTCGAACACCTCGCCCATCTTCACGAGCGTGACGTCGAGCGTCGTCTGCAGCATCGCGCGCGCCTGCGCGAGCGCCTCGGCGCCGGAGTCGATCTCGCGCGCGATGTCGCGCAGCAGCGCGTCGGCCGAGTCGCGCCAGTACAGGCACCGCTTCGTCACTTCGTACAGCGGCGCGGCTCGCTGCGCGGCCAGCTGGCCGAAGATCTGCCACGCTTCCTGCCCGACGCCGAGCCCGTCCTTCGGATCGCCGCCTGACATCCAGCGCGCGACGGCGACCGTCGAGATCGTGCAGATCCGCTCGAACGCATCGCGGACGAACGGCGCGACCGGCTCCGAGCCGGCGCTGCGCGCGACGACGTGCACGCGCACCTCGTCGCTGCGCGCGTTCAGTCGATCGCCCAGTTGGCGCACGAGCTGCTCGACGCGCGTCGCGTCCGTGTCGACGCCTTCGCGCACGTTTCCAACCGCTCCGGCGCCGCCGTCTCCGTGGAGGCGCTCGCACGGCGCCGGCGGTGGGCGCTTCGCGCCGATCCACGGCGCCATGCCGACGCGCCAGTTTGCAGGCGAAAAGGCCATCTCTGCAATCGCGTCGGTCGGTCGCGTCTGGGACTTGAGCCCGCGCGCATGCGCGTACGCGAACCTTGTCAATAGTTCGTGTCGGCGAGGCCGAGCGCGCCGACGCGTGCGTCGGCGCTGAGCGCCTGCATCGCCGGGACGACCTCGCTCGTTACGAGCCCGTGCTCGCGCGTCAGCTCGTCGATCAACGCGAACGAGCGCGCCGCTTTCTCGGGCGAGTCGATCGCGATCGTCAGCACCGGCACGTGGCGGCGAAGCTGCAGCAGCCTGTCGCCGTGCGGCGCGTGCGCGCCGTGGAAGCCCCACACGCCGTTCACGCACGTCACGCCCGCCGCGTCGCCCGAGCGCAGCCGCCGCACGATCTCCGGATGCAGCGAGCGTCCGGCGTGCATCGCGTCGTGCGAGCTGTAGACGGTCAGCTTCTGCCACAGCGCGCGCCCCCGCGCATCGCTGCCGGCGAGCGCGTGCGGCGCCGCGAGCAGCTCGCCGTCGCGCTTGCAGATGCGCACGCGCTCGAGCGTGATCAGCGGCTCACGCAGGATCCGCCGCAGCTCGGGCACGAGCGCCGCGATCGGGCCGCCGTCGCCGACCGCGGCGATCGCGATCGGCACGTCGCCGTTGCGCGCGAGGAACCGCGCGCGCGTGCGGCGTCCGCGCGCAGCCCGTCGACGCCGAGCAGGACGCTCGCGCCGGCGAGGCCGCGCCGGCGCAGCAGCTCGCAGACGGCGACGAACGCGGGGCGGTTGCCGACGCGCTCGCGACGCCCGACCTGGATCGTCAGCTTGCGACCTGCCCCTCGCCGCCGTCGCCGGCGAGCGCGATCGAAGGTGCGTCGGCGCCGGCGTCGGACTCGAGCAGCAGCGCGCGCTCGAGCGTGATCAGGCCACGTCGCTTGACGGCGAGCACGTCGGCTCAGCAACGTCTCGATCCGCTCCGGCGAGTCGAGCGCGGTCGCGATCACCGGCAGGTCTTCCGAGAGCGTCAGCAGCCGCTCGGTGTGGAGGTGGTGCAGGCGTCCGAACCCCTCCGTGCCGCGGAACAGCGTGCTCAGGCGAACGCCGCGCCGCTCGTAGATCGCGAGCAGTTCGTCGGCGAGCAGTCGTCCGTCGACGCGGTCGCGCTCGCCGAAGTACGTCGTCAGCTTGACGCACTGCGCGCTCACGCGTGCGCTCCGATCGTGCGACCGAGCGCCGCCGCGGCGATCCCGACGGCGAGGCTGACGGCGATGTTGAGCAGCGCCGCCCGCGTCCTCGCGTCCTCGGCGAGCCGGTGCGTCTCGAGCATCCACGTCGAGAACGTCGTGTACGAGCCGAGCGTCGCCGTGCCGGCGAGCACGAGCGCGTTGCCGCTGAGCGCGAAGCCCGTCAGCAGCCCCAGCACGAGCGACCCGCTGGCGTTGACGACGAGCGTGCCGAACGGAAGCCCGCCGCCGGCGCGCGCGGAGGTGAGCCCGTCGATCAGGAAGCGCGCATTCGCGCCGACGCCGCCCAACAGCGCGACGCCGAGCCACGTCCACACGCTCACGCGATCACCCGCACGCGCCGCACGAGCGCCGTCGCGATCCAGATCGCGACGAACCCCGCGAGCACGCTCGTCAGCGCGTACGTCGCGGCGAGCGCGTAGCGATCGTCGTCGATCATCCGCAACGTCTCGACCTGCATCGTCGAGAACGTCGTGTACGCGCCGCAGAACCCCGTGCCGAGCAGCGGCCGGCGGTAGGTCGACGGCGGCAGGCGCTCCTGCAGCCGCGTCGCGAAGTACGCGAGCGCGAACGAGCCGGTGACGTTGATCGCGAACGTCGCCCACGGCCAGTCGCCGGCGCTCGTCGCGAACGTGCGCCCGAGCCACACGCGCAGCAGCGAGCCGAGCGCACCGCCGAGGAAGATCGCTGCTAGCTCACGTCGGTCAAGGTCTGGCACGGTGGGCTCCTCTCGCTGTTGAACTTCGCGAAAGGAGCCATCAGCCCTTGTCTCGGCGGGCGGTTCGCGTCGCGCCGGCTCGCCGCGCGCGTCGCATCAGGGCTCCATCTGACCGCGCACACGGTAGCGCAGCGCGGACTCGGCGAGCGGGTCGCGCTGGACGTAGCGGCCGCCGTCTCCGCGCACGAGCAGGCCCATCAGCTCGAGCTCGCCGAGCGCACGCAGCAGCTCGTCGGCGTCCTGACCCTGATCCAGCAGCCGTCCCGGCGTATCCGCGCCTGCGCCGACTTGCTCGAGCACCGCCCGCAGGCTGGGGTCGAGGCCGTCGTACGGGCTCGAGCGCTCGCGCTCGCGCGGCGCGCGCGAGTGGCGGTCGGCGTCGCACAGCATGTCGAGCACGTCGCCGACGCGCGTCACCAGCCGCGCGCCCCCCTCGCGCAGCAGCGCGTGCGGTCCGCGCGCGCCGGGCGAGCCGATCCGGCCGGGCACGGCGGCGACGGTTCGCCCGAGCGAGCTCGCGGCGCGTGCGCCGGCGAGCGCGTTCGGGCTCTGCTCGCTCTCGACGACCAACGCGACGTCGGCCAGCGCCGCGAGCAGCCGCTCGCCGGCGAGCACCGTCGAGCGCCGCCGCGGCGAGCCGCACGGAAGCTCGGCGACTGCACAGCCGGCGCGCGTCAAGCGCTCGCGCAGCACGCGGCGGCGGGCGGGCGCGCCGGTGTCGAGACCGCCGGCGATCACGCCGAGCGTCGGCGCTCCGAGCTCGAGCGCTCCGTCGAGCGCAGCCGGTCCGATGCCCCCGGTCAGGCCGCTCGCGACGATCACGCCCGCGGCCGCCAGACCGCGCGCGAGGCTCGCGGCGACGGCGACCCCGTAGTCGCTCGCGCTCGCGCGGCCGACGAACGCGACGACCGGCTCGCCCGTCAGCGTCCGCAGTCGCTCGCACCCGCCGAGCACGTGCAGCGCGCCGAGACCTCGCGCCGCCAATGCACGGCGTGGGTAGCGCGCGTCGTGACGGCAGACGGTCGCCACGTCGGCCGGATCCCACTGCGCATGCCTCACGCGCCTTCGCCCGCTGGACGAGCTCGCTGGCGAGCTTCGGAAGCCGGCGTGATGCTGCTCGAGCGTGGCGCGGCGGCGGCCGCCGAGCGCGGCCATCAGCGCACTGTCATCGAGCTCGAGCAGCTCGAGCAGGCGCCCGTCGGCGCGGCAGTTGCAGTCGAGCACGGCGCCGAGCTCGGCGAGCAGCCAGCTGCGCCGCAGGCACTCCGTGCAGGCTCCGTCGGCGAGGGCTGTGCGCGCGGTCACGTCAGGCCGCCCGACTGCCCACGAGCACGTCGCCGCCGCGCAGCGCGATCGCCGCCGCGAGCTCGCCGCGCGCGACGCGCTCGGCGCCGTCGAGGTCGGCGATCGTGCGTGCGACGCGCAGCACGCGGTCGCGTCCGCGCGCACTCAACATGCCCCGCTCGCACGCCCCGCGCAGCAGCGCCTCGTCCTCGTCTGACAGCGTCACGTGCGCGGCCAGCATGCGGGCGTCCATCTGCGCATTGAGCGCGACGCCGTCCGCTTGCAGTCGCGCCGCCTGGCGCTCGCGCGCTGCGATGACGCGCTCGCGCGCCTCGCGCGAGCTCGTCAACGGGACGCCCGTCGCTCCGTCGCCGACCTCGCGCTCGAAGCGGGCGAGCACGTCGATCCGGTCGAGCAGCGGTCCGCTCAGCCGCCGTCGGTGGCGCGCGAGCTCGGCTTCGCCGCAGCGGCACAGATCGCCCGCGCCGGCGTAGCCGCAGGGGCACGGGTTGGTCGCGGCGAGCAGCATGAACCGCGCGGGGTGGATCGCCGCGTGGCGAGCCCTGACGATCGCGACGCGCCCCTCCTCGAGCGGCTGGCGCAGCGCCTCGAGCGCGCTGCGCGTGAACTCGGAGAGCTCGTCGAGGAACAGCACGCCGTGATCGGCGAGCACGACCTCGCCGACGCGGTTGCGCTGGGCGCCGCCGACGAGCCCGGCGGCGGTGATCGAGTGGTGCGGAGCGCGCAGCGGGCGCTCGCGCGCGAGGTTGCCCGTCGGCATGCCGGCGATGCTGTGGATTCGCGTCACCTCGATCGCCTCCTTGCGCGTCAGCGGCGGCAGGATCGAGCCGACCCGCTGCGCGAGCATCGTCTTGCCGACGCCGGGCGGCCCGCTGAACAGGCAGTTGTGCCCGCCGGCGGCGGCGATGACGAGCGCGCGCACCGCATGGTGCTGACCGCGGACGTCGGACAGGTCGCCCGCGCGGCGCTCGGGCTCGCCACGCTCGCGGGAGGCGGGGGAGAGCAGCGCGTCGCCGCGACCGCCGCCGATCACGCGCACGGCGCTCGACAGCCGCTCGGCGACGGCGACGTCGAGCGCTTCGACGAGCGTCGCCTCGCGGGCGTTCGCGCCGGCGAGGATCAGCCCGCGCAGGCCGGCGCTCGCCGTCGCCTGGGCGATCGCGAGCGCGCCGCGCGACGGTCGCACGCGCCCGTCGAGCGCGAGCTCGCCGAACAGCGCGTAGCGGCCGAGCCGGTCGCGATCGAGCTGGCCGCTCGCGCCGAGCACAGCGCACGCGAGCGCGAGGTCGAGCGCGGCGCCGGCCTTCGGCAGATCGCCCGGCGCGAGGTTCGCCGTGATCCGCGCTGCCGGGAACTCGTAGCCGGAGTTGAGGATCGCCGCACGGACGCGCTCGCGCGCCTCGCGAACGGCTGCGTCGGCGAGCCCGACGACGGTGAACGCGGGCAGCCCGCGGCGCACGTCGATCTCGACACCGACGTGCCGTGTGCGCTGTCCGTCAATCGTGAACGTGTGCGCTCGCGCAAGCATGCGCCGCCTCCTGTCGTGACTGTTTGTCGGAGAGACAAGCTAGGAGCGGCTTGGGATGGGACGCTCGCGTGCGGGGAAGCCGCTCTCGACGCAGGCGCTGCGCTGCGCGAACGCACGTCTTGTGCGAACATACGTTCGTATGCGGTCGAGCGATCGACTAGGTGAGGAGGGCCCGGATATTGGATTCCGTTGATCGTGCGCGTGACAAGCGGTTCACGCTACGCGGTCGAGTGCTATGCGCTCGAACGCATGGACCGAGCGACAACTGGATGCGATGTTTCTGAATATGCCGCGCACACCGAAACCCGATCCAGCGCTTGCCACGGCCGTCCGCGCTCTACGCGAGGACAGCGGGCTGACGCGCGAAGCGCTCGCGTTCCATGCGGGCATCACGATCGGGTCGCTCGCCCGGATCGAGCTGGCGCAGGCGTCGCCGGGCTGGGACACGGTCCGACGCATCGCCGGCGCGCTAGACGTCTCGATCAGCCGGCTGGCGGCCGCGATTGAAGCGGCCGAACAGCCGGCGACGTGACGTGCAGCGAGGGGGTCCCGTCCGGCGGCGTGGGGCGCCGGGCGGGGACGCAATCCTCGCGCGTGGGTGTACAGCCCGTCCGGGTGGCGCACGACGTAGCCGCTCGTGTCGCCGACCGAGCTGGCCCAGCGCGTGCCGGTCTCCTGCTGGGCGATCGTGTCGAAGCGTTTGCCGTCGATCACCATGAACGCGTGTTCGGCGTTGGCGTAGATCGTGATGTACTTGCCAGGGCCGGCTTCGCCGTAGGACTCCAGTTCGGAGGAGTCCTCGGGCGAGCTGAACAGGCCGCCGCCGTGCAGCGCGTAGGAGACCGAGCCGGAGCAGTCGTAGCCGGTCGACTGGAACGAGCCGTGGCCGCCGCCCCAGACGTACGGCCGCGTCGCGATTTCATCGCCGGCGGCGATCACGCGTGCGACGACGCCCGAGCTTTCGCCGGTCGAGCTGCCGGACGATTCGCCGTCGCTGAGGCTGCTGTGCACGATCGCCGAAGCGGGCGGGTTCAGCGTCGGCGCGTTCTGCACGCCGATCACCGCCCACGTCGCAGGTCCGACGACGCCGTCGACGGTCAACCCGTGGCGCGCCTGCAGGCGCTTGACGGCCGCCTCCGTCGCCGGGCCGAACGTGCCGTCTGCTTCGAGGTGCAGCGCCGCCTGCAGCCGCGTGACGGCGTCGCCGCTCGACACTTCGCCGCCCGCCGGCGCTCCCGTGTCAGCGATCGTCGCCGTCGAGTGAGGATGAGATGACGAATGGACGATCGCCGATGCGGGCGGCGTCAACGTTTCCTCGCCGCTGACACCGATCACGCTCCACGTCGCCGGTCCGACGACGCCGTCGACGGTCAGCCCGTGACGCGCCTGCAAGCGTCGCACGGCGCCCTCCGTCTCGGGACCGAAGTTGCCGTCGACGGGGAGGTGCAGCGCGGCCTGCAGGCGTGCAACAGCGCCGCCGGGGGCTTCGCCTTCGGCGGCGCCCTGGCCTTCTTCGGTGCTCAGCACGGCGTCGCGGCGGACGCCGCTCGCCGAGGCGACGGCGCGCGCGCCGCCACGCATCGCCGCGCTCGTTTCGGGGCCGACGATCCCGTCGACGGCGAGCCCGTGGGCGGCCTGGAAGGAGCGCACGGCGGCTTCGGTTTCGGGGCCGTAGATCCCATCGACGGCGATTCCGAGCGCGCGCTGCACGAGTTCGACCTGACGTCCCTGGCTTTCGGAGCTGATCGAGATCGCGTGTTCGGTCGTCGTCGCCGGTTCGGCGCCCGTCGCTGCGGTCGCCTGGCCGCTCGTCAGCAGGCTCGCCGTCGGGCCCGCGGTCAGCGCCGCGAGCGCGCCGAGCGAGATCCGTTTCGCGCGCGAGCCGTTCGGGACGAAGCGCAGCTCCGCCGCGCGACGTCGGGCGCGCGAACGCCCGAGCGAGAGCTCCCACGGTTCGGTGGCGGCGAGATCGCGTCGCGCGTCGCGCTCGGCCGACAGCAGCGAGCCGAGGCCGAACGGGTCGAACGCTCGCAGCTCGCTCGCCGGGCGCGTCTTGACGGTTGCGCGGCGCCCGCCGCGGGCGCCGCGCGCGCGTCGGGCGCGCGAGCGTTCGAGCGAGGCGTCCCAGGGGGTGAGCACGGCAAGATCACGTACGAAACCCGGCATGCAGGCGTCCTTTCTCACATTGCTTGGCGCCTACGGGGTTAGCTGTCGGGCTCGCGTGAATTACGCTACGCCACCAACCGGTGGCGATTCGCCCCCGCAGCCTCTCGGCTGCAATGGGTCCCCCGCTCCCTAGGCCCCGTGGGGCCAAGGACTCGGCACGAACGCGCTGCAAAGTAGCATGTTTCTTTGCAAGCTGCGTCGCATGAGGAGGTTTGCAAAGGTTCTTGCCGACGGCATGTCCACGCGGACAGGCGCGCGGCGCGAAGCGCGCTGATAAGTTCGAGCGGCGATGCGCCGCGATGGCCTGAACCTCCGCATCCTGCTCTCGCTCGTCGCGCTGGTCGTGATCGCGGGCGTCGTCGCGCTGGTGAGCGTCGGCGGCTCCTCGGGCGCGAAGGGCAAGACGGCGGGCGCCGCGCAGGGCGCCTACCACGCCGAAGCGGTGCTCTCGCCGGCGACGCCGGCGCCGCCGATCGCGCTGCGCAACTACCTCGGCCAGCCGGTCAACATCGATCAGTACCGCGGCAAGGCGGTACTCGTCACGTTCCTCTACACGAACTGCCCCGACGTCTGCCCGCTGATCACCTCGAACCTGCGCGTCGCGCAGAACCTGATGGGCTCGAAGACGGCCTCGAAGGTGCAGATCATCGCGGTGTCGGTCGACCCGAAAGGCGACACGCCGAAGGCCGTCGCGAGCTTCCTCGCGCGCCACGAGATGACTGGGCGGATGCAGTACCTGGTCGGCGACGCGCGCGAACTCGCGAGCGTATGGAAGGCGTGGGGGGTGGGCTCCGAACGCGACGCGCAGCAGCCGCAGTTCGTCAACCACTCGGGGCTCGTCTACGGGATCACGGCGTCGGGCAAGCGCACGACGCTCTACACGGCGAGCTTCCGCCCGGCGGACATCGCGCACGACGTCCCGCTGCTCGCCGCGAACTGATCGAGCGGGCTGATGCGGCGCGCGCGTCTGCTGCTGACGACGACGGCGATCGCGGCGGCGCTCGTCGCGCTGATCGTGTTCGGGCTGGCCTCGAGCGGCTCGACGAACGGACGCAAGGCGCCGGCGCTGCCGCGCGAACAGCTCGCCGGGCCGCCGACGACGCTCGCGGGGCTGCTCGCGGCGGCGCACGGGCGCGCGTCGCTGATCACGTTCTGGGCGAGCTGGTGCGGTCCGTGCGCGCGTGAGGCGTCGGCGCTCGAGCGCTTCTCGCGCAGCGCGTCGGGTCAGGGGCGGCTCGTCGGCGTCGACTGGAGCGATGAGCTGTCCGGTGCACGGTCTTTCATCACACAGCACAAATGGACGTTTCCGGTGCTGCGCGACGCCGAAGGAACGGTCGGCAACGACTACCGCCTGACCGGCCTGCCGACGACGTTCGTGCTCGACGCGGCCGGTCGAATTCATGCGGTGCTGCGCGGGCCGCAGACGCAGGGCACGCTCGCACAGGCGATCGCAAGCGTCAAGCAGCAGTAGGGCGTACGCATACGCGCGCGCTGGCGGCCTGTGCGCTGGCGGCAACGCTCTGCGCGCTCGCGTCGGGCGTCTCGACGATCGCGAGCGCGGCGCAGCCTCGACGGCCGAGCTATCCGTCGAGCGCGCGCGTGCGAGCGGCGACGCGGTTCATCGAGCGACGCGCCGGGCGCAAGGCGTTCGCTGTGATCGGCAACCACGGTCGTCTGTCGGGCTTTGACGTGCACAGCCGCTTTCACTCGGCGAGCGTCGTCAAGTCGATGCTGCTGGTCGCCTACCTGCGCAAGCTCGCGCGCGAACGTCGCGGCCTCGACCGCGCCAGCAGGGGCCTGCTGTACCCGATGATCCACTCATCCGACAACGACGCCGCCTCGGCGGTGCTCGCGATCGTCGGCGAGGACGCGCTCGACCGCGTCGCGCGCGAGGCGCGGATGAGCGACTACGAGCCCGGCGGCGGCACGTGGGGCTTCACCGAGGTCTCGGCGGCGGATCTCGCACGCTTCTTCTACCGCCAGGACAGCTTGATCCCGCCGCGCTTCGTCGGCTACGCACGCTGGCTGCTCGCGACGATCGAACCGAGCGAGAGCTGGGGGATACCGGCGGTCGCGCGGCCCGAGTTCACGGTCTACTTCAAGGGTGGCTGGCTGCCGGAAGTCGAAGGGCTCGTCAACCAGGCGGCGCGACTCGAGCGCCCGCGGATCACGTTCGCGCTGGCCGTGCTCAGCACCGAGAACCCGTCGATGGCCTACGGCGAGCGGACGATCGCGGGCGTCACCGAACGCCTGCTCGGGCGCGAGCGCTGACACCGCCGCGTTCGCGCGCCGCGCGCACGAGAGGATTCTCTAGGCTGTGGGCATGTGCAGGAACATCCGTCAGCTCCACAACTTCGAGCCGCCGGCTAACGACGAGGAGATCCGCGACGCGGCGCTGCAGTACGTGCGCAAGATCAGCGGTGCGACGAAGCCGTCGCAGGCGAACGCCGCGGTGTTCGAGCATGCCGTCGAGGAGGTCGCGCTCGCGACGCGGCGGCTGCTCGACGGGCTCGTGACGTCGGCGCCGCCGAAGGATCGCGAGGTCGAGGCGGCCAAGCGCCGCGAACGCTCGGCCGCGCGCTTCGCGGCCTGATCGATCGCCGGGCCGTGAGCCGAGACGCCGCCGATCTCCGGCGGCGCTACCGCACGAGCTCGCGGATCGACTCGACGGCCTGCGGCTCGGCCGGCAGGTCTGCGAGCGTCGCGGCGACCTCGGCGGCGAGCGCGATCGTCGCGTCGGGCGTCTCGCCGAGCCAGCGCGCGAGCCAGCGGCACGCCCACGAGTCGTAATCCGAGCCCTCCGCCGACCCCGCGGCGGCGACGAGCGAGACGAGCCGTAGGGCAAGCGCGAGGCCGATCGGACGCCGCTCGCGCGCGATGTCCTTGGCGATGCCGATCGCGATGTCGAGTTCGCGGCGCTCGATTGCGCCTTCGAGCTCGCGAACGGGCCGATATGGGCCGACTCCCATCATGCGAACGCACGTTCGCATACGGCGGTGCAGCGGCGCCACAGCTACCAAGCTGCATCTTCCGGCGCGAGCGGCTCGCAGCTCGCCCGCGCCGTCTCCGACTGCAGCTAGCTAGACGCCGATCGCGCGACGCACGTGCGAGCGGATCGCCACGCGGTAGAGCACGTCTGCGAGCAGCGCCGCGAGCGTCACCTGACGTACGTGCGCGATCGTCCCCGTCGTCGTCGCCCGGCGCGGCCAATGCGCCGCCGCCGAGCGCGCTTTCCCCATCGTCATCCCTGACCCCCTGTTCGATCGCGCGACGCGAGCGTCGAGCGATTTTTGTCTCCCAAGCGGAGTGTAAGTTCGAAGGATGGACTGTCAAGCGACGAGCGAGCGCGTGCAGGAACTGCCGGCGCTCACCGCACGGGCGTGGTCGGCCCTCGAGGCGCTCACCACAGGCGAGGCGTGGACGCCCGGGCTTCCCGTCGAGCTGCGCCAGATCCGATGAGCTGGCAGATGACGCGCTCGATCTACCGCCGGCCGCGCGCCTACGATCGGCGGGTGCCGTTCGAGGAAACCTGCAGCTGCTGCCTGGCGCTCGCGCCGAGCTGGTCCTCTGAGGAGTACGCCGACTGGTGCGTGCTGATCACGGAGGACGGCGAGTGCGTGGGCGTCGCGTGCTCCGGATGCGTCGCCGACGAGGAGCTGCTCGTGTTCGAGCTCGAAGCGGATCTCCTCGCCGCGTAGCGCCACGCGCGATCTCCGTCGAGCGTCGATCGTCGCGCGGGCAGCAGCGAGAGCGTCAGATCGTCCCCGGCACGGCCGGTTGCGGCGGCGCGGGCACGTCAGGACCCGGCGTCGGCGGGCTTGGATCGGGGCGCGGCGTCGGCGGTTCCGGCGCGGGGCCGGGAGCGGGCGGCGCCGGAGCGGGCGGCGTCGGGTCGGGTGACGGCGCCGGAGCGGGCGGCGCCGGCGAGGGCGCCGCGCTCGTTATCGGCGAGTTCGAGCGGGTAGCAAGATCAATGTGCATGTCAGCGCAGCTACCCGCTCCGAGCGCGTACCAACGGCGCAAGAGGAATTCGACGTGACGCCAACAGGCGTCGTCGCCGGGGTGCTCGAGCGCCTCGAACGGCGCGAGCGGGGGCGCACGACGGCCGCGTTCGAGGCGGCGTGAGGAGGGGAGGGGTGGCGAGCGAGACGCGTGAGATCGACTGGGGCACGGCGCTCGTCGAGGACGGCAACGTGACCGTCGAGCTGACCGGCTCCTCCTCGAAGCGCTGGCGCGAGCACTTCGACTCGGTCGTGCGCCTGCTCTCGCACGGCGGCAACGCCGGCTGGGGTGACGTCGGCATCGCGAAGAGCGCGATCAAGGTCGATCGCCTGCAGCCTGGCGCCGAGGCAGATCTGCGCCACTTCCTCGAGAGCGTCGTCGTGCAGGTCAACTCCGAGCTTGCGCCCGAAGCGAGCGAGCCGGAGGTGCAGGCATCCGATCGCGAGCCCGATCCGCAGCAGGCCGCCGACCGCGAGATGGCGGAGTCGCTGCGTGCATTCGGCGGCGAGCCGGACGAGCAGCGGTAGCGCGAGCGAACAGACGCCGCTCAGAGCGGGCTGGTCATCACGCCGAGGTCGGTGCGGATCGTCGCGCGCTCCTCCGCGCGCAGCCCCTGCACGAACTCGTCGACCTTGCGTCGCGGGCCGCTGACCTTGAACGCGACCTGCAAGCTCAGCAGGTGCGGATGCTCGACGATCTCGCATTCCACGCCGAGCTCGTCCGCCCAATTGCGCAGCGATTGCTCGAATTCGACCCTGATCTCCTTGCCGACGTTCGCCACGAGCGTGCGCGTCTGCGGCTCCAGCGTCGAACGATCGGACGCCTGCTGCGAGGCGCGCTCGGCGGCGCTCGGCGGCGGATCGGTCTGTCGCCAGTCGTCGAGCTTCTCGTCCCAGTGGCTCACGCGCACCGTCGCGCCGATCCCGTCGTCGCGGAGCGTCGCCTCGATCGCCGCCCGCGCGCTCGCGAGCGCGCTCGCATCGGCCGCGTACGCGAACAGCAGCCGGCCGTCGTGCGTGACGACGACGTCGTGCGCGACCGCCGCCTTGAGCTCGTGCGCAAGCCGCCGCTCGTGCACGCGGCCCGGCAGGCCGCCGAGCAGCGCACGCGGCTCTTCGACGTCGAGCTCCGCCTGAAGCCGCCAGTCCTTCTCGTCGGGATCGATGCCGCTCATCGGCTCGACAGCTTAGGCGAGCGCCGGCGCGCTCGGGCGACGGCGCGCTCTCGCGCCGGCCAGCGGCGCGCCGAATTCGCATCTCGCGGACCGGATTCACGCCGGAGTCTCATTCGCGTAACAACTGCGGCGTGTCGACGGGCTAGCTTCGTCGTTGCAGCTACCGGCCGACACCATCTCCTCTGACGGCAGGCTGTCGCCCGAGCGCCCAGGATCCGGACCTGGAGGCCGAAGTACAAGGAGCCCGGCGACGAGCCGGGCTTCGGGCGTTTCGATCGAGCGGCGCGTCGTTGCAGGCGCCGCGCCGCTCGGAACGCCCCCGCCGCTCGGAACGTCCGTTCGGCGGGCGCCGCTCAGCCGAGCTCGTACGTGAGGCCCTCGCGCGCGAGCTCGATCGGCCCCTCGAACGCCTGCGCGGCGAGCTGCGCGAGCCGCTCCTCGCCCGGCAGCAGGTGCGTCAGCACGAGGCGTCTCGCGCGCGCCTCGTGCGCGAGCTCACCGGCCTGGCGCGCGGTCATGTGTCGCTGCTGCGCCGCCGCGCGCGCGTCCTCGGCGTATGTCGCCTCGAGCACGAGCACGTCCGCATCGTGCGCGAGCCGCGCGAGCGACGGCGACGGCGAGCCGTCGGCGCCGTACACGAGCGCCGCATGGCCGTCCTCGACGCGCGGCGAAGCACGGTTGCGCGTGCGCCGTCGGCGCGAACGTCAGCGTCAGCGAGCCGAGCTCGATGCGTTCGTCCGCGTCGTACTCGCGCACGTCGAACGCCGCGTCGAAGCGCGTCGCCGCCGAGCGCTCGCGCGAGAGCGTCGCATCGAGCGAGCGCAGCACCGCCGGCCCGTCCTCGCGCGGCACGTGCAGCGCCGGACGCGGCCGTCGCAGCTGCTCGCGAACGAGCTCGCCCGCGAGCAGCGCCAGGTCGGCGACGTGATCGAGGTGCATGTGCGAGATCACGATCGCGTCGAGCCGGCCGAGCGCGCCCGCCCGCCAGAGTCGCTCGAGCGCGCCCGGCCCGCAGTCGAGCAGCGCCGTCGCGTCGTTCGCCTCGACGAGATACGCAGGGCACGCGCCGTCGAGCGGCGCCGCGCCGGCGAACCCGAGTACGGTCAGGCGCACGCTGATCTCGAACGTAGCGGTGCGCCGCGGCGCGTGAGCGGGTAGTCGCGCACTGACCCATGATGCCCCGCGCGCGCCGCCCGTGTTTGTTACGAGCCTGTGACGATCGGCCGTTCGGCCCCGCCGACGCTCGATCCTCAGCGTCGTGACGCGAGCGCACGGCATCTTCATCGCGGAGCGCCTGGCCGATCGCCAGGCGCCGCCCGAGCATCCCCGACGCGCATCGCCGCCTCGGCGATTGGTCGTTCGCGCAGCGCTCGCGCTCGCGCTGCTCGCGGCGCCGGCGCTCACGGCTTGCGGCGGCGGCGCGACGCCCCCTGTGCGCCGCTCCGGCGCGCCCGGCAAGATCGAAGCGCTGCGCGAAGCACAGGAACGCGCCCAACGCAAGATCGAAGCCGAAGGCGCGACGAGCGCGCGCGAAGCGCAGCGCGCGCAGGAAGCGGCGCGGCGCGAAGCCGAACGCGAAGCTGGCGAACGGACCGACGCGAGCCCGTAGCGGCGCGGCGGCGGGCGGTGCGCGCGAGCGTCAGCCCGCGCGTGGCGCGGGCGCCGGCAGGCGCCTGACGGCGAGCATCGAACGCGACGCGCCGTACGCCGCGAGGCACGTCGCGAGCGCCATCAGCGAGTTCGACAGGAACAGCCACGCCGAGAACGGCGGCCGATCGGCGCCGACCGGCCCGCCCTGCAGCACCCACGGCGCCGAGTGCGCGAGCGCGCCCCACCACAGCGCCGTCGCGACCGTCATCGCGAGCATCGTCGCGCTGACCGCGCACGCGAGCAGCGCCTCGACGCGCAGCAGCGCGACGCTGAGCTTCAGCCGTCGCGCGATCGTCACCGCCAGCGCCGTCCAGCGCGCGAGCGTCGCCGCCGCGAGCAGCGCGAACAGCGTGAACGCGAGCGTGTACGCCGCGTCCGCGCCGTTGCGCGCCGGCGTCGGCAGGTGGTGCGCCCACACGCTCAGCGGAGCGAACGCGACGAGCGTCGCCGCGCTTGCGAGCGCCGCGCGCGAGAGCGGGCGGCGCACCGCCGGCCAGCCGCCTGCGCGGAGGAGTGCGAGCGCGCTCGGCAGCACGAGCGCGATCCCCGCGAGCACGAGCGCGCCGCCGATCGCCGCCGCGACCGCGAGCGCGTCATACGCGCCGACCGCCAGCGCGCGGTGCGCGAGCGGCGTCAGCGGTTCCCAGTGCTCGCTGAGCTTCTGCACGCGCGCGCCGGCGAGCACGAACGCGATCCACGCGACGAGCACGAGCAGCGCGCCGCTGCGCGCGCGCTCGTACGCCGGCACGCCGCCGCCGACGCCCCACTCGCGCAGCCGCTCGTCGAGGCCGGCGCGCGCGACGTCGACGCGGGTGCGCCATCGGATGCGGTTTCCGCCGCTGCTCTGCACGAGCAGCGCTTCGAGCTCCTCGCCGTAGCGCTCGCGCCACCAGCGCGGGTAGAAGCGCAGCAGCGGGCGCTCGCGCGCGGGCCGCTCGCTCATGCCGCGCCCGCCGCGCTTGCGATCGCGCCCGGCCGGCGCAGTCGCTTCGAGCCGACGTCGACGATCCGCGCGAGCTCGGCGAGCGTCTGCTCGAGCGAGCTGCGCCCGTCGTGCGTCAGCGCGTACGGACGCGTGCGCCCGCTCGGCGCCAGCGCCTCGATCAGCCCACGTTCCTCCAACCGCGCGATCGCGCCGTACAGCGTCCCCGGGCCGAGCCGCACGCCGGCGAACGCGTCGATGTCCTGCAACAGCGCGTAGCCGTGCTTCGCGCCCGAGGAGAGGCTCGTCAGGATCAGCAGCGACGGGTCTCGCTGCCCGTGCGCTCCGTGCCGGCGTCGATCGGTCATCTTCCGATCATATTACGTATCACGTACTAACGCAAGACGTAATAGAAGGACGTCGCGCTCCGTCTCGCCGACCGGTCGGCGGATAGACTCGCGACCCCGACCGCACGACCGAGGGGGCGCCTTGCCAGCGAACGATCCAGAGCCGCCGTTCCACCTGCTGCTCGAGGTGGACGAGATCGGCGTGACCGCCAAGGCGCTGCGCCTGCTGATCTCCGACGAGGCGCACGAGCCGCAGATTCGCGCGTTCGCGCGCGAGGTGCTCGAACGGCTCGACGGCGCGCCCGACGAGCACGGCATCGTCTCCGTCGAGCTCAGCTCACGGCAGATGAAGATCACGCACACCGCGCTGCGATCGCTCTATCGCGATCTCGGCCGCGAAGAGGCCGCCGAAGTGCAGCGCCTGCGCGCGATCCTCGACAAGCTGCCCGACGAGCACACGATGCGCGCGATCACGCTCGACTGACACCCGCGGGTTCGCACACCGCGCCGACGCGTCGCGTCGTCGTAACAACTTGCGAGCTCTCGCCGTGTTAAAGGGTGAAAGTCGGTATGGCTCCGAGCGGTTGCATCGAAGCTGGCTCCATACCTCATCAGAGGGAGAGAAACGATGCGTAGAGGTTTCACCTTTTCGACGCTGCTCGGCGTCATCGTCGCGCTGACCGTTCCCGCGTTCGCGTCGGCGGCGCCGAATGTCAGATTCAAGGCACGAGCGGTTCCAATTCCGAGGCCCGGCGGCGGCGCCTACGCCCACACCGGCAACATCCTCGGTGCCGGCGCCGCGCTGCAGGCCGAATTCACGATCTCCGGCTCCGGCTACGGCGCGAGCGCGCAGAACCCGGCGGGTGGCGTGCCGCCGCTGTCGGCCGTCAACTTCTACCTGCCCGCCGGCGCGAAGATCAACGCGAGCCGCTTCAAGACGTGTCCGCTGACGACGCTGCGCAACGTCGGGCCAAGCGGCTGCAAGCGCAACGCCGTCGCGAGCCCGAAGGGGAGCGCGCTCGGCGAAGTCACGTTCGGCACCGAACGCGTCCCCGAGCAGGCCTCGCTGCAGGCGTTCTTCGCGCCCGGCGGCGGCCTCTTGTTCTACGTCGCCGGCAGCAGTCCCGTGTCACTCGAATTCGTCTCCGCCGGGCGTTACGTGAACTCCGGGCGTGCGCCTTACGGGCTCGAGCTGCAGGCGCAGGTGCCTGCGATCGCGACCGTGCCCGGCGCGCCGCTTGCCTCGACGCGCACGATCGACATCAAGGTCGGAGCCGCGATCCGCAGCGGCAGGCGACTGATCTCCTACGGGACGATGCCCAAGCGATGCCCGCGCGGTGGGTTCCCCGTGAAGGCCGAACTGACCTTCGGCGGCTCGTTCGGAGGCGAACGCGAATTCGGCATCCCCGCTGAAACGGTGACCGCGACGTACAAGACGCCGTGTCCGGCTCGGCGTGGCGGTCACAGGCGCTGAGCAGCGCGAGCCGAGCGCAGTGCGCCAGGATCCGCTGCGATGTCGGCGCGCTGCGAACAACTCGGACTCACACGGTCCTGAGCGCATCGGCCGGCGCCAGCCGCGCAGCGCGCATCGCCGGCAGCAGCCCGGCGACGACGCCGATCAGAACCGCCGCGGCGAACCCGCCCGCCCACGCCGACGAGGGGATCACGACCGCCCAACCCTTCGTCGCCGCGTACACGGCCGTCGCCAGCGCGCCGAGCGCCACTCCGACCGCGCCGCCGCCGAGCGCGAGCAGGATCGCCTCGGCGAGGAACTGCGCTCGGATCTGGCCTCGCGTCGCGCCGAGCGCGCGGCGAAGCCCGATCTCCGAGCGTCGTTCCAACACGGAGATGATCATGATGTTCGCGACGCCCACGGCGCCGACCAGCAGCGCGACCGCGCCGAGCCCGAGGAACAGCCCGTTCAGCGCGCTCTTCGCCTCCGCGCGCGCCACGAGCGTGTCCGACGGTTGGCTCACGTCGACTTCGTTCGGCGCCGCCGGATTCGCCGTCTGCGCGAGCACCGACTGCACGGACGCGACCTGTTCGTTCTGCGCGCGCACGTACACCGTGTTCGCGTGGCCGCTCGCCCTTAGGTAGCGCGTCGCCGCCGCGAAGCCCACGAGCACCGAGCTTTCGATTTCCGGCGTCAGCACGGCAGGGCCGAGGACGCCCACGAGGTAGAACCACCGACCGCCGACCCAGATCCGCTCACCTCGATACAGGCGGTCGACGCCGAGACGCTGCGCCGCCGCCGCGCCGAGCACTGCGACCGGCTCCGTCGCGGTGGCCGCGTTGAGGAAGCTGCCGCGCGCGAGCTTCACGCCGAGCGTCGCGAGCAGGCCGGTGCTCGCCGCCTGCACGCTCAGCGCGTTCGTGTCGATCGTCGGGATCACCGGCGTGCGGTACACGCTCGCCGTAACCTTCGCCGTCTCGGCGACGCTCGTGACGGGCGCGATGCGCCCGATCATCGCCGGCGCGGCGAGCGGCAGCTGCGAGGTCTTGCCCGTCAGACCCTGGCCGTTCGTGACCGTCAGCAGGTTCGTCCCGAGCCGGTCGATCTGGCTGAGCAGCCCGGCCTGGCTGGAGGAGGAGAGTCCCAGCACCGCGACGATCGCCGCCACGCCGATCGCGATCCCGAGCGCAGAGAGGCTCGCCCGCAGTCGCCGCGTGCGCAACCCCACGCTTGCCACCCTCGCGACGTCGGACGTGCGCAGCCTGCGCCGCGCCAGGCTCGCGGCGGCCGCGGGCACGATCAGCGCCCTTCGTTGACGAGCGCGAACGCCGCCTTCACGCGTTTCACGCTCGCCACCACGACGTAGCCGCCCGCGCGGCGGTTCGCCGTGAACGCCGGCGCCAGCGCGATCCCGCACGCGTTGCTCTTCACCTCGACTCGGCGCCGTCGTGTCATGCGCGACGGTGTGAAGTACCCGCTCGGGCCGCGGTCGGGCGCTGCGAACGTCACCAGCGCACCCGGCACCGGTTCCTTCCGCGTGTCGGTGACGGTCACGGCGAGCCCGATCGGGAAGCGCGTCCCCACGGGCGTGGCCTGCGTGGCGCCGATCCCCGCGGCCAGCTTGCTCGGACGGCCCGCCGGGCGCGCGGGCGCGCCGCCGGCTGACGCGCTCGCGTTCCCGGCGGTCGCGCACGCGCTCGAACCGGCGCCTTCGACGTTCGTCAGCGAGAACGAGATCGAGCCGTACGCGGAGCTCGCCGTGAGCGTGTAGCTGCCCGCGACGTAGTTCGCGGTGAACGGCGGTGCCGTCGCCGTCCCCGAGGCGTCGCTGCCGACCGCCACCGCGTTCGTTCCGCTCGCGGAGAACGAGCCGCTCGCGCCGGCCGCCGGTGCGCTGAAGGTGACCGGGATCCCCGCTGCCGTCGTCACCGGACAGCCGTCGCCGTTGGCGAACGCCACCTGCAGGTTGGTCGCGAACGCGCTCCCCAGCGTCGCGGTCTGCGGCGTGCCCGCCGTCAGCGTCAGCTCGGTCGGCGGGTTGGGGGAGGGGCAGCTCGCGCCATTCGCGTTGCTCGATGGCCCCGCTTCGCCCTGGGCCGGGAGCGCCCCGCAGGCAAGCGTCGCGACGACGATGCCCGCGACGGCGCTCGCCGCCAGCGAGCGCCACGCGCGGGTCGCGGTGCGCCGCCGGCACGCCCTCGCGCTAACCGGCATTCACGACCCCCGTGTCCGCGACGATCCGCCCGTCCAGCATCCGCACCTGGCGCGGCAGGCTCTCCGCGAGCTCGCGGTCGTGCGTGATCACGACGATCGTCGCCCCCTCCGCGTTCAGCTGCTCGAGCAGCTCGACGATCGCCGTTCCCGCGGCGCTGTCGAGGTTGCCCGTCGGCTCGTCCGCGAGCACGATCGCCGGGCGGCCGACAAGCGCTCGCGCGATCGCGACGCGCTGGCGCTCGCCGCCGGAGAGCCTGCTCGGGCGAAAGCCCACGCGATCGGCCAAGCCGACCCGTGCGAGCGCCTGCGCCGCCAGCTCGCGCCGCTCGCCGGCGGACGCGCCCGCGTACAGCAGCCCATCCGCCACGTTCTCGAGCGCCGTCGAATGCTCCGCCAGGAAGAACTGCTGGAAGACGAAGCCGATGCTCAACGCCCGCAACGTCGCGAGCTCACGATCCGACAGCTCCGCCACGTCGAGCCCCGTGATCGACACGATCCCCGAGCTCGGACGCTCGAGCGTTCCGATCACGTGCAGCAGCGTCGTCTTGCCCGATCCCGACGGGCCGACGATCGCCACGAGCTCGCCCTCGCCGACGAGGAAGCTCACGTCCCGCAGCGCGAGCACCGGCGGCTCTGAGCCATACGCCTTGCTCACCTCCCGCAGCTCCAGCACGCCCCGACCGCTCATGTCGAGGGCACCACGACGCGCTGGCCCGCGGAGACGCCCTTGCCGCTGACCTGCACGAGACCTTCGGCGTCGTCGAACAGCCCCAGCGTGACCGCCTCCAGATGGTGCACCCCGCGTTCGACGACCTCGAGCGCGTAGCCGCCGCCGGCGAGCGCGAGCAGCGCGTCGACCGGGACGGCCAGCGCGTTCGACGCGCTCCCCGTCGTGATCGACACTGTCACCGGCGCCTCGTCGAGGTGTCCGAGCGCCCGTGGGTCGCTCGGCGTCACGTCGACTTCGACCGTCGAGTCGCCTTCTTCGCCGTTTTCGGACCCTCCGCCACCGCCGCCGCCACCGCCTTCTTTGCTCGCCGGCGCTTTCGCGACCGTCCCGACCGAGCTGATCACACCCGGCGTCGTCTGCTCGTTAGGCAAGGTGATCGAGACGCGATCGCCGGCCTTCACGCTCGACTGCTGCGCCGCGCTCAGTGCGATCGTCACCTGCGGCTGCGTCGAGGTGATGCCCAGCACCGGTCCCGGCGTCGCGCTCGCGCCGAGTTCGGGCGTCACGCTCGTCACGCGCACGGGCCCCGGCTCGAACACGACCGAGCCGAGCGGCAGCTCGCCCGTCACCGTCATCCCGCGCTCGGACTGGAATGCGCGGATCGCCGCCTCCGTCGCCGCGCCGAACGTCGCTCCGCTCGGCGCGGCGCGATAGCCGAGCGCGTCGAGATTCGCGTTGAGCGCCGCGACGTCGCCGCCCGGCGACATTCCGATCGCGAACGCGCGCGACGGCACGACGGCGCCGTACAGCAGCACCGTCGGGCGGCCGCTCAGCTCGAACAGGCTCTCGCCGCGCGAGATCCCCTGACCGACGGCCGGCAGCGTCGTGAAGGTCGAGCTCTGGTCGTAGTCCGCCGCCGACGCGCGCGCCGCCGCAGCGGACGCCTCGGCGCTCGCGAGCGCGGATCGCGCCGCGGACAGCGACGCGCGGTCGCCTTGCAGCTTCGTCGCCGCGCCGGCCGAGCTCTGCCGGGCGCTCGCGAGCGCCTGCACGTCGCTCGCGCAGACGCTCGCGCCGCCGCTGTTCGCCGGCGGGCCGTTGGACGCCCCTTCGCCGCTCGGCGAGGAGGACGCGGGCGCGCTTTCGGCCGCGTTCGCTCCGGCGCAGTCGATCGCCTGCTTCTGCCGCGCCGCCGAGACGATCGCCCGCGCGGTCGCAACGCTCGCGCCGTCCGCCGACGCAGACGCATTCGCCCCTTCGAGCATGCGCTCGCTGCTGGCGACGGCCCGTTCGGCTTGCTGCACCGCGGACGGCGGCGTGCCCGTCGGCAGGCGGACATGCGCCGAGCCCGCGTAGCCGAGCGTCGCGTTCACCTGTGTCTGCGAGGAGAGCGTCTGTCGCATGACCGTCGCGAGCGACGTGCGGCTCGCCTCGTCGGAGGCGCCGCTCGGCTTGGCGGCCCCGCCGAACGGGTCGCCGACGACGAGCGCCACGACGGCGAGCGCCGCGAGCGCGAGCGCGAGGCCCGCCAGAACGATTCGGCGTGCGCGCGTCACGCTCGCTAGTGATTGCCGTGCAGGCCACCCGGGATCAGGGACTGACACGCTTCCTCCGCCGCGCGCACTTGTGGGGAATGCAGGTCCAGTTTCGCCGTCTGCGGCAGGTGGACGCCCCCGCCGGTGAACGTCGGGTCCGGGAAGCTCGGGACCCCGTGCGTGCGGATGCACGCCACCGCCTTCAGGTACTGCGACTGTTCCTGCGGGCTGATCTGGCGATTCGAGCTCGATCCCGGGCCGCCGCCGGGCAGCAGCTTGGCGCAGGCCTGCTGCGCGGACTGGAAGTGCGGATTGCTCGAGATCGACGGGTTGATCCCGATCGCCACCTTCACTTCGTTGCCGTTCGTCGAGATCTTGGGGTCGGGGAAGTTCGGCACTCCATGTGCGCGCACGCACGCCGAGTACGCCACCGCCTGGCTCTCCTGAGATGCCTGACTGCCCTGCGAGCCGCCAGAGCTCGACGAGGAGCCGCCAGAGCTCGACGAGGAGCCGGAGGACCCGGTCGAGGAGCCGGCGGCGCTCGAGGAGGTGCTCGATCCCAGATGCGCCACCGTCGGGGTCTTCGTAGCGCCGCCGCACCCTGCAACGAGCAGCGCGAGCGCTGCGAACCCTGCAAACACCTTCATCGGTCTCATCTCGTCGTCTCCTCGCCCTGGACGGTTGTTGCGTCGGAGGCGTTCTACGAAATGGCCGGTTACACCGTGGTGAGCGATGCTGTAACCGCGCCGTAACCGCCGCTGCGCCACGATGGCGGTCATGCGGGTGCTGCTGGTCGAGGATCACGTCGAGCTGGCCGACACGGTCGCGACGGGTCTGCGCCGCGAAGGCATCGCCGTCGACGTCGCGCTCGACGGATACGAGGCGCTCGCACGCCTCGCGCTGACCGACTACGACGTGCTCGTGCTCGATCGCGACCTGCCCGGCGTGCACGGCGACCAGATCTGCCGCACGCTCGTCGCCGACGGTCGCGACGGGCGCATCTTGATGCTCACCGCCGCCGGCTCGATCGAGGATCGCGTCGACGGCCTCGGCCTCGGCGCCGACGACTACCTGCCCAAGCCGTTCGCGTTCGCCGAGCTGGTCGCCCGTGTGCGCGCCCTCGCGCGGCGGTCGAGCGGCCGTCTGCCCCCCGTGCTCGCGTGCGGCGATCTGCGTGTGGACTCCGCCAATCGCCTCGCCAGTCGGGCCGGACAACGCCTGCCGCTGAGTCCCAAGGAGCTCGCCGTACTCGAGTACCTGCTCGGCGCCGGTGGGCGCGTCGTCTCCGCCGAGGAGCTGCTCGAGCACGTGTGGGACGAGAACGCCGATCCGTTCACGACGACCGTCAAGGTCACGATCAGGCGCCTGCGTGCGAAGCTCGGCGAGCCGCCGCTGATCGAGACCGTTGCGAGCGCCGGCTATCGGATATCGGACGCCGCGTGAGCCCGCCCGACGCGCTCAGGGCGGCGGGCGACGAGGCGCACTCGCCTCGGCGGCTACTGCGTCGGCGCCGCCTGCGGCTCCCGCGCTACACGATCCGCCTGCGCCTCGCCGTCCTCTACAGCGGCGTCTTCCTGATCCTGGGGACGCTGCTGCTCGCGCTGATCTTCCTCTCCGTGCGCCACTCCTCTCACGCCGCCGTCGTGTCCGCGCAGGGAACGGCGGCGAAGCTCGTCGCTCCGCAGGGCGGCGGGGAAACGCTCACGGTCGTTCCCGAAAGCCTCGCGTTGCGAAATGCCCGCGCTCAGGCCCATCAGCTCGGGGCGGTCGCGGTCAGCGTCAACAACAGTGACCTGCATCACCTGCTGGTCTGGTCCGTGCTCGCGCTGGCGATCATGGCGGCCGCGTCGATCGCGATCGGATGGCTGCTCGCCGGTCGCGTGCTGCGCCCGCTGCAGGTGATCACCGCGACGGCGCGCGAGCTCTCCGCCACGCACCTGCACGAGCGCCTCGCGCTCGACGGCCCCAACGACGAGCTGCGCGAGCTCGGCGACACGTTCGACGATCTGCTCGCGCGACTGGAGTCCTCGTTCGAGGCCCAGCGCCGGTTCGTCGCCAACGCCTCGCACGAGCTGCGCACGCCGCTCACGCTGGAGCGCGCGATCCTCGAGGTGACGCTCGCCGACCCCGACGCCAGCGCCGCCTCCTTGCGCGCGGCCTGCGAGCGGGTGCTTTCGATCGGTGAGCAGCAGGAGCGCACGATCGACGCGCTGCTGACCCTCGCGCGCAGCGAGCGCGGTTTCGAGCGTCGCGAACCGCTGCAGCTCGAGACGCTCGCCGGCAAGGCGCTGGAGGAGCGTCGCGAGGAGGCTGCCCGCCGTGGCCTGCGCCTCGAGAGCCAGCTCGAGCCTGCACCGACCGCCGGCGATCGCGCGTTGATCGCGCGACTGATCGCCAACCTCCTCGACAACGCCGTTCAGCACAATGCGCCCGGCGGCTGGATCAGGGTGAGGACCGCGACCGAGCCGCGCGAGGCCGTGCTGACGGTCGTCAACAGCGGGCCGCTGATCGCAGCCGACGAGGTCGAGCAGCTGCTGGCGCCCTTTCACCGACTCGGCGGCGGTCGTCTCGGGCACGGCGACGGTCACGGCCTCGGCCTGTCGATCGTCGCCGCGATCGCGACGGCGCACGGCGCGACGCTCAGTGTGCGTGCGCAGGCCGAGGGTGGGCTGCGCGTCGAGCTGCGCTTCGAGCGTGTCGACTGAGCGGGCTTCGGGCGAGCGCTCGTTGAGTTGAGGCCGCAGGGCGGCGGGGCGATCTGCGGGGGTTGCGCGAGGGAGCGAGAGGCGACGATCGGGATCGAACCGGTGGATTGCGATGCTCCCGCTGACTTGATGCGCGCTGCGGTGTCCCGCACCGCCAATGAACGTCCGAGGGTAGTCAGTGTCGTGAGTCTCGACAAACATGATGAGGTCGTGGCTGAAGCCATGATCCTCACGATGCCGGAGCCTGACTTCCGCGTAGCCGTCTCCGAGGCCGTCGCCTGCATCCGCTTGCGGACCCCGCCGCACGCATCGTCAGCGTGTGCAAGAAACGCGGCGTCCCGTGGGAGTTCACATCCAGCGAGGGTTTTGCTGGACCGGCGATTCCGATGTGGAGACGTCAGCGATGCGTCCTGCCCTCAGCGCAGTCGAAGATCCTCGCCTCGGTGGCGTCAAGAGCCACTTCGACGCCGCCCGGTCTGAGCTGGCGCTCGGCACGCCGACCGCCTTGCGGCAGTCAGTTCATGGGTTGGTCTGCGCTGTCGAAGGTGCCGTGAAGGTGCTCCTCGCTCAGCGCGGCATCAAGCGCGACGAGAAGGACCCTGCCTTCAAGCTGTTTGCCAGCTTGGTCGCTGCGGAAATCGTCCCGCACTTTATGCAGTTCTCAATCCTCGCCGCCGCATCGCCCCGCAACAAGCGCGGTGGGCACGGCGCGGGTGAAGCGCCTCACGAGGTGCCGCCAGCGATTGCGAAAGCCGTGCTCGCATCGGCGGCTGTCGCCTTGACGAAGCGCTCGTCGAGCGCGCGCGGCGCCAGGACATTGCCGAGGCGGACAAGAGCCACGCCGAGATTGTCGAGGACGCGCTCACCGTCTCTCTCGGGCTGCGTGCGCTTGGCGACGCGCGTGCTCAGGGCATGTTGATCGCCGAGCAGGCCGATCGACTCGCGGTGGGTGAGGTTCGAGCCGTGCGTCCGGCGCGCGGCCGGGCCTGATCCGCGCTGTCTTAGACGGCCATCCCATCCGGGCGTCGGTGCATGCTCAGTATCATGGCGACGCAGCCCGGCCCACGAGAAGCGGTCGATCCGGCAGGCAGTCCGGTCGTCCTCGATGAGGCTGTTTGGCGAGAGAAGATCGTCCGGGATCACCCCGAGGTCGCACCACATCGAGATGACGCCCTTAAAGCGATCTCGACGCCCGACCACGTGGCGACCGATCCGAATTTCGAGGGTCGCAAGCGCTACTACGCGCGCGGCGTCGGTCCAAGCCGCTGGCTGCTCGTGGTCGTAAGCTATGAACAGGAACCCGCACGGATCATCTCCGTGTTTGCCCTCAGAAAGGACCCGAAGTCATGGAGCGCGTGAACATCAAGATCGGCCCGCTGAGCTTCGATCACGCCGACTACGACGCGGCGAGCGACGTGCTCTACCTGCACATCGGCGAGCCGCAGGCCGCTGAGGGCGAGGAGACGCCTGAGGGGCACGTCCTGCGCTACGCCCCCGGAACCAGCCGGGTGGTCGGGCTGACTGTGCTCGGTGCGAGGGGCGCGCTCGAGCGCGATGGGCGTTTGGTCGTCACGGTTCCCGAGACGGTCGAGACTAGCGCTGACGACCTGGCCCCGGCGCTGGCCGCGGCTTGAGGCAGGGCTTCGTATGGCGCCCTACCAGCGGCTACCCCCCGCCAGAGCACCCCGCCCGGCTAGAGAGAGAGGGACGGTTCTCAATTACCAGCTAGAGCCAGAAATCGAGGCTCCTAGCAATCGTTTGTACACGCGCCCGGCGCGGAATGTACACGAGGTAAACCTGCTCAAACGTACTCATCTCGCTACTCGTCGGAGGCCGGCTGGCCCGACCGCGGCCACGACTACGCTTCTTAGTATGGGCCAACGCAGCGACGGCGATTTCTTGTTCGAGCGCTACCTTGCGGAGCAGGGCGTTGCCATACCCGAGCACGAGCCGGACCTAGGCATCGGGAAACGGATCGACTACCCGGTCACGATCGGTGGCCTCACTTGCTTGTGCGAGGTCAAGGAGTTCGCGCCGACGACGCAATCCGTGATCCCCGGCTCCATGCACGACCTGTGAAGCCGATCAGGGCAAAGATTCACGACGCGGCCCCGCAGCTCAAGGCCGCGAGGGGCCTGGGACATCCACTCGTCGTCGTACTAACGAACCCGCACGGAGCGCCGGTCGTGATGGGCGAACGGGAGCTGCTGTGGGCAATAGAGGGCGACCCGATCGTGCGCGTGCCGCTGGCGTCGGCGGCTGCGCAGCCCGAACACACGGTCGGCTGGAACGGCGAGCTACGTCACGACCACGCATACATCACCGCGGTCGTCGTGCTGTACGAACGGCTACATGCTCGCGACTACTACGACGAGCTCAGCGAGCAGTCGCGCGAACTCGCGCACGACGAGCGCATTCGCGCGATCCTTGACGGTCGCCAGGACGCGCCCGACGGCGGCTACTTGTTTGCGCACACGTTCATTCCCGGCGGTGCCGAAGCCGTGCCTCTGCCTGACGTGTTCTTCCGCGGCGAGCGCGATGTCGTATGGGACTACTCCTACGACGAGCAGCGCTACGTCGTCGTCCACGACCCGCAATCGGCACTCCCAAGACAGCCCGCTGGCTGACGGCCGGGCTTGGATCGTCGTGTTGAGCATGCGCACCCGCGCGTTAGCCGTGACGTGAGCGGCAACGTCCGGCGCTCGATCCACAATGGAGGGTGGAGGTTTGGCAGTCGGACGGCTCGACTGCCAGGCCCGCGTGTCGCGCGAGAACAGGAAGGAGGTAAAGGCAGATGCCGAAGGGACCGAAGCTACACCCCGGCGACCCCGCCCCGGTCAGCGGAATCTATCCGCGAGTAGGACCGCGTGGTGGCGGCACCGGCGAGCAGGTTGTGTCTACGGAGGGTAAGCCCCTCCCCCCGACGCCCAACGCGGGCGAAGGGTACGGGAAACCGAAACCTGCGAAACACGAGAAGTAGCGCGTAGTTCATGCGGAGGGGTCGAGCCTGGGCGCTTGGCCTCTCCGCCTTTCTACCCGGCACAGTTCGACCTCACGCTTGTAAACCCTACTGGCGGGTCGGACGGAACTACTACTACAGAACGTGTGGGGTCGGCCGCGGCGGACAGGCCGGCGCGCCGCATTGCCTGCGCCTATCGTGTTTTTTAGTCCACCTGTTCCAGCGCTGCTCGTCGCGCCGCTTCCCAGCTCTTGCAGTGGTATCGGATGGTGGTCATGACGGGGGCGTGCTCCTGCTCGGCAGCCCAGGCGCGGTAGCCACGTGAGCTAGAGCGCGCACGCTTGCCCGGTGGGAGCTGCGCGATATAGCGCGCGACCGCGGTGAGGCAGGAGTCGTGGTCCCAGCGGTCGGTACGACGCTCCTTCGGCAGCCGCGCGCCCTTCTTGATTGAAGGGAGGGGGCGGCTGGTTGTGTGTCGGCCGCGGCTTCGCGGTGGCGAGTTCGGGTCGGGCAGCCCGTCCACGCGGCGGCGCTCGATCCACTGTTCCTTCGCCTTCTTGAAGACGTTACCGGCCTTCTTGCCGGGATAGGGGATGTTGCTGATCCGCGCGAACTCCTCCAGCCGCCGCGGCGTCGGCTTCACTTTGTTGGCCTCGTAGAACCGCTCCATCAGGTCGACCAGCGGCGGCGCGTTCGTCTTCTTCCGCGTCGCGCCCGGCTTGCGCTGCTCGCGCAGTCCAGCGAAGCGCAGCGCTTCCTCCCACGAGTCCGCCGCGTGCGCGATCTGCTCGGCGGTGGGCAAGAGGAGGTTGCGGCCATGCAACCAGCGCGTGCGGTCCTCGGCGAGCACCTTCTCGCGCTCCACGCGGTACTCGTTCGTAGATACCGTGTTGGTGCCGAGGCGCCCGGCGACGAGCTGGAGCATCGCGGCCACGTGCTTTTCACTGAGCCAATCAGCCGACGACGGCGCCTTGTCCCTCATGGCGAGGAGTTTGTTCTGTTCCTCCTCGGGCTTGTGAGCAATGGCGAGCACTTCCTCCCACCCCAGCCCGAGCCGTTCCGTGATCCGCCGCGCTGGCGGCAGGGCGGCGTGCGCAGCGCGACGCTTCCGCTTCGCGTCAAACGCGCGCTGCGTAACTGCTTCTGGATCGTTGGGATCGGCGAGTGCTGCTACCTCGCGCACGCCCCGGAGAAGCACGAGAGGGTCCACGCTATTCACTTCATAGTTTCGTGAGAATGTCGTAGGTTCCCGACATGGCAGGTGAGTCGCAAATGGCCGACGAGCCAGAGGTATACATCTATGACACGATGACAGCGGAGGAGGCGGCGGAGTACACGCGAGCCGTCGATCACTTGGACGAATCCCTGCGCTCTTGCAGGCAGCAGCTTGAACGCGAAGAAGAACTTGAGGTGACGAGGGTGGAAATAGATGAACTGCCGACTATTCCCGACGCCTATCGGCAGCCTTCAAGGCGTCAGCCAGATTAGCTACCTGCTTGGGGTCGGGAGCAGCGCCCTTTTCTAGTGACGACTTTATATGCCACAGTGCGGTAACGATGCTTTGCCATTCGTCGGCCCTGCGCTTTTCCTCGCGCGCCACCGACCTTTCACTGGCGCCCTTTTCGAGATCCTCGATCAAGACAGGAAGATGTGGGCGTGAATATTTACCTTTCCTAAGCAGGTTAACGATCTGTTCGCCGGCCACGATTAGCGGGTCCTTAGAGGCCATCATATGCTGGAAGTTCGCGCTATCGGGACACAATCCTTCAACCGCTAGCCGTACGATTCTGCGCTTCTCGACGGACCGCTTCCCAGCCGCCGAGGGACTGGATCGTGGCGATGGCGGGTGCGTTACCGCGGGGTTGCGCAGCGGCCCAGTCGGCGTAGCCGCGCTCCGTGGACCGCTCGCCGTGGCGGAGCTGTGCGAGGTAGAGGGCGACCGCGGCTGTGCAGCTCTTGCGCGTCCACTTCCGCCGCCGACGCTCCCCGGCGCGGCCTGCGCCCACGTCACCGGAGTAGTCGGGCGCGCGCTTGCCACGACCGCCGACCCGTTTGACGATGCTCGGCTCCGGCAACCCGCGCGCGCGACGCGAGGCGACCCACTCCGCGACGGCGGCGCCGAAACGCTGCGAACGTTCTGAGGGGTACGGCACGCCGTTGCCGCGAGCGAACGCGCGGAGGGCACGCGCGGACGGCTGGGCTCCGTGCTCGTCGTGGAAGCGTTCCAAGAGGTCAATGAGCGGCGGCGCGCTAGGTCGGCTCGGAGCCGGTCCACGTTCGCGCGTCAGCTTGAGTCCGGCGAGGTTCAACGCCGCGTCCCACGAGCCAGCACACGCGATGATCTGCTCATCGTCGGGCAGCAGCAACCAGCGACCGTGCAGCCATCGCGCGCGGTCCTGAGCCAGCAGCGACGCTCGCTCCACGCGGTACTGCACCGTCGTCACAGAGTCCACGCCGAGACGACGAGCGACGAGCGCGAGCGCGACGCTAACGTGCTCCGCGGTAAGCCAGTCCTGCGCGGACTCCCTCGCCTTCACGGCCAGCAACTGATTTTGCCTCGCCTCGGGCTCGTGGGCGACAACGACAACGTCCCGCCACGGCAACCCAAGCCGTTCCGCGATCCGTCTCGCAGCGGGCAACGAAACGTGCATCGCGCTGCCGGAGCGAACCGCCTCGGCAGCGGCGTCAAACGCGCGCTGGCTTACCGTCGTGGGCGAGACGGGATTGGCGAGCGCCGAGACTTCGCGGACTCCCCGGAGCAGGATCAGCGCTTCCAAGGCCGCAGGGTGTAGAGGGTGAGTTCATCGGCTCGGACGGCTGCGCGCGACGCTCTCAACGTGTCTCCTTTGCGTTCAAGCAGGCCGTCAGCCTGGAGCCTGGCAACGCAAGCCGCTAGTAGGACTGTGGGCTGGGCGAGCTTCCTTCCTATTCCCTCCAACCGCCACGGATGATCCTCGGCGAGAAGGAGGATCAGAATGGCTCGTTCGACGCGGTTTGTCTGCGCTGCCGTTGCTGAGCAGATACGATCGTCTTGCATGGGAAGATAGTCCCTTCCTGTGTACGGTCCCGGCGCGATTACCGTCGCGTCGGGACCACTGATTAACAGTTAGTCGGTGAAGGTCTGTTCAGGAGTACGGGCCGGAAACTGTGACGGCACCGCCTGGTTGGATGGTGAACGCCATCGCGAGCTTGTTTAGGTCAATGTTTGTCGGGGGTTGGCTGAGGAGGGCAGCGACACCTTTGGCGGGCTTGGGGAGCCGCCACGTCACGATGCCTTCGCCGACGCTCGCGACACCAGCGTTGGGCGCCGCCGCGGCACAAACCCGACTCGCCGAGGCCGTGCCGGTTACTGAGGGCGAGTTCGGAGCATTGCCGTCATGCGCTTCCGCTTCCGCTAGTTCGGCCGGCGTCGTGTACGGCACCGTGATCGTGGTTGCCGGTCCACTCGTGATCGTGAAGTGCTGCCGCCAAGTCGCGGTACTTCGTTCCCACAACGCTGTAGTGCTGCGTGATTCCGGGTAAGTGGTCACGCCAACGATCTTGAGGCTCGAGCCGGAGCAGGCCGTGTTCGCCCTCGTGTTGCTGATTTCGCCGCTGATCGTGACCTTGTAGACGTAATCGCCGTTATGCGGTGGCCGAGCGTGCGGACGGCGCGACCTCGTGCGCTCGTGGCGGACCGCGGCTTGCTTGCTGGGAGCCGCGTGACTGCTCTCGCTCGCGTTCGCGGGAGGGCAAGCGGCGACGCTCAACGCGGCCACTCCGCTGCCCATGACGGCCGACATTGCTCGTTTCCTCGTGATGGTCATGCCTACCTCCTTGCCTTGGGGTCGAGACAATTGTCGGCACGTTCTATCGCAGGATCGGACTTTTCTGCTCTAACATCGTCGATCGTTCTAGGCGAGGCTGCCCGGCGTGCCGCCCCGCCGTCAGAGCAAGCCCCGCTCCCGTGAGCACGCTGCGCTCGGGCGTGAGATTCAGCGTCGGCGGGAGGAGCTTGGGCTTTCGCAGGAGCAGCTAGCGGACGCTTCCGGGCTCCACGTCACGCACGTTGGCGGCTTGGAGCGGGGCGTGCGGAACCCGTCGTACGCGACGCTACTCAAGCTCGGTCGTGCGCTGCGTACGACACCGGGGACGTTGCTTATCGCCGCCGAGAAACACAAACGTAAAAGCGCCTAGATGCTGTTTGGCTCCCACTCGATTTCGCGAATGTAGATCACGGGCCGGGTTAGCCAGTAGTAGTCAGCATTCCCCTGACGATGAATAAGAGATTGGCCGAGCAGTTCAGAGAGTGCATCCTCAACGTCCCCGGCATCCACGCGCTTGCTTCGGATGGTGCGGGTCAACTCGTCCTTGGAGAGATGCGCCGGGTAGTGCTTCGTGAGCTGATCCAGGACAGCGTGTTCGGCTATCCGTATCGCGTCACGCATCGTTCGTCCTCCTGCCTAGTTCTTCGGCGCGGATAACGAACGTGGAGGGGCGAGTATGCAAGCTCTCCGCGATCCGCAGCAGCAGCTCGTAATCCGGGTCTAGCTGACCCGCCTCGAGATCCCTCAGACGCGCCGGGGGAACGTCAACGCTGGCGGCAAGATCGGTAATCGTAAGATCATGTTCGTCCCGTACCGAGCGAATTGCTTGACCGAGAAGACGTAGCTGCTCCCCCTCATCACTCATCAGCGTAGCCTCCGAGTTCCGCGCTGAGCACGCTTTGAGGACTTGCGCTCCTTCGGCGTCGGCAAGCCTTCCAAGAGAACGTCGGGCGTGATCCACAAAGCGTCCATAAGGATCAGAAGCGTCAGCAGCCCCGGCCCACGCTGCCCCCGCTCAATCAAACTAATCTCGGTGCGATGCAAACGCGCCACGCGCGCCAGCGAATCTTGCGAGTGTTCGTCAGTTACCCGGAGCATTCTCAAGTTCGCTCCGAACGCTCGGATTATCTTCTCTCGCTCTACGGCGTAGGCATGCTGCCCCTCGCTCCTCATACAACCGACCTCCTGCTAGTTGTCAGGCGGTCGAACGTAGATCGCTAGGAAGCGCCAGTCGAAAAGATTTCGAAATCGAGGCGTTGGGGGAGAGGACCGCGCTTATCGGCCTTAGGCTGCGACCACGAGCGGCCCGAGGTCCAACTCAAGTGCGGGAACGATCCAGTGCGAGTCGTCCCCGACGAAGCGGACGCCACATCGGTTCGGCACGTGAAGGCTGTGATTGTTCGTCCGCCGTTCCACGGCGTAGACGACACATTCACGCCCTTGATGCTCGCGCAAGCCCTTACTGTTCGGCACGCCCCTGTAGGTGGCGCGCGTTAGAGGACGCCAAGGGCTCAGCTCGTCGGACGATTGCACCTTCAGCCGACGCGCGGCCGCGACCCAAAAGGCGTCGTCTTCGTCAACCACGACTCCGTACGGGCTCGCCGCCGTGACCTCACCGAAGCGCGTGTACTCGTCCACCCAATACACGCGAAACTCCGTACCGTCGTGGGTGCGCGCACAGAGGACTTCCACGTACCGCGCGTATCGTGGTCTTCTCCCCGGCAACGCGTCCAACCCGAAGTGACCGCCTGGGCCGCTGGCCGACGCTTGCCACATGCGGCGCTGTCTGCCACGGCCTGCTCCCATCAGCACCAGAGTACGCCCGAGGCGGCGAGCTTGTAAAGGGCAGTTTCGTCGTGGCGCGGCGGTAGGCTGCTCAGCATGCCCGCCCGCCATGATCCTGGGACGATCCCTGAGACGAGGCTTGCTCGCGTTCGCATGAGCCGGGGCGTGACACAGGAGGAGCTAGCACGGGCCGTGGGCATCTCCGTCCCCACGTACCGGGGCTTGGAGCGCGGCCGCGTGCGGAACCCGAAGCTCCGCCACCTCGTGAACTGCGCGATTGCCCTCGGAGTGGACTTGGACGACGTGCTTGAGGACGAGTGGTTTGAGTGGCTACCACTGAACGCGAGTGAGGCGGCACAGCAGCCCAAGCCGGACGAGTTCTGGCGACGCCCGTACCGGCCCGTCCGATAGGTTGGGATGCCGAACATGACAACCAGTATCGGCGCTGATGTTCCGGCGTTGGCGTGAAAAGAAGGCGTCGCGGCCGCCGCCCGACACCGCCGAGTCGGGCTTTGGGCGGTTGGGGCATACCCCACTCGTCTTCCTAACTTTCTACCTGGACCTACCGATTGACGCCGGTATCTCGGAAGGACACGGGTTCAACGCGATTGAGTTCAGCAAGCCCTCATTGGAGGACTGGAGTGGTTTTGATCTTCAGGGTTTCCTCGGGATGCCGCCGCTGCCGGAGCCCGCGGTGCATCCCTGCACCACGCTCCGTTTTCAGCGGGTAACGAATGAGGTGCCGCCGCCGTTCGCCAACGTCGAAGAGGCGTTCGGCTCGCTGTTCCCGGTCGACCTCCCCGCGGCCGAGGAGCTGCCCCCGTTTCTTGAGTCGCGCAGCGTCGTCATGGCGACCCGCATAGTGCCGCGCGAGAGCACCGACTTCGGCAATGAGTGGCTGCACGAGCAGTTCGCGTCGGTTCTCGCCACGCTCAACGACAAGCTCCTGGCGCTTGGGGCTGCTGCTGACGACCACACGATCGGCCCGATCACTGAGCGGCAGCTACCGCCAGCGGTCTTGGGCTTCCAGGGCGACATGCGAAACGTTCAGGGAGGGCAAATCCGTAAACTTGTGACCTTCACCCTACTGCTTCATCAGGGGCGCGGAGCGCGCGAGGAGGATCACGACGCGAGCGTCATCAACCACGCGCTGGCGATTGCCGATCGCTCAGGACAGGGACCATTTTTCCCCGCGATGGAGTTCTCGTTCGCAGCCCGCCGCTCCTTCGACATGGGCTTGTTCTCGCAAGCCGTGTTGGAGACGGGCACCGCGATCGAGCTGCTTGTGAACCGCGTCGTCCTTGGCATTGAGCTTGAAAAGGGCTCGTCGCAGGACCGTATAGACAATCTCTTGGAGAACACTGGCTTCCAAAACCTCATCAAGGATCACCTTGCCAAGCGCCTCGGCGTAACACTGGACAAGCAATTCAGCGGTTCCGATCCGCTCAGCAATTGGCTACGGGTCGCGTACAAGCTGCGCAATCAGGTCGCCCACACCGGCTACAAGCCGACCATCTCGGAGACGATTGAAGCGATAAGACTTGCCTCGGAGCTAATTCATTTCGTTGCGAGTACGGCCGAGCAAGGTGGCGGCTTCGGGATCACGTTCCCGAGCTTTGACGACTTGCGACCCTCGCCCATGCTGGATGAGCGAAGTCTCGCGATGGAAGACGAGTCGTCTACGTCACTTGCAAGGCGCGACGCATTTTGGCGCGGTCGTGACGCCGCCCGGAGCGGAGACACGGAGGCCGCCAAGCTGAGCTTGCGTTCATTGAAGCTGACGAGATGGGCAGCGCGGGCGGAGCGTACAACCTCGCGGTCATGTATCTTGCCGACGACGAGGACGAGGCGGCCGGGATAGCAGCGTTGCGGCGGGCCTCCGAACGCGGTCATCCCGTCGCTCCCGCATACCTCGGCGTTTACCTCCTCAAGGAGGGCAACGAGGAGGAAGCTGAGCACTTCTTTCAACAAGCTCCCGAGCACTATCCAGGAGGCGGACCGCTCGCCGCGTACTTCCTCGGGGTCATCGCGAGCGGACGCGACGAACTCGCCGAGGCCGCCGACTACTACAAACGGGCGTCGGTGTTCGATGAGTTCATGTTCGCTGGGGAGGCCGCTTTCCGGCGCGGGACAATCCTTCAGGACCTGGGCGACCCCGATGCCGAGGAGGCTTACAAGCGGGGCGCAGAGCTGGGGAACGCGAAGGCCGCGAGCAACGTGGCGAACCTCTTGCGAGGCCGAGGAGACATTGATGGTGCGATCGCGACGTACGAGCACGCGCTCACCCTGAGCGATGCCGATACAGAGGGTCCGATCGCGTTCAATCTCGCCAAAATGCTCGATGAACTAGGTCGCGCGAGCGATGCCAAGCTGATCTACGAGCGTGCTTCTACCCTCGGCGAGCCCTGGTCGCTGATACGCCTCGCTGGGATGGCGGCAGAAGCTCGTGACATGACCACGGCTAAGGAGCATCTAATGGCGGCGCGGAGCATTGAGGACGCAGCGGTGCGAGCAGCAGCAACGGAACTCGCCGCCGAGTTTCAGATCGCGCTTTGACGAGGGCTGACGAGGCTCGTCAAGCGTCCAGGACGCACGCAGGTCGCAGGACCGCGTAGCGGACGAGTTCTGGCGACGGCCCTACCGCCTCACAGGCAGTCGTCACCGCGAACCCGCGGCCTAGAACGTTCGACGACTTTCAGCAGCACTTGGCTATTTCCGTGATGCGGATAGTACGATGATGGATACAAAGAAACTCATGGGCTGTGCAGGAGAGAACCAACTAGCAGTTTTGCATGCAGTCAGCCCAATACGTGATCCATTTAGAGTATGCCACGGCTTCGCTACCAACCACCAGACCGCCTCCTCGGCGCGACCGACTTCTCCAAGGACGACACGCTCCGTGGCTCCCTGAATGCCGTGAAGCTCGTGAAGTCGCAGCCCTGGGCATGGGACGGTCTGCGTGAGGCTTGCGCGGCCCTTGAAAGCGGGTACGCGCGGAAGCGCGAGCCGGGCAATTGGGAGTTGGCCGCCGTCGCCTTCGTCGCCTCCAAGCAGATCGACATTCAGCCGTGGTGGGACGAGACGACGGACGAGCTTTGGCGCGAGTGCGGATTTGAGGGCAAGCCGCCGTACATGCGCGTGTGGCGGCGTCTGCGGGAGTTGGAGGAGGTCTGTGATGAGTTCCTGAGCGCCGCCGCGCTCGTGATCCAGCGATGCCGTAAGCATGACCCGCGCGTGATGGCTCACGTCCACTTTGACTTCACGGAGGATGAGACTCACGCGGCGTTGCAGCACGACTGCCAGCCCGGCGAGCCGTGCAAACGCCGCGCTACGCGGACGCGCTCCGGGCGATGGCGTTCTCGTTCCGGTCACGCGCTTCGCCCGCGGCGCGCGCCGACGAGCGAGGCGCGCCAGGAGCGGGAGGAATGGAACGAACAGGAGCCTGCCGATAGCGAGCAGCATGCGAAAGAGAGCGCCCCGGAAAGGGACGAACCCGCTCCGCGTGGCCGTCGCGTCCTCGTGGGTGGTTGCTGGTATAGGACGCGCGACGAGGAGGCGGGCGTGCGCGCTTACACGAGCAAGGGCAGAGTCAAACGCTTCTGGCACGGTTACTATTCAGGCAAGGCCGTGGACCACTACACCTCGGGCGTGATCCCGTGCGTGGACGCTGCCAATCGGCAGGAGTACGACTTGTTCCCGGATTTCTACGATCAGGTATGCGACATGGCGGGCGCAGCGCCGCAGACTGCGATTGGGGACCGCGGCCTCTCCGTTGAGTCCTGCTTCAAGCACGCGACCACGAACGGCACCGCGCCCGTGTTCCCGTGGCGCGGCACGGGTGGCCACCCTCGCCAGGACAAGGCAACTCACGACCGTCATGGCGTCATGCGCTGCAAGCACTGTGGAGGGACGATGTATCAAGTCAGGTTCTCGGCAAACAACGGGCAACCTCGACTCTGGTTCCGCTGCACATTCCAGCCCACGCCCGACTGCGCGAAAGAGCAGACGATCACCTGCTCGACGGATTGGCGCTCGCTGATCCCACTCGCGCGCACGAACTCGCTTTACCACGAGTTGAAGGAGTCTCACCAATGCTACGAGGCGGCGCATGATTATTGGCGCGACCGCTACAAGGTTGCCGCGGACACGCTTGCGCTGCGGCCGAAGGCCGTCGGCCTCGACTGGCACCGCCTGCGCGCGAATGTCGCCTGCCTCATCGACTGGCTGCGAATCGCCGCGAAGGCCGGTTGGCTTGGCTCCACCCGCGCCGCGCAGCGGCACGCAGGGGAGCGGCGCTTCAAGAAGCGCGGCCACGACGCCTCCATGAGCGTTGCGAAGACGCGGGCACGCCAGGGCCTCTACACGCCGTACGGACCGCAGGCGAAGAAGCTCGGCCACAAGAACGAGACGCCGCCGTCACGGCGTCCCCGTGGCGCTCCACCGGGCACGTAGCACCGAGCCTCGCCAGTCGGACCAGCCGCCTCGGGGATAGCCCTTGGGCGGCTTCGGTTGTTTCGCCGCTCCGACGTTCTGCCAAGCGCCCACGACGCCACTCGCGACGGCCTCCACCAGCGGGGCGTCGATTCGCAGGCCAAAATCGGCCCGCGAGCGCAAATTGAAAACTGAAGCGATAACTGTCGAGAGAGGCGACGACCGGAATCGAACCGGTGTAAACGGCTTTGCAGGCCGCTGCGTAGCCACTCCGCCACGTCGCCGGGAAGCACCGCAAGCGTATCGGGCCGCGTATGCGTTCGCGGGTGCTGCGGGCGCCAGCCGACAAGCTGCGAAGCCGCGGCTTCGCCCGTCCGCAGGCCGCTCGCCCGTTATCAACATCTTCCTCACCCATTAGCCCAGCTTTCGGATCGCGTTAGCGGCCGCAGAGCGAGCGCACGCATGATGACCTCATCCCGCAAGCCATCGGAGGTCAGCCGTGAAACGCACATTCGTCCCCATGCTGCTCGCCGCACTGCTCGGCGCAGCCGTCGCGGCCGTCGCTGCCGTCGCGCTTGGCGGTGGCGGCAAGTCCTCCACGCCGTCGACGAGCGCCTCGCGCGCGGTCAACGGCACGGCGTCTACCGGCACGCGCAGAGACGCCGCGTCGACGGCGCTCTCGGCGACGCAGATCTACAAGCAGTCCTCCGCCGGCGTCGTCGCGATCAAGGCCGTCACGGCTGACGGCACCGACGAGGGCACGGGGATCGTGCTCAACGACAAAGGCTTGATCCTCACCAACGACCATGTCGTCGCCGGCGCCACGAGCCTGACGATCGCCGCGAACGGCTCCGCGAGCGACACGCGCTCGGCGACGCTCGTCGGCGAAGAAGCGAACAAGGACCTGGCGCTGATCAAAGTCAACCCGTCCGGCCTCGGCCTGAAGCCGCTCGCGCTCGCGAGCGCCAAGAACGTGCAGGTCGGCGACGCCGTCTACGCGATCGGCAACCCGTACGGGCTCGAAGAGACGCTCACGCGCGGGATCGTCTCCGCGCTCGGTCGCACGATCTCGGCGCCCGACGGCGCGAAGATCACGAGCGCGATCCAGACCGACGCGGCGCTCAACCCGGGCAACTCCGGCGGCCCGCTGCTCAACGAAGAAGGCCAGGTGATCGGCGTCAACTCGCAGATCGCGAGCGACGCCGCCAGCGTCGCCGGCTCCCAGCCGGGCAGCACGGGCGTCGGCTTCGCGATCTCCTCCGACACCGTCGCGCGGGCCGTCAAAGCGATCGAAGCCGGCAACGGCGTGTCCGCGAGCTCGGCCAGCCGGCGCACGGTGCAGAGCGAAGGCGGACAGGCCGAAAGCGGCGGCAGCGAACGCACCGTCTCGCCGTACGGCCGCCGCTCGCCCTCCGAAGCCGAACGCGGCGCCGGTGAAGCCGAATCCGGCACATCCGGCTCCGAAGGCGGCGTGTCGGGCGTCGAAGCCGGGTCTGAACCAGGCTCCAGCACCGAACAAGGCGCAGGCGCCGGCGGACGCGAAGGTCAAGGGTTGGTAGTGCCGTGATGGGAGTGGGGAGGTCCTGCTCCGCCTCCTGAGCGGCCTCCCTCCGCGGCGCCTCGAACCGGCTCGTCGACCCCACGGCGGGCCGGTTTCGCGTTGATAGGCTTGCTCGTCGATCCCAGGGCGATTAGCTCAGCTGGGAGAGCGCCGCCTCGACAAGGCGGAGGTCACTGGTTCGAGCCCAGTATCGCCCATTGCCTTTCCGCCCCGTAACTACGGGGCGGTTCGCGTTTCCGGGACGCTCCGAGGTAGCAATGAGGTAGCAATTTCGGAAGGGAGCCGGTCGCCGATTCCGAGGCGCGGAGGATCTCGACCATCACGCGGTCGTCGGTGGGCGCCGCTTTCGCTTGCCCGGCGGCCCGATTGATCCGCAGCTGACGATCCAGACAAACGAAGGTCCGCGCGGCGCGTCGGCCCAAGCGATCAAGGACCAGTTCGATCTCGCGAAGAAAGAGTGCGAAGACCCGAACAAGCGAGCTGCTCGAGAGGCGCAAGCCGGGTTCACAGAGTTCGTTGCACGCGAGTGACGATCTCGACGGCGGTCGGCCAACGGAGAAGTCTCGCTCGCGTGCGAGACTTCTCTCGCCCGATCACCTTCACGCCGCCTCACGCCGGCGGTGTTTCTGGCCACAGGTTTCGCCGCAGTACACGGCATGGGTATGGGCCGTGAAGAAACATCGGCACTCAACGCAGTGCGTCACGCGGACGGGCCTCCAGCGAACGAGATGACCAGCGGAGTCGATCTCGGACGCCCGCAGAGGCGCGCTCTCTCCAGGGTTCAGGCGCTCGGGGCCCAGCATGAACGAAGCCCGAAAGGGCGTGCGCTTGAGCGCACGACATCCATCGCAGACCATGGCGTCGCTGCGCCTCGGCTCGAAGACGTAGCTGCAGCCCTCGCACACCCTCACGCCGGACAGCTTTTCGTCGCCTCCGGTTCCGAGTAGGCCGAGATGGTCTCCTGGCACCGGGGCGACAGCCCGCCGAAGTTCGCGAACCATCAGGTAGGAGTGGATCTCGTCGCGTGTCGCCCGCGGGGCCGTACCCGTGAAGGCACCACGGAGCGGGTCGTCCGGCGCAAGTGGGATGAGCCCAAGCACGGATTCGATGCGCTGACCGAGCCGACGACGTAGTCCCATCTCGAGGACGCAGTCGAGCATTTGTCGAACTTCGCTCGCTTGGTCTTTGAGCTGGCTGAGCAGGTCCTCGAGCGATTGCCGCTCGGCGACGACCAAGGGCGCAGTCAGCGCGACGCGGGCGTTATTTCTCGCGCGCAAGGCGGCGTTCCCGAGCTCCTGGAGAACGACCAGAGCATTCGCGGTACGGCGTGCGAGAGCATCGCTCCCGTCTCCCATCCAGTAGCGAAAGCAGCCGACCCACGCCCCAACGAGAGGCGCCGCCGGGTCCTGGGCCACGATCTGTAGGAGATCGTGCGGAGATAGACCGGCTTCAGCCTGTGAATAGGCCAGAAGCGGCGATGGTGTCGGAATGGCTGCCGTTCCCATGCCGTCATCCTCGCGATTGGAGCGGACGTTGACACCGCTCGAGCAGGTGCGCCGAGCGCGTGGGTGGTCCCGCGAGCGACTTGCAGCTAAGGCGCGTCTCAGCGCCAGGACCATCTTCGATGCTGAGCATCGAAGAAAGACGCCATCGAGCGCAACTCAGACGGTGCTGAGCGCCGCACTTGATCTGCCACGAGAGGTGCTGTTTCCCGATGTCTGATCGTTTCCGAGCCCCCGTCTGCCTGGCGTGCGGCAGGCAAGAGGTGGCAGGGCGCAAGAGCCTCTGTGGGCACTGCTGGCATCGGCGCCGCCGCCGGCGCAAGCGGCTGAAACCCGACGAGCGCACACTCCTCCGGAGCCGGTACAGGGCACGATGAGCGCCGAGGCCTCCCACGGCGCGCCGGAATTCGCTCGTGTCGACATCAGGACGCTGCGCGCTCTTCGCGAGCTTGCCGAGGACGGGTCGGCCCTCGCGGAGAAGCTCGACGGCGTGATTGAGATCGCCGAGCAACGGGCGTCGCAGCTGTGAGCGCCCCCATCCCGCAGCGTGAGGCTCGCGTGTTGCAGCTCGCGATGATCCGCGGCAGCGAGGGACCCGGGGCTCTGCTCGAGCTGCGCTATCGCCGGCCGCACGGGACGGTTAGACGCGACGGGTTCTACGACGCTCACGACGCCGAGCGCGTCAGCGCGGAGATCGATCGACTCGCGGCGCACGGCGACGTATGGGTCGGAACCGCGCCACGCACGTGTCACGACGGCACCGCTGCGGGCGTGGCGCAGGTCTGGTGCTTGTGGGCCGACCTCGACGGCCCCGAGGCGCTCGCGCGGCTTGCGGCCTTCCACGCGCCGCCCTCGATCGTCATCGAGTCGGGGTCCGAGCACTGCGCGCACGGCTGGTGGGCGCTTCGCCGGCCCCTTCGCGCCACCGATGCCCAGCGCGCGTGCCGGCGGCTCGCGCTCGCGCTCGGCGGCGACATGGCCGCTACCGACCCGGCGAGGATCATGCGCGTAGCCGGCACTCTCAACTGGAAGCACAACCCGCCGCGCGAGGTGCGCTGCACTCGCCTCGAGCTCGACAGCTACGACGCTCGCGAGCTCGTCGGCGATCTACCCGACAGCCATCACTATGCGCCGGCACGCAGGCGGCACGCTCCGATCCGCAGCGACCCCGGACGTGTTCTGAGCGGCCTCGCGAGCCTCGTGCGAACCGCGGAGGTCGGCAACCGCAACCACGCGCTGTTCTGGGCAGCGTGCCGTGTGGTCGATCATGCAAGCGCGGGCGAGCTTGACGAGTCGGAAGCGTTCGAGGAGCTTCGCGCGGCTGCGCTGGACGCGGGGCTCGCCGAGCACGAGATCTCGGCGACGATCGCGAGCGCCAGCAGAACGCCTCAGAGAGCGGCGGCGTGAGTGTGCGGCCTCGGCACACGCCGCGTTTGCCAATCCCGTGCGATGGCAGGCGGCGTCGAGCGGGTGGGTGGATTCGCGTGAGCAATGGCCAGGTTCACAGCTCCGGTCTTGTCGTTCGCCAGGCCGCGCTCGAGCGAGCTGAGCCGCCCCGGTGGGCATGGCAGAAACGCCTGGTCCTCGGATACCTGAACCTCCTGCTTGGCAACGAGGGCGTCGGCAAGGGCACGTTGGTCGCGTGGCTGATTGCACGGCTAACACACGGCGAGCTGCCCGGCGATCTAGAGGGCCAGCCGGTCGCGGTCGGCATCCTCGGCGACGAGGACAGCTTCGACGGCGTGTGGACCCCGCGATTGCACGCGGCCGGCGCCGATCTAAGGCTCATCTTCCAGATCGAGCGTCCCGACGGCGGGTTTGTCAACCTCCGCGAGGACCACGAGAAGCTGCGAGCGGCGGTCAGCGAGGGGGGCATCCGCGTCCTGTTCTTCGACCAGCTGCTCGACAACCTCGGCGTCGGCGTCGACGACTGGCGCAACAAGGCCGTGCGGGATGCACTGCAGCCGCTCCGTGCGATCGCACGATCCCTCGACGTCTCGGCGATCGGCTGCATGCATCCGAACAAGCGCGCCGACAGCTTCCGCCAGCTCGTCGCCGGCGCACCCGCGTTCAACGCCGTCAGTCGCTCGAGCCTCCTGCTTGCCGACCACCCGGACGATGACGATCGCCGAGTCCTCGTTCGCGGCAAGGGCAACCTCGCCGAGAGGCCGGAGGCCGTCGAGTTTGAGTTGAGGAGCTTCCGCTTCTACGCCAACGGCCACACGTTCAACGTCCCGCGCGCCGTCGACTTCGCCACGAGCTCGCTGACCGTCGACGACCTGCTGAATCAGCCAGCGGAGTTGCCGCCGGCGGGCCACGCGCGAACGGCGGCGCGTGAGCTGATCGCCGATGCGCTGTCAGGCGGCGCCTGGGTTGATTGCCGACCGATCTTGAGCCTGTGCGCCAAGCAGGGCGTCTATGACCGTGCGGCACGACGAGCGCTGAAAGATCTCGGTGGCGAGTGGAAGCGCGAGGGCTATCAGGGCGATGTCTACTGGCGCATTCAGACCGGACACAGTGCGGCACCTAGTGCGGAGGCTGTCCGGCCTGTCCGCTCTGTCCGGACTGACGAGGCCAAAACGGCTCTAAATGGCAGAGGGGACAGTGTGGACACAACGGACAGCGGACACACGCGGGACACGCCTGTCCGGACTGGCAACAGCGGTGCGCTGGGTCTCCCGGATGGATTGACGCTCGAGGACGCTGAAGCACTCGCCAGCGAGTACGCGGAGGAGGTGGCTTCAGGGTGAGCGTTGACCCGCGGCCTTTGTTGCCCACGCAACCGAACGCGAGCGATGGTCGTGGAGCCTCCGAGGGTCTTGCAGTGCCGATTGAGCTGCCGCAGGACATGCTCGACGACCTGGCGAGGCGTATCGCCGAGCTGGTGACGATGACGCCATTCCCGCCGCTCATCGATGCTGGAGGCGCCGGACGTCTCCTGAGCGTGCCGAAGTCGTGGGTGCTCGCGGAGGCGCGCGCCGGTCGCATCCCGCACGTGCCGCTCGGACGCTACGTCCGCTTCGAGCCAGAGGCACTGCGCGACTGGTGGCAGGCACGCCAGCGCGGACCCGTCGCTGGGAGTCATCCCGTATCGGATTGTCGGAGGGCTGGGTGAACGCTGGCGATCCGGCACGGAACGGCGCTGAGGTAGCGCAGGAGGTAGCAACGGCGTCCGAGTTTCGCCGGTGCGGGGCGAAACTGCGGAACGGCACGGGCACGTGCATGAAGCAGGCAGGGTGGGGCACGGATCATGGTCCGACGCGCGATGGAGACGGCTACGGTCGCTGCCGACTTCATGGCGGTGCGACGCGCCATCAGCGCCTTCATGCTGCCGGCGAAGAGGCGCGCGCCGAGGCGCTGAAGGCGGTCGTGATGGGCGCGCCGGCGCCGACGACCCCGGAGGACGCGCTGCAGCTCTGCATCGACATCACCCGCGGCGAGGTCGGCTACTGCAGCGATCGGATCGCCCGGCTGACAGAGGCCGAGGCGACGGTGCCGCTGACGAGTGACCGCCGGCACGAGGAGCTCGACCGCGATGGCGACGTGCATGAGCTGCGCGACCACACGGCCGAGTCGACGGCGCAGTTGCACGTCTGGATCACGACGCGCCAGGGCGCAGTCGATCGCTTGGCGCGCTACTCGGCGAAGGCGCTCGACGCCGGCGTTGCCGAGCGTCTCGCGCAGCTCGACGAAGGCAAGGCAGAGCTGATCGCGAGCGTGCTGCTCGCCGTCGTCGGGCAGCTCCCGAGCCTCAGCAGCGACGATCGCGCTCGAGTCCCAGCGCTGCTCGCTGAGCACGTTGGCCGCTTCGACGAGCCCGCGATCGAGGGGAGCGTCGCCTGATGGTGCGCCTGACGATCGCCGGCAAGCCCGTGCCGCTTCAGCGCAGTCGCACGCACAACGGCCGCCACTACCTCCCTAGGCGCAGTCGCGCGTATCGCGAGCTCGTTCGGTCTGAGTGGCTCGCGGCCGGTCGTCCGTCGCTCGGCGCCGCCGCCTTCAGCATGAGCGCCCGCTTCTACGGCGCGCGGGGCGACCTGGACAACCTCGTCAAGGCGATCTTGGACGCGCTAAACGGCTTGGCGTTCGACGACGACGCGCTGCTGGCCTGCTTGTCGGGTTGCCACAAGCTCGCGGCTGACGCCGACGGCGCTCGAGCGGTCGTCGAGCTCTGGCCGGTCACGGTGGTGCCGGCATGACGCGGCCAATCAGCGAGCTCGTGCTCGATCGTGTGACCGAGGGCTTGTCCGGCGCCACCTGCGAGGCGTGGGTTAAGCATCGACTCGGCAAGCGGCTGTGGTCGAAGCAACGCGACATCGCGCAGTCGGTTCGCGAGCATCGCTACACGGCCGTGCCGTCGTGCCACGGCGCCGGCAAGAGCCAGCTCGCCTCGTGGGTCGCCCTCTGGTGGGCGAACGTGCATCCGGTCGGCCAGGCGTTCGTCGTGACCGCTGCGCCGACGCAGGCGCAGATCGAGGGCGTCGTCTGGCGCTACATCGGCCAGGCGCATGCCGCGGCGCAGCTTCCCGGTCGGGTAATCCAGGGCAACGTGCCGGCACTGCGTGCGGCGAACGGCGAGCTGATCGCGTGGGGGCGCAAGCCGGCTGACTTCGCAGATCCGACGATCGCGATGCAGTCCTTCCAGGGCATCCACGCCCGCTACGTGCTCGTTATCCTCGACGAGGCTTGCGGCATCCCGGACTGGCTTTGGGACGCAGCCGACACGCTCATGGTGAACGACGACTCGCGCGTGCTCGCCATCGGCAACCCCGACTCGCCGGCGGCGCGCTTCGAGAAGGTCTGCCGTTCCGGCTCGGGCTGGAACGTGATCCCGATCGGCGCCGAGGACACGCCCAACTTCACCGGCGAGCAGGTCTCGCCCGAGCTCGCCGAGACGCTGATCTCCAAGCGCTGGGTCGCCGAGCGCGAACGACGCTGGGGACGCGAGTCCTCGCTGTTCACCTCGAAGGTGCTCGGGCGCTTCCCGAGCGTGAGCGACGACACGCTGATCGGCGCCGACCTGATCGTCGCGGCGCAGGAACGCTCACTGCCCGAGAACGAGCCGAGCACAGTGCTCGCCTGCGACGTCGCGCGCCTCGGCGGCGACCGCACCGTCATCTACCGCAACCGCTGCGGCGTGTGCCGGCTGATAAAGCAGACACCGCGCCAGGACACGATGCGCACGACGGGCGACCTGATCGCGATCAAGGCGGAACCCGAGCACTACAGGGCGCCGCTCGTGCTGGACATCGGTGGCCTCGGCATCGGCATCTATGACCGCCTGGTCGAGCAGGGCGTCGGCGTCGAAGGCTTCAACGGAGCCGAGCGCGCGTTCCGTCCCGATCGCCTCGCCAACCGCCGCGCCGAAGCCTTTTGGAACCTGCGAGAGGCGCTCCTGAAAGGCGAAGTCGACCTCGACCCGCTCGACGAGGAGCTCGCTGCGCAGCTCGGCTCACTGAAGTGGCACCGCGACTCCAAAGGCCGCGTCGTTATCGAGTCCAAGGACGAGATGCGCAAGCGCGGGCTGCCGTCTCCCGATCGTGCGGACGCTCTGTCGATGGCGTTCGGCTCGATGTACCAGAGCTGGCGCCCGGCCCACCGCTCGGAGTACGACGAGGTCCGCGAGTTCGTGCGCGAGGTCGAAGCAGCACAGGCGTACGCGAACTCGCCCGAGGCGCGCATTCGCGATGCCGGCGGCGCACCAGCCCTTACCGACGACGAACTGCTCAACGCGCCGCTTTGACGGCGCAGAACGGAGAGACATGAGCGAATCGAACCCCTTCCACACGATCCAGCTACCGGCGGCCGATGCGCCGCTAATCGCGCCCTCGCTGCGCCCGATGCTGACCGGCGGCAACGCCCGGCCGAAAAAACACCCGACACACGCTCCCAAGACACGCAAGAAGACAACGCCGAAAGGCAAAGCCACGAAGCCCAGGAAGCGTGGCCGATGAAGACGCGTCGAGGAGTGCACATCTGCCGAGTCGGAAGCTATCCCCTCTCGACGGGCCCGCACACATTCACGCGAGCGCAGTTCGAGGCAGCGATCCGCAACGCACAGGGCCGCACCGCGCCAACGATCGGCATTGGCCACACCGACGAGCGCTGGGCGAAACTCGACGCATCACAGGACGGCGACGCGGCCCTCGGGCGAATCGAAAATCTGCGCGTGGCGGAGGACGGCGATCTGCTGATCGGCGATCTCGTCGACATGCCCAACTGGTTCGCCGACGCACTGCCGTCGTCGTTCTTTCGCCGCTCGCTCGAGGGCTCGTGTGACGGCGATGACCTCGTGATCACCGGCGTCAAGGTCATCGGTACGAAGCTGCCCGCAGTCGACACGCTCGCCGACCTGAAGGCGCTCGTCTCTGACGAGGGTCCGGCACTCGTCGCCGCCGGCGCCGACAACGACGGCCAGGAGGTTGCGGTCGTCTTCGATCCACCACGAAAGGAGAGCACCGTGAACCGGAAGCTCCTATGTGAAGCGCTCGGCCTGCCCGACGACGCCTCGAACGCACAGGTCAGAGCGAAGGCCGAAGAGCTCGGCGTGCTCGAGAACACCGAGGAGCGCCGGCGTGACGCGGCGAAGGCCGTGCAGGCCGCGGTCGCGGAGGGAAAGTTCACTCGCGATCGTGCGCCGGTCTGGCGCGAGAAATACGAACGCGACCCGGACGGCACTCGCGCCGATCTGGCGCGCCTAACGGCGATCGGTCCGCAGATCCTCGCCTCGAGCGCACCGGCGGCGAGCGAGCCGAGCGCGGAGAGCGAGCTGCGGCGGCGCACGCGAGTCGCGTTGGGCTTGGAGCCGGCAGAGATCCCCGTGGCGGCCGCAGAGTCGGTAGCGGCCGCAGAGCCCGTCCAGAAGGTGTCCGCACGCTCAGTCACTGCCGTCGCCTCGACCGCTTCGCCGCTTGGCGACGAGGCCCCGAGCAAACCGCTCGGACCGACCTCGAGTGGCTTTGCGAGCGAGCCTGCGGCCGCGGCGCCCCGCAAGCCCGAGCTCACCCGTACCGAGCATGGGACCGTGCTGTACGGCGGCGTGCCCACGCGCTATTCGCGCGAGCGCGGCGTGCACCAGGTGTTCACTCGCCGAGGCTGGCTCGACGTCGACGAGTTCGCGCGGCGCGGGATGACGCCGGCTGACTCGATGATCGCGATCAATCAGACGCTCGGCCGCTTCGGAAGTGCGGCGGCCAAGAAGGAACTTGCCGACGGCCTCCCTGCGGGCTTCGCTCTCGGGGTGATCTAAGGATGGGCGGCATTCAACACAGGTGGAGTCTTGGCTGCGCCTGGAGCATCGACGAGGAGCAGGCCGCTGCCGTGGCTGCCGGCGCCGAGCCGGCAGGCGCCGAGTTGCTCTCTCGCGCTCTCACCTGCATCGACTGCCACGTCGACTACGACAAGGCACACGGTCGAGCCTGTCGCAAGCGTGCGATCCCGATCGCACGCAACCACCCATGCCCGTGCGGGTCTGGGCGCAAGTACGCGCAGTGCTGTCGAGGGAGGTCGTAAATGGACACGATCTCGATCCGAATAAAGCTGGAGCAGGCGGAGAGGTTTGCCGCCGACACGCGGATCGCCAAGGTCGAGATCGACGGGCTCGGCGACGCCGCCGACCGCGCCAACAAAAAGAGTCGTGACTCCGCCGGAGGCCAGAACCTGCTTGAGAAGGCGATGGGCTTCACCGCGTCGAAAGCGGGAATACTGACGATCGGCCTCGGCCTCCTCGTCCAGGCGCTCTCCGCGGGAACGACGGGTGCCGTCGGCTTCGTCGCCGCCCTAGCGCCCCTTGCAGGGCTGCTCGGCGCGCTCCCCGCGGGGATGCTGCTCGCTGCTCAGGGCGCCGGCGTGATGAAGCTCGCCTTCTCGGGCGTCTCCGGTGCTCTCGGCGGCCTGAACGGCGAACTGGAACCGAAGAAGTTCGCCAAACTGACCGTGCCGGCGCAGCAATTCGTCCTGCTGCTCAACTCGATGAAGAAGCCGATCGTCGACCTGCAGCGGCGCCTGCAGGGCGCTCTGTTTCCCGGTCTGACGGCGGGGCTCAAGGCAGCCTCACCCGCACTGCACGCCCTCACTGCGCCGCTCACCGGCACGGCGAAGGTATTCGGCTCCCTCGGCGATCGCCTCGGCCATCTGGTGGGCTCGCGTGGCTTCTTGGCTGACCTACGCTCACAGGCGCAGTTCAACAACGTCGAGCTCAACCGTCTCGGCGGCGCAGGTCTGCACGTCGTCGATGCGCTGCGTCAGATCATGGTCGCCTCGCGGCCGCTCGTTGACTGGCTCGTGCGGCTCGTCTCCGGATGGGCCGCGCTCGCGGACAAGACCCTCACTGCTGATCGCCACAACGGCAAGCTCGCACACACCTTCGGCGTGATCCAGCACACGACGGAAAGCGTCTTCAAAGTGCTCGGGAACCTCGGTAAGGCCCTGTTCAACATTGGGAACCTCGGCCGCAAGCATCTCGGCGAATCACTCCTCGCGTCATTGGTGAAAGGCTCCGCGTCGCTCAAGAAGTGGACCGAATCCGGCCCCGGCATCGCGAAGATCACGAAGTTCTTCGAAAACGCCAAGCCGGTCGTCTACGCGTTCGCGAAGCTCATCGGAGCGATCGTGGTCGACTTCCTGAAACTCGGCTCGAGCGGAGGCACGGGGCTGGCCGCGATCTTCGACAAGCTCCGTACCGAAGCACTGCCCGTCGTCCTCAAACTGACCGAAGCGGTCACGAAAATGCTCGGGCTTCTAGCGAAGGTCCCCGGCGGCGGCGGCCTCATCGGCGGCCTGTTCCTCCTGAGCAAGCTCGGCGGGGGCGGTGGTGGTGGCGGAGGGAGCCTGTTCGGCGGTCTGGCGCAGGGACTCGGCCAGAGCTTCGGGAAATCCTTTGCCGACGCGGCGAAGGGCCAGATCGGCGGTGGCCTGAAAGCGCTCGCCACCGACGATGCGGTGATCGGCGCCGGCACCAGCCTTGGGCTCGTGCTGGCAGGCGCAATCGGCGCGGCCATTCTCGGCTATGGCCTCGGCAAAGTCATCAACGAAGCGCTGCCGAACGGCCTCTTCGGCAAGCCGACCCCGAGCACGCAGAAAGCGAACAACGCGATCCTCGGACTCGGCAAGGGCACCCGCGTCGAACACGGGGAAATCAAGCCCAACCGCGGCTTCCCCAACACGCATCTCGGCGGCAAACCTGCCCCCCACGGCGCGACGGTCCACGTCTATGACCGTCTCCTGCACAAGTACGTAAACGTCCACCCAGGCGAAACGTTGCCCGGCCCGGCACCCGTTCACCACGGCGCAGCCTTCACAGGCCCGACCCTCCACGCCCCGACGACGGCTGAGGTCTCGCGCAGCGGCGGCGGAGCGCGAGCGGACGCCGCGCCGATCCACGTGCACTCCTACACGACCCTCGTCCTCAACGACAAGCCGATCGCCGAAGGGACGAACGAGGTCGTCGCTCGCCAGCGGGCGCTCGCCTGATGGCTCGCGACATGCCCAAGTGGGGTCTCGTGGGCGCCGGTTGGCGCCGTAGGGCTCTCCCCGACGCCCTGGCGCCGGGGGATCTTGAGCGACTGCCAACCCACCTCGAGCAGGCCGGCGTCGAACGCCACCTCCGCAACCGCGTGCCCGACGGCTACACCGCGGAGGCAGTCCAAGAGGTCATCGCACGCACCGAGGCGCTCGCGTGACGCCGCCGGTCACCGTCCGCAGCAGCAGGTCTCAGCCGACCAGCGCCTCGGGCAAACCGAAGACGCCGGCCTTCGCCGACGCCGACACGACGCGGATGCGCTTCTTCAACCGCAACGCGGAAATCACCGTCCCGGTCGCCTCGTGCAAGCTGGAACGCACGATCGAAGGCGCCTCGTCGATCACGGTGCGGATTCACGACCCGCAGTTCTCGTTCCTGAACTGCGAAGCGATCAAGGGCAAGCGTCACGGGTGGATCGAAAGCTACGTCGTCCTAGAAGGCCAGCTGTTCGCGATCGCTGGTCTGAAACTGAACAAGGGCCACATCGTCGAAGTGATCCTCGAAGACGAGGTGATCCACCGCCTGCGCCAGGTCAAGACTCCGCTGACGATGACCCGCGGCAGCGTCACCCGCGCCGAGTTCATCAAGCACATGTTCGCGGAGTCGGGCGTGCCGCTGATCTCGCCCGAGCTCGAAAAGAAGCAGCCGATCCAGAGCACCGCCGAAGCGGAAAAGCTCGCGCAGAAAGACAAGAAGCTCAAGCCGGGGATCTCGCCGACGAGCAGCCTCACGGTCAAGGGCCAGCCGGCGGACGCTGAACAACGGCGCAATATCGAAATCGCCCTCGAAACGGCGGTCTCGCACAACGCCGGCGAACTCGCGGCGAGCGCCCTCCTGGAGGCGCTCATCCAGGAGAACGCGGCTCGCAACCCGAACATTCTGCAGCTCGAACGGTTCAACATCAGCGGCGATCACGTCGATCCGAACGACGTGGGGGCGGTCTGTGCGTTGTTCCTGACGCAGGGCTTCACCGGCAAGGGCGGCGCGATCGCGCTCGCCAAAGCGCATCCCTCCTGGAACGCCGGCGAAGTCGCTCAGGCCGTGCAGGGCTCGGCGTTCCCCGAAAAGTACGGCGTCTGGAAAGAAGAAGCGACGGCGATGGTCAACGGCTTCACGGGCTTTGACTCCAGCGTGCTCAAGGAAGGCTCGACGTACGCCAAGCCCTACCAGTTTGAACGCCGGCGCGGCGAAGACTCCTGGGCCGCTGCCCGGCGCCTGGCCGAAGAAGTCGGCTGGTACCTGTTCGTGCTCGACGGGAGCGCCTACTTCGTTTCAGGCAAAAGGCTGAAAGCCTCTCGGCCGCGGTTCCTCGTCGCACCCGGCGTCGATGGCCTGATCTCCCACCCCACGTTCGGGTACATGACGGCGCACTCCTACGACGACACCGTGACAGGGAACAGTAGCCATTTCAACGGGCGGAACATCGCCGGGCGATCCCTCCAGCTTGGGCGCAGTGCCGGCCTCGACCACGACTAATGTTGTTCTTAACGGCGGTGATTTGCTGGCGACGGCGACGCTGGCGCTCAATGCCAATCGCGGCATCGGCATAGGCTCGGCCTCCGGCGGCACGCCCGGAACGGCATTGATTGACGCGGCCAGCGGCCAGACGTTCGCCATCAATGGCTCCATAACCTCGGCAGGCAACACCGGGGACAAATAATTTGACGGTCAACAGCCTTGCACCCACACCCGGCACGGTTGTGAGTTCATCCCCGACTACCAAGAACGGCGGCGGGCGGGTCTATGGATCGCGAGCATGCGGGTGGAGAAAATCAACGACTGGGGCGGTCTCGGTTGTTGTAATACTAGGGGATGAGTGGGATGCCCAGGGCGTGCTGGCCTTGGCGGCGATGGAAGCGGCGCGGTGCAATGGGGAACTGGACCGTTGGCGTCAGGATCGCGAACTGCCCGAGCGAAAGTTGCCAGAACCGACACGGAAGGTCGCCCTGAAGCGCGTTACCGTGAACACCAACTGGCCTGTGCTGGGGTTTTTACCCCGTTGCTATCGGAACCCCTTATCTGGAGTTTGGAATCGGATATCAGGGGCTCGCCCGCCGAGTATCGTACCCGCCTCCAAGGCACGCTATATTAGACGCTATCAGAAATCAGGATATTCGGTTATTTCCCCCCCAGTTTTCGGGCAGGAATCCGAAAGTTCTGATAATATCCATTGAGTCGGCAACCCTTCTGTCATGTCCATGTTCGGACCCATCACGTTTGGAATTCCATGGCGGGCTTCCACGATGAAAGACGTCACGCGGATCTTGACAGCGATCGAACATGGGGAACCCCGAGCGTCGGTTAGACTCCTGCCCCTGGTCTATGACGAGTGGCGAAGTTGGCCGCCCTGGCTGGCCCAGGAGAAACCCGGCCAGACGCTCCAGCCCACGGCACTGGTTCACGAAGCTTATCTGCGACTGGTCGATTCGAAAGTACCGTCAGTCGCTGGGACAGCCGCGGCCACTTCTTCGCCGCCGTGGCGGAGGCCATGCGACGCATCCTCGTCTCACCTGGGGCATGTTGTAAACGTAAGCGAGCGCCATGGCGGCGGACGGCTGCGTTGCGAACTCTGGATCAGCGACCGCGTCACCGAGCCGGACTATGACGATCTGCTTGACCTCGACCATGCGCTTGTCAAGTTGAGCCAGATTCATGAACAAGCGGCGGAGCTGGTGAAACTTCGCGTCTTCCCGTGGATGACGGTCGAGGAGGTCGCCGGCACAATACCAGGGGATCTCGCTCCTCACTGCGAAACGAACCTGGGCGTATGCTCGGGCCTGGCTCATGAGGGAGATGGGGCTGGATTCCGACCCGGGCTAGCGATTGATTCTCGAGAAAATTGGCCCCGTCTGGTGCGCTGATCTCGCATTACCTGTCACCCGGAGGATCACGTTACAGGCGAGGTGTGCGATGTCCGACCGCGTACCCGATGAACAATCGATCTTTCTCCGGGCCA
>CAVPKP010000015.1:0-74553 GCA_963705745.1 uncultured Solirubrobacteraceae bacterium
CAAGTACGAGGAGGAGGACATCGAGGTCCCGACCTGCTGCGCGTCGACCCCGAGTCAGAGCGCGAACAGCTCGAGCGCTTGGCGAGGTTCAAGGTCGAGCGAGACCACGCGCTCGTCGAGCAGCGCCTGGAGGAGCTGCGCGTCCTCGCGCGCGGCAGCGAGAACCTGCTGCCGGCGATCCGCCAGGCGCTGAAGGACCGCTGCTCGATCGGCGAGGTCTGCGCTGCGATGCAGGACGTCTTCGGCAAGTACGCGCCGACGTTCTGAGCTCGGATCGGAGATGAGTCGCGGTAAGAGCGGGTCGGCGGCGGATCACAGCTATGGCGAGGGCTCGCCGTACACGCTCGGCGTCGAGGAGGAGCTGTTCCTCGTCGACCCGCTCGCGGGCGAGCAGATCAACGCGTCGGACGCCGTGCTCGAGCGGCTCGGCGAGATCGACGGCACCGTCGAGCGCGAGCTGCACGCCTCGCAGGTCGAGCTGATCACGGGCGTATGCGAGCGCACGCAGGAGGCGGCCGGCGCGCTCACGGCGATGCGCCGCGCCGTGACGGCGACCGGCGCCGGGCTGCTCGGCGCGGGCACCCATCCGAGCGCGCGCGAGGGCGACGCGGAGATCACCGACAAGGAGCGCTATGAGCGGATCCGCGAGTTGCTCGGCGACGCCGTCGCCACGCCCGTCAGCGGCCTGCACATCCACGTCGGCATGCCCGACCCGGAAACGGCGATCCGCGCGTTCAACGGCCTGCGCCGGCGCCTGCCGCTGCTGCAGGCGCTCGCCGCGAACTCGCCGTTCAGGCACGGTCGCGACACGGGCCTCGCGTCGGCGCGCGAGGTGACCGTCAGAGGCTGGCCGCGCTCGGGCGTGCCGCGCGCGATGCGCGACTTCGAGGACTTCGTCGCTGCGACGGGCGTGCTCGTGCGCGCGGCCGACGTCGCCGACTACACGTGGTTCTGGTGGAAGCTGCGCCCGCACCCGCGGCTCGGCACAGTCGAGATCCGCGCGCTCGACACGCAGACGACGGTGTCCGACACCGCCGCGCTCGTCGCGCTCGCGCACTGCCTCGCGCGCGAGGCCGCGCTCGGCCACGACGTCGTGCCCGACCCCCCCGCGGAGGTGCTCGAGGAGGGCATCTTCCGCGCGGCGCGCTACGGCGTCGACGCTCGCCTGCCCGGCGCCGACGGGGCCTTGCGGCCGGTCGGCGAGCTGCTCGAGCAGGCGCTCGGCGCCGCACGTGAGCACGCGGAGGATCTCGGCTGCGCGAGTGAGCTCGAGAGCGTCGGCGAGCTCTACCGACGCGGCGGCGGAGCGCGCAGGCAGCGCGAGATCTACGAGGTGTCGGGCATGCGCGCGCTGCTGCGCCGGCTGACGCAGCTGACCGGCGGCGCCGACGACGCGGCGCTGCGCGACGACGCCATTGAATAGTCTGGCGCGATGCCGACGACGTACTCCATGACCGCGCAGACGGGAACGTGAGCGTGCCACCGGCCGTCACCTTCTACGACGTCGTCCTCGCGATCCACATCATGGCCGTCGTCGTCGCGTTCGGCGCGACGTTCGCCTACCCGGTCATGTTCGCCGTCACCGGCAGGCGCGACCCGCGCAGCCTGCCGCTGATGCACCGGATCGCCTACACCGTCGAACGCGTGCTCGTCAATCCGGGGCTGCTGCTCGTCCTGCTCGCCGGCATCTACCTCGCCAGCGACGGCCACCACTGGAGCGAATTCTTCGTGCAGTGGGGTCTCGCCGCGGTCGTCGTGATCGGCGCGGTCGTCGGCGCCGTGATGATCCCCGCCGGCAAGCGCGCCGAGCAGCTCGCCACGCGCGACATCGACGCAAGCGGCGACGCCGGCCCCGTGGAGCTGAGCGACGAGTACCAGGCGGTCGTGCGCCGCCTCTCGCGAGTCGGCACGCTGCTCAGCGCGCTCGTGCTCGTCACGATCCTGTTCATGGCGATCAAGCCGTAGCGCTCGTCGACGAAAGCGGAGCGCCGAACGCCGCGAGCGAGGGCCACGTCATCGTGTTGCGTGGCGATCACAAATGTACGTACACGCGGCTGCGATGCGGTGTCCACCGCGATGTGCGGATGCAGCCTGTACATACAATTGTGATGGGGCTTGAATCCGAAACACAGCCTGCCCGGTCGGATCGCTCCACGATTCTCGCGATACCCTGACGAGACCATGAGCGAGGACTATCGAGTCGCCGTCGTCGGCGCGACCGGGCAGGTTGGCACGCTGATGCTCAAGCTGCTGCGCGAGCGTGCGTTCCCGGCGCGCGAGGTCGTGGCGTTCGCGTCCGAGCGCTCCGTCGGGCGGACGCTCGCAGGCGCCGGCGTACACGGCGAGGACGTAGTCGTGCGGGGGCTCGACGACGCGTCGATCGAGGGCTTTGACCTCGCGATCTTCTCCGCCGGCGGCGCGACGTCGGGCGAGTGGGCGCCGCGCTTCGTGCAGGCGGGCGCGGTCGTCGTCGACAACTCCTCGCGCTGGCGCATGCGCGAGGACGTGCCGCTCGTGGTCTCCGAGGTCAACCCGCAAGCGCTCGCGCGCCACCACGGGATCGTCGCCAACCCGAACTGCTCGACGATGCAGATGGTCGTCGCGCTGAAGCCGATCCACGACGCGGTCGGGATCGAGCGACTCGTGATCGCCACCTACCAGGCGGTCTCGGGGACCGGCAAGCGCGCCGTCGACGAGCTGCTCGACCAGTCGCGAGCGCTGCTGGGCGGTTCGGGGATGCTGGCGCAGCCAGCGTCTCCCGGTTCGGCCGAGCGCGAGATCGCCGCGCCGCGGGCGTACGCGCACCAGATCGCGTTCAACGCGCTCCCGCACGCCGGCAACTTCGCGCCGGGCGACGATCACACCGACGAGGAGCGCAAGCTGATCGACGAGACGCGCAAGATCCTCGAGGACCCGAGCATCGCGATCTCGGCGACGTGCGTGCGCGTGCCGGTGCTCAACGGACACTCGGAGGCCGTCAACGTGCAGACGCGCGAGCAGCTCTCACCCGAACGCGCGCGCGAGCTGCTGCGCGCGGCGCCCGGCGTCACCGTGCTCGACGACCCGAGCGCGGCTCACTACCCGCTGGCGATCGACGCGAGTGGCAGCGACGAGGTGTTCGTCGGACGAATCCGCCGTGACGCCGGCCACGAGCGCGCGCTCGATCTGTGGATCGTCGCCGACAACCTGCGCAAGGGCGCTGCGACGAACGCAGTGCAGCTGGCCGAGCTGCTCGTCGCGCGTGGGCTGCTCGGCGTCGCCGGCGCCGCGCGCGAGGCGGCCTCGGCCGCCTGAGCGCAGCCCGTCAGCGCATCCGGCGCCGGATCGCGGGCTCGGCACGCGGCGCGTGCCGGTCGACGTGCTCGAGGTAGTCGCCGCGGCGGCGTCGGATCGAATGCTGCGGACGACCGTCGGCGTCGGCGCCCAGGCCGCGCTGCTCGACGTCGCCGAGCTCGTCGCGTAGCCGGCCGAGGTCCTCGCGCAGCGACAGGAACGCGACGACGACGCGCGGGTCGAACTGGGTGCCGGAGCTGCGCGCGATCTCCTCGAGCGCGCGCTCGACCGGCCACGCGGCCTTGTACGGACGGTCGTGGATCAGCGCGTCGAACACGTCCGCGACGGCGACGATCCGCCCGACCAGCGGGATCTCCTCGCGCGCGAGGCCCTTCGGGTAGCCGGCGCCGTCCCAGCGCTCGTGGTGCGTCGCGGCGATCACCGCCGCCATCTGCAGCACCGGCGAGCTGCCGCTCGAGAGCAGGCGCGAGCCGAGCTCGGCGTGCGTCTTCATCACGTCGTACTCGGCGCGCGTCAACTTGCCGGGCTTCAGCAGGATCCGGTCGGGGATCGCGAGCTTGCCGACGTCGTGCAGCGGCGCCGCCTGGCGCAGCAGCGTGACCTGACCCGCCGGCAGCTCCAGCCCGAGCGCGATCCGCGCGGCGACGTGCCCGACGCGCTCGGTGTGCTGGTAGGTCTCGTCGTCGCGGTACTCCGCCGCGAGCGCGAGCTGTCGCAGGGTCTCGGCGCGCGCGTCGTCGAGCTCGCGCGTTCGCTCGACGATCATCGCTTCGAGCGACTTCGCGCTGCTCGCGAGGTGGTCCTCGGCCTCGCGCAGCGCCGTCACGTCGCGCGCGACCGCGTGGAAAACGCCATCGAGCGCGGCCGCGTTCCATTCGAGCCAGCGGTAGCCGCCGTCGGCCGTGCGGCAGCGGTTGCGGAAGCCGACCATCTCGTGCTCTTCGGCGAACAGGTCGCTCGCCTCCGCTTCGGTCGCCGCGCGGTCGTCCGGATGCACGAAATCGATGAAGTTGGTCGCGTAGAGCGTCTCCGCCGAATGGCCGAGCGTGCGCTCCCACGCCGGGTTGACGCGCGTGAAGCGGCCGGTCGTGTCGCCCGTCACGAGCAGGTCGGGCGTCGCGTCGTAGTAATACGCGATGCCCGCTTCGAGCTTGCGGCGGTGTTCGACGAACGTGCCCAGGATGATCGCGACGGCGACGAGCGCGAGCGAGCGCGTGAGGTATCCGATCGTGAGCAGATGGACGTCGCCGCTCAGCTCGCCCCACGCGACGACGAGACCCAACGCGACCAGCGCGCCGGCGAGCGCGCCGCGCAATCCGAACCGCAACGCGATCACGCCGATCGGCGCGATGTAAAGGACGCCCTCGGCGTCACCGGCGTTCGCGTCGGCCAGCCGCAGCCCGAACACTGCGGCGAACAGCACGAGCGCCACCGCGATCGTCTCGCGCGCGCCGAGCGTCGGCCAGCGGCGCAGCTCGCGCAGCTGCGGCAGGTGCAGACTCGTGAGCATGTGTCCATATCGTCCGAATCAAGGCTGAGCGAGAGCGTGTTTCCAGCAAACATGGGATGGGGCCATCCGTTTGTTCATCTCCGTGCGACTGATCACATGCGCGCAGGCGCGGGCGATGGGCCCGTCTGATCGGTCTCCTCGCGCCCACTCGCGCGATGCCGGCCTGGACATGTGTACGAACGCACCAGCGCGTACGACCGCCAACGCCGCGATCTCGCGGCGTCCAAGCGCGCACGGGCGCGTTTCGCCGGAAGGACTCGCACGCGATCGCTCGAAACTGAGGACGATGGTCTCCTCCGAGGTGCAGCGCACGCTCGTCAAGTCGCCGCCCGAGCTGTGGGCCGAGATCAGCGATCCCGAGTCGCTCGCGCGCCACCTCGGCGAGTTCGGCGAGATCCGCATCACGCACGTCCACCCCGAGCAGAGGGTCGAGTGGGAGGCCGACGACGCGCGCGGCGCCGTTGTGATCAAGCCGTCCGGCTGGGGCACGAAGGTCAAGCTGACCGTCACGCGCGAGCTGGTGCTCGAGCCCGCCGAGGAGGACGCGACCGACGTGACGCCCGAGCCCGACGACGCGGCGACCGTCGAGCCCGCGTCCGCGGTGGAGCGCGCACCGGAGATCGCCGCGTCGGAGCCCGAGCCGACAGAGGCCCTCGCGCCACCCGAGCCCGACGTCACCCAGCTCCACGACGCAAACGCCGAGCTCGAGCCGGCGCACGCGAGCGCGACCGCGCTCGCGGACGACGACGCGGCCGATGAGGCCGAGCTCGCGATCGAGTCGCCGGAGCCCGAGGCCGAGCTCGAGCAGCCCGAGCCCCAGCCGCGACGCGGCTTCCTCGCGCGCCTGTTCGGCCGCCGGCGCGAGGCGCCGCCCGGGCCGCCCGCCGAGAGCGGCTCGGCGCCCGAGCAACGCGCCGACCCCGAAACCACCGATCCCGAATCCGCGGTCGAGCCCGAGCCCATGCCCGAGTCCGACACCGACGCCCCCGCCGACGCCGATGCCGAGCCCACGCGACCCGCTTACGAGCCGACGCTCACAGCCGAGCCCGATCCGCAGCCGCACGCCGAAGACGCGTCCGCGACGGCGATCGAGCCCGCCGCGACGGTGTCCGGCGCGGAGGCCGAGCCGGCGTCGAATCCGGCGGACAAATCGGATCTCGATCTACACGCGCCGAGCGCCACGGTCGAGCGCGACGAAGCTGACGAGCAGGCGCCGCACGGCGATCTCGCCGCCGAGCTCGCCGCGGCCGAGGAGGTCGCCGCGGAGCAGGTCACGGCGCTGTTGAGCGGCGTGCTCGACCGCCTGGGCGCAGCGCACCACCGGCCGTTCTCGCGCTCCTGAGTCGCATCGGCGGCGTGCTCGCGACGCGCGCGTGACCGCGAGGCGCGAGCGCCCGACCGGCGGCCCGCGGATAAGATCGGGCGCCGATGCCAAGCAGCTCGCACGACCGACAGGCGGACGCCGCCCTGCTCGCCGCCTCGCGCAGCGGGCACCGCAAGCCGCCGCGCCAGAAGGCGCCGGAGACCTACGAGGAGAAGCTCGCGCAGCTGCAGGAGCTGCGCGAGGCGGCGCTGCACTCGGCGCCGGAGGCCGAGGAGAAGCAGCACGCGCGCGGCAAGTACACGGCGCGCGAGCGCGTCGAGAAGCTGCTCGACCCGGGCTCGTTCCAGGAGCTCGACACGTTCGTGCGCCACCGCACGTACGACTTCGACATGCAGGAGAACCGTCCGTGGGGCGACGCCGTCGTGACCGGGCACGGGACGATCGACGGCCGCACGGTGTGCGTGTTCAGCCAGGACTTCACGGTGTTCGGCGGCTCGCTCGGCGAGGTGATGGGCGAGAAGATGGTCAAGATCATGGACCTCGCCGCGAAGATCGGCTGTCCGGTGATCGGCATCAACGACTCCGGCGGCGCGCGCATCCAGGAGGGCGTCGTCTCGCTCGGCGCGTACGGCGACGTGTTCGTCCGCAACGTCAAGTGCTCCGGCGTGATCCCGCAGATCAGCCTGATCATGGGGCCGTGCGCCGGCGGCGCCGTCTACTCGCCGGCGATCACCGACTTCATCTTCATGGTCAAGGAGACCTCGCACATGTTCATCACCGGCCCCGACGTGATCAAGACGGTCACCGGCGAGGAGGTCGGCTTCGAGGAGCTCGGCGGCGCGATGTCGCACAACACGAAGTCCGGCGTCGCGCACTTCGCCTCCGAGGACGAGGACGCGTGCCTGGAGGACTGCCGCTACCTGATCGGCTTCCTGCCGCAGAACAACCTGCAGACGGCTCCGCGCGTGCAGCCAACCGACGACCCGCAGCGGATGGACCCGGCGCTCGACGAGGTCGTGCCGGAGAACGCGAACAAGCCGTATGACATGCGCGACGTCGTGCGCCCGATCGTCGACGACGAGGAGTTCTTCGAGGTGCACGAACACCACGCGAAGAACATCATCTGCGGCTTCGCGCGCCTCGACGGCTTCTCGATCGGCGTCGTCGGCAACCAGCCCGCGCAGCTCGCCGGCGTGCTCGACATCGACGCGTCGGCGAAGGCGGCGCGCTTCGTGCGCACGTGCGACGCGTTCAACGTCCCGATCCTCACGTTCGTCGACGTGCCCGGCTTCCTGCCGGGTACGAGCCAGGAGTGGGGCGGCATCATCCGCCACGGCGCGAAGCTGCTGTACGCGTTCACCGAGGCGACCGTGCCGAAGCTGACGGTGATCACGCGCAAGGCGTACGGCGGCGCGTACGACGTGATGGCCTCCAAGCACATGCTCGCCGACTTCAACTTCGCGTGGCCGACTTCGGAGGTGGCGGTGATGGGCCCGGAGGGCGCGGTGAACATCATCTACCGCCGCGACATCGCCGGCAGCCCGACGCCGCAGGAGCGGCGCGCGAAGCTGATGGAGGACTACAAGGCGCGCTTCGCCAACCCGTACACGGCCGCCGAGCGCGGCTACATCGACGACGTGATCGTCCCGCACGAGACGCGCCCGAAGCTGATCACGGCGCTGCACACGCTGCAGAGCAAGCGCGAACCGGGGCCGAAGCGCAAGCACGGAAACATCCCGCTGTAGCCGCTGTTGCATCTGGGCGATGTGGACGGAATATCGTCCACATCGCTTGAATAGCGTCCATTCGGACGGTAATCTGGCTGCATGGACGTGGCCCGCCCATACGCAGCGATCAGCCCTTCGCTTCACGGCGAGGTGCTGCGTGTGCTCGCCGGCACGACGCGAGGCCTGACCGGTCGGGAGGTCGCGCATCTGACCGGCAGGACCTCGCACAGCGGCGTTCTCGACGTCCTGCACACGCTTACAGACCACGGTCTCGTGGTGCGCGTCGAGTTGAACCGAGCGTTCCTGTTCGCGCTCAACCGCGACCACGTGGCCGCGCCGGCCGTCGAGCTGATGGCAGGCTTGCGCGTCGAGCTATTCGATCGCATCCGACGCGCGATCGGCGATTGGGAGACCGCGCCCGTCTACGCTGCCGTGTTCGGCTCGACCGCTCGCGCCGACGGCGACGTCGAGAGCGACATCGATCTCCTGATCGTCCGACCTGCGTCGATCGTCGACGACGAGCCACACTGGCGCGCGCAGGTCGAGGAGTTGCGCGTGAAGGTCGAAGGCTGGAGCGGCAACTGCGCCGGCATCGTGGAGGTCTCCGAGAGTGGACTGGCACGTCTGCGCGACGAGGAGCACCCGATCGTCGCCGAGCTCCGCACGGACGCGATCCTCGTCGGAGGATCGGACGCTCCGGCTCTATTGGAGCCTGCATGAGCCCTCGCCGCGCCGAACGCACGCAGATCTGCTCGGAGGCCGACGCGGCAGCTCGCCTACGTCATGCGCTCAAGTTCGTCGAGGTGGCGGAACTGGTCGCAGGCGAAGGAGACGACGTCGAGTACGCCAGCCAAGCGGCTGCGCTGGCGGTCTTGGCGGGAATCGCGGCCGCGGACGCCGGCTGCTGCAAGGCGCTCGGCCGGCGATCGCGTGGTCATGACCATCACGCCGCCGCCGCTTTGGTCGAGCAGATCAGGCCTGGTGGAAAACAAGCGGCGCAATCGTTGGGCCGACTGCTGAGGGTCAAGGACGAGGCGCACTACGGCCTGGCTGGCGTCGGCGGTCAGGATCTCAAGTCGGTGCTGCGCCAGGCGAACGAGCTGATCGGGTTCGCGCGCGAGATCATGGAGCGGTGAGCGCTGTCGATCTGGATGTCGTCACAATGCTGCGATGACCCACGAGAGCCGACGCCTGACGCTGCTTGCATCCGCCACCCCCGAGGAGGCGGCCGCGGTCGTGGCCGCGCTGGAGCGCTTCATCCGCGCGACGGCGCCGGCGGCGAGCGCTGCGCCGCAAGAGGCTGACGCGTGGCAGCGCGCCGCGGTGCTCGAAGGCGTCGAGCGCGAGGCTCCGGGCGACCTCGCGGACCCCTGGCTGCGGACGTAGGCCGCTGCCGCCGTGGCCGGCCGCGGCCAGCGCTCGAGCCTGCCGCGAAGCGCCCCTGAAGAAACCCCTGAAAGCCGCTAGGCTTTAGCCTCAATACCCGCCGTCGATCCGGTCGACGTCCATGCACGCCGGACGCTCGTCCTGGACCAGGAGGTTTTCGTAGATGGAGCCAGTTTCCGTACCTGCCCAGCGCGGCACGCTCGAGGACCCGGAGGTGCTCCAGAACGTCCCCGGGCACGTGATCCCGATCCTGCAGCGCGAGTACGACGACTTCAAGACCGAGGCGACCAAGTTCCTCGCCGGCGAGACCGAGGAAGACGAGTTCATCAAGTTCCGCCTGAAGCAGGGCGTTTACGGCCAGCGCCAGCCGGACGTGCAGATGATCCGCGTGAAGCTGCCGTTCGGCGGGATCACGCCGGAGCAGATGGAGTCGTTCGCCGACGTGATCGAGAAGTACGTGCCGCTGCGCAAGGGGCACATCACGACGCGCCAGAACATCCAGATGCACCACATCCCGCTGCCCGAAGTCGAGCAGGCGATCCGCGAGCTCGGAGAGTCGGGGTTGTCGAGCCGCGAGGGCTGCGGCAACACCGTCCGCAACGTGACCGGCGACCCGTGGGCTGGAGTCGCGAAGGACGAGCTGTTCGACATGACGCCGTACGTCGGCGCGTACGTGCGCTACTTCGTGCGCCATCCGACGACGCAGGCGATGCCGCGCAAGATCAAGACCGCGTTCGACGGCTCGCCGCAGGACCGCGCGATCTCGGGCATCCACGACATCGCTTTTCGCGCGCGCGTCAAGCAGGTCGACGGCCGCGAGGTGCGCGGCGCGGAGATGCTCGTCGGCGGCGGCACGTCGATCATGCCGCGCGTCGCGCCGGCGCTTTACGACTTCGTCGAGCTCGACAACGGCGAGTACCTGAAGATCGCCGAGGCCGTCTTCCGGATCTTCGACCGCCAGGACTGGCTGCGCGTCAACCGCGCGCGGGCGCGCATCAAGGTGTTCGTCGACAAGTACGGGATCGACGAGCTGCGCCGGCAGGTCGAGGAGGAGCTCGAAGGCGGCTGGGTCGCCGAACGAGACTTCTCGATCGAGCACAGGCTGTTCGTCGACGACGAGCGCGAGTCGGCGCCGGCGCCGCCGCAGAGCGCCGGCAGCCCGAACGGCGACGTCTCGCAGTTCGAGCGCTTTCGCTCGACGAACGTGCAGGAGCAGAAGCAGGACGGCTTCGTCACGGTCGAGGCGAAGGTCACGCGCGGCGACCTCACGCCGGAGCAGTTCCGCGGCCTCGCGCAGATCGTGCGCGACTACGCCGGCGGCTACGCGCGCACGACCGTGCAGCAGAACCTGCTGCTGCGCTGGGTGCGCGAGGAGTGCGTCTACGACGTTTGGCGCGCCCTCTCCGAGCTCGGGCTCGGCGAGCCGGGCTCGCGCGAGATCGCCGACGTCGTCTCGTGCCCCGGCACCGACTCGTGCAAGCTCGGCATCACGAGCTCGATGGGCCTGAACGAGGCGGTGCAGGAGCGGATCGAATCGATGCAGCTCGAGGACGAGCTGACACGTCAGATCCACATCAAGATGAGCGGCTGCCCGAACGGCTGCTCGCAGCACCACGTGGCCGACATCGGCTTCTACGGAGCGTCGATCAAAGTCGGCGAGCACACGATCCCCGCCTACATCCCACACGTCGGCGGCGTCTACGAAGGCGGCGAGGTCTCCTTCGGGCAGCGGCTGAAGCTGCGCCTGCCGGCCAAGCGCGTGCCGGAGGCGATCGAGCGCTGGATCCGCCACTACGAGTCCGCGCGTGAGGACGGCGAGGCGTTCGGGCCGTTCGCGCAGCGCGTCGGCACCGGCGAGCTCGAGGGCCTGGTCAAGGATCTGTCGATGCCCGTCGATTTCGGGTTGGAGACGATGAGCCAGTTCATCGACTGGAACCGTGATGTTCCCTTCGAAGTCGTTCGTGGCGAGGGCGAGTGTGCGGTATAGAGCGGATGCGATTCAGGCAGAGAAAGCGATCAGATGACACCCCCACTGCAGCTCAATAACCAGATGGCACCGACCACCGCCCCCTTCGACCCAGCCCCGAGCCTCACGCACACGCTGCGTGAGGCCGCGCGCCACGGCAGCGGCGCCGTGCTGCTGTGCTCCTTCCAGAAGGAGGAGTCGGTGCTGCTCGACGAGCTGCTGCGGCTCGACCAGGGCACGGGCAACGCGGTGCGCATCGTCACGATCGACACCGGCGTGCTGTTCGAGGAGACGCTGCAGACGTGGCGCGCGTTCGAGCAGCGCTTCGGCGTGCACGTCGAGGTCGTCGACGCGAGCAGCCCCGACGAGCCGTGGAGCGGACCGGAGCACTGCTGCTCGGTCGCCAAGGTCGCCGCGCTCGAACGCTCGCTGGCGGGCGCCGAGGGCTGGATCACTGGCATCCGCCGCGAGCAGGGCCCGACGCGCGCGAACGCCGAGCTGATCGAACGCGACGAGGTTCGCGGCCTGTGGAAGTACAACCCGCTCGCGCACTGGAGCGACAAGGACCTGTGGCGGCGGATCCACGAGCACGACCTGCCGTACAACCCGCTGCACGACCGCGGCTACGAGTCGATCGGGTGCGCGCCGTGCACGCAGCCCGGCGCCGGACGCGAGGGCCGCTGGGCAGGCACCGACAAGACCGAGTGCGGCCTCCACGTCGATGGATAGCGGCGCCCTACTGCGTCCTCGGTCGCTCACGTGCGAAGCACGCTTCGCTCGCTGCGTCCTTGTAGTGCTTGCTCTCCATCGCCGTGGTCCCTGCGAGGACCTGAGCTGAGATGGCAGTCGCCGAGCGCCCCCAGCTGAGCCACCTGCGGGCGCTGGAGTCGGAGGCGATCCACGTGATGCGTGAGGTCGCCGCCGAATTCGAGCGTCCGGTGCTGCTGTTCAGCGGCGGCAAGGACTCGATCGTGCTGCTGCGCCTGGCCGAGAAGGCGTTCCGCCCGGCGCCGTTCCCGTTCCCGTTGATGCACGTCGACACGGGGCACAACTTCGGAGAGGTGATCGAGTTCCGCGACCGCCGCGTCGCCGAGCTCGGCGAGCGGCTGATCGTCGCGAGCGTGCAGGAGTCGATCGACAACGGGCGCGTTGTCGAGCAGACCGGCCCGCGCGCGTCGCGCAACCAGCTGCAGACGGTCACGCTGCTCGACGCGATCGCCGAGCACGGCTTCGACGCGGCGTTCGGCGGGGCGCGCCGCGACGAGGAGCGCGCGCGGGCGAAGGAGCGCGTGTTCTCGTTCCGCGACGACTTCGGCCAGTGGGACCCGAAGAACCAGCGCCCGGAGCTGTGGAACCTCTACAACGGGCGCGTCAAGAAGGGCGAGAACGTGCGCGTCTTCCCGATCTCCAACTGGACGGAGCTCGACGTCTGGGAGTACATCGACTCCGAGCAGCTCGAGGTGCCGTCGATCTACTTCTCGCACGAGCGCGACGTGTTCGAGCGCGACGGGATGATCTACGCCTGGCGCGAGGGCACCGAGCTGATCGACGGCGAGCGCGTCTTCTCCGAGACGGTCCGCTACCGCACGGTCGGCGACATGAGCTGCACCGGCGGCGTGCTCTCGCAGGCGAGCACGCTCGAGCAGGTCGTCGCCGAGATCGCCGCCACGCGCGTGACCGAGCGCGGCGAGACGCGCGCCGACGACCGCGTGTCGGAGGCGGCGATGGAGGATCGCAAGAAGGCCGGCTACTTTTGATGATCGCTTCGGCCTTCGGCCTCCGCCCGGATGACCGTCGTGGCGCGACGACGCCCCCGTTGCGCGCGTCTGCAACACGGCGATGACGCTCGACCTGCTGCGCTTCACGACGGCGGGCGCCGTCGACGACGGCAAGAGCACGCTGATCGGGCGGCTGCTGTACGACTCCAAGCAGGTGTTCGAGGATCAGCTCGAGCACGTCGCACAGGCAAGCGAGCGGCGCGGCGGCGCCGGCGTGCTCGACCTCGCGCTGCTGACCGACGGGTTGAAGGCCGAGCGCGAGCAGGGGATCACGATCGACGTCGCCTACCGCTACTTCGCGACGCCGGCGCGGCGCTTCATCATCGCCGACTGCCCCGGCCACCAGCAGTACACGCGCAACATGGTCACCGGCGCCTCGACGGCCGACCTCGCGGTCGTGCTCGTCGACGCGCGCCCCGGCGTCACCGAGCAGTCCAAGCGCCACGCGTTCATCAGCGCGCTGCTCGGGATCCCGCGAATGGTCGTCACGATCAACAAGATGGACCTCGTCGAGCACTCGCAGGAGCGCTTCGACGAGCTCGTCGCCGAGTTCGACGCGTTCGCGAGCCGGCTCGGCGCGATCACGGGCAGGCACGCGTCGGCGGCGGGCGGCGGGCGCGGCCCGGAGATCTCGTACATCCCGATCTCGGCGCTCAACGGCGACAACGTCGTCGAGCGCTCGCACGCGATGCCGTGGTACTCCGGCCCGGCGCTGCTCGAGCAGCTCGAGCGGGTCGAGGTCGCCTACGACCACCCGTTCGGACGCCCCGCGCGCTTTCCCGTGCAGTGGGTGATCCGCCCGGCGAACGGCGCCGGCAGCGACTATCGCGGCTACGCTGGGCAGCTCGCGAGCGGCGCGCTGCGCCGCGGCGAGGAGGTCGCGGTGCTGCCGAGCGGAGCGAGCACGCGGATCGCCGCGATCGACACGTACGACGGCGAGCTCGAGGAGGCGATCGCGCCGATGTCGCTGACGCTGCGCCTCGAGGACGAGCTCGACGTCTCGCGCGGCGAGCTGATCTGCCGCCCCGAGGAGCCGGCGACGGTCGCGCGCGAGCTGAGCGCCGACGTCTGCTGGATGGCCGACCGGCCGCTCCGGCCGGGCGCGCGCTACGCGCTGAAGCAGACCTCGCGGCTCGCGACGGCGCTCGTCGAGCGGATCGACGACGTCGTCGACGTGCACACGCTCGAGCGCACGAGCCCCGCCGAGCAGCTCGCGCTCAACGACATCGGGCGCGTCCGCCTGCGCACGAGCGTTCCGCTCGCGTTCGACCCATATGCGAGCAACCGTCGCACCGGCAGCTTCATCCTGATCGACGAGTCGAGCAACGAGACGGTCGGCGCCGGGCTGATCGCCGCACCGCTGTCGTGATCGCGCGCCGCTAAGCTTCCGCCGCCGATGTTCAGCAAGGTACTCATCGCGAATCGGGGCGAGATCGCGGTTCGCATCGCGCGCGCGCTGCAGGAGCTCGGCGTGGCGAGCGTCGCGGTCTACTCCGAGCTCGACCGCGACGCCGTCCACGTCAAGCGCGCCGACGAGGCGTACAACATCGGCGACGGGCCGGCCGCCGAGAACTACCTGAGCATCGAGAAGATCCTCGACGTCGCCAAGCGCGCGGGCGCGGAGGCGATCCATCCCGGCTACGGCTTCCTCGCCGAGAACGCGCCGTTCGCGCAGGCGTGCGAGGAGGCGGGGGTCGTCTTCATCGGACCGCCGGCGAGCGCGATCGAGGCGATGGGCTCGAAGACGCGCGCGCGCGAGCTGATGCAGGCGGCCGGCGTGCCGATCGTGCCGGGCACGACCAAGCCGGTCGCGACGGCCGCCGACGCGTTGCGCATCGCCAACGAGGAGATCGGCTTCCCGGTCGCCGTCAAGGCGGCCGGCGGCGGCGGCGGCAAGGGCTTCCGCGTCGCGCTGTCCGAGGACGAGCTCGAGGGCGCGTTCGAGGGGTCGAGCCGCGAAGGCGAGAAGTTCTTCTCCGACGCGACGGTCTACCTCGAGCGCTACCTGCACGACCCGCGCCACGTCGAGGTGCAGATCCTCGCCGACCGCCACGGGAACGTGATCCACCTCGGCGAGCGCGACTGCTCGATCCAGCGCCGCCACCAGAAGGTGATCGAGGAGTCGCCGGCGCCCGAATGGGTCGTCGACCCGCAGACGCGCGAGCGGATCGGCCGGATCGGCGTCGAGGCGGCGAAGGCCGTAGACTACGTCGGCGCCGGCACGATCGAGGGCCTGTTCTCGCTCGGCGAGGGCGCCTCCGAGCCCGAGTACTTCTTCCTCGAGATGAACACGCGCGTGCAGGTCGAGCACTGCGTGACCGAGATGACGACGGGCGTCGACATCGTCAAGGAGGGCATCCGCGCGGCGGCCGGCGAGGAACTGTCCTACGCGCAGGCCGACATCGAGCTGCGCGGGCACGCGATCGAGTGCCGCATCAACGCCGAGGACGCGTCGAAGAACTTCGCGCCGGCGCCCGGCAAGATCGGCGCGTACCGCGAGCCGACGGGACCCGGCGTGCGCGTCGACTCGGGCGTCGAGGCCGGCGGCGAAGTCTCGCCGATGTACGACCCGATGGTCGCGAAGCTGATCGTCTGGGACGCCGACCGCGAGCAGGCGACGAAGCGGATGCTGCGCGCGCTCGACGAATACGAGATCGAGCACCTGAAGACGCTGATCCCGTTCCACGAAGCGCTGCTCGCGACCGAGCAGTGGGCGAAGGGCGAGACGTGCAGGGACCTGCTCGAGGACAGGAAGTGGCTGAAGACGCTCGCCTTCGACGCGCCGGCGCCGGCGCCGGCCGACGAGGAGGAGGAGGAGGAGCAGACGGTCGAGCAGGCGTACTCGGTCGAGGTCTCCGGCAAGCGCTTCGACGTGCGCGTCGTCGGGCCGCCGTTCGCGGGCGGCGGTGGCGGCGGCGTCGGCGCGAGCAACGGCAACGCGCCGGCCGGCGCGCCGAAGGCGGCGAAACGCTCTCCGCGCAAGTCCTCGGGCGCCGGCGCCGGCGGCGACCTGTTGACGTCGCCGCTGCAGGGCAACATGTGGAAGGTGCTCGTCAAGCAGGGCGACACGGTGCAGGAGGGCCAGCTGCTGTGCATCATCGAGGCGATGAAGATGGAGAACGAGATCACGGCGCACAAGGCCGGGACGATCGCCGAGCTGCCGATCGTCGAAGGCGATCCGATCCAGGCGGGCGCGCCGATCGCGACGATCACGAGCGCGATCGAGACCGAGGGCTGAGCGCGGCGCCTGCACGCCGACCGCCGCGCCGGAGGGCTGAGCGCGGCGCCTACAGCCGCTCGACGTTGCGCCGGTGCAGCTCGCGCTGCGCCCGCGAGCGGCGCTCGCGCGGCAGCTCGGCGTCGGCGCCGCGCTCGCGCAGCGCCTGCAGGTAGGCGCGATCCTGATCGAGCAGCGCGAGCGCGCGCTCGCCGTCGATCGCCGGTCCATGGCCGGGCACGACGTGCTCGGCCGCTGCGGCGAGCGGCTGCAGGCGCTCGAGCGTCGCGAGGTACGCGTCGAGCATCCCCTCCCCCTCGCCGATTCCGGGCAGCTCGATCGGCGAGAGGTAGTCGCCGGCGACGAGCACGCGCGCCCAGCCGATCCACAGGGCCATGCCGTCGGCGGTGTGCCCGCTCGCCGAGTGCAGCTCCAGCTCGCCCTCGCCGATCGCGCAGCGCCCGGGCACGGCGAGCGGCTGGACGGCGCCGAGCGAGAGCGGCCGGCGGCGCTCGATCTGCAGCAGTTCGTCGAAGCGACGCAGCTCGCGCTGCGCCGCGCCGGGCTCGGCGCGCAGGCGCGCCGCCGAGCTCTCGGCGCATCCGAGCGTCGCCTCTGCGAACGCGAGCGGCGCGAGCAGGTGATCCCAGTCGGCGTGCGTCGCGAGCAGCCCGCGCGGCGTCGGGAAGCCGGCCTGCTCGATCAGCGACGGGAGCAGCTCGAGCTCTTCGGGCAGCACCGGCGAGTCGATCACGAACGCCTCCTCGCCGGCGCCGGCGTCGTCATCGCCCTCCCTCTCGCCGGCGGGTCCGCGGACGATCGTGCAGTGGGCCTGGAGCAGCTCGCTCGTGACGAGGATCACGTCACGGTGCAGCGAGACGACCCTCACGGCGTGCCGGCCGCTAGGAGACGCCGAGCGCTTTGGCGGCCTCTTTGAGGTTCGCGACCTCGAGCGTCGGCTTCTTCTGCGAGGACTCGAGCGTCTCCTTGGTGCGGTTGACCCAGATCACGGGGACGCGCGCTTTGACGCACGGGGCGACGTCGTGGTAGTGGCTCGCGGCGACGTGGACCCAGCCGCGCTTGCCGCCGATCCGCCGCGCGCACTCGGTGAAATGCGCGGGTTCTGGCTTGTACGAGCGCACCTGCTGCGCTGTGACGACGAGGTCGAAGTCGGTCGGGATGTGCCGCCGAGTCTGGCCGAGCAGCTTGTCGTCGATGTTCGAGAGCAGGCCGAGCTTGTATTTCTTCGCGAGCTTCTGCAGCTGCGTGTTGGTCTCCTTGAACGGCTTCCAGCGCTGCACCGAGTCGGGCAGGAAGCCCGAGCGCGATGGCTCCAGCGGCCACTCGAGCCGTTTCGCGATCTCGATCGCCGTGCGCCTGAGCACCTCGGCGTACAGCTCGTAGGAGCCGCCCTCGATTTCGCGGGAGATCTCGTGGAACAGCGGGATCAGCTGGGCGCGGTCGATCTCGAAGCCGTCGCGCGCGGCCTCTTTCGCGAACGCCTCGTAGATGCCCGTCTCCCAGTCGATCAGCGTCCCGTACACGTCGAAGGTGACGAAGGTGACGTTCTTTGGAATTGGCATGCGGCGGGCATTATGCCGCGCGACGGCACCCGAGCGCGCCCAGCCTCCGATCGCTCGCCGACGTGAGGGCGAGACGAGCGATTTGCGTTAGAGTCCCGCGCCGGCATGGATCTGTTGGAGTACCAAGGCAAGCAGCTGTTCGCGCGGCACGGATTGAAGGTCTCTCAGGGCAAGGCGGTCACGAGCGTCGAGGACGCGCTCGTCGCGGCCGACGAGGTCGGCTACCCGGTCGTCGTCAAGGCGCAGGTCCTGATCGGCGGCCGCGGCAAGGCCGGGGGCGTCAAGCTCGCGGCGAACGAAAGCGAGGCGCGTGAGCACGCCGGCGACATCCTCGGGATGGACATCAAGGGACACGTCGTTCGCACGCTGTGGATCGAGCACGCGTCGGACATCGCCTCGGAGTACTACGCGTCGGTCCTGCTCGACCGCTCCGCGAAGCAGCCGCTCGTGATGTTCAGCACCGAGGGCGGCGTCGACATCGAAGAGGTCGCCGAGCGCACGCCCGAGAAGCTGGTCCGCCAGCACGTCGACCCGCTGAGCGGCCTCTCGCACGCGGAGGCCGTGAAGATCGCGACCGTCGGCGGCGCCGACGAGGACGTCGTCGACGGCGTCGCCGACGCGCTCGTCGCGCTGTACGAGGTGTGGCTGCAGGAGGACGCTTCGCTCGCCGAGATCAACCCGTTGATCGTCACGCCCGAGCGCGAGGTGAAGGCGCTCGACTCGAAGATCTCGCTCGACGGCAACGCGCTGTACCGGCACCCGGAGAATCAGGGACTGTCGGACAAGCGAGAACGAAGACCCGCTCGAACGGCGCGCGAAGGAAGAGGGCGTCCAGTTCGTCAAGCTCGACGGCGACATCGGCATCCTCGGCAACGGCGCCGGCCTGGTGATGTCGACGCTCGACGTCGTCTCGCAGGCGGGCGGCTCGCCGGCCAACTTCCTCGACGCGGGCGGCGGCTCGAACGCGGAGACGATCAAGCAGGCGATCGACCTGATCCTCGCCAACGACGCCGTCAAGGCCGTGCTCGTCAACATCTTCGCCGGGATCACGCGCTGCGACGAGGTCGCGCGCGGGCTGATCGCGGCGTTCGGCGAGATCAAGCCGACGGTGCCGTTCGTCGTGCGGCTCGACGGCACGAACGACGTCGAGGGGCGCCGGCTGCTCTCCGAGGCCGCGCTCGACGGCGTGCACACGGCGACGACGATGAACGAGGCGGCCGAGCTGGTCGTAGCGCTCGCGGCCGGCGACAGCGTCGGAGCACTCGCCTGATGTCGGTTCTCGTCGACGAGGGCACGCGCCTGTGCGTGGCCGGCATCACCGGCCGCGAGGGCAGCTTCCACACGCTCAACAACCGCCGCTACGGCACGAACGTCGTCGGCGGCGTGACGCCGGGCAAGGGCGGCCAGGACGTCGAGGGGATTCCGGTGTTCGACAGCTGGGCCGACGCGGTCGCCGAGGTGCAGCCGAACACGGCGATGATCTTCGTGCCGCCGCGCTTCGCCGCGGACGCGATCCTCGAGGCCGCGGCGGCGGGAGTCGAGCTGATCGTCACGATCACCGAGGGCATTCCGGCGCACGACGAGCTGCGCGCGTACAACATCCTCGTGCGCGACCATCCGGGCACGCGCCTGGTCGGCCCGAACTGCCCCGGCATCCTCTCGCCGGGCAAGGCCAACGTCGGGATCATCCCGGCGTCGTTCTTCGAGCGCGGCAACATCGGCGTCGTCTCGCGCTCGGGCACGCTGACGTACCAGATCGGAAACGAGATCGCGCGCGCCGGCTTCGGCTGCAGCTCGATCGTCGGCATCGGCGGCGACCCCGTTCCGGGCTCGTCGTTCGTAGACGTGCTCAAGCTGTTCGAGGGCGACGAGGAGACCGAGCTGATCGTGCTGTCGGGTGAGATCGGCGGCTCGGCCGAGGAAGAGGCCGCCGAGTACATCGCCGAGAACGTGAGCAAGCCGGTCGTCGCGTACATCGCCGGCTTCACGGCGCCGGCCGGCAAGCAGATGGGCCACGCCGGCGCGATCGTGTCGGGATCGTCGGGCACCGCCGCGGCGAAGGCGCAGGCGCTCGAAGCGAAGGGCGTGCGCGTCGGGCGCACCCCCACCGAAGCCGCCGCGATCGCCGTCGAGGTGCTCGGCGGAGCGTCGGTCGGCGCCTGACGATCGCCAACGCGCGCCGCTACGCTAGGCGCTCGTGGACCGTGAGATCGCAGACACGCTGGGCGAGCTGGAGCGGAAGCTGCGCGAGCTGGAGCGCGTCCTCGGCGGGCTCGGCCAGGGCGAGACGCCGCCGGCGGCCGCGCCGGCGGGTACGCCGGCCACCGGCGCCGGTGCGAGCTCCGAGGCGTCGGAGCGGGAAACGCGCCGGGGCGAGGAGGCGCCTGCCGCGAGCATCGAGCGCGACGCGGCCGAGACGCCGAGAGCCGGCGCCAGTCGCCTCGTCGACGAGGCCGACGAACGCGCGACGGGCGTCGCCGTCGAGCCGTCCGGCGCCGAGCGAGCGGCCTCGACGGAGCTTGGAGATGGCGAGCTCGGCCAGGGCGAGCAACGGCGTGGCTTCGCCCGCCGGCCGCCGCCGGCGGCGGACCGCGCGCCGAGCGCCGCCGAGCTGCTGCACTTCCGCGAGCGGCTCGAGCGAACGGCGCGCGAGCTCACGCACGACTACGACGAGCTGCTCGGCCGCATAACCTACGCGGCTGTGTCAACGCCGACCGGACCCGTCATCTCGTTCGCGCGCGGTGCGCCGTCGCTCGACATCGTCGACGTCGACGGCCTGCGCGACGCGGCCGTACGCGCGTTCGAGAGCGACCCAGCCGGAACTACCGCGTACGGCACGTCGATCGGCTACCCGCGCCTACGCACGTGGATCGCCGACCGCCACGGCGTCGAGCCCGAGCGGGTGCTCGTCACGAACGGCTCGATGCAGGCCGACGCGTTCCTGTTCGAGCACGTCGTGCGCCCCGGCGACGACGTGATCGTCGAGCGCCCGACGTACGACCGCACGCTGCTGTCGCTGCGCGAGCGCGGCGCGACGCTGCACCCGATCGAGCTGCAGCCGGACGGGATCGACACGGCGGCGCTCGCGCACCTGCTCGGCGTCGGCCAGGCGCGGCCGAAACTCGCGCACATCATCCCCAACTTCCAGAACCCGGCCGGCTACACGCTGTCGCTCGCCAAGCGCCAGGCGCTGCTCGCGCTCGCCGCCGAGCACGGCTTCCTCGTGTTCGAGGACGACCCGTACGTCGCGCTGCGCTTCAGCGGCGAGTCGATGCCGACGATGCTCTCGATCGACCCCGAGCGCGTCGTCTACGCGTCGTCGTTCTCGAAGACCGTCTGCCCGGGGATCCGCGTCGGCTATCTCGTCGGCCCGCCCGATCTGATCGCGGCGATCGCGCGGATCGCGACGGGCACGTACATCTCGCCGAACATGGTCGCGCAGTCGATCGTCTACGAGTTCTGCGCCTCCGGCGCGATCGAGCGCTCGATCGAGACCGTGCGCACGGCGCTCGCCAAGCGCGCGCTGACGCTTGCGCAAGCGCTGCGCCGTGAGCTGCCGGAGGCCGAGTTCGTGCAGCCGGACGGCGGCTACTTCATGTGGGTCACGCTGCCGCCCGGCACCGACGTCGCGCGCCTGTTCGACGCCGCCGCCGAGCTCGGCGTCGCGTTCGTGAAGGGCACCGACTTCCTGCTCGAGGGCGGCGAGAACACGCTGCGCCTCGCGTACTCCGGCGTCACGCCCGAGCAGATCGACGAGGGCATCACGCGCCTCGCAGCGGCTTACCGGTCGCTCTAGCGGCCGTAGCGCTGGCCGAGGACGAGCTGGTCGGGCAGCGCGGTGCGCGCTGGCGGCGAGGGATCGGCGATCACGGAGACGGTCTCGGCGACGCTCGGCGTGACGACGCAGCGGCTGCCGTCGGCGGCCTCGACGACGACCTGCTCGTCGTCGCGCTCTGCGAGCGTGCCGTCGAGGCCGGGCTCGAGGCCGGACCCCTTGAGGTAGTGCAGCAGGTCCTCGGCCTCGTTCTCGAAGCGCAGGATCCGAACGTTCGCGCCGAGCTCGACGTCGGCGAGCGGCACGCCGGAGAGGCGCGCGCCGGCGACGATCGGGTGTCCGTGCGGGCACGTCTTCGCATCGCCGATCGCCGCGAGCATGCGCTGCTCGAGCACCGGCGACATCGCGTGCTCGAGGCGCTCGGCCTCCTCGTGCACCTCGTCCCACGGGACGCCGAGCACGTCGGTCAGGAAGCGCTCGATCAGCCGGTGGCGGCGAACGATCTGCTCGGCGTGCTCGAGGCCCGAGGGCGTGAACGCGATCGCGCGGTCCTTGCCGCGGGTGATGTAGCCGTCGCGCTCGAGCCGCCCGACCATCTCGTGCACGGTCGGCGCCGAGAGCTGCATCGCGCGCGCGACGTTCGCGCTGGTCATCGGCAGGCCGGCCTCGTGCAGCCAGAAGAGGATCTGCAGGTACTCCTCCTCGGCGACGGTCGCCGTGTCGGCGCTTGTTCGCGCGGGCGCACGTCACGCGCGATGGCGCTGACATCGCCGACGGCGGTCGCGACGCCGCGCGCGGCGGCTCAGGAGGCGAGCTGGTCGTACGTGCACTCGCGCGCCGGCTTGTCCTCACGCCAGCGCTTGAGCTTCGCTCCGTGGCGGATGCGCCCGGCGGAGACGTGGTCGAAGTCGATCTCGACGACGAGCTCGGGGCGCAGGCCGATCCACTCGAGGTCCTTGCCGCCGCTCCAGCGGCTCGGATCGCCCGAGCCCTTCTCGCCCGACTCGTAACTGCCGAGGAAGCCCGGCAGCCGGCGCTTCTCGGAGGCGGAGAGACCCGAGCAGTGACCGACGACGCGCAGCTGCTCGCCGTCGTACAGGCCGAGGATCAGCGCGCCGACGGTCCCCTGCTCCTTGCCCGGGCGCCAGCCGACGATCACGGCGTCGATCGTGCGCACGCGCTTGACCTTGACCATCGCCTTGCGCTCGCCGGGCAGGTACGGCGAGGAGCGCAGCTTCGCGATCGCGCCCTCGGCGTGCGCGAGCCACTCCTGCGCGTCCCGCTCGCTCTCGGCCGTCGCCATCAGCTCGACCGGCGCGCCGGCGAACGGCGGCTCGGCGAGCAGCGCCTCGAGCGCCGCGCGCCGCTCGGCGAACGGCAGCTCGAGCAGCGAGTCGTCCGCTTGCGCGAGCAGGTCGAAGACGACGTAGACGGCCGGCGTCTCGCTCGCGAGCCGTTCGATCCGCGAGACGGCCGGATGGATCCGCTGGCCGAGCGCGTCGAAGTCCTCGCGGCCGGCGGAGTCGCGCACGACGATCTCGCCGTCGAGCACGTAGCGCCCGGGCGGCAGCTTCAGCTCGGGGAAGTAGCGGCCGAGCGTCTTGCCGTTGCGCGACTGCAGGAACACGTCCTCGCCGTCGACGAACGCGAGGCAGCGGAAGCCGTCGAGCTTGATCTCGTAGACGTACTCGTCGCCCTCCGGAAGCGCCTTTCGCGAGAGCGCGAGCTGGGGCTTCAGCGGCGGCTTCAGCGGCAGGCTCACGCGCCGGCCTCGCGAGGCTCGGCGTCCGTCCGCTCGCCGTCCTTCGGCTTGCGCGCGCGACTCGGCTGCACGCGCTTGGGCTCGCCTTTCTGCTTGGCGAAGTGCGGCGGCCACGGCGCGTCGCCGAGCCCTTCGCGCTCGTCGCGCGCGGCGAGCTCGAGCAGCGAGTCGAGCCGCGCCGGATGCTCGTCGATGCTCGCCGCCGGGTCGCCGCGCTCGCGCAGGCGCGCCGGGACGCTCTGCAGCGTCAGCTCGGCCGGGTCGACGTCGGCGACCTCGTCCCACTCCAGCGGGCACGACACGCGCGCGTCGGGCACGGCGCGCACCGAATACGCCGAGGCGATCGTGCGGTCGCGCGCGTTCTGGTTGTAGTCGATGAACACGCCGACGCGTTCCTCCTTCCACCAGCGGCTCGTCGCGCGCCCGGGCATCCGCCGCTCGACCTCGCGCGCGAGCGCGAGCGCGGCGGTGCGCACCTGCAGGAAGTCGTACTCGCGGGACGAGCCGCACGTAGACGTGGATGCCGCGCGAGCCGGACGTCTTCGGGAATCCGTCGAGCCCATGATCGACGAGCACCTCGCGCACGCCGAGCGCGACCTCGCGGACCTCCGAGAACGGCACGTCCGGGCACGGGTCGAGGTCGACGCGGAGCTCGTCGGGATGGTCGAGGTCCGAGCGCCGCACCGGCCACGGGTTCCAGTCGATCACGCCGAGGTTGACGCCCCACACGAGATGCGCCGCGTCGTTCGGCACCAGCTCGCGCGCGTGGCGCCCGCTCGGGAAGGTGACGGTCGCCGTCTGCAGCCATTCGGGCGCGCCGTCGGGCACGCGCTTCTGGAAGAACGGCTTGCCCGCGACGCCGTCGACCCAACGCTTCATCACCGTCGGCCGGTCGCGCAGTCCGCGCACGACGGCGTCGGCGCACTCGACGTAGTAGTTGACGAGATCGAGCTTCGTCAGGCCGCGCTCGGGGAAGAACGGCTTGCTCGGGTTGCTCACACGGACCTCGTGCCCCGCGACGTCGATCGTCGCCGGCTCAGCCTTCTTCGTCGCCATTGCTGGAAGGATGCCCGATCGTGCCCCGGCTGCCCGCCTCCCCCGTGCCGGCGATCCCGCGAACGCTGCTGATCGCCGCGCGCCCGTTTGGGGAGCGCCTGGACGCCGAGCGAGTCTGCTCGGCGCTCGGCGCCGGTTTGTGCGAGGGCGGATGGGAGATCGATGAGTGTCCGCTCGACGGCGAGCACGAGAGCGCGTCCGCGCGCTCGCTCGTGCGCGCGCCGCAGTTCGCCGCGCGGGTGCGCGCGGCGCGCGCGGTCGTGATCGCGCAGCCGCGCCTGCACGAGGACACGCTCGCGGGGTCGGTCGCGTTCGAGCTCGCGACGCACGCACGCCAGTCGGGCGTGCCCGCGTACGCGGTCACCGGCGAGAACCTGCTCGATTCGTTCGACGCGCGCATCCTCGACCTTCAGACGATCCTCCAAGCGCGGACTCATCGCTCGCTGCGCACGGCCGGGCGCAAGCTCGCATCGCTCGTCTGAGAGCGCCGCGTGCGGCGTGGCGTCGCGCCGGACGTCTGCCGCACGGTGCGTCGTCAGCCGCTCAGAGCCGGCAGCCGGCTCACAGCTGGCAGCCGGGGCACCAGTACGTCGTGCGGTTGTCGTCGCCCTGGCCGTGGCTGCGGATCGTCGTGCCGCAGCGCTCGCACGGCAGGCCGGCGCGCTTGTAGACCGCGCGCGGGCGCGTGCTGAAGCCATCGGCGGCCGCCGAGCGCGTCATCCGCTCGTGCGCGAACTCGGCGATCGCGATCGCCTCCTCGTCGCGGAGCGCCGCGAGCTCGCGCCACGGGCTGACGGCGGCGGCGAAGCACGACTCCGACTTCCACACGTTGCCGATGCCCGCGACCACGCGCTGGTCGAGCAGCGCGTCGCCGATCGTGCGCGCCGGGTCCTGCGCGCGCAGCCGCGCGAGGAACGCGTCGAGCTCGAAGCGCTCGCCGATCACGTCGGGGCCGAGCGCCGCCAGCCGACGGTCGAAGCGCGTGCGCGGCTCGCGCAGCAGCTCGAGCACGGGGCCGTCGAACTCGACGACGCTCCACTCGCCGGCGCGGAGCACGAGCCACGCGCGCCGTGCCGCGCGCTTCCAGCGCGCCCCGTCGCGGTGCACGCCCCACGATCCGGTCATGCGCAGGTGCGAATGCAGCGTCAGCTCGCCGTCGAAGCGAATGAACAGGTGCTTGCCGTGCGCGTCGACCGAGCGCACGGCGCGTCCCGCGAGTCGCTCGGGCCAGCGCTCGGCGGCGTGGCGCGGATGCGGCGTGCGGATCTCGTCCGGCACGCGCTCGTGCAGGACCGCGCGGATCCGCCGCGCGGCGTGGTGGATCGTGTCGCCCTCGGGCATCGCCCTTCGATCGTAGGCCGCTAGGCTCGCGCTCAGATGTCAGAGCCCGAGCCCGCGCGCGAGCCGACCCCGGCTGCCACCGCTCCGATCCAGGTCCCGACGGTCCCCGCCGCACGGCCGCCGCGCGCGCGTTCGCGCCCGACGCCGGGGTCGCGGCGGGCGACGGTGATCGGCGCCGGCTCGTTCGGCACGGCGCTCGCCGTGCTGCTCGCGCGCGGCGGCCTGCGCACGACGTTGCAGACGCGCACGCCCGAGCAGGCGCAGACGCTCGAGCGCGAGCGCGAGAACAGCGCGTACCTGCCCGGCGTCGAGCTGCCGGCGCAGCTGCGCATCGAGCCGGCGTCGTCGGGCGTCGAGCGCGCCGACTACGTGTTCCTCGCCGTCCCATCGCGCGGGCTCGGCGAGGTGATCGCGACGCTCGGCGCCGCCGGGCTCGGACGGCGCGCGGCGGTCGTGTCCGTCGCGAAGGGCCTCGTCCCGCCCGAGGGACGCCCGCCGACGGTCGTGCTCGAGGCGACGTTCGGCGCGCACCGCGTCGCGTGCGTCGGCGGCCCGGCGCACGCACAGGAGATGGTGCACGCGGGCGCCGCGCTCGTCTCGGCGTCCAGCGACGAGGAGCTGACGCGCGCGCTCGCGCACGTGTTCACGCGCGCAGGCGTCGTCTGCGAGCGCTCGAACGACCCGCTCGGCGTCGAGCTCGCCGGCGCCGCCAAGAACGCCGCCGCGCTCGCCGCCGGCGCAACCGAGGCACAGGGGCTGAACGCGGCGGGAGCGGCCGCCGGGCACATCTTCGCCGAGGTGTGGCGCTACGCCGAGGCGCTCGGCGCGCGCCCCGAGTCGATGATCGGGCTCGCCGGCGCGGGCGACCTCGTCGCGACGGCGCTCGCGCGCGAGAGCCGCAACCGGCGCGCGGGCGAGCTGCTCGCCGCCGGCGTGGCCGCCGGCGAGATCCCCGCGCGCGTCGGCCAGGCCGTCGAGGCGCTCGAGTCGGTGCCGCTGCTCGCATACGCCCTCGAGCAGGCCGGCGTCGCCGCGCCGGTCACGTCCGCGCTCGGGCGGCTGATCTCCGGTGAGCTGCCGCTCGACGACTGGGTGGCGCTCGTACGCGCGACCGTCCCGCCGCCCGCAATGTGGCGCCGACGCCCGCAGCCCGGCCTCTGGCGTCGGCTGTGGCGCCGCATCAGCCGCGGCGCGCCGGCTAGATAGAGCATCTCCGACGCGGCGCGCGAGCCGGTATCGCGTCGCGGCGCACGGATGGTTGCTCTTTCTGCGCGGTCGATGACGAATGTATGCACGTTGTACATACATTTGTGCGCGCATCGAAAAGATCGCACCCGACCAAGCAGCTTCATCTCCGTCACATCTCGCGCCTGACGTCGGAAACAGACAGAACGGCCGACTGCACGCGCACGCTCAAGCGCAGCCGCGACGGACACCACCGACGAGGCCCGAGATCGACGACGACCTGTTCCATTTCCCGGACGACGAGAAGGCGCTCGAGGAACTCGTCAACGGCCCGCGCCGACCGCCGGAGGCGCTCGGGCGCAGCACGCCGATCACGATCCGGATCGACCACGTCACGCTGAAGCGCCTGAAAGCGCTCGCCGGCAAGCGTGGCACGCGCTACCAGACGCTGATGAAGCAGCTTCTGCTCGAACGCCTCTACGAGGAGGAGAAGCGCGCCGAACTCAGCGATCGACCAGCGTGCTGACGACTGCCTCATACACCCCCGCGCCGTAGCTCGCCTCGGCGACGCGCACGTTCTCGCGCCCGGCGATCGCCTCGCGGATCGACGGGTCGCGCGCGACGGCGTTCGCGACGAGCCAGAACGTCTGCACCTGCTCGGCGCACGCCATGTCCTCGCGCGAGTCGCCGACGGCGAACGTCTCCTCGCGCGCATACCCGCGCGCCTGGCGGTGGAACGCGACGGCCGTCGCCTTCGACGCGCTGACCGGCAGCAGGTGGTATCCGCGCACCTGCGGCAGCTCGGCGAGCGCCGGCGAGCGGCGGCTGACCGCGCCGTTGTCGATCAGCCGCAGGTTGCCGTGGCCGTGCTCGCCGAGCAGCGCGTCGGCCTCCAGCGCATCGACGAGGCCGCGGAACAGGTGCGAGACCTCGCGCTGCACGTGCCACGGCTCGTGGTACTCCAGGCGACCCTCGTAGTGCTCGAGCAGCAGCGCCGGCGCCCCCGAGCGCTCGATCTGCTCGGCGATCGTCAGCTCGCCGGGCTGCAGGTCCCCCGTCAGCCAGTGCTCCTCACCATCGAGCACGACGCACGCGCCCGCCTCGTAGATGAACGAGCGTTGCCCGAGCAGCCGCGCGTCCTCGAACACCTGCGCGCGCCGGCGGCCCGACATCAGCACGACCTCGACGTCCGCGCGCAGGCACGCCTGGACCGCGCGCACGCCGTCGAGCGTCACCGCGCCCTCGCCGTCGTGCAGCAGCGACGCGCCGCTGCCGAGCAGCGTCCCGTCGAGATCGACGTACAGGCAGCGCACGCTCATGCGACCCGCACGCTCGTCAGCGGCGGCCGTTCGAGCGGCGCGTGCGCGACGATCGCGTCGCCCTCGACCGAGTCCGGCGCCGGACTCGGCGCCAGCCGGCCGTCCTGCTCGACGCGTCGCGCGATCGTCGCGAGCACCGTCAGCGCCATCGGGGCGAGCGCCGCGAGCGGCTGGTGGCGGTTGTGGTGCTCGTCGACGTCGACCTGCGCGATCCCCTCCAGCCCGATCGCGCGCCACGCGTCGATCAGCATCGCCACCTCGACCCCATAGCCCGTCGCGAACGGCAGCCGCTCGAGCAGCTCGCGCCGAGCCGCGACCTCGCCCGCGAGCGGCTGGCGGATCTGCGCGAGCTGCGGATACAGCAGCGCGAGCGCCGGCCGCGCCGTCAGGTGGTTGACCCGGCCGCCGGCGTCGACCGAGCCCTCCCCTTCGCCCAACGGCCGGCGATAGAACGCCTTCACGAACGACACTTCCGGCTCGCACACGAGCGGCCCCAGCAGGCCCGTCGCGAAGTGCGCCGAGAAGCGCTCGCTGTCGGCGTCGAGGAAGCACACGAGCTCGCTGTCGATCCGCGCGCACGCGCGCCACATCGCATCGCCCTTGCCGAGCACGTCGCCGAACGCCGGAAGCAGCTCCGCCTCCTGCCAGACCTCCGCCCCGGCGCGCTCGGCGACCGCCGCCGTGCCGTCGCGCGACGCCGCGTCGACGACGACGATCCGGTCGATCGCCCCCGCGTCCCGCAGGCGCGACAGCGCCGTGACGATCTCGCCGACGGTCGCCGCGCATTCGCGCGCCGGCAGGCACACCGTCACGCCCAGAGCGCGCTCCGAGCGCTCCGCGGCGATCCGCTGCGCCGAGAATGCGGAGTGGTGGAACGTGCGCGCTGACATCGCCTCTACTATCGCAATCCGTGGCCAAAGACCGCCAGACCGAGCCCTGGAGCGCGCTGCTCGACGACGGCCGCGCCGACGGGCGGCTCGTGCGCGAGGCCTACGAAGGGCCCGGCCCGCCGAAGCTCGTCGACGCGCCGTCGGAGCTGCATCCCGACGTGCTCGCCGCGCTGCAGCGCCTCGGCGTGCAGCGGCTCTACTCGCATCAGGCCGACGCCGTGCACGCCGCGTGGGCCGGACCGACGATCGTCACGACCGGCACCGCGTCGGGCAAGTCGATGTGCTTCAACCTGCCGACGCTCGACGTGCTTTGCCGTGACGCGCGCGCCCGCGCGCTGTACCTCTATCCGACGAAGGCGCTCGCGCAGGACCAGGCGCGCGCGCTCGGCTCGTTCGCGCTGAGGAAGCGCGTGCGCCCCGCGATCTACGACGGCGACACGCCGCGCGAGGCGCGTGCGGAGATCCGCAAGCGCGCCAACGTCGTGCTGACGAACCCCGACATGCTGCACGTCGGCATCCTGCCCAACCACGGCGCGTGGGCCGACCTGTTCGCGAACCTCGCCGTCGTCGTGATCGACGAGGCGCACGTCTACCGCGGCGTGTTCGGCTCGCACGTCGCCAACGTGCTGCGCCGCCTGCGCCGGATCGCCGCCGCGTACGGCACCGAGCCTCGCTTCCTCTTGACGTCCGCGACGATCGCCAACCCCGTCGAGCTCGCCGAGCGCCTGACCGGCCTGCACGACGTCGCGCTGATCGCCGACGACGGCTCGCCCGCGCCCGCGCGGCGGATCGCCGTCTGGAACCCGCCGCTGACCGACGAGCAGCTCGGCGCGCGCCGCTCGGCGCTCGGCGAGGCCGCCGAGCTGCTCGCGCGGCTCGTGCGCGACGGCGTGCGCACGATCTGCTTCATCAAGTCGCGCAAGGCAGTCGAGCTGCTCAGCCGTCTCGTCAAAGACGACCTCGCTCGCTCGCATCCCGAGCTCGCCGAGCTCGTCGTCCCCTACCGCGCCGGCTACACCTCCCAGCAGCGGCGCGAGCTCGAGCGCAGGCTGATGCGCGGCGAGCTGCGCGCCGTGATCACGACCGACGCGCTCGAGCTCGGCATCGACATCGGCGCGCTCGACGCCGCCGTCGTCGTCACGTTCCCCGGCACCGTCGCCTCGCTGAAGCAGATGTGGGGACGCGCCGGGCGCTCGACGTCGAGCGTCGCGGCCGCGGCCTCGCCGTCTACGTCGCCGGCGAAGACGCGCTCGACCAGTTCTTCTGCCGTCACCCCGAAGAGTTCCTGATGCGCCCCGTCGAGGCGGCGATCCTCGACCACGAGAGCCAGCTGATCTTCCGCGCGCACCTGCTCTGCGCGGCGCACGAGGGGCCGCTCTGCCACGACGACGCCGAGTTCCTCGGACCGCGCTGGCAGGCCCATGTCGAGGCGCTCGTCAGCTCCGGAGATCTCCGCAAACGGCCCAATCTGCGCACGACGAAATCCATCGAAAATCAAAAAAACGAACCCGATGAGACCCCCGGCGACACGTACGTCCCGCGCGCGCCCGGCTCCTACCCCGCAGGCGGCGTCTCGCTGCGCTCCGCCTCGCCCGAGCAGTTCGCGATCGTCGACGTCGCCTCCGGCGAGCTGCTCGGCACGACCGAGTCAGCGCGCGCGCACTCGACCGTCCACGACGGCGCCGTCTACCTGCATCTCGGCAAGACCTACGAGGTCCGCGAGCTCGACCTCGAGCGCCGCCGCGCGCTCGTCGCGCCGTTCTCCGGCGACTGGTACACGCAGCCCAAGCGCGCCACCGACACCGAGATCGTGCGACTGCTCGACCGCCGCGAGGCGCTCGGCGTGACGCTCTCCTTCGGCGAGGTGCAGCGTCACCGACACCGTGCTCGCCTACCAGCGCCGAGGCGTCGCCGACCACGCCTTCCGGGCGAGCTCGTTGCGCTCGAGCTGCCGCCGACGAGCTTCCAGACGCAGGCGCTGTGGTTCGAGCTCGACGCGGCGCAGCTCGAAGCCGAGGATCCCGCTCGAGACGCTGCTCGGCGCGCTGCACGCCACCGAGCACGCGCAGATCGCCGTGCTGCCGCTGATCGCGATGTGCGACCGCTGGGACATCGGCGGCCTCTCGACCAACCACCACCCGCAGACCGGCACGCCGACGATCTTCGTCTACGACGGGCACCCCGGCGGCATCGGCATCACGCGCACCGCCTTCCAGCGCTTCGACGAGCTCTGCCGCGACGCGCACGCGCTGATCGCCGAGTGCCCCTGCTCCGGCGGCTGTCCCTCGTGCGTGCAGTCGCCGAAGTGCGGCAACCTCAACGAGCCGCTCTCGAAGGCCGGCGCGCGCGTGCTGCTCGAGCGCCTGCTCGCCGCCGCCGGCCCCGACGCGGCCGCCGCGAGCACGATCGGAGCTTCGCGCGCCGGCGCGCGCCGCTCCGAACGCAGCGCCTCGTTGTTGAAGGCTTAGCCATGCCCGCCCATCTGAGCAAGGCCGCGTTCGCCGTCGGCGCCGTCTGCATCGCGCTCGGCACGGGCGCAGCCGCCGCCGAAGCGCCGCGCGCCCCGAAGCGGCGCCCGGCGCGCAAGGCGCGCCTGCGCTCGCCGGCGTGCCCGCGAGCACCGAAGGCCCCGGCGGGCGCATCGTCCTCTCCAGCTGGACGCTCGCACTCGACCCGTCCGACCGCGGGCTCGCGCGCGGCTGGCAGCGCGGCGGCTTCTCCGGTCGCGCCGTGTCCGTGCCCAACGACGTCGACCCGACGCAGTACAAAGGCGCCGCCGGCCAGCGCAACTACGAAGGCTCCGTCGCGTGGTACCGCACGACCGTGACCGCGCCCGCCGCCGGCGTCTACGCGTTCGCGTTCGGCTCGGCCAACTACCGCGCGACCGTCTACCTCGACGGCCGCGCGATCGTCTCGCACCACGGCTCCTATTTGCCGTTCGAAGCGCGCGCGCAGCTCGCCGCCGGCGCGCACGCGCTCGTCGTGCGGATCGACTGGCGCAACCCCGCCGAACAGAGCAGGCAGGGCTTCCACCGCACGTGGTTCAACTGGGGCGGCCTCGACGGCCCCGTCACGATGCGCACGATCGGCCCGAGCGAGCTGCTCGAACCGAGCATCCAGACGACGCTCTCGCCCGACACGCCCGAAGCCGCGCAGGCGCTCGTGCGGCTCGCCGTCGTCGTCCGCAACGAGGGCGCCGAACGCGCGATCGCGCCGCACGCGACGCTGTCCGACGGCGCGCAGACGACCCCCGTGCAGTTCCCCGCGCAGACGCTCGCCGCCGGCCAGAGCGCGACGTTCGCGACGACCGCGACCGTCGCCAACCCAGGGCTGTGGTCGCCGAGCGCGCCGAACCTCTACACGCTGACGCTGTCCGTCCCCGGCGAGAGCTCCTACACCGCGCGCGTCGGCCTGCGCCAGCTCACCTGGCACGAAGGCCAGCTGTTCATCAACGGCCGCCGCCTGAAGCTGCACGGCGCGTCGATCCAGGAGGACGCGCACGGGCACGGCGACGCGCTCAGCGCCGCCGACGAGAGCACGCTCGTCGGCGAGCTGAACGCGATCGGCGCCAATGCCGTGCGCTCGCAGCACGCGCTCGACCCCGCCCTGCTCGAACGCCTCGACGCCGCCGGCATCGTCGTCTGGCAGGGGATCGGCCCCGTCGAAGGCGCCAGCGAGTGGTACTCGTCGACGCCGACGCTGCTGCGCGAAGCCGAGCAGCAGGCGCGCACAGCCGCCCTCGCCGAGCGCCTGCACCCGTCGATCATCACGTGGAACCTCGTCGACGAGGTCGCCGGGAACGGCCGCGACGGCGCCGAGGTCAGCTACGTGCAGACGCTCACGCGCTGGCTGCACGAACACGACCCGACGCGGATGGTCGGCGTCGACGTGTGGGGCGATCATCCGCCCGTCGACGCCGGCGAGCTGTATCGCGGCGTCGACGCCGTCGCCGAGACCGACTACACCGGCTGGTACGACTCGCCGCGCGACTCCGCCGCCCAGCAGGTGGCGCTGATGCGCGAACGCCTGCGCGCGCAGGAGCGCACGTTCGCCGGCAAGGTGCTGATCGTCAGCGAGTTCGGCGCCGAATCGAACACGCTCAACGCGCCCGGCGCGCCCGGCAGCTACAGCTTCCAGTCGAGCTTGCTCGCGCGCCACATCGCCGTCTACTCGGCCGACCCGAAGATCAGCGGCATGTTGATCTGGGACCTGCGCGACTACCCGCTCGTGCCGCAGTTCTACGGCGGCTCGATCACCTACAGGCTGCCCTCGCTGAAGCTGATCGAAGGGATCAACCAGAAGGGCCTGTTCACGTACGCCGGCGCCGCCAAGCCCGCCGTCGGCGTCGTCGCGCGGCTGTTCAAGCCGCTGCCGAAGGACTAGCCCGGACTAGCCCGCCGAGCGGCTCACGCGCTCCTCGCGCCGCGGTTCTTCCTCGAGCTCGAGCGCCTCGACGAACAGCTCCTCGCCGGGCGCGCTCGCGACCTCTAGCTCGGACCCGTCGAGCGCCGTGCCGGGCGTCAACAGCGCGAACGCGAAGTCGAGCGACTCGCGCTCGACCTCCCGCTGCTCGCCGACGCGGCCCTCGATCTTGACGACGCGCCGCCCGTGCGCGTGCCGCGTCGCGACGTCGACGATGGCCTGGGCAATCGACAACTCGTACATATCCCGAATGCCGAGATACCCGTGGATCGCATCCGCCTAACAGTCGGGCGCCGAGATGGAGACAGCGTCGCCGCCGTCAGTGCGAGACGAGCACGTACACGTGAACCGTCCCAGTCGCGCTCGGCGCCTGGAACGACGCGACTTCGTAGTGCACGCCGTGCCAGCGAAGCGTGCCCGACGCCGGCAGCCTCGGCGGCGTCGAGCGCGTGCTGCCCGCGAGCGTGTGCGAGCCCGCGCGCACGTACACGAGCGCGTGCGTCAGCGAGTTCAGCAGCCTGATGTACGGCGGGTACGTAGACGACGACAGCGTGAAGCGCCGCGACAGCCGCTGCGCGACGACCCCGAACTCGTCGGTCCTGATCCGCGCGCACGTGAGCGTCTGCAGCGAGTGCGTCACCGGCACGAGCAGCGACACGCGCAGTCGCCCGCTCGGGAACGCCTCGACCGTGAACGAGTACGCCTGGTATTCAGCACCGCGGTAGCTCACCGGCCCGTGGTCCGGGATCTTCGCCGGACCGGGGCTCAGCAGCCCTTCGATCGGCACCTGGCCGGAGTCAGTGCGCAGGACCAGCGGCACGCCGATGAAGCGCGTGACGAGCTTGACGTAGCCGAGATCGTCCTGCACCGAGAACACGAAATGGCCGATCGTGCGCCCGTGCGAGCGCAGCGTGCCGCCGATCGGCGCGAGGATGTACGGGCCGCCGACATCCGCCACCAACTGCGATCCGCGCTCGACGCGCAGGCGCACGATGTGCGTGTGCGAGTACACGAGGCTGTGCACCGCCGCTTCGATCGCCCCGCGTTCGTCGTTTTCGAGCGCGCTCAACAGCGGCGCGTAGCTTTCGATCTGCCGCCTGTCGCTCGCCGTCTCCGAGCTGCCCAGCTCGGCCGCGTAGATCCGCTCGCCGACTTCGCCGACGCTCGTCGCGAGCACCTCCGCGCCGCCCGCGCCGCATGCGGCCGACGCGCCGCTCGGCGTCGTCGCGCCCGTGGCCGCAGGCGCGGCCGCGAGCGCGACTGCGGCACAGACGCTCGTCAGCTTCGCGCGCATCCTCGCTACCCGCGGTTGCCGCGCGCGATCCGGCGCAGGTCGATCGTCTCGTCGTACAGCTTCGCGTCGACGCCCTCCTCGAGCGCCACCTCGCGCAGCGGGCGCCCCGAGTCGGTCGCCTTCTTGACGATCACCGCCGCCTTGTCGTAGCCGATCGCGCCGTTCAGCGCCGTCGCGACGGCGAGCGTCGCGCCGGCCGACGCGTCGGTGCCCTTCCTGTTGACCTTGATCCCGTCGACGCACTTCTCCGCGAACACGCGCGTCGTGCTGCTCAGCAGCCGCAGCGATTCGAGCAGGTTGCGCGCGATCAGCGGGATCCGCACGTTCAGCTCGAACTGCCCCTGCATGCCGCCGATCGTGATCGCCGTGTCGTTGCCGATCACCTGCGCCGAGACCTGCAGCACGACCTCCGGGATCACCGGGTTGACCTTGCCCGGCATGATCGACGAGCCCTTCTGCAGCTCCGGCAGGAACAGCTCGCCGATCCCGGCGCGCGGGCCCGAGCCCATCAGCGCGATGTCGTTCGCGATCTTGATCAGCGACACCGCGATCACCTTCAGCGCGCCCGACAGCTCGACCAGCGCGTCGCGGTTCGCCTGCGCCTCGAACGGGTCCGGCGGCGGCGCGATCTGCTTCAGCCCGGATTCCCTGCGCAGCCGCTGGCGCACCTTCTCGGCGAAGCTCGCGTGCGTGTTCAGGCCCGTGCCCGTCGCCGTGCCGCCGAGCGGGATCTGGCCGACGTGCACGAGCGCCGAGCTCACGCGCTCCTGGCCGAGCGCGACCTGCGTCGCGTAGCCGCCGAACTCGTGCCCGAGCGTCACCGGCACCGCGTCCATCAGGTGCGTGCGGCCCGCCTTGACGACGTTCTGGAACGCTTTCGACTTCCTCGCGAGCGAGCGTTCGAGCTGCTTCAGCGCCGGCAGCAGCTCGTTCTGCGCGACGTCGAGCGCCGCCAGGTGAACGGCCGACGGGAACACGTCGTTGGACGACTGGCCCATGTTCACGTCGTCGTTCGCGTGCGTCCCGTCGCCGGCGAGCTTCGCGATCACCTCGTTCGCGTTCATGTTCGTCGACGTCCCCGAGCCCGTCTGGAAGACGTCGATCGGAAACTGGCCGTCGTGCTTGCCTTCCGCGATCTCCTTCGCCGCTTTCTCGATCTTCGCCGCCCTGCCCTTCGGCAGCAGCCCGAGCTCCGCGTTGACCGCCGCCGATGCGCCCTTCACGCGCGCCAGCCAGTGCACGACCGGCAGCGGCACCGTCTCGCCCGAGATCGGGAAGTTCTCGACGGCCTTCGACGTCTCGCCGCCCCAAAGCTGCTTTTCGGGCATCTGTTCTCCTTGTATCGCTGGCGGCTCAGACCCTAGCCGCAAAACGCCGACAGCTCCCGGGCCAAGCCAACGGGGTCGTCGTACGCGAGCAGGAACCCCGCGCTTTCGAGCACGCGCAGTTGCCCGTTCGGCAGCAGCGCGAGCGCTTGTTCGGCGATCGACAGCGGATACATCGGGTCGCGGTCCGCCCACAGCAGCAGCACGGGCATCTGCAGGCGCGGGTACAGGTCGAGCAGGTGCGACTGCGCGCCGCGCGGCCACGCGCGCGCGCACTTCGCCCACGAGCGCGCGAGGTTCGCGTTGCCGGGCATGTCGGCGAACGCGTGGCGCACGAGGTCTGCCGCCGCCGGGTTGCCGCGCGCCGACAGCGCGACGCCGCGCGCCGGCGCGAACAGCGCCGGCGCGCCGTACGACAGCAGGCGGTCGAGCCCCGGCACGGCCGCCGCGCGCGCGCTCGCCCGCCATAGCGAGCGCAACCGCGCGCGCTCGCCGCGCGCGTGCATGCGGTTGCTCATCAGCACGAGGCGCGAGGGGCGCACGCTGCCGGTGCGCACCGCGTGCAGCACGATCTCCGCGCCGGCGTCGTGCCCCGCGAGCATCGGTCGCGCTCCAAGCACCTCTTGCGAGAACCCGCCGAGCACCTCTGCGAACCAGTCGAGCGTGTACGGATGGCGCGGGTGATCCTCCGAGTCGCCGTGCAGCGGCAGGTCCGGCAGCACGACGCGGAAGCGTTCGGCGAGCGGCTCGACCGCCGGTTCCCACTCCTTGTGCGACAACAGGCCCGAGTGCAGCAGCGCGAGCGGCGGCCCGGCGCCGAGCTCGCGGTAGGCGACGCGCGCGCCGTCGGGGTGGTGGTAGAGGCGCAGGCGCACACACCCATCGTAAGAATGCGAGATCGCCTTCGACGCGCCACCCCGCTCCGATCGATCGTCCGCGCGCGCAGCGCGCGCGGCGGCGGCCGCGCTCGTGCTGGCGATCGCGTTGACGATCGTCGCCGGCTGCGGCGGCGCGAGCCCGGGCAAGCCGCTCGCGCTCGGCGCGAGCGCGAAGCTCCCGGCCTCGCGCGCATCGCACGTCGTGATCGTCCTGCTCGAGAACGAGGAGCGCGACGCGGTGATCGGCAGCCCGGCCGCGCCGTACGTCAACGCGCTCGCGCGCCGCTACGGCACGATGACCCGCAGCTACGCGATCACGCACCCGTCGCTGCCGAACTACCTCGCGCTGACGAGCGGCTCGACGCACGGGATCGAATCCGACTGCACCGGCTGCAGCGTCTCCGCTCCCAACATCGTCGACCAGCTCGAAGCCGCCGGCATCTCCTGGAAGGCGTACCTCGAGGACGCGCCGTCGCCGTGCTACCTCGGCGCCGAACACGGCGGCTACGCGAAGAAGCACAACCCGTTCGCCTACTACGCCGACGTCGCCGACTCGCCGCGGCGCTGCTCGCACCTCGTCGGCTTCGAGCAGTTGCAGAGCGACCTGCGCGCCGGACGCCTGCCGACGTACGTGTGGATCACGCCGAACCTGTGCGACGACGGGCACGACTGCGGCGTCGCCGCGAGCGACCGCTTCCTCGCGCGCACCGTCCCGGCGCTGCTGCGCGAGCTCGGTCCGCACGGCCTGCTCGTGTTGACGTGGGACGAGGGCAGCTCCGACCGCGGCTGCTGCGCCGGCGCCGCGGCGGGCGGTCAGATCGCAACGGTCATCGCCGGCCCCGACGTGCGGACGGGCGCGCGCGACGCGACGCCGATCGACCACTACGGCGTGCTCGCCAGCGTCGAGCGAGCGCTCGGGCTGCCGCCGCTCGCCGGCGCGGGCGATCCGAGCAGCGGCAGCTTCGACGCGCTGTTCGCTCGCCCGCCGCGCGTGCGCTGAGTCGAGCGCCGTGCGCAGGGCAGGGCTCGGCGTGGGACGCAGGGCGGGCTCGGCGCGGGCGCCGGGTCGGGCGGAACGCGCGACGGTCGGGCCGTTGCGCGCACCTAGAATGGGCGGCCTCATGCCGGGGGAGAACCGACACCCGCTGATCCCGCCTCGCGAGGTCGATCCGCGCCGCGAGCTGCCCGAGCTCGAGCTCGAGGTGCTCGCGCGCTGGCGCGAGCGCGACGTGTTCGCCGAATCGCTGCGGATCCGCTCGGGCGCTCCGCGCTGGAACTTCTACGAGGGCCCGCCGACCGCCAACGGCCCGCCCGGCTCCCACCACGTGCTCTCACGCGTGTTCAAGGACATCTACCCGCGCTTTCAGACGATGCGCGGCCATCTCGTCGAGCGAAAGGGCGGCTGGGACTGCCACGGGCTGCCGGTCGAGATCGCCGTCGAACAGGAGCTCGGCATCGAATCGAAGGCCGAAGTCGAGCAGTACGGGATCGGCGAGTTCAACGCGCGCTGCCGCGAATCGGTCTTCACGTACCTCGAGGAGTGGAACCGCCTGACCGAGCGGATCGGCTTCTGGATCGACCTCGACGACGCCTACCGCACGCTCGACGAGAGCTACATCGAGTCGGTCTGGTGGGCGCTCTCGCAGATCGACCGGCGCGGCCTGCTCTACGAGGGCCACAAGGTCAGCCCGTACTGCCCGCGCTGCGAGACGACGCTCTCCTCGCACGAGGTCGCGCAGGGCTACCGCGACGTCGTCGATCCGAGCGTGTACCTGAAGCTGCCGGTCACGTCCGATCGCGGCGCGGCGAGCGAGGGACCGCCTGCTCGTCTGGACGACGACGCCGTGGACGCTCCCCGGCAACGTCGCCGTCGCGGTGTCCCCGAACGCCACGTACGCGAGGGTTCGTCTGGACGGTGAGCACTTCGTGCTCGTCGAGCCTCGAGCCGGCCCGGTCCTCGGCGAGCGGGCGGAGATCGTCGAGCGCTTCAGCGGCTCCGAGCTGGCCGGGCGCTACGGCGCCTACGAGGGCCCGATCTTCGGCGCGAGCGACCGCGAGCCGGGGCCACTGCCGATCCTCGTCGACGATTTCGTGACGACGGAGGACGGCACCGGGATCGTCCATCTCGCGCCTGCGTTCGGCGAGGACGACTACCGCGTCGCCGCGGCGGCGGGCATCTTCAGGGGCGATGACCCGCGCACGCTGTACAACCCCGTCGACCCCGACGGGACGTACGACGAGCGCCCGCGCTCGCGCTCGGGCGATCCGTACTCGGGCCGCTTCGTCAAGGATCCCGAGCTCACGCGCAAGCTGATCGAGGACCTCGACGCGCGCGGCCTGCTGCTGCGCGTCGAGCCCTACGAGCACTCCTACCCGCACTGCTGGCGCTGCGGCACGCCGCTGCTCTACTACGCCAAACCGTCGTGGTACATCGCGACGACGAAGCTGCGCGATCAGCTGCTCGCCGCGAACGAGACCGTCTCGTGGTACCCGCCGCACGTCAAGCACGGCCGCTTCGGCGACTGGCTGGGCAACAACGTCGACTGGGCGCTCTCGCGCGAGCGCTACTGGGGAACGCCGTTGCCGGTGTGGCGCTGCGCGCGCGGCCACGTACACGTGATCGGCTCCTACGAGGAGCTCTCCGAGCGCTCCGGGCGCGAGCTGCCCGACCACCACCGGCCGTTCGTCGACGAGATCGAGTTCGCGTGCCCGCACGAGGACTCGGACGGTGAGCCCGACTGCGGCGAGCCGATGCGGCGCGTGCCGGAGGTGATCGACGTGTGGTTCGACTCCGGCTCGATGCCGTTTGCGCAGCACCACTTCCCGTTCGAGAACGCCGAGCGCTTCGAGCTCGACTATCCCGCCGACTTCATCTGCGAGGCGCAGGACCAGACGCGCGGCTGGTTCTACTCGCTGCTCGCCGTCGCGACGCTGACCAACCCCTCCGGGGTCGGTGCCCGCTCGGCCGCTCCGTACCGCAACGTCGTCTGCCTCGGCCTGATCCTCGACGAGGACGGCCAGAAGATGTCCAAGTCAAAGGGCAACACGGTCGAGCCGTGGCAGGTGCTCGACCGCTACGGCGCCGACGCGTTCCGCTGGTATTTCTTCACCTCCAAGCAGCCGTGGGACGGCTACCGCTTCTCGGCCGAGACGATCGGCGAGGGCGTGCGGCTGTTCCTCAAGCAGCTCTGGAGCACGTACTTCTTCTACGCGCTGTACGCGCACGCGAACGCCGACGAGCTGAGCGCGGCACGGATGACGGACGAGCCCTCCGACGAGCTCGACCGCTGGGCGCTGTCGCGAACGGCGGGCACGGCCGAGTTCGTCGCCGAGCGGCTCGAGGCCTATGACTCGACGAGCAGCGGACGGGCGATCGCGGAGCTCGTCGAGGATCTCTCCAACTGGTACGTGCGGCGCTCCAGGCGCCGCTTCTGGGACGGCGATCCAACAGCTTTCGCGACGCTGCGCACTTGCCTGGTGACGGTCTCGAAGCTGCTCGCGCCGTTCTGTCCGTTCATCGCCGATGAGATCTACGACAACCTCGACGGGACGATGCAGAGCGTGCATCTGTGTGACTTCCCCAAGGTCGGCGACCGCGCCGTCGGCGCGCGCCTGACGCGCGACGAGGAGCTCGAGCGCGGGATGGCGCTCGCGCGCGAAACCGTCAGGCTCGGGCTCGGCGCGCGCGGCAAGTCGAAAATCAAGGTCCGCCAGCCGCTGCACGAGGCCGTCGTCGTCGCGGCCGGCCGCGAGCGCGAGGCGATCGAACGCCTCGTCGAGATCGTGCGCGACGAGCTGAACGTCAAGCGCGTGCGCTTCGTCGCCGCCGCCGAGGAGCTCGGCAGCTACGAGGTCAAGGCCAACTACCGCCGGCTCGGTCCGCTGTTCGGCAAGTCGATGCCGCTCGCGGCCGACGCGATCGCCGCGCTCGACCCCGCACGCGTCGCCGCGGCGCTGCGCGGCGACGGCGATGCCGGCGGCGGCGGCGATGCCCTCGAGGACGGACGCGACGTCGCGAGCGGGACCGGCGGCTCGATCGGCATCACCGTCGACGGGCGCGAGCACGCGCTGTCGGCCGACGACGTGATCCTGACGATGGTCGCGCCCGACGGCTACAGCGTCGAGCGCGAGGGCGCGCACGCGGTCGCGCTCGAGCAGGCGATCGACGACGAGCTGCGCGAGGAGGGCTTCGCGCGCGAGGTCGTGCACGCCGTGCAAGCCGCGCGCAAGGCCGCCGGACTAGACGTCGAGGACCGCATCGAGTTGGCGCTCGACGGCGACGACGCGCTCACCAGCGCGGCCGCCGCGCATCGCGACTACGTCGCCGGCGAGACGCTCGCGGTCGGCTTCGCGGTTGGCGACGAGGCGCCGCTGGGCGACGGCGAGCGCGAGCACTCCGCCGAGATCGAGATCGACGGCCGCGGTCTGACGATCACGCTCCGCCGCGCCTGAGCGCGCGACCTGCCTACGCCGCGCTGAGCGCCGGCTCGAGCTCCTGCTCCAGCTTCTTCTTCGGGTACGCGCCGACGACCGTCTTGACCGGCTGGCCGCCCTTGAAGAGGATCATCGTCGGGATCGAGAGCACCTGGAAGGCGGCGGCCGTCTGCTGGTTCTCGTCGGTGTTCAGCTTGACGATCCGCAGATCCTCGCGCTCGGAGGCGATTTCCTCGAGCACCGGCGCGACGACACGGCACGGACCGCACCACGGGGCCCAGAAGTCGACCAGCACGGGGCCCTCGGACTCGATGACCTCGGCCTGGAAGTTGCTGTCGGTGACTTCGCTCAACGTGCCTGCCATTTGCGCTCCCTTTCTCGATCGGTTGCCTATCACTATACAAAGTGAAGGAAGGGGCGCGAGAGCGTCCGGCGCGGCCGGCAGCCCGGCGATCGGCGGCGGCGCGGCGGCCGGCCGTTCGTCAGCGCACGGTCACGATCCAGCCGCCGCTCGCGCGCACGATCGGCGGTTCGATCTGCGTCAGCGCCGTGAACAGGTGCGGCGAGACGTACACCTCGATCAGCGCCGCGACGACGAGCATCGGGATCGCGATCGCGACCGTCACGACGGTCGCCGCCAGCAGCTGCTCCCACTCACCGCGCCGGCTCGCGATGATCCACGCGGCGAGCGGCAGGAACAGCGCGACGAGCTCGGGGATCGCGTGCGGCAGCACGCCGAGCAGCAGCAGCCCCGGCGAGACGCGCAGGAACGCGGCGACACGGCCGAGCGTGGTCCCCAGCAAATACGCCTGCGAGCTCAGCGAGAACGTCGTCGCGGCGACGACGAACGCGATCGCGATCCGCCCGCCGTGCTCGTGCACCCAGCGCGAGAGACCGGTCCGCCCCTCAGCCTGCAGCGGCAACGAGCTGCCGGCGATGAAGCCGGCGACGCACGCCATCGCGTGCAGCGTGAGCACGAGCATGTTGCGCTCGAGCACGGCGAGCACGTTGCCGACGTCGCCGACGGCGAACGGCGGGCGCAGGACGATGATCTGTTCCTGACCGTGGTTCAGCGAGGAGATCGCCCAGACGGCGAGCAGCAGGCAGACGGCCGCGAGCGCCGAGCCGGCGAACCAGCGAACGAGCACGCGCCCCGGCCGCAGCTGCCACTCGCGCAGCGTCTCGCGCGTGTGGCGAACGCCGTGGGCGAATGCGTATGCCGAGGCGTCCATCGCCTCTGCATCGGCTCGCCGGCGAATGTTCTCAAGCGCCGCCTCTCGCGTCGCTACCGGAAGCGCAGGAGCGGCACGAGCCACATCGCCTCGGCGGCGATCCTCCAAGACATCTTGCTCTGGCCCTCCTGGCGATCGCGAAACACGATCGGCACCTCGACGACGCGGAAGCCGGCGCGCACGGCGCGGTAGGTCAGCTCGACCTGGAACGCATAGCCCTGCGAGCGCACCCCGTCGAAGTGGATCGCTTCGAGCACCTCGCGACGGAAGCACTTGAAGCCGCCCGTGAGGTCGCGCACCTGCAACCCGAGCACCCAGCGCGAGTACGTCGAGCCGCCCTCGCTGATGAAGCGCCGCAGCCACCCCCAATCGCTGACGCCGCCGCCCGGCACATAGCGCGAGCCGAGCGCGAGGTCGGCGCTGTCCGGCGAGTCGCGATCGACCGCCGCGAGCAGTCGCGCGAGGTCGGCCGGGTCATGCGAGAAGTCGGAGTCCATCTCCATCACGTAGCCGGCGCCGCGCTCGAGCGCATGGCGAAAGCCGGCGAGGTAGGCCGGCCCGATGCCGTTCTTCTCGGCGCGGTGCAGCACCTGCACCCACTCGTTCTCGACGGCGAGACGATCGGCGATCTCGCCGGTCCCGTCGGGCGAGCCGTCGTCGACGACGAGCACGCGAAATGCGCCCGCGAACGAGCCGTCGGCGGTGGCGCGCTCGAGCACGTCGCCGGAGGCGCGAACGATCCGCTCGACGTTCTCGGCCTCGTTGTACGTCGGCAGTATCAGCCACGGCTCGCCGGACACGACGGCGTACCCTAGAGCGTCGCGACGACCTCGCGCGGCGTCGCCGCGACCGCCCACGCCGACGATCGCAGCGGGACGGGACGCGCACGGTCGCGGGCGCATAACCTGCAGCAGGTGGCCGGCGGACAGCCCTCGAACGGCGCGATCGCGGACGCGTTCGAAGAACTCGGCGACCTGTACGAGCTCGACGGCGCGATCGTGCATCGCGTGCTCGCTTACCGCACCGCGGCCAAGAGCGTGCGCGACGCCTCCGTGTCGGTCGCGGCGCTTGCGCGCGACGGTCGCGCACGCGAGCTGCCGGGCATCGGAGCGACGCTGGAAGAGAAGATCGTCGCGCTGATCGAGACCGGTGCGATCCCCGCGGCGGAGCGCCTGCGCGCGAAGTTCCCGCCCGGCCTGATCGCGGTCACGCGCCTGCCGGGGCTCGGCGCCAAGCGCGCGCGCCTGCTGCACTCCGAGCTTGGCGTCGACTCGCCGGCGAAGCTGCGCGAGGCGGCGCTCGCGCAGCGGATCCGCACCGTGCGCGGGCTCGGGCCGAAGCTCGAGGAGAACGTGCTCGCGGCGCTCGAGCAGGGCGCCGGCGAGCGAGCGGCGGCGCGCCTGCTGCTGCCGAAGGCGATCGAGCTCGGCGAGCAGCTCGCCGCGGGTCTGGCCGAGCTCGGCGGACGCGGCACGCACGTCCAGCTCGCCGGCTCGGCGCGCCGGCAGGCCGACAGCGTCAAGGACATCGACCTGATCGCCGTCACGACGCGCCCGACGACGCTCGCCAAGAGCCTCGGCAAGCTGGCGCAGATCGAGAGCGTCGGCTCGGCCGGCAAGGCCGGCGCGCGCGCTCGCACGCACTCGGGCGCGAGCGTCGACATGCGAATCGCCAAGCCGGCGCAGCTCGGCAACCTGCTGCAGCACTTCACCGGCTCCGGGCGCCACAACGCGGCGCTGCGCGAGATGACCGTGCGGCGCGGCCTGCACGTCTCCGAGTACGGCGTGCTCGACGACGCGATCGGCAGCACGCGCACTTGCGCGAGCGAGCGCGAGCTGTACGAGCTGCTCGGCCTCGCCTACGTCGAGCCGGAGCTGCGCGAGGACCGCGGCGAGCTCGCCGCGGCGGTCAGCGACTTCCAGGCGGGCGCGGACGAGCGCGACGCCGCCGGGCGCGCGCTGCCGGAGCTGATCGAGCTCGACGACATCCGCGGCGACCTGCACAGCCACACGGTCGCCTCCGACGGGCACAACACGATCGGCGAGATGGCGCGAGCGGCGCGCGCGCTCGGCTACGAGTACCTGGCGATCACCGACCACTCGGCGTCGCACGGCTTCGGCAACCACGTCTCGCCCGAGCAGCTGCGCCGCCAGATCGAGCTCGTGCACGAGGCGAACGCCGAGATCGACGGCATCGAGCTGCTCGCGGGCTCGGAGGTGAACATCCTGCCCGACGGCTCGCTCGACTACGAGGACGACCTGCTCGCGCAGCTCGACTGGATCGTCGCCAGCGCGCACACGTCGTTCGCGATGTCCGAGCAGGCGATGACCGAGCGCGTGATCGCGGCGATCGAGCATCCGCTCGTCGACGCGATCGGACATCCGACCGGGCGGCTGATCGAGCGGCGCGAACCGTACGCGATCGACCTCGACGCCGTGTTCGCGGCGGCCGCGCGGACGGGCACGCTGCTCGAGATCAACGGCAACCCGGACCGGCGCGACCTGTCCGACGTCAACGCTCGCGCCGCCGCGCGCGCCGGCGTGCGGCTCGTGATCGACTCCGACGCGCACCGCACGCGCACGCTCGCGAACATGCGCTGGGGCGTGGCGACGGCGCGCCGCGCGTGGCTGGCGCGCGAGGACGTCGCCAACACGCGCGCGTGGCCCGAGCTGCGCCGCCTACGCAAGCAGGCGCGGCAGTAGCCGCTCGGCGACGAGCCTGTCGGCCGCCTCGCGCGTGAACGGCGCGAGCGCAGCGCGCGCGCGCTCGGCGTAGCCGCTCAGCGGCTGCTCGAGCGCAACGCGCAGCGCGCCGGCGAGATCGTCGCCGACCAGGCGCGCGTCGAGCTCGCGCGCGATCGGCAGCGCCGCGTACGGCCCGGGCGCGGCCGTCGTGACGAGCTGGCAGCCGTCGGCGAGCGCCTCGAGCTGGACGATCCCGTAGTCCTCGCGCCGCGGCGCGCAGACGAACGCGCGCGCGCGGCGCAGCAGCGCGCGGAAGTCGTCGCTCGGCAGCGCGCCGACGACGCGCACGCCCGGCTCACCCGGCGCGATCAGCCCGAGCAGCTCGAGCTGCGCCGCCGACGCGCCGGCGATCACGAGCTCGTCCTCGCCATCTGCGCCTACCGCATCGCGCGCGGCGCGCACCTGCCGCCACGCCGCGAGCACGCTGTCGATCCCCTTCTTCGACGGGTTCGCCGCGTACGTGATCGCGGCGATGTCGCGATCGGCGGCCGGCGGACCGGAGGGCTCGACGGGCACGGGCAGCACGAGCGTGCGATCGCGCGCGGCGGCGGCGCGACTGCCCTCCAGCGAACCGTCGCTCCACGGCAGCAGCAGCGGCGCCTGGCGCAACCGCCGCCGCTCGAGCGGCCGCTGCCACAGCCCGTGGCGGCCGCGACGGTTGCCGGCGGCGAGCGCGTCGAAGCGGATCGCGCCTGCGCGACGCCACAGCAGCGCGGCGGTCGTCGTCGAGTAGATCACAGCGCGCGCCGGCGAGGAGCGCTGCTGCTCGATGATCTCACCGGCCGCGCGGCGCGCGGCGCGCGCCCACGCGAGGTCGGTGAGCATCATCGTCGGCAACTGCTCGGGCGGGAACACGCGCGCGATCGCGACGTGCGCGCCGGCGCGGCGCAGCGAGTCCTGCAGCTCGTCGTCGGCGCGGCGCAGGCCGGCGGTCGACCCGAGCGAGACGAGCAGCACGTCGGCGGCGTGCGCGCTCGGCATCTCAGGTGACGGCGCCGTTGGCGCGCTCGGGACGCAGCGCCTTGAAGCCGGGTGTGCGCTCGAGCGCCATCGGTCGCACGGGCGAAGTGCGCCGCACGTAGAAGAACGCACCGTCGCGCTCCTCGATCGCGGCGACGGCCGCGTCCTGACGTCGCCAGGCGAGCGCCCAGATGATCGCGAAGCCGGCCGCGATGCCGGGGATCTGCGGCGCGAGGAACGCGAGCCCTCCGGCGACGAGCGCGAACAGCAGCAGCGGCCAGAGGCGGTTGATCAGGATCGCGCTCGGGTGGTTCTCTGGTAGCGCGGTGCTCGAGCGAGCGCTCGCGAGCAGCCGCGCGATCGGCGGGTTCGTCTCGGCGCGCCGCCCGAGGCGCAGGCCGATCAGCGTCGCGACGACCCACCAGCCGAGCGCGATCGGCAGCACGTTTTCGTCGGATTTGGTGCCGAGCGCGAGCACGGTCACGAGCGCGAGCGCCGTCGCGGCGGCGGCGCTGAGCAGGACGGTCGCTCTCAGGAAGTCGACGAAGCGCACGCCTACTGAAGCAGCGCCTCGAGCAGTTCGCGCACGCCCGACGGTCCGTCGAGCGTGAGGTCGGCCTCGCGCGCGAGCGCCGGCGGCGCTTCGTCGGAGTCGACGGCGACGCACAGCGCCGAGCTGAGCGCGCCGGACTGCGCCAGCTCGCGCAGCCCGCGAAAGGCGTCGAGGTCGGTCGCGTCGTCGCCGACGTACATCGCCGCGCTGACCGGCGCGTCGCGCAGCAGCAGCGCGACGCCGATGCCCTTGTCGAGCGCTACCGGCGGTCGCACCTCGAGCACCTTGCGTCCCCAGTGCACGACGAACCCCTCCGCCTGCGCTCGCTCGGCGATCGCGCGGACGGCCGCCTCGGCGGACTGCTCGTCGGGCGCGCCGCGCCAGTGGAACGCGGCGATCACGTCCTTGTCCTCGCCGCGGATGCGCAGGCGCTGGCTGTCCGGCGTCAGCGTGCGCGCCGCGAAGTCGCGCACGCGCGTCGTCCATGCGGCGAGCTCGGGGTCGACCTCGGGCCGCGTCGCGCCCGGGCGCAGCAGCTCGCCGCCGTGGTTTCCGACATATGCGAGCGTCCCGATCGCGACGATCTGGCGCGCGACCGTCGCGCGGCGGCCGCTGACGCAGCCGACGAGCCGGTAGCGCTTGGCGATCTCGATCAGCAGCGAGCGCGTCGCCTCGGGCACGTGCGCGTCCGCCGCGTGACGCACGATCGGCGCGAGCGTCCCGTCGATGTCGAGCAGAACCGCGCCACGGTCGGGGTCGGCGTGGATCGGCTCGAGCGCCTCCACGAGCGTGGCAGCGGGGGACACGACGACTAGTATGCCGCGCATCGTGGCCGGCCAGTTTCCTCGCAAGCGTGGTTGCTGAGCACCCGCCGGCGGCCACCGCGAATCGCGCGCTGAAGCTCGCCGCGATCGGCACCGCAGCCGGCCTGTTCAGCGGCCTGTTCGGCGTCGGCGGCGGCAGCGTGATCGTCCCGCTGCTCGTCCTCTGGCTCGGCTACGACGAGCGCGCGGCGACCGCGACGTCGCTCGCGGCGATCGTGTTCATCGCGGCGTTCGCGGCGGCCACGCAGGGCCTGTACGGCAACGTCCACGTGCTCGACGCGCTGCTCGTCGGCGTGCCGGCGGTCGGCGGCGTGCTGCTCGGGACGTGGCTGCACCGGCGCATGCCCAACCGCGCGATCTCGCTGATGTTCGCCGCCGTGCTCGTCGCGAGCGCGGCCGAGCTGGTCGTGAAGTGATCGGCGCGATCGCGATCGGCCTCGCGGGCGGCGTGATCGCCGGCCTGCTCGGCGTCGGCGGCGGCGTGCTGTTCGTGCCCGGACTCGTGATCTTCCTCAACCTCAACCAGCACCAGGCGGAGGCGACGTCGCTGCTGGCGATCGTCCCGGTTGCGATCGTCGGCGCGTACAACCACGATCGTCACGGCAACGTGCGTCGCTCCGACGCGCTGCTGCTCGGCGCGCTGTCGCTGCTCGGCGCGGCCGGCGGCGTGGTGCTTGCGAACGCTCTCTCCGGGGAGGTCCTGCGCGACGCGTTCGCGGCGCTGCTGCTCCTCGTCGCCGCGCAGTTCGTGCGGCGCGCGCTGTCGGGCGCGAGCGAGCGGATCGGCTAGACTTGGATCTCGATGGGCCTGGATAACCCCCTGCACATCGCGGTTCTCGTCGTCCTGGTGCTGCTCGTGTTCGGCGCCAAGCGGCTGCCGGAGATCGGCCGCTCGCTGGGAACCGGCATGCGCGAGTTCAAGCAGTCGGTCACCGGCGAGAGCGCCTCGCCGACGACGACGCTCCCGGCGCCGCAGCAGCAGGCGCCGCAGGCGCCCGTCGCGCAGCCCGCGCAGGCTCCGGCGCAGCCCGCTCCGACACCCGCTGCGACGCCGCCACCGGTCGCGACGCCGCCGGCGCCGGTCGAGCAGCAGCAGACCTAGCCGCGGCCGCGCCTCTGGCGCAGCCGCGCGCCGCCGCGGCCGCTTAGACCGGCTCGCCGGCCTCGCGCAGCGCCGCCGGCTCGCCGGGCTCGCGCAGCGCCGCCGGGCGCGCCTCCTCGAGCAACCCGGCGCCGCAGTGCCAGCAGAACGACGCGCCGCGGCTGTGGACGGCGCCGCACGAGCGGCACTGGCCGTGGACGCCGGCCTCTGCGCTGGAGAGCATCCGCTGGACCTCGGCCAGCTCGGCGTCGGCCTGCTGCAGCTCGGCGGCGCGCCGCGCGAGCACGTCGAGGCGGTAGTGGTCGCGGATCGCCATCTCGTACGTGAGGCCGCCGAGGTCCCACGTCAGCTCGGCGACGCGCTCGGCGAGCTCGTAGCGGCGGCGGCGCAGCTCCGACATCGCTCAGCCGGTTTCGATCGGCGTAGCGCCGAGTTCGTTGATTTCTTTCTGATGCTGTTTGCCGCTCGAGTTGCTCAGTTTTTTGATCGTCGTCGGCGCGACTTTCTTCGGCGCCGGCGGCGGCGCTTTTTCGGCCTTGGTTTCTTTTTCTTCCGAGCGCTTGGCTTCGGCGGCTTCCTTGGCCGCCGCTTTCGCCGATGCGCTCGTCGGCGCGCTCGTCGCGGCGGCGGCCGTGCTCGTCGTGGCGGCGGCGGCCGGCGCGGCGGCGAGGCCCGACAGGCCCTTGACTTCGACGACCTGCTTCGCCGGCGTCTTGCTGCCCTGGCTGACCCAGTGGCCGACGAGCAGGCCGGCGATCAGGCACAGCACGAGCACGCCGAGCAGCGCGAGCAGCCCGGTGTTGCGCCGCAGCCAGCCGTTTGCACCGCGGGAGTCGCCGGGCGGCGGGTAGCCGGCGGGCGTCAGCTCGAGCGTCGCCGGCGCGACGCCGGCGGCCCTGTCGTTCTGCAGCACGTCGAGGAAAGCGAGCCTGACCGGCGAGGCCGGCTGCCCGCAGGAGAGGCAGTAGCGCTGGTCGGCGACGAGCGCGGCGCCGCAGTGCGCGCAGGTCGTCGCGTCCTGGTCGGACGGCACGGGCATCAGGCTGACGTCGCTCATCCGCTCGCCGCGGCGCCGTGCGCACGGGCGCGTGTCGTGTGCGAGTGAGCGCCGCGGCTGCGCTCGCGCGAGCGCTGCTTGGCGGCCTTTTCCTTCGCGAGTTCGGCAGCCTGCGCGGCGCGCGATTCGCGTTCGATCTGCGTGCTTTCGTGCTCGGTGCTCTCGCACGCGGCGAACGTCGTCGTCACGGCTGCACAGGCAAGCACCGCGAACGCTCGCTTCAGGACGCGCGGTCGCATGACGGCGCGCGCAGCTCGTGGCGGCTCATCCGAACGCCCCACGCACGTAGTCGCGCGTGCGCGTCGCACGCGGTTCGTCGAACACCTGCGAGGTGGTGCCGTACTCGACGAGGTCGCCGAGGTACATGAACGCGACCTTGTCGGCGACGCGCTGCGCCTGCTGGAGGTTGTGCGTGACGACGACGACCGCGAGGTCGCGGCGCAGCTCGCCGATCAGCTTCTCGATCGTGCCGGTCGAGATCGGGTCGAGCGCGCTGCACGGCTCGTCCATCAGCAGCACCTCCGGCCGCGGGGCGATCGCGCGCGCGATGCACAGGCGCTGCTGCTGGCCACCCGAAAGGCGCAGCGCGGGCCGGTCGAGATCGTCGCCGACCTCCTCGTACAGACCGGCGCGCTTGAGCGCGTCGATCACGAGCGGCTCGAGCTCGCGCCGGCGCGGTCGCCTGCGCGACTGTTCGCGCAGCGCAAACGCGACGTTGTCGAAGATCGACATCGGGAAGGGATTGGGCTGCTGGAAGACCATCGCGACGCGCGAGCGCAGCGTCGTGTCGGCGATCTCGTGGATGTCGTCGCCGTCGAGCATCACGCGCCCGGCGCGCGACGCGCTCGGCGTCAGCTCGGTCAGGCGGTTGAGCGTGCGCAGCAGCGTCGTCTTGCCGCAGCCGGACGGGCCGATCAACGCGAGCACCTCGCCCTGGTGGATCGACAGCGAGACCGAGTTGACGGCGCGTTTGGAGCCATAGCCGATGCTGACGTCCTCCAGACGCAGGCGCTCGGGGCCGGCCGTCGCGCGGGCGGCGCGCACGGCCTCGCGCTCGCTCGGCGGCAGCACCGGCGCCGGCGCGCGGTCGAGCACGATCGTGCGCACGGGCGGCACCGGCGCGTCGGGCGCGGCAACGCCATCGCCGTCGGCGATGCTGAGCACGCGCGGGTCAGCCTGCCGCGGATCAGCCGGTCGGTCGCTCGTCGCGTCTGAAGGCGGGTCGAGCACGAGCTCCTCGGGTGTCATGTAACACCTTCCGCACCGAAGTTGTCGGACACTTTCTCCATCGAAGCGATCAGGTTAGCGGGGTTCGCGCTTGTTGTAAAGCGGGTGCGGTGGCGCCGCAGCGGCCTCAGACGACGGCGCCGGCGACGGTCATGCCGGTCGCGTCGGCGTGCGAGCGCCCGATGCGATCGACGATCAGGTTGAGCACGAGCACGAAGATCAGCAGCACGAACGCCGCGGCGTACGCCTTCTGCGGGGCGGCGCCTTCGCCGGCGGGCGAGTTGCCGTAGACGTAGCTCGTCAGCGTCGAGCCGGTGCCGCGCAGCAGGCCGATGCCCGGCACAGACCCCTGCGGGTCCAGGCGCAGCGTTTCGCCGAGCAGCAGCACGATGATCGCCGTGTCGCCGATGATCCGGCTGATCCCGAGCGTGACGCCGGTCGCGATGTTCGAGCGCACGCTCGGCAGCAGCACGCGGCGGATCGTCGCGATGCGTGTCTTGCCGAGCGCGAACGCCGCCTCGCGCATGTGCGCGGGCACCGCCTGCAGGCCGTCGCGCGTGGCGGTGAACAGCGGCGGCAGCGCGATCAGCGACATCATCGCGCCGGCGGCGATGAACGATTTGCCGAACACGCCGCCGCCGGACGCCCTGAACGAGAACGGCGCGAACAGGCCGAGCTGGAAGATCGAAAGCCCGAACAGCGCGATCACGATGTCGGGCGTACCGGCGACGATCTCGATGCTCGACTCGACGATCCGCGCGAGCCACGTCGGGCGGCCGTACTCGGCGATCCAGATCGCGCCGCCGATCGCGAGCGGAACGGCGAGCACGACGCCGATCACGGTCAGCAGCGCCGTGCCGATCAGCGGGTCGAGGAAGCCGCCGGTGCCGTTCTGGCTGGTGCTCACGGCCGGGCGCTGGACGAGCAGGCTCGGACGCAGGTACTCGATCCCGCGGTAGCCCATGTACAGCACGATCGCCGCCGAGATCAGGCACAGCCCGATCCCCGCGCTCCAGGCGAACGCGAGCGCGAGCCGGTCGACCCAGCGCCAGCTGAGCGGCGAGGAGCGCTTGCCGCCGCCGCTCTGCATCGGCGGCCCCGGCGCGACCGTCACCGGCCGCCACTCGCCGACCGCGCTCATCCGCGCACCTGGTACTTGCGGAGGGGGAGCTTGATCAGATAGCCGCCGACGGACAGCACGAGCGCGGCGAACAGCAGCAGCAACGCCCACGCGTACAGCGACGCGCCGAGCGCGGGCGCGCCGATCCCTTCGCGGTAGTCGACGATGCCGGAGGCGAGCGTGCGCAGCGGCTCGAACAGGAAGACGAGGCCGTCGATCGGCTTCGGCGCGAACGCGCGCGAGCCGGAGACCATCGAGATCATGATCGCCTCGCCGAGCGCACGCGCGGTGGCGAGCACGGCGGCGGCGACGATCGCCGGGCGCGCGGCGCGCAGCGTGACGGCGAGCATCGCGCGCAGCGGGTTGACGCCGAGCGCGATCGCGCCCTCGCGCCACGAGTTCGGGACGGAGACGAGCGCCTCGCAGATCAGCGCGACCATGATCGGCGTGATCATCACGGTCAGGATCACGACGGTCACCGACAGCCCCGCGCCGGTCAGCTCGACGACGTTCTGCACCGATTCCTTCTGCGTCGTCGTGATCAGGTCGTTGCCGACGAACGGCACGAGCACAAGGATCCCGATCAGGCCGTAGATCACCGACGGGACCGAAGCGAGCAGCCGAATCACGGGGATCGCGATCCGCCGCAGCCGCGCCGGAGCGAGCTCGACGATGAAGATCGACGAGAAGATCGAGATCGCGAGCGCGAGCACGACGGCGACGCCGGTCGTCAGCAGCGTGCCGTACACGAGCGGCCACGCGCGCAGGTGGTACGCCGACGGCGGCGGGTGCTGCGTCGTGTTCTGCATCGCCGCGAGCTGGCGACCGACGTCGCTCCCCGAGCCGAGCCAGGAGAGGCCGTTGTGCTGGAAGATCGGCCACGCGTGGATCGCGACGAACACGACCATCGCGACGACGAGCGCACAGACGAGCAACGACACCGCGCCGAGCGTTCGCTCGGCGCGGTGATCGGGCCACGGGTGCCTCAGCCGGTCCAGCAAGCGCGACTCAGATCGTCAGCCACTGCGTGTTGATGATCTTCGCCGCGGCCGCCGATTTCTCGATCCAGCCGATGAACGCCGAGGCGGCGCCGGTCGCCTTCCCTTTGGTCACCTCGTAGAAGCGCGCCGTGCCGGCGTACGTCCCGGCTTTGACGTTTTCGTGGTTGCACTGGACGCCGTTGTAACCGACCGCGTTGACGGTGCCTTTGTCGGACTGGTAGTTCGAGACGAAGCCGATCGCGTTCGGGTCACTTTCGACCTTCGCGCGCAGCAGGCCCTCGGACGGTTCTTCGGCGGCCTTCGTCGAGACTTTCTTGCCTTCGAGGAACAGCGTCGTGAAGTTGGTCAGGACGCCGGCGACGGACGTGCGGCTGATCAGGTCGATCGGACCGGTTGCGGTCGCGCCGCTCACCTGGCTCCAGTTGATCGTCTTGCCGGTGAAGATCGAGACCACCTGCGAGCTGCTGAGGTTCGGGACCGGGTTCGACTTGTTCGTGATCACGCAGATGCCGTACTTGGCGATCGGGTAGAACACGAGGCCTGCCGGGTCCGAGGCGATCGGGTCACGCGAGACGTCACCGATCGTGACGCGCCCCGCGGCGACGTCGTTAATGCCGATCTGCGCACCGCCCTGCGTGATTTTGAACTTCACCTTGCCGGGGTGTGTCTTGACGTACTTCGACGCGAGCAGCGAGACGAGCGGATAGGACGCGGTGGCGCCGCTGATCGTGACGGTCGTGATCGCCGAGGCGGCCACAGGCGCCGCGACCCCGAGCACGCCCGCCACCGCGAAGGCGAGGGAGAGACGGCGGATTCGGTTCATTGAGGAGTTGCTCCGTTCTGGTTCTTGACAAATGGTTGACAGCGTCGAGGCGCGAACATATCATAATCCCGATAGATTCGATCTGGATAAGCTGATTTGTCCGCAACTAGACGGGGATGGCGCGGTTAACCCCGCCGAGGCCCACAAAGTTGCGATCGCTTTACAAAACATGGACAACTCCACCGAGCCCACCCAGGCCCAACCGAGCGACGCGCCAGGCGCGTCGCTGAACGACGTACACGCGAGGTCGGACGCGCGCCGCGTACGCGGCGCGTCGCGCCTGCCGTCGTTCCGCGCAAGCGCGGCGCTCGGGGTCGCGATGCTCACGCTCGGCGTCGGCGTCGGCGCGGCGATCGGCCCGACGCCGGCGGCGTCGCTGGCCGGCAGCGGCGGCGTCGTGCAGCAGCTGCCGGCGCTGATCGCCTCGCTGGCGGCGCGCGAGCGCTCGCAGGCGCCGGCGGCGACGCCGGCGAGCACCGCGCCACCGGCCACGCCGGCGCCGGCGAGCACTCCGCAGGCGACGCCTGCCGCGAGCAAAGCGCCGGCGAGCACGACGAGCAAACCGACGTCTTCGAGCACGACGACGACGCCGGCGAGCGAATCGGAAACGAAACGGCCGACGTCGAAGAAAACGGGCGGTGGCGCGTCGACGTTGCCGCCGATCACGAGCGTCTGGCTGATCGAGCTGTCGGGCTTCTCGTTCGGCGAAGCGACGTCGAACGCGGCGGCGGCCCCTTACATCGCCGGCCAGCTGATCCCAAAGGGCACGCTGCTGGCCGGGTGGTCGGCGCTCGACGCGAGCGCGTTCGCGAGCGACGCGGCGCTCGTCGAACACCGCGCGACGGTCGGCGGCACGCTGCCGGTGCTGCACACGATCGTCCAGCCGTCGTGCCCGGAAGGCGCGGCGGGGGCGGCGTGCGCGCCGGGGACGCCGGCCGGCATCGCCGCGGCGAACCAGTTCGTGCAGGCGGCGATCGCGACGATCACGGCGACGAGCACGTACGCCGAACACGGGCTCGTGGTCGTCACGTACGCGACCGTCGTCGATCCGACGACCGCCGAACTGCCGGCCGGCTCGGCGTCGAGCACGCTCGTCACGACGCCGCCGGCCGGAGCGTTGCTGATTTCACCTTTCGCCAAGGCCGGAGCACGTTCGGCGGTCGCCTTCGACCCGACTTCACCCAAGCAGAGCCTGGAAGCGCTCCTGCACTGACGCGCGAAGCACCCGATCCACACCTGATCCAACGTCCCACGAACACGAAACGGAGAACCCGTTGCACGCATCTCGAAACGCCCACCGAAAGGCCACGCTCTGGCTGGCCGCGATCGTGGGCGTGGCCGCCCTGTCGCTCGCGAGTCCGGCGCTGAGTCAGGCCGAAGAATCGAACCCGAACAACTACAACTGCATCGGCAGCCTCGCCGGCGGCCAGCCGGTGTTGGGAAGCGAAGAACAGCAGGTGCAGTACACGTTCTACTGCAACGGCCCGATCACCGGCTACCAGGTGCAATCGCAGATCCCGGTGACCGGCGTCTCGAGTCCGCCGATCGTCACGAGCATCGAGAAAAAGGAACTCGCCGACACGTTCTCGTGCTCGGGTGAAATCCCGGGATGGGCGTCGAACTGCGTCGGCTCGACGGCGGCCGGCTACGAGGCGATCACGGGCCAGTTCTCGATCGGCACGAAGCTGTGCGCCGAGCCGCGCGTCGACGCGCTGCTGACCGTCACGTACGCGTACCTCGAAAAAGGCAAGGTCACGCAGGCGATCTCCGGCCCGTACGATCTCGGCCGGCCGATCGGCTGCAAGCCCGATTGGTACTCGCGCTACAACCGCTTCAACCCGCCGCCGGCGAGCGTCAAGAAGCCGGCGAAGAAGGGCGCCAAGCAGAAGCCGACGTCGAAGAAGAAGGCGACGAAGAAGAAGTAGTCGCGATGCACGGGCGGCGCCGCATCGCGTGCGGCGCCGCCCATAGGCTTCAGGGATGAGACGTCTCGCGTGCATCGCAGCGCTCGCGGTCGCGCTGCTGCTCTCGGCGTGCGGCTCGAGCTCGTCGAACGGCGGCGCGGCGAAGACGATCGCGACGCTGACGCTGACCTCGACGAGCACGCCGACACCGCCGATCGCGTCGAGCGGCAGCGGCTGCGCGGCACGCGTCGCGCGCGCGCTCGGCGAGGTCGGCGGGCGGATCTACCGCGAGGCCTCCAGCGGAGCCGACGTGCAGGAGGCGGTGCATCGCGTGCAGGGCTCCGCGGCGCTCGCGCAGGCGATCTCGGCGAACGACGCCGGCGCGACGAGCGCCGCGCTGCGCGCGCTGCAGGCCGGCCAGATCGTGCGCATCGAGATCGTCAAAGGCGGCCGCGTGTTCGCGAGCGCCGGCTCGGGCACGGCGATCGCGCCGGTGCGCGGTCCGATCGCCGGCACCGACGCGCGCTTCGTGCTCTCGACGCAGTCATCCGAAAGCTACGAGCAGGTCACGCGTCAGGTGACCGGCGCCGAGGTCGTGCTGCTCGGCGGCGCCGGGCCGGGCGGCTCGGGCGCGCGAACGGTCGCAGCCTCGCTCGCCCGCAGTGCGCTGCCCGCGCGAATCCCGTCCAGCGGACCGGTCGAAATCGAGAAGAAGAAGTACGAAGCAGCCTCGCTCGCGGGCTCCCTGTTCCCGACCGGCGCGCTGCGCGTCGTGCTGCTCGTGCCGTCCGCCGCGTTGAGCTGCGCCGGCTCGGCGGCGCAGACACGCGTGGAAGCGCTCGGCCACGTCGGCGAACGGATCTACGAGGAGGAGGCGGGCAGCTCCTACGTGCGCGCGACGCTGCGTCAGATCGAAGCGAATCACGCCTTCCAGCAGGCGGTCGCCGAACGCGACACGGCGTCGATCCGCGCGGCGATCGTCAGCTTCTTCGCCGCGCACATCCACGTCGTGCGCGTGCGCGTGTACGCCGTCGAGCCGAGCGGCGCAGAGCGCTTCCTGTACGACCTCGGCGGCCCGTACGTGCTCGCGCCGGTGCACGGGACGGTTCGCAGCGGCGGGCGCGAAGTCGGGCGCTTCTCGTTCGCGATTCAGGACGACGCCGGCTACGTCAAGCTCGCCCGGCGCTTCACCGGCGCCGACGTGCTGATGCGCGTCGGCGCGCGCCAGGTGATGGGCACGCTCGCGCCCGGTCCGGCGCAGGTGCCCGACCGCGGGCCGGTGAGCTACGGCGGGCGCACTTACCAGGCATATTCGTTCACCGGCGAGGCGTTCCCGAGCGGACCCCTGCGGATCTCGCTGCTGCTCGGCTCCTAGAGCAGGCTGTTCGTCATCCGCTCGACCTCGGCGATCGACGTCAGGCCCTCGCGGACCTTCTCGAGGCCGTCGTCGCGCAGGCGGCGCATGCCTTCGCCGACGGCGACGGCGACCATCACGTCGACGGACGCGCGTTCGAGGATCAGCGCGCGGATCCGCTCGGAGACGGTCATCACCTCGTACACGCCGACGCGGCCGCGATAGCCGCTGCCGCCGCAACGCGAGCAGCCGACGGCCTCGTACGGCTGCACGCCGAGGCCGTGCTCGGCGAGCACCGCGTCGGTCAGCTTCTGCTGCTTCTTGCAGTGCTTGCACAGCAGGCGCACGAGCCGCTGCGCGACGATGCAGTCGACGGCCGAGGAGACGAGGAACGGCTCGATGCCCATGTCGATCAGCCGCCCGAGCCCGCTCGGCGCGTCGCGCGTGTGCAGCGTGCTCAGCACGAGGTGGCCGGTCAGCGCCGCCTCGACGGCGATGTGCGCCGTCTCGCGGTCGCGGATCTCGCCGACCATGATCACGTCGGGGTCGGCGCGCAGCATCGAGCGCAGCCCGACGTCGAACGTGACGCCGGCCTTCGCCGCGATCTGCATCTGCTTGATGCCGGCGATCCGCTGCTCGACCGGGTCCTCGATCGTGAGGATGCTGCGTTCGCCGTCGTTGAGCTCGTTGAGCGCCGCGTACAGCGTCGTCGACTTGCCCGATCCGGTCGGGCCGGTGACGAGCACGGCGCCGTTCGGCTTGGCGATCGCGCTCGAGAACTGCGCAAGCGCGTCGGCCGGCATGCCGAGCGAGTCGAGGCCCTGCACGACGCTCCCCTTGTCGAGGATTCGCAGGACGACGCCCTCGCCGTAGACGAGCGGCAGCGTGACGACGCGGATGTCGACGCGGCGGCCGTCGACGGTCAGGCCGAAGCGACCGTCCTGCGGCAGGCGCTTCTCGGAGATGTCGAGGTCGGCCATGATCTTGATCCGCGAGACGACGCCCATCGCCATCTTGCGCTTGACGGTCGCGGCCGGCGCGAGCACGCCGTCGACGCGGAACAGCACGCGCGTGTCGCCCTCTTCGGGATTGACGTGGATGTCGGAGGCGCCCTGCTGGATCGCCTGCGCGACGATCGAGTGGACGAGCTTGATGATCGGCGCGTCGTTGTCGGCCTCGTCGACGAGCGTGCTCTCCTCCTCGTCGCCTTCGACCTGCTCGTCGACGATGTCCTCGATCGAGTCCTCCATCCGCGTCATGCGCGCGAGCAGCAGGTTGAGGTCATCGACCGACGCCGCGACCGGGCGCACGCGGCGGCCGGTCATCATCGCGACGTCGTCGATCGTGAGCACGTTCGTCGGGTCGGCCATCGCGAGCAGAAGCGCGCCGTCCTCGCCGAAGCCAATCGGGATCGCCTGGTAGCGCTTGCTCGCATCGTGGCTGAGCAGGTTGACGGCGCCCATGTCGAGGTCGTAGACGGCGAGGTCGACGTAGTCGAGGCCGAACCGCTCGGCGACGACGCGCGCGAGCTGGTCGTGGCGCAGCACGCCCTCCTCGACGAGCACGAGTCCCGTCGGGCGCCCCTGCGCGCGCGCCGTTTCGACCGCCTCGTCGACCGTCTGGCGGTCGGCGAAGCCGAGGTCGACGACGACTTCGCCGATCATCCGCGTCGAGCGGCCGGTGCGCTGCGGCGGGTACAGGCCGGTGCCCACGTGCTCGCTCGCCGCGTCCTGCGCCCGCTCAGCGGTCGCTGGCTCGGCGGCCGGTGCGCCGATCTCGCTCATACCTTCTACATCGGCAGCAGAGCTGCGCGGCTTGACCGGCTGGGTGCCCGCGCGTCAGCCGCCGCAAGGTCGCTGGACGCCTGTCAAGGGATGTCCCGCGTCGGCCTATCGACGAGGCAAAGCCCGTTGAGCTGCAGCCAATGGCGCTCACGATCGTCGTGCGGCGCTTCGTAGGCTTGCGCCAGGCCGAACATCAGGAATGCGCTCACGCCGTGGCGAAGACGACGCGCGACATTCTCGACGACGTCGGCTCTGATCGTCTCTTGATCGTCGTCGTAGAAGCGAACGTCGGTAACGGGTACGTAGGCCGGAGGCTCGACATCGTTGAACCGAAGCTGAAGCCTGCCGAAGCGATCGTCGATCGCCAGCTCAGGCCGTCTGCCCGCACGGATCACGGCGAGCGAGCGCGATCCGCGTCCGCGCTCGGTCGCGTACTTCCAGCCGACCCGCTCGAGCTGAGGGCCGAATGCGCTGGTCAGGTCAGAGGCGCTCGTCTTGTCGAGCAGATCGAGGAACTCGTCATCGCGCATGTCCTCGACCCGCCGGGCGTTCGCTGTGTGAAATAGATGATCCTCGACCTCCGGTGGCGAAGGGTCAGCGGTCAATGCCCCAAGGTCGACCACGGCGCCCAGCCCGAACGGCCCACCGTCAGTCCGCAGAAGGCTTCGCGTGATCAGGTCCGTCGAGGGCGTCGTCGGCCGGACATGCTCCATCGTCTGCGGATCAATGCCCGCTACGCAGATGCGTGGCGCACGCATCCGCGTGACGTGGTTGACGACGATCCGCATGGCTCACAGGTGCACGACGCGGACGTCAGGCCAGCGATCTGCCAGGTACTCGCAGACCAAGCGTCGATGGCAGTTCTCAGCGGTGGCCTCGCTGCACAACAGGGCCGTGCGCGTATGGAAGTCAGCGGGGTCGAGCGCGGTCTCGATCCGGCGACCCCGCATCAGCTCGAGAAAGCCGGCCTCATACGTCGACCAGTCCCCTTTGCGCTTCTTGTAGTCGTCGAGCAGCTCCTTGGTTGGAGCGAGCAGCGGCTCATGCGCGTAGCTGGCTCCGATCAGTTCCCGCAGGAAGTACGGTAGGTCGCTCGCCTTGGCGAAACCGGCAAGCTGCGAGGTGTTGCTCAGGCGGACGTCGAGCAGTCGGCGAATGCCGGCGGCGGTCAGCCGCTCGAAGAAGCGCTCAGCCGTCGTCTGTGTGCAACCGATTGTGTAGATCTCCACGTCTGCCGATCCTCGAACAACGAGTCCTGGCCCCCGTCATCGCCTGACGGCGCGACCGAAAGCTCGGCGCTGATTGTTCCATCAGCAAGGATATTCCGAAGTTCAACATTTCGATCTGTAAGAACCCTGCCCACCAGCAGCCGCCGATGGCAGTGCCGGGGATCGGCCTCGCTGCAGAGCAATGCGATCCGGTGACGATGCGCGCCGTCGATCAGCCGCTCGATCGCAGCCACGAACGATCGCTCTTCGGACATCGGGCCATAGAGAGCGTGCCCGTCGGAGTCGTAGTGCTCCTCCCGTTCGGGTCGACCGCCGAGCTCGTTGCCGAGAAACAAGTAGCCGACCCCACGCCGTCGCATCTCCGCCTCGATCTCCTCGCGATTGAAATGTGGCGCGAAGCGCGAGTACGGAAACGACCGCACGTCGATGAGGAACTCGATCTGCTGACCGGCGATGAGCCGTACGAAGTCTTCGAGGCTGTGGTTCGAGTGGCCGACGGTCCAGATCGCGAGACGCGGAGACATGCTCTCCTCAATGGTACGGCTCAGGCGGATGGCTACAGCCCCTGCTCGAACGCCCCCTTGACGCCGGCGTCGAGCGCGTTCAGCCGGTGCAGCGCGAGCGCCTCGGGCGAGGCGAAGCGCGCGCCGCCGGCGCCGTCGGGGCCGTGGTGCAGCAGCACGCAGTGCTCGAGCGCGAGCCGGCGACTGGCGTCGAGCGAGCGCGGCACGTGCGGCGCGATCGTGCGCAGGCCGAGCTCGATGTGCCCGAGCATCCGCCCCTCGACGCTGCGGCCGATCTCCGCGCCGTAGGTGAACTCGCGCGTCTTGCCGAGGTCGTGCACGATCGCGGCGCACAGCAGCAGGTCGCGGTCGAGCCGCATGTGCACCGTGCACAGCTCGATCGCCATGCTCGCGACGGCGACGGTGTGCTCGAGCAGTCCGCCGAGATAGGCGTGGTGGGCGCCGCCACGCGCGGGCGGCGTCGTCGGCGCCGAGCACGGCGCGCGGCGCAGCGCGGCGCGCAGCTCGCGGTCGCCAAGCACGCCGCCGAGCAGCAGCTTCAGGCTGGGGTCGTAGACCTCGCGCGAAAGATGCTCGAGGAAGCCCTCGAGCTCGTCGAGGTCGCGCCGCGCGGTCGGCAGGAACGCGGCCGGATCGGCGGCGTCGCCGTCGGCGCGCGCGATCTGCTCGACGTTGACCTGCAGCCGCTCGCGCCAGCGCTCGGCGCGGCCGCGCACGTGCACGAGCTCGCCGCGCTCGAAGCGCCCGGCGAGCACGTCTGCGTCGGTGAACGCGCGCGCGAGGATCGTGCCGGTCGCGTCGGCCAGCTCGATGTTCAGGTACGGCGTGCCGGCGCGCGAGATCTGGCGCTCCTTGCGCGTGCACGCGAACACGCCGTCGACGTCGTCGCAGTCGCGCAGCGTCGCGATCCGCTGCGTCGGGGGCGCGCTCGCCGGGGCCGCGTCGGACGCCGCCGCAGCGGCGATCTGCTCGGCTGGACTCGTGGCGGAAGCCATCGTTCCATGATGTACGGTGGTTCGGATGCAGCCGCTGATCTGGGACCGCCGTCCGGAGAGCCTGAGGGCGCCGGCGATGGTGTGCGCGTTCCAGGGCTGGAACGACGCGGGCGACGCGGCGTCGAGCGCGGTGTCGTTCCTCGCGTCGGCGCTGCACGCGCGGCGCTTCGCGCGGATCGACTCGGAGGAGTTCTACGACTTCCAGTCGAACCGCCCATCGGTGCGCTTCAACGACGAGAACGAGCGCGAGATCGCGTGGCCGACGGTCGAGGTGTTCGCGGCGCAGGCGCCGCGCGCGCCGCGCGATCTGGTGCTCGTGCAGGGCGTCGAGCCGTCGCTTCGCTGGCGCGCGTTCACGGGGCACATCGTCGACCTCGCGGAGGCGCTCGGCGTGCAGGTCGTCGTCTCGCTCGGCGCGCTGCTCGGAGACGTGCCGCACACGCGCCCGGTGTCGCTGTCGGGCCACGCGACCGACCCGGCGATGATGGAGCGCCTTGGCATGCACGGCTCCACGTACGAGGGTCCGACGGGGATCGTCGGCGTGCTGCACCATGCGTGCGCGCAGGCGGGGCTGCCGTCGGCGAGCCTGTGGGCGGGCGTACCGCACTACGTCGCGGCGGCGAGCAACCCGAAGGCCGCGCTCGCGCTCGTGCGCCGCGTCGAAGGGCTGATCGGCGTGTCGGTCGACGTCTCCGAGCTCGAGTCGGCGGCGGCCGACTACGAGCGCCAGGTCGGGCTCGCGGTGCAGAGCGACCCCGACATCCAGGCGTTCGTCGAACGCCTGGAGCAGGCGTCCGAAGGCGAGGAGGCGGAGGCGAGCGAGGACGTCCCGTCGGGCGACATGCTCGCGCGCGAATTCCAGCGCTTCCTGCGCCAGCGCGGGCGCGAGAGCATGTAGCCGACGATTTCGAGGGCCGGCCGCGCGCTGCGGCGAGCGGGCTGCGCCCGCGTCGGCGCGGGCGACGAACGTCTCGCGCGCGGCGTTACCGCTCGGCGACGGGGCAGACGATGCGGTAGTCGCAGATCGAGCAGGCCGCGTGCGAGGGCGTCGGCTCGAACTCGTGCGCGAGGATGCCGTCGCCGACGGCCATGACGACGTCGGCGACGGCGGCCGCGTCGTGCTCGTCGCGCGGCACCGGCACCTTGACGTCGTCGAGCACGTAGTAGTAGGCCTGGCGCGAGGACGGCAGATGCCAGTCCTCGCGCGCGGCGAGCGCGTAGAGCGAGAGCTGGACGTCGTCCTCGAGCTGCTCGGCGCTCTTCGGGCGCGAGGTCTTGTAGTCGATCAGCTCGTACTCGGCGCCGGCGCCGGGCGCGAGTCGGTCGACACGGTCGACGCGCCCGCGCAGGTGGTGCGGACCGAGGCGAAACGAGAACGAGCGCTCGAACCAGACAGGCTCGGAGTCCTGCTCGCGCAGGCGCGCGTGGTAGTGCGACAGCGCGGCGCGGCCCCTCTCGCGCAGCCCGCGCTCGATCTCGGAGTCGCCGAAACCGGCGCGCCGCCAGCCGCCGTCGAGCAGCTCGTGGATCCGCGACAGCGACTCCTCGCCGTCGGCGTGGAAGCGCTCGAGCACTTGGTGCACGGCGATGCCGAAGCGCTGGTGCAGCGTCTGCTCGGTCGGTATCCGTAGTACGCGCGCGAACTTGTAGCGCAGCGGGCAGCTGCGGTAGGTCTCGATGTCCGATGCGGAGAGCGCCAGGCCGACGCCCTTGCGCGGCAGGAACGGGTCGAGCGAGTGCTCTTCGCGCAGGCCCGGATGCGCGCCCGCGACGAGCGAGTCGTCGAGCGCGGAGGTCTGGAAGATCTCGCGCTGCAGCGGCGTCGCGGCGGCGAGCAGCCGCGCGTTGACGTCTGCGAGCGCCTCCTCGAGCTCCTGCTCGTCGGGGCGCTGCACCAGCGCGGCGAGCTTCAGCAGCTCGAGATAGCGAACGATCCCGTGCGAGACGTCGAGCTCGGTGTCGAGGCGCAGCTCGCCGAGACGGCCGCCGATCCTCGCGACGCTGTCGAGCACCTCGTCGCGCAGCCGCTGGAAGCGCTCCTCGAGCAGCTCGTCGTGCGAGCGCTCGCCGGCCGGCGGGACGGCGCTGAGGTGCGCCGGCGGCTCGCGGTCGCCGGCGGCGATCGCGCCGCGCGCCTCGGGCACGACGGCGGCGAGCCGCCGGGCGAGCTCGCGCGAGCTCGACTGCGGCTCGGCGCGCAGCAGCTCGCCGGCGAGGTCGCGCAGCGCCTGCAGGCTCGCGCGCTGCTCGGCGGCGTCGGCCGGCGTCAGCAGCGAGCGCCCGGGCGTGCCGAGCAGCTCGATCAGCTCGAGCAGGAACGCGTCGGGCGCGAGCCGCTCGAGCGCGTCGAGCGCGCCGCGGTGCAGCGTGACGAAGCGTTCGATCCGTTCGCGCGCCTCGGGCGGCACCTGCGGCGACTCGGTCGCGGCGCCGAGCCCGGCGACGAGATCGAGCTTGCGCCGGCGCGCGAGCTGAATCACGCGCGCGAGATGCGCCTGGCGCAGTTCGATCGGCGGCCGCGCGAGCGCGCGCACGACGGCGGCGGCGTCGTGCGGGTCGACGAGCAGGCGCACCCACGCGAGCACGTCGCGAACCTCGGCGCGGCGCAGGAACGCGGCGTCGGCGACCGGCGCGCCGGCGCGATCGACGGCGGGCTCGGGCGCGGTTCGCGAGGCGGGCACCGTCCCAGGATACGAGCGCTCAGGCCGAGAGTCGAGCGATCTGGCGCGTTCTCGGGCACGATCGGCGATCGGCGAGGAGTTGGACCCCGCCAGACCGATCCTTACCGGACGCTGAGGCTGCGGGGCTAGGCTTGGTGTGTGGACGTGATCGACTGGCGCATGGCGCAGCGCATCGGCGAGCGGGTCGCCGGGTCGCCGCCGCCGGGCGGCGTCAGGGCGGCGTCGGTGCAACCGCGCGCGCACGAGTTCGCGCGGCGCGTGAGCGAGTACAGCGGGCTGCCGCAGCCGGCCGAGCTGCCGGCGCTCGAGGCGGTCGACCGCAGCGCGTGGATCGCGGCGAACCTGCGCACGATGCGCCCGCTGCTCGGCGGGCTGAGCGAGCGGCTGGGCGCCGGCGCCGGGCCGCTCGCGCGCCCGCTGCGGACGGCATCGGGCTTCCTGCTCGGCGCGCAGGTCGGCGCGCTGACTGGCGTGCTCTCGCAGCGCGTGCTCGGCCAGTACGACCTGTCGCTGCTCGGCGAGCCGGAGTCTCCGCGGCTGCTGCTGCTCGCGCCGAACCTCGCGATCGCCGCGCGCAACCTGTCCGTCGACCGCGACGATCTCGTGCTGTGGGTGAGCATCCACGAGATCACGCACGCGGTCCAGTTCAGCGGCGCGCCGTGGCTGCGCGAGCACCTCGGCGGGATGCTGAAAGAGCTGATCGACGGGCTCGAGGTGACGCTGCTCGGCGGCGGCGGCGGCGGCGACGCCGGCGGCGAGTCGAGCGAGGAGCGCAGCGCCGGCAACGGCAACGGCGCGTCGGGCGGGAGCCGCTTCTCGCTGCCGAGGATCCCCGACCCGGCCGAGCTGCGCGAGCTCGCCGAGCGCGCGCGCAGCGGCGAGCTGCTGCGGATCACGCTCGGCGAGGATCGTTGGGCGCTGGTCGAGCGGATGCAGGCTGTGATGTCGCTGATCGAGGGGCACGCTGAGCACACGATGGACGCGGTCGGCGCCGAGGTGCTGCCGTCGCTGCCGAAGCTGCGCCGCGCGATGACGCGCCGGCGGGAGTCGCGCGGGCTGCCGTGGCGCGTGCTCGAGCGGCTGCTCGGGCTCGAGATGAAGCTGCGCCAGTACGAGGTCGGACGGCGCTTCTGCGACGCCGTCGTCGCGCAGGCGGGCGCCGACGCGCTCGCGCGCGTGTGGAGCGCTGCCGAGCAGCTGCCGAGCGCCGAGGAGCTCGCGGATCCGGCCGCGTGGGTCGCGCGAACGGACCCGAACGCAGCATCCGCGGGCCGAACGCACGTTCCTCCTGTTACAAGCTAACGGTTGTGAACGCCCGATCACATGGGCGCTTTCCGACGTGATAGCATCGCGTTGTAACAATCTTCGAGGAGCGGGTTACAAACAGGTGTTCGATCATCGAAGATCGGGTAATCGACCCGAGACCTGAACCCGCACCTCCTCGCAGAGGCGAGGAAGAAGAGGAGATCCGCCCCAGATGCCAACTGCCACCACCGCACCGAAAAGCTCCAAAGCGGGCTCGAAACCGGCCAAAGCGCGCAAACCGGCGCGCAAAGCGACGGCTCGCTCGAAAGCGACGACGACGCAGTCGAAAGCGACGACCGCGAAGGCCGCCCGCACGCGCGCGATCCACCAGTCGGAGTCGGCCGCGCGCCAGGCGCAGACGGCCACGCGCGAGACGGTCGGCGTGTTCGGCGACTACGCCGAGCGTGCCGTGCTGATCCCCGTCGGCGTCGCGCTGACGGCTCGCGACCAGCTCGTGACGACGGTCGGCGACACGATCTCGAGCTACTCGTCTACGAGCAAGGCGCAGGCGCAGCTGCGCCGCTTCGAACGCCGCGGGGCGACCGCGCGCAACCGCCTCGAGCGCGAGGTGCGCAAAGCGCGCGTGCGCGTCGAGCGCGAACTGCGCCAGCGCCGTCGCGAGATCGAGAAAACGGTCACAGACCTCGAAAAGCGTCGCGACGCCGTCGCCAAGAACGGCAGCGAGCTCGTCGACCAGGTCCAGGAGCGGATCCTCAGCCTCGTCTGACGCAAACCAACTTCCCCCGACCCGGCTCGGAGAGGCCGGGGATCGCTGACTGAAAGGCGGTCAACGGGTCAGTCTGTCGGCCTCATATCCCGCCGGCAGTAGTAGCACCCTCTCCTCCCTCGACCCGCCGGGCGTCCCCATCGCCCGGCGGGTCATTTAATTGGCCGGCTCCGGCCCGCGGGCGCACGTTTGTCACAATGGCCGTCATGCCCACGCGCGAGGACGTAACGCAGGCCCTGACGGTCGTGATCGACCCCGAGCTGCACCGCTCGATCGTCGAGCTCGACATGGTGCGCTCGATCGACATCGGCGCGAACGGCGTCGTCGACGTGACGGTGTCGCTGACGACGCCGGGCTGCCCGATCAAGGGCCACTTCCAGAGCGCGGTCGCCGAGGCGGTGTCGGCGCTCGAGGGCGTGACGCACTGCAACGTGTACTTCGACGTGCTGAGCGACGAGCAGAAGGCGGCGCTGCAGCAGAAGCTCGGCCGCGGCGGCGGGCTGCCCGACGGGTCGCTCGCGCAGGTCGAGAACGTGATCTGCATCGGCTCGGGCAAGGGCGGGGTCGGCAAGTCGACGCTGACTGCGAACCTCGCGGCGGCGCTCGCGGCCGAAGGCAAGCGCGTCGGCGTGCTCGACGCCGACGTGTGGGGCTACTCGCTGCCGCGGATGTACGGGCTCGGCGCGACGCGCCCGCCGGTCTCGGCCGAGCGCAAGATCGTTCCGCTCGAGGCGCACGACGTGAAGGTGATGTCGATCGGCTTCTTCGTCGAGGAGGACGCGGCGGTCGTGTGGCGCGGGCCGATGCTGCACAAGGCGCTCACGCAGTTCCTGCAGGACGTCGACTGGGGCGTGCTCGACTACCTGCTGATCGATCTCCCGCCGGGCACGGGCGACGTCTCGATGACGCTCGCGCAGCTGCTGCCGCAGGCGAAGTTCCTGATCGTCACGACGCCGCAGGCGACGGCGCAGAAGGTGGCGCGCCGCGCGGCGCAGATGGCCGAGAAGGTGAACCTCGAGATCGCGGGCGTGATCGAGAACATGTCCTCCTTCACGACGCCCGCCGGCGAGCGCTATGCGATCTTCGGCGAGGGCGGCGGCGAAGAGCTCGCGGACGAGCTCGACGTCCCGCTGCTCGGCATGGTCCCGCTGACGATGCCGCTGCGTGCGCAGTCGGACGGCGGCGTGCCGCTCGTGATCGAGGATCCGGACGACCCCGCCTCGCAGGCGATCCGCCAGATCGCGCGCGGGATGATCGCGCTCTCACCGCTGGCGCTGCCGGTGCTGCCGCTCGTCGAGGTCGGCGCGCCGATCGCCGACGCCGCTCCGCCGGAGCAGCGAAAACCGGCGGGCATGTCGCTGCCGATGGCTTAGTCGGCGCGCGCGCGGGACCCCTGCAGCGAACCTGCGTCGGCGCTTGACAAGCGAAACCGCTTTGAGAGGATCGTCTGACATGTCCGCATCCGGACACCAGGAGGGGGAGAGGGAGATAGCGCTCGAGCAGGACGACCCGGCCACGGACGGCGCGGGCGACGGCGCAGCGGTGGCGCTCGAGGAGCGCCACGAAATCGACGCGCGGCGCGAGAAGCTCGAGCGGCTGCGCGCGGAAGGGATCGACCCGTATCCGGCGGTCACGCTGTGGGGCAGGCGCACGCGGATCAGCGAGATCTTCGGCGCGCACGACCCGACGAGCCTCGACCAGGGCGCGCACGAGGAGATGCGCTACATCGTCGCCGGGCGGCTGATCTCCACGCCGCGGGCACGGCAAGACGGCGTTCCTCGACGTGCGCGACCTGTCCGGCTCGATCCAGGTCGTGCTGCGCGTCGACTCGCTCGGACAGGAGGCGTACGACCGCATCCTCAACTTCGACATCGGCGACATCGTGTCGGTCGACGGCTGCGTGTACGTCACCCAGCGCGGCCAGCTCGCGCTCGAGGCGGTCGAGTGCACGCTGCTGACGAAGTCGCTGCGCCCACCGCCGGACAAGCACCACGGCCTCGGCGACACGGGCACGCGCTACCGCTACCGGGAGCTCGACCTGATCGCCAATCAGGAGACGCGCGATCTGTTCGTCAAGCGCAACAAGATCGTGCTCGCGATCCGCGAATGGCTGGCGGAGCGCAACTTCGTCGAGATCGAAACGCCCGCCCTGCAGTCGCTCGCGGGCGGCGCCGGCTCGCGCCCGTTCGTCACCCACCACAACGCGCTCGACCGCGAGCTGTACCTGCGCATCTCGGTCGAGCTGTTCCTCAACCGCTGCATCGTCGGCGGGATGGAGAACGTGTACGACATGGGCAAGGTGTTCCGCAACGAGGGCATCTCGCCGAAGCACTCGCCGGAGTTCACGATCATCGAGTTCATGTGCGCGTACTCGGACTACAACGACGTCGCGACGGTGACCGAAGAGATGTTCCGCGACGTCGCGCAGAAGGCGCTCGGACGGACGGTGATCGAGCGAAACGGCGAACAGATCGACCTGGCGAAGCCGTGGCGGCGGATCACGATGCGCGAGCTGATCCTCGAGCGCTTCGGCGTCGACTTCATGGAGTCCACGCGCGAGCAGCTCGCCGAGCTGCTGGACGAGCCGATCGACCCGGAGGCGACGTCGGCGGAGGTCGTCGCCGACATCTACTCGGAGAAGATCGAGTCGACGATCAACCAGCCGACGCACGTGTTCGACTTCCCGCTCGAGCCGTTCCCGATCACCAAGCGCCACGCGGTGCATCCGGAGCTGGCGGAGCACTTCGACGCGGTGATCGGCGGCATCGAGCTGGTCAGCGGCGACACCGAGCTGAACGACCCGGTCGACCAGTGGCAACGCTTCGTCGACCAGCGCAAGCGGCGGATGATCGACGACGAGGACGTTCCGCATCCGAACGACGAGGAATACGCGCGCGCGATCGAGTACGGCTACTCGCCGACGGCCGGCGGCGGGATGGGCGTCGATCGCCTCGTGATGATCCTGCTCGAACGCGACACGTTGCGCGAGGTGATCCCCTTCCCGATCGTGCGGGAGCTCCGATGAGCACGCAGAGCGGCGCAGGATCTGCGTCCTCGGTCGCTCGCGTACGTCGTACGCCACGCTCCCTGCGTCCTTGCCCTGCTTGCCCTGCGTGCTCATCGGGGCGTGACCGGTGAGATCCAAGCTCGATCTCGACCAGGGCGTGATCGCGTCGTGCCGCCAGGCGGCGCAGCAGATCGCGGCGCAGGTCGGCGAGACGATCGCTCGGAAGACGACGGTGTCGGTCGAGCGCACGATCACCCGCCTGCTCGGCGTCGACGGCACGAACGAGCTCGACGCGCCGCTGCCGAACGTGCTCGTCGACCACGTGCGCGACCGCGGCGAGCTCGGCCGCGGGATCGCGCACTGGATCGGCACGGCGCTGCTCGCCGACGCCGACGCGACGCCGCAGTCGCTCGCCGAGGCGGTCGACCGCGGCGAGCTCGACCTGACGGCGCTCCCACCCGCCGGCGAGGATGCTATCCGCGCGCGGATCGCGCACGAGTGCGAGGAGCGTGTCGCGCTGATCGCGTCGCGGATGGGCGATCGCCGCGAGCTGCGCGAGCGCCTCGGCGAGCACCCGCCGCCGCTGCGCTATGTGCTGACGGCGACGGGCAACGTGTACGAGGACGTCGTGCACGCGCTCGCCGTCGCGCAGGCCGGCGGCGACATCATCGCCGTGATCCGCTCGACCGCGCAGAGCTTGCTCGACTACGTCCCGTACGGACCGACGACGGAGGGCTACGGCGGCACGTTCGCGACGCAGGCGAACTTCCGGATCATGCGCGAGGCGCTCGATCGGTGGTCTGGCGAGAACGGGCGCTACGTGCGCCTGTCGAGCTTCTGCTCGGGGCTGTGCATGCCGGAGATCGCGGCGATGGGCGCGATCGAGGGCTTCGACAACATGGTCAACGACGCGCTGTACGGGATCCTCTACCGCGACATCAACCCCGTCCGCGGCCTGATCGACCAGCGCGTCTCACGGATGATCAACGGCTTCTTCGGCGTCGTGATCAACACGGGCGAGGACAACTACCTGCGCACGGCCGACGCGATCGAGGCGGCGCCGTCGGTCACGGCCTCGCAGTTCATCAACCGCCAGCTCGCGCTCGACTCGGGCGTGCCCGACGAGCAGATCGCGCTCGGCGACGCGTTCGAGATCGACACGCCGGTCAAGAACAGCCTGCTGCTCGAGTGGGCGCAGGCGCAGCTGACCCGCGAGCTGTTCCCGGACTGCCCCGTCAAGTACATGCCGCCGACGCGCCACATGGACGGCAACCTGTTCCGTACGCACGCCGCCGACTCGCTGTTCAACCTCGTGACGATCGCGACCGGCCAGGGGATCCAGACGATCGGCGTCCCGACGGAGGGGATCTTCACGCCGCACGTGCACGACCGCGTGATCGGCCTGGAAAACGTCGACTACACGTTCAACGCCGCGCACGACCTCGGCGAGGAGATCGAGTTCAGGCGCGGCGGGATCGTTCAGACGCGCGCGCAGGAGGTGCTCGCGGGCGCGCACGAGCTGCTCGAGCGGATCGCCGAGCAGGGACTGTTCACGGCGCTCGGCGAGGGCGTGTTCGGCGACGTTCCGCGGCAGATCGACGAGGGGCGAGGCACGGAGGGGATCGTCGCCGTCGACGAGCGCTACTTCAACCCTGCGATCGAGCTGATGCGAGGAGCGTCGAGCGTTGCCTGACGGAGCCGCGCCGCAGTCGAGCGACCAGCGCGAGGTCGACCTCGCGCGCGTGCGCCCGTACGCCGATCACCTCGGCGACGGGATCGTGCAGCTCAGCTTCACGTTGCCGGTGCCGTACGGGCTCGCCGCGCGCGTCGCCGCGCAGGAGTGGGCGGCGAAGATGGGCTTCGAGCACCCGGAGGTCGTCCACTACCAGGAGCTGACCGACGGCTACACCTACTTCGTGATGTTCGCCGAGTCCAAGCAGACGGTCGACTACTCGTCGCTCTCGAGCGAAGGATTCGACGTCGAGTACATGAGCGAGGAGCAGATCGAGACGTTCGCGGCCGAGCACATCGGGCGGCCCGTCGTCGTCGTCGGCGCGGCGACCGGCACCGACACGCACAGCGTCGGGATCGACGCGATGCTCAACCTGAAGGGCTTCCACGGGCACCACGGACTCGAGGGGTACAAGTCGTTCGAGACGCACAACCTCGGCAGCCAGGTGCCGAACAGCGTGCTCGTCTCGCGCGCGATCGACCTGCACGCCGACGCGGTGCTCGTCTCACAGACGGTGACGCAGCAGAACCTGCACATCGCCAACCTGACCGAGCTCGTGGAGCTGGTCGAGGCCGAGGGCCGGCGCAAGCAGCTGATCCTCACGTGCGGCGGCCCGCGCGTGTCGAACGAGCTCGCGAAGGAGCTCGGCTTCGACGCGGGGTTCTCGAAGGGGACCTACCCGCACCACGTCGCGAGCTTCATCGTGCGCGAGCTGGCCGCGCGGATCGAGAGCGACGGCGCAGCGGGCGGCTCGTCCGTCTCGGCCAACGGCGCGAGCGCCCCGAGCGTGAATGGCTGACGCCGCCCCCGCGCGGCTGAGCGAGCTCGTCGCCGGCACGCGCGCGCTCGCGCTCGTCGGCCTCGCGAAGAACACCGGCAAGACGGTTGCGCTCGCGGCGATCCTCGCCGAGCACGCGGCCGCCGGCCGGCGCGTCGGCGTCACGTCGATCGGCCGCGACGGCGAGCACCACGACGTGATCGACGCGCGCATCGAGAAGCCGAGCGTCGAGCTGCAGGCGGGCGACCTCGTCGCGAGCACCGGCGCGCTGCTGCGCGCGAGCGGGCTCGAGCACGAGCGGATCGAGCAGACCGGCGTGCGCACGCCACTCGGCGAAGTCGTGCTCGCGCGCCTCTCAGAGCCCGGCGCGGTCGAGGTCGCCGGCCCGAGCGCCGCCGCCGACGTGCGCGCGGTCGCCGAGCGGATGCTCGCGCTCGGCGCCGAGCAAGTGCTGATCGACGGCGCGATCGACCGCCGCGCGGCGTCCTCGCCGGACGTCGCCGACGGGCTCGTGATGGCGACCGGCGCGATCCTCGGCGAGCGACTCGAGCAGATCGTCGAGGCGACGCGCGACGCGGTCGACCTCGTCAGGCTGCCGGCCGCCGCCGATGCGGGCCCGCTCGAGGCGCTCCCGCGACGTCTCGTGCTGGCGGCCGACCCGCTCGAGATCGCCGCGCTGCTGCGCGAGCGTCCCGACGCGAGCGCGTTCGCGGTCGAGGGCGCGCTGAGCGAGCGCTTCATGCAGGGGCTGCTCAGCGCACGCGCTCAGCGCGCCGGACGCGAGCTGCGAATCCTCGTCGCCGACCCGACACGCGTGTTCCTCTCCGAGCGCGGCCCGCGCTGGTACGCCCGTCAGGGGATCGCAATCGAGGTGCGGCGTCGGATCGACCTGAAGGCGGTCACGGTCAACCCGGTGGCGCCGCAGTCGCACGAACTGAACTCGCGCGAGCTGCGCGAGTCGATCGAAGCGGTCGTCGCGGGCGTGCCCGTGCTCGACGTGCTCGACTCCTCCTACTTGGCGTTCGCGAAGTAGTCGGCGTTGATCTGCGTGTACTTCTGCCACTCGTCGGGGAGCTGGTCCTCGGCGAAGCACGCGTCGACCGGGCACGCCTCGACGCACGCGTCGCAGTCGATGCACTCCTCGGGGTCGATGTAGAGCATCTCGGCCGCGTCGTATCCGGGCTCGTCGGGCGTCGGGTGGATGCAATCCACTGGGCACACCTCGACGCAGGAGTTGTCCTTGGTGCCGATGCACGGCTCGGCGATCACGTAGGCCATTCGCTTCTTTCCTGGGTGGTTTGCGGTTTTCCGTCAGGGGACTTCGGGGTGGGAGCGTATTTTAGAGATGGCGCCGGCTCGGCGCGGGCGTACTCCGCTAGGTTTGCCCGATGCTGCTGCTCACGGGCGCGACCGGCCTCGTCGGCTCGGCGCTGTTGCGCCGGCTCGTCGCCGAAGGCGAGCAGGTCCGCTGCCTCGTGCGCGACCCGCGCCGGCTCGGCGCGCAGCGCGTGCGCGTGCAGATCGCGCTCGGCGACCTGACCGACCCGCCGTCGTTCCGCAACGCGCTGCGCGGCGTCAACACGGTCGTTCACCTCGCGGCGTCGATCCGCGACCAGCCTGACGGCTCGATCGAGGAGCTCAACGGCATCGCGACATGGCGGATGGTGCAGGCGGCCGAGCGCGCCGGCGTCGAGCGCTTCGTGTTCTTCTCGGCGCTCGACGCCTCGACGCACCACCGCGCGCGCTTCTTCCGCGCGAAGGCGCTCGCCGAGCAGGCCGTCGAGGAGGCCGGCGTCGACTCGATCGTGTTCGCTCCGTCGATCGTGTACGCGCCGGGCGACCCGTGGCTGACGCTGCTCGAACGCCTCGCGCTGCTTCCGCTGATGCCGGTCTCCGGGCGCGGACGCGCCCTCTATCAGCCGATCTGGGCCGAGGACGTCGCCGACTGCGTGATCGCCGCGCTGCGCGCGCGCGACGGCGCCGGCGCCGCGCACACTCGCTACGAGCTCGCCGGCCCGGAGACGCTCAGCCACGACGACCTCCTGCGCATCGTCCTGCGCTCGCTGGGGCGCTCGCGTCCGCTCGTGCATGTGCCGACGCCGATCGTCTCGCGCTCGCTGCGGCTCGTCGAGCGCTTCTCGGGCCCGAGCGCGTTCGCGACGTGGGACGAGGCCGAGCTGATGGAGGTGCCGATGGTCTCGGAGCGTGGGGCGGCGGACGTCGAGGCGCTCGGCGTCGCGCCGGCGCGGATGCCGGCGGTGCTGGGCGAGCGGTGAGGGCGGCCCGCGTCCAGCTCTAGACTGCTCGTCGGTGTAGCTCTTAGGAGTTACACTGATGCGCACGATGCCAAGCAATCACCGGCGAATCGCGGTGACGGCCGACCCCCAGCTGAAGGAGGCGCTCGCGCAGGACGAGCGGCGACCG
>CAVPKP010000016.1:0-116094 GCA_963705745.1 uncultured Solirubrobacteraceae bacterium
TGACGCCGACGACGATGTCCTGGCCGATCCGGTAGCGCTCCTGATAGCCCCACGCCGACTCGTCGATCTCGCCGGTGATGAACTCGATCGCGTTGACCGAGCCGCCGAGCGCGTCGACCTTCGCAATCAGCTCGTTCGCGCGCGCTTCAATCTCGTCGGTCAGCGACTCGACGAAGTAGGAGCCGGCGAACGGGTCGACGCTGTCGGCGGCGCCGGACTCGTGCGCGAGGATCTGCTGCGTGCGCAGCGCGATTTTCGCGGCGCGCTCGGTCGGCAGCGCGAGCGCCTCGTCGAAGCCGTTCGTATGCAGCGACTGCGTGCCGCCGCAGACGGCGGCGAAGCCCTGCAGCGCGACGCGCACGATGTTGTTCTCCGGCTGCTGCGCGGTCAGCGTGACGCCGCCGGTCTGCGTGTGGAAGCGCAACATCGTCGCCTTCGGGTTGCTCGCGCCGAAACGCTCGCGCATGATGTGCGCCCACATCCGCCGCGCCGCGCGGAACTTGGCGACCTCCTGGAAGACGTTGTTGTGGCCGTTGAAGAAGAACGCGAGGCGCGGCGCGAACTCGTCGACGTTCAGCCCCTTCTCGATTGCGGCCTGCACGTAGGCGATGCCCGAGGAGAGCGTGAACGCGACCTCCTGCACCGCCGAGCAGCCCTTCTCGCGGAAGTGGTAGCCGGAGATCGAGATCGTGTTCCATTTCGGCACGTTCTCGTGGCAGTACTGGAACAGGTCGGTCGTCAGGCGCATCGTCGGCTGCGGCGGGTAGATGTAGTTGCCACGCGCGATGTACTCCTTCAGCACGTCGTTCTGCGTCGTGCCGCGCAGCTTCTCCGACGGCACGCCCTGCTCCTCGCCGACGAGCTCGTACAGCAGCAGCAGGCACGCGGCCGGCGCGTTGATCGTCATCGACGTCGACACCTGGTCGAGCGGGATGCCGTCGAACGCCGTGCGCATGTCGTCGATCGTGTCGATCGCGACGCCCGTGCGGCCCACCTCTCCCAGGCAGCGCGGGTTGTCGGAGTCGAGGCCGAGCTGCGTCGGCAGGTCGAACGCCATCGACAGCCCCGTCGAGCCCTTCGAGAGCAGATAGCGGTAGCGAGCGTTCGACTCCTTCGCGGAGGCGTAGCCGGCGTACTGGCGCATCGTCCACGTTTGCTTGCGGTACATCTCGCGGTGCACGCCGCGCGTGTACGGGTACGCGCCCGGCTCGCCGAGGTCGAGCTCGGCCGGGAGGTCGCGCTCGTCGTACAGCTCGGCGATCTCGATGCCCGAGTCGGTAAAGCGGCGCGGATCGTCGGGACCGACGATCGGCGCGACGGTCAGGCGCTCGGGCTCCTCGTCAGGTGCTGGCGCTGCGGTGGCCATGGCGCGGATGATAAGGACACCGCCGCTCCGGCCGCTGCCGTGCAGCGCTCGTGCTCGCCGCGCCGCACGGTTATTCTCCTCGGGTCATGCCGACTTGCCTGGTCACCGGCGGCGCCGGATTCCTCGGATCGCACCTCTGCGACGAGCTGCTAGCGCGCGGGCACCGCGTGATCTGCGTCGACAACCTCGAGACGGGCTCGCTCGCGAACATCGCGCACATCCGCGTGCCGGAGTTCGTGCACGTCAACACGGACATCATCGAGCCGTACTTCGTGCAGGAGCCGGTCGACTTCGTCTACCACCTCGCCTCGCCGGCGTCGCCGATCGACTACCTGCGCCTGCCGCTGCACACGCTGAAGGTCGGCTCCTACGGCACCCATCACACGCTCGGGCTCGCCAAGGCCAAGCGCGCGCGCTTCTTGATCGCCTCGACGAGCGAGGTCTACGGCGACCCGAAGGAGCACCCGCAGTCGGAGAGCTACTGGGGGCACGTCAACCCGATCGGCCCGCGCGGCGTCTACGACGAGGCGAAGCGCTACGCCGAGGCGCTGACGATGGCCTACCACCGCCAGCAGGGCGTCGACACGGCGATCGTGCGGATCTTCAACACGTACGGCAGCCGCATGCGCCCGCACGACGGGCGCGCGATCCCGACGTTCCTGCGCCAAGCGCTCGCGAACCGGCCGATCACGGTGTTCGGCGACGGCAGCCAGACGCGCTCGTTCACGTATGTCAGCGACCTGATCCGCGGGATCATCGCGCTCGCCGAGTCCGGCTATCACGACCCGGTCAACATCGGCAACTCCGACGAGTTCACGTTGCTCGAACTGGCTGAGACGGTCAAAGAGCTGACCGGCTCGGACTCGGAGCTGATCTACGAGGCGCTGCCGGTCGACGATCCGAAGCAGCGCAAGCCGGACATCTCGCTCGCGCGCGAACTGCTCGGCTGGTCGCCGGAGGTGTCGCTGCGCGAAGGGCTCCAGCGCACGATCGAGCAGTCCGGCGTCGAGCTGCTCGTCGGCGGCTCGAGCTGAGCGCGCACGCGCCGCTGTCCGGTCGCGCGCTCGGCGAGCGTTCACGCGACCGCGACATCTGCGAGGCTGAAGCGTTGTGAGCAGTGAGATGGGACCACGTTCGGCCCGAACGTCCGCTCCGCCCACCGCGCGCAAGCCGTCGACGCCGGCTCCCGCGCGCACGCCGCTGCGCGGCGGCGTCGCCGCGGGCGCACCCCCGCCGGCCCGCGCGCTGCTCTCGGAGGTGACCGCGCGCAAGGAGACCGGCGACCGCGACATGCGGCGCAAGCGCCCGCCGGTGCTGTCGTTCCTGCTGCGCATGTCGACCGCGCGCCGCCTCGCGCGCGTGATCTCGCTGCTCGGGCTCGACTTCGCCGGCGTCGCGCTCGCGCTGTTCACCTCGCTCGTGCTCAAGTCGCTCGTCCTGCACGGCGCGCTCGAAGGCCGCGCGGCGCTGCACGAAACCGAACGGATCCTGCCGTTCGCGTACTTGCTGACGGCGCTGCTGTTCGCGCGTTCGGGGTTGTACGCGGCACGCTCGCTGCGCCCCGGGCTCTCGCGGATCGTCGGTTCGCTGTTCCAGGTCGCGTTCGTCGCGCTGCTGTTCGCGGTCGTCTCCGGCGAACACTTCTCCAGCTACTACCTGTTCTACGGCTCGCTCGCGTTCGCGCTGCTGTACGTATCGTCGCTGCGCGCCGGCTACGAGTGGCTGACCGGCGTGATCCTGCGCGCCGCCGGCTACCGCCGCCGCGCGGTGATCGTCGGGACCGGCAAGCACATCGCCGACGTCGCGCACGCGCTCGCCGACGCGCCGCACTCGCCGATCGAGGTCGTCGGCTTCCTCTCGCCGACGGCGCTGCCCGGCAACGGGCTGCGTGCGCTCGGCTCGCTCGAGAACCTCGATCAGGTGCTCGGCTCGCAGCGGATCGACGAGGTGATCATCGCCGACCCCGACTTCCCGCAGGTCGAGGCCGTCGAGCTGATCGACCAGTGCTTTCAGCGCGGCGTGCGCGTGCGCCTGGCGCCGTCGACGATGGAGATCCTGATCCACCGCGCCGAGTTCGTGCCGGGCCAGTCGGTGCCGCTGTTCGAGCTCGGACCGCCGGCGTTCGAGGGCGTCGACTTCGCGCTGAAGCGGACGTTCGACCTCGTCGGCGCGCTGCTGCTGCTCGTGCTGCTGAGCCCGCTGCTGCTCGCGATCGCGCTCGCCGTGCGCGCGACCTCGCGCGGCCCCGTGCTGTTCCGCTCGACGCGTCGCGGCATCGGCCAGCGGCCGTTCCCGTGCCTGAAGTTCCGCACGATGCACACCGACGCCGAGGAGCGCCAGGCCGATCTGGAAGAGCTCAACGAGGCGACCGGCGCGCTGTTCAAGATCCGCGCCGATCCGCGGCTGACGCGCGTCGGCGGCATCCTGCGGCGCTTCTCGCTTGACGAGCTGCCGCAGCTGATCAACGTCGTGCGCGGCGAGATGTCGCTCGTCGGCCCGCGCCCGCTACCGCAGCGCGACTACGAGATGCTCGAGGACTGGCACCGCAAGCGCTACCTCGTGCTGCCGGGCATCACCGGGCTGTGGCAGGTCTCCGGGCGCTCGGAGCTCGACTTCGACGACCTCGTGCACCTCGACTTCATCTACCTCGAGCACTGGTCGCTCGCGCTCGACCTGACGATCATGCTGAAGACGATCCCCGCCGTGATCACGCGCCGCGGCGCTTACTAGCGCCAGCCGGCCGGCGCGCCGAGAGCCGACGGCGCCGGCCGCCGACGGCGGCGTGGCGGCTACTGGGGTCCGGCGAGCGCCTGCTCGGCGGCGGTCGCCCGGCGGCGGCGCAGGCGCCCGGCGGTGTGCGCGCGTGCGCCCTGCGCGCATGCCGCCTCGTACGTGCGCCACGTCGCGCGCGCCGCGTCCTGCCAGGTCCAGCGCGGCGTCGGAGGCGCCGGTCGCGCGGCCGCTTCGGCGGTCGCGATCAGCGCGCGCATGTCGCCGGGCTCGACGAACGTCACGCGCCCTTCTAGCACCTCGCGCAGCGCCGGCACGTCGCAGGCGACGACAGGCGCACCGCATGCGAGCGCCTCGACGGCCGGCAGCCCGAAGCCCTCGTCCTCCGAGGCGACGACGAGCGCGTGCGCGCCGGAGTAGAGCGCCGCGAGGTCATCGTCGGACACGTGGCCGGTGAGGATCACGTCGGGCAGCTCGTGCGCCCACGGGCTCGTCGGCCCGACGAGCACGAGCGGCAGCTCGCGCGGGGTCGCCGCGAGCTCGTTGATGTGCTTGCTCGGGTCCGGGTGGCGCAGCCCGCCGACCCACAGCAGGTAGCGCTCGGGCAACGCGAAGCGCGCGCGCACGGCCGCGATCTCGCGCTGCTCGCGCCGGTACATGCTCGCCGCCGGCGCCTCGTGGATCACGTCGATCTGCTCGCGCTCGAGCCCGAGCCGCGATTCGGCGTCGAACGCGAGCACCTGCGTCGGCACGATCACGCGCACCGCGCGCTGAACCGCGAGCTGGCGCAGCGCCGGGCGCACGCCCGTGCGCAGCAGCTCGCTGCGCCGCTTCAGCGCCGTCAGGTCGTGCAGAGTGACGACCATCGGACATGGGCTGTGCAGCATCGCGCCGTTCATCCACGGCGCGTGGAACACGTCGGCGCGGCGCGGGCGGTGGGTCTCCTCGATCTCCTGCTCGCCGCCGGCCGTTTCGCGCAGGGCGCTCAGCAGGCAGCGTGCGTAGCGTCCGACGCCCTGCTGATCGCGCGTGGGGCGGCTGTCGAACGCGACCTTCACGATGAGCCGATCGTCCTCACGTCTCCCACTCCCCAAGCACACCGCCAAGATAACCGCATCTATAGCTTTGTGCAGAGATGACGGCCAACTTGCGAGCCGAGCGGTGGGAGGAGCTGTGGCGGGCGCTGCCCGGCGAGGCGGAGCCGCCGGACATGCGGCTGCGCGGCGCGTTCGCGCTCGAGCGGCTGCGCGCGCTGCAGCCGCGAGCGGCGCCGCTGCGCGTGCTCGACGTCGGCTGCGGCGAAGCTCAGATCACGGGCGAGCTCGCGCGCGCCGGCTTCGAGGTGATCGGCGTCGACGTCGCCGAGGAGCCGTTGCGCCGAGCGCGTGCGCGAGAGCCCGAGCTCGACCTGCGCCGCGTCGGCGTCGACGGCGACTGGCCGTTGCAGGACGCGAGCTTCGACGCCGTCTGGGCGGGCGAGACGATCGAGCACGTCGCCGACACCGCCGTCTGGCTGTCGGAGGTCCGGCGCGTGCTGCGCTCGGGCGGGACGCTGCTGCTGAGCACGCCCGCGCACGGCCGGCTGCGCGTGCTCGCCCTCGCGCTGTCGGCGCGCCGCTTCGAGCGGCACTTCGACCCGCGCTCGGATCACGTGCGCTTCTACACCGCGCGCACGCTCGCGACGCTGCTCGACGGATTTGGCTTCGAGCGGATCGACGTGCGCGGCGCCGGCGGCCTGCCCGGCGCCCGCCGCGTGCTGCTCGCGCAGGCCGTGCGAGCGCGCTTCTAGCGCTGGCCGGACGCGCGCAGCGCCTGCACGTAGTCGTTCTCGACCGAGATCGCTTCGGGGTTGCCCTGCGCGATCGCTTCGGCCGAGACCGACTCGGGGTTCAGGTAGATCGCCGCGCCCAGCTCGTGCACGGCGGCGGCGGGGTTGTCCGTGAGGTCGTACTCGCCGAGCGTCGCCCACGTCTGCGGGTTGGACGGCTGCAGCCGCACGGCACGCTGCAGCGTCGCGCGCGCGAGCGCGCGTTCGCCGCGGGACTGCTGGACGGCCGACAGCGTGAACAGCGCCTGCGCCGAGAGCGGGTCGCGCGAGACGGCGCTCTGGGCCGTCTCGAGTGCGCCGCGCGGGTCGCGCGCGAGCTGCCCGAGGGCGGCTTCTGAGGCGTTCGCCGAGCGCAACGGCTGCCATTGCGCCCACGCCGCCAGCAGCACGCCGATGATCGCCGCGACCGCGATGCCGATCCTCGTCGGCCCGAGCATGCGCGGGTCCAGACGCGCGCGCAGCGCCTGCGCGTCCGGCAGCCAGACGCCCCAGCGCGGGCGCTCGCCGCCGATCGGATCGTGAGAGCCGGCCGGCGCCTGCGTCGCCGCGTCGAGCGCCGCGAACGAGATCGTCTGGGCGCTCGTGTCGCGGCCGTCGGCCGCGAGCGGTCCGCGGCCGGCGAGCCAGCCGGCGCACAGCAGTGCGACGCACGCGTCGCCCGGCACGTACCACGTCCAATCGGCGAGCGAGTGGATGCCGAACACGACGACGAGGCAGAGCATGCTGAGCAGGCCGATGCGCTCGGCCGTGTACGGCGCCGGCGCGCCGTCGATCGTCAGGCGTCGCCATGCCGGCGCGCCGGTGGCCGTCGGGCGCCGCAGCCAGCGGCGCGCCGTGCTCCAGCCGCTCCAGCGCCGGTTGAACGGGTGCGTGCTGCGCCCGGCCGCCGTCATCCACGCGATCAGCAGCGCCAGCGTCAGCGCCAGCCCGACGATCCCGAGGTCGGCGAGCGTCTGCACGATGTAGCCGTGCGCGTGGCGCACGTCGAGCGTCTCGCTGCGGTAGCGCAGGCGCGCCGTCGCGTACCCTTCGGCGCCCGCGCCGAGCACGGGGTGGGCCTGGAAGACCTTCAGCGCCTCGTTCCAGTAGCGCGCCCTGACGCTGCCGACGGCCGTCAGCCGGCCGGGGCCGTTCGAGGGAACCGGCGCGTGCGGATCGGTCAGCGCGTGCAGCGCGTGCGAGATCGTTCCCGTGAAGCCGCGGTGGCTGACCGCGAGCGCGCCGCAGAACGCGACGATCACGACGGCGAGCAGGGCCAGCAGCAACGTGCCGGCGCGCCGGCGGCTGATGATCGACGGCGCTTGGCGGCTCGTGTAGAAGCCGAACGCGACGCCGACGACGCCCAGCAGCACGAGCATCGCGAGCAGCAGCACGCCGAGCTGATGGCCGGCGTGCACGCGCGCGGCGAGCGCGACGTTGTCGTCGTCGAGCGCCGGCGTCGAGAAGTCCCAGACGACGACGATCCCCGCCGCGACGGCGCCGCTCAGCAGCACCGCCGCACCGCGCAGGCGCAGCGGCACGACGCAGAACCAGAGGACGAGCCCGAGCACGAGCGCGACGAGCGCGCCGCGCGAGTACGCGAGCATCAGCGTCACGAGCATCAGCCCCATCGCCGGATACGCGAGCGCGCTGAGCAGCGCGTGCCCCGTGCGCCGCGCGCCGAGCCAGAGGCAGCCGATCGCGCCCATCGCCGCGGTCAGGCCGATCGCGTTCCAGTAGTTGTACGGCGCGCGCAGCCGCGCGTAGACGTCGCCGGCGTCGAGGTGCGCGGGGAACACCTTCGTCAGTAGCGCGTACGCGCAGACGATCGCCGCCGCCAGCACGATCCCCCCGAGGATCGCCGGCCAGCGCGCCGGCACCGTACGCGCGAGCGTCACGGCCGCGCCGAGGAACGCGCAGTAGGACAGCATCCGCCCGGCGTCCTTGAAGCTGTCGTCGGGCTGCACCGACCAGACGACCGAGAGCGCGCTCAGCGCGGTCAGCGCGAGCAGCAGCGCCACCGGCCACGCGCCCCACGCCCGCCCGCGCGGCGCCCCGAACAGCGCACCCGCCGCGACGATCAAGCCCGAGCCGATCGTCAGCGCGATCTCGACGGTAGTCATCTGCGCGAGGTTCAGGCCCCCGCCGGCGACGAACGTGACGAAGCAGATCACGCCCGCGACGAGCAGCGTCGGCCACCACGCGAGAGCGCGCGCGGGCCAGCCCGCGGGCCCCTCGCCGCGACGCGGCGCGACGCCGGCGATCGCGCGATCGAGCAGCTGCTCCTCGAAGCTCGCCTCCGGCGCCGAGCCGGACGCGGTCGCGGCTTCCGTCGAGCTCAGCGACGCCGGCGCGCGCTCAATCGGAGCGACGGGCAACGATGCTCCTTCCGATCGCCCGCCCACCGAGCGCGAGCGCGCAGGCGAGCAGGAACGCGAGGACGGCGAGCAGCGGGGCGGGCAAAGCGCTGAGCGCCGAGGCGATGTTCGCGTGGATCACGCCGGGGCGCACGAGTTCGCTTCCCACGTGCTGCGGCGCGGCGCCGGTCTTCGGGAGGTTGCGCAGCGCCTGGCGCTCGCCGGGGGACAGCGGCGTCGCGATCGCCGGGCCGCCGAGGCCTGCGCCGCCGCCACGCCCGGCGGCGGCCGCGAGCTCCGCGCGGCGGATCAGGTTGCCGCAGTTGGAGTACTCTTCGACTTCGGTCGGCAGCTCCGCCAGCGCGCGACGGTAGGCCTGCTGGCTGAAGCCGCTCAGGCTCTGGCCGTGCGTGCAGCGTTCGATGATCTTTTCGCCGACGTCGGCGCGCGCGACGCCGGCGAGGCACGCCGACAGCAGCACCGTGAGCGCGGCGAGCGCGGCGACGCGTCTGCCGATAGCTCCTCGGCGAAGCCAAGCGCCCGCTGGCCGATCCTCGACCGGACGGCTGTGAGAGAGGGCGATTCCCATGGATGAGCGACGCAACGCTACCAACGCCCGCGGGAGAGTTCGAGGCTGGCGAGCGCCTGCGAGAAGCCTTCCGCCCACGCCTCGTGGGTGTAGGCGCGAACGTCCTGCGCGCCCTGCGCGCCGAGCCGCGCGCCGAGCGCCGGCTCGGCGGCGAGCCGGCGCAGCGCGCGCGCGAGCGACGGACCGTCGCCGGCCGGGACGACGAGGCCGTTCGCCTCGTCGTGCACGAGCCCGCCGGCGACCGCGCCGACGGCGTCGCTCGCGATCACCGGCAGCGCGCGGTTCATCGCCTCGTTCACCACCAGGCCCCACGGCTCCCGAAACGTGCGCGTGCGAATCGACGGCAGCACGAGCGCGTCGCTCGCGGCGTACGCGTCGCGCAGCTCGCGCGACGACAGCGTTCCAAGGCCGACGATCCCGGCGTCGCCGCGGCGACGTCGCCCGGCGGGAGCGACGCCGGCGAGGCTCGGCTCGACGCCGGCGAGCACGAGCGCCACGTCCTCCGGCGCCAGCTCGGCCGCGCGCCACGCCTCGACGAGCACGCCGACGCCCTTCTCGCGCGCCGGGCGCCCGACGAACAGGAAGCGCGTCCGCGCTCGCGCCGGCCAGCCGGGCTGGCGCGGCGGCGCGGTGTCCGGCGCGCTCCAGAACGCGTTGTCGACCGACTGCGGCGCGACGTGCACGTTGCGCGCGCCGCGCGCGCGCACGTAGGCGCTGACGTGCGGACCGTACGTGACGACCGCGTCGGCCGAGTGGTACAGGCGCCGCAGTGGCAGGTAGCTGAGCGCGTGCGCGACGCTGCGCGGGTGCGCCCACAGCGACGCCCACAGGATCAGCGGGACGCGCGCGCGGCGCGCGCCGGCCCACGTCGCCAGCGGCGCGAGCCGCCCGCCGGTAGGGCAGACGACCGCGCGGTAGGCGCCGCTCGCCGCCAGGCCGGCGAGCTGGCGCGGGCGAACGTGTCGATGGGGAAACGGCATCTCCCCAGCGAACACCTCACCGCCGTGCTTGGAGCGGCCGCCGAACAGCGCGAGCTCGATCGTCTCGCGCTCATGCAGCGCAGCGAGCGCGCCGACGCGATACGCCGGCGCGTTGCCGGTCACGAACAGGACCGGCTTCGGCTCGCGCGCCACGGCGGTGCTCACCGCAGCGCGCGCTCGTACGCGTCGAGCGTCTGCTCGCCGCAGCGCGCCCACGTGAAGTTCGCGGCGACCGTCTCTCGCGCGCGCTGGCGCGCCTCGCGCAGCCGGTGCGGGTCAGACAGCAGCTCGTCGATCCGCTGCGTCAGTCGCTCGATGTCGCCGGGCGGGACGAGCACGAGCCCGTCGCCGGCCGCCGCGATCTCCTCCGGCCCCGGCTCGCCGCGACAGCCGATCGCCGGCACGCCGCCGGCCATCGCCTCGACGTAGGCCACGCCGAACGCCTCCTCGGTCGACGGCATCACGAACAGCGTGCACTGCCGCGCCTGCGCGACCGCTCGCTCGGGGTCGAGCTGGCCGCGGAAGTCGACGCGCTCGCGGACGCCGAGGCGCTCGGCGAGCGCCTCCAGGGCGCCCCGCTCGGGGCCGTCGCCGACGATCTCGTAGCGCAGCGTCGGGTGGCGCGGCGTCAGCACGGCGAGCGCGCGCAGCACGTCGGCGTGGCGCTTGCGCGCGACGAGGTGCGCGACCGTCACGAGCGCCGGCGGGCCGGCCCGCCGCGCCGTGCCCGCCGGCGCCGGGACGTCGGTACCGAGGTGCACGACGCGCGCCTCGCGCGCGCCGTGCGCGCGCGCCAGCTCGGCGATCCCCTCGCTGTTGGCGAGCACCAGGCGCGCCGCGCCGAGCGCGCGACGCACGGCCGGCTCGCCGTCGCGCACCTGCGAGGCCGTGTACAGGACGTCGCCGCCGTGCACCGAGACGACGAGCGGCGCGCGCAGCGGCGGCAGCGCGCACGCACGGCGGATCGCGTCGCCGCTCGGCACGGCGTTGTGCGCGTGGACGACGTCGAACGGGAACGAGCGGCGCACGTGCGCCATCGTCGCCGCGAGCGACGGCGCCGCCCACGCGCTCCACGTCGCGTACGAGCGACGGCGCTCGGGCGAGACGTAGGGGACGTATGAGATCTCGAGCCCGTCGCGACGCTGCGCGCGCGGCTCGCGCACGAGCTCGCCGAGGCTGCGCGCCGCGGCCGCCGGGCCGCCGGCGAACGCAGCGCGCGGCGGCACGAGGCGGTGCAGCACCAGCACGCGAACCTCGGCGCCGGCGTCGCGCGCGGCGAGCGCCTGGCGGTGCGTCCAGATGCCGAGCACCGGGTCGCGACGGCTCGGGTAGAACTCGGCGACGACGAGCGCCCTCACCGCCGCGTCACCGGGCGCCGCGACGAGCCGACGCCCGCCGCGGCTTCGTCCGCGCCCACCGCCGGCGCGAGCCGGCGATGCGCGCGCAGCGTGCGCTTGGCGTCCTCCGCGCGCACGTATGGGCGGCCGGCGAGGAACGCGCGCGCCTCGGCGATCGCCGCCTCGCGCGAGTACGCGTCGGCGGCCGGCGCGGCGCGGTGGCGGATCGCGACGGCGTCGGTCACGCCGCAGCGCCAGCCGCGCTCGCGCGCGAGCGCGCCCCAGTACGCGTCGAGCCCCCAGCCCATTCGCAGCTCCGGGAACGGCAGGAGCGTCGCGAACGTCGCGTGCGCGAACGCGGTGACCGGTCCGATCTCGACGAAGCGCGTCTCGCGCACGACGCTGGCTGGGCGCCGCCGCGTCTGCGGCCACGCGGCGTGCGAGTTCAGGCGGTGCGCCGGCTGCGCGAGCTGCAGCGAGAAGCGCTCGCTGAGGAACAGGAAGCGGTCGAGGAAGCCGCGCGGGAGCTCGACGTCGTCGTCGAGCACGAGCAGCCAGTCGTGGCCGTCGAGCGCGCCGGGCGCTTCGCCGAGGGGGGACGCGAGGGCGCCGGTCGGGGCGCCTGTCGCGTCCGAGCTCGCCGCGCCGAGCAGGCGGTTGAGGTTCTCGAACTTGCCGCGATCGTCCGGCGCGCCGACGCGCAGCTCGACGTCGTGGCGCGAGCGCGCGAGCTCCTCGCGCGCTCGCCTCGCGAGCTCGCGATGCGGCGCGCGCTCCACCTGCAGCGCGAGCACGCGCCGGCGCGGAGGCTCGCGACGCGCGGCGTGCGCGATCCGGGCGCGGCGCCCGCTCGCGAGCTCCCACGCGTCGACCGCGACGTCGCGCGCGTCGCGGATCGCTGCGTCCACGCCGCCGACGGCCCCGCTCGTCCCGGACAGGAAGTCGTCCACGGGCCCTGCCTCGCGCGTGCCATCGCGCGCGTCGAGGTCGGGTGACGGCGCGGGCGCGCGGGCGATTGCACCGCGCAGCGCCTCGCGCAGCCGTCCGGCGCTGTGCGCGACCATCGTCACGCCCGCAGGGCAGCGACGGCGCACGACGTGGCCGGCGCACGCGGCGAGCGTCAGCGCCTCGCGCGGAAGCGACGGCGCGTGGCCGTTGCGCGCGTCGAAGCGACGCGCGGCGCGTCCGCGCAGATGCTGTGCGCGGGCGAGCGCGCGCAGGCTCGCGTCGGCGCCGGCGCGGCGATGCTCGACGCCGGCGCGCGCGACGTACAGCACGCGCGCGTCCGCGTCGGAGGCGCGCAGGCGGTCCTGCCACTCCTGCTCGTCGCCGCCATGCGCGAGCGACTCGTCGAACGGGCCGACCCGCGCCAGCGCGCCGCGGCGGATCGCCATGTTCGCGCCCCACGCGTAGCGCGCGTCGGTGTCGCTCGGACCGAGGTCGAGCGCCGTGATCGGCGCCGGCTCGCGCCCGCACGAACGCGGCGCGCCCCCCTCGAGCACCGGTCGGATCGGCCCGGCGAAGACGTCCACATCGGGGTGCTCGCGCGCGGCGTCGAGCAGCGCCGCAAGCCAGCCGGGCTCGACGCGGACGTCATCGTCGACGAACACGACCAGCTCGCCGTGCGAGCGCCGGACGCCGGTGTTGCGGGCGACGTTGAGCCCGAGCGGACGGTCGTGCGGCTCGTAGCGCGCGCCGAAGCGCTCGCTCAGCGCTCGCGCCGGCTCGCTCGCGCCGGCGTCGTCGATCACGAGCAGCTCGGCGCCGCTCGCGGCCGCCTGCGGCGCGATCGATTCGAGCGCGACCTCGAGATAGCGCAGCCGCGAACGAGTCGGGATCACGATCGAGGCGGTGGCCGGTCCGGTGCTCATCGTCGGGACAGTCTAGGTTTGCAGGGGTTTCGGGCGCTCGACCCGCACGGCGCCGGCGGTCGCGGCGCGCGCTGGCGTCTAGGCTCTCGCGCAGGTGGTCCTGTTCCTGCACAACCGCTACCGCACGACCGGCGGCGAGGAGCGCGCGGTGGAGGAACTCGCGTGGCTCGTGCGCGAGCGGCTCGGCGAGCCCGTCGAGCTGCTGGGCCGTGACTCCGGCGAGCTCGGGCGCGGCGCGGCTGCGCTCGGGCTGCTGCGCGGCGGTCGCGACCCCGAGGAGGTCGAGCGCGCGGTGCGCGACGCGCAAGCCGGTGTCGTGCACGCGCACAACCTGCTCCCGTCGTTCGGCTGGCGCGCGCTCGCCGCGGCGCGCGCGGCGGGAGCGCGCGTCGTGCTGCACCTGCACCAGTACCGGCTCGTGTGCGCGATCGGCGTTTGCTACACGCGCGGCGCCGAGTGCACGCGCTGCCACGGGCGCAACACGCTCGCCGGCGTGCGCCTGAACTGCCGCGGGAACGCGCCCGAGGCGATCGCGTACGGCGCCGCGCTCGCGCTCTGGCAGCGGCGGCTTGCGCAGCAGGCAGACGCGATCATCGTGCCGAGCGAGTTCGCGCGCGAGCGCCTGCGCGCACTCGGCGCGCCGCTTGCGTGGGAGCGCGTGCACGTGATCGCGCCGCCGCTGCGCGCGCTGGAGGCGGCTCCTGAGCGATCCGCGGCGCCGCCGTCGGCGACGTACGCGCTGATCGTCTCGCGCCTGGCGCCGGAGAAGGGCGTCGACGTTGCGATCGACGCCTGCCGCGCGGCCGGCCTGACGCTCGTGATCGCCGGCGACGGTCCGCAGCGGGCCGAGCTCGAAGCGCGCGCCGCGGGCGCCAGCCCGATCGCGGGCGCGACCGTCCGCTTCGTCGGGCGCGTCGATGAGGAGGAGCTCGCGCGCCTGCGGGCGGGCGCGTCGATCGCGCTCGTCCCGTCGCGCTCGGCCGAGACGTTCGGCCTCGCCGCCGCCGAGGCGATGGTCGCCGGCCTGCCGGTCGCCGCGAGCCGGATCGGCGCGCTGCCGGAGCTGGTCGAGGAGGACGCGCTCGTGCCCGCCGGCGACGCCGCGGCGCTGGCGCATGCGATCGGACGGCTCGCCGGCGATCGCGCGGCCGCAGCGCGCGGGCGAGAGCGCGTGCGCTCGCTGTGCGCGCCGAGCGTCGTCGCGGAGGCGCTCGCGAAGGTGTACGCCGCGAGCACGTAAGCTGCGGCCGTGCCGCCCGAGCGAACCGCGCTGGTCACCGGCCTCAGCGGTCAGGACGGATCGTTCCTGGCCGAGCTGCTGCTCGAGCGGGGCTACGCCGTCGTCGGCCTCGCGCGCGACCCGCTCGGCTCGCTCGGCTGCTCCGAGCACCTGCGCGGGCGCGTCGAGCTCCTCGCCGGCGACCTGCTGGCGCCCGACACCCTGCGCCGCGCCGTCGCGCAGGCGCGCGCGCAGGAGGTCTACCATCTCGCCGCGCCGTCGTTCGTGCCGGACTCCTGGGAGCGGCCCGCCGAGACGTTCGCGGCGATCGCGGGCTCGACGGCGGCGATCCTCGAGGCAGTGCGCGAGCTCGAAGCCGGCGCGCGCGTGTTCGTCGCCTCCTCCGGCGCGATTTTCGGCGAGGCGCCGGAGAGCCCGCAGCGCGAGGACACGCCGTGTCGCCCGACGAACCCGTACGCGGTCGCGAAGCTCGCCGCGCAGCAGCTGGCGGGCGCGCTGCGCGAGCACGACGGCGTGCGCGCGAGCTCGGGGATCACGTTCAACCACGAGTCCGAGCGCCGGCCGGAGCAGTTCGTCACGCGCCGGATCAGCCGCGCCGCGGCGGCGATCGCGCTCGGCCGGCAGAGCGAGCTGACGCTCGGCTCGCTCGACGCGGTCCGCGACTGGTCGTTCGCCGGCGACATCATGCACGCCGCGTGGCTGATGCTCCAGCAGGAGCGCGCGGACGACTACGTGCTCGCGAGCGGCGTCGGGCACACGGTCGCCGACCTCGTGCGCACGGCGTTCGCGTGCGTCGATCTCGACGCCGAGCGCTACGTGCGCGTCGAGCGCTCGCTCGTGCGCGCCCCCGAGCGCACGGCGAGCATCGGCGACCCGAGCAAGGCGCGCGAGCGGCTCGGATGGGAGCCGCGCGTCAGCTTCGAGCAGCTCGTCGAGCGGATGGTGCGCGCCGACCTGCGCGCGCTCGAAGCGACCATCTGAGGCGACGGTAAAATGGCGCGATGGCGCCGAACGGTGGTGCGGGCGGTGCTCCGCTCGTCGACGTGGGGATTCCCGTGTTTCGTCGCGCCGACTGGGTGGGCGAGGCGATCGAGTCGGTGATCGCCCAGTCCTACGGCCATTGGAAGCTGACGATCTCCGAGGACGGTGGCCCGACGGAGGCGATCGCGCGGGCGCTCGAGCCGTACCTCGGCGACGAGCGCATTCGCTACTCGCCCGCCGGCGAGCGCCTGGGGGTGGCGCGGAACAAGTCGAGGGCGTCGGTCGGCGAGGGCAAGTACGTGGCCGTGCTCGACGACGATGACGTCTGGATGTCCGACTGGCTCGTGCGCCGCGTCGAGTTCCTCGAGCGCAACTCCGACTGCGGGATGGTCTGGGGCGGCCACTTGGACATCGACCCCGAGCGCAAGCCGATCAAGCGCTCGCCGTTCCGGTTCGACGAAGGCGTGCATTCCTCCGCGGAGTTCGTGCGCGAGCTGATGCAAGGCAACTTCGTCGCGACCTCGAGCGTGCTGGTGCGTCGCGACGCGTACGCGCGCGCCGGCAACCAGTACGACGCGTCGTTCGGCCACATCGACGACTACGAGCTCTGGCTCCGGCTGGGGATGCTCGCGCCGGTCGGCTTCCTGGCGGTCCACGACTCCGGCTACAGGATCCACGACATCCAGCGGATGTCGCGCAAACACGACCGCGCGCCCGATCACCTACTGCTGATCGACCATCTCGACGCGATGCTCGCGGAGAACCTGCCGGAGCTGCGCCTGCCGGCGCCGGTGATCCGGCGCCGAAAGGCCGATGCGGTGATGTCGACGGCGCTCGACGCGGCGGGCCAGGATCAGTCGAAGCTCGCCGTGCGGCGGTTCATCGCGGCCGCGCGCCTCGACCCGCGGACGCTCGCGACGAGGCGGGCGGCGGCGGTCGTCGCCGCGACGCTCGGCGGCAGGCGCGTGCGCGAGCGGGTCAGCGCGATGCGTCCATGAAGGGGACGGCGACCCGGGGCGGCGATCTGCACTTCGTAGCGACGCCGGTCTGAGGGCTGGTCTGGCCACTGCAGGATTCACGGCCGCCAGGATCGCCACCGTTACCCTCCGCAAATGACGGTCGACCTCAGTCACGCGACGGACCTCGCGCGCCCGTCGGGCGAGTCGTGAGCCGGTCGGCGGCGCCCGCGAACGGGGCGAGCGGCCACTCGATCACGCGCAACACGACGTTCGCGTTCCTCGCCCAGCTGACGGGCGCGGCGTTCACCGGCTTCTTGACGATCTTCCTCGCCCGGAAGCTCGGCACGCACGGCTACGGCGTGCTGTCGCTCGCGCTCGGCATCGCCGGCCTCGCGCTGCTGCCGTCGGACTTCGGAATCTCGAACTCCGTCGGGCGCTTCGCGGCCGAGCATCGCCACGACTTCGCTCGCATCGAGCGGGTGGTGGCAGACGGGTTTCGCCTGAAGCTGATCGCGAGCTTCGCGATCGCTGCGCTGCTGATCGGGCTCGCCGGCCCGATCGCCGACGGCTACGGGCTGCCGGGGCTGGCCTGGCCGATCAGGGCCGTCGCGATCGCGTTGTTCGCCGAGAGCCTGATGATGACCGGGGTCGTGTTCGCCGCGATCGGGCGGCTCGACCTGCAGCTCTGGACGGCGCTGGCCGAGAGCGCCGTGGAAACGACGGCGTGCGTCGCGCTGGTGCTCGCCGGCGCCGGCGCGAGCGGGGCGGCGTTCGGTCGGGCGATCGGCTATCTCGCGGGGGCGCTCGCCACGATCTACCTGCTCGCGCGGGCCGTCGGAGGAGGAGTCCTGCCGCGCGGCTACAGGTTCGGCCCCGACGCCAAGCGGATCGCCGGCTACGCGAGCGTCCTGCTGATCATCGACGGCGCATACACCGCGTTCGTGCAGGTCGACGTGCTCGTCATCGGCGCGTACCTGAGCGCGAGCGCGGTCGGGATCTTCAGCGCTCCGATGCGGCTGATCACGTTCCTCACGTATCCGGGAGTCGCCGTGTCCTCGGCCGTCTCGCCGCGGCTCGCCCGCGGCTCGCCGGAGGGGCCCAACGTCGGCGCGTTCATCACCGCGTTGCGGCTGCTGCTGATCGTGCAAGCCGCGATCACCGCGTTCGTGCTCGGTTGGGCCGGGCTGCTGTCGAAGGTCGTGCTCGGCTCCGGATACACGGAGTCGGCGACGGTCCTGCGCGCGCTCGCGCCGTTCGTCTTCCTGACCGGCTTCGGGACGATGGTGTCGGTCGGCGCCAACTACCTCGGAGAAGCGGCGCGGCGCGTTCCGGTGGCGATCGCGACCGCGATCCTCAACCTCGTGGTCGACATCGTGCTCGTCCCGCGTATGGGAGTTGTCGGCGGAGCGATCGGCACAGACGTCGCGTTCGGGCTCTACGCGCCCGCGCACCTGTTCATCTGCCAGCGCGCGCTGGCGCTCGACCTGCGGCCGACCGCGCGCACGTTCGTCCGGGCGATCCTCGCCGGCGCGGCGCTGACGGGCGCGCTGCTGCTGTTCGGAGACTCGCTGTCGCAGTTCTGGAGGCTCCCGGCGGGCGCCGTGACGGGACTGGGCGCGTTCGCGCTCGTGCTGCTCGCCACGCGGGAGGTGACGACCTCCGAAGCGCGCCTGCTGGCGCGCCGGGTGGCGTCCGCGAGCAAGCTCGCGCGGCGGGGGAGCGGCGGCGAGGCGCACGTTGGCTAAAGGGGATCGGCCGCAACGCCGATCCCCGTAGCGTGAAACGCAACCTTTACACTGCGCCCGAGTGAAGACCGTCGGCATCATCGGCCTCGGCTACGTCGGGCTGCCGCTCGTCGTCGCGTTCGCGCAAGAGGGCTGCGACGTGATCGCGGTCGACGTCGACGCGCGCAAGATCGAGGCGATCGAGGCGGGCGAGTCCTATATCGAGGACGTCCCGTCCGAGCTGCTGCGCGAGCACAAAGAGAGGATCCAGGCGACGACGCGCTACGCGCGGCTGGCGAAAGCGGACGCGGTGCTGATCTGCGTGCCGACGCCGCTGACGCGCAACCGCGAGCCCGACCTCGGGCCGCTGATCGAGCACGGCGCGCTCGCTCGCCGAGGTGCTCCAGCCGGGCCAGCTCGTCGTGCTCGAGTCGACGACGTATCCCGGCACGACGCGCGAACGCGTCGCGCCGCTGCTCGAGGAGTCCGGGCTCGCGGCCGGTCGCGACTTCCATCTCGCGTTCTCGCCCGAGCGCGTCGACCCGGGACGCACTGACTTCACGCTGCACAACACGCCGAAGGTGCTCGGCGGTCTGACCGAGGCGTGCGTGCAGCGCGCCGAGGAGGTGTACGGACTCGTCTGCGAGAAGCTCGTGCGCGTGTCGAGCCCCGAGGTGGCCGAGCTGACGAAGCTGCTCGAGAACATCTTCCGCTCGGTTAACATCGCGCTCGTCAACGAGCTCGCGATGCTGACCGACCGCATGGGCATCGACATCTGGGAGGTCGTCGACGCGGCGGCGACGAAGCCGTACGGGTTCATGCGCTTCGAGCCCGGGCCCGGAATGGGCGGACACTGCCTGCCGGTCGATCCCTTCTACCTGAGCTGGCGCGCGCGCGAGTTCGACATGTCGACGGAGTTCATCGAGCTCGCCGGCAAGGTCAACCAGCAGATGCCCTACCACTGCGTCGAGAAGGCGCAGCGCGCGCTCAACGGCGCCGGGCTGTCGGTCAAAGGCGCGCGCGTCGCCGTACTCGGCGTCAGCTACAAGCCGGGCGTCGGCGACATCCGCGAGTCGCCGGCGCTGAAGATCATCGAGCTGCTCAAAGGGCTCGGGGCGGACGTCCGCTACCACGACCCGCACGTCGCGAGCCTCGGCGAGTTCGGCCTGAAGAGCGGCTCGCTCGACGAGACCGTCGACGACGCCGACCTGACGCTGATCGTGACCGCGCACCCCGGCATCGACTACGACGAGATCGCGCGGCGCGCGCGGCGCGTGCTCGACCTGCGCGGCGTGACGCGCTCCTCCGGCGCGGCCGACGTCGTCCGGCTCTGACGTGCTGAGCCCGGACGCGCGCGCCCCCGGCCTGCTGCTCGGCGAGAACGTGCAGGTCGGCGAGGGCGTGTCGTTCGGCGCGCACGTCGTCGTGCACGCCGGCACGATCGTCGGCGATCGCTGCGTGATCGAGGATCACGTCGTGCTCGGCAAGCCCCCGCGGCTGTCCAAGCGCTCGGCGGCGCACGGCGAGCACGGCCCGCTGCAGCTCGGCGAGGGCGTGACCGTGTGCGCCGGAACGGTCGTGCTCGCCGGCGCGAGCGTCGGCGAGCACGCGCTGCTCGGCGACCAGTCGTTCGTGCGCGAGCGCTCGCGCGTCGGAGCCGAGTCGATCATCGGACGCGGCAGCGTCGTCGACAACGACGTCACGCTCGGAGCGCGCGTGCGCGTGCAGACGAACGTCTACCTGACGGCGTTCACGCTCGTCGAGGACGACGTGTTCGTCGGACCGTGCGCCGTCACGACGAACGACGACACGATCGGCCGGCGCCCGTCGGGCGAGCCGCTGCGTGGAGCGACGCTGCGCCGCGCCTGCCGGATCGGCGGCGGCGCCGTGCTGACGCCCGGCGTCGAGATCGGCGAGGAGGCGTTTGTCGCGGCCGCCGCGCTCGTCACCCACGACGTGCCGGCGCGCACCGTCGTGATGGGCGTCCCGGCGCGCGTCGTGCGCGACGTGCCGCCCCACGACCTGCTCGACGACAGGTCCTAGGCGCTTCGGACTGCCGCGACAACCTCCAGAGCCTGCGCCTCGCTCAGCACCGGGCTCATCGGGATCGCCAGGTGCCGCGCAGCCGCCTGCTCGGTGCCTGGCAGCTCGTGCGCCGGCGCCCACACGCGCATCGGCGGCTGGCGGTGCACGGGCGTGCGGTAGTACGGCTTGAAGCCGACGCCGGCGGCGCCGAGCGCCGCTTCCAGGCGCTGTGGCTGCGGGTCGCTGACGACGTACAGGTGCCAAGCCGGCGAGCAGTCGCTCGCCGGCTTGGGCAGCGCGACGAGCTCGCCGAGCCCGGCCCGCTCGTAGTGGCGGGCGGCCTCGCGGCGGCCATGCGCCCACGCCTCGAGGTGCGGGAGCTGGACGCGCAGGATCGCCGCCTGCAGCTCGTCCAGGCGCGAGTTGTAGCCGAGCTGCTCGTAGTCGACCTTGTCGCGCGAGCCGTGGAAGCGCAGGATCCGCGCCTGCTCGGCGACGCGCTCGTCGGAGGTCAGGATCATCCCGCCGTCGCCGAACGCGCCGAGGTTCTTCGACGGGTAGAACGAGACCGTCGCCGCCGTGCCGAGCGCGCCCGGCCGCCCCGCGGCGGAGCTCGACCCGAGCGCCTGTGCGGCGTCCTCGAGCACCGGCACGCCGAGCGACTCGATCTCGGCGACCGGCGCGACGTTGCCGAACAGGTGGACGACGACGACCGCCTTCGTGCGCGGCGTCAGCGCGGCACGGACCGCGTCGGCGGTGACGCAGTACGTCGTCGGGTCGATGTCGCAGAAGACCGGCGTGGCGCCGGTCGGCGGGATCGCCTCGGCCGAGGCGTAGAACGTGAACGACGGCACGACGACCTCATCGCCCGGCCCGACGCCCATAGCGCGCAGCGCGATCGTGATCGCGTCGGTCCCGTTGGCGACGCCGACGCCGTGCGCGGCGCCCGTGTACGCGGCCAGCTCGCGCTCGAACGCCTCGACCTCCGGTCCGAGGATGAAGCGTTCGGAGTCGAGCACCCGCTCGATCGCCGCGCGCAGCTCCGCATGCAGCGGCGCAAGCGTCGAGGCGGTGTCGAACAGGCCGACCGCCATCGGCGCTCAGCGCGGCGCGAGCAGCTCGATGTCGGCGCGCGTCATCAGCCGGATCAGCTCCTCGAACGAGGTCTGCGGCTTCCAGCCGAGGTCGCGTTCGGCCTTCGCCGGCGAGCCGATCAGGTGGTCGACCTCGGCCGGGCGCACGAACGCCGGGTCGAGCGTCACGTACTGCTCGAAGTCGCCGAGCCCGGCCTCGTCGAATGCGACCTCACAGCATTCGCGCACCGAATGCGATTTGCCGGTCGCGATCACGTAGTCCTCCGGTTTGTCCTGCTGCAGCATCAGCCACATCGCCTCGACGTAGTCCTTCGCGTAGCCCCAGTCGCGTTCGGCGTCGAGGTTCCCGAGGTGCACGTCCTTCAGCAGGCCGTGCTTGATCGCCGCCGCGTGCCACGTGATCTTGCGCGTCACGAACTCCAGCCCGCGGCGGGGGGAGTTGGAGATCACGACGCGTCCGACCCCAGCGCAGAAGACGCCGCTCTCGGTCTCGATGTCGAACGCCCATTCGTCGTTGGGCACGCACGCTGGCGCAATCCGTCTCACCTCGGCCGGATCCTTGCGCAGGTGCTCACCCTTGGCCCCGACCTTGACGGCTGAGGCGAGATTAAGTTGGTAGTAGGTCTTTCCCGCACGGTGCTCGACGTAGACGGATGCCGGCTGGTCGTTGACGTGATACATCCAACAGATGCCCTGTGCCAGCACTGGGCTGTTCGTCTTGATGGATGCCCCATTGCCCCGCTTGAGCCCGTCGCCGTCGTAGTAGCCACGGAGAAACGCCTGCTGTGCCTCACGGTTTGCGTTCAGGACGAGCGGCGACACCTGCTTCAAGCTGGTGGGCGTGTAGATCTGCTCTCTGAGCCATTCAGCAGCGGCCCTGCTTCCCGTGAGGTTGATGTGCTCGACCGGCACCTCCTCGTTCCACCCTGACTTTCCGGTCCATTCCCTCGATTGGCCGAGAAACAACTTCGACCACAGCGTGGCGACGCGTGCACGAAGTAGCGGGTCGTTATTCGTGAAGCAGATGCTCCGGCCGTCGTGATGCACATAGCCGTCGGCCGTCATAAGCCCCAAGAACTCAGCCATCTCGTCAGTGAGGACGCTCCAGTCGACGGGAGACGGCATGTCAATCGCCAGCGCCAGTCGGTCGCCTGGCTCAACGTCGCATGCAGCAACCTTCTCGCGCTCCGAATCAAGCATGTTGTGGTGCGCCGTCACGTCGACGACACCGGCGCGCGCCTGGATCGAGAGCAACTGGTGGTCCGGGTCAGTTCTGCGCCTCCGCGTCGCCGTGATCGCCGTGATCGGGGCCCAGTTCTCTCCATCCCAGACCTCCAGGAAGGTCTTCGGCAGGAAGTTCTGCACGCATCCGCCCTTGAGTCGGAGCGGGACCAGATCGCCCGGTGTCTTGACGGAGATGATTCCGTCGTCCCTGACGAGCAGCGGCGTGTTCATCGCGACGGACTCGTGGTTGAAAAGTATCCCCGACGTCGCATGCAGGTCGTAGGACTCGCGGTAGTTGACCGTGATGAAGTGGCCGTAGGCCTTCGCGACCCCGTACGGCGAGCGCGGGTAGAACGGCGTCGTCTCGGTCTGCGGGACCTCGAGCACCTTGCCGAACATCTCGCTCGAGGACGCCTGGTAGAAGCGCGCGTCGGGACACACTTCGCGCATCGCCTCGAGCATCCGCGTGACGCCGACGCCGGTGAACTCGGCCGTCAGCGTCGGCTGGATCCAAGAGACGGCGACGAACGACATCGCCGCGAGGTTGTAGATCTCAGACGGCTTCGACGCGCGCAGCGCATCGACGAGCGAGCGCTGGTCGAGCAGGTCGCCCTGGTGCAGCGTGATGCGGTCGCGGATGTGCTCGATCCGCTCGAACTTCTCGGTCGAGGCGCGGCGCACCATGCCGTGGACGTCGTAGCCCTTCTCGAGCAGCAGCTCGGCGAGGTACGAGCCGTCCTGGCCGGTGACCCCGGTGACTAGCGCTGAGCGGCGGTCGGCCATGAGCGGCAGAAGCCTATAGAGCCGAGGAGATACCCGGCGCGTCCGCTTCGAGCGCGCGGAGCGTCGCGGCGATCCCGTCCTCGAGCGCGATCCGCGCCTGCCAGCCGAGCAGCTCGTGCGCCTTCTGCGCCGATGGCCAGCGGCGCTCGGGCTCGGCGGCGGCGTCCGCGCCGGGCTTCGGCGCGAGCGCGCTCGCGTCCGCGCCGGCGGCCTCGCAGGCGATCCGTGTGAGCTCGCCGGCCGACAGCTCGCGTGGGCCGGCGAGGTTGAAGTCGTCGTTCAGCGCCGCCTGCGATCCGAGCGCCAGCACGATGCCGTCGGCGACGTCGTAGAGGTGCGTCGGCGTGCGCGTGCGCTCGGCGGGCTCGTGCAGCTCGAGCTTTCGCTCGCCGCGCAGCGCGGCGTCGAGCAGCTCGCCGACCAGCGGGTCGACACCCGGCTCGCCTGCGCCCGTCGCCGGCGGCGCGCCGTATGCCGCCGACGGGCGGCAGATCGTGTACGGCAGCTCGTGCTGCTCGTGCGCCGCCGTGCAGCAGCGCTCGCCCGCGAGTCGCGCGAACGCACGCGCCGAGCGCGGCGCGCGACACTCGCGCAGGTCGGCCTCCGGCGTCGGCAGCCGCTCGGCGTGCTCGAACACGTCCGCGCTCGAGACGTACACGAAGCGCTCGACGCCGCGCTCGACGGCTGCGCGCACGACCGAGGAGTGGATCGCGCTCTCGTGCTCGATCAGCGTGAACGGCGCCGCGTCCGGCCGCGGATCGTCCGGCGCGTACGTCGCCAGGTGTACGACCAGCGCGCAGCCCTTCGTCGCGGCGAGCGCCTGCGCCGGCGCGCGCAGGTCGCCGTCGCGGACCTCGCAGCCCTCGCGCATCCACAGCGGAGCGGGACGCCGGTCTGAGATCCGCACGTCGTACGCAGGGTCGGCGAGCAGCCGGCGCGCGACGGCTGCGCCGAGCGGGCCCGCGCCGCCGGTGATCAGCACGCGGCTCATGCGCCGTCGCGACCTCCCGCGATCTCACGCTCGCCGCCGCGCTTGCGCCGCTGGCGCGCGTACTGGCGCGCGAAGCCGGCGACGAAGCGCGGGTTGTAGCGGGCGTAGCGCCGCCACAGGCGGCGCGGCTCGCGCGAGAGCCGGTACGTCCACTCCAGGCCGTTGCGCTGCATCCACGGCGGCGCCTGCTTGACGAGACCGGCGTGGAAGTCGAACGCGGCGCCGACGCCGACGAGCAGCGGCGGCTTCAGGCGCGAGCGCATGTCGTGCATCCAGCGCTCCTGCTTCGGCTGTCCCGTGCCGACCCACACGACGGCCGCGCCGGAGGAGTTGATCAGCTCGATCTCGCGCTCGTCCTCAGCCGCCGTGAGCGGACGGAACGGGGGAGCGGAGGAGCCGGCGATCTGCAGGCCGGCGAAGCGCTCGCGCAGCCGTCTCGCGAGCAGCTCGCGCGCGTCGTCGTCGTGCCGGCCGCCGTACAGGTAGATCGGCGTGCCGACGCGCGCCGCGCGCGCGCAGTACAGCGCCATCAGATCCGGTCCGTAGACGCGCGTCGCGCGCGCGTGCCCGAGCGCGTGCAGCGCCCACACGAGCGGCTGCCCGTCCGGTACCACGAGCGTCGCGTCGAGCACCGCCGCCAGCGTGTCGGGCTGCTCGCGCGCCGACATCACGAGGTTGACCGCCGCCGCGGTCACGTAGCCGCGCGCGTCGGCCGCGATCATCGCATCCATCCAGTCCATCACCTCCTCGTAGTCGGAGATCGCGAGGGGGATGCCGAGGATCTCCGCGGTCGGCGGCGGCGAGGGCCGTGCAGCCGGCATGGAGGCGGCGGGAGGCGAGATTGCGTGAAGATAGCGGCGGCCGTGGGGATCGGCCGCCGCTATCAGCGCGCGCGAGGTCAGACGACCGAGTTGACCTCGAGCTTTTCTTCGTTCGTTTGAGTCGTCGTCAGCGACTCGCCAGCCTGTTCCGGCGTGTTTTCGTTCAGCCTCAACGACAGGACGGCGTTGGGTTCGCCGACGAAGCTCAATGGCTGCTGTTTGCCGCCGCTCTGTTTGAATTTGACCGTGTCCGACGCTTTCATCGAGTTCGACGCTACCTGCCCGATCAGCGCGTGCGAGATCGTCACCGGCATCCCTCCGCAGGTGAACGACGCGATCACGGTGCCGCCGCCCGGCGGGTGAAGCTCCTCGCCGATCGCGTTTTCGCTCGGTTCGGCCCCGAGCGCTTCGACGCCGAGCACGCCTTCGAGCGTGTGCGTCACGATCGTGCCGCTGGCAGCGCCTTCGCTTGTGCACGACAGTTCGAACGCCGCGCAGCCCGTGAACGTGATCACCACGTTTCCGACCGTGTGATTGGTCGCGTATTTGCCCGTGCTCGTCTCCCCGGTGCAGTCGACCTGCGTGCCGCCGACCGTGTCGAGCACCGACGACGTTCCTTCTTTGATCGCGGTCGTGAACGACGCTTTTTCGAGCGGCTGGGCGCTGCCGAACGCCGGGTACCATTCGTAGTGCTTCGAGGAACCCGTCGTTTTCGTGCACGCGGCGTTTTCGAATTCGCCCGTCGTCACTTTGATGCAGCGCCCGAATTCCGGCGGGCTTCCCGCGTTCGGCGTCAGCCCGAACGGTTGGACGTTGTGCTCGACGAGCGTCGCGGCCTGCGTCGCCGATGCACCGATCGTCAGGAGAAGCAGAACGAGCGCGGGCATCAGCCAGCGGTGCGCCTTGTGCATGGTCAGGTCCCCTCCGTCGATGAGTCGATGTCTTGCCCCATTGACACGCGCCGAGATGCTATACGCGTGACCGGATAGCTGAATTCGTCTGGCTCGCAATATCCGTAGTCTTCGAGCATGAGCCCCCTTACCCTTCGTCGCTATCGCGCCGATCGGTTGCTGCGGGCGGAGTTCGAGCGCCTGCGGGCGACGATCCTGGGCGGTGTCGCGGCGCACCTGCGCGCGGTCGGCGTGCGCCTCGACGCGAGCGATCTCGACGCGTGCTACGCGCAGGCGTGGCAGGGGCTCTACGCGGCCGTGCTCGACGGAGCGGAGATCGCCAGTCCCGAGGCGTGGCTCGCGCGCGTCACCTACCGGCGCGCGATCGACGAGCACCGCGCGCGCGGTCGCGTCAAGCGGCTGAGGCCCGCCCCCGAGCGCTTCGCTGCTGCCGCCGGCGACGCGCGGCCGGTCAGCGACGCGGCGCTCGCCGGCGCCGCCGCCGTCGACCGGCGCGACCTCGCCGAGCGGCTCGACGATAGCGTCCGCCTGCGCCACGTGTTCGAGGGGCTGCGCTCGCGCCTCAGCGCTCGCGAGCAGCAGGCGGCGACGCTCTGCTACCTGCAGGGGCTCTCGCGCGCCGACGCCGCCGCACGCATGGGCGTCAGCGAGCGGCGCATGCACAAGCTGATGGACGGCCGCGGCGACGGCCGGCCGGGCGTCGCGCAGAAGGTGGGCGCGCTGATCGAGACGATCGACGCCGGCCGCTGGTGCGAGGAGCAGGGCTCGCTGATGCGCGGCCTCGCGTACGGCATCCTCGACCCGGCCGGCGAGCGGCGCCGGCTGGCCGAGGCGCACCACAGCGAATGCCCGGCGTGCCGTGCGTACGTGCTATCGCTGCGCGGCCTCGCCGCCGTCCTGCCGCCCATCCCGTCGCTGCTGCACCTGCTGCTCGGCTCGGGCGCGCTCGCCGGAGGTGGCGCCGCGGCGGCCGGCTCGGGCGGCGCCGGCGGCTCGGCGCTCGCGGGCGGTGCGGGAGCGGGCAACGGCGCGAACGCAGCCGGCGCGGGTGCCGCCACGGGCGCAGGCGCGGCCGGCGGCGCGCCTGTGGGAGCCGGCATCGGCGCGCTCTCCGCGTCGGGCGCGGCCGGCGGCGGCTGGTGGCTCGCCGGCGGCTCGCTCGGAGCGAAGCTCGCCGCTGGCTGCCTGATCGCGCTCGGTGTCGGCGCGGGCTGCGTCGCGCTCGGCGGCGGCGCTCGCCACGCGCGACCGCCGGCGCACGTGAACCGCGCGACCTCGGCGAGCGCCGCGCGGCGGCTGCGCGGCGGCGCGCCGAGCGCTGCGCAGACGCTCGCCGCCGCCGTCCGACCGAGCGCGGCCGCCGCGCCGCGGGCGCCGAGCGTCCGCAGCGAGGCCGTCGCGCCGGCGCAAGCGGCCGCACGCGAGTTCGGGCCGGAGCAGCCCGCCGCAACCGCGTCGGCCGGCCAAGGCGGGCCGTCTGCGCCGGTCGCGCGTGCGGCGTCCGCCGGCGCCGCGCGTGCGGGCGCCGCGACCCCCGCCTCGAGCGCGACCGCCGCCTCGAGCGCGACCGCCGCCGGCACCGGCGGCGTCCCCTCGGCGGAGCGCGAGTTCGCTCCCGGTTAGGAAGGCGAAACTGCTCGGCACGCGGACCACGCGAGCGTCGTGCGAGCGCTCAGCCGCGCGGAAAGACCCGCGCCAGCTTGCGCAGCGCCAGGGGGTTGCCCTTCGGGCGCAGGCGCCCGCGCGCGATCAGGCGGATCGGGTCGACGCGCTCGCCGACGATGTCGACCCAGTCCTGGTAGGCGAGCTGCAGGCGCAGGTCGGGCTTCGGCGCGGCGCCCTCGGCGACCGTGCTCGATCCGTTGTTGACCGTCAGGTGCCACGTCGGCACGTCGGGGTCGGTGAACTCCCACTGGAACGTCGCCGGCCGCGCGAGGCCGTGCTGCGGGTCGACCTGGCGGCGGATCGTGTCGAACAGCAGCTCGAGCGTCTGCGCGTCGCGCGGCGACGGGCCTTCGCGCACGCCGATCACGCCCGCCTGCGCGAGCCTGCGGCCGCGTTCGGAGATCTCCAGCGGCGTCAGCCCGAGCGGCAGCAGCGGCGGCCCGGGCAGCTCCTCGATCGGCATGCCCGCGGAGCGCAGCTTCGTCTTCATCGAGTTCAGCCCCTCGACGCCGACCTCGTCGAACGTCGAGTTGAACACGGTCACGTAGCGCTCGTCCCAGCCGGGCGGCATCAGCACCTGCTGCGTGTAGCGCGTGACCTCGCGCAGGATGCCGGCGACTGCCTTCGGCACGCGCACGGGGTCTTCGCGCTTGAGGTCCGACAGCAGCTTCACGCCGAAGCCGATGTGGCGCTGCTCGTCGGCGGCGATCTTCTCCATCCCCTCGCGGAACGCCGGCAGCTGGTCGCGTTCCTCGAGGTAGCTGCAGATGAAGTGCTGACCCGGCTGCGCGAGCGACGCCTCGACGACCACGTGGTAGAGCGTCACCGCCGCCGCGAGTTTGGCCGGCGAGTGGTCCTTGCGCAGTTCGTCGGCCATCCGGTCGAGGCGGTCGAAGATCTTGCGAAAGCCGACCGTCAGCTGCGGCTTGATCGCGTTCAGGCCGCCGGCCATCGTGCCGTCGCCGATCTCGCACACCTCCTGCATGAAGCGCTTGAAGAACACCGCGTGGCGCGCCTCGTCGACCTGCTGCGTCGTCAGGAAGTACTTCTGCTCCTCCAGCGGCGCCGCGTCGATGTACGGTGACAAGTTGTCGGCGACCGCGTCCTCGCCCCAGAAGAACAGGCAGTAGTTCCACAGCGCCGCCTGGCGCTCGAACTCGGTGAAGTCCTCGCGCCACTGGCGCGCGTCCTCGGTGAAGTCGAGCTCGGTCGCCTTCCAGTTGCCGCGCTCCCAGCGCGCGTACAGGTCGGAGTAAGAGATCGCGTCGGTCGGCAGGCTCGCGAGCGCGCCGTCCGAGGCGGTCTGTGGGGTCGTGGCGCTCGCCATGTGACTGCTCCTGTCGGTTCGTCGTTGTCGCGGCTCGGCCGCGCCGCTCGCTCGAGATCCGCCGCGCGCGCGGACAGCGCACGACGGGCGGTCTTCTTCAATCGAAATCGATAACGAACGCTATCGCAATAGCGGACGTTCTGTCAAGTACGATGTGTCGATGCGGAACGTGCAGGAAGCGACCGACGCGCCCGCCGCCGACGCTGCGCCAGGCACGCGGCTGACGCGCGAGCAGAGCAAGGCGAACACGCGCGAGCGGCTGCTCGCGGCGGCGCGCAGCGCGTTCGCGAGCAACGGCTTTCACGGCGCGTCCGTCGAGGAGATCGCGACGCGCGCCGGCTTCTCGACGGGCGCGCTGTACTCGAACTTCGACGGCAAGGAGGACCTGTTCCTCGAGTTGATGGAGCGCGAGATCGACGAGCATGCGCGCGAGATCGCAGAGGCCGTCGGCGAGCGCGCGTCCGTCTCCGAGCGCGCTACCGGCGGCGCGCGGCAGTGGATGACGATGATCGAGCGCGAGCCGGAGCTGCTGCTGCTGTTCATGGAGTTCTGGGCGTACGGCGTGCGCGACGCCGGCGTCCGCCCGAAGGTCGCCGCGCGCTTCGCGCAGGTCAGGCGCCTGCTGACGCGGCTGATCGAAGACGGCGTGAGCGAACTCGAGCTCGAGCTCGCGCTGCCCGCCGAGCAGCTCGCCATCGCCGTCGACGCGCTCGCCGACGGCATCGCGCGCCAGCGCCTCGCCGACCCGAGCGCCGTCCCCGACGAGCTGATGGGAACCGTGCTCGCGCTGCTGTTCTCGGCTGCGACCAGCCCGCGCGACACCCCCGACGTCTGAGCTCCCGAGCGACCGGCGAGCGCGCCGACTCGGCTCGGCTAGAACCGGTCGTCCGCTCTGTGCACGCACAGGCACGCGTAGTGCACCGTGAACAGCCGCCGCGCGAGCGCCGGCGCGAGCCGGTGAAGCGACGCGCGCAGCGCCCACTTCGCGGTTGCCGCTGCGTTCGCTCGCGCGCCGCTCGCGAAGAAGCGGTGGACGGCGAGCGGGAGCGGGTCTTCGAGCTCGCCGACGACTGCAAGCTCGGCTCGGCCGGCGATCGCGCGCACGGCCCTGCGGTCGAGGCGCTGCAGGTGGCCGACCTCCGCCGCGTGCTCGCGCTTGCGCGCGCGGCGCGCCGACACGTTCGCCTCGAGCGGCACCTCGACGAGCACCGCGCCGCACACGCGCGCGACCTCGGCCAGCAGCGCGCGCGGGTCGGGCACGTGCTCGAGCACGTGCGAGAGGATGCCGAGCTCGTACGCGCCGTCGCGCTCGTCCAGGTGCTCGCCGTCATAGCGCGCGACGGCGTCGATCTGCTCGCGCTGTGACGCGATCGCGACGGCCGCGTCGGTGATCTCGACGCCCGCGAGCCGCCCGCCGAAGCCACGCGCGCGCAGCTCGCACAGCAGCGCGCCGTCGCCGCAGCCGACGTCGAGCGTGCTGCGCGGCTCGACGCCGGCGCGCTCGCACAGCGCGATCACGTGATCGGCCTTGCCGATCGCGCCGAGCGCACGCCAGCGCGCGTAGCGCTCGGCGCCGGCAGCGTCCTGCGTGTACGCGTCGTCGTAGAAGCGCACGAGCTCGGCGCCGGGGCTCGGAGGCAGATGCTGCATCGCGCAACCCTACGTCTCAAGCAATACGCGCATCGAGCCGATGGCGAGGGGAGAGGCCCGACCGCCTCTGCCGGCGCGCGCCGTCGAGCGCGGCTGCGCCGGCTCGAGAACACGGAGATTCGACTGATGACGATTGAACCCGCCCATGCTCTGGCCCGCGCAGTGCGTCACGGCGCCACGCGCGCTGCGCGCACCGGCGAAGCGCGCCGCGGCGGCGCGCCGTCGCTCGGCGCGCCGGCGGTCGCGAGCCGGCGATCCGCGCCGGCGCGTGCTTCTAGAATCTCGCCAGTCATGCGAGCACCTTCGATCGCGCGCGCTGGCGACCGGGTGCGCGTTGTGACGCTCGTCGACCTGCTCAGCAGCACCGCCGGCGCCGAGCACTTCGCGCTCGTCGTCGCCACCAACCTCGATCCGGAGCGGTTCGAATCGACGCTGTGCGTGAGCCGCTGGCCGCCGCCCAAGTGGTTCGAGCAGGACACCTCCAGCAGCGACGCGTTGGAGCGGCTGCGCAACGCCGGCGTCCGCTTCCTGCCGCTGCAGCGCACGCGCAAAGTGCAGGCCGCGCCATGGCTGCGCCTCGCGCGCTTCCTGCGGCGCGAACGCGTCGACGTGCTGCACTCGCACAAGTTCGGCTCGAACGTGCCCGGCTCCGTCGTCGCGCGCGCGGCGGGCGTCCCGGTCGTGCTCGCGCACGAGCACACTTGGTCCTACGAAGGCAAACCGTGGCGCCGCGCGCTCGACCGCGAGGTCGTCTCGCGTGCGGCCGATCGCTTCATCGCCGTCTCGCGCCAGGACCAGCGGAGGATGATCGAGATCGAGCACGTCAAGCCCGATCGCACGATGTTCGTTCCGATCGGCATCGTTCCGCGCGAGGCCCGCAACGGGCGCGACGTGCGCGCCGAGCTCGGCATCCCCGCGCAGGCGCCGACGATCGGCGTCGTCGGCCTGATGCGCCCGCAGAAGGCGCTGCACGTGCTGCTCGACGCCGCCGACCGCGTCCACTCGCGCTGGCCGGAGCTGCAGGTGCTGCTCGTCGGCGACGGTCCCGAGCGCGCCTCGCTCGAAACGCGCTCGAAAGAGCTCGGCCTCGAGTCGAACGTCCATTTCCTCGGACTGCGCAGCGACGTGCCCGACATCCTTCGCGTGCTCGACGTCGCCGTCTCGAGCTCGAGCTTCGAGGGCAGCCCGGCGGCGCTGCTCGAGGCGATGGAGGCCGGTCTGCCGATCGTCGCGACGTCCGTCGGTGGGATCCCCGACATGGTCGAATCCGGGGTCCACGGCCTGCTCGTCGAGCCTGGCGACGCCGCTGCGCTGGGGGACGCGATCGACGCGCTGCTCAGCGACCCCGAGCGCGCTCGCGAGATGGGACGCCGCGGCCAGGAGCGCCGTCGCGCCGAGTTCGACCTCCAGGTGATGATCGGGCGCTTCGAAGCGCTCTACCTCGAGCTGCTCGCGCAGCGCGGGCGGCGGGTCGCACGGTGACCGCCGTGACCGGCGCGTTCGTCGCTGATCCGCCAGATATCATCGCGGCCGCGACGGACCGTGTCGTCATCGGCGAGCGGCACTCCTCCTCAGCAGCCGTGATCTCGACCTACAGGAGCGCGACGGACCGATGAGCGAGCGCAGATCCGCACAGACCGGACGTGACCACGTATGAGCGCGCCGCGCAGCGCCCTGGTCACCGGTGGCGCCGGCTTCATCGGATCGCACGTCGTCGACGCGCTGCTCGGCGACGGGGTGAACGTGACGGTCGTCGACGACCTCTCCTCCGGGGACGCGCGGCGCGTCGCGTCGGGCGCCGATTTCCGCGAGGTCGACATCGTCGACCGCGCGGCGCTCGACGCCGTCGTCGACGCGGCCGAGCCGGACGCGATCTTCCATCTCGCCGCGCAGTCGAGCGTGACCGTGTCCGTGACCGACCCCTCGCGCGACTGCGCGGTGAACGTGCAGGGCACGCTCAACTTGCTCGAGGCCGCCACGCGCCATCGCGCGCCGATCTCGTTCACGTCGACCGGCGGAGCGCTGTACGGCAACGACGCGCCGATCCCGACGCCGGAGGACCGCATCCCGGCGCCGCTCGCGCCGTACGGCGCGTCCAAGTGGGCGGGCGAGGCCTACATCCGAACGTGGAGCGCCTCGACCGGCGTGCCGCACGCGGTCTGCCGGCTCGGCAACGTCTACGGCCCGCGCCAGAGCCCGCACGGCGAGGCCGGCGTCGTCGCGATCTTCACCCATCACCTGTACACCGGCGAGTCGCCGAAGCTGTTCGGAGACGGCCGGCCGACGCGCGACTACGTGCACGTGCGCGACGTCGTCGCGGCGCTCCGCGCGGCGTCGGGCGTCGGCGGCGTGTTCAACGTCGCGACCGGCGTCGAGACCGACGTGCTGACGCTCTGGAACACGCTCGTCCGCGCCTCCGGCAAGGACGTCGAGGCGACGCTCGCGCCGCTGCGCGAGGGGGAGCTCGAGCGAAGCTGCATGGATCCCTCGCATGCGCGCGAAGTGCTCGGATGGGAGGCGAAGATCCCCTTCGAGCAGGGGTTGATCGAGACCTTCGAAGCCTTGACCGACGAATTCAGGAAGGTGACACCTTGAGTAGCTTCAGCCGTTCATTGAACCCCAACCTCGGCGCGACGATCCGCTCGGTCAACCGCGTCCTGCGAGACAGAGCGGGCGTCGAGATCGCACGCGCGCCGGTGCCGCGCGTGCTGCTCAGCACCGAGTGGTTCGCCCGGCTGCTGCACTTCGACCGCCTCGTCGGCGAGATCGCAGGCGTGAAGGGCGACGTCGTCGAGTGCGGCGTCGCGGACGGCGCCAGCCTGGCCGCGTTCGCGAGCCTGCTGAAGGTGCACGGCGACGAGCGCCACCTGTGGGGCTTCGACTCGTGGGCGGGCCTCCCGTCCCCGAGCGACGCCGACCTCGGCGGCGACTCGATCGCGCGCGAGGGGATGTTCTCCTACGCCAGCACCGCCCGCGTGCACGACGAACTGCTCGCATACGGGCTCAGCCGTGAGGAGATCGAGCAGCGGATCACGCTCGTGCCGGGGTTGTTCTCGCAGACGCTGCCGAAGTTCCACGGGCGCGTCGCGCTGCTGCACATCGACGCCGACGTCTACGAGTCCTACCTCGACTGCCTCAACGTCCTCTGGCCGAAGGTCGAAGTCGGCGGCGTCGTCGCGTTCGACGAGTACGGCGAACCCGATCGCTGGCCGGGCGCGCGGCGCGCGGTCGACGAGTTCTTCGCCGGGCGCAGCGCGGAGGTCAGCGAGCTCCAGCTCGACGAGCCGTCCGGCAAGTGGTGGCTATCGCGGCGAGCGTGAGCCGGCTCAGCGCGCCGGCTCGCCGGCGCTCGCGCGAGCGCGGCTGAGCGCGCTCGGGGTGCCGATGTCGATCACCGGCGCCGCGAGGCGGTGCGCGGCGATCCTCGCCCCCCGCGCCAGCGCCGCCGGGAAGACGTCATGGCCGAAGTCGAGCTCGACTCCCTCGGGGAGATCGGCGACGAGCGCCGGCTCGACGACGTACAGGCCGGCGTTGACGAGCGCCTCTCCGTCGGGCCGCTCGAGCGCCTTCTCGCGAAACGCGCGCACCGTCCCGTCAGGCCCCAGCTCGACCGTGCCCTTGCCCTCGACGTCCGTCGTCGCGTACACGGTGACGGTCGCGACCGCGCGCGAGGTCTCGTGCGTGGCGAGCACCGCCGCGAGCTGCTCGTCGATCAGGACATCCCCGTAGAGGACGGCGAACGGAGCGTCGCCGAGCAGCGAGAGCGCGTTGCGGACGCCGCCGGCCGTGCCGAGCAGCCGCGGCTCGAAGATCACCTCGACGTCGGCCGCCCGCGGGTGCGCGGCGACGAACGCGGCGACCTGGTCGGACAGGTGGTGCGTGTTGATCGCGATCCGCTCGACGCCGCCCTCCTTCAAGTAGCGGATCTGACGCGCCAGCAGCGGCTCGCCGTCGAGCTCGACGAGGATCTTCGGCGTCGTCTGCCCGAGCGCTCCCAGCCGCGTCCCGCGCCCGGCGGCGAGGATCATCGCGTTCACGCGCGGTCACACCACCCAAGGACGCGTCTCGGCGAAGCGATTGCGGAAGTAGTCGACGAGGATGTGGTTGATGATCAGGTGCGCGTCCTCGACGACGCCATAGTGGTCTGACGGCACGACGAGCGCGAGATCGGCGATCTCCGCCGCGGCTCCGCCGTCGAAGCCGAGCAGCCCGACGACCTCGGCGCTGCGCGAGCGCGCGTAGTGCATCGCGTTGAGCACGTTCGGCGAGTTGCCGCTGGCCGACACGACGACGAGCACGTCGCCGGCTTGGACGAGGTTCGTCAGCTGCTCGGAGAAGACGTTCTCGTAGCCGAGGTCGTTCGCCAGCGCGGTCATGATCGCCGCGTTGTCGTTCAGGCTGACGATCCGAAAGCGCTTCATGTTCGGACCGATCGTGTTCTTCGCCAGGTCCGCAGCCATGTGGCTGGCCGTCGAGGAGCTGCCGCCGTTGCCGAGCACGAACACCTGCTTGTTGTTGCGGTACGCGCGGAACAGCGTCTCGCCGAGCGCGTCCATCTTCTCTCGCGAGAGCGCCGCGAGCGCGAGCTGCAGCCGGTCGAGGTACTCGTCGACGTGGGTCTCCATGTGCTGCGTTTGCATCATGACAGCCCGTCGACCCTGTCGAGCAGCGTTATCTCGGTGCCGCGCGCGGCAAAGTGGAACGGGACCTCGCGCATGTCCGAGAGCGCCGTGCGCACGTCCGCCTGGCGCTCGGGCGCGGCCATCACGAGCAAGAAGCCGCCGGCGCCGGCGCCGAGCAGCTTGCCGCCGCTCGCGCCGGCCTCGCGCGCTCGCGCGTACCAGGCGTCGACGGCGCTGTCGCTGACGCCCGCGACGAGCGAGCGCTTCAGCTCCCAGTTGCGATCGAGCAGCGTGCCGACGGCGTCGACGTCGCCGGCGCCGAGCGTCGCGCGCAACTCGTGCGCGAGATCGCGCATCGCCTGCATCGCCTCGATCGCGCCGCCCTCGACGATCGCCTGGCGCTGTTCGCCGAGCACGTCCGAGGCGGCGCGCTGACGGCCGGTGTAGAACAGCATCAGCGAGCGGTGAAGGCGCTCCAGCGTCCGCGGCGGGCAGACGATCGGCTCGACGCGGACGCCGCCGCCTCGCGGCATGAACTCGATGAAGTTGAAGCCGCCGAACGCCGAGGCGTACTGGTCCTGGCGTCCGATCGGCTTGCCGAGCACGTCGATCTCGATGTGGCACGCTTCCTCCGCGAGCGCGACCGGCGCGCGGAACACGCCCTGGTAGGCGTACAACGCGTTCAGCAGCCCGACTGTGACGGCGCTCGAGGAACCGAGCCCGGTGCCCTGCGACGGGACGTCCGCGAGCGTCGCGATGTCGAGACCGCGCGGCAGCCCCGTCATCCGCAGCGCCTCGCGGACGAGCTCGTGCTCGACGTCGTTCGCGGTCGGTACCGTCTCGGTGCGCGAGTAGCTGATCCGCAGGTCTCCCTCGAAGCGCGCTGCGACGATCACGTTGATCCACTTGTCGATCGCCGTCGAGACGACGGCGCCGCCGTGCTCTTCGTAGAAGTCGGGGAGGTCCGTGCCACCGCCGACGAACGACACGCGCAGGGGGGTCTTGGAGATGATCACTCTGCAGCACCTATCGTTCTCAAGGGGCGAGAACGTTAGCGTGGCACGCTCTTTGCACGGGTCGGCTGCGGCGTACGGCTACGCTGACGTCCGTGCCGGCGACGCCCGCTGACAGACCCCGTCGCGGCGGCGCGCTCGGCTGGGTCTTCCTCGATCGCGACGGCACGTTGAACGTCAAGCCGCCCGCCGGCGAGTACGTTGAGCGCGCCGATGACCTCGTGCTGCTGCCGGGCGCGGGCGAAGCCGTCAGGATGCTCAACCGCGCGGGGATCTGGACCGGCGTGGTCACCAACCAGCGCGGGGTCGCGCTGGGGCGGATGAGCGTCGCCGATCTGGACGCCGTCCACGACCGTCTGCTCGCGCTGCTCGCCGGCGACGGCGCCGCGCTCGACGCGATCTACTCGTGCGTGCACGCGGCGCAGGAGTGCGACTGCCGCAAGCCGCGACCGGGCATGCTGCTTCGCGCGCGCGAGGAGCATCCGGGCCTCGACTTCGCCCGCTCGGCGATCGTCGGCGATTCGCTCAACGACATCGAGGCCGGGCGTAACGTCGGCGTCAGGACGATGCTGATCGAGGCGGACGGCGGTGAGCGCTCGCCCGCGGCCGAGCTCGCCGACGACGTCGTCCCCGACCTGCTGGGGGCCGCCCGGCTGCTGCTCGCCGGGCCGGATGCGTCCGGCTCAGGACGCTAGTCGCGACGCGCGATCGGACTGCTGCTGCCCCTCGGATTCGGCCAGGCCGAGCAGGACCGGGCCCATCGCGAGCATCACCCACAACAGCTTTCCGTACATTTCGGAGATGAAGAAATCGGCGACGAGCATCCCGAGCAGCCCGAGGAAGACACCGCGAGCGAGCGCCTCCATCGTCGGATCGCCGCGAGCCGACCAGGTGCGCGCAGCGCGCAGCGCGCAACCGAGGCACGCGCCGAGGATCGCCATGAACAGGAGGAAGCCGGGGATGCCGGTCTCCGACATGATCTCCAGGTAGGTGTTGTGCGTGATCTTCGGCGCCGTCGAGAAGATCAGGTCGGCCCGCACGAGCACTCCCGGTTGCAGCGCGTAGTCGGGTGAGACGATCGGGAAGTTGCCGACGCCGACGCCGGTCACGGGGTGGGCGCGCACCATCCTCAGCCCGAGTTTCCAGATGTCCGAGCGCCCGCTCCCGCCGTTGCTCGTCGTCACCCGTTCGCGTGCGGGCAGCGACGCGATCTCGGTGAAATACAGCACGCCGCCGACGACCACGATCAGCAGCGCCGCGATCACCGGCATCCGCCAGCGGCCGGCGAACACCGTCCCGGCGAGCAGCGTCGCCGCGAGCGCGATCAGGCCGCCGCGCGAGAGGCTCATGAAGATCCCGGCGACGCACAGCGGCACGGCGAGCGCGGCGAGCATGCGGAAGCCGACGCCGTTGCGACGTCCCACTAGGAGGCCGGCGGCCAGCGTCAGGCCGATCAGCAGGTACGCGGCGAGCTGGTTCGGGTCGCCGACGGTGCCGGTGGCGCGGTCGCCTTCTTCGATGACCGTCGCGCTCGGCGGCGTGACGACGCCGTAGGCGGCTGCGACGATCGCTCCGAGCACGATCGCGGCGAGCACGAGCTTCAGGTCGCGACGCGAGCGGACCGCCGCATAGCCGATCGGGATCAGCAGGATGTTCGGCGCGTATCGCGTCAGCGCCGTGAAGCTGGCGCCCGGGGAACGCGCCCACAGGAGCGTCAGCCCGGCCCACGCGAAGAACGAGATCAGGACCCATGTCAGCATCGAGTGCCTAGCGAAGAAGTCGCGCTGCGATGACGCCGACGTGCTGAAGCGTGCGATCCACGCGACCGCGATCAGCAGGCCGACCGCCTTGGCCGGACTGAGCGCACTCGACGCGGGCAGCGTCGCGAGGAAGCTGAGGAACGCGAGCACGCCGAACCCCACCGCCAAGTCGTTGAAGATCACGTACGCGAGCACGAGCCCGGCGGCCGCCGTCAGCCCGATCAGCGGCTGGATCGCAGCGAGCACGCCAAGCACTGCGGCCGTCGCGAGAGCCGCCGACGGCAGCAACAGCCCGGATGCGCGCAAGCGGGCGTTCATCGCGTCAGAACCGTAGCGGCTCGTTGCGAGCGACGCCGAGGGTGGACCGGCGCTCGCACTGGACGTTCGTTCGAGGCGAGCTCCGCGGCGGTCACGGACGGTGCGCCCGCAGGCGATTGGAAGAACTCAGGCACTCCTATCACTACGGAGACCTCGCTCCAGATGCTGACCAGCGCAAGTCGAATTTCACCCTCACCGCGTCGCCGCCGCGCTTCGTTGCGCCCGCGCGCCGCCACCGGCGTCGCAGCGCTCGCGCTCGGCGCCGCGCTCGCGCTACCGGCGCTCGCCGGCGCCGAAGCCGCGCCCTCGAGCTGCAACAAGGTCGCCGCGCCGGGCGGATCGGACACGGCTGCGGGGACCGAAGCGGCTCCGCTGCGCACGGCGCAGGCGCTCGCGAACGCGCTCGCGCCGGGCCAGGTCGGTTGCCTGCGGGCCGGCACGTACGGCGGCGGCCTGCGCGTCGGTCGCGGCGGCAGCGCCGGCGAGCCGTTGACGCTGCGCAGCTACCCGGGCGAACGGGCCGAGATCACCGGCCGCTTCTACATCCCGGCGGGCTCGAACTACGTCACGATCGCCGACCTGCAGCTCGACGGCAACTTCCAGTCCGGCCAGCCGCTGCCGAGCCCGAGCATCGACGCCAACCACGCGACGTTCGAAGGCGACGACGTGACCAACGAACACACCGAAATCTGCTTCGACATCGGCAGCGAAGGGTGGGGTGCGGCGGACTCGACGGTTCTCAGCGGAAACCGGATCCACGACTGCGGCGTCCTGCCCTCGACCAACCAGGACCACGGCGTCTACATCCAGGACGCGACCAACACGCGGATCACCGGCAACCTGATCGACCACAACGCCGACCGCGGGATCCAGTTCTACCCGAACGCCCAGGGCAGCGTCGTGACCGGCAACGTGATCGCCGACAACGGCGAGGGCATCGACTTCAGCGGCGACTACGGCGTCGCCTCGAACGACAACGTCGTCGAACACAACCTGATCGTCGACTCGACGATCCGCCACGACGTCGAATCGTGGTACCCGCCGGGCAACCCGATCGGGGTCGGCAACGTCCTGCAGAACAACTGCCTCTCCAGCCGGGGCGTCTCGACGTACGACGGCGGCTTCACGGCGCGCGCCAACGTCACCGTCTCCTCCGGCGAACTCGCCGGCGAAGGCGGTTTCCAGGCGCAGCCGGGCACCGCGTGCGCCGGCGTCGTCGCCGGCCTCTCGGTGCCGAGCGCCGAAGGACCGGCGTCGGATGGCGCTCCGAGCACGGTGGGAAAAGAACCGGCCGGCGCCGCGCCGGCCAACGGGACCGGCGCCGGCACGGCACAGCCCGTCGCGCACGGTAGCTCGGGCAAACCGACGACGCCGCGTCGCCCCGCCGTCGGACGCGGTCACAGCTCGCGCTCCACCCGCGGGCCGCACAAGCGCGGCCGCGCTGCGCATAGGCGCAGGCACGCCCACCGCGGCGGATCGGCGTCGCGCTCTCGGCGAGCGGCATAGCCACGCGCGCGAGGGCCGAGGTGCCCGCCGGGCGCCCGCGAACCGTCTGTTAGGTTGCCGCGATGCCATCCGGGACTGGCCTGCGTTTGCTGGGTATCTCGGTGCCCGACGCGGGCGATTGGCGCGAGCCTGTGCCGCGGGGGCAGTGGTCGAAGTTCTTCGGCGCGCTCGCGCAGCGGCTCGAGCTAGTCGACGTGATCCAGCCGCGGCTCTCGACGGCGGAGCTCTACCGCAACTACGCGCGGAGGTTCCATCCCGACAGGGCCCGCTGGAAAGCGCGGGCCGGCTTCAACATGTCGATCGCGAGGATGCGCAGCGAGGCGGTGCGGCGCGCGCTGCGCGAGCACGAGGGCGCCTACGACGTGATCGTGCAGGTGCAGACCTTGTGCGCTCCCGATGCGCGGCGCACAAACGCGCCATACGTGATCTACACCGACAACACGATGGCGCTGTCGGAGCGCTACTACCCGGCGTGGAGCCCGCTGAGCGCCCGCGAGGCGGAGCGGTGGATGCGCTACGAGGCGGAGGTGTGCCGCTCGGCCGCGGCCGTCTTCACGTTCAGCGAGTTCGCGCGGCGCTCGGTGATCGACGACTACGGCGATGCGCCCGAGCGCGTCCTGTCGGTCGCCGCGGGGGCTAACCAGCTGCTCGAGGCGGTCGGCGAGAAGGACTACTCCGCGCCGCACGCGCTGTTCGTCGGCAGGGACTTCGAGCGCAAGGGCGGGCCGGGCCTGCTCGAGGCGTGGCGCAGCGTGCGCGAGCGACTGCCCGACGCGCGCCTGACGATCGCGGGGCCGGCGGAGCGTGCGCCGGCGGCGCTGCCGTCGGGCGTAAGCTGGCTCGGAGCGGTCGACCGCGCGACGCTCGACGAGCTGTACCGCGCCGCCTCGCTGTTCGTGCTGCCGTCGATCTTCGACCCGTGCCCGAATGTCTTTCGCGAGGCGATGGGCTACGGCGTGCCGTGCATCGGCACCGACTGCTGCGCGATCCCCGAGATCCTCGACGACGGCGTCACCGGGCGCGTCGTTCCGATCGCTCAGCGAGAGCCGCTGGCCGCGGCCCTCTACGAGCTGCTCTCTGACCCGGCGCAGCTCGCGCGGATGGGCGCGGCCGCCCACGCGAGCGTCCTGCACGGAGGGCAGTGGAGCGACGTCGCCGAGCGGATCGCGACGCGCCTGGAAGCCGGCCTCGAGCGAGCGCCCGCCTCGCAGCTCGAGCGCTGAGCGGGGCGTCTTCGCCGGCCCGGCGCCGTGCGTACCGAACGTGCGGCGGCTCAGAACGGCCGCAGCGGCGTGCCCGGCGCGACGAACGCCGCGCACGGGTTGCTCGCCGGCACGCTGTAGTCGCCGCTCGCCGGGTTCGCGTAATGCGGGTCGACCGCTTTGTTGCCGAGGCGTGCCGCCTGGAAGCCGTATTCGTGCCCGATCGTGCCGTACGCGCCGCCGAACACGCAGTTTTCGCGCACGACGTTGTTCGAGCCGGGCGGCGACGGCGGCGGGAAGTTGCCGTACACGTCCGGCCCCGTGCGCGAGTTCGTGATCAGGTTGAACTCGACGAGCGAGTTGCTCGAAGCGGAGCCATGTTCACCCCCGAAGCCGAGCGCCTCGCCGTTGGAGTCGATGATGTTGTGCTCGACGACCGTTCCCTGCGCGTCCGGGTACAGCTGGATCCCCCGATCGGCGTTGTCGTAGATCACGTTGTCGACGATCCGCACGCCGTCGGAGACCGCGACGTACAGGCCGTGGTTCAGGTTCGTCGGCGGCAGCTTCCCGCAGTCGTGGATCCGGTTGCCCTCGATCAGCGTGTCGACCGCCGCGCCGTACGTACCCGAGCCGAGCACGAAGCAGATGCCCGTGTGTTCGTCGGTGACGTCGTCGCCGACGAACACGTCGCCGCGCCCGGAGACGCTCGGCGACGGCAGCCGCGACGAGTTGACCCCGTCGAGGTTGATCCTTGCGATCGTCACGTACGGGGCGTTCTCGCGCAGGTACAGGCGACCCACCAGCGTCGCCCGTTCGCCGGGGTAGCTTTCGAGCGTCACGCGCAGAGTGCTGCTCGTGCCGCCATGCCCGACGGTGACCGATTCGCGATAGGTGCCGCCGCGCACGCACCCGGTCTGCCCCGGGCGCAGCCCGTCGAGCAGCCGCTGGACCGAGCGAAACGGGTGGGCCGCCGTGCCGCGCGCGCGGTCGGAGCCCGACGTCGCCGCGACGCGGCTGCATCCGTTCGCGGACGCGCTCGCGCCCATGCAGCCGGCGGCCGCGAGGGCGGCCATCAGCATCGCGCCGAGCGCGCCGACCCTTCGCAACACGCTAGCTCGACGCGCGCCGCGCGGGCTCTCGCGGGGTCCGGCGCTGCTCGATCGCCGAGACCTGGTCGCGGACGCGCGCACCGATGCCCTGCGGCCGCGTCGGCGTGGGCGCGTAGTAGCCGCTTCCCTGGTTGAAGTCGTCGCTGACGATCACGAGCCCCGACGGCCGCACGTTCTGCTGCGCGAGCACTTCTCCGAGGTTCACGAGCTGGTCGGTGCGGCTGTAGCCGAGGCGCGCGACGATCAGCACGTCGTCGACCTGCTGCGTGAGCGGCAGCGCGTCGCTGACCTCGGTGACGGGAGGTGCGTCGAAGATCACGTAGTCGGCCAGCTCATGCGCCTGGCTGACGAGATCGTCGCTCGCCGCGAGCAGGCCGTCGCTGAGGTACGGCGCCGAGTGCTCGACGAGCAGCGCGCTGAGGTTGTCGCTGAGGCTCGGCACGGGCATCAAAGCGTCTTGCAGGGAGATCTCGCCCATCAGCACGCCGGCGGTCCCGCGTTTGCCGCGCTTGGCGACCAGCTCGAGCGCGCCGGCCAGCGACGGGCGCCGCAGGTCGGCCTCGACGAGGATCACGCGGTCGCCGGAGAACGCGAGCGTCGCCGCGAGGTTGATCGCCACGGTCGACTTACCCTCCGAGCGGGTCGAGCCGGTGACCATCACCGAATGGGTGCCCCGCGAGCGCCCGCGCGATCGAATCGCGACGCGCAGCATCCGGTAGCTCTCCTGCGCGGCCGGAGAGATCTCGCCGGGGCCGAGCGGCAGCTGGCGCAGGCCGGGCCGGCGTTCGCGCGGGATCCGCGCCAGCACCGGCAGGCGGAAGATGCGTCGCAGCGTCTCCTCGCGACGGATCCGCGGGTCGAGGCTCTCGAGCGCGAACGCCGCGCCAAGCCCGATCACGAGGCCGATCAGGAACCCGGCGATCACGCTCAGTTTCGTGTTCGGCCACGAGGGGGAGGTCGGGCGCTGCGCGAGCGACTCGACCGCGACCGTCGGATCGGGGCCGGCGGCGAGCGTCTCGAGCGTCGCCAGGTGTTCGCCGAGCGAGTTCTGACCGGTCTGCTGGGCGGCCGGCAGCGCTTCGACCTGGCGTTTCAGCGGTGGGATGATCGTCGCCAGCCGACGGTGGAGCACGTTTGTCCGCTGCTGGACGGTCGCCACCGCGAACGCGTTGGCGATCGCCTGCGCGCGGCCTGCCGTCGTGGCGGTCGCGGTGATCGCCACGACGTTGCTCTGCGCCACGGGAACCGCCGTGACGCTGCCGAGCAGCGCCCGCCCGGTCATGTCGCCGATCTGCAGCGCCGCCAGCGAGGCGACTTCCGAGGTCGTCACGAGGCTCGCGGCGGTCAGGACGTCCGCGGTCGGATCCGAGGAGTTCTCGATCAGGCCGAGCCCCAGCAGGCTCGTTTCGTTGTTCACCGGCGAGATCAGCAGATGCGATTCGGCGGTCCATTCCTGCCCCGCCAGCTTCGCGTAGGCGCCCGCCACGAGCGTCACGATCACGATGCACGCGATGATCAGCCGGCGGCGGTCGCGGATCACCTCGACGTAATGGCCGAGGCCCTCGCGCGGCCCCTGAGGCGCCAGCCAGTCGGGTGTCAGCGTGGGATCGTTAGAGCGTGGCATGGCAGAGGCGCGGCGAGGTGCGGTCGACGACGACCCACTCGGACAAAGGTAGCGATTCACCCGGCAACAGGAGACGCTTGCGCGTCACCGGCGCGCACGAGCCGACGCGGGCGCTCGAGCCGCGAGGACGGAGGATCGCCGCATTTCCCGGCGAGAGCGCGCGAGGCGTCTCGCTCAGCACGTCGGACGCCGCTTCGCCGGCTGGACGTTCGTCCGAGCGCCGCGCGCGGCAGAGTACGCAAGGGGGGTGGCGGCGCGCGCGGGGCTCACCCCACCCAGAACGACCGAAGCGACGGCCGCGATTAGCCGTGCAACGGCCGTTTCACCGGCGCCGGGCGTCCGCTCGCGCGGTCGTTAGAAGGCGAGCGGAGCCGTCGCGCGGAGATGGTCGAGCGCCTCCCACAGCGGCGAGCTGCGCAGGCGACGTATCGCCGGCGAGATCTTCATCTTGAAGCGACGGTCGTCGTCGACGTGGAAGACGCCGATCCGCGGCGCGCGCAGCGGCCCCTGCGCGTCGAGCCTGCGAGGCAGCGTCGCGGCGACGCCGTAGCCGGCGCGCTCGGTCGCCGCGACGACCCTGTCGTCGACGTCGCCGTAGGGATAGGCGATCGAGACGCACGGGCGGGCCAGGCGCGCCTCGCAGATCGCCTTCGAGCGGACGAGCTCGTCCTCGAGCGTCGCGTCGTCGAGCCGCGGCAGATGCGGGTGCGACACCGTGTGCGAGCCGATCTCCCACCCGGCGTCCGCGAGCGAGCGCAGCTCCTCCCACGACATCGGCGTCAGCTCGTGCTCGTGCGGTCCGCCGATCCACTGGTCGATGCCCGGCCAGCACAGCGCGCCGGACTCGACCCCGTCGGTCGGGACGAACACGGTCGCCGGGAACCCGAACCGGTCGAGGATCGGGCGCGCGAGCGTGAGCACCGAGCGGTACGCGTCGTCGAACGTGATCGCGACGGCGCGCCGTCGCGCCGGCGAGCGGACCGCCTCGGTGAACAGCGCGCCCTCGTAGCCGCGCTTGGCGAGCAGCGCGACCTGCGATTCGAACCGCTCCGGCGTGGTCGCGAGGTCGGCGCGCCAGTCTGGGCTGAGCGCGTGGTAGCAGAGGATCATTGTGTCGGTCACGGGTGTCTGACGATTGTCGGCGCGCAGCCGCAGCTCGGGACGCGTCCGGGCGTCCAGTCCCCGTACGGCCCCGTCGCGCCTGACGCGCGCTCCTCCCGTCAAGCACAGGATTCCCGATCGGCAGACAGCATAATGAACCGCGATGAGCGCCTTCCCGATATCCGAACCGGCGGCGCCGGCACCGGGCGGCGATCGCGTCGACGTCAGCGTGCTGATACCGGTGCTCAACGAGGCGCGCCACATCCGCGAGACCGTCGCGGCGATGCAGGCGCAGCGCTTCGACGGAACGGTCGAGCTGCTGTTCGCGGACGGGCGCTCCGAGGACGGCACGCGCGAGATCCTGCACGAGCTGGCCGCGGCCGACCCGCGCATCCGCGTGCTCGACAACCCCCGCCGGGGCACGGCGAGCGGGCTCAACGTCTGCCTGCGCGAGGCGCGCGGCGAGTACGTCGCGCGGATGGACGCGCACACGTTCTACGACGATCGCTACCTCGCCGCCGGCGTCGAGCGCCTGAGCCGCGGCGACACCGAATGGGTCAGCGGACCGGCCGTGCCGAACCCGGTCGGACCGGTCTCGCGCGCCGTCGCGATCGCGCTGGCGTCCTGGCTCGGGCGCGGCGGATCGCGCAAGTGGGAGGAGGCGGCCGACGGCGCGAGCGAGGAGCACGAGCTCGACAGCGGCGTGTTCGGCGGCGTCTGGCGGCGCGAGAGCGTCCTGCGCGCCGGCGGCTGGGACGAGCGATGGCCGATCAACCAGGACTCGGAGATGGCCGCCCGCTACCTGCTGAGCGGCGCGCGCCTGGTGTGCCTGCCGCAGATGGCGGGCCGGTACGTGCCGCGAGACTCGTTGCGTGGCCTTGCGCGCCAGTACTACCGCTACGGCCTGTACCGCACGCGCACGTTCCGCCGCCACCCGCAGAGCATGCGCCGATCGCACCTGATCGCGCCGGCGCTCGTGCTGTGCGCGGTCGCCGCTGCGCTCGGTCCGCGTCCGCTGCGCTCCGCCGCGCGCGCGGGGCTGGCTCTGTACCTGCTTGCCGTCGCGGCGTCCGCCGCGACCACGGCGGCGGATCCGGACACGCGCGCCGAGGGGCTGCTGCTGCTCGCCGTGCTGCCGACGATGCACTTCGCCTGGGGCATCGGCACGCTCGTCGGGATGGCCCGCTTCGGCCCGCCGACGGCCGCGCTCGCGCAGCTGCTCGGCAGCACGCGCGCCCCACGCCCGGTCGTCGCGGGCGACGTCTACGCGCCTTCGCTGCGGGGCGAGGGCGCCTAGGTGCGGCTGGCGGTCTACACCGATTACGAGTACACCTCGGACGGAACGCGCCGCTACGGGCAGCGGGCGTTCGTCGTGTTCCTCGAGGCGCTGGGCGAGCACGTCGAGCGGCTCGTGCTCGTCGGGCGCTTCGACCCGAAGCCGGCGACGTCGCACTACCCGCTTAGCGAGCAGACCGAGCTCGTCGGCCTGCCGCACTACGAGAGCCTCGGGCACCCGCTGGCCGTGCTGCGCTCGCTGGTCGTCTCGGTCGCGCGCTTCTGGCGCCTGCTCGACGAGGTCGACGTCGTGTGGGTGCTCGGCCCGTATCCGCATTCGGTGCTGCTCGCCGTGCTCACCGCGCTGCGCGGCCGGCGACTGGTGCTCGGCGTGCGCCAGGACTTCCCGCTGTACGTGCGCAGCAGGCGACCCGGCCGGCGCTGGATGCACCTCAGCGCGGACCTGCTCGAGTGGATCTGGCGGCTGCTCGCGCGGCGCTATCCGGTCGTCGTCGTCGGCCCCGAGCTCGAGCGCAAGTACCTCGCCGGCGGCGCGCGCAGCGTCTTCGCGACGACCGTCTCGCTCGTCTCCGAAGCCGATCTCGAGGCGGCCGCGGAGGCCGTCCCCGCGCGCGACTACTCGGGCGCGCTGACCGTGCTGACGGTCGGGCGGCTCGACGTCGAGAAGAACCCGCTGCTGCTTGCGGACGTGCTCGCGCGCCTGTCCGAGGACGCGCGCGAGTGGCGCCTGCTCGTCTGCGGCGAGGGGCCGCTGCGCGATCAGCTCGCCGCGCGCATCGAGCAGCTCGGGTTGCGCGGCCGCGTCGAGCTGCTCGGCTACGTCCCGATCGACGGCGGCCTGCTCGCGAGCTGTACCGCACGAGCCACGCGTTCCTGCACGTCTCCTGGACCGAGGGCTTTCCGCAGGTGCTCGTCGAGGCGTTCGCCTCGGGACTGCCCGCGGTGGCGACGGCCGTCGGCGGCGTGCCCGCCGCGGGCCGACGGCGCGGCGCTGCTCGTCGAGCCGAACGACGCCGCCGCCGCGGCGGCGGCGTTGCCGCGGATCGTCGAGGACCCGGCGCTGCGCGAGAAGCTGATCGACGCTGGACTGGAGCGCGCGCGCGCGGGCACGCTCGAGAGCGCGACGGCGCGCCTTGCGGAGTACCTCGCGACGACGCCGCCCGCTCAGGAGCCGGCGGCGCGGACGCGGCGCAGCGCCTGATAGGCAGCCGGGCTGGCGCGCTTGGCGAGCTTCTTCGCGTTCCACGAGCCCAGCCTGCCGCACGCAAGGCGGCTCCCGCGCGCGTAAGCCGCGGCGACGTGCGCCGGCGTGCTCGCCCAGATCGTGTAGCGCCCGCGCACTGCCAGCGGTCGCTCGAGCACGCGCGCGGTCGGCTCGGAGGTGAACAGCAGCTCGTAGCCGGCCGCGGCGGCGGATTCGATCACCGCCGGCGAGAGGTACCCGCCCGGCACCGAGGCCGTGCGCGGCGGCTCGCCGAGGATCTCGCCGAGCGCGGCGCGGCTGCGCGACCACTCCGCGTCGAGCTCGGCTCGCGAGAGCCGGCCCATGTAGGTCGGATGCGTGTGCGAGTGGCTGCCGATCAGGTGTCCCCGCCGGCGCAGCTCGCCGACCTGCGCGGCCGACATGAAGCCGGGCGTGCCGATGCGCGCCGAGGTGACGAAGAACTGCCCGCACCAGCCGCGGCGCTCGAGCAGCTCGCGGCGAGCGGCGCCGAGGCGCCGCCGTCGTCGAACGTGATCGCGACCGCCGGCGGCGATCCACCGCCGTCGAGCGTACCGACCGCCAGGCCGGTCTCGGCGATCGTGTCGAGGTGCCGCTCGAAGTGCGCCGGGTCGAGCTTGTAGCGAGCGGCGAGCGGACCGGGGAAGCCGACCGACTCGCGCTCGCGCGCGGCGGCGACGTCGTGGTACATCAGCGTCCGCATCGCGCTCGGCGGCTCAGCTCCCGGGCGCCGTCGGCGTGGGTGCCGGCGCCGCCTGCGCGCCCTCGCGCGAGCGCGGCTCGCGTGTCTCGCGCACCGGCGTCATCCCCAGGCGCCGGCGCAGCATGTCCGCGGCGCGCGTCTCGCGCAGGCGCATGTCGCCCGCGGCGAGCGCCGTCGCCGCGCGCCCGCGCGGGGTCGTGCTCGATACGACGAGACGCATCAGCTCGCGATCCTCGCCGCCGAGGCGGTACTTGTACGCGTCGCGCCCGGGCCCGAGCTCGAACTCGCTGCGTCCCTGCTCGATCGCGGATCGGATCGCGTGCAGCTCGAGCATGTTGCCGGGGCTGAGGTTCGCGTGCGCCTCGCCGAGGCCGAGCAGGTAGCTGTGCTCGCGCGGTCCCTGCAGCAGGTTGAGCCGGCTCGCGAGCGTCGCGCCGTCGAGCTCGAGCGTCCACAGACGGGCGCCGTGAGGCAGCATCTCGGCGACGGCGCGCTGCAGGAACCGCTCGAAGCGCGTTTCCATGTGCTCGTGGCGCTGTCCCTGTTCGATCGCGCGGCGGCGGCGCAGCTCGAGCATCTCGCGCAGCGTCGCCTCGGCCTCGTGCCGGTCCTCGACGAGCCGCGCGCTCGCTCCGAGCTCGCCCAGCTTGCGCCACTTGCGCCGCTGCGTGTTGCGCTGCTTGGAGCCGAACTGCGCTTCATAGCGCTCGACCTCCGCGGGGAGCCGCAGGTAGGGCTGCAGCCGCACGCCGTGCGCCGCCGCGCGCAACGGCGCCCGACCGCCGAGCAGCGTCGACGCCAGCGCCGAGTCCCCGCGCAGGCGTCCGATCCGCCAGCGGTCCCACTCCCGACGGCGCTCGCGCAGCGCGTCGATCAGCGCGTCGACGAGCTCGCGTTCGCTTCCCGGCGCGCAGATCGGCGTCTCGATCCCATTCCAACCGCCGCCCGCGAACGTCAGCTCGCGCGCGCGGCCGGAGCCGTCGAGCGCCAGCAGCGCCAGCGCGAGCATCGCGCCGTCGCGATCCTCGAGCGCGAGCGTCCACGGCTGTTCCTCGGCGCCGTAGCTCTCCCACCACGCGAGCACCCAGCCGGGGTCGGCGAACGCGTTCGGGAACTCGCTCGCGGAGACCGAGCGCGCGCCACTCGGCGCGACGCTCGCGAAGCTCGTCGAAGGGCATCCAGCGGCAGGCGGGCATCGGGCTCAAGCGTACGGATCGACCGCTGACGGGCGGAGCTTGATCCCTCAGCTTGCCGGGCGAACGCGCCGATAGTGTCATCTGAGATGTCGGCTGACACGGGGCGAGGAGCCCAACTGCTGGGCGCGCTGCGCGAGAGTCCGATCACGATCCCCAGCCTCGGCGCCCTCGCGCTGTTCGTCGTCTGGGCCGGCGACGAAGCGGGGTATCCCGTCACCCACTGGGCGCCCGGAGCGCTGATCGTCCTCGGGCTGCTGGCGATCGCGCTGGTCGCCGTGCCGCAGCGCTGGCGCGAGGTCCCGGTCGCGGTGCGCGTCGCGCTCGCCTGCCTCGCGCTGTACACCGCGCTCAGCTTCCTCTCGATCCTCTGGGCGCAGGTGCCCGCCGACGCGTGGGAAGGCGCCGATCGCACGCTTCTGTACCTGTTCGTGTTCGCGCTGTTCGCGCTGTGGCCGCAGCGCGGGGCGGGCGCCGCGCTGCTGCTCGGCGCGTGGACGCTGGCGATGACGGCGCTCGCGCTGTTCGTCCTGCTGCACGTCAACGCGGCGGCCGATCCGGCGGCGCTGTTCAGCGAACAGCGCCTGAAATACCCGGTCGCGTACGAAAACGCGTGCGCCGCCGTGTGGTGCATGGCGCTGTGGCCGGCGCTGCTGCTGTCGAGCAGCCCTCGCTTCCACTGGGCGCTGCGCGGGCTGCTCGCGGGCGGCGCCGTGCTGCTCGCGGATCTCGCGCTGTTCAGCCAGAGCCGCGGCTCGCTGTACTCGACGGCGATCATGCTCGTGCTCGTCTTCGCCGTGCTGCCGTGGCGCGTGCGGATCTTCGCCGTGCTCGGGCCCGTCGCGATCGGAATCGGCGCGGGCGCGCCGTTCGTGCTGCGCGTCGGCGACCGCCTGCAGCACGGCGGCGACGTTCGCGCGGCGCTGCACACCGCGACCCTCGCCGTGCTCGTCGCGGCCGTGATCGTGGCGGCGCTCGTCGCGCTCGGCGCCGCGATCGAGCGGCGCGGCGTGGTCGCCCCGGCGGCCGCCGCGCGCCTGCACCGCGCGCTCGGCGCGATCGCGATCGCGATGCTGCTCGCGGCCTCGCCGGCGGCCTGGTCGCGGCCGGCAACCCGGTCGCACGCGCAGAACACGCGTGGCACACGTTCAAGGGCGGCTACTCGGCGAACAACGCCAACGTCAACCGGCTCGTCGGCGGGCTCGGCAGCGGCCGCTACGACTTCTATCGCGTCGCGCTCGACGAATTCGTCGCGCATCCGATCGGCGGGATCGGCGCGGACAACTTCGCCGAGCAGTACCTCGCGCACGGACGCGAGTCCGAGACGCCGCACTATCCGCACAGCGTCGAGATCCGCACGCTCGCGCAGACGGGGCTGGTCGGCGCGCTGCTCGCCGTGATCGGCCTCGGCGCCGCCCTGCTCGTGGCCGGACGCGCCGTCCTCTCCGCGGCCGCGCGCCGCCGCGACCCGCTCGCCGCGGTCACGGCGGCTGCCGCGCTGGCCGGCTTCGCGTACTGGTTCGTGCACGGCTCGTTCGACTGGTTCTGGGAGTTCGCCGGTCTCGGCGCGCCGGCGTTCGCGCTGCTCGGGCTCGCCTGTGCGCTCGCGCCTCGCCGCCGGGCGACGGCGGACGCCGCAGCGACGCAGGACGACGCCGGCCCTGGCGACACGGCTGCGACGCGCGCCGGCGCGCCGGACAGGACGGCGCGGCCGCGCGTCCGGCGCCGGCTCGCGCTCGGCGCCGGGCTGGCGTTGGCGCTGGCGGGCGCGCTCTCGCTGATCGCGCCGTGGCTCAGTCAGGTGCAGGTCCAGAACGCGGCCAAGGTGTGGCCGACGGCGCCGCGCCAGGCGTATTCCGACCTCGAGCGCGCCGCCAGCCTGAACCCGCTGAGCGACGAGCCGTACCTCGTCGCGGGCAGCATCGCGCTGCGCTTCGGAGACCTCGACCGCGCCGATCGTGAATTCGCGCGCGCGCTGCAGCGCGCGCCGCAGGACTCCTACGCGCTGCTCGAGCGCGGGGCGATCGCCTCGGCGCGCGGCGAGCGCGCGCGAGCGCTCGGACTGCTGCGAGCGGCGGTCCGCCTGAACCCGCACGACGAACTGACGCAGGCCGTGCTCAGGGTCGTGCGCGAAGGGTTCCGCGTCGACGTCGAAGGGCTGAACCGCTCGATCCTGCTCAAAGCTAGTCGGCTCGCATGACGCCCCCTCGATTTTCGCGAAATCGGAACTTTTTCGCTCGACACCCCGGATCGGGTCAGGTACCGTATGTGCCGTCTTCTCGGCGTCCGACCGGCTCCGGCTCGAGTGGGGGGACGGTTTCACACGGCGGGGGCCAGGAAGCAGTCAGAAGGGTTTCGCAGCGTTGCTCAAGCGGGCATAAGACCCCAAGGCAAGGAAGCATGAGAGCGCACCGCAACTTCATCGCGATCGCAGCACTCCTCGTAGCGCTGGCCGCTGCGCCCGCCGCGCTCGCCAAGAACAGCACGCTGCTGAGCGGCTACGGCGGGCCCGGCGAGGGCAACCAGGCGATCCTCGGCTCGACCGTCGTCGGCGGCCACGGAGGCGGGCGCTCGGGCGGCGGCTCGAGCTCGGGCGGCGGCTCGACGGCGGCCGGCTCGAACGCGAGCGGGAGCTACTCCTCGCCGTCGATCGTGGCTGGGCGGGAACCGTCCGGCGCGACGCAGGCGGGGCATGGCGCGCGGTCGCAGGGCGGCTCGGGCGCAGGCTCCTCACAGGCCGGCGCTTCGCCGCGGAGCGCCGGCGCCGGGACGTCGCAGTCGCGCCAGCAGGCGCACCCGTCGGCCGCGCCGGCGAGCTTCTACCCGACCTCCGAACGGATCCCGGCGGGCGGCCAGGGAGACGCGCTCGGACTGTCCGCCGCCGACCTCGCTTACATACTGGTGGGCGCGGGGGTGCTCATTTCTCTCGGGGTGCTCACACGGCGGCTCGGCGCGACGGGCTCCAGGCCCGGCGCGAGCTAAAGGGAAAGCGACTGCGATCCGACTAGACGGCTAAGGGCGAAGGCTCTCATCTACATGCCTCGGACACCGATCACGCAGCAGACCTCGACAACCCTCTCCCTGCAGGGTGAACTCTCGCGTTCCGCACCGTCGCCGAAGTCCGCCGTCGGCGGGACGTTCGGCGGCCCGCTGCAGTGGGCGCTCGAGGGCGCCGGGTGGCGGGTGCTGCGACCGACGGTCGACTTCGTGCTGGTCTGCCTCGCGGTGATCGTCGCGCAGGGCGGGTTGCACAAGACGCTGTATCCGAGCACCTACCGCGCGCCGCTGATGCTGCTGCCGGTGATCGTGCTGCTGCTGTTCTACCTGCGCGGCCTCTATCGGACGCGCCTGCGCGCGCTCGTCCTCGACGGGGTCGTGCCGGTGATCAGCGCGATCTCGATCGGCGCGATGTCCGCGGCGGTGCTCGGGCTGTTCGTCAACGGCACCGCGCCGCCCCAGTCGGCGACCGTCCGGACGTGGCTGTTCGCGCTGCTCGGCGTCGGCTTCGGCCGGATCGTCCTGTCCACGGCGCAGCGCTGGGCGCGGGCTCGCCGCCGCGTCGGCAAGCCCGTGCTGATCATGGGCGCGGGCGTGGTCGGCGCGCAGGTGGCGCGTCGGCTGGAGAGTCATCCCGAGTACGGCCTGGCGCCGATCGGCTTCCTCGACGAGGACCGCGCTCGATCGCCGAGGTCGGCGGCCGCGACCTGCCGGTGCTCGGCACCGTCGAGGACCTCGACGAGACGGTCGCGCGAACCGGCGTGCGCAATCTGATCGTCGCCTTCTCCTCCGTCGCCGACGAGCGCGTCAGCCGCTTGATCCAGCGCTGCCAGGAACTCGGCATCGAGGTGCTCGGTCGTGCCGCGGATGTTCGACACGATCAACAACAGGGTCGGCTACGACACGGTCGGCGGGCTGCCGCTGATGTCGTTCACGACGGTCGATCCGCGCGGGCTCCAGTTCACGATCAAGCACGGCCTCGACCGCGTGCTCGCGCTGCTCTTCCTCGTGCTGCTCTCGCCAGTCATCCTGCTCTCGGCGCTCGCCGTCCGGCTCAGCTCGAGCGGTCCGGTGCTGTTTCGCCAGCGGCGCGTCGGGCGCGACGGCAAGGCGTTCGACCTGTACAAGTTCCGCTCGATGCGCCTGCAGGAAGGGCACGTCGACCCGGGCGACGAGGAGGCCGGTCCGCTCGAGCACCTGCTCGGCGGCGACAAGGCCCCGGGCGGGGTCGAGGGCGATGACCGCCGCACGGCCGTCGGCCGCTTGCTGCGGCGCACGTCGTTCGACGAGCTGCCGCAGCTCCTGAACGTCCTCAAGGGCGAGATGAGCCTGATCGGTCCGCGCCCCGAGCGCCCCGAGTTCGTCGAGCTGTTCAACCAGGACATCGTCCGCTACGACGACCGGCACCGGGTCAAGTCGGGGATCACCGGCTGGGCGCAGGTGCACGGACTGCGCGGGCAGACCTCGCTGGCCGAACGCGTGGAGTGGGACAACTACTACATCGCCAACTGGTCGCTCGGCCTCGATCTGAAGATCCTCGCACTGACGTTCGTCGCGTTGATGCGCAGCGCCGAGTGACGCGCGGCGCGGGCCGCGTCAGATGCGCTTCTGCGCGGCGCGGCCGACGCCGCCCCACAGCTGGAACACGCGCACGCGCAGGCCGCGCGTCCCGATCACGGTGGGCAGCGCCAGCGCGTAGCGGTTGAAGCGTTCGAGCGTGAACGTCGCGCGGAAGCGCAACGTGCCCCCGCTGAACGCTTCGAGCTCCATGATGTCGCCGACCGGTCCCGAGCCGGTGGCCAGCACGCGCCGACCGCGGTGGCCGAGCGTCAGCGTGACGGGCGGCGGGGATCCGAACGGCGAGCCGAACACGCGGCGCAGCGCGGCGAACGCCGGCTTTCGCGCACCGGTCGAGCTCAGCACGCCGAAGTCGTCGCCGGGCGAGTCCGTCAGCTTGAACGGGAGCGCGGCGGCGACGTAGGGCTGCTGCGAGATCGAGCGGAAGATGCTCGTGAAGTCGGCCGCCTGGACAGCGCGCGTCACGCAGGGAATTTCCTGCTCGGCGCGCTGCTGCGGCCAGCAGGTGGGGAAGCCGAACTCGTCGAGCCACAGGCGGCTGGAGTCGCCGGAGGCGAGCTGGGCCTGGCGGAACTGGCGCAGCGCGGCGAGCGTGAGCGTGTAGAAGTGCACCGCCAGGCCGTCGTAGTAGCCCTTGATGCCGGCCGCGTACAGCGCCCGCAGGAAGACCCCGTCTGACCCGACGAGCGAGCCCGCCAGGACCTGCACGGAGGGCGCGACGCGCTTGATCGCCGTATACGCGGCGCGCAGCAGCGCCGCGTAGCGCACGGCCTTTTCGGGGCCGGCGAAATACAGTTCGTTGCTCTGGTCGGGCTCGTTCCAGACTTCGAGCGCGGCGAGCCGGCTGCCGTAGCGCTGCGCGAGGAAGGCGAAGAACTGCGCGGCCGTCGCGGGGTCGCTCGGTGGCCACGAGCTCGCCGCTCGACGATGGCTCGGCGCGCAGCCGCCGCGCACCGATTCGGGCGCGGAGGAGGCCCAGCAGGGCGTGCTGTCGACGAGGATGATCACGCCGATCCCCGCGGCCGCGGCGTCGTTGACGATCCGGTCGGTGTAGGCGAGTCCGTCGACTTCGAGCTGGCCGGGGCCATTCCCTTCGAGCGCCGACCACGGCACCTCGATCCGCACGAGCCGTGCGCCCAGCGCCTTCACCTGCTGGATCTGGCGGTCGGCTTCCGCCAGCGGCCGCCCCGACGCGCCCGAGATGTTGATTCCGCCGAGCAGCGTTGACTGGGGCGCGGCCGCCGCGGTGCGCCCGGCGAGGCTCGATGCCGCCGCGCACGCGAACGCGAGCAGCGCGAGCATCAGCGCGACAGCGAACGCGCGCGTCGGTTTGCCGACCATCAGCGAGAGCTTACGGTCCGGTTCGGCCGCCGGCGTCGGTTTGCGCGAAGTACGCTGATGGGAGCAATGTCGCCCACGTGGATCTGGATGCAGGTCGCGATCGTCGTGTTCGTGCTGATCGGGATGGTCGTGGCGATCACGAAGCTCGCCTGAGCGGGGCGTGGCGCCACCAGGGTCGCCGCCTGGGGCCGTGCGTCGGGACCGGCGTGCTCGGGCGCTTCGGCATCTGCTCGAGGCCCTCCACGAGCGCGCTCGGGACGGCCTCGGTCAGCCACTCGCTCAGCTCGCCGTAGCCTGACTGCGCGAGCTCGTCGGCGATCGAGGGCGGGCGCTTCTCGGCGTCGTGCGCGTCGGAGGCGACGTTGTGCACGAGCTCTGCCTCGAGCAGCCCGAGCGAGTAGCGGCGCGCCGTCCTGCCGAACTGCCCGGCGAGCGAGCCGGCCGTGATCGACGTCAGCGCGCCGGCCCGCACGAGCGACTCGAGCAGGCCCGGATCGCGCAGGAACGCCGGGCAGCGCTCGGGATGCGCGAGCACGACGCGATGCCCTCGCTCCCACAGCTCGTCGACGAGCCCGTCGAGCCCGATCGAGGCGGACGCGAACGGGCACTCGACCAGCAGCCAGCCGCCGCCGCCGAGCGACAGCGCCGCGAGCTCATCGTCCTCCAGCTCGACCGCGCGCGTGATCGCGATCTCGGCGCCCGGCAGCACCTCTACGTCGATGCCGGCGTCGGCGAACGCGGCGTTCGTGCGCTCCACGCCGAGCGAGATCGTGCGCGAGTCGTTGCCGTAGGTCCAGCTGACGTGCGGCGTCGCGACGATCGCGCGCGTGCCCTGCTCGTAAGCCGAGTGCGCCAGCGCGATCGACCCCTCGATCGTCGCCGGACCGTCGTCGATGCCCGGGAGGACGTGGCAGTGCAGGTCGATCACGGGCTTCGCACGATACGCGCCGCGGCCCCGCGACGCCGTGCGTCGCGGGTATGATCCGCGCTCGTTGCGTTGCTCTCAACCCGGCTAGGAGGGTCGATGTTCAAGTCGATCGTTGTGGGGACCGATGGCTCAGACACGGCGACCCAGGCGGTCCGCCAAGCGGTCGATCTGGCCGGGGCCGTCGGCGCCAAGCTCGAGCTCGTCAGCGCGTATGCGCCGGTTTCGCAGCAGCGCCTCAGTGAGGAACGGCGCGAGGCGCCCGAGGACCTGCAGTGGGCGATCAACCCGCGCGAGGACGTCGACGCGACGCTCGAGGCCGCCGCCAAGCTGGCGCGCGACGCAGGCGTGCCGGTCGAGCTGTACGCGCGACAGGGCGACCCCGCCGACGCGATCCTCGACGTCGCGGAGGAGCGCGAGGCCGACCTGATCATCGTCGGCAACAAGGGGATGACAGGCGCCAAGCGCTTCCTGCTCGGCTCGGTGCCGAACAAGGTCTCCCATCACGCGCCCTGCTCGGTGCTGATCATCCGCACGACCTGACGCGACGCCGCGCGGGGACGCGCCGACGGGCGGTGAGCGCCGTCGCAGGCGCTCACGGCGCCGGGACGGCGAGCCGTCGCGGCGGCTCAGCGTGTGCCGACGAGCGACGCCGAGAGCGTAAGCGTCCTCGACCTCGGGACGGCGATCACCACCTGCAGCGAGAGCCGGTCGCGATGGCGCGCGAGCAGCGCGCGGGAGCGGTGGCCGAGGCGCAGCGTCACCGAGAACGAGCCGCGGGCGTGGTCGAAGCGGACCTGGCCGAGCGTGACGTAGCGGACGCGGCGGACCCGTTTGCGCCTCACGCGCACGAACCTGACGAACCGCGCCCGCAGCGTCAGCGTGCCGGCGCAGCGCCCGCTGCTCGCCGGGCAGAGCAGCGCGATCCGCACGCGCCCACGGCGATCGGCGCGCAGGCGCGTGCGCAGGAGCGTCGGAGTCTGCGAGCTCTGCACAAGCCCCGTGAGGACTCTGGTCGGGACCGGCGACGCCGACCCGGCCGGGGGCGACGGCGGCACGAGGCCGATCGTGTACGCGGTCTCGGTCGAGCCGGTCGCCAGGAACAGCCGTCCGCCGGCGGCGCTCGGCGAGGCGAAGTGATCGGCGATAGCGCTCGGCAGCGTCAACGTGTAGCGCGCGTGTCCGTTCGCCGGTTCGAGCCCGTAGAGCTTCGTGCCGCCGCCGCCCGTCGCTGCCCACACGAGGCCGCCGGAGACGATCGGCGGCCCGGTCGCGTCGCTCGGGCCCTGCCAGAGCGGCGTGAACGTGCGCGCGGACTGGTCGTACGCGAGCGCCTGCACGCCGCTGGTGCACGCGACGTAGATCGTGCCGGCGGCGAACGCGTCGCCGCCGAAGCTGCCGTGGCCGGCGCAGACGGTGGCCTCGAACACGGCGCCGGCGCCGGGATCGCCGGCCATCGTCGCCTCGTCGATCAGATAGCCGTGCCCGTCCTTGCCCGCCTGGAACAGCAGGCCGCCGGGCAGCAGCTCCGGCCCGGCCGATGAGAGGTCGAGATCGTCTTTGCCCTCTTCGAGCCAGTTCGGCGGCTCGAAGCTGCCGATCACGCCGAGCGCCGAGTTGAGCTGCACGACGCTGTCGGAGTAGTCGTACGGGCCCGGCGACTGACCGCCCGGCGGCACCGGGTTGCCGGTCGTCGCGTACACGTCGCCTTCCGGGCCGACGGCCGGCCCGGCGGGGGCCCAGATCGCGCCGCCCGCTTTCGAGGGCGGCGAAACCGGGACTTTCCACGAGCTCGGCGCGCCGCCGCTCTCGGGGGCCGAAACGACCGCGCCGCGGTATTCGCTGCAGTCGCCGTCGTTGCCGCCGAAGCCGAAGATCACGTTGGCGCCGTCGAGGTTCAGCGCGGTGCGCTGGAGGATCGACTTCGGTTCCTCTTCCGGCGGGTCGACGGCCGTGCGCAGCAGTTCGGCGCCGCTCGCGAGGCTGAGGCCGACGAGCACGTGCTGGGCGGCGCTGCCGTTCCACGTGTCGGCGACCGCGTACAGCGTCTGCGTGGCCGGATCGATCACCGGCGTGCCGACGATGCCGACCGTCGGCGTGATGTCGCCGCACGGGAGCGCCGAGGAGGGGACGGGCGTGCCGACGCTCTTTTCCCACACGACCGCGCCCGTCGACGCTTCCAGCGCGAACACCTTGTCGCCGACCGTCGCGACGTACACGCGCGAGCCGAGTACCAGCGGCTGACTCCAGATCGGAGCGCCGAGGTCGGTGCGAGCGCCACGCGAGCGTGGGCGCCAGCGGCGTCGTGATTTCGGGGTCATCGCCCGAGCGCGTCGCGTCGCGGTGGTACGTGGTCCACTGCGGTTCGGCGGCCGCGCCCTGGGCGAGGGCGCCCGAGAGCGAGCACAGCAGCGCGATCGCGAGCAGGTGGAGAGCGGGGCGGCGAGGCACGCTCGACAACCTAGCCATGTTCGCGCGCGAAGGCTGCCGGCGGGGCACGCGCCCGAGCGTTCGCTCGGCCGGTGCGATCGTGCCGGTAGGCTCGCACGAATGCGCGTCCTCGTCACCGGCGCAAGCGGGTTCATCGGGCACGCGCTGTGCCCGGTCCTGCTCGAGCGCGATCACGACGTGGCCGGCCTGGTGCGACGCGAGGGCTCGCAACCGCCCGGGACACGGGCGCTTTCGGGCGATCTCGAGGACGGCGCGCGAATGCGCGAGCTGCTCGCGGCGGAGCGCCCCGACTGCGTCGTGCACCTCGCGGCGCAGATCGCCTCGCAGCGCAGCGAGCGCAAGGTGCGCGAGGTCAACGTGGAAGGCACGGCGCGGCTGCTGGACGCATGTACGGCTCTCGCCGGCGGCGAGCCGGCGCGCGGCCCGCGCTTCGTGTTCGCCTCGACGGTCGTCACCGGCGACGCGCACGGCGCGCTGCTGACCGAGGAGCAGCCGCTGCCGGTGCAGAGCGCATACGGTCGCTCCAAGCAGGAGGGAGAGCGGCTCGTCCGCGACTCGGGGCTGCCGGCGGTCGTCGTGCGGCCGTCGCACGTGTACGGCCCGGGCGGCTGGTACGCGAACGAGCTGATCGCGCAGCTGCGCCGCCCCGGCCGCCTCGCCGTGATCGGCTCCGGCGAGAACCTGTGGGACGTCGTCCACAGCGATGACGTCGCCGCGGCGCTCGTGCTCGCCGCCGAGCGCGCCGCGCCGGGCGCGACCTACCACGTCGCCGACGACGAGCCGATCACGTTCTACGACTTCATGGCGCTGACCGCCGCCGGCCTCGGCGTCGGCCCGCCGCGACGCGTGCCAGTCGCGCTCGCGCGCCTCGTCGCGGGCTCGGCCGCGGTCGCGGCGGTCGTGCGCTCGGCGCGCTCGTCGAACGCGAGGATCAAGCGTGAGCTGGGCTGGCAGCCGCGCTTCGCGACCGCGCGCGAGGGCGTCGCCGACGCGCTCGCGCGGCTCGCCGTGTACGGGAAGCCGTCCTAGCGCCCGAGCGCGAACGCCCGCTCGGCCTCGTCGCAGACGTGCTCGGCGATCGCCAGCGACGCGGTCGCGGCGGGCGACGGCGCGTTGCGCACGTGCAGCGAGCGCGCACCGGCGCTGAACGCGAAGTCGTCCACGAGGCGCCCGTCGCGCGCGAGCGCCTGCGCGCGCACGCCGGCGAAGCCGGGCTCGACGTCCTCGACGGAGAGCTCCGGCACGAGCCGCGCGACCGCCGCGACGAGCGCCAGCGCGCGAGCTCGCCCGGCGCAGCTCTCCCAGCGCGGCCGGCCAGTGGCGTCGCAGCAGCCGCCACGTGCCGGGCCACGCGAGCGTCTCGCGCAGGTCGCTCGCGGTTGACCGTGCGCAGGCTGTACGCGTCTCGCGCCGGCGCGATCAGCGCGGTCGGGCCGATCAGCAACTCGCCGTCGAGGTGACGTGTCGCGTGCACTCCGAGGAACGGCAGCGCCGGATCGGGCGTCGGGTAGATCAGCGCCCGGACGAGGTGCCGGCGCGCGTCCTTCACGCGCAGGTAGGCGCCGCGGAACGGGACGATCCGTGGATCGGCGCCGGCGCCGGCTGCCCGCGCTAGCCGGTCCGCCCAGGCGCCGGCGCAGAAGATCGCGTGCCCGGCCTGCGTCCGGCCGGTGCTGTGAGTGAGGCTGAGCGAGCGCCCGCCGGCGCTGAGCGCGCGGACCTCGCAGCCGCGCGCCAGCGACCCCCCGGCGTCGAGCAGGTCGGCGGCGTACGCGCGCGCGACCACGCGGAAGTCGACGATGCCGGTGTCGGGCGAGTGCAGCGCGGCGAGGCCACGCGCGTGCGGCTCGACGCGCTCGAGCTCGGAGCGCTCGAGCCAGCGCAGTCCCGACACGCCGTTGGCGCGCCCGGAGCGCGCCAGCTCGCGCAGGCGCGGCAGCTCGGGGGCGCTCGTCGCGACGATCAGCTTGCCGCAGCGCTCGTGCGCGATCGCATTCCGTTCGCAGTACTCGTAGAGGGCACGCGCCCCGCCGTGCACAGCCGCGCCTTCAGCGAGCCCGGACGGTAGTAGATCCCGGCGTGGATCACGCCCGAGCTGTGGCCGGTCTGGTGCGCGGCGAGCTCGAGCTCGCGCTCGAACACGCAGACCGCCGCGCGCGGGTGGCGGCGGGTCAGCTCGCGCGCGACCGCGAGGCCCGACGATGCCGCCGCCGACGACGGCGACGTCGCAGCGTGCGGGCGCCGGCGGGCGCGCTCGCGCGCACCGGCGTCGTCCGCGAGCGGTCGGTGGGCGCGCGCCCGGCCACGGCTACCGGCGTCACCGCGCCCGGCCCGCCCGGCGCGGTCGCGGCGGCGGCGTCGACGAGGCCGGCGCCGTAGAGCGCTTCGTCGCCTCCGCCGCCCAGCTTGCGCGCGGTCGCGCGCAACCGCGCGACGATCTGCGCCGGCGTCGGGCGCCGGCCGAGCACGCCGCTGGCGATGATCAGCGCAGCGGTCGCGGCGACGTGCGGCGGGCCATCGACGTGCCTTCGTAGCCGGAGGGCATGCCGAAGCGCCGCGGCGAGGAGCCGGTGAACGTGACCTGGTAGACGTCGCGCCCGGCCGGCACTTCGGGTGGCAGTTGGGGTCGCCGGGCAGGTTCGCGTCGGCGCCGCCGCCGGGTGCGACGAGCGTCAGCCCGGAACCGTCGTTGGAGTAGTCGGCGAGGCAGCCGTGTTCCGTCGTCGCGCCGACCGCGACGACGTCGGGCGCGCGCGCGGGGTAGGCGATCGCCGTGTGACCCTCGTTGCCGGCGGCCGCGACGACGAGGACGCCGCGCCGGCGCGCGTAGTGCAGCGCTTCGATCAGCTCGGGGATGTCGCCGGCGGTCACGTCGCTCGAGAACTCGAGGCTCAGGTTGATCACCCGCGCGCCGTGGTTGACGGCGTAGCGGACGCCTTCGGCGATCGTCGACGCTTCGCCTTCGCCCTGGCTGTCGAGCACGCGCACGGGCATGATCCGCGCGGCGAACGCGAGGCCGGTGAGGCCGTAGTGGTTGTTCGTCGCCTCCGCGATCGTGCTGGCGACGAACGTGCCGTGACCGTTGCGGTCCTCGGGGTACCGATCGTGCGCGATGAAGTCGTAGCCGGCGACGAAGCCGTAGCGCGAGAAGTCCGGCGAGCGCAGGAAGCGGCCGTGGTTGGCGTAGGCGACGCCGGTGTCGAGCACGGCGACGATCACGCCCTTGCCGCCGGGCGCGCCGTCGGCGTCGAGGTTGGCCCACGCCTGCGGCGCGTTGACGCCGAACGGCCCGGAGAAGTTCCACTGCAGCTCCTGCCAGTCGCCGGCCTGCGCGCCGTTGCCGCGGTCGTTCGGGATCAGGCCGCCGCTGACGCGCGCGCGGTAGTCGGGCACGGCCCACGCCACGTCCGCGCGGCGGCGCAGCGCGCGCAGCGCGGCGTTCATGCCGACGCCCGGCGCGAGCCGCAGCAGCCGCGTGTGCGGCGCCGTCGCGACCGGGTCGAGTCCGCCGGCCGTGCTCGCCGCGGCCGCGCGCGCGCGCGCCGGCATGGCGATGCGGAACTTGACGAGGATGCGCCCCGGCGCGTAGGCGGCGGCCGTCGCGACCGCCGGCGTCGTGGCGAGGGGCGTCGTGCGGGCCTGCTGTGCAGCGAGCGGCGTCGCGGGCGCTGCGGCGCCCGCCGCGAAGGCCAGCGCCGCGCAGCAGGCGAGCACGAGCAGCGCGCCGCGCGCGCCGGTGCGAATGGGCGGGGACATCCGGTTCGGCATCGTCTGTTCTTCGGTAATGATGATGCGGCCGAGGCGCGCAGGCGGCACCGCACTGTCGCAGAGCGCGCGGCGAGATCGATGAGCGGGCCGTTCTTCCCACGCGACGACTACTTCATGCGGCTCGCGCTGCGCGAGGCCGAACGCGCGCTCGCGCACGAGGACGTGCCGGTCGGCGCCGTCGTCGTGCGCGACGGCGAGCTGCTGGCGGCGGCGCACAACGAGCGCGAGCTGCGCCAGGACCCGACGGCGCACGCCGAGATCATCGCGCTGCGCGAGGCCGCACGCGCGCTCGGCGGCTGGCGCGTGCTCGACGCGATCCTCTACGTCACGCTCGAGCCGTGCGCGATGTGCGCCGGCGCGATCGTGCTCGCACGCGTCGCGCGCGTCGTCTACGGCGCGACCGACCCGAAGGCGGGCGCGTGCGGCAGCGTGCTCGACGTGCTCGGCGAGCGTGCGGCCGACGGCCGTCGGCTCAACCATCGTCCGCAGGTCGACGCCGGGCTGCTCGCGCCGGAGTGCGGGCAGCTGCTGAGCGCGTTCTTCGCTTCGCGGCGCTAGCGTCGGCGGCTCGCGCCGCTCGACTAAGATCAGGCGCCTGTCCTCCCTGTCGAGGTCATGGAGGGGTGGGAGAGCGGTTGAATGCGGCGGGTCTCGAAATTCGCCGCGGTGCAGGGCCCATTTGCCGCTCCCGTCGATTGAACTGGCGCGAGTTTGGCGCGAGGGCACCGGTCTCGGAGAGCGAGGCGGTGTACCAGCCGCGCCCTGCGAGCCAAGGCCGCCCGGGTGGATCTCACACCGGGCGGCTCGAAACGGAGGGGGGGAGATTCGAACTCCCGGTACGCCAATCAGACGCACAACGCTTTTCGAGAGCGCCGCATTCAACCACTCTGCCACCCCTCCAAGAAGACGAGCATGCAAGCGGCTTTCCGTCCCAGGGACCTATATCAACTCAAGCCCTACGAAAGAAGTCAAGGAGCCGGCGTCGCCGGCTCCTTGTTGCGGCGGTGGGCCCCTCGGTCTGCCTGGCGGCGGGGCTCCCTACTGCGTTGCCGGTGCAGGCGGCGTCCCGCTGGTCCAGCGCTTCAGCCCGGGCCCCAAGCCGAGTTCGAACACGCATCCGAGCGCGATGGCATCGCTGTGAGCGTCGGGGCCCCAGCCGGTTCGGCGTTTTAGTCGCGCCGGGACCGTCTCACGCGGACTAGCGGTGTTTCTTCGCCGGCGTCATTTTTTTTCTGCACGTATGGTAGGTGCGGATCGAGCGAAGCACCTGACCCCGCGTCGTCGTCACGCGCAGCTCCAGCCTGAACGTGCCCGCAGGGAAGTTCCGCAGGTTGACGCCGGCCTTGACCACATGAGCCGAGGTGGTGGTGCCGAAGCTGTGCACCAAGTGCCCGTTGATCAGCTCCTGGATCGTGGCGACCGTGACACCGCGCGGGATCCTGAAGTGGATCGGGAAGCTCCGGCGACTGCGGCATGCCCGCGGAAGCTTGATCAGCGATGTGCCCTTGACTCCGCTGCTGCCGGTCGTGCTCGCCGAGACGATCTGATCGTTGCTCGCCGCAGCGCTGCCTTCGCAGTCGATCGCGGAGCATTCAGCCGACGTGAGCACCTTGATCATGAACTCGCCGTAGTCGTCGGCAACCGGTTCGTCGACGAAGCGAAAGCCGGCCGAAAGGCCTGTACCGATGAGGCTATACGTATAGGAATGACCAGACGTTGGTGTGCTTCGCTCACCCCCGAGGGGGGTTGCGTGGGCGAATCCACCGACGCCGGACACACTGATCTGAAAGCCGCCTGGCGAATGGGTTGTGCTCTGGAATGGAATCTTCGACGGCACACACGAGAACCCGTAGAAGTTGACGCCGGGGGGAACGGCGAAGACCGTCTCCGCATCCCAGCCGACGGGCCCGTTGATAACTCCCGGCGATTCAAACGTTGGCAATTCTTCCGACGCTCCGCACGCGATTCCCGGCGCCGACCATTGCGAGGCGGCCCAGATCGATCCGGTGCCGGTGACGATCGCGTAATAGTGCGCCCCCGCCGCCAGGGGCGCCGTGAGAACCGGACCTGCCGCGCCCTTTGAGCCTTCGTCCTGCAGGTTCAGAGTGAGCTGCTGCTCTGCCTGTGCCGCCGTCCCGGTGGCGAGGCAGATCACGAAAGCAGCCACGATCGCCGTCCCTAGCTTTCCCATTCGGTCTCCTTTTTGGATCGCGACAGCATAACCTGCTGGCACCAAGAAAGCGAGACAGCGCGAGTTTTTTCTCCCGTTGAGGCGGGTAGATAAAAAGAGACACGTCCCGACTGTAAGGTCTGCCGAAATGAGCTCGGAGCCGCGAGACCTGCCCCGCTCGCGCCGTTTTTGTTCAGTGTGCGAGGAAGTACGAGCTGAGGCCGCGGTCGAATTGCTCGGCGAACGCGCTCGAAGAGAGCGGCGACTCATCCCGGAGCCACGCCGACATGAGCGAGATCTGAAATCCATGCTGCTGCACGAGCAGGTCCCACATCTCGGCGGGCCCAGAGCCATAGCCTTCCGCCGCGCCACGCTCATGCTCGAACAGGATCAGCGGCTTGTCGCGCCGGAGGAGCTCGACACCCCCGCGCAGGACGGCCTCCTCGCCGCCCTCCACGTCGAGCTTGATCAGTGCGATCGGGACTTCGGCAGGCACAACTTCGTCGAGCTTGCGAACCGGGACGATGATCTCCGCGATGTCCTCGCGCTGCGGATACTGCCGCCGGCGGATGCCGCTGTAGGCCGGATTGCTGCGCACGAACTGGAACGCCGTCTCGCCCGCCTCATCACCGAGCGCGCATGAGAGGACCGTGACCTGTTGATAGCGCGAGCGCAGGCGTTCGGCAAACTCCGGAAGCGGCTCGATTGCGAAGTGCCGGCCTCTTGGCGCAAAGCGCCGGATTTCTTGGAGCATCGCTCCACGGTGTGCGCCAACGTCGACGCAGTTTCGAGTCCGGCTCGAGCAACCGCTTCATCACCCGTAGCGCCAGACGGTCATCGCTCTCGCCTGGGCTGAGGCGCTATACGCCCACAGCATCGCCGGCTCCAGCCCCGAATCCGCGAGCAGGTTCTTCAGTCGCGTCGCGACGGCCATCGGGAGCGCAGTGTACGCAAAGAGGCTTCCCGACGGTCGAGCTTTCGTCCGGACGGCGCCCGGCCGCTCAAGACGCGCCCGTGCGAAGGCGAGTTGTACTCATGCGGCGGGCGGCGGTCGGACCGCCGCGATCGGCGAACCTCTAGCGATGCCCGCACGCAAAGCTCTATCTAAGGTTGTCGGCAGCAGGAGACGTTCCTGCTCCGAGCGCGACACGCCGGCTGGGTCAAGATGAGCGTACGCGGAAGCGCCTCGGCAGCGCTTCGCGCGCGCGGCGTTGGAGTTGTTCGTCAACGGCTTCAACGGCGGTCCGCCACGTGCGATCGCGGTGCAGCAGCTGAGCGCCACGCGGTCGAGGCCGGGCGACGGCGCGCCGTCGAGCCCGCGCGCCTGAGGCGTAGGGTAGTCGGATGCAGAGTCGCATTAACGACCACCTCGGCGTGCTCCTCGTCAGCGATTCCTTTCCGCCGCTGATCGGTGGCGCGGGGCGCGACACGGAGCTGCTCGCACGTGCGCTGGTCGACGCAGGTCACCGCGTTTGCGTGGCCACCAGTACACAGCCCGGCGCTCCTCCGTGGGAAACGAGTCACCACGGATTCGAGGTTCACCGCCTCTCAGGCATCGCGACCCGACTTCACCGTCTGTCGGCCAGCCTCGAGCGACGGGTGCCTCCGCCGTTCCCCGATCCTGAGACCGCGCTTCGGCTCCGCCACCTGATTCGACGGTTCCAGCCGACGCTCGTGCACTCCTATGGCTGGATGACATATTCGTGCGTGCTCGCGCTCGTTGGCCTGAAGCCGCCGCTGATCGTGTCCGCACGCGACTACGGGCTCCTCTGCGCGACGCGAACTCTGCTTAGAGATGGCCGAATCTGCTCCGGACCGGCGCTCGGACGCTGCGTTTCCTGTGCGTCCTCTGAGTATGGCGCCGCGAAGGGGGCGCTCGCCGTCGGCGGGGTCGCCGCGATGCGCCGGCTTGTGGCGAGACGTTGCATTGCCATCCACAACGTGAGCACGTACATGGACGAGCGCATGCAGCGGGACTTCGCCCGAGTCTCGAGTCGATCCGGCGCCGGGATCTCGCGTCACGTGATTCCGGGCTTCGCCGGTGAGGACGACGAAGAGCTGGATGATCCGATCCTGGCAGGCTTGCCGGCGGGGGACTTCATCCTGTACGTGGGCGCGCTGCGTATCTGCAAGGGAATCGACGCGCTCGTGGGGGCCCACGCGTCGCTGTACAACGCGCCTCCGCTCGTAATCCTGGGGCCTCGCGCCCCCGACTCGCCCAAAAGCTTTCCGCCTCGAGTGCTCGCTCCCGGGGCGACGAACCACGCGACCGTGATGTCCGCCCTGAACAAAGCGCTTTTCGTAGTCACCCCGTCACGACTGCCTGAGCCGTTCGGAAACGTCGTTCACGAGGCGATGAGTTGCGGACGAGCCGTGATCGGCACACGCCCCGGCGGGCACGAGGACATGATCGATTCAGGCCGTACCGGAATCCTCGTACCTGCCGGCGACCAAGGGGCGCTCGCTGATGCCATGCGCTATCTCCTCGATCGACCCGACGAGCGTGGACGCCTGGGCGCCGCTGCGCGTGTCGAGGCGCGGAGGTTTTCGCGCGAGGCGGTGGCGCCGGCGTTCGAAGCGATGTACCGGAAGGCCCTCGCGATGTCTTCGTAGGATCGACGTACGTCTCGCAGTGCCCGCATGACGGCACGGGTGGGTCTGGGCGCGGACCGCAGGCTCCTGAGCACGCCGGGCAGCGATTTCGGCATCGTCGTGGAGTGAGTCGCCAGTGTCGCGGTGTCGTAAATTGCGATGTTGCCGCTTTCGAACACCTCCTTGATTCCGAGCACGCCGCGGAACTTCGTCAAAGCCTGCGCTGAGAGCGGCTTGTAATACGGGCCACCGTCGGAGCGCTCGAAGAACAGATGCGTCGACAGGCTAGGTTTGTCGAGTCGCATGTCGACGACGAGCAGCGTGATGTGCTCGAGCCGAATGAGCTTCATGTCCTTGGCGGTGAACGTCGATGTCAGCATCAGTTCCGGAACCAGCAGGTCGTCGATGTAACAACACACCGTGTTCTCACGTCCGTACGAGGACATCAGCAAGCGGTTTACGATGTCGCTGAAGAGCGCTTGGTGGTGAGCAAGATGGGTGTCGACCCACCTCGCGGCCGCGAGACTCTCCGGATCTTCACCGGCCCGAGCCGTCACTGCCGGGTAGTACTTGCCGGGCAGCCGTTCGGTGCGCGCAGTGCCGACGACAATGCCGCCGACGAGGAGCAGCGCGATGACGAGGGCCGTGAGGGGGGGCCGCAGGAGTCGCGGCACAGATCGTCGAGGCAGGCGCCAGAAGCGCCGATGTCCCCGACGGGCCGAACCTCGCGCCCGCTCGGCGCCGAATATGCCGGTGGCGACGATGTAGCCGAGACCGAGATACACATACGCCGATGCACGGTCAGAGGTCTCACTGCCGTTCAGCGTCAGCCGGAGCAGCAGCGTCGCGGGATACGCCAGCCCGACGCCAGCAAGTACGACCCGCAGCGGCGAGTCCAGCGCACGGCCTCGCCACAGCCGCCACAGGCCGACGGCGAGAAGCACGAGCAGTAGCCCGACCGCGAGGAAGCCGATTGCCTGTTCGAGCAACGGCGACGCTTGTTTGTTCTGCGCTTCGAACAGCGTCTTTTCCGCGGCGTGGGTACCGCTTACGAAGCCGACGGTCGAAGTGATCGCTTCGCTCAAGACTGGGCCGAGGTAGCTGCTGATCGTCGATCGCGCCACGATCGCCGTCCAAGCCACGACGGCCATCGTCGCGAAGACGGCGAACGCGCTCAGCAGGCGTTTCTGGCTACGCGGCAACGGGGTCTTCCACCGGCCCCACATCCGCTCCAGGAGCGCGAGCGCTACGAGGATGGCTACGAACAGGTACGAGGCGAGATGATGGCTCACTACGAGCACGCCGGCAGTGAGCGCGAAGAGAATCCACAACGCCACGCGCGGACCTCGCTGATCCAGCCCGCTCACCCGCTGAAGCAGCAGGATCCCGAAGGGGAGCGCGAAGGACTCGTATGCGAAGTGCGCGTCGAAGTAGATGAAGCTCGGGTTGCACATGTACACGAGGACGCCGAGTCCGGCGAGTCGCGCGGAGTTGCTCGCGCGCTCGAGCACGAGGAACAGCGCCAGGACCTCCATGATCCGAACGCCGATCAAAACCATTTTCCAGGATGCGAAGATCGACAGCCCGCTGATGTGCGAGAAGGTGCTCGTCGCAAGGTCGATACCCGGGAAGTAGCTGTACTCGCGTTGAATCGGGTTGTAGGCGATCAGATGCCTCGTCGAGAGAATGTCGTAGGTCTCTCTGAGGTGCCCGAATTCGTCATGATTGCTGAACGAGAGCGGTGCTATGAAGGACTCCACAGCCAGCAGCGCGAGGCCGACGAGGACGACCAGCGCCAGCCGCTCGCCGCGCGAGGCCGACCTTCCCGCCAGGCGCGCTCCGCATGGAACGACGATCAGAAGGAGTCCGGCCCAGTAGACGGGTTCACCCCATGAGCGCTCTTCCCGGGCAGCGCTAATCGCGAACGCGATCGCGACGACGGCGCCGCCAACGACGGCGCACAGGCAGAGGAGTGGAAGCGCGCGTTTAAACGTCGTACCGGCCGGCTCGCTTGCGAGCGCCCGGCGAGCTGTCGGCTCAGTGCGATCGGCCGTGTCCGTCATCGCCGGCTCGTCGTCGGCGTCCAAGAGACGGTGCGGTAGAGCGCACCCGTCGTCCCGATCAGCAGGCGCGCCTCGATCGGCATCGTCGAGCTCTGCAGCTTGCTGAGCTCGATGTCATGCGTGTACGTGGCGCCGGAGGCCAACGTGATCGCATCGCGATCGATCACCTCGGTTCCGGCTGTCACAGTTACGATGAAGCGTGTTGTCGCGTGCTCGAAGCTCGCGACGCCGACTTGTGCGCCTGCCGCGCGCGGGACGAGCCAGAGCTGCGCGAAGGCGGCGCGCTTGGATACCCGGAGGGCGCCGTGGCGTGCGATCGCGATCGCGAGGACGCCGAGACCGGCGGCGAGGAGCAGCGGTGCAGCACGAAGCAGCCACAACCTTCGCGCCGCGATCGGATCCTCACGCACGTCCCGTCTAGAGCGCGCTCGCCAGGTCCGAAGCGCTGCGAGGGCGGCAAGCGTCAACAGCACTGCGCCCAGAAGGCGATCGACGCGCTGCCCGGTGATTCCGCCAGAAGTGAGCTGGAGCACGAGCCCCGCGCCCACGCTCACCGCGAGGCTTGAGCCGATTGTGAGCGCGAGTCGCTCGGCGTCGCGCGGCCCACCGGTCGGGAACAGCGCACGGAGCAGCAGGTAACCGGGGGCGAGAAGCACCACCACCAGCGCGAGCAGCGTCCGCAACAACGTCATGTTGACCGGCTGTCAGCGCCTAGACGCTGCGCATCCGATCAAGGTCTTTATCGGGCCGGCAATGTCCACCGGGAGATGCTCCATGTCGCGGGTCGCTCATCGCCGACATCGTACAGTGGCTGGACGCGAACCTAGCCACTGTCTAGCTGGGGCGCTAGGGGACGTCCGCTTCGAGCAGCGCCGTGAGTGGCGCGGAGAAGAAACCGGAAGCCACAACCGAGCGGAATGCCGTCAGCGAGCCCTGGGAGGAGTTCACTCGCCAGTCGGTTTCCTTATCACGGTCGAACCATATGAGCGCGCGAACCCGCGGCATCGTAGAGGCGATAACCGCCGGAATGGATTCGATCCACGCGGCCTTGCTCCCGCCCGTCTCGGCTGAGGCGGTCTCAGCGATCAGCATCGGCTTGGCGGTGAGACTTGCGAGTTCGGAGTAGCTGGCAAGGAACACGCCGCTGAACGACCGCCAGCGGCCGAGCAGGCTTCCGTCGTTGTAACCGTCAAGCCCCACATCGTCGACCCAGCTGTCTCCGGGGTAATACGGCTGGAAGCGCGCCGCGCTCGTCCCGTGCACATTAGGTGACCACACCCAGCGCGCGTTGGTGGCCCCCGCCAGACGGAAGATCGACACGACGTGTCGCCACATCGCGATGAAGCTCTGTGGTGTGTTCCCGTCGACTCCGGCGCCCCACGACGACCATGAGCCGTTCATCTCGGGTGCGAGACGGATGAACACCGGCTTCTTGTAGGCGGCCGTCTCGCGCGCGGCGCGCCAGACGTAGCCGTCGTAGCGGCCGGCGGCGATCTTCGCGAGCGCGTACGCAGGCTGGTCGGTGACCCGTTCGGCGCTCAGGAACGGCTCCCAAGTGACCATCGGCACGGCCCCGCGTTCGGTTGTAGGAGTCGTGAAGCGCGGGTTCAACAGCGCCGTGCTCCAATGTTCGTCCCAGTCCTGGTACCACATCGCGATCGTCGGCTTCACACCCACCATCTGGGAGAATTCGTCGAGCGATGCGCCCGTGTTCGTGTTGATCGCTTCCGTGCTCACGCCGAGCGCGATTTGTGCGTCGGCTCGAGACGGCGACCACCCGAAGAAGAGCACGAGCGCGAGCGCGATCAGCGCGAGGAGGCCGCGCAGGCCCCTACCTCTGAACGATGGGGCGAGGAGCTCGCCCCGTGCCACGGTGTCGTTTGCTCGCATTGGACCGTGATCGGTCGCGCGCGTCGTTCTCCCGAGCATGGCTCGCGTGCACTAGACAGATTTGCTGGGCTGGGCGTTCGGCGAGCGTCCAGGTCCAACCGAGGTTCGTCTCACGCACGAGCCGCGGTCGAGACGTGACCGCGAGCGCCCACGTGGGCTAGAATCCGTCCATCGTTAACCCGCGCGCAGGCTTCCAGGCGCTCGAGCTTGCAGTCCGTGCTCGCTCGACGTCGATTCGATGAGCAAGCGCATCGTCATGTGGTTGCCGGGTCTTGCCGAGCACGGTGGCATTGCGCGCCACAACCGCTCCCTCTGCAAGGCCGTGGCGAGCTATGCGCGCGCGAGAGACGTCTCCGTTGACGTCGTCTCGCTGCGCGATCCTGACAAGTTCTTCGATCCGACGTTCCTCACGCAGCCGCTCGTCGGGTGCGCCGCCGGAACCGTCCGCTTCGGGCTCGCGGCGCTTGCCTCCCTGAGACCCGGCTTCGATCTCTTGGTCGTCGGCGTCGTGGACTTTGGGCCACTCGTCCCGTTCGCTCGCATCCGCCGGCCTGGAGCCTCGATCCTCACGATCACGCACGGCATCGAGGTCTGGAATCCGCTCTCGCTTCAGATGCGCATCGCATTGGCGCAGGCGAGCTCGGTGATGAGCGTCAGCGCGTACACCGCCGACGCCGTCGCTCGGCAGCACGGAGTCGAGCGCTCTCGGATCCATGTCGTTCCTCCGCCGCTCGATCCGGGCTTCCTCGCCGCCGCCGAAGGGAACGAAGTCCGCGAGGCGCCACGCCGCGGCTTGCGGCTCCTGTCGATCAGTCGTCTCAATGAGATCGACGCGCCGAAGGGGGTGGACCGTGTCATCGAAGCGCTGCCGCTCGTTCGTTCGCGCGTCCCCGACGTCGACTACACCGTGATCGGCACGGGCGACGATCGCGATCGTCTCGAACGGCTGGCTGAAAGCGTTGGCGTACAGGACATCACGCACTTCGCAGGGGCGGTGAGCGACAGTGAGCTGCACGAATACCTGAGCGACGCTGATCTGTTTGTGCTCCCGTCCGCCAAGGAGGGCTTTGGCATCGTTTTTCTCGAGGCGGCCGTTCACGAAATGGCGGTTATCGGGGGGAACCACGGAGGTATTCCGGAGGTTGTTATCAACGGCGAGACAGGCGTGCTCGTGAAAGCCACCGACCTGCAGAGCTTGGCTCACGCGATAGTTGAGCTGCTGCTGGATGACGGGCGACGGATCGCGATGGGTCGCAACGGCGCCCGACGTGCACGCGAGAGCTACAGCTACGAGCGCTTCGAGCAGCGCATCGCCAACGCCCTCGACGGACTGCTCGAAAGCGCGAGCACGAGGACCCAGGCCGCAGGGATCGCGCCGTGAGCACGCGCGCGTTCAGAGAGACGCTGCCGGCGGCCTCGCGCAATCTGCGCCGGATGATGCCCGAATCGGCACGCGCAATCATCACCAACTCCGCCTCGATGGCAGGCACCACGCTCGTCACCGCGGCGCTCGGCGCGGCGTTCTGGTGGCTCGCCGCGCGCGACTTCCCGCGCGAGGCCGTTGGCGTCGCAGGCGCAGCCGTCTCGGCGATGACACTCATCGCCGCCGTGGCGACGATGGGCCTGAACACGTTGCTGATGGGAGAGCTCCCCACGAGAACCGGCAGGCCTGGCCCGTTCATCACGGCCGCCCTGGCGGCAACCGCCGCTGCGGGCATGGCGCTCGGCTTGCTGCTCGCGATCGTGCTCCCGCTGTTCGCCACCGAACTCGCGCCGCTCAGCGCCAACGTCGGATCGGCGTTGTTGTTTGCGGCTGGCGTCGCCCTGACTTCGATCGGGCTGGTCTTCGACCAAGCACTGATCGGGCTGCTCCAAGGCAATTTGCAGCTCTGGCGAAATACCCTGTTCGCGGGCTCCAAGCTGCTCATCCTTGCCGGGCTTGCGCTGCTGCTATCGCTCCGTTCGAGCATGGCGTTGTACGGAATCTGGGCCCTCGGCAACGTCATCTCGCTCGTCTGGATCGCGGTCCGCGAGATTCGCCGGCAACGCGGGTGGCGCGGCTTCGCCCCAGACTTCAGCTCGCTGCGCGGTTTGCGTGGTTCGGCGTTCGGTCATCAGGTCTTCAACCTCGCACTGAAGACACCGATGCTGGCGTTGCCGATCCTCGTCGTCTCGCTGCTGTCGGCGACGGCGAACGCGAGCTTCTACATCGCCTATATGATCGCCGGGTTCGTCTACATGATCCCGATCGCGTTCGCGACCGTGTTGTATGCGGTCGGCAGCGGGGATCCCCGTACGAGGGCTGCGAAGTTCCGGCTCTCGTTCGGCATCTGCGGCTCGACGTCGTTGGCCGCCAACGTGATCACATTCGGCGCCGCCGCGTTGCTGCTTGGCGTCTTCGGCTCGAGATATGCGCACGAAGCGGCATGGACGCTGCGCGTGCTCGGTCTCGCCGCCTTCCCGCTGCTGATCAAGAACCACTTCGTGGCGATCTGCCGCGTGACGGGACGCATCCGCGCAACCGCGCCGTTCGTCTGGATGGCGACGATGCTCGAGCTGGCCCTTGCCGCGACCGGCGCGGAGCTCGGTGGGATCACCGGCCTGAGCATCGGCTGGGTGATCGCGCTGTCGCTCGAGGCCATCGTCATGAGCCCGACCGTCTTCCGCACGCTGTTTCCACGCGAACATCGCCTGGAGGCGACGGTGGCCGCCGCGGTGGCGTCCGATGGCGAACTGAACGATCCTGCGCTGAGCTCCCCGACCGGGTCGACATAGATGCGGATCGCCGAGTTGCTCGGGCAGGAGGCCGCTGCCGGGCTCGACCAGACGCGGCGCACGTTGCTGGCGCCGCTGGTCCGGGTCCACGCGCGACCTGTGATCGTCCTGGGCAATCACAAGGCAGGAACCTCCGCGATCGCCGGACTTCTCGGCGCGCTCGCCGGGGTCCCCGTCGCACTCGAGCTTCGCAAAGAGCTCAAGCGTGACCGCTACCGCGCGGTGCACGAAGGTCGGGTGCCGTTCTCGAAGTTGATCGCGCGCAACAAGCTCGACTTCTCTCGTTCGATCATCAAGGAGAATCACTTCTCGACGATGCCTGAGCTCGTGGTGGCACAGTTCCCACGATCTCCGGTCGTGATGGTGGTGCGCGAGCCGCGCGACAACATTCGAAGCCTGCTCAATCGCCTCGGAATTCCGGGCGATCGCGATCGGATCGGCGCCGACGCATGGCGCTCGGTGCCCGATGTGTGGAAGCTCACGCTCGACGGTCGGTGGCTGGGGCTGCGCCACGACACCTACATCGAGCAGCTGGCTCGCCGCTGGAATCTGATCGTCGAGCACTACCTGTCCAACCGAGACCGCTGGGTGCTCCAACGGTACGAGGACTTTCAGGCGGACAAGCTCGGTCAGCTCACGACGCTCGCAGAGTCGGTCGGGCTGACGCCCAGGTGCGACATCTCGCATAAGCTCGATTATCAGTTCCAGCCTCGTGGCGACCAATCAGCTGACTGGCTGACCTTCTATGGCGAGCGCAACCTGGAGTTGATCGAGCGGATCTGCGCGCCGTACATGAGGGCGCTTGGCTACGACGAAGCTCGCGGCGTGGGGCACGTCGACACGTTGCCGAGCGAGGCCGTCAATCGCGGTCGCGTGGATGGGCAGGCCGGCTAGCCGCCGACTGCCGGCTGCGATCGTTCTAGCCGTCGCCGCGCTGGCGTCGTGCGGCGCAAGCCACGGCGCCAGAACACCGCCCGGGCGGCTCGAGGCGATCGCCGAGGCGCAGGGAGAGGTTGCGCTCGGCGTCAACACCGAAGACGCGCCATCCTTGCCGCCGGTGCGGGCCTTTGCCCAGCTCGCAGGCCGTCGCCCGCAGGTGGTCATGTGGTACCAGACATGGGGAGAACCGCTGTTCTACATGAGCCAGGTACGGACGCTGGCAAGCCAGGAAATCATTCCGATGATCAATTGGCACCCGGGCGCCGGACCGGGGAGCGGCTACTCGCTCGCCGCGATCGCCGGCGGGCGGTTCGACGACTATCTCCGTGCCTCCGCCCGACGTGCCGCGAGGTGGGGGCGCCCGATGCTGATCGACTTCGCGCAGGAGATGAACATCCCCGGCTACGCATGGAGCGCCGGAGAGAACGGGAACACGCCCGGCCTCTACGTCCGCGCTTGGCGGCACGTCGTGTCGATCTTCCGCGCGGAGCGCGCAACGAACGTGCGCTGGGTGTGGGCGCCGAACACGGAATGCGAAGGGCGTTGTCCCTTCACGGCCTTCTATCCCGGTAACGCCTGGGTCGATTGGATCGGACTCGACGGCTACAACCTCGCTGGTAGCCCTGCGTCGTGGAGGCAGTTCCAACAGATCTTCTCGAGGTCGTATGCCACGCTCACCGCTCTCACCGACAAGCCGATGATGATCGCGGAGACCTCGTCTTCGGAGGTCGGTGGTTCGAAGTCGCAATGGATCACGAACATGAGGACGTCGCTGCTCGATGCTCTCCCGAGGGTGAGGTTGCTCGTGTGGTTCGATCGCCTCAAGGAGGCCGATTGGCTGATCAACTCCTCACCGTCGTCGCTCGCAGCTTTTCGCGAAGCGATGCGCCTCCCTCCCTTCTCCGGCTAGCTTGCCGGGACGCAACGGAGAGCGGATATCGTCCACCGGCGTGCCTACCCGGCTGGACTCATTCGACACGACGATGCGAGCCGCCGACCGGTGCGCCTCGAGCGACGACTTCTCCCCGATCCGGATGCTCGAGATCGAGCTCGGCGAGCCGCTGTCGGAGATCGAGCCCCAGCTCGCGGGCGGCGGTGCTCGATATGAACAGGCGCTCGTCCTTGCACGGCTCCACCGCCAGCCGCTTGGGCTGGTTGAGGTAGATCTTCCTGACGGGGAGTTGCGCTCGGAGGATTTGGCCAGCCGACTGTGGTCGATGCTCGCGCCACGTATAAACGCTCACCTGCGCCGAGACGGCCTCGAGCCCGTCGAGCGGCTGACCCCGACGGGCCTGCGCGCCGTCCGGCCGCTGTGTGAGCGCGAGCGCGAGTCCTTCTTGAAGGAGGCGCCGTTTGTCAGCGTGATCGTGCCGACACGTGATCGTCCGGAGCGCCTGCTGCAGGCGCTCGAGTCGATTCTCGCCTGCGATTACCCACTTGATCGGTACGAGATCGTCGTCGTCGACAACGCTCCGGCCACCGATGCGACCGTGCGCCTGGTGCGCGAGCGGTTCAGCGGGCGCGGCTCGCGCGTGCGCTACCTACGCGAGGACGCGCCGGGGAGCGCCAGCGCGCGCAACCACGGGCTGAGGGAGACCCAGGGGGAGCTGGTCGCTTTCACCGATGACGACGTTCGCGTCGACCGCGACTGGTTGACGGAGCTGGCGCGCGCCTTCGATGCCGTACCGGACGTGGCGTGCGTGTCGGGCCTGCTCGTGCCGATGGAGCTCGAGACGGCCCCGCAGCTCTGGTTCGAGGAATACGGGGGGTTCTCCCAGGGTTTTGACAGGCGGGTCTACGATCTCACCGAGAACCGACCGCACGACGACCCGCTCTACCCGTACGCTGCGGGGCGATTTGGCAGCGCCAACAACCTAGCCTACCGACGCTCCACGTTGCTCGAGCTCGGCGGCTTCGACCCCGCGCTGGGAAACGGCACGCCAGCGCTGGGCGGTGTCGACTTCGAGATGCTCTTGCGCACGATCCTGCGCGGCCACCGGATCCTGTACCAGCCGACGGCCGTCGTGCATCATCTCCACCGACGCGATCTCCAGAGCCTGCGACGGCAGATATATGCATACGGCGCGGGCATCGCGGCAGTCATGCTGCGTACGCTCGGAGCCGACCCGCGTCTGATCCCGGATTTCGTGTTCAGACGTCTTCCGCGCGGGCTGTGGTTTGCACTCGATCCGAGATCGGGCAAGAATGCGAACAAGCACCAGGACTACCCGAGCGAGCTCACGTGGCTGGAGCTTCGCGGGCTGCTTGCGGGGCCACTGCTGTACACACGAAGCCGTCGCCTTTACGGTCGCCACGAGGGGCCGCTGCTCGACACCGCCGAGCGACGGGCTAGCGCGTAGTGACCTGGGCGAACAGCTCGTCGTAGCCCGCGAGCGTTCTCTCCCATGAATGTTGGTCCTCGAAACGCTCTTCGCGCAGCTCCCAGGCGCGGCCGAGCGCCGCCCGCAGCTGGTCGGGGCGTCGCGGCTCGACTCTCAGGCAGCCGGCGTAGCCTTCGGTCGCCTCGATCAGTCCACCCACGCCAGAGACGACGACCGCCAGACCGCTCGCCATCGCCAGGTGCAGCGGGCCGCTAGCCGAAGAGCGGTGATACGGAAGTACGGCGGCGTCGGCGGCGTCGAAGAATGCCTGCACCTCGTCGTCGGCGACGTACCGGTTGACGAAGTCGATCCTGTCGCGATGGCGGCTGGCGGCGATCATCTGCGCGGGCAGCGTCCAGCCCTCCCACGTCTCGCCGACGACCGTCAGGTGAAACCTCGACGCCTCCTCGTCGTCCATCGCGTCGAAAGCGGCAATGATGTCCTCCACGCCCTTGAATGGCCTGATCACGCCGAAGTAGAGCAACTTGCAGATGTTGGTGTCCTTGCGTTGCGGTCGCTGCGCGCGACGGTACTGGTTGTAAGGCCCGTGGGGAACGATTGTCACCGGCTTGCCACGGAGGCCATAGCGCTCGTCGAGCGCGGCTCGGTCGAACTCGTTGTGGACGATGAAGCCGTCGGTCATCCTCACGAGCAGCGGGATAGCGCTACGCACGTAAGTGCTGACGCCGGGGATGCTCATCTCTCCCGTGTCAAGGACCTCGTGAAACTCCATCACGACCCGCGTTCCGTGCGTTCGGGCAAGGAGCGCCAGCACCAGGTAGCTGTGGAGGACGGTCCCGCTCCACCATTGCAGAACCAGCACATCTGGCCGCTGCCGTTTCAGGAACGCGCCGGCCTGAAAGATCGAGCGACCCCAGTACCAGTCGACTCCGTCGAAGACCTCCGTCCCGTGGGGATAGGTGAATTTGACAAGTGGGGCGCCGACACGGGCGCGGCCCGGATAAAAGCGGGCCGGCAGGAGGCGGCGTATCAGGATCACGCTGACGTCGTGCCGCTCGCCAAGCGCATGTACGAGGCGATTGGTGTAGTAGCTGATCCCGCTCAGGAAACGTGTTCCCGATCCGACTACGCAGACGCTGACCGTCCTCGCTCGACCTCCGCGTGCCGCTGACGGAGCGCGTCGTCGATTGCCGGCGATGCGGCGGCTCAGACGAGCTCGTACCACTCGAGCGCGCGGTTGGCGGCGGGGTGTGCGGCGAGCTGCAGCGCTTGCGCTCCGAACATGCTCACCCATGCGTTCAGGTGGATCTCCCGCGAAGAGCTCCGGTAGGGCAGAGCGGCCGCTCCGTCGACGTCCTGCGCCGCTTCACACAGCCGCTGCACCGCGCGTTCGAGGCCCTCCGGCCGGACATCCAGGAGGAGCGCCGCGCGCACGGCCTGCGATGTGACATCGAACTGCTCGACGTACGGCTGATGCTGCCCCGGAGCGAGATCGACCAAGCGCGGCAAGCCCCCGCTCGGAAGCTGATGACGCCATGCCCACTCGGTCGCGCGGCGTGCGCGTTGCAAGCAGTCTCGATCTTGGCTCGCGGTGCCCCACATCCACATTGCCTCGACCGTGTAGAAGTGCGGATGCAGCATCACGTGATCTTCGCTCGCCTGCGTCAGGAAGTAGCCGTCTGGGCGCTGAAAGCCGGAGGCGTGCGCCATTAGGCGCCTTGCGGCGTCCCACTGCTTGGCGAGCGCCAGGGACTGGACGCACTTGGAGAGATGGGGACGGCTTGCGTTTGACCACGTGATCTCGCGCGTGCTCGGCGGTCCGCTCGGATCGATCGCCGGAGGCTGCTCTTCGACGAGGACGAGCGATGCGAGGCGACGCGCCACCCCTTCGCCTCGAGCGATGAACGCGTCTGCGTCTATGCGGCGCCCGAACGACATCAGGCCGGCGGCGATCATGCCAAGGTCAAAGATGTAGATCGCTCCGCCGTCGAAGTCGTCGTGTGCTGCGATTGCACCTAGCTCGAGGCGTCCGAGCAGCCAGTCGCCAGCGCGCACGCCGGCCGTGAGCGCCTCCTCACTGAGCTCGGGCTGTGCGGCCAGCCACGTCAGCGCATAGCCCGTGATCTCGGGGTACTCGAACGCGAGGGCGCCGTCGAGCTCGCGCCAAGCACAGAACGCTCCGTCGGCAGACTGCACCTCGCCCGACGCGAGCCATGTCGCGACGCGTCCGGCAAGCGCCGCCGCCCGCTCGCGCGTGCGTGAATCGGGCAGCACTGCGCTCACCTCGGGCCGTGGGCGTCGCAGCAGACCGGCCGGCGCAAGGAGATCCGGCCGGGGAGCAAGGACTCCCCTAGCGGAATTGCTCGACCCTTCTGTAACGCTCGTCGAAGGCCACCCTGCTGTGTCCGGCCGCGAGCCTGCGATCGCTGGAGCGACGACCCGGGTTCGGCCGCCCGCCGTGATTGACGAGAGTGTCGAGGGGATCTCGTGGGCTGACGTACTCATAGATGCGATCGGCCCGGCGCCGCGCCTCCTGCTGACCCATGAGGGCGTCGATGATCCGCTCGCCAGCCATTCCGTCTCCGTAGGGACATTCGGCGCTGACCATGGCCTTGTACTCAAGTGGATCGTGCAAGAGCTTGCGACTCGCCGAGAGGAGCTCGTCGCGATCTGTTCCGACAAGCTTCGCGACGCCCGCCTCAACGCCCTCGGGACGCTCTGTGTTCTCGCGCAGGATGAGCGCCGGCTTACCCATCCCCGCCGCCTCCTCTTGAAGGCCTCCCGAGTCGGTTATCACGAAATGCGCCTGCTTCAGCAGCCACACGAACTCGGTGTACTTCAACGGCGGGAGCAGGGATACGTTGTCAAGGCCCGCGAGGATCTCGTAGGCATACTTCCGCGCACGCGGGTTGAGGTGAACGGGATAAGCCAGGTGGAGCTCAGGATGCTCCGCGGCGAGCAGGCGTAGCGTCTGCGCGATGTGACGCATACCCTCGCCGAAGTTCTCCCGGCGGTGGGCGGTGACGACAACGAGCGGTTTGACACCGACGAGCGGCTCGAGTGGCGTTCCCTTCGGATCGAAAGGCATACGAGCGACGCGGTGCAGAGAATCGATCACCGTGTTACCTGTGATCGCGATCCGCTGAGCAGAGACGCCCTCGCGCTTGAGGTTCGTCGCTCCCAACTCGGTCGCGGAGATATGCAGGTCGGCCACGACACTGGTCATCCGGCGATTGATCTCCTCGGGAAATGGGGAGTACTTGTCGAAGGTTCGCATTCCAGCCTCGATGTGAGCGACGCGCACCATGTGGAAGAAGGCCGCCATGCTCGCCGCCATGACCGTGATCGTGTCGCCCTGTACGACGATCCAGTCGGGCTTCTCCTTGACGAGGATTGGCTCCAATCCGGTGAGCACCGCGGATGTGACGCCGGTCAGCGTCTGTCCTGCCTTCATCAGGTCGAGATCGAAGTCTGCTTTGATCCCAAACAGCGCGAGCATCGGGTCCAGCAACTCGCGGTGCTGGTGGGTGATGCACACCTTCGAGTCGAACGTCTCGGGATAATGCTGGAGCTGGCGTATAACCGGCGCCAGCTTGATCGCCTCCGGTCGGGTGCCGAGCACTGTCAGTACCTTGATCATGAGATCACGCTGTCGACGTTCGAACGCGCGCTCTCGACGTCGGGCCCATCGGGTAGGCGGGGCTCGGGCTTCCCGATCTCGGAGTCCAATGGGGCGGCGAGGAATCGCTCACGGACGATCGCTACCAGCACGCGCCACCCGTCCGGGAACGTGTCCAGCTTGCCCTCCCCGTGGATCCGCTCGGTCTCGAAGCTCGGCACCTCGGAGACCCGCAGCTTCGCGCGCACGGCACGGAGATTCATCACGGTCTCGATCTCGAATCCGTCGGCGTCGAGCAGGAGCGGGGCTACGCGCTTCCAATAGGCGTTGTAGCCGTAGCACAGGTCCGTGAACTTCGTCCCACGGAACAGCATGCGCACGAGGGCCACTAGCGCCCAGTTACCCCACTTCCTAAGCGGAGGCATGTCTGAGGTGCCACCACCTTCGATGAATCGAGATCCCTTCGCGTAATCGGCGCCCGCCAGCAGCGCTCCGACGAACGCGTGGATCTCCCGTGGGTCCTCGGAGCCGTCGGCGTCGACCTGTACGAGCATGTCACCTGACGCCGCTTCTGCACCCACTTTCAGTGCGTTGCCCTTTCCTGGCGCCCGATGATTGGAAACGACGACGATTCCAGGCATCAGCGCACGGGCGACCGCGACCGTGTCGTCGGTGCAGTGGTCGTCGATGAGAATCACCTCGTGTACCCACGACGGAACGCGTGGCAGCACGAACTCGAGGTTCTCCGCCTCATTGAGCGCCGGGATGAGGACGCTCAGACGGTGTGGCCCAAGCATGTCGGCCCGGACGAGAAGAGGAACGTCTGGGGCCTGCTGCGCTTCGTCGAACAAGGTGCCTCACCCGTCCCTGGCCGGAGCTAGACTCGATCCTTCGATGTGCGTCAAGCCGCTGCGCCTTGACCAGACATCTCCGTCGATTCGCTGCAACCTAGCAGCGATGCGAGACCACCGCAAGGCAAGCGACACAAATGCTTTCGCATTTCTCTGAGGTGTAAAGTGAACAATGTACAAGTTGCAATACACACAAGTAAAGCGTATGTCTAACGTGCGGAAGGCGGGAGTGGGACAGGTGCTGGAAATTCGGGTAATTCAAAGTTGACCGGAGTGCTGGCCGCAAGATTGGATGCCAGTTGGGCCTGCGACGCATCGCGAAGGCTGTTCGATCGCGTGCACGTGGTAGGCAAGCGATCGCGTGCGGCGGTCCCGTGAGCACGATGAACTTCGAGCGACTCGGGGCGCTGTACGACGATCTCGGACACGTTGTACGGCGCGGCGGCTTCACTTATCCGGCGGCGTTCGCGCCCCAGGGTGCTGAGGCGACAGGTCTGATCGCCAGTGCACGCGAGGCACTCTCGGTTGACCCGACGCTGCGCGCCGGCGGCAAGCAGCATCTTGAACGCGTCGCGCGACGATCGCCGGGAATGCACGACGGGCGTGTGATGGCATACATGTCGGCAGACGGATTCCCGATCACCTGCGCGCCCGGCGGCTATTTCGACGCGATCGCCACATCCGACAGCCTGCGGGCGGAGTTCACCGAACGCTCGCTCCGGTTGGGGCCGCCGTCCGTGAGCGCCCTCGAAGGACTGCCGCTGCGTCAGCTTGCGCATGCCGCCGCGGGTGGCGATCCGCTGCGCTCGGGAAGGGGACGGGTCGCCGCCGTGGGCGTCTCCGTAGCGCTTACCATCCCCGGGGCGCCTGTTCGCGCACTCGTGCTCGGACTACGCAACGACGCGGTGGCCACCGACCCCGGCATGTGGCATGTCGCCCCGTCGGGCACGCTGGAGCCGACTGGGCGCGATGCGGTGATCGCGCTGGTCGAGCTCGAGCTTCTTCGAGGAGGTCGGAGTGCGCTTGGTTCCGCCGAGCACTCTCGCCGGCCGCTTGAGAACCATGGGCATCGGCTTCGATCTGCTCCGTCTACGCCCGGAGGTGTGCCTGCGCCTGGATCTGCACGAGCGCGAGATCGCCCCAGGCGGCCCCTCGCTCTCGACGCGCGAGTTTCGACGTTGCAGCGTGCTGGAACTCTCGGAGGCGAGTCTGCGCGCGTTCTGGGAGTTGCATCCCCCGGGCGCGATCACACCTGCGGCCGCCGCGACAATCGCTTTGATTGAGGCCGAGAGAGGGCTAGCCGGGTGACACCTCATCTTTGCCTGAGGGGTCCGGCTGGAGAGCGTCGGTGCGGCGCGGTCCTGCTCGCGGCGGTCGCGCTTGCGGCCGACCACGCGATCACGCCGAGCACTCCAATCCTGCGACGGGCGATGCTCGACGAGAGCGCCCACGTTGCGTTTACGGCGCTGATCGCAGAGACGTGCGGCGTCCGCGGAGGCCGCTTTTTGCGAAGCGCGCTCTGCGCTGCGGTCCTGATCGATGTCGATCACGTTCCCGACACGGTGTTCGGCTGCAATGTGCTGAGCTCGGGCGTCCCGCGACCGTATACGCACTCGCTCGTGACGCTGGCGGCAGTCCTCGCGCTTTCGAGATCACCATGGGTCCAGGACCGTGTCCCCCTGGAGGGGATGGCGTTTGGCGTGGCGACGCACTTCCTTCGCGACGTGACAGATGGCACGGGTGGCGTGGCGATGCTGTGGCCGCTCACCTCGCGCAGCTTCCGCCTCCCCTCACGGCTCAACGCCTTGACGGTCCTTGGGGCGGCGTGCCGGGTGGTGGCTGCCGGATCAAAACCACAGCGTGGGCTGCGATGAATGACTGCATGTCAAGCTCGGTGCTGCACCTGCGCTCGACACGAACAGAGCGGACCGCGGCGTCGAACGCGACGGTCAAGTCTCCCTGCTCCTTGGGCCATCGCTAGACGCCAATCGCCTCGGCCCCAAGCGCCGCGCGGCTCGCTGACAGGAATTCCTTGTCGCGTCGAGCAGCCCACAGCGGAGAGCCGCGAGGCTGTTCCTGACGTTACAGCCCACCGCGCCTCGATCTCCTGCTCAGACCATGTCGCTGGGTCTCGCGATCGACCAAGAGCAGACGATCGCGTGATCGATCTGCCCGTCTTCCCCCAACTGGCTTGGCTCCTCTGGCACAGGGCGGCCCTGGTGTCACGCCCCGGCAGTGTCACGGTGCGGGGGCAGGGATCGCTGCTCAGACGGCGATCGCCGAGCCGCGACCGCCAAAACGCCTGCGCCGTTCGCCGTACTCCTCGAGGCACTCCTCCAACGCGACACGATCGAAGTCGGGCCACAGCTCGACCCTGAACACCAGCTCGGAATAGGCCGCCTGCCACAGCAGGAAGTTCGAGAGCCGCTGCTCGCCGCTCGTGCGGATCACGAGGTCCGGATCGCGCATGTCCGGCGCGTGCAGGAGGCGTGCGAACTCCTCCTCGCCGCCGCCTTCGAAGCTGAGTGCCGCCCGAACTATCTCGGCGCGTCCCCCGTAGTCGAACGCGACGTAGACCTTCAGGCCCCGGTTCTGCGCGGTGAGCGATTCGCAGGCAAGCATCTGCTGTGCCAAATCCTCGCCGGCTCGATCGCGCCTGCCGATGAAGCGGATCCGAACTCCGAGCTCATGCAGCCCGGGGGCATCCGCAGCGATCCGCCGCGCGAGCATGACGAGCAGTTGCTTGACCTCTCTGTTCGGCCGCGTCCAGTTCTCGGTCGAGAACGCATACAGCGTCAGTTCCTCGATCCCCAGATCGATCGCGTCGACGATTCGCGCGATGACGGTGTCCGCCGCCGCTTCGTGGCCCTCGCCGATCGAGAGGCCGCGAGCCTCCGCCCAGCGGGCGCTCCCATCGCTGACGATCGCGACGTGGCGGGCCTGCGAGCCGTCGCTCGACGAGCCACCGGTCGACAGCGGAGGCTGATCGAACGCGCTCAAAACGTGACGCGGCGACGCATGTCGGAGGATGGTACGCCCGCTCGTGGTGGGTTGACGCGAGAAGTTTCTATCTCTTGACTGTTTGCGAGCACGTCTGGCCGAGATGATCGCCGCCGACTGAATCTCCGCTCTCAAGTGTGCGCTGGGATGGGAGAACCGAGCAGCCGATGCCCTTGCAGATGACGCGTGGTAAACGACACGCCGAGCAGCCCGCAAACGGCGAGCGGAGAAGGCGCGGCAAAGAACCGGGAGGAGCACGGAACGCACTCAGAGCATCGCGAGCAGCTCCTGGCGGCGGCAGAGCGACTGCTGGGACAGCGTGGGCTGGCTAGCGTCAGCGTCGCGGACGTGTGCGCCACAGCGCATGTGTCACCCGCCGACCTAGACGCGCTGTTCGGTGACCTCGACGCGCTACTGGCGGCCCTCTTCGATCGGATCGTCGCGAGAGTCGGTCGGACCATGAGTAGGGCGTACGAAAGCGAGGCCGTATGGGTGGATGCGATCCGGGCGGCTCTGTCCGAGTTGCTCGCCTTCCTGGACGGCCGCCCCCAGCTCGCACGTTTCCTGATCGTCGAATCGCTGCGCGGCGACGCTGCCTTGCTGGCGCGACGCGAGCGGGCCGTGGGCGCGCTGGCGGCTGTGATCGAAGCAGACCGTCCCGGTACGCCCCGCGCTGCGCCGCCCTTCGGGGCCGAGGCCGTGGTAGGGGCTGCGGCCTCGGTCATACACGGCCGCCTGCTCGAGGAGCCCGTGCCGTCGCTGCGAGAGTTGACGGGGGCGTTGATGGGGGTCCTCGTGATGCCCTATCTCGACGCCGCGGCGGTACGCGAGGAGCTCTCCCGGCCGCTGCCTCCAGCGAGCTGGGGGAGGACCATGCGCTCGGCCCACGCGTTGCCCCTCGGTGGGGCGAGCTCGGCGCGGCTGCGGTTGACCAACCGGACCGCGCAGCTGCTCGAAACGATCGCCGCGCACCCTGGGATGAGCAGCAGCGCGATCGCATCGACGGTCGGGATCGTCGATCAGGGACAGATCTCGAAGCTGCTCGCGCGCCTGCGCGAGAACGAGCTGATCGAGGACACGAGCGCCCAGCGCACGAGTCGGGCGTGGCGACTGACGCGAGCCGGCTGGGACCTCGTCAAAGACCTTCAGTCGCCGTCTCCTCAAGCTCCACTCGTGTGAGCTTCCCGCGGACACGCAATCGCCGTCTGCGCCGAGGCCCGCTGCCCGTTCATGAAGCGAAAGCTCGCGCCGAGTCGCCACCCGCTGCGCGGGCAGCTGTCGGGCAACCCGATCCCTCGCGGCCGATAGGCGATCGTGCGTCCGCCTCGGCTTTCGTAATACGTGAGGTCGCCGCCCAGCGTCGCCTGCATCCTGACGAGCTCGACGTACGGGGCGGCCGGAAGGCTCGCGATCGGCGGCACCGTGATCCGCAGCTGCCCGGCTGCCAGCACGCCGGGGAGCACGACGTCGCCGATCACGGGCGTGCTGCCCTCGGCGAGGATCCCGATGTGCAGATAGCCGTCGCTCGAAGGGATCGCGTAGATCTCCAGTTCCGCCCGCTCGCTGACGAGCGCCGGGCCGAACGGCACCTCGACGACCGCGCTGCCTTCGCCGAGCTTCGAGTTCGCCGGACAGGCGTCCGGCCCCTGCAGTTCCAGCGCCGCCGGATCGCAGGCCTCGAGACCCAGCCCGCTGGTGGCGAGCCCGAGGTTCGACGGATAGTCGATGACGACGCTCGAGACAGGCGAGGACGCGGCGCTCTGCGCCGGCGGATCGATGCGCACCGCGAAGGACACCGTCGTCGCCGCGCCCAGCCGCTTGGGGCGAAACGCCGCGCTGACGGTCGCGGTCGGCCCGCGGGTGGCGGCGCTCGCGGCGGGAGCGCTCAGCGCCGCGAGCGCGCCGAGCGCAAGCACGCCCGCGGCCAGCCGCCTCAGTAGCGCAGGGTGCCCCTGGTCTGGACGGTGATCGCGTAGCTGCGTCGGTAGAAGACGCCGAACAGTTCGCCGCCGCCGTGCGCCCTGGCGTAGCGCCCGCTGCCGCCGACGATCGTCAGCGCTCCCTTGAAGCTCGGGCTCGAGCTCGTGGGACTCGACAGACGCCCGCTGCCGCGCGCGACGATGCTGCCGGCGCGGCCGTAGATCGTGACCTGCGCGCTCACGCTCGGGTTCCCGTTGTAGGTGAAGCGGACTCTCACCTTCCCCGGAAACGTCCCGCTTGCCGTCCCTTCGTCGATCAGCAGCGAGCCGGACGCCGTCACGAGATGCAGCCGGCCTTCGTCCCGGACGCTGAGCGAGCCGGCCGCTCGGGCGAGGGGCCGCGATGCGCCGCGCGCCGGCGAGCCTGCGCTGAGCAGGATCGCGCTCGCCGCGAGCGCGAGCCGAGTCCACGGCATGGACATCACGCGCCCGCGAAGCCTCATCGCGTGACGCGCACCGACGCAACACGGATCCTCTCCATGCGCTCATTCTACGTCCCGGACGGATCGCCGGGGCGCGGTGCTCCTCCGCGGGCCGGGCGCGCGAGCGACCGCGCCCGCTTCGCTGCCCGCCAGCCCGCCATCACCGCGAGCGTCGGCCAGATCGTCGGGGAGAGCTCGCGGCGCAGGCGAAGCGCGATCGCGCGAGCGGGGCCTTCGCACGCCCCGGGGTGCGTCGTGTAGTAAGCGATCGCCCCCGCCAGCGTCATCACGTGATGCCCGCCGTGCGGCGCCGCCCGCGCCCGCGCGTGCGCCTCGCGCGTGAGCTCCACGAGCCGTCGCTCCAGTTCCTCCTCGGAGTCGAACAGCCGCGTGAATCCCGGCTCTCCGCGGGCCCGGTCGGCAGGCTCGTCGACAAGGCTGTCGAGCGTCGTGATCACAGCGCCGATCGCGAGGTAGGCGGTGTCGAGCCGGCGTGCGTCGCTCTCGTCCGTGGCGGGGTCTGCCGCGGCGGCGATCAGCGCGTGCATGCAGAGGACCGACGACGCGCAGCCGCCGACGAACTCGCGCCACTCCAGGCCGCTCGAGGCCCCCTCTTCGGACGCCCAGCGCTCGAGCTGCGCGTCGGCGAGCACGCCGCCGGCGTGCAGACGCGTCTGTGCCTGGGCGCAGCGCACCGCCGCCGCGCGCGCCACGTCCTCGACCCCTCGCGCGGCCGGCAGCGACCGAAGCGCACGGCTCACCGCGCCGCTGAGCGCCCATACGTAGTCGGCGTCGGATGCCTCGCCCGAAACGCCATCCGCGGCAGCCGCGCAAGCCTGCGGCTCCGGCGTGGCCTCGATCGCGGCGATGAGCGGCGCGAATAGCCGCTCGCCTTCTGCGGTCGGCGCCGCCGCGGCCAGCTCGCTGCGCCCGTCGAGATAGTCGAACAGCAGCTCGAGCGCGACGATTGCCCGCGTCGCGAGGGCTCGCCGCGGCCGCGAGACGAGCGTCGCAAGCGTCGCCGCGACCTCTGCGTTGAAGCGCTCCTCGCGTAGCTTCGCGCGTGCGAGCTCACGCAGCGCGCCGTCGCCGATCCCCGCGGCATCGCCCTCCCAGCGCCCCAGCTCGTGCCGCACGACGGGCGCGACGGTGGGCCAGAAGCGCAGGTTCGCCCGCGCCAGCGCGGCCAGCGCACCGGCCGCCTCTCGGCGGGCGCCGGCGCGACTCGGGGGCGATCCGAGGATCGGCCTCGCCACTCCGCCTACTCCTCCGCGAGCGCGATCGCGGGCGAGACGCGCGAGGCGATCCAGCCCGGGACAGCCGCGATCGCGAGCGCCGCGGCGAGCACGAGCGCGAGAATCTCGATCGCTCGCAGCGCGCCTCCGGCGCTCGCGACGGGGAAGCCGGTGACGTGGCGCAGGTAGGCGTCCATCACGAACTGACCGTAGACGCCCGCGAGCGCCCCCGTCAGACATCCGGCGCCGAGGATCAAGCTGGCTTCCAACAGGAGGATCCGCCGCAGCCGTGCCGGCGGAGCGCCCGCCAAGCGCAGCCCGGCGAGCGCCGCGCGGCGCTGGTTGACGCTCGACGCGAGCGCGGCCGCGAGCGCGACGATCGCCGTCAGCACGAGCAGCGTCGAAACGAGCCCGAGCTGGCCGAGGCCTTCGCCGGTCAGCCGGTCGATCTTCTGTTCGCGCCTCGTCGCGCTCGCGACTTCCAGGCCGCTGCCAGCGCCGAGCGCGCGTGAGATCTCGCCGGCGACGTGGCCGACGGTGGCGCCCGCCGCGACGTGCACCGCCAGCGCGCTCGGAGCGCTCGTCGCCCAGGCTCGGCGGAAGTCGGCGCTGCCTATGAACACGACGCCGGGGCTCCAGGCGAGGTTCGTCGTCAGCGCGGCGACGCGGTAGCTCACGCTGCCGACCGGCGTCGGCAACGTGAGCCGCTCGCCAACCCGAACGTGATCTTCTGCGGCGATCTGACGTGAGACCGCGATCCATCCGCCCCGCGCGAGCTGGCCTTCGGCCTCGCGCGCCACGCTCGCGCCGCCGATCGCCTGGCTCGCGAGCACGCTGCGCGCGCCGCCGGGCGGTCGCGCGATCACCCACACGCGCCGGCGCCCGAGCGTCAGGAAGGCCCCCTGGAGCTTCGCCACCGAGGACACGCCCGGCAGGTGCGAGATCTTCGCTGCTCCGGCGTCTCCGGCGAGCTGCTGCGTAGCCTGGTTGTCTTCCGGTTCTCCGACCCAGATCGGGGCGTCTGCCGCATAGCTGTGCGCGAAGCGGTGAATCCCCGAGAGCAGGTTCGAGCGAGCCCCGCCGAGCGCGACGCTGCCGAACAGGGCCACAGCGCCAGTCGCCGCCAGCGCGAGCGCGCGCAGCGTCGTCGCGCGAACGCCGCCGAGCGCGATCGCGAGCGTCGGCAGTCGCGGCGCGCGCTCGCTGAGGCGCCTGGCCAGCGCGAGCACGGCCGCGAAGGCGAGCGGGACCGCCAGGACCGTCGCGAGCGCCAGCGCGATGCTCGCGAGCAGCGCGCTCGACGGCGCGACCGCGAAGAGCGCGCTTGCGAGCGTGAGCAACGCAAGCGCTCCGCACAAGCACCAAAGGTGCGCGCGCCGCCCGAGCGCGCCTCCCGGCAGCCCCGACTGCAGGTAGATCGCGTCGCGAGGCGCCGAGCGACGCAGGTCGGCCAACGGCAGCGCCGAGGCGAGGCACGTGACGAGCACGCCGCCGAGACCCGCGAGCAGCACGGTGCGGGCCGAGACGACGGTGCCGCCGCTCAGCGTGAATGCCTGTGCCAGGTAGCCGGTCGACTGATGGAACACCCAACGGGACAGCGCATAGCCGATCGCGACGCCGATGACCGACGCGGCCAGGCCGAGGCAGAGCGCCTGAAAGCCGACAAGCTGGACGATCGCGCTGCGCCTGGTCCCCGCAAGCCGCAGGTCGGCGATCGACTGGCGGCGCTCGGGCACCGTCAGCAGGATCGCGTTGAACGCGAACAACAGCCCCAACAGGGCGCCGATCACTGCGAACAGCGTGCTCGCCTGCGCGCTCGGCCCGAGCGCCTGCGAGAGCAGCGCGACGTCCTGTTCGGCGCCGGCGACGATCAACCTGCCGCCGGCGAGCGCTCGCAGCGAGCGCTCCACCTCTTCCTGCGCTCCGGGACGCGTCTGTACGAGGATCCGCGTGACGCGCCCGCGTTCGCCGAGCAGGCGCTGCATCGTCGCGAGCTCCATCACTGCGACGTGCGCCCCGGAGAGCGTCCCGATCGCTTCCTCGCCGAGCACGGCGCCCGTCCGCACGGAGCGCTCGACGCCGCCGATCAGCAGCGTCACCGTCGTGCCGCTGGCGCCTATGCCGATTGAGCCCGCGCTCGCGCGGCTGAGCCCGAGCGCCCCTTCGCTCAGCGCGTTCAGCGGGAGCGTTCGCCCGAGCCCGTCGAGCACGCCGAGGCTGACGTCGGTGCCGGCGAGGTAGACGCTCGCCTGCTTCCCGGTCGGACCGATCGCGCGCAACGAGCGTTCGAGCAGCGGCGCGGCGCGCTCCACGCCCCGCGTGCGTTCCACCTCGCTCAGCAGCGCTTCTGGGAATCCCGTCGGCCCGCGCGCTCGCAGCTGGAGGTTCGCCGGACCGATCACCGCGCGCAGCGCCCGGCGCGTCGAGCCGGTGATGCTCCCCTGCGAGAGGCTCGCGGCGAGCACGAGCGCGACGGCCACGGCGATGCCGACGCCGGCGAGCAGCTCCTGCAGGCCGTGCGCGCGCAGTCGACGCCGGTAGAAGTAGGCGAGCGCCCGCACCCGCAGCAGGCGTCGCGTGCGCAACGGCTCCGGCGCGCTCATGCGCTTCGCAGCTGGCGGCGCCCGTCCTCCAGGCGACCGTCGCGCAGGTGCAGAACCCTGTCCGCCGCCGCGGCCGCGTCGGCGTCGTGGGTCACGAGCAGCACGCCGCGGCCGCCCTCGCGCGAGAGCTCGTGCAGCAGCTCGATGATCTCCCCGGAGCGCTGGCTGTCGAGCTTGCCCGTAGGCTCATCGGCGAGCACCAGCCGCGGCTCGCCGGCGAGCTCTCGAGCAAGCGCGACGCGCTGGCGCTCGCCGCCGGAGAGCTCCTCCGGCGTGCGCCGCGCGAGCTCGTCCACCCCGACGCGCTCGAGCCACCGCATCGCGCGCGCGCGCGCGTCCGGCACGGCGACGCCGCCCAGCAGCAGCTTCGTCGCGGCGTTCTCGACCGCCGAGACGCGCGCCATCAGGTGCGGGGTCTGGGAAATCAGGCCAGCGTCGGCCAGGCGGTACTGCGCCGCATCCTGCTCGCTCATCGTCGCGAGGTCCCTGCCCCGGTAGGTGACCGTTCCGGTGTCGGCCCGCAGCACGCCGGCCGCCAGCAGCAGCAGCGTCGTCTTGCCCGAGCCGCTTGGCCCTTGCAGCGCGAGCATCTCGCCTTCGGCGAGATGCATGCTGACGCCGTCCAGTGCGTGGACGTCCTCGGCCGCGCTGCGATAGCGCTTGACGACCCCGTCGAGCTCGAGCATTCAGTCTTGTTCTACGCGCCAGCTCGGCGCAGCGCAACCACGGGGGCAAGCTCGGGGTGCGCTCGCCGCGCAGCTCGCCGTCGCTCAGCGTCAGCGCTCGGTGCGCCCCGGCGAGCTCGCCGGGCTCGCCGGTGCTCGCGAGCACGGCGACGCCTTCGCCTGCGAGCGCGCGCAGGCGCTCGAGGATCCCGTCGCGTTCGCTCAGCTCGACCGCGCCGACCGGCTCGTCGACGATCACGAGGGCGGGGGAGAGGACGAGCGTACGAGCCAGTGCGACGCGCACGCCCTCGCCGGCGCCGAGCTCGTTGACGCGCAGCGCCGCGCAGCGCTCCGCGCCGGCGCGCGCCAGCGCATCTCGCCCTCGCGTGCGGGCGTGCGCGACGTCGACGCCGCGCGCCAGCAGCGGCGCGCAGACCTGCGCGAGCACGTCCTGCTCTTCGCCCGCGCGCAACGACTTCTGCAGATAGCCGATTCCGTCGCCGAGCGTGCGCTCGGCGTGCTCGGCGAGGTCGCGTCCTTCGAAGCGCACCGTCCCACGGTCGGGCGGCTCGATCCCCGCGGCGATCCGCAGCAGCGTCGTCAGACCCGAGCGCCGCCCACCCCAGACCATCACGAACTCGCCCGGGCGCACGTGCAGGGTGACGTCCGCCAGCACGATCTGCTCGCGCGGACCGTCGCGATAGCGCTTCTCGACGTGCTCGAGCGCGAGCAGGGTCATCGCCCCAGCTCTCGCTCGCCGGCATGCCGTCGCTCGCCGAAGGCGCGCAGCTGGGCGCGCGCGTATGCGGCCCACCTGAGCTTGGCCGCGACGCGCAGCCGTGCCTCCTCGTCGAGCAGTCGCGCCGCCAACCCGGTCGTCCCCGCGATCTGCTCCTCGCCGCCCGCGGGCGCCGTCGCGGCCTCGGCGAGGCACTCGCGCTCGTAGGCGTCGAGCACGCGCAGCGCACGCTCGGGGTCTCCGGCGAGCGCGCCGAGCTGGAGCACGAGCAGTCGCTGGCGACGTCGCTCCTCGGCGACCTGCGCGACCAGCCAGTCGGCATGCTCCTCGAGCCCGCGCTCGGTCGCGCGGAAGCGCCGGCGCGAGCGGGCGGCCTTCTCGGGGGCGCCGACCTCCTGCACGAGCCCGCGCTCGCGCAACGTCGCAAGCGCGGTGTAGACGTGCGAGACGCTCGACAGCGTCAGCGCCCCCTCGTATGTGCGCTCGAAGCGTCGCGCGAGCTCGTACGCGTAGCTCGGTCGTTCGATCACGAGCCCCAGCAGCGCCCAGTTGACCGGTGAATGCATCGGCGCGGCTGCCTGCTCCCGCGGACTCCCCAGTCCCATTCGCGCAGACTACCGCACCGGCGCGACGCGAGACACCGTGTTTACGCCTTTCTAGCTCTTGACTTATCGCCAGCCGGGCGGCCCGCGAGTATCCCATACGGTGTTGGGAGAGGAACCTCACGAGGATGCTCGCCGCGCGTCCGCGACGCGCTGGCGCCGCTCGTCGCGCCGCTCGCTGGATTGCGCACCAAAGCGCGTTTACGCGACCGCCGCGTCTCGCCCACCGGGCGCGGCGCGCACACGTCCCTGCAACCAAGCGTGCAGCTCAGCCGCCGCTCCCCTTGCGCCGGAAACACAGCGCCATACTGCCCATGCGGTCTATCGGCAGACGCCCCCGGCCCGCCGCCCCGACGGTAGCCGTTTGACATTCGCCCGCGGGATGCACTAGCGTGCTTGGCAACGTTTATTCAAGGCAGCGCGATCGAGCGCTGCGACGGGCAGGATGGGGACGCCCCGCTGGATCTCAGGCGGGTCGTGTCGGAGGATTGGGAGAGCAGATGCGGCTAGCCGTGCAGGGCAGAGATGCAGAGGTGACCACAGCGTCGGGCGGCAGCTTGCCGGCTATCGGCGCGAACCCGTCGCGGTTTCGAACACCGCCGCGATCCTGGACCCACCTAGTGCGTCGCCTTTTGAGCACGTCGCGGTTGGACACACCGCGACGCAAGACCGGGTCTGTCGAAGGGGGAAGCCAGATGCTGAGGCGCTATGGTCGGCCCAGGCCTCTTATCCTGGCCGCGCCAGCGGCGACCCTCATGATCTTGGCCGCTGGCGCGTTGGCTGGACCTGCGGCGGCTAACGCCAACTGCGGTGCGACAGAACTTCAGCAGCTACAGGCTGAAGGACGCTCGCTCGCCCAGGAGGAACAGCTCCGGACGGAAAATCACTCCACGGGACTCCCGGACTGTCGGGCCTACGAGCTTGTAAGCCTGCCGTTTACGAACGGGCTCATTCTGGGCGGCTTCCTCATCAGCCCTGATGGAGCCACCGTTGGCTATGACAGCCTAGGCCAGGTGGACGAAACCGGTCTCGGCGAAAGGACCGCTGGAACTTTCTACAGGGCGACACGGAATCCGACGAACTGGACGACCGAAGCCTTGCAGCCGTCGGCCAGCCAGTTCGCGGACGAAGCTGCCCCGGGCGCGAACATTGAATTTTATAACGCGGCACTTACCGAAACGCTCGTTGCGCTACAGCCCCTGAGCGCCATCGCGCCGGACCACCGCTTGTATCGTGTAGCGGCTGGCTCACGGGTCGTCGAAGTGGGACCTCTCGCACCTCCTGCCGAGCTCGCCACTTGGAGCCCGGCCCAAGGCGTACCGAGCTGGCCACCGCTCGGCGCCACACCTGACCTTTCGCACGTTTTTTTCACGCCCCAAGTTAGCCTCACGGGCGGCGAACCGGCGGGCAGGCATTGGTTCTGGCCCGGCGATCCGACTCTGGGCCCTCTCGGCGCGTTCTCTCTCTACGAGTACGCGGGAACGGGCAACTCGGAACCCGTGCTTGTCCAAGTTAGGCCTGGTGTGGGTGAATCCAAAGACAGGCCCGCAGAAGACCCGTCGGTGATATCTCAATGCGGTGCAGTGTTGGGGGGGGCGGTCCAAACCGCCAATGGGCCGGCCGTCGACACGCGCGACACCTTCAACGCAGTGTCGAGTCAGCCGCACGCCGAAGAGGGCCGCACCGTGTTCTTCACGGCCCTGCAGAACAATGGCAGTTGCGAACAGGAAGGCGCTGTGTCGCCCACCGTCGACGAATTGTACGCACGCGTCGCCGAGGCCAAGACAGTTGCGATCTCCGAGCCCTCGAAGGACGACTGCACCGCGTGCGACACGAGTCATCCAGCAGCCGCGCTCTTCCAAGGCGCGAGCGAAGATGGTGCGAGGGTGTTCTTCAGGACCGAACAGGCCTTGTTTGACGGCACGGACGGGGAAATGCCAGGCGAAGAAAGCCTTTATGAGTACAACTTCAACGCGCCGCTCGGTGAGAAGGTGTCGCTCGTCGCTCCCGAGCTCGGTGGCGTTTTGCGAGTGAGTGACGACGGCGGACGTGTGTTCCTCGTATCCGGCAGTGCGACTCTCGCGGGTGCCGGAGCCGCCAATGAATACGGAGCAAAAACCATCGCGCACGGCGAGAATTTGTACGCTTACAACACTGAAACGCAGGCTGCGCATTTCATCGCCGGTCTGTCCGCCCACGACGCGCGCGAGTGGGGACCCGAAGATAGTCACGGCTCAGTGGAAGTGACACCCGACGGTCGCTTCTTGCTCTTCGGGTCGACTGAAAAGTCGGTGACGCCGGGTGTCCTCGGTGAAACCCAGCAGCTATATCGGTACGACGCGGCACCGACATCTGCCGAAGAACAGGCCAACGTACCACGACTCGTTCGGATCTCGGTAGGCGACGCTGCATCAAACGATGGCTTGAGCGAGACGTCGGAAATCGTGACGACGGGCTATACCGGTTTCGCCCGTCCGACAGCGGCGCCTCGAGCTATGACGACGGATGGTGCCGAGATCTTCTTTACGAGTGGCGGGGCGCTCACTCCGACCGCGCTCAATCACGCCTGCGCCGGCGAAGGCGAAGGGCGTTGCCTCGAAGGCACGGAAGCCCAGAATGTCTACGAGTACCATGGCGGAACTGTCTACCTGCTGTCGGACGGCCGCGATACCCACCCGTCTACGCAAGGCAGCACCGCAGTGAAGCTCATTGGCGCAAGTCCTTCCGGAAGCGACGTCTATTTCACGAGTGACGATGTCCTAGCTGGGCAGCCGGGGGGCGAACTCGGTGTCGCCGAGCAGTACATCTACGATGCCCGCGTCGATGGCGGATTCCCAGCAGCTCAGCTACCTGGAGGTTGTAGCGCCGAATGCCAAGGGTCAGGCGGCACGGCCATGTCTTCATCAGGGCCGCCCGCCAGCGAGACGTTCACCGGCATTGGCAACAGGGCCGCGCCAGGCGTCAGCGCGTCCAAGCCTTTGCCTTTGACGAAGGCACAGAGGCTAGCGGGCGCTTTGAGGACGTGTCGAAAGCTCAAGCGCAAGCGGAAGCGACTAGCGTGCGAAATTACGGCTAGACGCAGATACGGCCCAACGGGCAAGCGCACCACCCTGCGGCACGCCGACAGGAAGGCGCGGACGTGACCGGCTTCACCCGCCGACACACACGTTCGCGCCCGATCACCGCGGCGCTCGTGGTCGGTCTCGTCGTCGGAGCGGGCACTGTCGGCTCCGTCGCGGCCGCGGCCGCGACGCCGTCTCCTGCCTGGCTAGTCCAATCAGTCGCCGCGCCGACGAGCTTCTCCGCCGCCGACAACACGAATGTGCAATGTGAAACCAATCCGGAACCCCCCCAATATGGTCACTGCGATCGTTATACCGTGGTGCTAACCAACGTCGGCACGATTGCCACCTCTGGCGAAGTCACTGTCACCGACACGCTTCCGGCGGGGGTTACCACGACGTATCCAGCCGAGAGCCTCCCATCGGGGGAATGGAGCTGCGAAACGACATCCGCTGCGCGGGTGATCGTCACTTGTCACGACCAGCAGCCGATTCCTGCGCTCACCCCGGCTCCCGCTATAGTGATTCCAGTTCACGTACCCTCGACCGAAGGCGTGGCGACGAACCAGGTAGTCGCGTCGGGCGGAGGCGCGGCGGCCGCGCAGACGACGGGCCAGACGGAAATCACGTCGCCCCTCCTGACTGCGCCGGCCCAACCATTCGCACCGCTCAACTTCAACTTGGCTGAGCGGGGCGAAACAGGAGGGGTGGACACGCAGGCCGGCGGGCACCCGGCAGCGCTCACCGTATCGTTTGCGTTCCCGACAGTCGACTCGTTTCAAGACTTCCGCAAGAACAAAGGCAACGTCTTTCCTCAAGCGCCGTATCCCGTCCCGAGTGAAGACGCAAGGGAAATCGTGACCGATCTTCCGCCGGGCTTGATTGGCGATGCCCGTGCGACGGCGACGTGCTCGCTCGCCGGTGCGGCAAGCATCTCCGTTGGCGGGTGCCCTGCAGCTAGCCGTATAGGCAGCCTCGTACTGTTCAGCGGGAGTGAAGGCGCCTCCGACTTGGAAGTCTTCAACATCACGCCCGAGTATGGACATGCGGCCGAGTTCGCGGTGTATCTGCCCAGGCTGCAACGAGCCGCGTTTCTCTACGCAACGCTTGTCGGCAGCGGCGCCGACGCACACGTGAGGGTAACCGGTAAGCAACCCGACTCGATCCAAATCGAAGGGGTGTCGCTAACTTTTTTCGGCGATCCAGGCGTAATTACAGGTTCCCCGCTGACACCGGTTGCGTTCGCGACCAACCCCGCCAACTGCAAAGCGTCCGGGTTCACCACCACGATGTATGCTGATTCGTGGGAGCATCCGGGCCGGCTTCTTCCCAACGGGGAACCGGATCTTACGGATCCGAGCTGGAAGGACGCTTCGTCGACCGCGCCTCCCGTCTCGGGGTGCGGGGCGTTGCAGTTCCGTCCGACCTTGAGTCTTGGTTTGACGGCGACAACCTCGTCAGCGCCTACCGGTGTGAATGCGAACTTGGAAGTGCCGCAGGACGAAAATCCGAACGGCCTGGCGACACCGCCGCTGAAGGCCGCCTCAGTCACGTTGCCACAGGGTTTCGCCGCGAGCCCTTCCTTCGCGAACGGTCTCGAAGCGTGCTCCGACGCGCAGATCGACATGGCGTCCAATCAACCGGGCTCCTGCCCGCCGGGCTCTCAGATTGCAACCGCGACGGTGCACACGCCGCTGTTGGCCGAACCGGTCGAAGGCCAGGTGTTCCTCGGGACCCCCGAATGCGACCCTTGCGACGCGGCAGACGCGCAGAGCGGCAGGCTCGTCCGCGCATTCCTGCAGGTCCACTCCGAACGCTACGGCGTGACGCTCAAGGTGCCAGGGATCGCGACGTTGAACGCCGTGACGGGGCAGGTGACGGTGAGCTTCGACGAAAACCCGCAGCAGCCCTTCAGCGACTTGGAACTGCATTTCAAGGGTGGTCCGCGCGCCCCCCTGTCGACGCCCGCGGCCTGCGGCACCTATCAATGGAACGGCAGCCTCACGCCATGGAGCACCCCGTACACGCCCACGGTCGAACCGTCGGGCACCTTCACGATCACCGGCTGTGACGGGAGCCCGTTCGCGCCCGCCTTCCTCGCGGGCACGACGAGCAACCAGGCCGCCCAGTTCAGCCCGCTGACGATCTCCCTCTCACGGACCGACCAGGAACAGCGGTTCAGCCAGCTCGAAGCGGTGCTGCCCCCCGGCCTGTCGGCGAAACTCGCAGGCATCCCCGAGTGCGGCGAAGCCGAAATCGCCGCCGCCCGCGCCAACAGCGGCGAATGCCCGGCGAGCTCGCAGCTCGGCACGGTCACGGTCGGCGCCGGCCCCGGCAGCGACCCCTACTACGTGACGGGCAGGATCTACCTAACCGGGGCCTACAACGGCGGCCCGTTCGGCGAGGTCGTCGTCGTCCCGGCTGTCGCCGGCCCCTTCAACCTCGGCAACGTCGTCGTCCGCGGCTCGATTCGCGTGAACCCCGTGACGGCGCAGGGCAGCGTCCTCTCCGATCCGTTCCCCTCGATCCTCGACGGCATCCCGCTGCAGGAACGCTCGGTGCTCGTCAACCTGAACCGCCCCGAATTCACGTTCAACGCCTCAAGCTGCGAACCGATGGCGCTCACCGGGACGCTGACGAGCACCCGCGGCGCACGCGCCGCCCTCTCCAGCCGCTACCAGGCGGCGGGTTGCGCCAGCCTCCCCTTCAAACCGGTCGTGACAGCGGCGACGAATGGCCTCACCAGCAAACAGCGGGGCGCGAGCCTGCAGGTCAAGATCACCTCGGCTGGGATCGGGCAGGCGAACATCGCGAAGGTCGACCTGACGATCCCCAAGGTGCTCCCGTCGCGGCTGACGACGTTGCAGAAGGCTTGTCTGGCGAAGGTCTTTGAAGCGAATCCCGCCGCGTGCCCGTCGGAATCGGACATCGGCACCGCTGTCGTCCATACGCCGCTGCTGAACAGTCCGCTGACCGGCCCTGTCTACTTCGTCTCTCACGGCGGCGCGGCGTTCCCCGACACGGAGATCGTCCTTCAAGGCGAAGGCGTCAAGCTCGTCCTCGACGGTCACACCGACATCAAAGGCGGCGTCACCTACAGCCGCTTTGAAACGGTGCCCGACGCCCCGTTCACGAGCTTCGAATTCAAAGCTCCCGAGGGCCCCTACTCGATCTTCGGCGCCAACGGCAACCTCTGCCACCTGACAAAGACCGTGACGAGCACCAAGAAAGCGACGCGGCGCATCCACGGCCAGAACCGCAAAGTGACGGTCAAGGTCAAGAAGCAGGTTGCGGAAGCGCTCACGATACCGACGACCCTCACGGCTCAGAACGGCGCGGTCCTCAACCAGGCCACCAAGGTCGCCGTCACAAACTGCCCCAAAGTCGCCGCCACTCAGAAAGCCAGCGCCAAGAAGGCGAGCAAGACGCGGAAAGCCGGCAAGACGAGCGCGGCGAGGCCCGCGAGGACCGGGAGGTCAAGCAAATGACATCCCGCAGATCGGTCCGACTGGCGCTCACGGCGCTCGCGCTCGCCACAGGCGTGTGCGGATTCACAGCAGATGCGGCGCTCGCCGCCGCCCCCGAAACCCCGGAAACGCGTGCAGCTACAAGCGTCACAGCGACAACGGCGACGCTGAACGGTGTCCTGAACCCGCATGCCGAAGCCACTGCGGGCTACCAGTTCGAGTACGTCGGCGAAGAAAACAAAGTACCCCACGCGACATGCGAAGGCGGCGAAACGACGAGCCTCGAATCCGAAGCCACGGGCAAAGCGATCGAAGTTTCCACGGGGCTAACCTTCCTGGCGCCCAACCGCGAGTACACGTTCTGTGTCATCGCGACCCACCAGGAAGGCGAAACGGTCGAAAAGAGCCCCGGCCCATCGCTGAAATTCAAGACGCTGAAAGCCAAGCCGCTCGTGATCGAAGAATCGACGCGAGCCAGCGAAGTCACGCCGTTTTCGGCAACCCTCGAAGCCGAACTGCGCGCGAGCGACGAACCGACCAACTACTCGATCACCTACGCGACGAACGAAGCGCTTACCGAACACGCCGTCGCTAGCGAAACTCACTCGATCGAAGGGAACTTCCCCGAATCAGCCCGGTTTGAAACCGGCAGGACGCTGATCCCGAGCACAACGTATTTCTACCGGGTCACGGCGACGAACGGGACCGGCACGACCCAAGGCCCGCTCGAGAGCTTCACGACGCTGGCCGCGCAAGCGCCAGCGATCACCGAACCCGCGCTGACTGCCCTGAACAGCAGCGAACCGCGACTCTCGGCGAAGATCAACCCCGAGTATCAGGAAACGAGCTACGCCTTCGAATACGCCACGAGCGAACAGGCGCTCACCGAAGGACAGGGCGTGATCCTCAACGGCAAAGAACCGCTGTCGGCGGTCAGCCAAGAAATCTCGGTCGGGCCAGTCGGCCTGCAGAACCTCACCCCGGGCCAGGTCTACTTCTGGCGGATCAGCGCCGCGAACGCGACCGGCACGACCCACACCCCGACCGAACGGTTCCAGGCCGAGGGCACCCCGACCGTCATCACCGGTCCGGCGACCGAAACGACACGAACGAGCGGGGTCGTCTCGGGCTCGCTGACCCCGTTTGGTCTTCAGAGCAGCTACCGGTTCCTCTACATCGACCAGTCCGGCTACGAAGCAGCACTCAGCCGAGGCGAAGACCCGTTCGTGCTCGCTAAAAGAACCGAAGCCTCACCCGTCGAAGCAGGGTTCGCGCCCGACGGCGTTGGCCCGATCACCCTGAGCGAACTCACACCCGGAACGACCTACCGTTATGAGCTCGTCGCCGAAAACGAAATCGGGACAACGGATGGCATGGTCCAGTCCTTCACGACATCAACTGTGACCCCGCCTGCTGCGACGACCGGTAACCCGGAAGGCATCGGGCCGTTCTCAGCGACCGTCACCGGTACCGTCAACACCCAGGGGCTGGAAACCCGCATCAGCTTCCAGCTCGGCGCCTCTCCAGGGGAAGGGCCGCTGCTGCCCGCGACCGTCCTCCCCGCAGCCAGCGAAAACACCGAGACGGCGAGGCTCGCGCTCAGCGAAGACCTCGAGCCGGGCGCCACCTACTACTACCGCCTCATCGCGGAGAGCAGCGACGGCACGACCTACGGAGCGATCCAGTCGTTCACGACCCTCGGCTTGCCTGCCGCGTTCCCCTCGAGCTCTCTCGCCGCCGCCATTCCCTACATCCCGCTGGCGCAGATCGACGCCCAAGAACCCAAACGCGCAACCGCCCCGCCCACGCCGAAGCTGACCCGCAAACAGCTCTTCGCGAAAGCGCTCAAAGTGTGCCGCCGCAAGCACGGCAAAAAGCGTGGCGCCTGCGAACAACAAGCACGCAAAAAGTACGGTAGCCGCGGCTAATCTGACCGGCGCTCCTCGCGTCGCGTCGCCTTGAACGCTCTCGGTACGATCCGGCGATGTCACGCGATCGCGGTCCCTGGCTAGCTCGCCGCACGCGTACGGGTACGTACGCTCGAGCGCGGATGCGGCCATCGCGCTGCCCGGCACCTCAGGCCCGCAGCGAAACCGTCCTGCCCTGGCGCTTGCCCTTGCTCGGCGTGAACGTCAGCCGGACCTTGGCCTTGAAGCTGTGCTTTTTGTTGGCCTGTAGGCTCAGCGTCAGCAGTTCCTGCCCGCCGGCGCTCTTGCTCGCGCTCTTCAGGCCCTTGCCCGAGGCCTTCAGCCGTCCCGCGCCGGGCACGTAGACGGTCAGGGCCAGCTTGCCGCTCTTCACGCTGTGCGAGGAGAGCGAGATGGCGCTCGAGCAGCCGCTGACCGTGACGGGCGTGCTCTCGTGGATTTCAAGCCCGTTCTGGGCTTTGAACAGCGTCGGCATCGCGAGCTTCTGCCCGCAGAAGTCGTACTTTCCGCCGGGCAGGTTCGCGCCGAACTCCGAGTATTCGCCGGTCGGGAGGCTCACTTCGATCGATTCGAACGGGACGTCCGGGGTGCTGGGGAACGTGGCGCTGGTGACGCCGGTCTTGCCGTTGATGAACGTTTCGCCGGTCAGGCGGACGTTTACGCCATCGCCGGAGAGCAGGATCACCGCGTCGGGGAACTTGGCGCCGCCATAGGAGACGAAGTACACGGGGCCTTCCAAGGGGACGGGAAGGACCGGCGTGTGCACGAGCGCATGGCCGATGATCGAGGCCGCAGGGCAGGCCGAGCGGTTCGATTCGAAGGTCGCGGCGAGACAGGCCTTCTGGATCGTCGTCAGCCTTGCCGGGAGCTGCTTGGGGATGTCGAACTTGGCCTCCTTGAACCAGGACTGGGCGCCCTGCGCCCCCTTGGGATAGGAGATCTTGAAGTTGAGGCTCGCGCCCTTGGCTTTGCTGGCCTTGGCGGCGGTGGTGATCGAGAGTTTCGGCGTGAATGCGAGTTCCCGGCAGGAGCCGACCCCGAAGTGGCTTGCCAGTGCGGCGCTCTGCCCGGGTTCGCTCGCGCCCGGCGGGGCGGTCCCCCAGGCGGTGCCCGAGAACGAGCTCGGTTCGCAGTTGGTCGGGTTGAACATGAAGCCGGGCCGGTCGATCACCGCGTCGATCGAGCGCAGGTCGGTGGGGACGCCCGCCACGATCTGCGGCAGCGGGTCGGTCGCGACCGTGATCTGCGCCGTGATCGGGTCGACTTCGATCTTCGCCCGCGTCACGATCGTGCCGAGGTTGAACGGACCGGCGAGCACTGGCGTGACGATCGACAGGCCGAACGGGGCGCCCTTGTATGGGCCCGTCAGGTAGATCGGCAGTTCCGGCTCACCGGGTTGCGGGAGCACCAGCGGGTAGGGGCCGGGGCCGGAGCTCACGACGGCGTGGCCGATGTGCGAGGCCGCGGGGCAGGTGCCGGCGTTCGCCTGCGCTTCATCGCACAGCGGCACGCTCGAGATCAACCCCGCGAGGCCCGCCGGCGCGCGGAACGCGAGCTTTTCGATCCGTTGCTGGCCGTCGCCGCGCTGCAGGAGCATCGAGAAGCCCGTGAAGGCGCCGGCGTGGTCGGTCGTTGAGCCGGCGGTCAGGGAGGGGCTGAAGGGCAGCGGCGAGGAGGAGCACGCGCCACCGCCGGGACCCGCGTCGATCGCGAAGGCGCTTTCGGGGAACGCGTCGGCGACCAGCGGGCTGCTCCAGGAGGAGAAATCCGACGTCGTCGTGTAGGTGCCGCAGTGCGTCGGGGTGTCAAGCGCAGCCTGGGCGCCGCCGCTGAAGGACAGTTTGAAGTCGGTGAACGGGAGCTCGGGGGTGCCCTGGAACTTGGTTTCAAGCTGACCGGTGCGTTCGTTCAGGTGCACGACCCCGACGAGCTTCAGGTTGACCCCGTCGGCCGAGGCCGCGACGAGCAGCTTCAGTTCGGGCGGGTTTGACTGCAGCACATACACGCTGCCTTCGAACTGCTTTTCCTGTGCTGATTCGATCAACGGCGTCTTGATCGTCACCGTCCCGACTTTCGAGGCGTTCGGACAGGAGGGCGGACCGTCGTTCTCGCGGCCTTCGGCTGCTTCTGCCGGCGTAGTCAAACCGTCTTCTGCGGGACCGCAGGCCTGAAGGCCCGCGGCCTGGCCGGGGTTGATCACGAAGCCTTCGGGCAGCGTGACGGTCGTGTTCTGGATGTCGGCGGTGGAGAGGCCTTCCGGGGCTTCTAGGCCTCCTACCGAGGGCTTCACTTCGACGGTCAGGCCCGCGGGGGTGTCTGACTCGCTGGTGTCCGGGGCGGCGGAGATCGAGGGGGAGAAGCCAAGCGATTCACAGCCGCTGAGACCGACCGGCGTGCCCTGGCTGTCGTGGGAGAGGAAGCTCGCGTGGGCGGTGTCGTTCGTTTCCCATGAGTTGACCTCGGCGGTGAATTCAAGTGGGCCGGAGCACGAGGTCGGGACGGTCAGGAGGGGGCTTCGTTCGGCGTTGCTTGCGCAGGGGAATTCTTCTACTGAGCCGACGAAGCAGACCCGTTGGGCGTTGTGGGTTGGATCGGCCGGGTCCCCCCATAGCGTGATCGAGTTGAAAGCGATTTTACGCTGGGGAGTGTTGTTCGCGTGCGAGACGATCGCGTCGTTTGCGCCCGTGCGAACGCCCGAGTCGATGAACACTTGGTTCTCCTCCACTTCGAACCCGAACTGCGCCGCCACCCCCGCCGGCGGCACGAGGTTGTACACGGGAGCATGATTTGGGGATCCAATCTGGTTGTACTCTCCTTCTTCACCATTGCCAGTGGCATATTCATCGTAGCCCACCTGCGTCGAGCCGGGGCAGTGGGCCTCGTTGTCGAACTGAGCGCGGGAGCATCGCGGCACGGCGTCCGGATTGCCGACGAGGCCTGGAGGCAGGTTCACCGTGACATCCTTGATTTCTCCACCTGACGGCGCCAGAGTATCCTTTTCAGCATTGCTGATGTACGTGTTGAGATCGAACGCCAGCGTCAGCTCATAGGGGTGCGAGCCGGCCTGCGTGTCGGTCGTCCCGTCGGCGTTGGAGAGCCAGCCATCGATGTCGGCGAAGCCGAACGGCGCCGGAGCGCCGCTGATGCTCACCGGATCGGAGGCGACCGCCGGTTCGAGCGCGCCGCCACCGGTGACGCTCACAATGTTGGTCCCGCTGGCAGAAACGTTTGGGCTGACCGCCACGCTCAGGTTGATGACCTTCACCTCGGTGTAGCGATGCGCGGCGGGCAGCGGCTGCACCTCGCAGGTCACAACGCTCGAGCCGGTGCATTCCTCGCCTTCATAACGTTCCGCATACCCTTCCTGGTGAGGACTCAAGCCGTTGGAGGTCACACCTTCCGGCAGCTTATCGGTCACCGTCAGCTCTCCTGTTCCGGGCGCCGCGCCCGCGTCATAGACGTAGATTTCCACATGACCTTCGCCGCCGGGGGGCAGGTGCGTCGGCAAGGTGCGGGCGGTCACCCGCCAGCCCGGAGCGGCGGTTTCGGCGAAGGCGGGGCCGCTGAGCGCGCACGAGAGCGACACGGCGAGCACGGCGGCGACACAGAGGACTCGCGGCGCCCGTGGGCGCACGATCTGTTCAAAGATGGTCATCGCTTGCCCTTTCCTCTGGTGCCGGCTCTACCCGCCCTGCGTGCTCTCTTGGGATTGCCAGGTGGCCCGTAGCGACGGCGCGCCGTCGATTCGCATGCGACTCGCTTGCGCTTGCTTCGTTTCGTCCGGCAGGCTTTGAGCGCCTTCGCGAGCCTCGCTGCACGCAGCTGTGCGGCGCCTGGCTGCTTGACGGGCGTCGAGACCGGCGGAAAGTTGTCCACGCCCTGGAAGGTCTCACTCGAGGGCGTCGCGAACGACGGCGGCGCCGGTGGCGCGCCCTGGCAGCCCGCGCCGCTGCACGCGGCGGGTACGGGCTGAGAGACGCCTCCCACGCGGGCGTCGAAGACGTTGAACTGTTCGTTCGTGTCTTGCGGCACCAGATGCGCGCGGGAGATCATGAACACGTCGTTGCCATTGGCGCTTACGTCGAGCAGCATCGAGCCGGAGGAGCTCGTGCCGCCCGAGAGCAGGTACTGACAGCCCGCGGCTTCGCGGCAGCTGCCTGCCCCGTCGCGCTCCCACTCATACACGTCTCGTGTCCCGTTGGTGTCCTCTGGCACGAGCGGCTCTTCGCTGTCGAAGAACACGCGGCTGCCGTCTTCTGAGATCCACCTCGGGAGATAGGTGTTGTTCCAGCTGACCGGCAGGAACGCGGCCGCGCCTAGTTTTCCTTCCGAAGTCGACGCCGCGCCGCTGCGGATGCACGAGACACAGCTGAGACCCTGGCTTTCGGAGTCATACAGATAGACCTCAGACATATGTCCCCGCTTTTGGGATCTTCGTTGTCATAGCCGGTGAGGCGCTGGCGCGACATGAACACGAGCTCGTGCCCGTCGGGCGTCACCGCCGCGGTCCGCGTCGCAAGCGAGGGCTGCCAGTCGCCGACTTCGGCGTTACTTCCCAAGCCGAACGGCCGCGCTTCAGATCCATCGAGGGCCGCGAGCCCGGCGATCGAAGTGCTCACACCGTCGTGCCATACGTGCAGGCCGTAGCTCGGATCGACGTAGTAGACGTATTCTCCGTTCGTTTCGCTCGAGCCGAGGACCGCGAGCGCGCTCGGGGAGAGCTCTTCACGCGATTCGCCAAGGGCCTGGTCTTCAGATACGCCGTGTTCGAGTTCCTCGCGGTACTTTTCCAGATCGAAGCGCATCAGCTTTTCGCCTTCGATGTAGAAGACGTATTCGCCCTCCCGGGTGGCGTTCCAGAACCTGGCGGCGCCCGCGGACACCGGAACCGTGACGCTCCCGTTCTCTCGCACGAAGATATGGTCTTCGTCAGGGCCGGGATGCAGGTCTGTCCAGAACACCTTCGAGCCATCTGCGGAGATGACATGGCTGAAATCGGGATAGCCTTCCGTGCCCCCTTCCAGAAAGGCCATGGCGCCAAACGTGGCGTCAGGTTCGGCTTTCCCGTCCGGCAGCACGTTGACGAGGCTCAGAGCGCCACCGGTCGAGTCGTAGAGGTTGTTCTCCGTCGGTTCGGTGCTGTTGTCCGCTTCCGGTGTGGAGGGTAGCGCGGCGTTCGCCTCGAACAGCAGATGCCCGAAGTCGGACGAGGCACCGGCGAAGGCCAATTTACATTCGTAGGTGGTTTTCGTGTTGTATGCTCCGAAAAATTCAAAGGTAGACCGGGCCGGAGTGGGTGGTACGGTGACAAGCGGCTGGTACAGACGGTTGGCTTCGCTCGTCGTCCGGTAGAGATTTTCGTACCCGGCGGGCGCGTCGCCAGCGAGGGCTTCGGTCGAGCACAGGACGGCTTCGGAGAGTTCTGGCGAAAAAGCCTCGTAGCGTGGCCGATCGAGACTTGGCTGCATGCTCAGCTGGGTCCAGCCACCAGTCGGCGAGCGCTTCGCCACGTACTCGTCGCCTTTTTGGGATCCGCCATTGCCATTGCCGCCGGAGGTGGGAGAGCCTGCGTATGCGACGGCGTCGCCTTCTGTGGACGCCTCAAACGGATTGTGCGTGGGGATGCCGTACTTACCAAATTCCGAGTCGATCACTTCCGGTGTATACACGTCGGCGTCTTCGTTTGACACCGGCGTGACCATTTCATAAGCGCGACCGTCGGGCAGGCCGAGCAGTCCGCTCGGGAGGGTCGTGAACGTGGTGTCGCTGCCCGGAACGGTTCCGCGTTCATTGCTCGCAACGAAGCGGAAGTGATAGACCGTGCCAGGCTGAAGGCCGTTCAACTGCGCGGAAACCCCCACCGGCTGGTTGCCGGCTCCGACGCTCTGCTCGGGCGTCGAGGAGCCGTAGGATTCGCTGACGCCGTATTCGACGTGATAAGTGCTCGGCAGGGCGCCCGGGTTCACCTGCGCCATGACGCTCGCGCCTGCGGAGCCCACGTGCGCGAAGGACTCGTTGCCGACGGCGGGCGCCGCTGAGGGCGTCGTGAACGTCACGGGCGCTCCCACGGCCGTTTCTTCGTCGCCGACTTCCACCTCCAGGCAGACTGTGTACTGCGTCGCCGGTGTCAGCCCGCTGACTTCGAACTGCACCGATTCCAGCGAGTGGCCCGCATAGGGGGCGAAAGGCGTTTTCTTCTCGTTTTCGCCTGTGCATTCCGTCCCCGCCTGGTAGAAGAACCTGTAGTGACCCGGTTCGCCTTCGCTTTTCGGGTTGAGCACCCCGCGCAGCGTCGCGCTGTAGCCGCCGACCGGTTCCGGCATCAGCGTTTCGGGAGCTTCCAGCGACAGCGCCGTCTTGAACGTCACGGGCGCGCTGAGCGCCTGTTCGCCTTTGAGGTTCGTCACGCGCAAGCAGACCGTGTATTCGGTGTTGGCGGTGAGGCCTCCCACGCGTTCGGAGACTTTTTCCCCCTCTTCTGCGAGCGACAGGCCCGGGGAGGTTTCGCTGCCGCCTTTGCATTCGGTTTTCGAGGCGTTGTAGAGGAACCGGTAGGTGCCGCCTTCGTTGGGAGCTTTCGGACTCAACACGCCGAGGAAGCTCGCTTCGCTCGCGTTGATGTACATGACTTTCAGTTCGGGCGTTTCCGGCGGGGCCGCCGAGGCCGGGACGGCAGTGACGAGCAGTACGCCGAGCATCGCGATCAGGACCGAGGAGAAGATCCGAGATCCCGCCGCGCGCAGCACGCCCCCGAGCGACGCGAGGAGAGCTTCTGCGGATGGGCTCGTGGTGATCTGTCGGGGACGTTTCATCCTGATGCCTTTCTCGGTTTGCGATGCCTCCTTCCGTGTGAGGATCGCGCGCTTGCGATCCTCACACGGTCGGGTGACGCGCGACTAGCTTTCCTTGAAACTCCACTTCTTGCCGCTGTATGATCCCGACAGACTGACCGATTCAGTAACCTGCAATTCGAACGGTGCACGGGATGCCACTAGGCGAGTTTGTGCACCTTCGCACTTTATTTCGTGTGCGACCTCTTCGACTTCAGGTTCGGCGATAGTACATACGGGCCCCGCATATTTTTCACTATTGGTAGTGACCTCCAATTCTTGCGGATCAGCACAATTACCGGGCAGCTTATTCTCAAGGTGCACTTTAGCTACATAGCCGAGGGGCCCATAAGTAAAGAACGTCGAGAGCTGAGACACTCCCCCGCTCACGCTCACTTCTCCGCGGGCCTGTTCAAACGGATATGCGTGTTCCCTGATTTCGCACTGATAAGTGACGTTTTCGCATTTTGTGAAGTTGCGTGCGTAGTTGCTGACTTTGATATTACCGTAGCCAGTTGTGAGTGTGAAGTTACCGTTGCCGGTGTCACCGCATTCCCATGTTATGTGGGACCAATCGAAATGTGCCGTCGTGCCAGCCTTCGTGGTGGTCGTAAACGGCACGGCGGTTTCTTCTATTGCTGCGAGTTCGATGCAGAAGCTGACTCCGTGGCCGGTCTTTTTGCACGCAGCTGCCTGGGCGGATGCCGTGCCGAGCGCGCCAAGGACCAGCGTCCCGAGGACAGCTACAAGAGCGACTCTATGATTGTGTCGCATTTATTGGTGTGCTCCTTTATCTCAGTCGGCGTCGGCTTGTTGTCCGCTTTAGGCGGCGGTCGGCGTCGGCCTGTTTATGTGTCGATACGCCGTGGAGGCGTACGCCTCGCGGTCCATTGCCTGCCCAGACCGGAAGTGCAACCGCCCAGACGACCCGATGCGCTCGATCGCGCCTCGGGCTTGTGGTGCGATGGAAAGCCGGGATGGGGACGCGAGCTGAGGAACGCCCCCCTCCGAGCCGTGGCGGAGACGGCGGTCACCGCCCAGTGCGGTGTGCCAAACCGCGACGTGCCCAAAAGGCGACGCAGTAGTTGGGTCCAGGATCGCGGCGGTGTTCGAAACCGCGCCGAGGCCGCCCACGAGCCTGCGCTCATCACTTGCCCGCGGGCGTCGGTGACGCTCGGGTGACTCCCGGGCCGTCGCGGCGCGTGCTGTCTGGGCGCCGGTACGCCGGACGCGCGCGACCGCGACGCGCGCGTCCTGCCGAGCGCCGGGCGTGCGCTCGTCTCGACGGCGTCGAGCTCGCTTCGCCGCGCGCTCGGGAGAGCGAGTCTTCCGAGAAATCACCCGGTCGCGTTTCCGAGATGCGACCGTGTGGCTTCCGCGCTCGCGCGCGTCCATTTTTGGCTTGATAGAGCTAAACTGCGCGTCAAGTTGGCGTCCAGCGGAGGGCGGGGAGGGGCTTGTGAGCGCGACCGACACGAAAGCGCGCCACGTGGGGATAGTCGTGAAGCACCGCGTCGGGTGCGCGAGCGAGCGCGGCGCGCGCTGCAACTGCCGCCGCGTCTACCAGGCCGCGGTCTGGAGCGCGCGGGACGCCAAGCGCATCCGCAAGCACTTCGACAACCTCAGCGACGCGCGCAGCTGGCGCGCGCAGAGCTACGGCAAGCTGCGTCGCGGCGAACTGCGCGCGTCTTCGACGATGAGCTCGGCGAGGCCGCCGTGCTGTGGCTCGCAGGCGCTCGCGCCGGCACGATCAGGACGCGCTCCGGCGACGTCTACAAGCCGAGCACGATCCGCTCATACGCGCAGGCGCTGCGGGGGCTGGGCGATGGCAGGAGCGGCCTGCTTCGGGAGTTCGGCACGCGCCGGCTCTCGGACCTGACCGTCGACGACGTCCAGGGCTACGCCGACCGGCTGCTCGCCGGCGGCGCCGCGCCGTCGACGATCCGCAACCAGATCACGCCGGTGCGCGTGATCTGTCGCTGGCGCCGGCGCGAGGTCGCGGTCAACCCAGCGATCGGCGTCTCGCTGCCGGCCGTCCGAAACGCGCGCGTCCGGATCGTCTCAGCAGCCGAAGCGGAGCGGCTGCTGGCGGCGCTGTCCGGCGCCGACCGTCCGCTGTGGGCGACTGCGCTGTACGCCGGGCTGCGCCGCGGCGAGCTGATGGCGCTGCGCTGGCGCGACGTAGACCTCGCGCGCGGCGTGATCGAGGTCTCGCGCGCGTGGGACCCGAAGGAGCGCCAGATGGTCGCGCCGAAGTCGACCGCCGGCGCTCGCCGCGTGCCGGTCGCCGCCGCGCTGCGCGCCTTTCTCGCACCGCTCAGTCTCGCCGCCGACGCCGACTCCTCGCAGCTCGTCTTCGGCGCCGCCGGCGTCCCGTTCTCGGCCTCATCGGTCGGCGAACGCGCGACGCGTGCGTGGCGCAGGGCTGGCCTGAGACCGGTCGGCTTGCACGACTGCCGCCACACGTTCGCCAGCCTGATGATCGCGGCCGGCGTCAACGCAAAGGCTCTGTCCACGTTTATGGGACACGCGAACATCGCGATCACGCTCGACCGCTACGGACATCTGATGCCGGGAGCCGAGAGGGAGGCGGCCGGCCTGATGGACGCGTATCTGCAACGCGCGCGCGTCGCGGCGGGTTAGCCGCGGGCGGTCGGCGCCACGTGTGCGCCGTGACAGTCCGCTGACAGTCAAACGGGCGGGGCTACCCCCCGGTCCCACGGCGCGTCGATAAAGGCGCGAAGCCGGGTCCCGCTCGAGCATGCCGACCGCCAGCCACGTCGTGGCGTAGCGGTGTGTCGTGCTCGGGTTGTAGCCAACCTCTCGCGCGACGTCCGACAATGAGCGGTAGCTTCCGTCGGCCGGGAACGCTGCGAACACGAGCAGGGCGCGTAGGGTGGACTGCGACAGCTGGGCGCTGTCGAGAGTGTTGTCGATCACGCTCGCGGCTGACGCGAGATCGTTGAGCGAGCGCAGCACCGAGGCGCTATGGGCTTCACCGCCATCGCGCACGATCTTGGCGACCTGGGACTCCGTCAGGACGATGGACACCTTGTCGTTCTCGCGCACGGGGCCTCCTGGGTCGATCGCGGTCTGAATCGATGCACGCGCACGCGACATCACGTTCGGACAATGGTCTTCGGCGCACATACTAGGGGCGGTAACGTCGTATCGGCGGTGAAACTTTCTAACCCTTGACTGATCGCCAACACGCCGAGTGCCGCTTCCTCGGCCCGCTCTACTGCGGCCGCTCCCGGGCCTCGCTTGCCGAAAGCTGCCGCTCGATGAACGCGTCGCTCTCGGCCACGCCGAGGAACGGCGACAGCCAGAGGTGCGCGACGTGCGGCAGCATCGCCGCGAGCTGCGGCTTGCCGCGCTGGCGCGCCTTCAGGTAGACGATCTCGAAGACGCCGGCGACGATCGCCTCCATCGCCACGCGCGACACCGGCTCGGCCTCGGGACGCTGCATCAGCCCTTCCTGAAGGAAGAACATGAAGGCGATGTGGCTGTCCTCGATCCGCTGGACCGCCGCCGGCCCGACCGCGTAGGCCTCGACGAAGCCGACGTGCGCGACGAGCGGGTTCTCCTGCAGCAGCTGCGTCAGCGCGCGGCCGCCCTCCCAGCTTCGCTGCGGCCAGCCGTCGGCGGCGAAGAACGCCCTCGAGGTGACGTCCATCACTTGCTGGAAGCCGAGCTCGTGAACGGCCGAGAACGCATCCTGCTTGTCGGCGAACAGCCGGTAGAAAGCACGGCCGTCGACGCGCGCGAGGCGGGCGATGTCGCTGACGGTCGTCTCCGTGTAGCCCTTCTCCTCGGCCATCCGCGCCGTCGCGTAGAGGATCCGCAGGCGATGGTTTTCGGCGACCTCCTGCTCTGAGACGCGCGGGCGACCCGGCGGGAAGACGCTCGGCATCTGCTGGATCGGCACGTCGGGCACGTGCGGTGAGCGGGCCGGCGCCGGACCCGGTGTGAGCTTCTGCCAGCGACGCTCGGCAGCCGGGCGCGTGTAGGCGCCCAGCCACTCCAGCAGCTCCTCGCGGACGCTCGAGAGCCGCGCCTCGCCACGGCGCAGGCGCGTCGCGAGAAGCCGGTAGACGCTGCCGATGATGCATCCGCCGGGAGATCGGCGAGCGGCGCGGTCGGCTCGGCGCGACGCTCGGCTCGCCGCAGCGCCTTCGCGAGCGCGACGACGCCGCGGTCTCGCAGCTGCAGCGCGGCGCTTCCGCCCGCCATCGACTCGGCCATCAGAAAGCGCGCCCGCTCGGGCTTCTCGCTGGCGTAGGCGATCAAGGTCTTCGCGAGCGTGCTCGCGCCGGCCTGCGGCGGCTGGCCGGCGAGAGTCGCTTCGACGGCCGCGAGCAGCTCCGCCTGTACGTCCTCGACCGACGCCCTGAAGGCGTCCTCGCGGTCGGAGAAGTAGTCGTAGAAGGTCGGACGCGAGACGCCGGCGTTGGCGATCACGGCGGTGACGTTCGCGCTCGCGTAGCCGCCGCGGTTGGCAGCGTCGATCATCCCGCTGATCAGGCGCTGGCGCTGAGTGCTCTTGCGTCCTCTTTGCATCCGCTGCGGGCGCCCCGCGCCCGCGCCACCGTACCCGAGTTGGCATCTCGGCGGCCGGAAGACCTCTTTGTCTAGTGCTGCCATGCGAGGGAGGTGAGTCTGGACCGATCATAAAGCAAATACGACATTTACGTTTATCTGTAGCACTTCCACAGCGAAAAGTTAGATACCGCGCCGGATTTGACATAGCTTGACCGACTCGTTTATTCTCCTGCCGATGTTTATCGGGGGCCCGCTTTGCGGCATTGGATCAACACGCCCGCCCCCGCGCCGCACTGCCTACGCGTGCCAAAGTTCAAGGTGTCCCCGCCGAAACTCGTGGCTCATCGAAGCGCCGGTGAAGCGGGGCGCTGACGTGGACGCTGCCCCTCAGTCGCTCGTGTCTGCTGCCGCGCGCCAAAGCAAGCGACGCGAGCAGGTCGACGCGCTGCAACGCGCTCGATTGATCGCAGCGTTGATCGCGGTCGTCGAGGCCGTCGATAGGCCGGAGCCGACCGTCGAGGAGATCATCGGCCACGCGCGCGTCTCGCGCAAAACGTTCTACGACCAGTTTCGCAACCGCGAAGAGTGCTTCCTCGCCGCCTTCGACGACGTCTTCTCGCGCGCATCGGCGATCGCCGTCGACGCTTACGCGCGCGAGGACTCTTGGCGCGCCGGGGTGCGAGCGGCGCTCGGCTGCCTGCTGGCGCTGGCCGACCGGGAGCACAGCCTCGCTCGTCTGTGCGTCGTGCATTCGCTCGGCGCCGGCGAGCGCGTGCTGCTGCGACGGGATGAGTTGATGGGCGAGCTGATCGACGTCGTCGACCGCGGACGCGAGGCTGCGCGCGTCGGCGCGAGAGCTGCCGAGGACGATCGCAGAGGTGATCGCCGGCGGCGTCCACGCCGTCATCCACCGCCGCCTCGTGCGCCCCCGGGAGGGCGAGCTGTACGAGCTGCTAGGGCCGCTGATGGGCATGATCGTCTTGCCGTATCTCGGGCAGCGGGTCGCCCGCAAGGAGCTCGCTACGCCGCCGGCGAGCAAGCCGCTTCTGCCGGCGGCGCGGCGCCAACGCGAGGATCCGCTTCGGGGACGTCAGTTCCGCTTGACCTACCGCACCGTGCGCGTGCTGGTCGTGCTCAGTGAGCGTCCGGGCGCGAGTAATCGCGAGATCGCCGAATCGGCGGAGATCGCCGATCAGGGGCAGGCGTCGAAGTTGCTGTGGCGCCTCGCGCGACTGGGCCTGATCGAAAATCGCGGAGAGGGTCAGCCGAAGGGAGCCGCGAACTCGTGGTTGCTGACGGCGGACGGCGCTCGCTTGCAGCAGGCGGCGCGCCCGCGGTTCGTGTGATGTCGAGGTGTGCCTGCAGAAGCGGGCTCGCTCGAGCGAGCCGGCTTCCCTCGGCTCGCTCGAAGGAGCTCCGGGCCTCGCAGTCACCTCCCTCCAGGGGCCCGGTCCGGCACCGCGGCGCGGCCCCGCGCCGCGGTGCCGCAGCTTGTTGTCGAGCCCTTGCGGAGCTGTCGGGTCAAGAACACCCGCGCGCTGAGCGATCGAGCGTGACGCGGCGACTACGTTCAGCTCGATCGCCTCGGCGCCGATTGCCGGCCGGTTCTGAATTCATGACGAAACGAGCGAGAGTCGCTGGTCAGAGATTCGCTCGACAGCACGATCCGATCACTGGCAATCGGCACGGCAAGCCTGCAGGAGCGCGTCGGCACTGCCGGAAGGGCATTTCTGGATCAGCTCGCGCCGGAGGATTTCCCGCACGAGGAAGAGCACAAGCTCTTCTGTCAGATCCGCGGCGCCCTGGCGCCGTTCGAGCCGATGCCTGGCGAAGAGACGGCGGTCATGAACGTCACGGCGATGGCCGACGCGGTCGCCGAACACCTGGCATCGGAGATTCTCGACCTGCGCGACATGTGCATCGGACGAGCGATCCGCGAAGCGTCGGAGCATGGACCGGCGCTTGACGAAGAGCTTCGAGCCGACAGGGCGCGACGCCGGCATCCGCGTCGGCATTGAAGACCGACGCGACGCAACCTGATGGCGGGGACGCTCGGAGTGGCTCATCGACCTCCGTCATCGCGTATTCCCCGACTGTGGGGCGGTCGGGCGGCTGCCCGGCGCGGGCGATCCGTCGACCGCCGCGCGAGCCCGAGCCGCTGGCGAGCAACGCAACCGTCGTGCCGCCGGGCCGGTTTCGCACGGTGTCTGAGCGCATCGAGCGAGAGGCTGGACGCCTGCTCCGATGACCGACCGAGGGCAAGCTCCGCGCGGTTTGAGGTGGTCGGACGCGGGAAGCCTACGAACATGAGCCTTACCGCCGCAATCGTCGTGCTCGTCGTCCTGGCAGCTTTGCTGATCGGGCTGCTGGCCTTGACGATGACGCGCCCGAAAGAGCTTCGCCCGCATCGCACGAGCCGAAGGCGACTCGTCAGGTGGCGGCGTCAGCGGCCACCGCGACCGCAGAAGTAGCCGCGACTGGCTCGCCTCCCACTCCGACGGCCCCCGCGGAGGCCCCCGGGGGGCAAGCTCCCGAGGGCCTCCGTTCGGGGCCGCTCGCAGCTGCACTTGCGTACGAGCTGCGCCGGCACATGCACTCGACCATCTGTGGGGATGATTTGTGCAGCGAACGAAATATACAGCGTTAAGTCCTGCAGCGACTTGAAACTATGGACATTGACCCTAGGACTTCGCGATGTTTATTAGATGCACGATCAGCCGGACTTCGTCCTGGCGGAGCTGCTCAAACAGCTCCGCGAGGATCGCGAGATCACGCAGGAGCAGCTCGCGTTCGACGCCGGCATGACCGCGTCGGCGCTCTCGCGGATCGAGCGCGGCGTCGAACAGCCCCGGATGGATGACCGTCAGGCGGCTCGCCGAGGCGCTCGACATGAGCCTCGCCGAGCTCGCGGCGGAGGTCGAAGCCGGCGAGGGATGATCAGGCGGTGGCGCGCACGCGGGTCTCGCCGAGCAGCTCGGTGAGGATCTCGCCTAGCGCCAGCTGCTGATCGCGCTCGGCGAGCGCGCCGTCGCTGGAGAACGCTTCGTCCGCTTCGCCGATCGGCAGCTCGCGATCGATCACGCGCGCGCCGGCGGCGGCGAGCGACTTGCGCAGCTCGGCCTGCGCCCAGACGGCTCCGAACATCCCGGTGCTCGCGCCGATCACGGCGGCGGGCTTGTTGCGCAGCGCCGCGGTGGCGAACGGACGCGAGGCCCAGTCGACGGCGTTCTTCAGCGCGCCGGGCACCGAGTGGTTGTACTCGGGCGTCGCGAACAGCAGCGCGTCGGCGTCGGCGATCGCCGCGCCAGCACACCCTATCCGAAGCCGGGCCCGAGACGCCGGGAATGCAACCCCGAACATGCTGGCGATTCTGATCAAGCAAATCGGCAGCTCCATGAAGAGCGCTGAGATTTTTGCCCGCCCTCATTGCCGTACCCGATCTTCCTGAGCGTCGTGGGTTGCCAAACCACCGAACCTACTACGGCGAGCATCGATGCTAAGAGCAGTCCGAGAACCTTTCCCAGGGCCTGACGGTGATGAGCCGTCGTCCTTTCCAGGATTTTATGTTAAGATATCAGCCAACACAGGGAACTGAGCCGAAGAGAACAGGAACAGAGC
>CAVPKP010000017.1:0-3659 GCA_963705745.1 uncultured Solirubrobacteraceae bacterium
CGGCTGGCGACGTTCAACAGCGCCTTCAAACTGAGTGATTCACACGGCGGCGTCGCGCTCAACGGACACACGTACTCGCCGATGCAAAACGGGCAGGCGACGTTCGTCGGGTACGCGAACGGAAGTGTGAACGTGATCGATTGGGTTAATGGGCCGACCGCGCCGTCGTCGGTCTCCTTCGCGCGTCAGAACCTGCCGTTGATCGTCGACGGCGGCCGGCCCAGCCCGAATCTCGACAACGGCGAATGGGGGGCCACGGTCGGCAACGCGGTGCTCGTGTGGCGATCGGGGATCGGCGTCGACGCGCGCGGGAACCTGATCTACGCGGCCGGCAACGACCAGTCGGTGCAGAGCCTCGCGCGCACGCTGATCCGCGCCGGTGCCGTGCGCGCGATGGAGCTCGACATCAACTCCTACTGGGTCAGCTTCATCACCTACGGCGAAGCCGGCGCCGGGCGTCCGGTCAACCTGCTTCCCGAAATGAACCGCCCCGCGACACGCTATCTCGAACCGGACGATCGCGACTTCTTCACCGTCTACTCGCGCTGAGGCGACCCTGAGGCGACCCGCCCGCGGCGAGCGATTCGAGCGGCGGCGGCCCTCGACGCTGCGATGCGTCGAAGCGTGCAGGGCCGAGACGCGCCGAGCATCTCCAGCATTCGATGTTTGAGGGGCGTCAAAGCGGGTATCCACGTGTTGCGGGAAGCCTCTGTGCGGGGGATCTCGTGAACGATGCGGAAGAAATAGACGGCGATCAGATGCGCCGGCTGGGTCGACCGCAAGTCCTGAAGTCAGGAGTTGCGTATGTCCCGGTCCATGTCGCCCGTCGCATCGTCGTCGGATCAGTCGAGCACCGCGCCCGCTGCCCGCACCCGTCGCGGGTCGAGCGGCAGGCCATTTGACGAACGCACGCTGCTGCGGCGCTGGACGAGCATGCGCGACGAGCGCGCGCGGGCGATGCTCGTCCGCCACTACGCGCCGCTGACCCGCAGCCTCGCGCGTCGCTACGGCAACTCCTCGGAGCCGTTCGACGACCTGCTGCAGGTCGCGCAGCTCGGACTCGTGAAGGCGCTCGACCGCTACGACCCGACTCGCGGGGCCCCGTTCAAGTCGTTCGCCGTGCCGACGATCCTCGGCGAGATGCGCCGCTACTTCCGCGATTGCGGCTGGGCCGTCCACGTGCCGCGCGGCGCGCAGGAGCGGGCGCTGCTCGTGCGCGACGCCGAACACCACCTGAGCGAGAACCACGGTCACGCGCCGACGGTGAACGAGCTCGTCGAATACCTCGAGCTGAGCGCCGAGCAGGTGCTCGACGCGCGGCGAGCGCTGCACGCCTACCGCACCGGCTCACTCGACGCGCCGCGTCACGGCTCCGAGGACGACGGCGACTCGACGTACGCCGATGTGATCGGCGCGGAGGACGGCCACTACGAGCTCGTCGAGCTCGCGATGACCGCGGGCGTCGCACTCAAGCAGCTGACGCCGCGCCAGCGAGAGGTGCTGCGCCTGCGCTTCGTCGACGAACTGAGCCAGACCGAGATCGCCGAGCGGATCGGCGTCTCGCAGATGCAGGTCTCGCGCCTGCTGAAGAAGTCGCTCGACGAGCTGCGCGCGCTGAGCGAGACGGCCGAGGACGGGACGACCGGCCTTCGCCTGGCGGCGTGAGCGGCGCGGGGTCCTCGACGGCGGCGCTCAGGCGGGCGCGAGGCGGCTCATCAGCGAGCGCGCAGCCGCGACCGCGAGCTCGCGCTCGTACGTCAACGCGAAGTCGAACGACCTGTCCATTCGGCGCCGGCGTCGCCGACGTCACGGGCGACGAACGCCATCGCGAAGTGCGGCGCGATCACGGTGACCGTCCACTCGCCATGCAGCGGGTCGGCCGCCTCGATCGCCACACCGCGAACGCCGGACGCCGGAAGCTGGGGGAGCCCGACGCCGAGCGCGCCGACGAGCGCGGCGTCGGCCGACAGCTCCGAGTAGCGCGCGGCGGTCTTGGCCGTGAAGTAGCGCTCCTCCTGGAAGCAGCTCAAAGACGACGGCCGAGGAGCCGAGGTTGCGGGTCTGGTCCTCGATCTGGAGGCTGAGCGCGAGCAGCAGGCGCTTGTCGCCGCGACGCACGGCGTCGCCGCGGGCGACGACGTCGTGAGGGACTGCGTTGAACGCCCGTCAACGGGCGTGGCCTCGGGGTGATCGCCGCGCTCGGCGCCGAGCGCGGCGCGGCCTGAGTCGGGGTGTCCGAACAGCCAACCCTGGCCGTAGCGAGCGCCGAGGGCGAGAGCGGTCCGCCGGTGCTCGTCGGTCTCGATGCCCTCGGCGAGCACGAGCGCGCCTGTGCGCTCGGCCTCCGCGTTGACCGCGTGCGCGATCTCGGCGACCTGCGCCGAGGGGCGGCCCTGGACGAGACGCAGGTCGAGCTTGATCACCTCGGGCGCGAGGAACGGCATCAGCGCAAGCGAGCGCGGGTCGGCGCCGACGTCGTCGAGCGCGATGCCGACGCCCATCGCTCTCAGCCTCGCGACCGATCGAAGCAGCTCGGCGGGTCGGTCCGCGAGCGCGCGCTCGGTCAGCTCGACGAAGATCGGGAAGCGCTCGAGCGCACGCTCGGTCAGCTGCTGCAACTCGGCGGGGCGCTCGTCCATCGACACGCTCGGCTCGAAGTTCATGAACAGCGCCTGCCGTGGGCCGAGCCCGCTCTCCAGCGCGCCGTGCAGCGCCGCGCGCTGGCACGCCCACTCGAGCTCGCGTTCCAGGCCGGCGGCGCGCGCGGCCTCGAACAGCCGGACGGGCCGCTCGAGCGTCGATCCGGCCGGTCCGCGCGCGAGCGCCTCGTAGCCGACGGTCGCGTCCGTGTACAGATCGACGAGCGGCTGGAACGCAGCGCGAACGCGCCGGTCGGCGACGATCGCGCCAATCGGGCCAATCGCGTCGCGCCGGCGCTCGCCGGCGTGCGCTTTCAGCGTCGCAGTCATCGGGTCAGATCGGCGGATCGGTGCGTACTTGCAGCGACGGGGCCCGGATTGGACGAACATCCGCGCCGTCGAGACGCGGCAGCCGAAAACGTCAAGCCGGGTGGACTCGATCCGCCCAGCGATCGGCCCACGCGCTGATCGCCGGAAACGCGTCGAGCAGTCGCCGCCCCTCGAGCGTCAGCTCGTAGCCGGCGTCGCTCGGCTCGAGCACGCCGGCGGCGCGCAGCTCGCCGAGCCGCTGGTTGAGCACGCTCGAGGACATGCCCTCGCAGCGCTGCTGGAGCGCGCGGAACAGCAGCGGTCCCTCTCGCAGCTCCCAGATCACGCGCAGCGCCCATCGGCGCCCGAGCAGGTCGAGCAACGCCATGATCGGCGCGCCCGTGCGCGACCCGCGCACGGGCGCGCCCGGCATCGGGATCGCCGGCGACGCCGGCTCATCCGTGGATCTGCTCGCTCGATCTGGGTCGGTCATGTCGCGGACGCTCGCTGTCGTGGGGTGCTCGCTCGTGACGGTGCTCGCTGCCGGCGTGGTCGCTGTCGGCGGGGTGCTCGCTGCCGGCGTGGTCGCTCTCTCAGACGGCAGGTCGCCGGCGGCGCGCTCGTGGCCTTGCGCTTCGGAAAGCGAAGCGCTAGGGTGCGCGCTGCTGATATCGAAGCAATACGTAATCTTAACCAAGTAGAGGACATAAC
>CAVPKP010000018.1:0-231669 GCA_963705745.1 uncultured Solirubrobacteraceae bacterium
ATGATTGTTGTCGCTGTGGAGCGCCTCGCCCGCACCCCCAGCGCCTGCTCGCGCGCGCGCTCGCCGACATCTACAGCTGCGCGCTCGACGTCGAGGCCGCGTAGCGCGCCGACATCGACACCCACAGTGCCGCCAGACGCTCGACAGCGCAGCCGGGTCAGACATAACCGCGAGCAGTTCATCCGCTCAACTGCACCAGGCCAGGCGCTCGGCGTCGAACGCGGGCAGCGCCGTGGCCATGTGCCTCGACGCTGATCAGGCCACCGCCCCCGCGCTGCGCGCGGCCACCTGCTGCTGCGCACTCCACAGCTCCGGCGCGGCGCCCACTCCGACAGCCGAGGAGCGCAGTCTGCCGCGACGTTCCACCGCCGCCGCGCGACGCAGCGACAAAGCGCAGAGCGCGACGAGCTGTGGTCGAGGACGCTGGCGCACCGCCGTCCTCACTGGGGAGACGCGTGAGGCAGGCAGGGCCGCGGCCACACCCGGAGACGCTCGTCGACGGTGGCGCGGAGACCGAGATCACCGGACGCGGCGCCGTCCAGGGCTGCGATGTCGTGACCGCGCGCTGGCACGCTGACGCGAAGGGTGATCCAGCGCACGGCGCCGCCTTTACGCAAGACCCGCGCCTGAACTCTGCGTCGTCAGTCTGGGGCCACCTTATGCCAATGGCTGCGCACTGCCATCGACGCCGCGGCAGTTGGCTCGAGGCGCCGTGGACCTTGGTCTCCTCACCCGAACCGCGCATGAGCAGGGATCGTCGTGCTTGACCTGGGCGTCGTCGACGACGACGCTGCTGATGATGGATCAGCCTCAGGGCTTTGTCCTCGGCGTATCCTGCGCGGCTGCTTGATGCGGCGGCTCTGCGCGGAGGCAAGCGGCGGCCATCGTGCTTCGCGCCGGTCGGGCCTTTCACCGCCCGAAGACCAGATGCGCCTGGCGCGGTGTCCCCAGCTGCGGTGTGGCGAAGTCCTTGGCGCCGGCGATCCGCCGCCGCTCCTGCTTCTTCGCAACCATCACCTGGACGTCCGGCAAAGCATCACCGTGTAGTCGGCCGCAGTACGCTGTTCATCAGACAGTCGCTTGGAGAATGCGAGAACGCCGCCGTTTCTGCAAGGCCACGACGGTCTCGATCCTGCGCGATCCGCGGAGGGCGGATGACCTTCGCGAGCAAGACATCGACGTCGACAGGGCCGCGCCAGCGTCGTCGACGATCTCCTGCAGCAGCAGGAAGCGCTCGACGCTCGATCATCTTCATCGAGCGCTGCGTCATGCGTCGAGATAGCGCGTCAGCGCCTCCTCGGTCACGCAGTGGTCGGTGACGTCGTCGCTGATCGATGCGCTCGACGATGGCCCTCGATCGCCCAGCTTGACCGGGAAGACTGATCCAGCGCCGCATTCTCGTCGAGGCCACCTCGATGCAGTTGCTGGCTGGATGGTCGATCGCCGCTTCATCACCGGCGGCGACTTTGTGGCGCCGCCTCCACGCCGATGCCTTGCTCCTCCAGCAGACCTCGTCGCGTAGGTGGACATCACGCGCCGCTGTCTTGTTCGATCACGTCGTCGTACTCCTTCGACACGTGTTTGCGGAATCAGGAGCTCCGCCTCCATCTTCTTCTGCTCCTCCGATCTGCTCCAGCATCTGTGTCGTCCATCCCCAACTCCGTTGCCTTGGTTGACGTCGTCCTGGAGTCCTTCGTCGGTGACCCCCGTACACCATCGCCGTGAAATAGCCACATCAGCATCGTCCTCGGCGGAGGAGAGCGGTCTCCGCCGGACATCGCCCCCGGCGACGGAAGCGGCCGCGTACAGCTGGACCTCGTCGATCCGCGCGACTTGTGGCGCTCGGCGCCGAAGACCACAGTGCCAGCGGCGATCACGCGCTCGACATGCGCAGCTCCTCGACCTTCGCCTCAGCGCCGCAGCACGACGGCGACGCGCCGACGTAGTCCTTGGTACCGCGTCTCACGCCGTCGCGCCAGCTCCACGTGCGCGCAGCAGCGCCCGGCGATTGCCGCTGAGCTCGACGTCGGCGCCCACGCTGGCCACGTTCGTCGCAATCGTCACCGCCCCGGCCGCCCGCTCGGCGACTCGTTCTCGCCGCGCGGCGTGCTCTCTGAGCCTGCAGACCACAACCGCGCCGAGATCTGTGTTCCCGTCAGCCCATCGCCGAAAATAGCCTGGAATCTTGACCGAGATCGTGCCCGTGACCAGACTGAGCGAGTCTCGTCCCGCTCGCCGCCCGCCATTTCCCTGACACCACCCGTGATCCACCTCCTCCTCGTGCTCCTTGTAGATCGGGTCGTCGCGATCGGCGCGGACCATCTCCGTCCGTCGGCACCGGCACGACCCAGCCCTGACACCTCCACGGACTCGGTTGCCTTGTAATCAGCTGTGCTGTCATCCGGTGAGCTGGTCACAGGCGGAGCAGTTCGGCAAGGTGATCGTCGCCATACTTGTTCTTCTTCTGCATCCACAGCCTCCTTCGCCTTGACGGCCTGGTGCAGGCCCTTCGATCAGCGACGGCGTCGAGGACATCACCGGCGAACTGGTCTTCATCACCGACTTCGTCGTCGATCACCGTGTAGTCGACGTCGGCGCTGTACAGCGCCTCGGCGCGCAGCGGCGCATCCGGATCAGGTGGTTGATGACATGCCGTTCGGCGCCACACAGGTGGGTCGAGGTCAGGGTCGCCGCCTTGGCCAACGCCCTGCTCGGTGATCGCGATGGTCTGCTTCGTCGACCGAGTCGAAGTTGCGAGGACTGCTTCTTCGACAGCGCCTGAACCATCTTCGGCGTCTTTCCGGCGATGATCGCGGCGAGCTGCGCGGGTCGACGACAAGGTCGACGCCGTCGGCGAGCGACGAAGACACTCAATCAATCCAGCCGTGCGCGCTCGTCGATCAGCATGTCGTCGAATCCTCGTCGACGATTGAGGCGTACGCGCGCCCGCGCAGCACCTTTTCGGTGATGTTCGTCGCGATGTCGTTGCGCAGGAGTCGAGCTGATGGATATTGTCCTGGACAATGCACTGTTGCATGTGCATCGCCGATGCCTTTCCTCGATCGGGTCGGACTATCTGGAGTATGCTGAACTGTGACGTTAGTGCCGGGTACGGGGAGCTCAATCGATTCGGTGTCGTGACGTGTGACAGGAAACTGTTATGGTTACGAGGTGTACATGTCTTCTCGTGCTCTTGTACATGGCCAGCTATCTGTTACATCGCCTCGTTGTGATTCGCCTCGAAACATTACGGTGAGTGAGTCAGCAACCACCCGGCGCAGTGTCTGCCTCGTCAGCTACTTCGGTCCTCGCTGCAGTTCATCTTGGTGACTGCTGTTGTGGAGCGCTATTGTGCTCGATCAAGCTGAAATTACCAAGGCCATTCCCCATTACTCTGTTGCCGCGTCTTGCGCACGATTGCGGCACACCGGGCAGCAGCGCGTCCACATCATCGTCCGTCCGCGGCGTGTTTTCGCGATAGCGCTACCATCGGCGCGCAGTCATCGAGTCTGTGTCCAGTTCGGCCTCGAACGCACTCGATCAGCGCGACGCCTTGGACATCTTGTATTCTTCGCCGCCGATGATTTCAGCGCCGCGATCCAGCAGACAGGGCACTTTCAAGGATAGCTCGCGGAGGTCGCCACCGCTGTCGATCTGCACCCCGAACAGCTGCGTGATGCAGTGAGCGGCTCGACCAGCTGGAGTCACTGACAGCCACCTCGGCGCGGCTGCCACGCTCAGCTCAGCTCGCGGTGATGGGTCTTGGGAGCGCCCGGCGGCATCGGCGACGATGATCGTCTCAGCGACCGTCGACGATGTTCAGCCTGCTTCGGAGTCCACCTTCCGGTGCGTGGAGGGCGTCACATCTCCATCATGTGCGAGACGTCCCGTGGCCGTCACGTCGAGCGCGTCGTCGTCGTTCGCCGCGGCGTCCGCCCCAGGCCTCTGCTCGTGCAATCGATCGCGGGGATTGTCCTGCTGTGAGCGGGCGCCGGCGCGGCGCCCTGGTGGCGCTTCCGCGGCGGCAGCTACCGCCTCGATGAAGCTCTGTGCGCAGCGACGTTTCACTTGTCGGCCCGAGCGGTGGTGTGTGGAGCGCCCGGGACGCCGCCACGCGGGAGACGAGGAGCCGCGCGCCGAGCAGCTGGCGCCCGTCTCGGCGGGGAAGTCTCATCGTCGGGTCGAGATGTATGTCATGTGCGCACGGCAGTCCCCCGGCCACCGTCGCCCCGAGGAAACGCCGCGCGGGCGCGACATCTCCGTCGTCGATCGCCAGCGTCAGGTCGCCCGCCTGGACACGTGCTCCACTCCGACAGGTGGAGCTGAGTTCGTCGAGCACCTTCAATGTTTGAGCAGCAACGCCCGACCTCGGGGACCACCGTCGGTTGTTCCGTCCCGAGACCGAGTACTGCATGTCCGCGACCTCAGCCAGCACCGCCGCGCGACCATCTCCGTCGTCGCCGGTCGAGTCCCGCGCGGCGTAGACCGATGCCCAGCGCCCGGCGGCCTGATGAGTCGGTCCTGCTGCGCGCGCTCAACAGGTTGCACTGGAGCCGCGGACTTGTACGTGCCGCAGCCGCCTGATCGAGTGGGTGATGTCCTTGGCGGGTCGAGGAGGTTCAAGGCCGGCAGTGCGCGGTGATATGTCGGCCGAGAGACTTCGAAACGCGTCCGCGCTGGTCAGCTGTCGGTACCAGCCATCGGGGCCGCGCCCCGACGGCGCTGAACACGATCGAGCCGGACCCCGCGGTCGGCGAACTCCGATTCGGCCTCGCTGCCTCCGCAAAACCGGTTGAGTCGGTCGACAGCGACCGAGGAGCAGCGACGCGCCCCAGCCGGCGCTCGGTTCGGAGCCGCTCGGCACGTAGATCGCGTACGGGCAGCAGCGACCGCGCACTGCCCGCCGATGCACTTCGTCGACTGCCGCAGCCGCCCGTGGCGTAGTCGGCTCCCTGGCCGTCGGATAGTGCGAGGCGAGGATCCGGTCGAAGTAGCCGCTCTGCGGCACGCCGGTCGGCTGGCCGGGCATTTCGTCGATGACTTTTTCCTTCAGCTTGGCGAAGTCGACTTCGGCGTGGAACTCGCTGATGTCGCCGCTGGCGAGCGCCTGCGCCTGGGCCGACTCACGCCAGTAGGCCGGGTTGGCCTCGTTGCCCGGGTTCGGCGTCGAGGGCACCGGCTCCTGCGAGTTGAAGCGGAACGCCACGTCGAAGAACGCCGGCGGCGCCGGGTCGGCGCCCGCGCCGCCGGGCTGCGTCACGCTCGCCTCGGCGCCAGGCAGCAGGTAGCTGCTCGTCGCCGTGTTCCACAATCCGACGCCTGCCGCCAGGCGCACGGTCGAGGTGCCGGGATTCCACTCGCTGTGCGCGACTTCGACTGTGATCTGGCGCCGCGCGAGGTCGACGCTCACCGTTGGCGCAGGGCCCGCCACTTCGGCGCCGGTGCTCGCGTTGGTCAGCGTCGCCGTTTCGCCGTGGACCGTGAGGAAGTCCTGCGCGGGCGCGCTCACGTTGGCGCCGAACGGGAACGGGTGCGATTCGCCTTCGGCGCCGCCGATCGCGATCGCCGTCGCAACCAGGTCGGGGTTTTCAAGCGTGTTCAGCGTGATCCTGAAGGCCGTCGCCGCCGCCTTGGGGCGCACGCGCAGTTCGATCAGGTTGGCCGCGTTCTCGTCGTAGCCTGGCCCCGTCGGGTACGTGTACGTGCCGTCCGGTTCGGAGAACGTGTCGCCGCCCGACGCGTCGCCGCCCGGCGAGATCATCGGGTTCGTCGGGTCGGTGACCTCTTTCGCGCCGTGATCGTCGTACACGTAGCCCTGGTAGAGGAACTCGCCCTTGCGATACGCGCTGGCGCCGGAGATCAGGATCGGCTTGGCGTGCCAGCCGCTGCCGGGTGCGTTTTCGAGCTGCGGCGCCGAGGCCGGCGGCTCGTAGAGCAGTTCGGGGCCCGGACGCGGCGCCGTGCCTTCTTTCGCCGGCAGCGATGGGCTCACGCCCGCGTGCGCGACGGCGCCGGACAGCAGCATGGCCGCAAGCCACGCCATGAAGAGACAGGACGCGAGGCGTCCTCGCGATTGCGCTGCGATCCGCGATACGAGCGACCCCACGACAGACTCTCCCCTCCATTTGCGACACCCGGTCGCGTCTGTCTCTACCCGCCCGGGCAGGCGGTAAACGCGATCTGCGCTACGTCGCCGGCAGCTCGAACCCACGCGCGGCCTCGGCGGCGAGGCGCCGGTCGGCCGCCGCCGCACGCGCCTCGCGACGGTGGCGGCGCTTGTCGCGGTGGCGCTTCACCTGGCGCGAGAGCTCGTCGACGATCAGGTTGAGCGAGTGCAGCATCTCGGGCGAGCGATCGCGAGCGCGCAGCGTGACGCCCTTCAGGTACAGCGTCGCCTCGGCGACGTGGCAGTCCGACACACGCGGGTTCGGCTCCTTGAAGATCTCGATCTCCACACGCGCGAACTGCGAGACCTGCCGCGCGACCTTGTCCAGGCGGCGAGCCGCTTGCTCGCGGAACTCGTCGGTGACCGGGACATTGCGACCCTTGATGTCGATCTGCATCACAGGCTCCTTTGGTCGGCTGTTGTCTGGCGCTGGCGCAAATGCTACGCCCGCCGTTGGCGGATGTCCACGTAGTTGCCGACAATCGGTCGTCCGTCCACACGACACGCGCCGGCGCCCGGTCGCGGCGCGAGCGGGGCGCCCGAGGCGCGCCGGCGCGGCCGGCGCCGGCGATGCGAGAATCCCTCGCGTGGGCGCGAACATCGCGAACGTGATCGCCGCAAGCGCGAACCTCTCGTGGTCGCCCGAACCGGGCGTGCTGATCGGCGTTGCGATCGTCGGCGGCCTGTACGTGCACCGCTGGTGGGCCGTCCGCCACGGCGACTCCGCACGTCCCGCGAGCGACGCTCCGGTCTGGCGACTGTGCTGCTTCCTCTGCTCGCTGCTCGCGGCGCTGATCGCGCTCGTCTCGCCCGTCGACGCGCTCGCCGACCAGCTGTTCCTGATGCACATGGTCCAGCACATGCTGCTGCTCGACGCCGTGCCGATCCTCGCGATCCTCGGCTTGACGAAGGTGATCCTGCGCCCGGTCACGCGCGTCGTGCGCGATCTCGAGACGCGCGCCCGCGCGTTCGCGAGCCCGGCGTTCGCGGTCGTGCTGTACGTCGGCGTGATCTGGGCGTGGCACGTCCCGGCGGCGTACGACGTCGCGCTGCGCCATCCGCTCGTGCACGTGCTCGAGCACGTCACGTTCGTGCTCGCCGGCTCGCTCTACTGGTGGCACCTGCTCTCGCCGATCCGCGCGCGCCTGCGCCTCGGCGGCCTCGGGCCCGTCGCGTACATGGGGACGACGAAGCTGTTCGTCGGCGCGCTCGGGATGGGCCTCGCGTTCGCGCCGAGCGCGCTGTACCCGTACTACGTCCACCACCCACGCGTGTGGGATCTCTCCGCGCACGACGACCAGTCGATCGCCGGCTTGATCATGGCCGTCGAGCAGTCGCTCGTGATGGGCGTCGCGCTCGTCTTGCTGTTCGTGCGCGCGCTCGCCGAGTCAGAGCGCGAGCAGCAGCGACGCGAGCGCTACGAGATCGCCTGAGGCCGCAAGGTCATAAACGCCCCGTTACGCGTCTGCAGCCAGCTTGCTACGCTGACAACTGTCACATGACTCACTTTCCGCGCACGGGCTCGCTTCGGCGGGCTCGTGCGCGTTAAGCGGCCGTGCGGCGGAGACTCTGGAGAATCCCCGCGTGCCCGGCGATCGCGCCGATCAGGATCGCGCCGGGCGCGACGTTCGTGCCGGGGAAGAGGATGCTCTCGCGCAGCTGCGCGCCGTCGCCGACCGTCACGCCGTCGCCGAGCACGATCGGCCCCATCAGCCGCACGTCGGCGCCGATCCGCACGTCGCGCCCGATCCAGACGTCGCCGTCGACGTCCGTGTCCTCGCGCAGCGGCGAGGCGCCGACGACGGTCACGCCCGGCTTGACCTCCTCGCCCTGCATCTCCAGGCGCAGCTCGCCGCGCAGCGCGTCGAACGTCCCCTGGCGCAGCTCGCCGAGCGAGCCGACGTCGTTCCAGTACTCGCGCAGCTCGTGGATGTGGAACGGCACATCGCTCTCGAGCAGCGTCGGGAAGACGTCTTTCGCCCAGTCGACGAACGGGCGGTCGGGGAAGTAGTCGAAGATCGTCGGCTCGAACATGTAGATGCCGCAGTTGCCGAGATCCGACAGCGCCTCCTCGGGCGCCGGCTTCTCCTGGAAGCCGGTGACGCGCCCGGCGCGGTCGTGCAGGACCACTCCATACTCCCTCGTGTCCGCGACCTGCTTGACCGCGAGCGTCGCGACCCCGCCGCTCGCGCGGTGGCGTGCGACGAACGCGCCGAGGTCGACGTCGGTCAGCGCGTCGCCGGAGATCACGAGGAACGGCTCGTCGCCGAAGAACTCGGCGCACGCGCGAACGCCGCCGGCGGTCCCGAGCAGCTCCTCCTCGTAGCGGTAGGAGATCCGCTCGCCGAAGTGCTCGCGGATCGTCTCCGGGAAGTAGTGCAGGTTGGCGATCACGCCGTCGAACCCGTAGCGGTCGATCAGGTCGAGGATGTGCTCCATCACCGGGCGGTCGAGCACCGGCACCATCGGCTTCGTGATCTCGTACGTGAGCGGACGCAGGCGCGTGCCAAGGCCGGCGGCAAGGACCATCGCCTTCATCGGCTCGCGCCCGTCAACGTCGTGCCGCTCGACTAGTACCGGTAGTGGTCCGGCTTGTACGGGCCGTCCACGGGCACGCCGATGTACGCCGCCTGCTCGTCGGAGAGCTTGGTGAGCTTCACGCCGAGCGCGTCGAGGTGCAGGCGCGCGACCTTCTCGTCGAGGTGCTTCGGCAGCACGTAGACCTTCTTCTCGTACTCGTCGTTCTTCGTGAACAGCTCGATCTGCGCGATCGTCTGGTTGGAGAACGAGTTGCTCATCACGAAGCTCGGGTGTCCGGTCGCGTTGCCGAGGTTCAGCAGCCGGCCCTCGGACAGCATGATGATCGCGTGGCCGTCTGCGAAGACCCACTTGTCGACCTGCGGCTTGATGTTGACGCGCTCGATGCCCTCGACGCGCGACAGGCCGGCGATGTCGATCTCGTTGTCGAAGTGACCGATGTTGCCGACGATCGCCTGGTGCTTCATCCGGCCCATGTCGGCCGCCGTGATGATGTCCTTGTTGCCGGTCGTCGTGATGAAGATGTCGGCCGTGTCCAGCACTTCCTGCAGCGTCTTGACCTCGTAGCCCTGCATCGAGGCCTGCAGCGCGCAGATCGGGTCGATCTCGGTGACGATCACGCGCGCGCCCTGGCCGCGCAGCGATTCGGCGCAGCCCTTGCCGACGTCGCCGAAGCCGCACACGACGGCGACCTTGCCGCCGATCATCACGTCGGTCGCGCGGTTGATGCCGTCGATCAGCGAGTGGCGGCAGCCGTACAGGTTGTCGAACTTCGACTTCGTCACCGAGTCGTTGACGTTGATCGCCGGGAACAGCAGCTCGCCCGACTCGACCATCTCGTACAGGCGGTGCACGCCGGTCGTCGTCTCCTCGGTGACGCCTTTGATGCCCTGGCCGATCCGCGTCCAGCGCTGCGGGTCTTCGCCGAGCGTGCGCGTCAGCGTCGTGAGGATCACGCCGAGCTCCTCGGACTCGGCGCTCGCCGGGTCCGGCACCGATCCGGCCTTCTCGTACTCGGTTCCCTTGTGCACGAGCAGCGTCGCGTCGCCGCCGTCGTCGAGGATCATGTTCGGCCCGGTCGAGCCGTCCTCGTCCTCGGGCCAGTTGAGCACCTGCTCGGTGCACCACCAGTACTCCTCGAGCGTCTCGCCCTTCCACGCGAACACGGGGACTCCCCGCGGGTCCTCAGGCGTGCCGTCGGGGCCGACCGCGACGGCCGCCGCGGCGTGGTCCTGCGTGGAGAAGATGTTGCAGCTGCACCAGCGCACCTCGGCGCCGAGCGCGGTCAGCGTCTCGATCAGCACTGCCGTCTGGATCGTCATGTGCAGCGATCCGGTGATGCGCGCGCCCTTCAGCGGCTGCGCGGCGGCGTACTCGGCGCGGATCGACATCAGCCCGGGCATCTCGTGCTCGGCGAGCACGATCTCCTTGCGGCCGAACTCGGCGAGGGATAGGTCGGCGACCTTGAAGTCGGCGTCTGTGGCTACTGCGGTGGGGGTCATCGCTGACATAGCGAGTTCTCCTGTCCGGTCAGGTGAGCGCCCTTGCTTCAGGGAAACGGGCCGAGCGTGGCGGGACCGGAGCCCGTCGCAGCGCTCCTCGGCCGTCGGCCTCGACGGTATCACAGACCCCGCGCCCCGCCGCGCCCCTCGTGGACGGCGCCCCACGCCCCTCGTGGACGGCGCCCGCGCCGCTGCGGGGCCGGCGTCGGCGCCCCTGTGGGGCCGGCGTCGGGCCAGCTAACGCTGCTCGAGCGCGGCCTTCAGCTCGTCGATCACCTTCACCGGACCGGGATCGACGCCACGCAGCACCGCGAGGTAGATCGAGACGAGGTCGCCGAGCAGCACGAGCGAGATCACGCGCTCGACCGTCGTCTGCCCGCGCGTCTCCAGGCGAAAGCTCGCGAGCGCGTTGCCGACGATCAGCTGCTCGGTCAGGTCCATGCGCGTCTTCACGCGCGGGTGCGCGTCGGAGTCGTCGAGGAACACGGCCGAGAAGCGCCCGACGTCCTGCGCGCCCTCCCAGCCGACGATCTCGTTGTGGTCGAGCTCCGGCAGTTCGTGCATGAACGCCGGCTGCTTCGCGTTCTCGTTGATCTGCGTCTTCCAGCGGTAGGCGATCGGCGCGGTCAGCCCGGCGCCGGCGATCACCGGCGTCGTCCCGAGCAGGCCGCGCGCGATCTCCTTCGCGAGCGAGTCTTCGGCCGCGTCCGGTCCCCACTCGGCGACGAGCTGCTCGCTGTGCGAGGCGGCGACGTCGATCTCCGAGGTCAGCCGCGGGCCGGCGCCGCACAGCGCGGCGACCTCGAGCGCGGCGACCGTCATGTAGGCGACGGCCGCTCGCGGCTGGAAGCCGCCCGGCAGCGGGATCACGGGCACGCCGTCGGCGCGCGCCATCTCGGCGAGGCGGCCGCCCGTCGTGACGACCGTGCGCCGCGCGCCGAGCGCTCCCGCCGACTCGTAGCAGGCGAGCGTCTCCTCGGTATCGCCCGAGTAGCTCGCGCACAGGACCATCGTGTCGGGCGTCGTCCACGGCGGCAGACCGTACGCGCGCGTGACGAAGATCGGACGCGTCGCGTGGTCGGACAGCGCCGCGCGCGCGAGCGCGCCGCCGATCGCCGAGCCGCCCATGCCCGCGACGACGAGACCGGCTGAGGTGTCCCAGTCCTGCATGATCGCCGACTCCACGCGCCACAGCGCGTCGCGCAGGTGCTCGGGCATCCCGAGCACGTCGTCGAGCTGCCCCGAGCGATCGACGCGGGCGATCGCCTCGCGCGAGAGCTCCGCGGTCGTGGATGTGGCGCTGGCTGCGCCGTCGCTCATCTGCTGCTGCCCTCCTGTCGGTTAGAACTTGATCGCGCCGTCCGGCAGCACGACACCCGGGAAGATACGCGCCCCGTGGGCGATCACGTTGTCCGCCCCGACCGTGACCCCCTCGCCGAGCACCGCGCCACCCGCGATCTCGGTGTTCGCGCCGATCCTGCAGCCCCCCGCGACGATGCAGTCGCGCAGCGTGCAGTTCTCGCCGATCTCGGCGCCGCGCAGGATCACCGCGCGCTCGACGCTCGTGCCGGCGCCGATCGAGACGTCCTCGCCGAGCACGACGAGGCTGCCGACGTGAGCGCCGCGCGCGACCCGCACGCCGCGCTCGAGCACGGCCGGCGGGACGACGCGTCCCTCCACCGACGCGCCCGCGTCGATCGCGAGCCAGCCGGCGCCGAGCCGCTCGCTCACGGGCGTCGTCACGTTGCCCTCGAGGATGTCGAACGTGCCCTGCAGGTAGCGTTCGGGCGAGCCGATGTCGAGCCAGTAGCTCTCCGACGGGAAGCCGTACAGGCCCGCGCCGATCAGCCGCGGCCACACCTCCCGCTCGATCGAGACGTTGCGATCCGGCGGCACGAGCTCGAGGATCGAGCGCTCGAGCACGTACGCGCCGGCGCTGATCAGGTTCGTGTCGATCGCGTCGGGGCTCGGCTTCTCGACGAAGTCGTGCACCGAGCGGTCGTCGTTGAGGTGGACGAGGCCGTACGCGCTCGGGTCGGCGACCGGCACGAGCGCGAGCGTCGCCGTCGCGCCGCTCGACTCGTGCTGAGCGATCTGCGCGCTCAGGTCGATGTCGGTCAGCACGTCGCCGTTGAGCATCAGGAAGCGCTCGTCGAGCATCGGCTCGGCGAACTTCAGCGCGCCGGCCGTGCCGCGCGGGTCGGGCTCCTCGACGAAGCGCAAGCGGATCCCGAGGCTGGAGCCGTCGCCGAGCACGTTGCGGACGCTCGTCGCGAGGAAGCCGCACGACATGATCACGTCGTCGATCCCGTGGCGGGTCAGCCAGTCGAGCATGAACGAGATGAACGGGCGGTCGACGAGCGGCACGACCGGCTTGGGGACCGTCGAGGTGAGCGGGCGCAGGCGCGTTCCCTCGCCGCCGACGAGGATCACGGCCTGCATCAGCGCGGCTCCCCGCGTCGCTCGCCGCGGCCGACGCCCTCGTAGATCAGACCGCACTCGCGAAGCGCTTCGGGGTCGAGCGCGTTGCGCCCGTCGATCACGAGCCTGCCGCTCATCGCCTCTGCGACGCGCTGCCAGTCGAGCTCGAGGAACTCCGGCCACTCGGTCACGAGCACGACCGCGTCGGCGCCGGCGGCGGCGTCGAGCGGCGAGTCGGCGAACGCGATCCCGCTGACGAGCTGGCGCGCCTGCTGCTCGGCGACCGGGTCGTACGCGACGACGTCGGCGCCGTCGGCGTTCAGGCGCGCCGAGAGGACGAGCGAGGAGGCCTCGCGCATGTCGTCCGTGTTCGGCTTGAACGCGAGCCCGAACAGCGCGATGCGCCGCCCGACGAGACCGCCGAGGTGCTTCTGCAGCTTGCCGATCACCCGGCGCTTCTGCAGTTCGTTGACCTCGATCACCGACGTCAGCAGCTGGAAGTGGTAGCCGGAGTTGCCGGCGAGCTGCTTCAGAGCATCGACATCCTTCGGGAAGCACGAGCCCCCGAAGCCAATCCCCGCCTGCAGGAACTTCGGCCCGATGCGCTCGTCGAGGCCCATCCCGCGAGCGACCTCGACGACGTCCGCGCCGGTCTCCTCGCAGACGTTCGCGATCTCGTTGATGAACGAGATCTTCGTCGCGAGGAACGCGTTGGAGGCGAGCTTGACCATCTCGGCGCTGGCGATGTCGGTGCGCACGAGCGGCGCGTCCAGCGGCGCGTACAGCTCGACGACCGCGTCGCCCGCCCAGTCGCCGACGTCGCCGACGACGACGCGGTCGGGGTGCATGAAGTCCTTGATCGCAGAGCCCTCCTTGAGGAACTCCGGGCAGGAGACGTAGCCGAGGGCGCCCTTGCCCTGCTCGTCGAACATGCGCCTAACCGACACGCCGGTGCCGGAGGGCACCGTCGACTTCATCACGAGCGCGTGGTCGTTGGAGGCGGGGATCGCGTCGATCACGGCGTTCACGGCGGACAGATCCGCGTCACCGGAGTACGTCGGAGGCGTGCCGACGGCGACGAACAGCAGGCGCGCGTGCTCGAGCGCGTCGGTGAGCGACGTCGAGAAGTGCAGCCGCTCGGCGTTGCGCTCGAGCAGCTCCTCCAGACCCGGCTCGTAGATCGGCACCTCGCCGGCGCGCAGCCGCTCGATCTTGGCGGCGTCGATGTCCACGCACCACACCTCGCTGCCGAGCTCGGCGAAGCCGGCGGCCGTCACGAGGCCGACGTAGCCGGTGCCGATCACTCCGATTGGCTGTCGCGAGGCGCTCATCGGCGGGGAAGGCTAGCCGGTAGGCGTGCGGCCCCGCGCGAGCTGCCCCACAGCGCCGGCGTTGCTGGCGCCGTGCGCACGCGTCCGCGCTCAGCCGGCGCCCGGGCCAAGCTTGAAGACGGGGTGCTTTGGAGCGGCGTCGCGCATCTGCTCCTCGGAAGAGTCGGGGCCGACGCCATCGAAGAACACGCCGACCTCGGCCTTCCAGCGCTTGAGGTACGCACGCAGCACCGGCGCCTTCTCGCTGTCGTCGAGCTCGACCGCCGTGAACGGCTCGCCGCGGCGGCCGAGCAGCAGCCGCCCGCCGCCGCTGGCTCGCAGGTTGCGCACCCATTGCGTCTCCCCGCGCGGCGCCACGAGATAGCGCTGGCCGTCCAGCACGAGCAGGTTGACAGGCGTTCGCCGCGCCTGGCCCGAGCTGCGGCCCGGCACCTCCAGCACGCGCGAGCCGAGCACGCTGATGCCCAGTCGCATCGGCAGGCTGACGAGCGGGTTGAACACGTGGCTGGTGAACCACCCCGGCCGCTTGCCGGCGAAGTGCGTCGTCGCGGGGCTTGCGTCGGGCATCTCCGCGCCGCTACTCGCCGACCGCGAGGAACGCTTCGTAGCGACGCACGTCGCGCTGCGCGCGCGCCGCTCGCTCGCTGCCCTCCTCGGCCTCCTCTGCGGCGGCCTGCGCTTCTTTGAGACGGGTCTCGAATGTCTGGCGGTCGACGTCCTGTGGGCGGATCGCTTCCTCGACGAGCACGAGCGCGCGGTTCTCGGCGAACTGCAGATAGCCCTCGCCCTGCGCGAAGCGCACGATGTCCGACTCCGAGCGGTACAACCGCAACTCGGTCGGTTCGAGCAGCGCGAGCACCGGCTCGTGGTTGGCGAGGATGCCGATCGAGCCAATCGCCGTGCGCGTCGAGAGCATTTCGATCTCCTCCGAGAAGATCTCGCCCTCGGGCGTCAGCACTTCGGCGGGGAACTTCGTGTGCGCCATTACTTCTTCCCGGCCTCGACGACGTCGTCGATCGTGCCCTTGAGGAAGAACGCGCTCTCGGGAATCTCGTCGTGCTTGCCATCGATGATCTCCTCGAAGCCGCGGATCGTCTCGGCGATCGGAACATACGCGCCGGGCGTGCCGGTGAACTGCTCGGCGACGAAGAACGGCTGCGAGAGGAAGCGCTCGATCTTGCGCGCGCGCTGAACCGTCAGCTTGTCCTCGTCGGAGAGCTCGTCGATGCCGAGGATCGCGATGATGTCCTGCAGCTCCTTGTAGCGCTGGAGGATCTCCTTGACGCGGTTGGCGACGCGGAAGTGGTCCTCGCCGAGGATGTCGGCCTTGAGGATCGTCGAGGTCGACTCGAGCGGATCGACCGCCGGGTAGATGCCTTTTTCGGAGATCGAGCGCGACAGCGCGGTCGTCGCGTTGAGGTGCGCGAAGACGGACGCCGGAGCCGGGTCGGTGTAGTCGTCGGCCGGAACGTAGATCGCCTGGATCGACGTGACCGAGCCGGTCTTCGTCGAGGTGATGCGCTCCTGCAACTGGCCCATCTCGGTCTCCAGCGTCGGCTGGTAGCCGACCTGCGAGGGCATCCGCCCGAGCAGCGCGGAGACCTCGGAGCCGGCCTGCACGAAGCGAAAGATGTTGTCGATGAACAGCAGCACGTCCTGGCCCTCGTCGCGGAAGTGTTCGGCCATCGTCAGGCCGGACAGCGCGACGCGCATGCGCGCTCCCGGGGGCTCGTTCATCTGCCCGAACACGAGCATCGTCTTGTCGAGCACGCCCGACTCCTTCATCTCCAGCCAGAGGTCGTTGCCCTCGCGCGAGCGCTCGCCGACGCCGCAGAACGCCGAGAGGCCGCCATGTTCCTTGGCGAGGTTGTGGATCAGCTCCTGGATCAGCACCGTCTTGCCGACGCCCGCGCCGCCGAACAGCCCGGTCTTGCCGCCTCGCGCGTACGGCGCGAGCAAGTCGATCACCTTGATGCCCGTCTCGAACATCTCCGTCGTCGGCGTCAGGTCCTCGACGCGCGGCGCCTCCTGGTGGATGCCGCGGCGCGGGGTGTCCTGCGGGAGATCCTCGCCGAGATCGATCGGCTCGCCGAGCAGGTTGAAGATCCGTCCGAGCGTCGCGTCGCCGACCGGCACGGTGATCGGCGCGCCCGTGTCGATCACTTCGAGCCCGCGCGCGAGCCCGTCGGTCGTGTCCATCGCGACCGCGCGTACGCGATCGTCGCCGAGATGCTGCTGAACCTCGCAGACGAGCACGCTCTCTTCCGCGCCGGGACTGATCCCGGGCGCCTCCTCCTCGCGCGCGGCGGCGGGGCGAGCGATCGTGATCGCGTGGTTGATCTCCGGAAGGCGATCGGTGAAGACGGCCTCGATCACGACGCCTTGGATCTCCTCGATACGTCCGATGTTCTGCGTCGCGCTGCTCCCGTTGCCGGAGGCGCTCGTGGGCTCGGTGGCGATGCTTGCGTCCATTTGCTTGCGATTCTCCTCTTTGTCTAATTCAAGTTCTGTTTGCTGGGTGCGCCGCTGACGGACGTCGGACGAGCGAGACAAGGGCGCAGGGGGCGTTGCGTACCGATCGTCGATCGACGGGACCGGCGATCGCCGTCACCCCGCCGACGGCAGCGGTCACGCGAGCGACCAGTACGCAGTATCGCGCAGTTCGACGTTCGTCTCTATGAAACGCCCTCCGCTCCGGCCACGACCTCCATGATCTCCTGCGTGATCTCGGCCTGGCGGGCGCGGTTCATCTGCAGCGTCAGGTCCGTGATGATTTCGCCGGCGTTGTCGGATGCGCTGCGCATCGCCGTCATCTGCGCGCCGAAGAAGCCCGCCGTCGACTCGACCAGCGCCCGGTAGATCGAGAGCTCGACGTAGTCGGGCACGAGCCGTTTGAGAAGCTCTTCCGGTTCGGGCTCGTATGAGACGAGCGCTCGCTGGCCGACCTTCGATTGGTCGCCCGGTCGAGCCTCGCCGGACGCGGCGTCGTCGTGATCGTCGTCGGCGATCGTCGCGCGGGAGAGCGGCAGCAGCGTCTCGCGCCTGACCTCTTGCGTGAGCGGCGAGACATACGCGTTGTAGACGATCTCGACGCGATCGAGCCCGCCGTCGGCGTAGGCCGTCGTCAGATCGTCGGCGATCGAGCGCGCGTCGGCGTAGGCCGGTTTGTCCGCGAAGCCCGTATAGCTGCCGCTCAACTCGTGACCGCGGAAGCTCAGCGAGGAGACGGCGCGCCGCCCCGCTGCGTACCAGACCGTCTGCAGCCCGTTCTCGGCGTGCTCATCGGAGCTGCGCACGCCGGCGCGGATGATCTGCGAGTTGAAGCCGCCGGCCAGTCCGCGGTCGCCGGTGATGAGCAGCAGGCCGACGTTCGTCGTGCTCTCGTGCTCGCGGAGCAGCGGCAGGCGCGCCGCCTCGGCGCCCGCGGCCTGGGCGGCTTGGCGCGTCATCCGTCGCAGCGCGTCGGCGTAAGGGCGCAGTGCGTCGATCCGCTGCTCGGCGCGCCGCAGGCGCGCTGCGGCGACCATCTCCATCGCCCGCGTGATCTTCTGGATGTTCTTGACCGACGAGATCCGGTCCTTGACGTCGCGCTGTGATGGCATGGCGTTCCGATGCGCGCGGCGCTAGGCCGGCTGCGGCTGCTCCTCGCGATCGGACGCCTGCGACGCCGCCTCGGCGCCGTCCTCGCGATCCTCCGAAGCGCCGCCGTTCGTCGCGAGCGGCGGCGGCGGTGCGTCGTCATCGAGCGGCTGGCCTTCCTCATCGAGGTCGTATCCGAAGTCCTCGGCGAACGTAGCGACGGCGTCCTTGACCGCCGCCTGCGTACCGTCCGACCAGTCTCCGCCGGCGATCTTCTCGCGTACGTCGGAGTGCTGGGAGTGCATCCGTTCGGTCAACTCCGTCAGGAACTCGCCGACGCGCTCCACCTTCAAGCGGTCGAGGAAGCCGTTCGTCGCGGCGAAGATCTGCACGACCTGATCCTCGACGGCGAGCGGCTCGCGCTCGTGCTGGTTGAGCGTCGCGACGAGGCGTTCGCCACGCGCAAGCGTTTTCTGCGTGTCGGCATCGAGGTCGGATCCGAACTGGGCAAACGCTTCGAGGTCGCGATACTGCGAGAGCTCGAGCTTGATCCGTCCTGCGACTTTCTTCATCGGGCCGATCTGCGCGTTGCCGCCGACGCGCGAAACCGAGATGCCGACGTTGATCGCCGGGCGCACGCCCGAGTTGAACAGCGCCGACTCGAGGAAGATCTGCCCATCGGTGATCGAGATCACGTTCGTCGGGATGTACGCCGAGACGTCGCCCGCCTGCGTCTCGATCACCGGCAGCGCCGTCAGCGAGCCGCCGCCGAGATCGTCGTTGAGCTTGACCGCGCGCTCGAGCAGGCGCGAGTGCAGGTAGAAGACGTCGCCCGGATAAGCCTCGCGACCGGGCGGGCGGCGCAGCAGCAGGGACATCTGCCGGTAGGCGTAAGCGTGCTTGGTCAGGTCGTCGTAGACGACGAGCGCGTGCTTGCCTTCGTAGAGGAAGTGCTCGCCCATCGCGCAGCCCGCGTATGGCGCCATGAACTTGATCGGCGCGGCCTCGTCGGCCGGCGCCGCGACGATGATCGTGCTCTCCATCGCGCCGTGTTCCTCGAGCGTCTGCGCCAGTGCGACGACCGTCGACATGCGCTGGCCGATCGCGACGTAGACGGAGACGACGCCGGTCTGCTTGTTGTTGATGATCGCGTCGATCGCGATCGCCGTCTTGCCGGTCTGGCGGTCGCCGATGATCAGCTCTCGCTGGCCGCGGCCGATCGGGATCATCGCGTCGATCGCCTTCAAGCCGATCTGCATCGGTTCGGTCACCGGCTGGCGTTGCACGACGCCGGGCGCCTTGAACTCGGCCGGACGGCGCTCGGCGAACTCGATCTCTCCCTTGCCGTCGAGCGGGCGACCGAGCGGGTCGACGATCCGGCCGAGCAGGCCATCGCCGACGGGGATGTCGAGCAGGTGGCCGGTCCGCTTGACCGTGTCGCCCTCGGAGATGTGCTCCCACTCGCCGAACAGCACCGCGCCGACGTTGTCGGACTCGAGGTTCAGCGCGAGCCCAGTGACGCCGTGCGGCAGCTCCAGCAACTCGAAGGACATGCAGTTCTCGAGCCCGTGCAGGCGCGCGATGCCGTCGGCGACCGACAGCACCGTGCCGACCTCGGTCAGCTCGGCAGTGCCGCTGTCGAGCCCCTCGATGCGGCTCTTGAGGATGCTTGTGATCTCATCTGGATTGATCTGCATGTCGTTCTAAGCGGCTCCTTGGGCAACTTGCCTGCGCAGTTGCTCCAGTCGGTTGCGAATTGACGCGTCGAGAATCGAGTTGCCCACCCTCAGGACGATCCCGCCGAGGATGTTCGGATCGACGTGCGCCGCGAGCGTCACGCGCCGTCCGGCGCGCTCGCCGATCTCGCGGCCGAGGTTCTCAGTCGTCGCCCGGTCGAGCTCGATCGCGCTCGTGATCTCGACCGGCAGCACCTTGTTCTCCTGCTCCCAGAGGTGGTCGAACTGCTGGCGGGCGCGAAAGATCACCGGCATCCGGTGGTTCTCGATCAACAACGCGAGGAAGTTGACGAAGCTGGGGTCGGCGCCGTCGAGCAGACGGTCGAGCGCGTCCTGCTTCTCCTTCGTCGAGAAGTACGGCGAGAAGAAGAACACGGCCAGCTCGCGATTCTGCTCGAGCGCGTCGGCGAACTGGCCGAGCTGCTCGCGCAGCTCGTCGAGCTTCCCCTGATCGCGCGCGACCTCGAACAGCGAGCGGGCGTATACCTCGGCGAGCTCCTCCATCAGTTGTTCGGCGCCGCCTCGGAGAAAGTCGAGAAGTCCAGCTCGTTGAGCGCCTCCTCGACGAGTCGCTTCTGGTCGTCGCTGTTGAGCGCCTTGCGCGTGACCTTCTCGGTCGCGAGCACCGTCAGCTCGGCGACCTCGCGGCGGATGTCGTCGAGCGCGCGCTTCGTCGCGGCCTCGATGTCGCGTTGCGCCCGCTCGCTCGCTTCGGCGAGGATCTCCTGCCCGCGCTCTTTCGACTCGTGCTCATGCGTGTCCGCCGTCTGACGCGCGCGCTGCACGATCTCCTCCGACTGCGCCCTGGCCTCCTTCAGGCGCTCGCGGTATTCCTCGAGCACCTCCTCCGCCTGCTCGCGCGTGCGCGCGGCGGAGTCGATCGACTCGGAGATCTCCTCGGCGCGCTTGTCGAGCGCTTTGCCGATCAGCGGGAACACGGTCCGGCGCAGGACGTACAGCGAGATCAGGAACACGACGATCGTCCAGATCATCAGGCCCACGTTGGGGGTGATCAGGAACGAGCCCGAGGCGAGCGGCGTAACGGGGATGCTGGCTGGCGCGCTCATCGGCTTACAGGAAGAACGCGATGAAGCCGCCGACGAGGCCGTAGAAGAAGCACGCCTCGGTGAGCGCGAAGCCGAGCCACTGGTCGCGCTCGACCTCGGCACGCAGCTCGGGCTGGCGCGTCTTGGCCTGGATCGAGGCGTTGAAGACCGCCCCGATGCCCGCGCCCGCGCCCGCGGCGCCGCCACCGGCGCCGACGCCGAGCGCGATCGAACGGCCTGCGTCCTGGCTCTCCTTGACGCCGGCGTCCGCCAGCGGGATCAGCGGGTGGATAACGCTCAAAAAGTGCAAAAGCATCGGTCGATAACGCTCCCTTTTTTGCTAGTGGCTGGAGACCGCGCCACCGAGGTAAATCGCGGTCAGGATGGAAAAGATAAAGGCCTGCAGGCCGGCGATCAGGACGGCCTCGAACAGGAAGATCGCAACACCGGCGGGCAGCAGGAACCAGGAGACGACCGGCAGGCCGACCAGCACGCCGAGCTCGCCGCCCATGAAGGCGATCAGCAGGTGCCCCGCGAGCAGGTTCGCCCAGAGCCGGACGGTGAGCGAGATCAGGCGCAGGAAGTTCGACAGGATCTCGATCGGGAATATCAGGCCCACGATCGGGCCTTTGACGCCGCCGGGCATCAGGCTTTTGAGGTAGCCGATCGGGCCGTGGTGCTTGATCCCCTCGTAGTTGAACATCACGAAGACGCTCAGCGCGAGGATCAGCGGGAACGCGACGTTCGTGTCGGCCGCGTAGATCTGCAACGACGGTATGTGCGCGCCGAACACCTTGAACGTCTCACCCGAGTTGACCGGCAGCGGGATGTAGCCGACGAGGTTCGTGACGAGGATGAACACGAAGATCGTCGCGATCAGCGGGAAGTACTTGCGTTCGAGGTTCGGGTCGAGGTTTTCACTCGACATCCGCCTCGTGAAGTCGTAGAACCATTCGACCGCCACCTGCAGCCGCCCCGGGCGACGCTGCAGCCGCCTGGCGACGTACAGCATGATCCCGAGGGTGATCGCCACGGTCAGCAGCAGGTAGAGGATCCCCTTGTTGAACGCGATCGGGCCGACCTTGAACCAGGTGTCGAGTTTGAACTCGTCGGTCGGCGAGAACGCTTCGCTGGCCACCGTGGGCGCCTTGTGGGCGGTGAGCCCGAACAGGATCACGAACACGACGATCCCGCCGAGCCACGCGCCGAGGACCGCGTAGCCGATCTTGCGGGCGGTGCTCATGGGCGGCTTCTCGCCGGCTGGCGCGTCGCCCATGGCGGGTCCGTTGCGGGGAGCTGCTGCGACCGCGCTCATCGCTCCACAGCCGCCCCCGGTCGCCCGCTGATCAGGCGCAGGGCGAACGCGATCGAGTAGGCGACGAAGATCGTCACGGCCGCCGTCAGGCCATCGGCTCGCCCGCCGGCGACGCCGGCGACCACGATCGCCCCGGCGAGCAGCCAGATGCGCCCGAACCGCTCGAACAGGCTGCGCCCGAGCTGGCTGCCCGGCGCGCTCGCGCTGCCGATCCAGCGGCGGTCCAGGTCGGCGAGCGCGCGCTGGAACAGCCACGCGCCGGCGCCGACGAGGTAGCCGAGCGCGGGCGCCCCGAGCAGGAGCGCCGGCAGCGTCGCGATCGCGAGCACCGCCACGTCGAGATAGAGCAGCAACAGCGGCGCACGGCGCGCGCCGACGGCGTCTTCGGCCGGCGCCGTGGGAGAGATCCGAGAGGGGGCTCTGGGCGGGAGATCGAGTTGCCGCGCCGTCATGTTCGACCGTCCCCGCACCACACGAGCGCCGCTTCAGGGGAGCGCGACTCGCATATGCGCACCGCCACGCAGGCGGCCGCACGATCGAGTGGGCCTGCCGGCACGAGGCCGGCCAGGCGGCCGTGATCCACTTGAAAAGCGAAAAGTTGCATTGCGTTGGGCCACACTACAGGCAACCCCCGCACTACCTTGCGCGGATGCCCTCACTGCCTGTGGCGGCCGCGCGCACTCTAACCGATTCGATACTTAGTAACAACTTTGTGACATACGCAACGCCTGTGTTGCGGCTCATCCGGCCACTTCGCCCGCGCCGCGCCGGGCGCGCAGAGCGCGCCACGTCCGGGCGAAGCTGAGCCGTCCGGCGAGGCGCTCCGGCGAGCCCACCAGCCATACCGAGAGCGTCAGCGCGAGCAGCCCGCCGAGGATGTCGAGCAGGAAGTGATTGCCGGTCGCGAGCACGGCGAACGCGGTGACGCACGGGTACACGACGGCGAGCGCGCGCAGCCAGCGCCGCTCGCTGATCCGCCAGAGCGCGAGCGTGCACCAGGCGGCCCACGCCATGTGCAGCGACGGCATCGCCGCGAGCTGGTTGGCGTGCGAGGCGAGCGCGCCCGAGTGCCACGAGCCGAACGCGCCGGAGGACGCGACGACGTCGGTGAACCCGCCGAGCATCCGCGGCGGGGCGACCGGGAAGCGCCAGAACACGACGAAGCCGATCACGTTGACGAGCACGAGCGTGTTGCGCAGCGGCCGGTAGATGTCGGCGCGCCGACACCACAGGTAGCCGAGCACGCCGAGCGTGACGATGAAGTGGGCGTTGTCGTAGTAGTCGGAGAGGATCAGCCCGATCGTGTGATGCGCCGCCAGCCAGCGGTCGAGCGTCAGCTCGGGGTCGACGTGCAGCACGCGCTCGACGTGCAGCAAGCCGCGCGCGTTGCCGCGCGCGACCGACAGCCGCAGTGGCGCGAGGTTCGTCGTCGCGTCGTACAGCCACAACAGCCAGCCGACGGCCAGCGCCTCGATCCACCAGCGCGTGCGCGCGGGCGCGCGCACGTCGGCGACGCGCGTCGTGGGAGAGACCCCGGCGGGGGACAGCGCAGCGGGCGAGCCGCCACGATCGATCGAGACGGCGCTGGACAGACGCACGATTCTACCGTCACGCCGAGCGTCGGTCGGGGCGTTCAGAGCAGGACCGGCTCGACGCCGCGCTCGGCGAGCGTCGCGAGCACGCGCGGCAGCGCGGCGCAGGTGCGCCGCCACGAGCCCGGCGCCGAGTAGTCGTCGGCGTCGTGCAGCAGCAGCACCGATCCCTCGCCGGCGCCGTCGGTCACGCGCGCGGCGATCGACGCCGGCGTGGCGCGCTGCTCCCAGTCGCGCCCCCACTGGCTCCACAGCACGGTCCGCCGCCCGGTGGCGCGCGCGTAGTGCAGCGCGGCGGCGTTGAGCACGCCGTACGGCGGCCGGTAGAGCAGCGGCGAGACGGCCGTTGCGTCCTCGATCGCCGCCTGCGCGCGGTCGATGTCCTCGCGCACCTGCCATGGCGTCAGGCGCAGCAGGTTGCGGTGGCGATGGCAGTGAAGACCGATCACGTGCCCCGCCGCGACGATCTCCCGCGCGAGCGCCGGATTGCGCCGGACCTGCTCACCGACGAGGAAGAACGTCGCCGGCGCGCGAACTTCGGCCAGCAGCGCGAGCACGGCCGGCGTCCCCTGCGCGTGCGGGCCGTCGTCGAACGTCAGCGCGTAGCCGCGGCCGTCGCGCGTGCGGTCCTCGACGCCGAGCGGGGCGCGGATCGCCGGGAGCGCTCCGGCGAGCCCCGGCAGCATGTAGCCGGCGAGCGCGCCGGCGAGCGCGATCGCCGTCACGGCGACCGCGGTCGGGGGGGCCGGGCTGCGATGATCGTGAGCGTTAATGGTCGATCTCGTGCTGGGCATAGGAGCGGCCGTGGGCGCCTCGACGCTCTACAGCCTAGGGATCGCGCTGCAGGCGATCGACGCCAAGCAGGCCCCGCACGGCGAGCATCTGCGCCTAGCGCTCGCGTGGCGGCTGCTGCGCCGCTCGCGCTGGCTGCTCGGCACCGGCCTGTCGATCCTCGGCTGGCCGCTGCAGCTCGTCGCGCTGCTGCTCGCGCCGCTCGTCGTCGTACAGCCGGCGCTCGCCTTCGGGCTGCTCGTGCTGATGTTCTTCGCGCAGCGCATGCTCGGCGAGCACGCCGGGCGCTACGAGCACCTGGCGATGCTCGCGATCGTGATCGGCGTCGCCGGCGCCGGCCTGACGGCGCCGCCGCGGACGAACGGCCACGCCGCCGAGCACCTGACGATCACGCTCGTGCTCGCCGGCATCGGCGTCGCGAGCCTGCTGCCGTACCTGCTCAAGCGCGTCGCGCATCCGCCGGCGGCGCTGACGATGCTCGGCGCGGGGCTGGCCGGGGGCTGGAGCGGCGTCGCGACGAAGCTCGCGTCGGACGACCTCGCGCAGGGGCACGTCGGGCTGGCGGTCGCGTGGGGGCTGTCGACGGCCGTGGCGTCGGCGGTCGGCGTTCTCAGCGAGATGAGCGCGCTGCAGGAGCGCCCGGCGATTCAGGTCGCGCCAGTCGTGTTCGTAACGCAGACCGTGATCCCGATCGTCGTCGCGCCGCTGCTGTTCGGCGAGAGCTTCGCCGACACTCCGCTCGGCGGCGTGCCGCTGTCGGCGTCGCTCGCGCTGCTCGTCGTCGGCGCCGGCCTGCTGGCGCGCTCTCAGTTGCTCGTCGCGCTCGTCGGCGGCGAGCCGGTAAGCCACGCGAGCGGCTCCGCGCCGAGCCCTTCGCGTCCGAGCCGCGAGATCAGCCGTTCGAGCCCGAGCAGCGAGGCGGAGGACCCGTCGAGCCCGACGACGAGCACGTCGCCGGCTCGCATCGGACGCTGAGGCAGCGGCGCTTTGGCGTCCAGCCGCATCGCGCCGCTGACGGGCGTCGCGCCTGCCGTGCGCGCGAGCACGAGCTGGCCGACGGTCAGGCCGCCGGGCGGCTGCAGGTAGTAGAAGTGGTGGCGGCGCAGTCCGAGCGCGCGCGCCTGCGAGTGCAGCACCGAGCGAGTGCGCACCCAGTGCAGCAGCGAGCCGGCGCGGACTTCCGGCAGCAGCTCGTCGCCGAGGTAGCGCAGCTTGGCGACCGTCGCCGGGGCGGGCGTGACGCCGTCGTCGGCGAACGAGGCGTGGATCCCGCGCGCCGCGAGCTGTGAGGCGAGCGCCGAGATCTCGCCCCTCGGCGCGTGGATGATCAGCCCGACGTCGGGCTGGTCGGTCTTGACGACCGACAGCGAGTGAACGTGCAGGAGCTTGCTCGCGACGGCCGATACCTCGTCGGTCGACATCACCCACGTGCCGACCGCGAGCAGCAGCACGAGCTGGGTCGCGAGCGCGACCGTGCGCAGGCGCCAGCGCGGGATCGGACGCACGCGGTGGCGCGCCTGCAGCACCACGTCCGCCGCCGCGGGGTCGCGCGCAGCGCCCCGCTCGGCGCCGACGGGCTCGGGCTCCTCCTCGACGAAGCTCGCGCGCACGTGCTCGCGCAGCTCGCTCGTGTCGTTCGCGAGGCGGACGATGTCGAGCGCGGCCATCGCGCGGGTGTTGACACGCGCGTGTCCCACCGGCAGCCCGTAGGAGACGACGGGGGTGCCGGCCGCCATCGCCTCCAGGCACGTCACGCCGCCGGTCGAGTGCACGAGCACGTCGGCGGCCGACAGCAGTTCGGGCATCCTGTCGGTGAACCCGTAGACGTGCACGCGTGGCTCGTCGGCGAACGTGCGGCGCAGCTTCGCGGCGAGCTGCTCGTTGCGACCGGCCAGGCAGACGATGCTGCTCGCCTCGGGCACGCGGATGAACTCGCGCACGGCGCCCTCGACGTCGCCGACGCCCCAGCCGCCGCCGGAGACGACGACCATCCGTCCCTCCTCGGGAAGGCCGAGCGCCCGGCGCGCCTCGTGCGGGCAACGCGGTTTCAGGAACTCGTCGGAGATCAGCGGCTGCACGAGCTTGACGCTGTCGCGTCCGGCGATGCGCTCGACCGACGCGAGCGACTCACCGTACATCACCATGTGCATGTCGATTCCCGGCTGCGCCCAGAAGAACAGCCCGGTCAGGTCGGTGATCGTCGCGACGGTCGGGCACGTGACCTCGCCGATCCGGCGCAGCCGCGCGAGCACGACCGTCACCGCCGGGTAGGTCGAGACGACGACGTCGGGCTCGTGCTCGGCGATCGTCCGTGCGAGCGGACGCGACCCGAACCGGCACAGCAGGCGCGTCGTGATCGCGCGCACCGGGCGCACGTGGTTGAGCAGCCCGTAGATCAGCGTGTACGTCCACGGGATGAACCGCAGCTGGACGCGGTAGCCGTCCTCGACGACCGGTTTCAGCAGGCGCCCCATCGCGGCGAGGCCGTCGATCACGGTCACCTCGGTCGGCTGCTCGGCCTCCGTCAGTTGCGCGGCGAGCGCACGCGCCGCCGCCGCGTGACCCTCGCCGACGTCGGCGGACAGGATCAGGACACGGCGGGGACCCGGTGTGCGCTGCGGCTTGGATTTGCGTTGGCGACGTCGCATTGAGGAAAGATCCTGCGTTCGCGGCGGCGCCTGGCGCCGCAGGCGCTGCGCATGCTCGCAACTGGACTTACCGATGCCCCCCGGCAAGCGTTACACGCGCGTAGGTTGGGATTCTACATCCCCCACCCAACGCCTGCCCGGCGCCAGACGCAACAATGAGTCGATGCAGACCGCCGCGGCGCCGACCGGCACGTCGATCGAGCGTGGGCCGTCCACCCGCCGAGCACGCGATCGTCGGCGCGCTCGGGCGTCGCGCGGAGGCTCTCGCGTCGCGCGCTCGCTCGCGCGGCTGGGGCTGCTCGGGATCGTCGTCACCGTCTTCCTGACGGCGGCGACGGCGGCCGACGAACCGACGCAGTACGTCCCCGGGCGCAGCGGCGGCTGGCAATCGTGGCTTGCGGGCCCGTTCGCGGACCTGCACCTCGGGGGGCTCGGCCCGGGCGCGTTCGAGACGCTGACACTCGTGATGTGCGCGAGCTACGTGCTCGTGCTGCTGTTCGCGCGCACGATCTCGCTGCGCTCGCTGTGGATCGCGATCGTCCTCGCGCACCTGATCCTGCTCGTCGGGCCGCCGCTGCTCTCGCAGGACGTGTTCGGCTACATCGGCTTCGCGCGGCTCGGCGTGCTGCACGTCCTCGACCCGTACACGCACGTCGCCGCGCAGGCGTCGAGCGATGAAATCTTCGCGTACCTCGGCTGGCCGTATCAGCATTCGCCGTACGGCCCGCTGTTCACGCTGCTCAGCTACGCGACCGTGCCGCTCGGCGTGGGCGGCGCGCTGTGGGCGTTCAAGGCGCTCGCCGTCGCCTCGAGCCTCGGCGCGATCGCGTTGATCGGGCTGGCCGCGAGCCGGCTCGGCGGCTCGCGGCGCTGGGCGTGCGCGTTCGTCGGGCTCAACCCCGTGCTGCTCGTGCTCGCAATTGGCGGCGCGCACAACGACACGCTGATCCTGCTGACGCTCGCGGCCGCGCTCGCGCTGACGGCCGGCGCCCGGCCGCGCCTGCGCGCGGGCGCCGGCGCCCTGGCGGCGGGCATCGGCGTGAAGGTGACCGCCGGGCTGATGCTGCCGTTCCTGATCCTCGCGCCGCAGCGGCGTCGCGAGCGCGTACGCGTCGCGGCGGCGGCGGTCTTCAGCCTCGCCGTGGTCGGCGCCGTCGCGCTGATCGGCTTCGGCAGCCACGCGGTCGGCTTCATCGGCGCCGTCGGCGAGCAGCAGCAGCTCGTCTCGATCCACAGCGTCCCAGCCGAGACGGCGCGGCTCGTCGGGCTGAGCGGCACGCCGACGTGGTGGCGCGACGTGTTCGTCGGGGGCTTCCTCGCGGTCCTCCTGTTCGCGCTGTGGCGCACGGCGCGCGGCGCGGACTGGCGCGTCGCCGCCGGCTGGACGACGCTCGCGCTGCTCGCGTCGACCGCGTGGCTGCTGCCGTGGTACGTGATCTGGGCGCTGCCGCTAGCCGCGGTCTGCCGCGATCGGCGGCTGCGCGCCGCCACGCTGCTGTTCTGCGCGTACGCGATCCTCTTCCACATCCCGCTCGGCGAAGCGCTGCTCAACCCCTCGCGTCCCAAGGCCGTCCACGTTCGCCCGTTCCCGCGCCGGCACAGCGTCGATCTCACCCGTTTCCAGGTCACGAACGACGCCCTGCTCGATCTCGGCCGCTGACGCGTCCGGACGCTGGCGCCGGACGCGGATCGCCGACAGCCGCCTGAACTTGAGGATCTCGAGGACGTACACGAGGTAGACGCTCGCCGCGGCGACGATCAGGCCGATCGCAACCATCACGAGCGTCCAGCCGGTGTGCAGGTGGCCTTTGTGGTCGCTGTACGGGATGAAGCGCAGCGCCAGCGCGAGCCCCGCGAGCATCAGCGTCCAGGCGTACAGGTAGGCGATCGTGCGCCTGCTGGACAGGCCGATTCGAGCCATCCGGTGATGGAAGTGCTCGCTGTCGGGGCGGTAGATCGGCTGGCGGTACTTGAGTCGCTTGAGCACGACGAACGTCGTGTCGAGGAACGGAACCGCGAGCAGGATCAGCGGCAGCACGAACGACACGACGGCCGCCGTCTTGACGGCGCCCTCGACCGTGATCACGCCCATCAGCAGGCCGAGCAGGTTGGCGCCGCAGTCGCCCATGAAGCTCGACGCCGGCGGGAAGTTGAAGAACAGGAAGCCGAGCGCCGCGCCCGCCGTCAGCGCCGCGAGCACGGCCGGCTGCCCGCGTCCGAGGTCGAACGCGATCACGGTCATCGCGCCGGCGATGATCGTGATCACACCGGCCGCAAGCCCGTCGACGCCGTCGGAGAAGTTGACGACGTTCATCATCAGCACGAGCCCGAGCACGGTCAACACGGGGCCGGCGTTCGTAACCCCGGCGTTCGGGAACGCGAGCGAGCCGACGAACGGCAGCGTGATCGCCTTCACGGCGACGCCGTAATGCACGACGATCACCGCCGCGACGATCTGGCCGGCGAGCTTGACGACCGGCGGCATCTCGAAGCGGTCGTCGAGCGCGCCGACGAGCGTGATCACGGCGGCCGCGAGCAGCACTCCACGCCACAGCTCGTGTTCGGACCCGTATCCCGCCGGCAGCCAGATCAGCGCCGCGACGAGCGTCCCGGCGAAGATCGCGAGGCCGCCGAGCAGCGGCGTCGGGGTCTCGGACAGGCCGCGCTCGCGCGGCTCGTCGATTGCTCCTACGGCCCTCGCGATCCGCATCGTGAGCGGCGTGAGCAGCGCCGACACGGCGGCCGCCACGAGGAAGGCATAAAGCGCGTCGAGCTCGTCAGGATGCGCCATCGATCGTCCAAAAGCATCGCAGGCGCCGGGGTCACACGCGAGCGGTGCCCGCCGGACGCCCTAAACGGGGCTGCCCGCGCCGAGCTCTTGGTAGAGCGGGTAGCGCTCGACGATCTGCGCGACGCGCTCCGCGAGCTCGCCGGCGCGCGACTCGTATTCGGGAGTCAGCGCGATCGCCATGATCTTGCCGACCTCGACGAAGTCCTCGTGCTGCAGGCCGCGCGTCGCGAGCGCCGGCGTGCCGATCCGCAGCCCCGACGCCTCCATCGGCGGGCGCGGGTCGAACGGGACGGCGTTGCGGTTGACCGTGACGTCGATCGCGTGCAGGCGATCCTCGGCCTGACGGCCGGTCAGCTCCGGGCGGCTCTCGCGCAGGTCGACGAGCACGAGGTGCACGTCGGTGCCGCCCGTGAGGACGTTGACGCCGTGGCCGGCGGCGAGCAGCTCCTGCGCCCATGCGCGCGCGCCGTCGAGCGTGCGGCGCTGTCGCTCTGCGAACAGCTCGCTCGCGGCGAGCTTGAACGTGACGGCCTTCGCGGCGATCACGTGCTCGAGCGGTCCGCCCTGCTGGCCGGGGAAGACGGCCGAGTCGATCTTCTTCGCGAACTGCTCCTTGCAGAGGATCGTGCCGGCGCGCGGTCCGCCGAGCGTCTTGTGCGTCGTCGTCGTGACGACGTCGGCGCCGAACTCGATCGGGTTCGGGTGCAGTCCGGCGGCGACGAGCCCGGCGAAGTGCGCCATGTCGACCATCAGCAGCGCGCCGACCTCGTCGGCGATCTCGCGAAAGCGCGCGAAGTCGAGCTGGCGCGGGTACGCCGACCAGCCGGCGAGCAGCAGCTTCGGACGGCGCTCGCGCGCGATCCGCGCGACCTCGTCCATCTCGATCAGCCCGCTGTCGCGGTCGACCTCGTACGCGGCGATGTCGTACAGCCGGCCGGAGACGTTGATCTTCATCCCGTGCGTCAGGTGCCCGCCGTGCGCGAGCGACAGGCCCATGATCGTGTCGCCCGGCGCCAGCAGCGCGTGGTAGACGGCCGTGTTCGCCTGCGCGCCCGAGTGCGGCTGGACGTTCGCGTGCTCGGCGCCGAACAGCGCCCTCGCGCGGTCGATCGCGAGCTGCTCGGAGACGTCGACCCACTCGCAGCCGCCGTAGTAGCGACGGCCCGGATAACCCTCGGCGTACTTGTTCGTCAGCACCGAGCCCTGGCACTCGAGCACCGCGCGCGGGACGAAGTTCTCCGAGGCGATCGCCTCGAGCGTGCGCTGCTCGCGCTCGAGCTCGCCGCGCAGGACGTCGGCGATCTCCGGGTCGACCTCGCTGAGCGGCCGGTTGAAGTAGTCGGGGCTGAGTTCGGACACGGCGCCCTCCTTGCAGGCTCGAAGACTTGGTGCCCAGGCGCGCGGCGGTCTCGCTGACCGCTTCCCGGTGGTCGATCCCACCTCAGGCGCCAGTCGCGGCAGCGATCTACGAGGCTAGCAGGAGCCTCGCATGGGCGACTCAGCGAAGCTCGCGCAGCAGCTCGCCGACGGCCTCCGTCGCGAGCGCGCCCTCGCGCAGCACGTGCCACGCGCCGCTCGCGTCGTACTCGCGCAGGTCGACGACCGTCGAGGCGATCCCCGGCAGCGTGCCCCCGTCGAGCACGACGTCGGCGCCGTCGCGCAGCGCCGCCGGCACGTCGGCGAGCGTGCGCGCGTCGGGCTCGCCCGTCAGGTTCGCGCTGGTCTGCATCACCGGGTCGGCGATCGCCGCGAGCGCGTGCAGGCCGTCGGGTAGCCACGGCACGCGCAGCCCGAGCGTCGCCGGGTCGCTGCGGCACGCGGCGAGGAAGTCCGAGGAGCGGTTCTCGAGCAGCAGCGTCACCGGTCCCGGCAGCAGCGCTTGCAGCGCGCAGCGCTCGCTCAGGTTGAGCTCTCCCAGCGCGCGCAGCGCCGGCGCGAGCGCGAAGAACATCACCGCGGCCGGCCGCGCCGGCGGTCGGCCCTTCAGCTCGTACAGCCGCTGCGCCGCCGCCCGATCGTTCGGGTCGCAGCAGACGCCGTAGACGGTGTCGGTCGGGAACACCGCGACGCCGCCGCCGGCGACGCACTCGCGCAGTCGCTCGGCGTCCTCGCTCGTGAGCTCGGCCGTCATCTGCGTGTCCGCCTCCCGGTCACCACCCGCTCGATACCCGCAAGATCGCGGATGCATTCCACGTCGGCGAATCCTGCCGCGTGCAACAGCTCGGCGACAGCTGCGGATTGCCCCGCACCGACCTCCAGCGCGACGAACGCGGGACGCTCGCGCGCGGCGAGCTGCCGACTCAGCGCGCGGATCGCGTCGAGCCCGTCGGCGCCCGAGAACAGCGCACCGGGCGGCTCGTGGCGCACGATCTCCGGCGCCAGCGAGGCGCGCTCGCGCTCGGCGACGTACGGCAGGTTCGCGAGCACCGCGTCGAGCTCCGACGGCGCGCCGTCGAGCAGATCGGCGTGCAGGAAGCGCACGTCGAGCTCGAGCCGACGCGCATTCGTGCGCGCGAGCGCGAGCGCGTCGTCGCTGAGATCGCTGCCGGCGACGTCGAGGTCGGGGCGCTCGTGCTTCAGTGCCAGCGCGACCGCGCCGCTGCCGGTGCCGACGTCGAGCACGCGCGCGCCGGGCGCGAGCGCCAGGCCGCACTCGACCAGCAGCTCGCTCTCCGGCCGCGGCACGAGCGCGCGCCGATCGACCGACAGCTCGATCCGGCGAAAGCCGCGGGCGCCGACGATGTAGGCGACCGGCTCGCGCTCGACGGCGCGGCGGCGAACGGCGTCCTGGAAGTCGCGCACGGCCGGCCCCGCGACGAGCAGCTCGCGGTCGAGCAGCAGCCGCTCGCGCCCGACGCCGAGCACGTGCGCGAGCAGCACTTCCGCGTCCAGGCGCGGCGTCTCGCAGCCGGCGGCCGCGATCGCCGTGATCGCGCCCTCGAGCGCGTCGGCGACGGACGTGCCGCTCGGGCGCCGCCCGCCTCCGGCGAGCGTGTGGCAGCGTGCCGAGCCGCCGGCCGTCGCGCGGCCGGCTGCCGAGCCGCCGGCCGCCGTCGCGCTCATGCCGCGGCCTGCGCCTGCAGCCGGCGCCGCTTCTCGTCGCTCTGCAGCGCGGCGGTCAGCTCGTCGAGCTGTCCCTCGAGCACGTCGTCGAGGTTGTGGACGGTCAGCTTGATCCGATGATCGGTGACGCGCCGCTCGCCGTAGTTGTACGTGCGGATCTTCTCCGCGCGGTCGCCCGTGCCGACCTGCGAGCGGCGGTCGGCCGCGAGCTCTGCCTGCTGTTCGGCGAGCGCGCGCTCGTACAGCCTCGCGCGCAGCACGCGCAGCGCCTTCTCGCGGTTCTGCAGCTGCGACTTCTCGTCCTGCATCGAGACGACGATCCCCGACGGCTTGTGCGTCACGCGCACGGCCGAGTCGGTCGTGTTGACCGACTGCCCGCCCGGCCCCGAGGAGCGGTAGACGTCCACCTGCAGGTCGTTCGGATCGATCTGCACGTCGACGTCCTCCGCCTCGGGCAGCACCGCGACGGTCGCCGTCGAGGTGTGGACCCGGCCTTGGGACTCGGTTTGCGGGACGCGCTGGACGCGGTGCGTGCCGCCCTCGAACTTGAACACCGAGTAGGCGCCGTCGGGCGGGCGCGACTTGATCTCGAACGTGTACTTGCCCTCGCCGATGTCCATCGGCTCGGTCGCGAAGCCGAGGCGCTCGGCGTAGCGCGTCAGCATCCGGTAGAGGTCGCCCGCCCACAGGCCCGCCTCGTCGCCGCCGGCGCCGCCCTGGATTTCGACGATCACGCTCTTCTCGTCGTTCGGGTCGCGCTCGACCATCGCCATGCGGATCTCCTCCTCGAGCCGCTCGATCCGCTCGCGCGCGCCGGCGAGCTCATCGCGCAGCTCGGAGTCCTCGCCCTCCTCGGCTGAGCAGCTCCTCGGCGCCGTCCGCCGTTTCCTGGCGCCTCGCGCCATTGCGCCGCGAGCTTCGCCGCCGGCTCGAGCTGCCGATAGGCGCGACCGACTTCGGCGTAGCGCTCACGGTCGGAGATCACCTCCGGGTCGGTCATCTGCTCGCCGAGCTCGGCGAAGCGCGTCTCGATCTGCTTGACGAGGTCTTCGATCATCGAGCTTCCAGTCTATGGGCCGCCCGCGGGGCGGCCACGAGATCGACGCCGGCGCGGCCGACGCGCGGTTCAGCGAGAAGCTAGGCGACGACCTCGACGCCGACGAGGTCAGCGGCCGACAGCGCGCCGGGCGTCTCGCGGTCGAGCACCGCCTGCAGCGCGGCGATCGCGACTGCGAGCTGGTCGAGGTCGGGCTCGCGCGTCGTCAGCAGCTGCAGCTTCAACCCGGGCCACATCACCGCGCGCACCCAGCGGCGGCTGCGGTTGCGCCCGGCGAACTTGATCAGCTCGAAGGAGATGCCGGCGATGATCGGGACGCCGAGGATGCGCGTCGCGACGAGCCAGTACCACGCCGGCAACCCGATCGGCGCGAACACGAAGATCGCGACGATCATCACGACGAGCAGGAAGCTCGTGCCGCAACGCGGGTGCAGGCGCGAGAAGCGCTGCGCGTTGACGGGCGTCAGCGGCAGGCCGGCCTCGAAGCACGAGATCGTCTTGTGCTCGGCGCCGTGGTACTCGAACACGCGCCGCAGGTCACGCAGGCGCGAGAGCAGCAGCATGTAGCCGAGGAAGATGCCCGTGCGCACGAGCCCCTCGATCAGCCAGAACAGGACCGAGGAGCCGAGCTGCCCCTTGATCAGGCTCGTCAGGCCGACGGGGATCAGGAAGAACAGGACGATCGCGAAGACGAGCGCGACGACGACCGTCCCGACCCATACCGCCTTCGGGATCTCCTCCGGCTCGGACGCGGACGCCTCGGCTGATCCGGCGTCGCCGCCGATCTCGTTCTTCGGGTCGGGCGGAAGCTGCGCGTTGGCCGATACCTCGAGCGCGCGAAAGCCGATCGCGAGCGAGCCGCCGAGCGCGACGATCCCGCGCACGATCGGCAGGCGCAGCAGGCGATGGCGCTTGAGCGCCGAGTCCAGCGGGAAGCTCGTGACCTCGATCTCGCCGAGCGCCGCCTCCTCGGGCGAGCGCTCGCCCTCCGCGAGCTGCTGGGCGCTCGGCTTGCGCACGGCGACCGCCCAGTTGGACACGCCGCGCATCATCACGCCCTCGAGCACCGCCTGACCGCCGACCGGCGCGTCGCGCCGCGCGTTCAGCTGGCCGTCGGCGCCGGCGTCCAGCGTGCCCGCGTCCGGCGACGCGCCGTCGAGCGGCGCACGCGGCTGCTCGAGCACGGGCGCATCGAGCACGCTCTCGGTCGCGGCCGGCATCGTCGAGGCACCGCCGGCCGAGCGCGGGGGCATCGCGCTAACCGGCGGACCGGCTCTGCGCGAGACGCCCCTTCGCCACGCGGCGCTGGAAGCGCTCGACGCGCCCGCCGCTGTCCACGAGCTTCTGGCGGCCGGTGTAGAACGGGTGGCAGTTCGAGCACACCTCGACGCGCAGCTCGTCCTGCGTCGCGCGCGTGATGAACTCGTTGCCGCACGTGCAGTGCACGCGTGCCGCCGTGTAGGTCGGGTGGATCTTGGCCTTCATCGTCGACTCATTCTAGCGGCCCGCCCGCGACGCGTTTCGCGCCGTTCCTCTCTCACGCGGACGGGGCGCCGGTCGCCGCGCCGGTCGAGGCCGGCGGCGCGCTCGCGGGCGCAGTCGCTCCCGGAGACGTCGGCTGCGGCGGCGACGGCGGCTGCTGGCAGCCCGTCGTTAGCCGCTCGGCGCGACGGATCACGCGGCCCTTCGCGCCGATCCAGCGGAAGCGCACGATCGCTCGGTAGGCCGCCGGCGATGAGAGGTTGGTGACCTGCCTGACGTACTTGTAGATCTTGACTTTCGGGTCCGACGAGCGCCACGCGCCGATGCCCTCGGCGCCGACCGTGTGGAATTCGAGGTCTTCGGGGCCGCGCTCTTCGACGTCGATCCGCATCGACATCTTCGCGGTGCCGGCGATCGCCGTCATTTCGCCCGTGAACGTCGCCGAGCGTTCGGTCTGGGTCCCCGACGTGACGCACTGTTCGAGCGTCGCCGTCACGCTCGTCGCGGTCGGCGGCGTCGGCACGAGTGAGTCGCCCTGTGCGCCCGCCGAGCCGGCGCCGAGCGCGAGCAGGCAAGCCGCCGCGACGGCCGCCGCGAGCGAGCGCCGGCGCGCCAGGTGGCGCGAACGCTTGTGCTCAGGGTCGTGTGCGGTGTGCTCCATGGCACTCCCCTAACACCGCTTCGCCGCCGTTGTTTCGCGCGCAGCTAGAGGATCTGGTAGAGGGGGCCGTCGCCACCCTCGGGCGTCGTCAGCCGTCCCCCCTTGGCGGTGATCGCGCCGCACTGCACGCAGTTGGTGTAGTTGACGATCACGTCGACCTCGCCGTGCTCGGGCGCGTCCTCGGGGATCTCGTAGACGCCGGCCGGGCACATCCAGCGCCACGTTTCGGCGATCACGCGCGGGACGTGTTTCTGGATGCGGATGTGGTTCGGCGCGTCGTCGCGCGTCGCATTGCCGGTGATGAACACCGACGAGAGCTTGTCGAAGGTGTATTTGCCATCCGGCTTCGGATAGCGGTCCTTGGTGTCGCCGATGAACATCGGCTCGGCGTCGTCGCGGTGCCACTCCTGGCGACCGGGCGGCAGCTTGCCCTTGGACATGATCGACGGGCCTGCAAGCGCGCTGCCGACGAGGAATCCTTTCTGGAAGGCTTGGCGCGTGTTGCGCACCTCGTAGAGCTCTTTGCCGACGGTGGACTGCTCGATCGCGTCCTCGTAGTCGGAGAAGTCGCTGTTGCCGCGCTTGAGCGCCGCGTAAATCGACTCGGCGGCGAGCATCCCCGACCGGATGCAGTGGTGCACGCCCTTCAGCGCCGCCGTGTCGACCATGCCACCGGAGTCGCCCACGAGCACGGCGCCGGGCATCGACAGCTTCGGCATCGACCAGTAGCCACCGCCGGGCAGCGCCTTGGCCCCCCATGCGACTCGCTCGCCGCCCTCGAGGATCCCTTTGACGAGTGGGTGGGTCTTGAACGTCTGCAGCAGATCGTGAGCCGACGTCGTCGCGTCCTTGTAGTTGAGATCGACGACGAAGCCGATCGAGACGAGATCCTCGCCGGCGGCGTTCTTCATCGGGTAGATCCACGTGCCACCGAGCTGCCCGTACTTGGGCGAGACCTTCAACGGCCACGGCTGCACGAACGTGTGGATCACGCGATCGAGCGGCTGCTTTACCTTCCAAACCTCCTTGACGCCGAGCTCCCAGACCTGCGGCTCGCGATCCTTGGCGAGGTCGAACTCCCGGATCGCCGCGCCCGTCAGATGGCCCCAGCAGCCCTCGGCGAGCACGGTCGCCTTCGCCTTGATGTCGGTGCCCGGCTCGAAGTTGCCGAGCGGCTCGCCGTCCTTGCCACGACCCTTGTCGCCAGAGCGCACGCCGACGACGCGCCCGTCCTCGACGACGAGCTGCGTCGCGGCCGTCTCGGTGAGGATGTAAGCGCCGCCGTCCTCGGCCTGCTGCTGCTGGTAGCGCGCGAGCGCCGAGACCGACACGACCTCGTTGCCGTGGTTCTTGAAGTTCGGCACCGCCGGGATCGGGACCGGCAGCTTGCTCTTCGGCCCCGTCAGCATGTAGACCGACTCCTTCGTGACCTCGCCGAACGCGAAGCCCTGCTCGCGCCACTGCTCGCGGGTGAGCTCTGGAAAGAGCTCTTCCAGGGGACCTGGGCGCATCACGGCGCCGGACAGGTTGTGCCCGCCGCACGTCTTCGCCTTCTCGATCACCGCGACCGGCACTTCGCCGAGGCGCTCCATCGTCTCCGGGTCATCCGCAAGCAGCTGCAGCAGCCGGTTGGCGCACGCCAGGCCGGCCGTGCCGCCGCCGACGATCGCGACGCCGACCTCGATCAGCTCATCCTCGTCGTCGAGCCCCCGCTTGATGAACTCCTTCTGCGAGTCCACCGGCGGCGGGAACGGGCGGGCGCGACCTTGCCGTTGCGGAGCCGTTGTGCGCTGACATCGCGATGACCTCAGCTGCCCTTCTTCGCCTTCACGGCCTCGGTCAGCTTCGGCAGGATCTTGTTCAGATCGCCGACGATCCCGAGGTCTGAGAATTCGAAGATCGGCGCGTTCGCGTCCTTGTTGATCGCGACGATGTTCTCCGAGGACTGCATCCCGACCTTGTGCTGGATCGCGCCCGAGATGCCCGCGGCGAGATACAGCTTCGGCGAGACCGTCTTGCCGGTCTGCCCGATCTGCGCCGCGTACGGGTACCAGCCGGCGTCGACCACCGCGCGCGTGGCGGCGACGGCGCTGTTGCCGCCGAACGCCTGTGCGAGCTCTTCGGCCAGCTCGAAACCCTCGGCCTTGCCCAGGCCGCGACCGCCGGCGACGAGGATGTCGGCGCCCTCGATGTCGACGTCGGCGCCGCGCTGTTCGCCGCGCGTGACCATCGTCGCCTGCGAGGCGTGCGCGCTGAGCTCGAACTAGAGCTGCTCGACCGGTGCGTCGGCCTCGCCGCTCTGCTTGATCTCGAACGCGTTCAGCCGGCCGATGATGATGCCGACGTCGGAGCGATATTTGATCTCCGAGATCGCCGAGTCGCCGAGGATCGGACGCTCGGCGACGAGCTCGCCGTTCTCGGCGCGCACGGCCGTGACCTCCATCGCGACGCCCGCGCCGAGTCGCGCGGCGAGGCCAGCACCGATCTCGAAGCCGAGCAGGCCGCCGCCGAACAGCGCGTAGGAGTAGTCGCCGCCCTGGATCGCCGCCGCCATCGCGTCGACGAGCGGCTGCGCGAGCCCCTCGGGTCCCTCGGCGACGAGCACCTTCTTGGCGCCGTACTTCCCGAGCGACGCCGCCAGGTCCTGCGGGACGTTCTCGCCGAGCAGAATCGCGTGCGCCTCGCCACCGAGCTCCGCCGCGAGCTTCGCGCCCTCGGAGACCGCGCCGAGCGAGTTCTTGTTGATCGCGCCTTCGTAGTGCAGCGCGTAGACCAGGATGTTCGCCATCTAGATCAGCTTCCTCTCGTCGAGCCACGCGACGATCTTCTCGACCGTCTCGTCGGTGTCTTCGTCCTCGATGATCTCGCCAGCGGCCTTCGCCGGCGGCGCCTTCGCCGCGACCCACTGCGCGGCCGAGTTGTCTCCGCCGACCTTGCTCGTGTCGATCTCGACGTCGCCGACGCCGACGCTGTCGAGGGGCTTCTTCTTCGCGCCCATGATCGCCTTCAGCGACGGGTAGCGCGGCTCGTTGATCGCGTCGCCGACCGAGATCACGGCCGGGAGCTTGACCTGGACCGTGTCGTAGCCGTACTCGGCCTGGCGCTCGCAGCGCAGCGCCTCGGCCTCGACGTCCATCTTGATCACCTGCGTCAGCGACGGCATCCCGAGGTGCTCGGCGACGACCGCGCCGATCGTGTAGCACTCGCCGTCGTCGGACTGCTGCCCGAGCAGCACCAGGTCGGGCTCTCGCGCTTGAGCGTCTGCGCCAGCGCGTAGCCGGTCGCGGCGACGTCGGAGCCGGCGACGGCCTCGTCGGCGAGGTGGACCGAGCGGTCGGCGCCGAGCGAGACGGCCTTGTGCAGCGCGCGCACAGCGCTGTCCGGGCCCATCGTCACCGCGACGATCTCCTCGACCGGGACCGCGCCGCCCTCTTTGATCTGCATCGCAGCCTCGATGGCGTGCGTGTCATACGGGTTGAGGTTCTTCTCCCCGCTGCGGTCCATGCGCCCCGTCGAAGGGTTCAGTTTCTTCTCGACGGCGGCGTCCGGGACCTCCTTCACCAGGACGCATATCTTCATTTCTCTCGGGTTCTCCTTGGGGTCAGTTGAGAGTGATCCTACTCGGTCAAGCGGTTGACTGACGAGTCAATCAAGCGCGGGCGGCGGTCGCTTCGCGGATGAAGTCCACGATCGCCTGCGTCGGCGCGCCCGGCGTGAACACGGCGGCGACGCCGAGCTCGCGCAGCTCCGGGATGTCCTCGGCGGGGATCGTCCCGCCGACGGTCACGACGACGTCGTCGATCCCCTGCTCGCGCAGCAGCTCAACGACGCGCGGCACGAGCGTCATGTGCGCGCCCGACAGGATCGACAGGCCGACCGCGTCGGCGTCCTCCTGGATCACCGTCTCGACGATCTGCTCGGGCGTCTGGTGCAGGCCCGTGTAGATCACCTCCATCCCGGCGTCGCGCAGCGCGCGCGCGATGATCTTCGCGCCGCGATCGTGCCCGTCGAGGCCGGGCTTGGCGACGACGACGCGGATCTTTCCCTGCGGCTGAGCGGACATCTGCCCCCGCAGCCTATGCGCGCCGCGCGCCGCGCGCGGCGACGTGCCCCCGCAGCGACCGGCCGACGCGCCGCCGCGGCGGGCGCGCACGCCCGCCGCGCGCCGCCCGGCCGAGGCCGCCGAGCGCGGCGACGGCGCCGAGCGCGGCGAGCACCTTCAGCCGCTGCCCGAGCCGGTCGAGGTGCAGCACCTCCCAGCCCTCGTGCAGCGCGATCCGCCGCAGCTCGGCGTCCGGGTTGACGACGACCGGCTGGCCGACCGCGCGCAGCATCGGCAGGTCCGACTCCGAGTCCGAGTACGCGAACGACGCTTCGAGATCGATCCCCTCGCGCTCGGCCAGCTCGCGCATCGAGATGACCTTGCCCTCGCGGTAGTTGAACGGCCCCGCCGGGCGCCCGGTGTAGCGGCCGTCGACGACCTCCGAGCGCGAGCCGAGGCCGCCGTCGAACGCGAGCACGTGCGCGAGCAGGTCGGCCATCTCCTGCGAGGCGGCCGTCAGGATGTACACGGGCACGCCCGCGTCCTGGTACGGTACGCGCGCTCGAGCATCTGCGGGTACAGCCGCGGCAGCACGCCCGCGAGCACGCGCGGCGAGAGCCGCTGCAGGTCGCGCACCGCGACGCCCGCGATCATCTGACCGACGCGCTTGCGCACGTCGTCGGCGCGATCGTCGGTCGAGCCGCGCAGGCGAAAGCGCAGGTTCTCGTACGCGTCGCGCACGAGCCGCGCGCGCGTGATCATCCCCGTCTCGTACGCCGCCCGCGCGAAGAAGATCCCCGACGAGCCCGCCATCAGCGTCTTGTCGAGGTCGAAGAACGCCGCCGCGCGCGACGGTCCGGCCCCGTTGCCGCTCTCGCTCACTGCACCTTGAGGATCACCGCGTCGCCCTGGCCGCCGCCGGAGCAGATCGCGGCGCAGCCGAGGCCGCCGCCGCGACGGCGCAGCTCGTGCACGAGGCTGCCGAGGATCCGCGCGCCGGACGCGCCGATCGGGTGGCCGAGCGCGACGGCGCCGCCGTTGACGTTGACGCGCTCCTCGTCGATCCCGAGCATCCGGATCGAGTTGAGCGTGACCGACGCGAACGCCTCGTTGATCTCCCACAGGTCGATGTCGCCGGGCTGCAGGCCGGCCTTCTCGAGCGCCTTCTTCGCGGCGCTCGCCGGCGTCGTCGCGAGGTACGCGAAGTCGTTCGCGCTCTGCGCGTGCGCGACGATCTCGGCGAGCGCCTCCTTGCCGTTGCTCTGCGCCCACTCCTCGGAGGACAGTACGAGCGCGCCGCCGCCGTCGTTCACGCCGGGAGAATTACCGGCCGTGTGCGAGCCTTCCTTGTCGACCAGGCCCGGCAGCTTCGCGAGCACCTCCAGCGAGGTGTCGCGGCGCGGACCCTCGTCGACGTCGACGACCGTGTCGCCCTTGCGTCCCTTGACCGTCACCGAGACCGTCTCGTCGGACATCCGGCCCTCGTCGATCGCCGCCAGCGCGCGCTCGTGCGAGCGCAGCGCCCAGCGGTCGAGGTCGGCGCGCGTCATCTCGAGCTCGTCGCCGATCTCGGTCGCCTCGACGAACATCTGCTTGCCCGAGAACGGGTTAGTCAGGCCGTCGTGGACCATCGCGTCGAGCATCTTCGCGTCGCCCATCCGGTAGCCGAAGCGAGCCTGCGGCAGCAGGTACGGCGCCTGCGACATCGACTCCATGCCGCCGCCGACGCCGACCTCGAGCTCGCCGGCGCGGATCGCCTGGTCGAGCAGCACCGACGCGCGCAAGCCCGACGCGCAGACCTTGTTGATCGTCTCCGACGAGACCTCCTTCGGGATGCCCGCTTTGATCTGCGCCTGGCGCGAGGGGATCTGCCCCTGGCCGGCCTGCAGCACCTGCCCCATCACGACGTGCTCGACCTGCTCGGGCTCGACCGCTGCGCGCTCGAGCGCGGCCTCGATCGCGACCGCGCCGAGCTCGGTCGCTTCGAGCGTCGAGAGGCCGCCTCCCATCTTGCCGATCGGGGTGCGTGCGCTGCCGAGGATCACGGTCTTTGCCATGGAACGGGGCTCTCCTGTCTCGAGGTGAGAGAAATTGCCTGGGCGGACGGCAATGCTAGCGATCCGGCTATCGTGCTCGGCCGATGGACGTCTCCGCGACGACGCAACCGGCGAGCGCAAGCGGCGCCGACACCGTCGCGCTCGGCATCTTCGACGGCGAGCCCGTCGGCGACGGCGCGCCGGCGCTCCTCGGCGCGCTGCTGTCGAGCGGCGAGGCACGCGCCTCGTTCAAGTCGCTCGCGCTCGCGCACACCGACGAGCAGCGCTGGCTGACCGTCGGGCTCGGCAAGCGCGAGGAGCTCACGCCCGAGCGCGCACGCGTCGCCGCCGCCGTCGCGCGCGAACGCGCGCGCGAGCTGTCGACGAGGACGCTCTGCTGGGTGCTTCCCGACGGCGCCGGCGCCGACGTCGCGGCGGCGCTCGTCGAGGGCACGATCCTCGCCGACTACCGCTTCGAGCGCCACAAGTCCGCGCCGGCCGACGACGCCGGCGGCGCGCCGAAGGGCCTCGAGCGGCTGATCGTCTCGGCGCCCGGCGAGATCGAGGAGACCGTCTCCGATGCGGCGCTCGTCGCCGACGCGGTCAACGCCGCGCGGGACCTGCAGAACCGCCCCGGCAACGACCTCACGCCGACCGCGCTCGCCGCCTACGCCGAGGCGCTCTCGCGCGAGATCGACTCGCTGTCGGTCGAGGTCGAGGGCCGCGAGGGGATCGTCGCGCGCGGAATGGGCGCGTTCGCGGCCGTCGCGCAGGGCTCCGACCAGGAGCCGGCGCTGATCACGCTGCGCTACGACGGCGACGGCGCCGGCGGACCCGTGCTCGGCTTCGTCGGCAAGGCCGTCACGTTCGACAGCGGCGGCATCTCGCTGAAGCCCGGCCCGAAGATGTCGGAGATGAAGTTCGACATGTCCGGCGGCGCCGCCGTGATCGAGGCGATCGCCGCGATCGCGCGCCTGCGCCTGCCGGTCAAGATCGTCGCCGTCGTCGGCGCGACCGAGAACCTCCCGAGCGGCCACTCGGTCAAGCCCGGCGACATCGTCAGGGCCTCGAACGGCAAGACGATCGAGGTCAACAACACAGACGCCGAGGGCCGGCTCGTGCTCGCCGACTGCCTCTGCCACGCCGTCGGCGAGGGGGCGGAGCGGATCGTCGACCTCGCGACGCTGACCGGCGCCGTGATCATCGCGCTCGGCTCGACGTACGCCGGCCTGCTCGGCAACGACGACGCGTTCGCCGCGCAGGTCTCCGCCGCCGGCGAACGCGCCGGCGAGATCGTCTGGCGCCTGCCGCTGCACGCCGAGTACGACGAGCTGATCAAGGGCGTGTACGCCGACCTCGACAACGCGCCCGAGGCGCGCAAGGCCGGCACGATCGTCGGCGCCGCGTTCCTCTCGAACTTCGTCGGCGATACGCCGTGGACGCACCTCGACATCGCCGGCTCGGCGTGGGACCTCGGCCGCACGTACGCGCCGAAGGGCGCCTCCGGCTACGGCGTGCGCCTGCTCGTCGAGCTCGCGCGCTCGTTCAGCGCGTAGCGACCGTTGCCGTGCCCTCGGCGCCGGGCGCGCGCTCGAGCACCCGCCACACCGGCTCCCACGCGGGCCCGTGCGGTTCGATGAACGCGCGATGCCCGCCCGCCGCGCCGTCGATCTCGACGAGCTCGACAGCGCCGCCGGCGGCGCTCGCGGCGGCCGCGTAGTCGCGGCTCAGCCGCACCGAGACCGTCTCGTCGCGCACGCCGTGCACGAGCAGCGCCGGCATCGCCAGCGGCACCTGGCGCAGCGGGTCGGCGACGTCGTAGCGCTCCGGCAGGTCCTCGGGCGAGCCGCCCATCAGCGCGCGCACGGCGCCGCCATGCCACAGGCGGTACGCGCCGCTCAGGTCGCACACGCCCGCCAGCGAGATCACCCGCGCGATCGGCACGCGCGGGCCCGCGCCCGGCGACGCGGGCGCGCCCGGCGCGCCCGGCGCCAGCCGCTCGCGCCCGGCCGCCCACAGCGCCAGATGCCCACCGGCCGAGTGCCCCAGCAGCTCCACGCGGTCGAGATCGAGCGACGGGTGCAGCCCGTCGAGCACGTCGATCGCCGCCGCGACGTCCTCGAACGTCTGCGGCCAGCCGCCGCCGGCGCCGACGCGCCGGTACTCGATGTTCCACACGGCGAAGCCGCGCCGCACGAGCGCCGCCGCGACCGCGCGCATCACCGCGCGGCCGTACTGCCGGCGCCACGAGCCGCCGTGGATCACGACGATCACCGGATGCCGGCCGGCGCCCGCAGGCAGGTGCAGGTCGCCGAGCTGCGAGCGGTCGGTCCCGTAGCGATGCGTGCGCCCGCGCGTGAGCACGTAGTGGCGGACCCAGTCGACGCGGTTCATCCGCGCGAATCGTAGACGCGGCGGCGCGCGCGGGCGGCGCGCGGCGGGCCGACGCGCCGCCGCGCGCTGCGAGAGCTGTGAGAATGCGCGCGCGATGGACTTCGACCTCTCGCCCGACCACGAGCTGATCCGCCGCACCGTGCGCGAGTTCGCCGAGGGCGAGATCGCGCCGGTCGCCGAGGAGCTCGACCGGACGAAGTCGTTCCCGTACGAGATCGTCGCGAAGCTCGGCGCGCTGAACCTGATGGGCATCCCGTTCCCCGAGGAGTACGGCGGCGGCGGCGGCGACACACTGGCCTACGCCCTTGCCGTCGAGGAGCTCACGCGAATCGACTCCTCCGTCGCGATCACGCTCTGCGCGCACACCTCGCTCGGCACGCAGCCGATCTACCTGTTCGGCTCCGAGCAGCAGAAGCGCGAGTGGCTGCCGCGGCTGTGCTCCGGCGAGCGCCTCGGCGCGTTCGGCCTGACCGAGCCCGACGCCGGCTCCGACGCGGGCAACACGCGCACACGCGCGCGCCTGCACGACGGCGAGTGGGTGATCGACGGCGCCAAGCAGTTCATCACGAACGCCGGCACCGACATCTCCGGGGTCGTCTGCATCACCGCCGTGACCGATGAGGCAAGCACCGATGGCGGCAAGGGCGGGCCGCGGCAGATCTCGAACATCATCATCCGAAACGGGACTCCCGGCTACGAGCAGGGCGAGCCGTACCGCAAGATGGGCTGGAACGCGTCCGACACGCGGCCGTTGACGTTCAGCGACTGCCGCGTGCCCGAGGAGAACCTGCTCGGCCCGCGCGGCGCCGGCTTCAAGCAGTTCCTGCACATCCTCGACATCGGCCGCATCGGCGTCGCCGCGATGGGCGTCGGGCTCGCGCAAGGCGCGCTCGACGAGGCGCTCAAGTACGCCAAGGAGCGCAAGGCGTTCGGCCAGCCGATCTCGAAGTTCCAGGCGATCCAGGCAAAGCTCGCCGACATGGCGACCGAGATCGCCGCCGCGCGCCTGCTCGTCTACAAGGCCGCGCGCGAGAAGGACGCAGGGCGCAACTTCACGCTGACCGCCGCGCAGGCGAAGCTCAAGACCGGCCGCCTCGCCGTGCGCTGCACCGAGGAGGCCGTCCAGATCCACGGCGGCTACGGCTACATCGAGGAGTACCCCGTCTGCCGCTTCTACCGCGACGCGAAGATCCTCACGATCGGCGAGGGCACCGACGAGGTTCAGCAGATGGTCATCGCGCGCGCGCTCGGGGCCTAGACGATTCTCAGCGCGGCTCGAGCACGACGATTGGGATCTCGCGATCGGTGCGCCTCTGGTAGTCCTCGTAGCCGCCGTACACGCCGACCATCAGCGCCCACAGACGCTCGCGCTCCTCGCCCGCGGCGACGCGCGCGTGCACGTCGAGGTGTTCGGAGCCGACCTGCGCCGTCGTGTCGGGGTGCGCTTGGAGGTTGTAGAGCCACGCCGGGTTCTTCGGATAGCCGCCCTTCGACGCGACGAGCACGAGGTTCGCGCCGTCGCGCCCGTACACGAGCGGGCTCGTCCGGCGCGCGCCGCTCTTCGCGCCGACGTGGTCGAGCAACAGCGTCGGCGCGAGACCAGGCACGCGGTGGCCGATCGCGCCGTTCGTCGCGCGGTACACCGCCGTGTGACCGGCCATCGCGTGGCGCAGCAGCGGCCACGTGCGATCGGCGAGGTCGAGGTAGTCCATGGCTGCGAGCCTATCTCGATGCCGGGGCCAAGCACCTAACGCATCCCTGCGTGGGCGCGATCACGGCAAAGCCTGGATCGTGGAGCCATTTCTCGATCAGTGGCTTCTGCGTTAGATCACGCACACGTGCGTTACGCAAGTCTGCGTAAGGGCTCAGCGACCGTGATCGGCCGGCTCGCGTCCGAGCAGCGTGGCCGCCGCGCTCGCCGGGTCGAGGCGGCGCTGCACGACCTGGTCGATCAGCGCCTGGAAGGACGCGTCCTCGCGCAGCTCCTCCTCCAACCGCCGGCGCATGCGCGCGGTCGCGATCGCGAGCACCTCGTTGCGCAGGTTGCGCGCACGGCGCTCGGCGAGCTGGCCGGCGGCGAGGATGTGCTCGCGGTGCTCGTCGAGGCGCTCGACCAGCTCGCCGACGCCGACGCCGCGGCTCGCCTCGGTCTTGACGATCGGCACGCGCCAGCGCGCGCGCACCTCCTCGGGCGTGCGGTCGAGGTTCGCGAGCGACAGCACGCCGCGGATCTCGCGCACCATCGTGTCGGTCAGCGGATGGTCGGCCTTGTTGATCACGATCACGTCCGGGATCTCCATCACGCCTGCCTTCAGCGCCTGGATCGAGTCGCCCGAGCCGGGCATCAGCACGAGCACGATCGTGTCGGCGTGGTCGATGATGTCGATCTCCGCCTGCCCGACGCCGACGGTCTCGACGAACACGTCCTCGCGGCCGGCCGCGTCGAGCAGCAGCGCCGCTTGCAGCGCCGCCTCCGAGAGGCCGCCGAGCGCGCCGCGGTTGGCCATCGAGCGGATGAACACGCCCTGGTCGAGGAAGTGCTCGGACAGGCGGATGCGGTCGCCGAGCAGCGCCCCTTGCGTGAACGGCGAGGACGGGTCGATCGACAGCACGCCGACGCTGCGCCCGGCCTCGCGCCGCGCCTTCGTCAGCACGCCGATCAGCGTCGACTTGCCGACGCCAGGAGGTCCCGTGAAGCCGACGACCGCCGCCTTGCCCGTGTGCGGGTAGACCTCCTTGACCAGCTCCCACCCCTCCGGCCGGTCGTCCTCGACGAGCGAGATCGCGCGCGCGAGCGCGCGGCGATCGCCGTCGAGCAGGCGCCGCGCGAGGGTCGGGTCGGGCTTCGCGTCGGCCATCGCCGGCGCAATCATCGCAGGGCAATACGATTCGACCCGCGATGGAGCTGCTCGCCGATTCGCCACCGACCGACGCACCGGCGCAGATCGCCGAGACGATCCGCCGCGCGCCCGAGCCGCTGAGCGGCGGCCCGCTCGCGCTGCTGCGCTTCATGCGCGCCAACGGCATGGTCAATCGGCGCTACGCGTACCTGACCGCGCGCTGGCTGTGGCTGAAGCTGCGCCACCGCGGCCGGCTGCAGACCGACGGGCTGTGCTTCATCTGTCCCGACGTGCAGCTCGAGATCGGCCGCCACGCGACGCTGCGGATCGGCCGTTGGGCGTGGGTCGGGCACGGCTGCAAGATCCGTGTGCACGAGGGCGAGGTCGAGATCGGAGCGAAGACGGTGATCGGCCAGGAGTGCACGATCTCCGCGTACCAGTACGTCTCGATCGGGCGCGAGTGCATCCTCGCCGACCGCGTGATGCTGATCGACTTCGACCACGGCGTCACCGAGGTCGAGCGGCCGGTGCGCCTGCAGGGGATCTACAAGCGCGACGTGCGTGTCGGGCACAACGTCTGGATCGGCTACGGCGCGTGCGTGCTGCGCGGCATCGCCGTCGGCGACAACAGCATCGTCGGCACGAACTCCGTGCTGACGCACGACGTGCCCGAGAACGCCGTCGTCGGCGGCGTGCCCGCACGGCTGATCCGCATGCGCGAGGCGCCGCGCGCGATGCGCTGGCAGTAGCCACCGTCGGCGACGTTCGTCACTCGCGCTCAGACGTACGCGGCGATGTTGCGCGTCGCGCGCTCGTCGAAGCGCTCGCGATCGCGCAGCGCGCGCTCGAGCGCCGCGCGATGCAGCGCCATGCGCTCGCGCGCGTACGGCGCGGCGAGCTCGCGCGAGAGCATGAACGCCCAGTCGCTCGACTGCAGCGCGAGCAGCTCGCGCAGCGCCGCGCGTCCGGCGCGCGGCCTCGCCGCGAGCGTCTCGAGCTCCACGCGCCGCAGCGCGAAGGCGACGTCGGCGACCGCCGGGCCGGACCACGTCGAGAGGTCGCCGTTCGCCCCCCACGAGCTCGCGCGCTCCGCGTCGCGATCGTCGAGCGCCCGGGCGCGCGCTCGCCCACGATACGGCTCGCGCGACCTCGCCGGCGTCGACTCCCGCTCCGCCGACGCCGTCGGCTCCGGTTCGAGGCGCTCGAGCGCGTCGTCGAGGCGAACGAGCTCGAGCTGCTGGCGCGAGCACTCCTCGACGACTGCCGCCAGCCAATCGACGCCCTCGTACCACCAGTGCCCGAGCAGCTCTGTGTCGAGCGCGCAGACGACGAGCCCGCCACCCGGCAGGTCGGCGCCGGCGTCGCGTAGGCGCGCGGCGGTGCGCGCCACGAAGTCGGCCGCGTGCGTGCGTGCGAGCGCGAGCGCCTTCGCGTGGTCGTACGCGCCGCCGTCGTTGCTCCACGGCGTGTGGTGATGGATCGTGTGGTGGTGGTAGTCGCGGTAAGCGCCATGCGCCGGGTAGCCGCGCTCGCTCCACACGAGGTCGATCGTCGCCCTGTCGATCGGGACGAGCACGACGCCGCTCTCGCCGACGCGCGGCTGCAGGTGCTCGGCGGCGCCGACGCCGTAGCGCCCGGTCAGCTCGACGCACGTCGCATGCACGCCCGCCTCCGCGAGCAGCGGCTCCAGGCGCGCGACGTGTGCGCACTCGGGCAGCCAGAAGCCGCCGCGCCAGCCTGCGCCCCTGCGGGCTCCCTCGCCGAAGCGCGCGCGATGAGAGGCGATGCCGGTGTGGACCTGCAGGCGCACGCCGTCGTCGCTCGCGAGCAGCGGCAGCACGGCGTGCGTCGCCGCCGACGTCCACTGCGCGTGCGGCGCGAGCGCCGCGAGCAGGTCCCCACCGCCGTGCTCGAGCGCGCGCAGCGCCGCCTCGTAGTCGGCCCAGCGAGCGCTCGAGCTCGCGCGCGAGCTGCTCATGGCCGGCGGCGCGCAGCCCGGCGGCGTCCTCGGCGTGCGTGTGGCGGCGCACGTCGTCGACGAACGTCGCGAAGCGCTCGTGCACACCGGGCGCTTCGAGCTGGTCGCACAGCACCGGCGTCAGCGACAGCGTCAGCGGCGCGCCGGCGTCGAGCAGCTCCAGCAGCGGCGCGTAGCTGCCGACGATCGCCTCCCACAGCCACTCCTCGCCGAACGGCCACGTGCCGAAGCCCTCGACGTAGGGCATGTGCGTGTGCAGCACGATCGCCAGCGCCCCGCGAGCGCCTCGCGCGCGCGCCACGCTAGACCCGGCAGACGGCGATGAAGTCGAGCGCCGCGTCGATCCGCGCCTGCCCGAGCGGGCGCAGCGCGAAGTCCGAGACGGCGATCGCCGGTGTGAACCAGTCGTAGAAGCGGCTCGTCAGCTTCAGGCGCGCGTGCAGCGAGTCCCAACCGGCGCGCAGCGCGAGCTCGTGCACGCGCAGCTTGCGCGCGTGGAACAGCCCGAACATGCGCACCTCGCGGAAGTGCGCGCGGCACAGGCGCTCGAACTCCTCGCTGCGGTACTCGTGGACGTGCCACGGGTTGCCCGAGCGCGGCTCGCCGGCGGGCGCGAGCGTCAGCACGTTCGGCGTCGACACGAACACCGTGCCGTTCGCGTCGGCGACGAGCGAGGCGAAGTGATCGAGCGCCGCGCCGGGGTCGGTCAGGTGCTCGATAGTCTGCAGGAAGACGACTGCCTGCGCCGGCTCGGAGAAGGCTTCGATCAGCTCGCGCGCGAAGCGAAGGTTCGCCCGTCGGTAGCGGAGGCGCGCGTGCTCGTGCGCCTCGGGGTTGGCGTCGACGCCGACGACGCTCGCCGCCGTGCGCGCGAGCACGTCCGAGCCGTAGCCCTCGCCGCACGCCATGTCGATCACGCGCAACCCGGCGACGTGCGCGGCGATCCACTCGTACACGACGAGATGGCGCCGGTACCAGTAGTTCTCCTCCGGCACGTCCGGCAGCGTGCGCTCGCCGGTCAGCGCCAGCGGCGGCACGCCGTCGGGCTGGTCGCGCTGCTCGTACGAGGCTGAGCTCAAGAGATGCCCTTGCTCGCGATTGCCAAGCCCGGGGTGAACGGCGGGAGCACGGCGCGCGAGTATATGGTGCCGCACCGTGCCGCCCCCGCTGAGCGCAGAGAGGATTCGCGAGGTCAACACGCGCTACCACGACGTCGCCGCCGACCACTACGACGCCAAGTGGGGCATCGACTTCGGCGACGTCGGCAGCGAGCAGGTGCTCGCGAAGGTCGAGAAGGCGCTCGGGCACGATCCCGACGGCTGGGCGCGCTCGCTGGAGATCGGCGCCGGCACGGGCTACTTCACGCTGAACCTGCTGCGCGCGGGCAAGATCGCACAGGCGACGTGCACCGACATCTCGCCGGGGATGCTCGCGGCGCTGCGCGAGAACGCGCAGCGGCTCGAGCTCGACGTGCGCACCGAGCAGGTCGACGCCGAGCGCCTGCCGTTCGACGATCACAGCTTCGACCTCGTGATCGGACACGCAGTGCTGCACCACATCCCCGACCTGCAGCGCGCGTTCGCCGAGTTCGAGCGCGTGCTCGCGCCGGGCGGCACCGTCCTGTTCGCCGGCGAGCCATCGCGCTACGGCGACCGCCTGGCGCGCGTTCCCAAGCGCGCGGCCGTCGCGCTTGCGCCGCTGTGGCGGCGCGCGCTCGGCGCGCGCGCGGCGGCGCCGGACGCCGGCGAGCCCTCAGACGCGGCGCTCGAGGGGTTCGTCGACGTGCACGCGTTCGCCCCCGGCGAGCTCGCGCGCGCGGCGCGCGGCGCGGGCTTCGTCGACGTGCGCATCACCGGCGAAGAGCTGCTCGCGAACTGGTTCGGCTGGACGAACCGCACGCTCGAGGCGAGCGCCGCTTCCGAGGACGTACCGTGGGCGTGGCGCCAGTACGCCTACCGCGGCTACCTCGCGCTGCAGGGGCTCGACCGCCGGCTGCTCGAGTCGCGCCTGCCGCCGGCGATCTTCTACAACCTGCTGATCGCCGCGCGCAAGCCCCGCGCTTGAGGAGGGCGCGCTCCGTCGCGAGCGCCGACGGCGCCCACTCGGCACGCGGCGGACGCCTAGACTTCGCCCATGCCCGAGCGCATCTCCCGGGGCTTTCCGCTGTTCCCGCTGGGGATCGTCGCGCTGCCGAGCGAGCGCATCCCGCTGCACATCTTCGAGGATCGCTACCGACGGATGATCGAGCGCTGCCTGAGCGCCGAGCCGGGCTCGCACGAGGGGGAATTCGGGATCGTTTGGCTGTCCGACGAGGAGCTCAAGGACGTCGGCTGCGCGTGCGAGATCGAGCGCGTGCTCGAGCGGATGGACGACGGCCGCCTGAACATCGTCGCGCGCGGCACGCGCCCGTTCCGCCTGCTCGAGCGCCAGGACGAGCTGCCATACCCGGCCGGCGTCGTCGAGTTCCTGCACGACGATGGGCACGCGCCCGCCCCGGCGAGCGATGACGACGACACGGCCGGCGGCGCGCGCGAGCTGTACCGCGAGCTCGTCGAGCAGGCGACCGACCGGCAGCTGACCGAGGAGGAGCTCGCGCTGATGGACGCGTACGAGATGGCCGCGACCGTCGAGTTCGGGACCGACGCCAAGCAGGAGCTGCTCGAGCTGCGCTCCGAGAGCGCGCGCTTGCGCCTGCTCGCGACGCTGCTGCAAGCGGCGATCGAGCGACTCGCGCTGATCGACCGCGCGCAGACGCGCGCGCAGTCCAACGGCAAGGTGCGCTTCGGCTGAGCCGGCGCGGCGCGCTATTCGGGCAGCCCGCAGACCTGCTGCGCGGCGCGCAGCACGAACAGCGCGAGCTGGCGGAAGACCTTCGGCTGCGCGGCCGAGTCGTCGGAGAAGCGCGCCCAGCCGTTTTCATCGCGCACGTAGTAGCTCCGCACCGATTTCGGGCCGGGCGCGAGCGAGACGTGCTTGGCCGCCGGTTCCTGCAGCGCTTCCTGGATCGCGCGCGCTTCGACGAGCTGCGGGTCGCTGAGCTTCAGCGCACGCCCGTCAACGCGCGCGCTGCCGTTGCAGTGCACGCCGCCTTCTTCGTTGACGAGCAGCGTCAGCTTCGCGTGCGGGTCGCCGCCGCTGCGCTGCACGATGAACAGGTCCGGCGCCTTGATCCCGCCGCACGCCGCGAGCAGCGCCGAGCAGAGCAGCGCCGCGAGCATCGGCAGCGCGATCGCGCGGCGCGTCATGCGCTCACGGCGACGCCGCCGCGACGCGGGTCGCCGGCGCCGCTCAGCGCGCGACCGCGGCGCCTGACCGCCTGCACGCCGCCGAAGAACAGGTTGAGCTCGGCGAAGCGGACGATCTCGCCGGCGTGCGCCGCGCCGGCCTGCGCGAGCGCGTCGGGCGCGATCCCCGGCTCGGCGTAGAGCACGCCCGCTTCGAGGTGCACGCGCGGCGCCTCGACCGCCTCGCGCGCGCCGCGATCGTGATCGACGGCGGCGACGATCGTCTGCAGCAGCGCCGAGCGGATCCGGTTCGAGCCGGCGCTGCCGAGCACGAGCTCGACCTCGCCGTCGCACAGCACGATCGACGGCGCCATCATGCTCGGCATCCGCCGGCCGGCCGGATGCAGGTGAAAGCCGTACGGGTTGAGGTCCTCCTCGCCCATCACGTTGTTGAGGTGGATGCCGGTGCCCGGCACGACGATGCCCGACCCCTCGCCGCTCGTGCACGTGACGCTGCACGCGCGCCCGTCGGCGTCGAGCACCGAGATGTGCGTCGTCGCGCCGAGCCGCGTCTGAAGGAAGCGCTCGAGGAAGCCGTCCTCGCCGAGGCCGTCGAGGAACTGCGGCGTGCGCTCCTCCTGCGCCGCGCCCATCGCCTCGACGACGCCGCTCAGCGTCGGCGGCGACGGGCCGCGATCGAGCAGCGCCAGCGCGTACGCGAGCAACGTGCCGCCGGCCGAAGGCGGCGGGTTCGTCAGCACGACGCGATCGCGGTACTCGATCGCGACCGGCGCGCGCTCGATCGCGCGGTAGCCGGCGAGATCGCCCGGCGAGAGCCAGCCGCCGCGCGCGCGCAGCCAGTCGCAGACGGCGCGCGCGACCTCGCCGCGGTAGAACGGATCGGGCCCGTCGCCGGCGAGCAGCTCGAGCGCGTCGCCGAGCTCGGGGTTGCGCAGCACCTCGCCCTCGCGCAGCACGTGCCCGCCCGGCGCCCACAGCGCCGCGCACTCGGGCGTCGACATCAGCAGGTCGGCGAGGATCTCCGCGACGTACGCCTGCCCGTGGTTCAGCGCGACGCCCTCGCGCGCGAGCCGCGCGGCCGGCGCGGCGAGCTCGCCGAGCGGCACCGTCCCCCAGCGGCGCGCCGCCTCGCAGACGCCGGCCGGCACGCCGTAGGAGCCGCACGAGGCCGGCCCGATGTGGAACACCTGAGCGGCGTCGCCGAACGACACGTCGACCGGTTCCAGCTCGGCGACCGACTCGACCGCGGCGTCCGACGCGCGCGGGTCGCTCGGCGCCTGCACGAAGAAGTCGAGCAGCGCCGGCTCGCGCCCACCGCCGGCGACGAGCATGTACCCGCCGGCGCCGAGCCCCGTCAGCAACGGCTCGGCCGCGAACGACGTCAGCATCGCGCCGAGCGCCGCGTCGACCGCGTTGCCGCCTTCGCGCAGCACGCGCGCGCCCGCCTGCGCCGTCAGCGGATGCCCCGCCGCGACGACCCCATGCTCCCCTTCAGCCATGCCGAAGCGATAGCACAGCGCTGATCGCGAGCGCGCGGATCTCCGCTAGCGGCTTGGGAGGAACTCGGGGACGTCGAGTTCCTCTACGGACAGGCCGCCGCGACGCGCGGGGCGCTGCGCCGCGGCGCGCTGAACGCGCGGCTCGCCGGCCGGTTCCTTGAGCATGTTGACGCTCTTGCGCCGACCCTCGTCGCCGTAGCCGGTCGCGACGACGGTGACCCACACCTCGTCGTCGAGCTTCTCGTCGACCATCGCGCCGAAGATGATGTTGGCGTCGGGATGAGCCGCCGCGGAGACGGCCTTGGCGGCCTCGTTGACCTCCCAGAGAGAGAGGTTCTCGCCACCTGTGATCGACAGCAGGATCGAGCGCGCGCCCTCCATCGAGGTTTCGAGCAGCGGCGAGGAGACGGCCTGCATCGCGGCCTCTGTCGCGCGGTGCTCGCCGACGCCCATGCCGATCCCGAGCAGCGCGTTGCCGGCGTCGGACATGATCGTGCGAACGTCGGCGAAGTCGAGGTTGATCAGGCCGGGAAGCGTCACGAGGTCGGAGATCCCCTGCACGCCCTGGCGCAGCACGTCGTCGGCCACGCGGAACGCCTCGACCATCGCGGTCTGCTTGTCGAGCACCGACAGCAGCCGGTTGTTGGGCACGACGATCAGCGTGTCGACCTCGGCGGCGAGCGCCTCGACGCCCTGGTCGGCCTGGCCGCTGCGGCGCGAGCCCTCGAAGCCGAACGGCTTCGTCACGATCGCGACGGTCAGCGCGCTGACTTCGCGCGCGATGCGCGCGACGATCGGGGCGGCGCCGGTGCCCGTGCCACCGCCCGCGCCGGCGGTGATGAAGATCATGTCCGAGCCCTTCAGCAGCGCCTTCAGGCGGTCGTAGTCCTCCATCGCCGACTGGCGGCCGACGTTCGCGTCCGAGCCTGCACCGAGACCGCGCGTCAGCTCGGCGCCGATGTGCAGCGTGATGTCGGCGGTCGACTGCTGCAGCGACTGCACGTCGGTGTTGACGGCGAGGAACTCGACGCCCTCGACCTCCGCCTCGACCATCCGGTTGACCGCGTTGACGCCGGCGCCGCCGACGCCGACGACGCGGATCACGGGCTGGCCGGCGACTCCCGACGGACCGGCGTGCTCGTCGTGCGAGCGCGAGTAGTCGTCCATCACCGCGCGCGCCGGCGCGGGGTCCAGCACGTTCTCCGGGATCTCCGAGGAGAAGGCGTGGCGCAGCCGCTCCTGCGGGCTCGGCACGCGCGGCTGCTGCGACGGCGCGTCGGCCGACGCCTCGAGCGCCGGGTGCGGCAGGCCGCTCTCGCGCGGGTGCGCCGGCTTCGCACGCTCGGCACGCGCGCGCGCAGGACGCTCGGCGCTCGCCGGTGTGGCGCCGGCGGACTCCTCGGCGCCCTTCGTCCGGGCGGCGTCGTCGGCGCGCGCGACCTCACGCGCCTCATCGCCCTCCTGCTCGCCGCCTTCGGTCTTGCGGAAAAGGGCCGCGAGCGGCCCTTCGCGCATGCTCGCGCGTTTAGCGTTTGCCATGATCGAGAACCTCCTGCGCGAGTTGCCGGTAGGACTGAGCCGCAACGCCGTCGGGCTCGTACTTGAGCACCGACATCCCCTTCACCGGCGCCTCTGCGAACCGGACGGTCTTGCGGATGCGCGAGGCGAACACGCGGTCCCCGAAGTTTTCCTCGAGGATCTCGATGGCCTCCTTGGCGTGGATCGTCCGGGAATCGACCAACGTCGGCAGGATACCCTCGATGTCGACGCCCGGATTGAGGTTCTCGCGAATCATCGCGAGTGTGTTCTGGAGCTGGATCAGCCCGCGCATCGACAGATACTCGCATTGCACGGGGACGATCACCTTGTCGGCGGCCGTCAGCGCGTTGATCGTCAGCAGCCCGAGGCTCGGCGGCGTGTCGATGCAGATGAAGTCGTAGTCCTCCTTGATCGGCTCAAACGCCTTCTGCAGCGAGCGCTCGCGGCCGATCATCGTCGACATCGCGATCTCGGCGCCGGCGAGGTCGATCGAGGCGCACGCGACGTCGATCTCGCGCTTGCGGACCACCTCGCGGATCGAGACCTTGTGCACGAGCACGTCGTACATCGATTTGTCGAGCGTGTCCGGGTCGATCCCCTGGGACATCGTGAGATTGCCCTGCGGGTCCATGTCGACGCACAGCACGCGATGACCCTCCTCGGCGAATGCCGCGGCCAGGTTCAGCGTCGTCGTCGTCTTCGCCACGCCGCCCTTCTGGTTGGCGAACGCGATGACCTTGGCCTTTCCGTCCACGGGGGCTCCGATGCTCGTTTGCCGGAAGGTTGCCGTCCGGTGGGTATTCGCATGCGGCGATGCGATTCCTGCACGCGGCCGCTGCGAATCCTGCACGGCAACTACGATCGAGGCATGGCCACGCGCGGCGCGAAGCCGAAGCGCGACGGGACGCGCCGGCGCGAGGACTCGAATGCCGGAGACGGCGAGCTGGGCCGCCGCCTTCGCGGCAAGCGCGTCTGCATCTGCCTCGGCGCGGGCGGCGTCGGCAAGACGACGACCTCGGCGGCGCTCGCGCTCGGGCTCGCCGCGCGCGGCGCGAAGGCGCGGTCGTCACGATCGACCCGGCCGAACGGCTGGCGTCGGCGCTCGGGCTGGAGGCGCTGTCGGGCGAGCCGCACTTGATCGACGCCGCGCTGCTGGCCAAGCACGGCGTCGAGTGCAAGGGCGAGCTGTGGGCGATGATGCTCGACAGCAAGGGGACGTTCGACGAGATCGTCACGCGCCTGGCGCCGAGCGAGCGCGACGCGCGAGGAGATCCTCGCCAACCCGATCTACCGCGAGCTGTCCTCGGCCGTCGCCGGCTCACAGGAGCTGAGCGCGATGGCGAAGCTGTACGAGCTGCGCCACGAGCGCGACTTCGACGTGATCGTGCTCGACACGCCGCCGTCGCGCAATGCGGTCGACTTCCTCGAGACGCCGACGCGGCTGCTCGGCTTCCTCGAAGGGCGCGCGTTGAAAGTGTTCCTCTCGCCGGGCGGCCTCGCGGCGCGCGTGTTCGGACGCTCGACGGGCATCGTCTTCGCGATCTTCGCGCGCGTCACGGGCGTCGACATGCTGAGCGACCTGTCGACGTTCTTCCGCTCGCTCGCGGGCATCCTCGACGGCTTCGGCGAGCGCACGCGCGGCGTCGCCGAGCTGCTGCGCGACAAGCAGACGACGTTCGTGCTGATCACCTCGCCCGAGCCCGAGCCGGCGCAGGAGGCGACGTTCCTCGCGCGGGCGCTCGTCGAGAAGGGCATGCCGCGCGGCGGCGTGATCATCAACCGCGTGCACTTCGACGGCCTCGGCGGGCACACGGTCGAGCAGGCGCAGGAGGCGCTCACCGGCGAGCTCGGCGAGCGGCTGGCGGCGCGCGTCGCCGCGAACCTCGCGGACTTCGACGTGCTCGTCAGGCGCGACCGCGCGACGATCGAGCGCTTGGAGGTGGAGCTGGAGGAGCCGCGGCCGGTGCTCGTGCCGCACCTCGACGAGGACATCAGCGACCTCGCCGGGCTGGTCGTGCTCGTCCGAGCGGCTGTTCGGCGACTAGAGCGTCGAGACGACGCCGTCGATCGGCAGCGGCTGCTGCGGCGCGCCGAACGGCTCCGGCCGTTGGCGCTCGTCGTGCTCGTCGAGCTCTGCGTCGTGTCGATCCTCGGCGCCGCTCGCCAGCGCGCGATCGACTGCCGGCTCGACGGGATCGACGTGATCGACGGGCTCGCGCGGCTCCATCCGCTCGAGCTCGAGCGGCTCGCTGTCGGCTGCCTCGTCGGCATGCAGCAGCTCGTCGGGTTCGAGCAGCTCGTCGGCGATCACCGCGAGGTCGGGGTCGAGGTGGCCGCAGATCACGTCGCGCAGCAGCGAGCGCAGGTGGTCGGCGACGTCGTCGACGAGCGTCCGGTTGCGCGGAGCTCTTGCGCGGCGGTGCCCGCGATCAGCGACGCGCTCGAGCGCGATCGCGCGCGATCATCCGCTCGGTCAGCCCGGCGCGCTCCTCGGCGGTCGCGCAGAGCGCGGCGAGCCGCCCGGCGAGCTGCCCGCTCGCCGGTCCCTCCGGCTCGAGCAGCGCGCGCAGCGCGAGCAGGTGGTCGGTCAGCGCCTCCTACGCGCTGTCGCGCTCGCATCCCAGCTCGAAGCGTCGCAACGCCCACGCGAGCTCGTTGTCGTGCGGCGCGCGGCGCGAGACGAGGTTGCAGAACGCGCGCAGCTCGTCCTCCTGCTCGGGCGTCACGACGAGCATCCCGTGCGGGCGCCCGCCGGCGCCGAGCGCGAGCGGGCCCCAAGAGCCGGCGCCGACGCGCGCCCACGCGAGCGCGCCGAGCGCGACGCGCCCGTCGCCGAACAGGCGCAGCGCCGAAGCAGGTCGCCGAGCACCTCGCGGCCGCGCCGCCAGTCCCTCGTCGGCGATCGTCGTGCGTCGAGCGTGTAGACGATCACGAGCTGCGCGTCGGCCGAGTCGGCGTCGGCGAGCGCGGCGACCGCGTCGGGCAGCTCGTGCAGCGTCGGACGCATGCGCGATCGCAAGCCCGCTCGTCAGCTGCAGCTCGGTCGAGGAGAGCGCGACGCCGTGCAGCGTCGCCACGAGCGTCGACCTCGCCGGCGCTCGCGAGCGTCGCGCTGCTCGAGGCGCTCGAGCGCGGCGCTGACGCGCTCGGGGCGCAGCTCGAAGTCGGTCTGCTCGTCGAACACGTCGTCGAGCAGCGCCACGAGCGCCGCGCGCGCGCGGGCGCCGGCCGTCGCGCGCGCGCGGCCTCGCCGCCGACGCTCGCCAGGTAGCGGTCGAGCCCGTCGAAGCCCTCGAGCAGCTTGCTCGCCTCGGCGTAGCCCGGCAGGCGCTCGAGCGTCGCCTCGCGCTCGGCGATGAACTGCGACCGGTCAGCGGCGCGGTAGCAGTACAGCGCGGCGTGCGCGCCCCGCGGCGGCTCGCTGCGCGCTCGAGCTCGAACGGGACCTCGGCGCCGGCGGCGACCTCGCGCGTGCAGGTGGCGCGGCGGCGGCCTCGAAGAGCTCGTCGAGCGGCGTCTGGAGCTGGCGTGAACGCATGGTGCGCTGACTTCGCGCTCGTCGGCACGCTCCTGCTCGGCGCAGCGCACCGTTGCAGCGCTCGCCGCGCGCGGCGACGCGGCTTGGCGTGCGCTCGACGGCGCGTCCAGGCGAGGAGCGCGTCGGCGGCCGCGCAGGTCGGGCGCTCGTCGCACGTCGTCGCCCAGCCACGTCTTCTGCCGTAGGCGCGCATGTCGTCGATGATCGGCAGCAGCGCGCGCCCCTTCTCGGTCAGCGCGTACTCGACGCGCGGCGGCACCTCGGGGAACGTGTGGCGCTCGACGATCCCCTCCTCCTCGAGCGCGCGCAGGCGCAGCGAGAGCGTGCGCGGGCTGATTCCGGCGAGCGAGCGTTCGAGCTCGCAGAAGCGCGAGCGGCCCTCGGCGAGGTCGCGCACGAGCAGCAGCGTCCACTTGCCGCACACGATCTCCGCGGTGCGGCACACCGGACATGTCTCATCGACGGCCATTTCGACCATTACTTTACCAACTGAAGTAACGACGCCGCGGCGGCGCCACAGGCGCGACGACGCTCGCGGCGAACTGGACGACCGCGAGCTATCGTCCAGCCGGTGCTGATCGCCTCGTCCGGTCTGATCGTGGTCGTGCCCGTGGTCGTCGGAGCGCTCGTGCTGCTCGCGATTCTGCTGCGCGACGCTTGAGCTCAGCCGACGCCGACCGGCGAGTGCCCGCTCGGACGGCGGCCTCCCGGGAACCTCGTCGGGCGCGCCGCGGCGCTGCTCGGCGGCCGCGACGTCCTCCATCGTCGTGCCCTGGCGTCCGTCGGCCTGCATCAGCAGCTTGAAGTCGTGCGGGCTCGAGGCGACGCGCATCGCGTCCTCGAACGTGACGCGGCCGGCCTTGACGTGGCCGAACAGCGCCTGGTCGAAGGTCTGCATGCCGTAGTAGCCGCCCGAGGTGATCACCTCGACGAGCTTGCCGGTCTGCGCGGGGTCGACGATCATGTCGCGCACGCGGCCGGTCATGCGCAGGATCTCGCAGACCGCGACGCGCCCGCCGTCGGCGCCCGGCACGAGGCGCTGGGAGATGACGCCCTTGACCGTGCCCGCGATCATGCTGCGCGCCTGGCTGGTGCTGGTGGGGCGGGAAGAAGTCGAGCATCCGGTTGATCGACTCGGTCGCGTCGACGGTGTGGATCGTCGAGAGCACGAGGTGGCCGGTCTCGGCCGCCGACAGCGCCGTCTGGACGGTCTCCTCGTCGCGCATCTCGCCGACCAGGATCACGTCGGGGTCCTGGCGCAGCACGCGCCGCAGCGCGCGCTTGAACGAGGCCGTGTCCATGCCGACTTCGCGCTGGTTGATCACCGAGCGCTTGTCGGAGTGCACGAACTCGATCGGGTCCTCGATCGTGACGATGTGCTTGCTCGTCGTGTAGTTCATGTGGTCGATCATCGCCGCGAGCGTCGTCGACTTGCCCGAGCCGGTGGTGCCGGTGAGCAGCACGATCCCGCGCTCCTCCTCGGCCAGATCGCGTGACGACGTCGGGCAGCGCGAGCTCTTCGATCGTGCTGATCTTGTGCGGGATCGCGCGGCAGGCGAGCGAGATCACGCCGCGCTGCTGGAAGGCGTTGATCCGGTAGCGCGCGACGCCGGAGATTTCGTAGGAGAAGTCGACCTCGTGCTCGCTGTGCGAACTCGTCGAGCTTGGCCTCGTCGTCGAGCAGCCGTCTGAGCGCGCCCTCGGTGTCCTCCGCGCTCGAGCGGCTCGGCGCCCTCAGTCGAGCGCCAGCTCGCCGTTGACGCGATACAGCGGCGCCGAGCCGACCTTCAGGTGCAGGTCGGAGCCCGTCTGCGCTCGACCAGCTCGCGCAGCGCCGCCTTGACGTCGAACATGCGTTGCTGATCGGCACGCGAGCGCCGCGGCTTGAGCGGCGCGGGCAAGATTAGACGCGCCACTCCGTCCTGAGGGGCGGATCGGGTTTCCTTGCAAGGACGCGAGGAGCGTGGCGTGCTCTGAGCACGCGAGCGACTGACGCCGCCAGGGAAGCCGACGCGCCCCTCAGGCGACGTCGCGGAGCTTCTGTGCCTCCGCGAGCGACTGCAGCTTCTTCAGCGACTGGTTCTCGATCTGGCGGATGCGCTCGCGCGTGACGTTGAACGTGCGCCCGACCTCGTCGAGCGTGCGCGGGTGCTCGCCGCCGAGGCCGTAGCGCAGCTCGAGCACGCGGCGTTCGCGGTAGGAGAGGTTCTCGAGCGCCTCGCGCAGCGCCTCCTTGGTGAGGATCTCGGCGGCGCGCTCGTACGGCGACTCGGCGCGCTCGTCGGCGATGAACTGGCCGAACTCCGACTCCTCCTCGTCGCCGACCGGCTTCTCGAGCGAGACCGGCGCCTGCGCCGAGCGCTTGATCGAGTCGACCTCCTCGGGGTCGATGCCCGTCACCTCGGCGATCTCGTCGGCGGTCGGCTCGCGGCCGAGCTCGGTCACGAGCTTGCGCTCGGCGCGGCCGATCTTGTTGAGCTTCTCGACGACGTGCACCGGAATGCGGATCGTGCGCGCCTTGTCGGCGAGCGCGCGCGCGATCGCCTGGCGGATCCACCACGTGGCGTAGGTCGAGAACTTGAAGCCCTTGCGGTAGTCGAACTTCTCGGCGGCGCGCACGAGCCCGAGCGTGCCCTCCTGGATCAGGTCGAGGAACGGCAGGCCCTGGTTGCGGTAGTTCTTCGCGATCGAGACGACGAGGCGCAGGTTCGACTCGACCATCTTCTGCTTCGCGTCGAGGTCGCCGCGCTCGATCCGCTTCGCGAGGTCGACCTCCTCCTGGGCGGTCAGCAGGCGAACCTTGCCGATGTCCTTGAGAAACAGCTGCAGCGAATCGGTCGTCATGTCCGGCTTCAGGTCGAGCGCCGTTTTCGCTTTGCGCCGACCGCGCTTGTCGGGCGCGCGCTCGACCTGCGAGGCGGCGGCCGTCGCCGGGTCGATGTCCTCGACGAGCTCGATCTCGGCTTTCTCGAGGAAGCCGTGGAGCTCTTCGACGTCGGACTCGTCGAGGTCGAGCTCGGACATCGCCTTGCTGATCTCCGTATAGGAGAGAACCCCGACCTGCTGGCCCTTGGCGAGCAGGCCCTTGACCTCATCCAGCTCCTGCAGCTCGACTACTGACATCTGCTCCCGTTTCTCGCGTGGGTCGACTACGGAGGACCGTCGCCACGGCCCACCCGAAACCAGCTCGGGACGGCCCTCCGTTGGACATACGGCGCGGACCGGCCCATCGTTACAAGTGGTCGCTTCTCTTAGCCGACCCCATGCTAACGCGTCGTTGCGTTCGATCACAACGGGCTGCGAGAGGACCTGCAGGCGAATCCGCTGTTTGCGCGGCGACCGTAGCGAGCACCCTTAAGCAATGATGTGCACATGAGCGACGTCGAGGAGACCCCGGCCGTAAACGGAGCGCGCAACGAAGGCGAGGTTCTCAGCAACCTGCCGCGCGCACGCCCGCAGCGCGCGAGCGCACGCCGCGCGGCCGAGCGCAACGGGGCGAGCGCGCGCAACGGGGCGCGCAAGATGGTCGTCAAGCGCGCGCCGAAGACGGTCTCCAAGGCGTCGGCCGCCACGTCCGAGCGGCCGGCCGCGAAGCCGAGCGCGAGACGATCGGTCAAGCCGGTCGGCGAGTCGGCGGCGTCCTCGACGGCGAAGGCGTCACGGCGCAAGCGCGCGGACACCGCGCGCCCCGAGCGCAGCGCCGGCTCGACGCGTCGCGCGACGGCCAAACGACGCTCTGCGCCCGTCGAAGAGCCCGCCCCGCGGCAGGGCTTCGAGTCAGAAGGCGACGCGCCCGGCGGCTCGCTGCATCCGCCGGGCGGCGTCGAGCTCGTCGCCTCGGCGGCGGAGCTCGTCGGCGAGCTCGCGAAAGCGGGTGTCTCGACGGGCGAGCGGCTGCTCAAAGACGTCCTCTCGCGCCTGCCGCTGTAGTCCGCGACGGCAGCCGCCGTCGCCCGGCGCCTCGTCGCAGCCCAAACGAGCCGAGCCGGGCTCGCGCAGCGGAAGCTACTCAAAGCTCCGCACGGTGTTCTGTATACTTGCGCCACGCCGAGCTCCGGTGACTCAGGTCGCTGGAGACGGGGGACCCATTGCGGCCCGGAAGCGCGGGTCGCGGGGGCGAATCGACCGCTCGAGGTCGTAGCGCCGCGAAGTGTGGCGCGAGCCCGTCAGCTCACCCCGTAGGCGTCGATGGCGATGCGAATTCCGTTTTTGAACAGATCGACGATCCTTGCCGTGCTCGTGGCGAGCGCTGGCGCGGTGCTGGCGCCAGCCGGCGCCGCCGCCGCGGAAACGGGCGGCGTCGTCAGCGCACCAGCCGGCGCGCCGGCGCCGGCTGTCAAAGGCGTCGCGCTCGCGACGTGGTTCGGTCCCGGCTTCTACGGGCAGACGACCGCGTGCGGGCAGACGCTGACGCCAGCCGTCGTCGGCGTCGCCAACCGCACGCTTCCGTGCGGCACGCTCGTGAAGTTCAGCCTCCACGGCCGCGGCATCGTCGTGCCGGTGATCGATCGTGGTCCGTACGCGCACAACGGCGCGCAGTGGGACCTGACCACCGAAGCGGCGCGCCAGATCGGCATGACGGACACGGCGCGCCTGCGCACGAAGATCGTCGGAAGCGTGCCGAACACGCCGACGCTCGGCTCCCCACCGGAACCGCCGACGACCCCGGCCGCGAGCGCAGCCGGCGGCGCGTCTGCCGGTTAGCGCGAACCGCGCTCGTCGACGCGCGCGCCCGGTCCACGCCTGGCGCGCACCATCGAATCGTCGCTGAGCGGCGTGTCCCACGGGCGCGCGCGCGGCACCGTCCGCGACGGCTCCGCGACGGGTGGCCGCGCGGCGGCTACCTGCGGCGAGGGCTCGTCGCCGCGCGCGGGCGCGGCCTCCGGCGAACGCTCGGCGTTGCGCCCACGCGCCCACGCGCGAGCACCGGACGCCGCTGCGGCGGCGAGCGTCTCGGCCGAGTCATCGCCCGCCGCGAGCGGCCGCGGCTCCTCGGCGAGCTCGTCGACCAGCACGGCGCCGCCGGCGCCGGAGGCATGACGCTGCGAGCCGTGCAGCACGCGCGCGCGGTCGCCGTGGCGCGGCACGGCGCTCGCGACCGCCGTGCTCGCGTCGACGCGCCGGGCGCCGAGCGCCCTCGTGAGCGCGGCCGCGAGGACGTATGAGAGGCGGTCGGCGAGATCCGCGACGAGCCGCGCGGACGGTTCACGTAGCTCGGCGAGCATCGCCTCCCAGAGGATCGAGCGCAGCGCCTCCACGTCGGCGACGAGCGTGCCCGGGGTGCCCGCGAGGTCGAGTAGCGGAGCGAGCGCCGCGCGCTCGGAATCGCCGCGCGCGAGGCGTTCGAGCGACTCGTCGGAGGCGAGCGCACGCGTGAGCCCCTCGCACAGCGTCGGCGCCGAGCGCGCGAAGGTCCTCGAGCGGGATCTGCGCGATCTCCCCGAGCGGGCGCGCGAGGACCAGCATGGCGGCCCAGCGGCGCGCGAGCTCCTCGGAGCGCTCCAACAGCGCCTCGACGGGCGCATCGGCGACGGCGCGCGCGTGCGTGACACGCTCGATCGATCGCTTCACGCTCATGCGACGGTGGATATCAGCCGGCGAGGACGAGGCCAAGCGCAATAGCCTGCCGACGATGAGCGGCCCCGTGCTCGCCGTCGTGGCGCTCGTCGCTGCGATCCTCCTCGGCCTGGCCGCCGCGGTGCGCCGCGGCGCGCGCAGAGATCGGCGCGATCCGCGTGTCGGCGAGGTTGCGCTGGCCCGCCCGCGCAGCCTGACCTCGCTCGATGACGCGACCGGCGCGGTGCGCTCGGTGCAGAGCGCCGACGTGACGCTGCCGAGCGACGCGCTCGAGCGAATTTGGTCGGCCGAATACCTCGAGCGCCTGGCGCGAACGTATTGGCGCTTCCTCTCGCGCGTGACGCTCGGGCTGATCCACGTCAGCTACAGCGAGCGCGAGCGCGCGATCGTGTTGATCGCCGAGCCGTTCAGGCTGCTGACGTTCCAGGCGCCCGAGTACGAGATGGACGCCTCGCACGGCCTCGTTCGGTGGCGCATCGCGCGCGGCCTGCTCGTCGCCCGTCGCGGCCGTGACGGACGTGGCTACCTGCAGATCGAGGTGCGACGCGACCCCGGCGAGCACTGCGCGCACGCGACCCTCCACGTGACCGTCGAGGTCGCCAACTTCTACCCGGCGATCGCCGCCGGGCTGGGCCGGCGGCTGTACGACGCGACGCAGTCGCGAATCCACGTGATCGTCACGACGAGCTTCCTGCGCTCGCTCGTGCGGCTCGACTTCGCCGAGTCGCGCATCGGGCGCTACCGCGCCTAGCGCGTGCGATGCCTGCGAGATCCGAACGGTCGGTCCTGCCTTCCCGTGGACGCTTCGCCGGCAGCGCAGCTCAGTCCGCGGCACCGCGGGTTAGCGGGGCACGAACCCCGTCGGGCGAGATCACCTGGGCGGCGGCGCTGACGACCGTGCAGTCCGGCGGCACGTCGGTCGTGACGACGGCGCCAGCTCCGATCCGCGCGCCGCGTCCGATCTGCAGGTCGTTGTGATGCGGCGAGATGACGACTGCGTTCGCGCCGATCTGCACGTCGTCCTCGATCAAGATCCGGTGGGGCGCCTTCGACCCCGCGCGCATCGCGATCGTGACGTTGTGGTTGATCCGCACCCGCCGACCGATCACGACGTTCGTATGGATGACCGTCCCGAAACCATGATGGCCGAAGCGAATATCCGGGCTCACCGTCGCGCCCGGCGGTAGCGAGTTGTGGTAGATCGTCGAGTTGACGTTCTTGACGAGGACCGCCAACGGCCGCAGCCCTCGCTTCTGCAACGCGATCGAGAGCAGCCACAGCCTCTCGGGGGCGAGCCACCCTCTCTTACCCGGCTTGCGGTCCGCGCGGTCCATCGCCAGATTCTCGCAGCCCTTCGATCGCAGGGCAGCGCCAGCCGTTCAGAAACGCTCGCCGCCGACGGCACGCAGCTTCGAGCGATCGTGGGTCGCGCGAATTCGGCGGACGGTGCCCGAACGGGCGCGCATCACGAGCGACTCGGTCGTCGCCCCGCCGGCGCTCGGGTAGCGCACGCCCTGCAGCACATCGCCGTCGGTGATCCCGGTCGCGGAGAAGAACACATCCTCTCCGGCGACGAGATCGTCGCGCGTCAGCACGCGCTCGAGTGTGTAACCGGCGTCGCTCGCCTGCCGTCGCTCGTGCTCGTCGCGCGGCCACAGACGACCGAGCAGTTGGCCGCCAAGGCACTTGACTGCGGCGGCCGAGATCACACCCTCGGGGGTTCCGCCGATTCCCCACAGCAGATCGACCGGCGAGCGCTCGGTGACGGCCAGCAGCGAGGCCGAGACATCGCCGTGGGCGATCAGCCGCACGCGGGCACCGGCCGCACGGATCGCATCGATTCCCGTCGCGTGGCGGGGACGGTCGAGCACGACAACCATCACATCTCCGACGGCCGTTCCCCTGCGAGCCGCGATCAGCTCGACCGTCTCGCCAAGTGGTCGGTCGAGGTCCAGCAGGTCGGCGATCTCGGGCGAGCCGACCATCTTCTCCATGTAGACGCACGGCCCCGGGTCGAACATCGCACCGCGACTCGCCAAGGCGATTACGGCAAGCGCGCTCGGCATCCCGTGCGCGGCGAGCGTCGTACCCTCGAGCGGGTCAACCGCGATGTCGACGGCCGGTGGCGAGCCGTCGCCGATCCGCTCGCCGTTGTAGAGCATCGGCGCCTCGTCCTTCTCGCCCTCGCCGATCACGACGACGCCGTCCATCTGCACCGAGTGCAGCATGTAGCGCATTCCGTCTACGGCGGCCTGATCGGCCGCCTCCTTATCGCCCCGGCCGACGAGCGGGGCTGCGGCGAGCGCGGCAGCCTCGGTCACGCGCACGAGCTCGAGCGCCATGTTCCGATCGGGACGTTGGTCAGTCGCGTCGGGCGTCACTGTCGCTGAGAAGCGTCACGACCCGGCCGCACCTGGCTCTCCTCGCCGAGCATGGGTCCCTCCGCGGCGTCGAACGCAGCGTCGCTCAAATCGCCCGACAGCATGTCAGCGCGGGCGCGATGTTCCGCCACAGATTCATCGGCGCGCTCCGACGGGAGGATGCGCGAAGGCGGGCTGATGACGGTGGCTCGCGCCGGTACGTCACGTGTCACGCTCGCTCCGGCGCCGATCCGCGCTGCGCGCCCGATCCTGAGGCTTTGACCTCGTGGCGCGATCACCACTGCATTGGCGCCGATTTTGACTTCGTGCTCGATCACAATCCGAGCCGGGACGCCCCGTTCGAAGCCATCGGGTGCGCGCTGCGTACGCCGACCCGCCGTGAGCGTCACGTTGTGCCAGATTTTCACGTTGTCGCCGATCTCGACATTCCCGTTGACGACGATGCCGTGGCTGTAGTGGCCAAGCCTGATGTTCGCGCCGACGAGCGCCTCCGGTGCGAGCGAGTTGTGGTAGAGCATCGTGTTGAGCTGCTTGACGGCGAACGCGAGCAGCCAGTGCCCGCGCCCGTGTAGCCTGATCGAAAGTCGCCAGAGTCGTTCCGGGCTGATGATCCAGAGGCGCTCGAGTGTGCGCTTTACCGAGCGGAGCTGCTGAGCGCTGGCGTCGGCGTTCTGCGACGAGGGACTCGCACCGCTCAGCACGGTGGCCTGCTGCTCGATCGCGTCCATCGCGGTGATCGTAGCCGACGCCCGGCGCCGTGGCGCGCGCGTCGCCGCTGTACGATCGTGGCTTGGGCGAGAACGCTCCGAATGCCGACATCGAGGAGGCCTTGTGACGCAGATCGGATTCGTCGGGCTGGGCAAGATGGGCGGCAACATGGTTCACCGCATCCGCCGTGACTCCGAGCACGAGGTCGTCGCGTTCGACTTCGACGCGGGCGCGGTCAAGCAGGCGATCAAGAACGGCGCCGCCGGCGCCGGCTCGCTGAAAGAGCTCGTCAAGCAGCTCGCGCCGCCGCGGATCGTCTGGATCATGGTCCCGGCCGGCGATCCGACGCAGGAGACGGTCGACAAGCTCGCGAAGCTGCTCGACCGCGGCGACACGATCGTCGACGGCGGCAACTCGCGCTGGACCGACGACAAGCGCCGCGCGAAAGAGCTCAAACGCGCGGGCGTCGAATACGTCGACGTCGGCGTCTCGGGCGGCGTCTGGGGCCTGGAGGTCGGCTACTGCATGATGGTCGGCGGCCCGCCGAAAGCGGTCAAGCGCCTGGCGCCGATCCTCGACGTGCTCGCGCCGCAGACCAACGAGCAGAGCGTCGCGGCGATCGGTCCGCGCGGCTGGCTGCACTTCGGCCCCTCGGGCGCGGGCCACTACGTGAAGATGGTCCACAACGGCGTCGAGTACGGGCTGATGCAGGCGTACGCCGAGGGCTTCGACGTGTTCGACAAGTGCGAGTACGAGCTCGACAACGCGAAGATCGCGCACCTCTGGGGCCAGGGCTCGGTCGTCCGCTCGTGGCTGTGCGAACTCGCGGCGCGCGCGTTTGAAGCCGACGGCAACGAGCTCGAAGCGATCGAGGGCTACACCGAGGACTCGGGCGAGGGTCGCTGGACGATCGCCGACGCGACGGCGCACGACGTGCCGACGCCGGTGATCACCGCGTCGCTGTACGCGCGCCTTCGCTCGCGCGGCAACGGCGACTTCGGCGACCGCGTGCTGGCGGCGCTGCGCAACCAGTTCGGCGGACATGCGGTCAAGGCGGCGCCCGCCACGGGCAATGATCGGGCGGCGCCAAAGCCGAAGGCGTCGAGCGCCGGCAAACGGCGCGGGGCACGCTGAGCGTGGCAGCGCAGCCCGGTCAGCCGACCGCCGAGCCGACGCCCGAGAACCCGCTGACGGCCGGCCTGGAGCGGCTGCCGGTCGCGCCGACGACGCTCGTCATCTTCGGCGCGACGGGCGACCTCGCAAGGCGCAAACTGCTGCCGGCGCTGTACAACCTCGCGCACGACGGCGCGCTGCCCGAGCGCTTTCACCTCGTCGGCGTCTCGCGCCAGGAAAAAGCGCACGAGGACTACCGCCGGGAGTGCGAGGAAGCGATCAAGCAGTTCTCCCGCCGGCCGCCGAAGGACGACGTCCTGAAATCGCTGCTCGAGGAGGTCAAGTACGTCCCGGGGGTGTTCGACGACGACTCCGTCTACACCGAGCTCGGCAAGGTGCTCGACTCGTTCGACAAGGACGCCGGCGAAACGCTCAACCGAGCGTTCTACCTGTCGACCGCGCCGGGGTTCTTCCCGGTGATCGTCGAGGAGCTCGGGCGCTCGAAGCTCGCCCGCCACGAGCACGCGGAGGTGCGCGTGATCATCGAGAAGCCGTTCGGGACGACGCTCGAAGAGGCGCGCGAGCTGAACCGCAAAGTGCTCGCGATCTTCGAAGAGCAGCAGGTCTTCCGGATCGACCACTACCTCGGCAAGGAGACCGTCCAGAACCTGCTCGCGCTGCGCTTCGCCAACGGCATGTTCGAGCCGCTGTGGAACCGCAACTACATCGACTACGTGCAGATCACCGCCGCCGAGGACCTCGGGATCGGCACGCGCGCCGGTTACTACGACCACGCCGGCGCGCTGCGCGACCTGATCCAGAACCACATGCTGCAATTGCTCTGCCACGTCGCGATGGAGCCGCCGGTCAACTTCACCGCCGAAGAGGTGCGCAACGAGAAGGTCAAGGTGCTCGAGTCGATCCCGAAGCCGACGCCCGACGCGATCCCAAAGCTCGCCGTGCGCGCGCAGTACGCGGCCGGCCACGCCGGCGGCGAAGACGTCGTCGGCTACCTCGAAGAGGACGGCGTCGCATCCGACTCGACGACCGAGACCTACGCCGCGCTGCGCCTGGAAGTCGACAACTGGCGCTGGGCGGGCGTGCCGTTCTACATCCGCACCGGCAAGCGCCTCGCGCGCAAGATCACCGAGATCGCCGTGACGCTCAAGCCCGTCCCCCACCTCGCGTTCTCGCAGGACGGCTCGCTCGGCGTGCAGCCGAACCAGCTCGTGCTGACGGTGCAGCCGAACGAGGGCGTCTCGCTGCGCCTCGGCGCGAAGATCCCCGGCACGCGGATGATCATCCGCCCGGTCAACATGGAGTTCCTCTACGGCACGTCTTTTCTCTCCCAGTCGCCCGAGGCATACGAGCGGCTGATCACCGACGCGATGCGCGGCGACGCGACGCTGTTCACGCGCAACGACGAGGTCGAGGCACAGTGGCAGATCTGCGATCCGATCGTCGGCGCCTGGGCGAAGCAGCCTGGCCCGCTGCCGAAATACGAAGCCGGCTCGCAGGGGCCCGCCGAGGCCGAGGAGCTGCTGCAAGACGGGCATCGCTGGCGCGCGATCTGATGAGCACGAGCGACGCCGTCTGGAGCGAGCAGGGGACGACGCCCGACCGGATCGAAAGCGCGCTGCGCGCGCTGCTCGCCGAGCGCCACGCCGAAAGCGGCAGCTTCGTGCCGGCGCGCGTGCTCAACATGATCGCGTTCGTCGACGACGAATGGAGCGGCGAGATCGCCAACCGGCTGCGCGGCGTCGGCCGCTATGCGGCCTCGCGGCTCGTCGTTCTCTCCTACGACCCCAAGCGCGAGCGTCTCGACGCGCGCGCGAGCGTCGCCGCCGACGAGAGCCCGCAGCCGGACCAGATCGCGCTGCTGCGCGAGACCGTCATCGTCAGGCTCGGCGAGCGCCACCTCGACGACCTGCTGACGATCGCCGATCCGCTCGTCGTCACCGACCTGCCGACGCTGCTGTGGTCGCCGCACGGCCACCACGACGCCGTCGAGGCGCTGCTCAGCCTCGCGCAGGCGACGCTGATCGACTCGATCGAGGAGCCCGTCTGGCGCGATGCGCTCGACCTCGCGAGCGAGCTCTCGCGGCAGCTCTACGTCGTCGACCTCGCGTGGCTGCGCTCGACGCCGTGGCGCGAGCGCGTCGCAGCGGCGTTCGACCCGCCGGCGATGCGCCCGGCGCTCGACGGGCTGGACGGCGTCACCGTGCGCCACCACCCCGACTCGACGGTCGCCGCGATGCTGCTGCTGGGCTGGCTCGCCTCGCGCCTGGGGTGGAAGCTCGACCACGCGGAGATCGTCAGCAGCGACCGGCGCGAGGGCGTGCTCGGCGGCACCGCGCATGCCGACGGGCACGACGTCAAGCTCGAGCTGAGGGCCGACGCGGCGCTCAGCGTACCGGGGCTCGCGGGGGTGAACCTGCACAGCGAATCGGGTTTCTCGCTGCACCTCGACCGCGGCCCCGGCGGCCTGCACGCGCGTCGCGTCGACCGCGACGGGCGCGAGCGCGAGTGGACGCTGCTCGGCGCCTCGCGCGGCGAGAGCGGGATCCTCGGCGAGGGCATCCGCCACGCGCTGCTGCGCGACCAGACGTACGGGCCGGCGCTCGCGGCCGCGCAGGAGATGCTGCCCGACGCGCAGACGCTCGTGTCCGGGGGCGAGCGGTCGTCGTGACGAGCCTGACGACGTGCGCCGACGCCGAGGCGGCCGCGAAGCGCGCCGCCGGCGAGATCGCCCGCCGCCTGCAGGCGGCGCGGCGCGAGCGCGGCGGCGCGCACCTCGCGCTCAGCGGCGGCACGACGCCGGCGCGCACGTACGAGCTGCTGAGCGCCGAGCTCGAGAGCTGGCGCGAGATCGACGTGTGGTTCGCCGACGAGCGCTGCGTCGGCCCCGACGACGCCGAAAGCAACTACAAGCTCGCGCGCGAGACGCTGCTCGACGCCGCCGGCGAGCTCGATCCGGCGCGCGTGCACCGGATGCACGGCGAGCTCGGCCCCGACCGCGGCGCCGCGAGCTACGCGGCGGCGCTGCGCGAGCACGCGCCGCTCGACGACGGCCTCGCCGTGCTCGACGTGATCGTGCTCGGCATCGGCCCCGACGGCCACGTCGCGTCTCTGTTCCCCGGCGCGAGCACGCTCGACGGGCCCGAGAGCGAGCTGTGCCTCGGCGTCCACGACTCACCGAAGCCGCCGCCGGAGCGCATCACGCTGAGCCTGTCGGTGCTGCGCGCCGCCCGCCGATGCGTGCTGCTCGCCACCGGCGCCGCCAAGGCCGACGCCGTCAGCGCGATGCTCGACGAGCCGAGCAAGCACGTGCCGGCGAGCCTGCTGCGCCGTTCGCGCCTGAGCGTGATCGTCGACGACCCCGCCGGCCCCGCGCCGCCGCGTTCGTGATCGACGCCGCCGCGGCGTCGGAGCGCGCGAGCGGCGCCCGCGAATCCTCTGCGCGACGGCGTCGAGCGCGTACAGTAAGCGCGATGGCGACCGACGCGCTGCGGAGCACATCGTCGACGAGCGTCGAGGACGTCCTCGAGGGACTCGAGCGCGCGCGCACGGCGACGCTCGCGCTCGTCGCGCCGCTCGATGACGAGCAGCTGCAGCGCGTGTACTCGCCGATCATGAGCCCGCTCGTCTGGGACCTCGGTCACATCGCCGCCTACGAGGACCTGCTGGCTCGGGCACCGGCTCGGCGGCCGCGAGCTGCTGCATCCCGAGCTGGCGGCGCTGTACGACGCGTTCGAGACGCCGCGCGCCGTGCGCGGCGACCTCGAGCTGCTCGGTCCGGAGGAGGCGAAGCGCTACCTCGAGGACGTGCGCGCGCGCACGAGCGAGGCGCTCGAGCGGGACGGCGTCGACGACGGCGTGATCTGCGAGATGGTGATCCGCCACGAGCTGCAGCACAACGAGACGATGCGACAGACGCTCGCGATCGGCGGCCTGCTCTCTCAGACCGACGCGGCCGCGCGCGATCGTCCGATGGACACGCCCGCGGGCGAGCGGCCCGGCGCAGGAGACGAGTGGGTCACCCTCGCAGCCGGCGCGTTCGAGCTGGGCGCGCCCGGCGGCGACTTCTCCTACGACAACGAGCGCCCGCGCCATCGCGCCGAGACCGGCGCGTTTCAGATCGCGCGTCGTCCGGTCAGCAACGGCGCATGGCTGCGCTTCGCCGAGGAGGGCGGCTACGAGCGTCCGGAGCTGTGGTCGCCGGAGGGCTGGTCGTGGCGCTGCGATCAGGAGCCCGGGCACGTGCACCATCCGGCGATCGCCAGCGGCCACCCCGACGCTCCGGCGTGTCACGTGTGCTGGTTCGAGGCCGATGCGTTCGCGCGTGCGAACGGCGCGCGACTGCCGAGCGAGGCCGAGTGGGAGCGGGCCGCGCTCTCGACCCTGCTTGCGTGCGTCGGGCGTGTGTGGGAGTGGACGGCCAGCTTCTTCGGCAGCTATCCGAGCTTCGTCGCCTACCCGTACCGCGAGTACTCGGAGGTGTTCTTCGGCGAGCAGTACCGCGTGCTGCGCGGCTCCTCGTGGGCGACCGACGCGCGCGTGGCGAGTCGTCACTTCCGCAACTGGGACCTGCCGCTGCGGCGCCAGATCTTCGCGGGCGTGCGCCTCGCGCGCGACGTCGACTGAGCGTGCCGAGCCGCGCCCGAGCCGCGATCCGCGGCGTGGACGCCGACGCGCTAGGCTCGTCCCCCTCGGAGGCGACCTGCACGATAGGGTTCGGCTCGTCGGGAACTGCTGATGGAGGCCTCCACCGAACCTGAGCCGACGCTCGACGGCGCGATCCGGATCGATTCCCATCTGGACGGCGCCGACGAACGCTCGCTCGCCGACGACGTGCTCGATGGCCTCACGCGGCCCCTTCAAGGAACTGCCGCCGAAGCACTTCTACGACGCGCGCGGCGCCGAGCTGTTCGAGCTGATCTGCGACCTGCCCGAGTACTACCCGACGCGCGCCGAGCGCGCGATCCTCGAGCGGCATGCCGAGGAGATCGCCGCGCTGACCGGCGCCGCCGAGCTCGTCGAGCTCGGCTCGGGCACCGCGAGCAAGACGCGCGTGCTGCTCGACGCGCTCCAGCCGCCGGCACGCTGCAGCGCTACGTCCCGGTAGACGTCACCGAGAGCATGATCCGCGAATGCGCCGCTCGAGCTGGACCGACGAGTACCCCGGGCTGCAGGTGCACGGCGTGATCGGCGACTTCGAGCGCCACCTCGGACGCGTCCCCGGCGCCCCGGAGCCGCGCATCCGTCGCATTCCTCGGCGGCACGATCGGCAACTTCCCGCCCGGCAGCCGCGGCGTGTGCTGCGCGAAGATCGCCGGCGCTGCTCGGCCCGGACGACCACCTGCTGATGGGTACCGATCTGGTCAAGGACCCGGCGTGCTCGAAGCGGCGTACGACGACGCGCAGGGCGTCACGGCCGAGTTCAACCGCAACGTGCTGCGCGTGCTCAACCGCGAGCTCGGCGCCGACTTCGAGCCCGAGGACTTCGAGCACGTCGCGCTGTTCGACCGCGTAGCACGAGTGGATCGAGATGCGCCTGCGCGTCGCGGCGCGACGCACACGACGCACGTGCGCGACTCTCGACTGCTCGGTCGCACTTCGAGGCCGGCGAGGAGATGCGCACCGAGATCAGCGCGAAGTTCACCGACCAGCGGCTGGGAGGGCGATCTCGGCGCCGCCGGGCTCGAGCTCGTGCGCTGGTTCACCGACCCGAGGAGCTGTTCGCGCTGACGCTCGCCGCCGCGCGCAGCGGCGCCGGCGTCCGGCCAATAGCGTTCGCCCGATGCGGATCGAAGGCAGCGGAGCGCTCGTCGTCGGGGGCGCCTCGGGCCTCGGCGAGGCGACCGTGCGCGCGTCTGCACGATGGCGGCGCGAGTCGTGACGATCGCCGACGTCAATGCCGAGAAGGGCGCTTGCGCTCGCGGACGAGCTCGGCCTCGAGTTCGTCTCGTGCGACGTGCGCGAGGAGCAGCAGGTGCAGGACGCCGTGACGAAGGCCGCGCAGGCCGGCGGCGGCCTGCGGGATTTCCGTCTGCTGCGCCGGCACCGGCTGGGCGCAGAAGGTCGCCGGCTCGAAGGGGCCGCATCCGTTGCTCCCGTTCGAGACGATCGTCCCGATCAACCTGATCGGCACGTTCAACGTCCTGCGCTTCGCATCCTTCGCGATGATCGCCAACGAGCCACACGACGACGGCGAGCGCGGCGTGTGCGTCAACACCGCGTCGATCGCCGCGTTCGACGGGCAGGTCGGCCAAGTCGCCTACTCCGCCTCGAAGGGCGGCGTCGTCGCGATGACGCTGCCGACGGCGCGCGACCTCGCGCAGTACGGCATCCGCGTCAACACCGTCGCACCGGGACTGTTCGATACGCCGCTGCTCGCCGCGCTGCCCGAGGAGGCGCGCCAGAAGCTCGGCGCCGGCATCCCCTTCCCCCCGCGCCTCGGCCTGCCGTCCGAGTACGCGCAGCTCGCCTGCCAGATCGTCGAGAACCGGATGCTCAACGGCGAGACGATCCGGCTCGACGGCGCGCTGCGGATGCCGCCGCGCTAGCGGAACTACGTCATGCCAGTGGCGTGCCGGGCTCGGAGCCCAGAAGCCGCTCCGCCCCTGGCCACCTGCGTTTTCTGGCGTACTTGATCGCGAGGTTGCGAACGAACCACGGCAGTCGCCCGACCATCCGAAGCTGACCCGGCAGGTGCCCCGGTCGCTGTTCAAAGCGCACCAGCGAGCGGCAATGGCCCGTGAACGCGAAGGGACGATCGAAGTACATGTGCTCGAACATCGCCCTAGTGACGCCGACGGTCAGGAACGCATCGTGCATGAACACGGTGGCGTCGGAGGACAGATGCGGTCGCCATGCCGCGAGATCAGCGCTGACGTTCTCGTAGTCGTGCGCGCCGTCCACGAACAGCATCCCCACATCTGCGCCGGCCCACGCCCGGCCCGCGCTGGCACCGTAGTCGCGGATCAGCGTGACCTCGTGGCCGAGCCGATCGAGATTTGCGCGGAATAGATCGAGCGACCGCTCAGCGCCACCCCATCGCGGATCGTGATACGGGTCGACGGCTACGACGCGCGCGTCCGTGGCGCTTGCGAGGATCGCCGTGGAGCGACCATGGTGGCTGCCGATCTCCACGATCACAGCCTCTCTCGGCACCGCCTGGGCGGCGTCGTAGAGCATCCTGGCCTGTCCTTCGGTCAGCCAGCCTCGTACGTCCGCGACGGACGCCCAAGCCTCCGAAAAGGGCAGCATCTCCCTATGCGAGGCGCTCGACGAGCATCGCCATCCCCATCCCACCGGCGGCGCACATCGACTCGATGCCGTACGTCTGATCGAGCGTCTCGAGGTCGTTCAGCAGCGTCGTCATGATCCGCGCGCCGGTCATCCCGAACGGGTGCCCCAGCGCGATCGCTCCGCCGAACGGATTGAGCTTGTCGTCGTCGATCCCGAGGTCTTCCTTGCACGGCACGATCTGCGCCGCGAACGCCTCGTTGATCTCGACGACGTCGATGTCGGCCATCGTCATGCCGGTCGCCTCGAGCAGTTTCTGGATCGCGGGAATCGGGCCGAGGCCCATGATCTCCGGACGCAAGCCGGCGACCGCCGAGGCGACGATCCGCGCGCGCGGCTTCATGCCGAGCTCCTTCGCGCGGTCCTCGGACATGATCAACAACGCCGCCGCGCCGTCGTTGAGCGGACACGCGTTCCCGGCGGTCACCGTGCCGCCCTCCCTGAACACGGGCGCGAGCGCGGAGAGCTTCTCCATCGTCGTGCCCGGCCGCGGGCCGTCGTCGCGGCTGACGACCGTCTCGGGCACGTCGACCTCGTTGCCCTCCTTGTCGACGTCGGTGTGCGCCGGCACCGTGACCGGCACGATCTCGCTGTCGAAGTGACCGTTAGCGACGGCCTCGACGGCGCGGTTCTGCGAGATGACCGCCCATTCGTCCTGCGACTCGCGGCTGACGTTGCAGCGCTCGGCGACGTTCTCGGCCGTAATGCCCATCGGGATGTACACGTCGTACGCCGACCCCTCCGAGCCGTCGACGGCGTGGTTGAACTCGAACGGGGCGCCACCGCCGGCGCGCGAGACGGCCTCGACGCCGGCAGCGATGTACGTGTCGCCCTCGCCGGTCTTGATCGCGTGGTACGCCATCCGCGCCGTCTGCAGCGAGGACGCGCAGAAGCGGTTGACGGTCGTCGCGGGCACGTGGTGGTCGATCCCCGCGAGCAGCCCCGCGACGCGCCCCACGTTGTAGCCCTGCTCGCCCTCGCAGAAGCCGCAGCCCATCATGATGTCGACGATCGAGCTGGGGTCGAGCTCGGGGTTGCGCTCGACCAGCGCGCGCAGCGGGATCGCGGCGAGATCGTCCGCGCGGACGCTCTTCAGCGAGCCCTTCCCCGCTCGACCGATCGGCGTACGGATGGCATCGACGATGACTGCTTCAGGCACTTAGCTCTCCTTGATCGATGACCGCCGCGCCCCTTTCGGGCGCGGCTGGCGCGGACACGCGCCTGGACACTAACGCAAGCCAGAGCGAGCCTACGAGCTTGGCGCATACCCCCACTCGCCGAGCATGTCGCGCTGCAGATACTCGCCTAGCGCGGCGACCTCCGGCTGCAGGCGCCGGCGCAGCTCCTGCGCCAGCTCGTCCTGCACCGGGCGCGGCGGCGCGTACAGCGCGCGCTTGCCCACCGCCTCAAGCCGCGGTCCCACGACCCGGTTCAGCGCGCGGATCATCGCCGGCGCGGAGTCGGGCCGCCGGCGGGCTCGTTTGAGCGCGATCGCGAGCCGCATCAGCCTGACGTTGCGAACCGCTTTGCGCCGCTGCCCGGCGGAGTTGGAGATCTCGATCGGCAACGTCTGATCGACCCCCAGGAAGCGCAGCGCCTCGCGTGCGACGCGCTCGTTGTCGCGACGCAGGTCCTCGTAGATGATCACGTGCAGCCGCTCGCGCGAGACGGCGCGCTCGAAGCGGCGCAGCTGCTCGACGTAGCGAACGTGCTCGGAGTACAGCAGCCGGTCGGGCGCAAGGCAGCCCGGCGGGATCGACTCCCCCCGCCTGCGCGGCTGCTCGAGATCGAGCGCCCGGCGCAGGTCGCGCTCGGTCTCGATGCCGCTGCGCAGGCACGCCAGGTGGAACGAGCGCAGGAAGCCGACTGGCTCGCGCAGGATCGCGATCATGCGTGCGTCGGGCAGCAGCTCGGCGATCCGCCGCGCCGCGACCGGCGAGCGGATGTACTGCGGCGATGCCTCCCCGGCGATCTGCTCGGGACGAGCCTCGGCGAACAGCGCAAGATAGTCCTCGAGCGTCCGCGGCAGCGTCGCCGCCTTCGCCGCCGCGGGATCGGCGTCGTGCTCGCGCGTCAGATAGCGCGGCTCCTTCAGCTGTGGCATGTAGATCTGCGGGTGGCTTCTGAGGATCCGGTAGAGCGCCGTCGTCCCGCACTTTTCGTGCCCGATGATGAGAAAGTCGGGAAGCCGCTCCGGCGTCGGTGCGTCGCTCGGCTGCCCCGTGAGCTCGGGCCGGCCTGTCGCGCCAGGATGCGCTGGATCCACTTGTATCGACGGCTTCGCCGGCACCATAATCGGCTCGAAGTCTAGTCGCGCGACGCTACAGGTCCAGCCGGCTGACGCCGAGCTCGTCGAACCCGACGTGGTGCGCGAGCTCGTGGCGCACCGTGCGCGTCACCTGGTCGCGCAGCAGCTCCGCGTCGTGGCCGAAGTCGCGCCGCAGCGTGTCGCGGAACACGACGATCCGGTCGTGCGCGTCATCGCGCGTCGCGCCGTCGCCCTGGTACAGGCCGTACGCGCCGCGACGGCGCCCGCCGTCGGAGATCACGACGGCGACGTGCCGCAGCGCGTTGCGCAGCAGGTCGGGCAGGTCGTCGAGGGCGTCGCGCACGAGCTCTTCGAAGTCGTCGTCGTCGAGCGGGTCGAGCTCCATGAACTCGGCCTCGTCGGGATCGACGACGAGCCCGTCGCGCGCGAGCGCCTCGGAGTGGCGCACGATCTCCTCGAACTCGCTCTCCGACTCAGGGTCGCGCCAGCCGGCGAGCCGCACCGCGACGAACGCCGCGCCGCCCATCAGCACGGCCGCGACGACGACGCCGAGCGCGACGTCCTCCAGCGCGCGCACGACGCCGACCGAGCTGAACCCCTGCCCGACGACGATCGTGACGAGCCCGAGCGACAGCGCGATCAGCGCCGCCACGCCCACGCGCCGGAGCCGGCCGGGGGCTGTCGCTGGCGGCCTCGACGCGCGCATCGCCGCTATTTCAACGTGCGGCCGATCACGAGCCGCTGGATCTCGTTGGTGCCCTCGTAGATCTGTGTGATCTTCGCGTCGCGCATCATCCGCTCTACCGGGTACTCCTTGACATAACCGTAGCCGCCCAGCACCTGCACCGCCTCGACCGTCACGGCCATCGCCGTGTCCGAGCAGAACACCTTCGCCATCGAGGAGTACTTCGCGCGCTGCGCGTGCCCCTGATCGGCCATCGCGCACGCCTTGTACAGCAGCTCGCGCGCGGCCGCCGCGCGTGTTTCCATGTCCGCGAGCTTGAACTGGATTCCCTGGAACTCGTTGATCGGCTGGCCGAACTGCTTGCGCTCGCGCGCGTAGCCGACGGCGTAGTCGGTCGCGCCCTGCGCGATCCCGACGGCCTGCGCCGCCGCGCCGAGGCGCGTGCGCTCGAGCGTGCCGAGCGCGACCGACAGGCCGCGCCCGATCTCGCCGATCACGTTCTCCTGCGGCACGCGCACTTCGTCGAAGATCGGCTGGCCGGTCGGCGACGCGCGGATCCCGAGCTTGTGCTCGAGCTTGCCGACGCTGAACCCCGGGCGGTCGGCCTCGACGACGAACGCGGTCAGTCGGCGGGTCTCCCTGTCGCTGACCGCGAAGACGATGTAGAAGTCGGCGACGCCCAGGTTGGAGATCCAGTTCTTCGTCCCGTTGATCACCCACTCCGAGCCGTCCTCGACCGCCGTCGTGATCATCCCCGCCGGGTCCGAGCCGGCCTCGGGCTCCGACAGCGCGAACGCCGGCGACCACTCCCCCGTCGCGCACTTCGGCAGAAAGCGCTCCTTCAGCTCCTCGGAGCCGAACAGCTGGATCGGCAGCGTGCCGAGCTCCTGCACCATCAGGATCAGCGCGCACGCCGCGTCGACCTTCGCGATCTCCTCGACGGCCATGTTCAGCATCAGCGTGCCCGTGCCCGTCCCGCCGTACTCCGTCGGAAACGGCAGCCCGAGGATGTCCTGCTCGGCGAGCAGCTTGCGCACGTCCCACGGGTATTCCGCGCGCTCGTCGATCTCCGCCGAGCGCGGCGCGATCCGCTCGCGCGCGATCTGCCCGATCGTCGTGCAGAAGTCGAGGTGCTCCTGCGGGATCGTGTACACGTCGCTGACCGCCTCCATCGACGCTGATCCTAGTGATCGCGCGTTCGCTGCGTGCCACCGCTCGGCGCCCCCGGCGCGCTGCTAGCTTGGCCTGCGTGAGCCCCGCCGAGCCAACCGAGATCGCGATCGCGCCCGAGCGCGTCGCCGAGTGGCTGGAAGCGGACGCGGCGCCGCAGCTGGTCGACGTGCGCGAGCCGTACGAGCGCGACGCCGGCTACATCGCCGGCTCGCGCCACATCGAGCTGACGAAGCTGCCGAGCGAGGCCGCGACGCTCGAGCACGGGCGTCCGGTCGTCTTCTACTGCCGCGTCGGCGCCCGCTCGACGATGGCCGCGCAGGCGCTGCGTGCGGCCGGCGTCGAGGCGTACTCGATGGAAGGCGGGCTCGTGCGCTGGGCCGACGAGCAGCGCCCGCTGGAGCCCGACGGCGCGTACGTCGTCGAGCACTGAGATCGGTCATCATCAATCTCAAAAAGGAGAGGCGAGATGGAGGCATCGAGCGAGTACCCGGGCGTACGCGAGGGTGACGGCTACGCCGTCGGAAACCTCGCCGATCTCGGCGACGGTCCCGGCTTTCGCAAGATCCGCAAGGGTCTCGGCGTGACGGCGTTCGGCGTCAACGCAATCGTCCTGCCGCCGGGCATCGAAACCGGCTTCCACTACCACGACACGCAGGAGGAGCTGTACTTCGTCCACCGCGGCGAGGTCGAGATCGAGTTCGGCGACGGCACCGTGATGACACTCGCCGAGGGCGGCCTCGCGCGCGTCGACGCCGCGACCGTGCGCAAGCTGCGCAACGTCGGCGACGTCGACGCCGTGTACGTCTGCGCCGGCGGCAAGGACGGCTATGTCGGACGCGACGGGCGCGTGCGCGAGGGCGAAGAGCAGCGCGTCAAAGCCGTCCACGACCTGTCCGGCTCGGGCTCAACCGGGTCCTCGCCGACGGACGCCGGCTCGAGCGCGAGCGCCGGCTGACACGGACCAGCGGGTGACGCGCTCGTGAGCGACGCAGAGCGCGACGCGGCAGCCCTGCGCGTCAATGGCCGCCTCGCGATCCCGCTCGCCGAGATCGTCGTGCGCGCCAGCCGCTCCTCCGGTCCCGGCGGCCAGCACGCGAACGTCACCGCGTCGCGCGTCGAAGCGAGCTTCGACGTGCTCGCGTCGGCGGCGCTCAGCGACGCCCAGCGCGCGCGGCTGCTCGCGCGGCTCGGCCCGCGCGCGGTCGCCGTCGCGCAGGACGCGCGCTCGCAGGCGCGCAACCGCGAGCTCGCGCTGCAGCGGCTCGCCGAGCGGATCGCGCAGGCGCTCGTCGTGCCCAAGCGCCGCCGCGCGACGAAACCGACCGCCGCCGGTCGTGAGCGCCGCCTGACGAGCAAGCGCCGCGCGACGCAGCGCAAGCGCGAGCGTCGCAGGCCCGAGAACGACGACTAGGTCAGGGGCCCTTTGTAGTTGCGCCGGGGCGTGAGCGTTGCCGGCGCGCTCATCGCGTTCATCTGCGCCGGAACGTCGTGCGTGACGACCGAGCCCGCTCCGACCCGCGCGCCGAACCCGATCCGGACGCTCCTGTTGCTTGGCGTCATGATCACGGCATTGGCGCCCACGACGGCGTTATCCTCGATCACGATCTGCCCTGGGCCGGTGGGGGGTCGCACGGCCATCGTCACGTTCTGGAAGATCTTCACGTTGCGGCCGATCACCACTTTCGGGTGGACGACCGTTCCGATGCCGTGGTGTCCGAGCTTCACGTCGGGGCTGAGGAGCACTTGCGAGGGCAGCGAGTTGTGGTAGAGGATCGTGTTGACGTTCTTGACCAGCCGCCCCAGTCGCGGGTGCCCAGCGTTGTGCAACGCCACCGAGAGCAGCCACAGACGTCTGGCGCTCGCGAAGAAGTCCCGACCTTCGAGCACCGATCGGAAGTTGGCGATACACCGTGTCTGCTCGGCCTGCTCCGGTCGAGGTGAGCTGATTGACTGATCGACGTTGCTCATCGCGCTCGGCGCCAGGGTACTCGGTCGCGCGATCCGGCGCGGGTCACGCGGGCCGCTTTCAGGATCAGTTCAGCAGCTCCTTCACGTAGCGTTGGTGCAGGCGCCCGAGCGACGTCTTCTCCGGGTGAAAACCGATCGCGTTCCACAGCTGACCCGACGCCGGCGCCCACGCGACGATCAGGTACACGCCGAGCGCGAGCGCCGCCGCGCGCAGCCGGCGCGAGCGCGACAGCGCCGCCATCGGCAGCACCCACAGCACGTACCACGGCAGCACCCAGCTGAGCGTCACCAGCAGCGCGACGCTCGCCCAGCCCGACGCGGTCACGGCCGAGCCACGCCGGTAGGCCTGCACGCAGCACAGCAGCACCGCGACGATCAGCGCGAGCGTCAGCACTTTGTGCAGCGCTTCGGTCTCGCCACCGGCGCCGACCGCCAGCCCGATCAGGTTCGGCACGCTGATGTCGGTGACCAGCGAGCTCTGCGTGCTCAGGTCGGGGATGTGCAGCCCGAACGCGATCAGGCTCGCGATCGCGATCACGACGCCGGCGAGCGCCATTCCGAGGAGCACCTGCGTCAACCGCCGCGGCGCGCGCAAGAGGCCGGCGAGCACGACCGGGAGCAGCACGCCGCCCGACGCCTTGATCGCCGTCGCCGTCACGAACGCCGCGCCGGCGCCGAGCTCGAGCGCGCACAGCGGCAGCAGCCAGCCGCGCACCGTCGTGATCACCGACGCGCCGCCCGCCGCCGGCGTCTCGCCGCGCGCCGCCGGCGCCGTCGCTCGCCGCGCGAACAGCGGCCATGACCCCTCGCGCGACTCCGCGCCGTCGCGCCCGTCGGCGAGGGCCCCGTTGCGCGCGCGCAGCAGCAGGTAGAAGCCGAGCACGATGAAGAACATCATCAGGAAGTCGTTGTGACCGCCGCCGAGCCCCCACACGAGCACGATCGGATTGAGCCCGACGAGCACGATCGCCGCGATCGGGTCGCGGCCGAGCAGCCGCGCGCACTTCCACACGAGCAGGATCGTGCCGAGGCTCGATGCGACGAGCAGCACCTTCAGCACCCAGAACGACGCGGCGACGCCGAACGGCACGACGGCGAACGTGATCATCGTGAACAGCGGGCCGTACGGGCTCAGCAGCTGGTGCCAGTTGCTGAGCCCGTAGCTCGGGTCGTTGTGCGGCTCGAGGATCGGGATCGTCGTGTACGGGTTGAGCCCGTGCACGACCTCCATCCGCCCATAGTTGACGTAGTTGAAGATGTCCGTCAGCGCGAGCGGCGGCGAGAGCAGGAAGATCACATGAACGGCCAGCACCGCCGCGATCGCCCACCGCGCGCGCAGGCGCGGCACGTAGCGCAGCCCGGCGACGTAGCCGAAGTACATCGCGACGATCGCGCCCGAGAACATGTACTTGAGCGTCGTGCCGTTGCGCGTCAGCCCCGGCAGCAGTCCGCCGAGCGGGCCGCTCATCCACTGCGGGAAGTAGCCGGCGTGCGACGTCGCCGAGAGGATGCTCGGCCGGTCCGCCGAGATCAGCACGACGAACGCGCTGCACGCGACGATCGCGAGCAGGCACGCCGCGCCGATCCACGCGCGCTCGTCGGCGCCCACGAACGAACGCGCGCGCCCGCGCAGCAGGCGGCGTCGCACCGGTGGGCCCCCGACCTGCGTATCGCGCAGGGGGACTGTGCTCGCGTCGCTCGACATACAGAGGGCCCGCCGAAGCGAGCCCTCAGAAGGTTAGACCGATGTGGCCGCGGCCAGAGCCGCGGCGCTCACCCGCGGCTCAGATCGCCTGGACGTTGACGGCCTTCGGGCCCTTGTCGCCCTGCTCCGGGTCGTAGGACACCTTCGCGCCCTCCTGCAGCGAGCGGTAGCCCTCGCCGTTGATACCCGTGTGATGGACGAACAGGCCCTTGTCGCCGTCGTCGGGGGTGATGAAACCGAACCCCTTGTCGTCGCTGAACCACTTTACGGTGCCGGTAGGCATGTGGGAACTCCTCCACGTTCTGTGCGTGCTGCACGCGGAGGATGCTTCTTGAAGCTTCGACCTGCGAGCGCTTGCACTACTTTCGCCGGTCTCTTGTGCCGGCCAGACAGGACGACCGTAGCAGGTCGCCGCGCGCCCGTGTTGTCGAAATGTGTTGGATCGGATGATCGATTTAACACCTGCATCTCGACGGGTTTCGCGGGGCTCGACCCGCCTCTCTCAAGAGCCTCGATCTGACACCGATCGACGCCCCCGCGGCGCGGGCTAGGGTTGTGCGATGCGCGCGCCCGATGACGACGCCGGCACGCCCGCGCCGGCCGACGGCGGCGGCGAGCCCGCGCAGCTCGCACCGCTGCGCGCGAGCGGCGATGCGCTCGGCGCGAGCGCGTTCGTCGACGGACTCGCCCTCGAGGCGCACGGCCGCGCGGCGACATCGCGCCCATACGTGATGCTCAACATGGTCAGCACCGTCGACGGTCGCGCGAGCATCGACGGGCGCTCGGGCGCGCTCGGCAACCGCGCCGACCGCGAGCTGTTCCACGCGCTGCGCGCGGACGTCGACGGCGTGCTCGTCGGCGCCGGCACGGTCCGCGCCGAGCGTTACGGACCGCTCGTCCGCGACGCCGCCGTCCGCCGGCGCCGGGTCGAACGCGGGCTGAGCGAGCAGCCGCTCGCGTGCATCGTCTCCGGCCGCGTCGCGCTGCCGAGCGACCTGCCGCTGCTCGCCGACGAGCGCTCGCACGTCGTCATCCTGACGCCGTCGGACGCGAGCCTGACGGGCGCGCGCGCGCAGCTCGACTACGTCCGCGCCGAGCGCGACGGCGCGCTCGAGCTCCCGCGCGCGCTGTCGGAGCTGCGCGAGCGCTACGGCGTGCGCACGCTGCTGTGCGAGGGCGGCCCGCACCTCAACGCCGAGCTGCTGCTCGCCGGCGTCGTCGACGAGCTGTTCGTCTCGCTCTCGCCGATGCTCGCCGGCGGCGAAGGCACGACCGGCGAGTCGCTGCGGATCATCGCCGGCGCCGAGTTCGACGAGCCGCTGGCGCTCGAGCTGCTGAGCACGCTCGAAAGCGACTCCCACCTGTTCCTGCGCTACCGCGTACGCGGCGAGGCGCCCGCGCGCGCCTGATCACTCGCGCGCGCTGCTCCCCTCCGCGGTCGGCGCCGGCGCGCCGTTGGACCCGTCCTGCGCGCGCTCGCCCGGACGCGGCGGCGCCGCCGCGCGAGGCGCGGGCTGCGGCCGCTGGGCTGCCGGCGACGCCGCTCCGGAGTCGGCGTGCGTCTGCGCCCCCGCGCGTGTCTCGCGCGAGACGATCGCCAGCAGCTCGCTCGCGAGCTGGCGTCCTTCGGAGGCGACGCGCGGCGTCGCCGCGATCTGCACGACGACCTCCTCGCCGTCGAGCTCCTCGAGCGTGATCCGCGGTGGGTCGCGCAGCGGCGTGCGCAGCTGCCGCTCGAGCAGCTCCTGCAGGTCGCTCGGCGTCATCCCCGGACGCAGGCGCGCGCGCAGGTTGACCGCGTCCGGCTCGCGTAGCGGGATCACGGCGCTGTTCAGCACGACGCTGTTCGGCACCATGATCGAGTCCTCGCCTTTCGCGAACGTCGTGTACAGCAGGCCGAGCGAGCTGACCGTTCCCTCGATCTGCCCCGCGAGCGGCCCGCCCTGCATCCGCACGCGGTCGCCGACGCGAAACGGGCGCGCGCTTAGCAGCACCGTGCCGGCGATCACGTTGCCGAGCGTCTGCTGCGCCGCGAGGCCGAAGATCACCGCCGTGAACGCGCCGCCGAGCGCGAGCGTGCGCGCCTGGATGCCGGCGACGCGAAACGCGACGAGCAGCGCGAGGATGATCGTCATCAGGCGGATCAGGAAGCCGACCGTTCCCGCCGTCGCGGGGTCCAGGCGGCGGAACAGCGGCGGCCCGAGGCTGCGGCCGATGTCGCGCGCGATCGCCCAGCCGAGGATCACGAGCAGGATCACCGTGATCACCGTGATCGGCGTTTCGAGCGCCGATTCGAGGTACGTGTGCGCCGCGTGCAGCACGCCGTGCGAGTCGCGATAGGCGTGCACTTCGGTGCCGAGCAGTTCGACGCGGTTGTCGTACAGGACGACGACCGCGACGAACAGCGGCACGAGCACGAGCGCCTCCAGGCGCGCGCGCTTGACCACGCGCGGGCTGATCTGGCGCAGCAGGCCGACCTCGCGCCAGGCCTGGCTGCGCGTCTCGAACATCTTCGGCGGTGTGCGCGGTACGGGCATTCCTCGCTAGCTGAGCGTGTAGATCAGCATCGCCAGGCCGAACAGCAGGCAGTAAACGCCGAACGGCACGAGCGTGCGCGTCTTGAAGTATTTGACGAGGAAAGCGACGGTGAAGACGGCGGTGATCGCCGCGACGACCATCGCCACGACGGCCTGCCCGCGGATCCCGTTGCCGAGGTGTCCGAGCAGGTCGGGCAGCTTGACGATCCCCGCCGCGAGGATGATCGGCGTCGCCAGCAGGAACGCGAAGCGCGCCGAGTCCGAGTGGTCGAGCCCGCGCGCGAGGCCCGTGCCCATCGTCACGCCGTCGCGGCTGATGCCGGCGACGAGCGCGCTCGACTGGGCGAAGCCGACGACGAGCGCCTCGCGGTACTCGAATGTGTCGAGCCGGCGCGCACCGTCGGGCTTGGCGCCCTCGGCGATCGCCAGTTCGCGCACGGCCGCGCGGCGGCGAAAGCGCTCGGCGGCGAACAGGATCAGGCCGTTGACCATCAGGAAGATCGCCGCGACCTCCGGCTTCGCCGTCAGCGTGCGCAGCTGGTGCTCGAGCGCCAAGCCGATCACTCCGGCGGGGATGCTCGCGACGATGATCAGCCACGCGAGCCGCTCGTTCGCCGTCTCGATCCGGCGCGTGCTCAGCGTGCGGAAGAACGCGCCGATGATTTCGACCCAGTCGCGCCAGTAGTAGATCAGCAGGCCGATCGCGCTGCCGACGTGCAGCATCACGACGAACGCCAGCCAGAACGACTCCGACTGCGACTGCGCATGGACGAGCGCGTTCCAGCCGAACAGCGTCGGGAACAGCACCGTGTGGCCGAGGCTCGAGATCGGAAACAACTCGGTCACCCCCTGCAGGAGGCCGAGCACGATCGCCTGGAAGTAGCTGATCGCCGATGCGAGCGGCGCTATGAGGAAGGCGTGCATCGCCGCGAGAGCTTAGAGAGTGCGCTGGCGCGAAGGCGCGTGAGAATGTTCACAGTCGCTTCACACGATCGTTTCCGCCTGGTCACAAAAAAGCGCGTTTTGCAGGCGAATCTGATTGATATGAATGGTCGGGGATCGACTGCGCAGAGCTTTGGCGAGGTTTGCCGAGCGGACCTGCACTGCCACTCGACAGCATCGCAGGAGTCGAAGCTCGGCGTGCAGCGCGCGGCCGGCCTGCCCGAGTGCGCGACCCCCCCGCAGGAGGTCTACGAGCTGGCCAAGCGTCGCGGCATGGATTTCGTGACGATCACCGATCACGACACGATCTCCGGCGTGCTGCAGATCTCCGACCGCCCCGACGTGTTCATCTCCGAGGAGCTGACCGCCCACCTCCGCGGCGAGCCGCAAGCCGTGCATGTGCTGTGCCTCGGGATCACCCCCGAGGACCACGAGTGGCTGCAGGCCAACCGTGGCGACGTCGAGCTGTGCGCCGCGTACATGTACGAGCGCGACATCGCCTGCGCTCTCGCGCACCCCTACTACCACGTCGGCGCGCCGCTGACCGCGCGCTACCGCCGCCGCCTGGCGCAGCTGTTCGACGTGTGGGAGGTCCGCAACGGCGCCCGAGCACGCGAGCTCAACCGCCCCGCCGCGACGTACGTCGCGACGCTCGACGGCGCCGGCGTCGGCGGCTCCGACGACCACGCCGGCGTCGACATCGGTCGCACGTGGACGGCGACACCGCCGGCTGCGAGTCCCGACGAGTTCCTCGCACACGTACGCGATGGCGCCGTCGAAGCCGGCGGCAAGCAGGGCAGCGCCGCGAAGTGGGCGCACGCCGCGATCGCGCTCGCCGCGCGCGCGCTCGGGCCCGGCGCAGCCAACGCGCCGCGCGCGCAGCCCGACCCTGCCGCCGTCCTGCGCATGGCCAAGCGCCTGCTCGACGAGGGCGACAAGCGCCACGGCCCGAGCGACGGCGCCGGCGGCGCGTTCACACCGGACGAAGCGCGCTGCCTGCTGCACGCGTGGCTGCACGCAGTCGGGCTCGACCACCTCGACGAGGCAGGCCTGATCGCATACATGCAGGACGAGCGCTTCAGCCACTCCGACCTGTACCGCAAGGCATGCCGCGCACACGAGCGCAAGCTGCGCGTCGCGATCGAGCACGCGCTGGCAGCCGCGCGCGGCGAGGGCGACGTCGCAAGCGCCGCGCTTGGGCTGTTCGAGAGCTGCACCGCGGCGATCCCGTACGCGCCGGCGACCGCGTTCCTCGCGAACGAGCGCGCCAAGCTCGACACGCGTCGCGAGGACGGCGAGACGCCGCGCGTCGCGATCCTCGCGGACGGGATCGGCTCGACGCACGGCGTCACGCGCGCGGTCGAGGAGATCCGCTCGCGCGGCGTCGAGGGCTTCGAGATCGAGGTGCTCGGCACCGATCCCGACGTCGACCGACGGCTGTCGGCCGTCGCCGAGTTCGAGGTCCCTTACTACCCGGGCCTGCGGATCGGCGTGCCGAGCCTGTCAGCCGCCGTGCAGACGCTCGCCGACGGCGAGTTCGACCTGATCCACGTCTGCTCGCCCGGCCCCGTCGGGATCGTCGGCGCGCTCGTCAGCCGCGGCCTCGGCGTGCCGCTGCTCGGCAGCTACCACACCGAGCTGACCGCCTACGCCGGCCTACGCTCCGGCGAGCGGCGCGTCACCGGCGCGATGGCGGCCGGCGTCAGCGCGTTCTACGGCGCGTGCGACCTCGTGCTCTCGCCCAGCCCCGCCTCCGACGCGGCGCTGACGGCGATCGGCGTCGGCGCCGATCGCGTCGCGCGGTGGGACCGCGGCGTCGACACGAGCCGCTTCGACCCCGGCCTGCGCGAGCAGGGCCTGAACGAGCTCGCCGCGAGCGGCCCCAAGCCCGACGGCGCGATCGACGTGCTCTACGCTGGGCGCATCACGCGCGAGAAGGGCGCCGACCTGCTCGCCGACGCCTTCCTGCAGGCGCGTGCTCGTGATCCGCGGCTTCGCCTCGTGCTCGTCGGCGGCGGCCCCGAGGAGCAGCGCCTGCGCGAGCGCGTCGGCGAGCACGCGTGCTTCCGCGGGTGGCTCGAGGGCGATCGGCTCGCGCGCGCGTACGCGAGCGCCGACCTCTTCCTGTTCGCCAGCCGCACCGACACGTTCGGCCAGGTCGTGCTCGAGGCGCAGGCCAGCGGCCTGCCGGTGATCGCCGTCGCCGAGGGCGGTCCGCTCTCGCTGATCGAGCAGCGCGTCAGCGGCGTGCTCTGCCCGCCCGACGCGCGCGCGCTCGCCGACGCCGTCGTCGAGCTCGCCGCCGCCCCGCGCCTGCGCGCACGCCTAGCGAGCGCGGGGATCGCGTCGGTTGGCGAGCGCACGTGGGAGCGCGCGCTGCAGCGTCTCGGCGACGGCTACCGCCGGCTGCTCGCCGGCGAGCAGCCGGTTGCGCGGGACGCCCGCGGCGAGGCGGTCGCGCGTGCCGCCTAGGACGCACAACCGGGTTGCCGGCGGCGGGCGCGCGACGATCGCCGTCGCGCTGCACGACGTCGAGCCGGCGACTTTCGAGCGCTGCGCGCTGATCCGCGACTGGCTCGCCGATCACGGCGTCGACCGCGTGACGCTGCTCGTGATCCCCGCGCGCGACCTGCATCCGCTCGGCGAGCGCTCGCCGCAGATGACGAGCTGGCTCGCCGAACGCCGGCGCGCCGGCGACTCGATCGCCCAGCACGGCTTCCAGCACGAGCGCACCGGTCGCTCGAGCGTCTCGCGCCAGTCGCTGCTCTGCTCGCCCGCGCGGCGCACGGGCGAGTTCGTCGGGCTCGACGCCGAGGAGACGCAGCGCGCGGTCAACGCCGGCTGGCGCGTGCTGAAGCTCGCCGGGATCGAGCCCGACGGCTTCGTCGCGCCCGCCTACGCGTACACGCCGGCGCTGCGCAGCGTGCTGCCGCGGCGCTTTCGCTGGTGGGCCGGCCTGCTCGGCCTGCACGCGCGCGCCGGCGACCCCGGCGAGGACCGCGGTCGCCTGCTCGCGCCCGCCTGGGGGATGGGCACGGCCGGCCCGTTCCAGCGCACCTTCTCGCCGGCGCTGATCCGCGCCGGCAGCCTGATGTGCGGCCGCACGCTGCGCCTCGACCTGCACCCCGCCGACCTGCAGCACCCGCGCCACATGCTCGCGCTCGAGTGGGTGCTCGCGCGCACCGGGCGCCGGCGCGAAGCGATCACCTACGACGAGCTGCTCGCCTCCTCGAACTAGCGCTTCGCCGGCTTTTCGACGAACAGCGACGGTTCCAGCGAGGCGACCTTCGCGCCGCCGGCGTAGCCGAGGTGCTTGAGGGCGAACAAGTCCTCGATCGTCCGCAGCAGCGAGAAGTGGTTGAACGGTTCCTGGCTGACCGCGTGCGGCTTGACGAACGGCGAGAGCAGCAGCGCCCCGACCTGGCCGCCGCCTTCGGGCAGGCTCGCCGCGAGGCCGGTCGGCGCCGGCAGGTTCGGAAAGCGCGGCTGTCCGCAGCACGAGCTCGAGTCGGCGAACTCACCGCTCGACGGCGCCTCGTCGGTCGTGATCACGAGTAGCCCGTTTTCCTCGTACGCGTTCGACGCGAGGATCTTCGGCACGATGCCTTCGAGGAACGTGTCGGCCGCCGGCAGCCCGCCCGGCGCGCCGCCCGGACACGGGCCGGGGCTGCCGTCGTGGCAGCGGTCGGGGACGATGTAGGAGAGGCTCGGCGTACGCGCCGCGTTGGCGAGGTCGGCGCCGAGCGCGCCAACGCCGACGTCGTCGCTCGCGCACGACGGCGATTCGGTCAGACCCTGGAAGTACACGATCGGGTTGCGGAAGGTCGCGTACGGCGAGCTCGCCGTCACCGCGGAGCTCGGGTCGGGCTGCCCGAGCGCCGGATGCGCGCAAGCCGGCGCGGCGGCGCCCGGTTCGTCGAGCCCCTGCACGTACGCGCGCCACGTCAGACGCTTGACTTCCAGCTGACCGGGCAGCGTCGGCGTCGTCTGCGGATACACGCACCCTTCGCCGAGGAACTGTCCTTCGGCTCCGGCGCTCGCCGGCGTGACGGCCGTGTACGTCGGGCAGTTCGTTGCCGTCGCCCGCGTCGGACCCTGCCCGCTGAGCAGCGCGATCCCGTTCGCCAGCTGTTCGTGCGCGACGGCGTAGTAGCGCACGAGCAGCTCGCCGCGTTGCTCGAGCGTGTGCGCGAGGTACGGCGCCGTCGATTCCGGTCCGAACGCCGCCGCGTACGGCTCGTCGGAGAGCACGATCAGGAACACGTGCTTGATCGGTGGCAGCTTCGCGCCTCCGGCGCTGGGCGTCGAGCCGCCTTCGCCGCCGCCCGCTTTGCCTGCCCCCGCGCCCGATTTGCCGCCGCCCGACCCCCCTTCGCCAGCTTTCGCCGGCGCTTTCGCCGACGGCGCCGTCGCGGCGGGGGTGCTCGCTTCCGGCGCCGGCGTTTCCGGCGTCGCTTCGGCTTCGGCCGCCGGCGGCGCACCCGTGCCCGTCGAGGCTTCGGCGGCTTTCGCCGGGCTCGTCGCCGGCAGTACGAGCTTCAGCGGCGGCCTCGAGGAGGCCGCGAGCGTTTCCGCGGTGCGTGAGCCGGCGGCCGTGCCGATCACGATGCCGAAGCCGAGGAAGCCGAGAACGAGCACCGCCGAGATGCGCGGCGAGGGCACGCTCAGCCGCGACAGGCGCGCGTCGAGCGCGGCGAGCGCGCTGCAAGGAGTCGGCGAGCGGCGAGCGGCGGCCGCCGGGCGGGGCGTCGTTGCCGGCGCCGAGCCCGCTGACTTGCCATCGGAGCGACCGGCGACGCGACGCAGCAGTGCCAGCAACTCGGGACTGCGCGAGCCGACACGCTCGCCGCACTCGACGCAGTAGCGCTGGCCGGCCTCCACGTGCGAGCCGCAGGCAGCGCACGCCCGAGAGCCACCGCGCGGCCGCGGCGCTGGCACTACTCCTCCGCGAACGACGCCTGCGAGCCATCCTCGCGGCGGCGTCGTCCGCCGTCGGGCGCAAGCAGCGCGTCCATCACGGCAGTCGGCTGCTCGTCGGCAAGGACCCGGCTGCGCTCGCCGAGCGAGCGATCGGACTCGGCGCCCGGATCGCGCTGCTGCATCAGCGTCGCTCCGCACTGCCAGCAGAACACCGCCCCACGGCTGTGCGGCGCCCCGCACGCCGGACACGCGCCGGCGCTCGCGCTGTCCTCCAGGCGCAGCAGACGCTCGACCTCGGCGAGCTCGGCGTCGCGCTCCTGCAGAGCGGCGGCGCGGCGCACGAGCACGTCGAGGCGAAAGTGGTCGCGGATCGCCATCTCGTAGGTGAGACCGCCGAGATCCCAGTGCAGCTCCGTCACCTGCTCGGCAAGCGCGTCGCGGCGACGGCGCAGCTCGCTGCGCTCGTCGCCCGCCGTCGACGGCGCCGACGCGGGCCTGGCGCCGGGCGCGGGCGCCGTCGCAGGCGGCTGGAGGCGCTCGCGCCTGCCCCTCCCAATCGCATCTCCGAGAATGCTCATCGCCGCGTCATCCGGTCTCATCATCCCGTTTCGACAACGTCGGGGAGTTTCTTCGATTCCTGCTCGTAGGTTTTCCCGCTGCTCGGGCCTTTGGCGCCCGACTGTTTGAGTTTGTCGAGGACGCTCGGTGGTGCCGGGTTGCTCGGGCTCGACCCCGCACCCGCGCCGGCTTTGGCGCCCGACGAGGAGGAGCCGCCCGTCGCTTCGGCGCTGGAGACCTTGACGACCTTCGCGCCCGGGAAGCTCTTCTTCAGGCCGCTCAGCGCTTTCTGCGCTTCGGCCTGCTTGTGATACACGCCCGAGTAGATCACGTAGCTGCCCGCCGGGAGGCTGCTGAAGTCTTCGGACTTGAGCGCGCCGACGGCCTTCGCGCCCTTCGCGCTCGCCGAGCTCTTCGCCGCTTCGACGGCGCTGACCTGCGTGCCCGTAACGGGCAGCGTCTGCAACTGCACCGTGTAGCCGCTCGTTCCGCTCGGCCAGTCGTCCGTGAACGTCGCCGTTTCGGTGGCTGGCGTGCTCGTTCCCGCGCCCGCTCCCTGGACGGTGATCACCTGGGGCGCCGACGCAACCTGTTTGCCGCCACCCGAGCGTCCGATCAGCACGCCGACGCCCATCGCCAGCAGCAGCACGCCGACGCCGGCGATAACGGTCACGGCGCTGCTTCGCCCGCCGCCGTCGCCGTCTGCTCCCGCCGCGCCGGGCGGCGCGCTCGGGGGCTCGCGTGGGGGCGCGCTCGTCGCCGGCGGCCCTCCCAGCAGGACGCTGCTCATCGGCGTGCGGCGCTCGCCGCACTCCAGGCAGTAGCGCTGGTCGTCGGCCAGCGGCGCGCCGCAGCCGCGACACGGCTCGGGCGAGCCGACGGGTGAGGGGGGGCTGGCGATCGATTCGCTCGACACGGTGATGGCTTGCCGCTGCTGGTTGCGCCCGACGGTCCCCGCGCCTACCCGCAGCCACGGACGCACCCGGGACCCTTTCGGCTCCGCGCCACATGGTCGGGGCAGGCGGCTTCGGCGACGTAACGATTTGGTGAAAGCCCGCGTGCCGCGAGCCGCGGTCGCGCACTACGATCAGTGCGGTGCGCCGCATCGATCCGCAGCCGATCGTGTTCAGGGAGAAGCACGCGCGCGCGCCGGCGGCTGCCGGCACGACGCCGGGCGCACGAGAGCGACGAGAACAGAGAGCGACGAGGAGGGACTCGCAGCAGATGACCAGGACGATCTTTGCTTCGCGCGCGCTCGCGATTGCGCTGCTGCTCTCTTCGCTCGCGCTGGCGCCGCTTGGCGCCGCTGCGCTCGCGGCACAACCCAAACCGCCGCCGCCCTCGAAGCTCGCGCCGGCCGCGGTGACCGGCGTCGTCAGCAACGTGCGCGCCACGTCGGCGATCCTGCAGGGCTCGGTCAACCCGCGTGGGGTCGAAACGACGTACTACTTCCAATACGGGCCGACGTCGGCGTACGGTCATCAGACCGTCCCCGCGTCGGTCGGCAAAGGGGGGATTTCGGTCAAAGTCGGCCAGGCTGTCAGCAACTTCCTCAACGGCTACCACTACAGGATCGTCGCGACCAACGCAGCTGGGTTGACGGGCGTCGGCCGCGACCGCGTCTACACGGCCGCAAGCGCGCGGCTCGCGTTCGTGCTGGCGAGCACGAAGGAAACTCCTCCCACGCCCTACGGCGGCACGTTCGTGCTGCGCGGGACATTGTCGGGAGCCGGCGGCGCGCTGCACACGATCACCGCTCAATCGAGCCCGTTCCCCTACCTCACCGCGTTCGTCCAGCTCGGCGCGCCGCTGCTCACGAACGCGGCCGGCGCGTTCGCCGTCAACGTCAAAGACCTCGAGCAGAACACACAGCTGCGCGTGATCGCGAGCGGTCCGAAGCCGTTGCTCAGCGCGATCGTCACCGCGCGCGTATCGGTGCGCGTGACGCTCAAGGTGCGCTCCTCGGCGCGCAAGGGGCTCGTACGCCTGTACGGCACCGTGACCCCCGCCGAGGTCGGCGCGCACGTCATGTTCCAGCTCGAAAAAGCCGTCCGGCCGCAAGGTAAGTCCGAACGGGAAACGAGCTTCGCGACGCAGGGCAGCGGCGTCGTCAAGCGTGGCACGCGGACCGTCTCGCGCTTCAGCCAGGTTCTGTCGATCCGCAAGAGCGGGCACTACCGCGCCTACGTCGTGCTCGGCCCCGGCCCGCTCGTCTCGGGCGGGAGCCCAACGGTGACACTGCACGCCGGACCGAAGCGCCGGTAGCGACGACTTCCAAGCCGTCGCCCGGCCGAGCGGCCCAGCCGGCGGTTCCCCTCGCGCGTTCGGGCCCGCGCTCAGCGCTCGTCGCGGAGGATGCCGCGCGCGGCGAGCAGCTCGAGCACGCGCTCGACGCCGCGCTCGACCGATTCCTCGAGCGTGCCGAGCACGAGGTCGGGGTCCCTCGGGACGCTCGTACGGAGCGCCGACGCCCGTCAGCCCCGACAGCTCGCCGGCGCGCGCCCGCGCGTAGAGCCCCTTCGGGTCGCGCTTCTCGCACAGCTCCAGCGGTGCGTCGACGAAGATCTCGATGAAGTCCAGCTCGGCGCCGGCATGCAGGTTCGCCGCGAACTCGCGATCGGCCGCATACGGGCTGACGAGGCTGACGAGCGCGACCGTGCCCGACTCGGCGAGCAGCTGCGCGACGTGCGCCGTACGTCGCACGTTCTCGCGCCGCGCCGCCTCGTCGAAGCCGAGGTCGCCGTTGAGGCCATGACGGAGGTTGTCGCCGTCGAGCAGGAACGCCGATTGCCCCGCGACGATCAGGCGCTCCTCGACGGCCGCCGCCATCGTCGACTTGCCGGCGCCGGGCAGCCCGGTGAACCAGATCGTCGCCCCCGGGTTGCCGAGCGCCTCCCAGCGGCGCTCGCGCGTCACGCGCGTGCCCTGCCAGCGGACGTTCGGGCTGCGATCGCTCTTCGGCGCCGACTCGAGCTCGTCGACCTCGGTGTCGAGGATCACGCCGGCGGCGACCGTTTCGTTGGTCGCCTCGTCGATCACGATCAGGCTGCCCGTCGTGCGATTGCGGCGGTAGGAGTCGAACACGAGCGGTGCGCTCAGCTCGATTCCGACGCGACCGAGATCGTTCAGCTCGAGCGCCGTGGCGCGCTCGTCGCGATGCAGCGTCTCGACGTCGATCCGATAGCGCACGTCGAGGCCGCCGACCATCGCCGTGCGCGTCGTGTGCTTGACGATGTAGCGGCGGCGGCGGTCGAGCGGGCGCTCCGACATCCAGCAGAGCAGCGCCTCGAAGCGGTTCGAGACGGTCGGCTGGTTCTGCGGGCGCACGATCGTCGAGCCGCGGCCGACGTCGATGTCGTCGCTCAGCCGCAGCGCGACCGACATCGGCGGGAACGCCTCGGCGATGGGGCCCTCGAACGTGTCGATCGCGGCGATCGTGCTGCGCTGCCCGCTCGGCAGCACGAGCACATCGTCGCCGGGACGCATCACCCCGCCGGCGACCTGCCCCGCGTAGGCGCGGTAGTCGGCCACGCTGGTCGCCGGCGGGCGGATCACCCACTGCACCGGGAAGCGCGCGTCGATCAGGTTGCGGTCGGAGGCGATGTGGACGTGCTCGAGGTGGTACAGCAGCGGCGGCCCCTGATACCAAGGCATCGTCGTCGAGCGCTCGACGACGTTGTCGCCGTGCAGCGCCGAGATCGGGATGAACGTCACGTCGGACATCTCCAGGCGCGCGGCGAAGCGATCGAACTCGTCGACGATCGAGTTGAACACGGCCTCGTCGTACTCGACCAGGTCCATCTTGTTGACGCACACGACGACGTGCGGGATCGCCAGCAGCGAGCTGATGAACGCGTGACGCTTGGACTGCGCGAGGACGCCCTTGCGCGCGTCGACGAGCACGATCGCCAGGTCGGCCGTCGAGGCGCCGGTGACCATGTTGCGCGTGTACTGCTCGTGCCCCGGCGTGTCGGCGATGATGAAGCGGCGCTGCGCCGTCGCGAAGTAGCGGTAGGCGACGTCGATCGTGATGCCCTGCTCGCGCTCGGCGCGCAGCCCGTCGGTCAGCAGGGACAAGTCAAGAAAGTCGTGGCCCATGCGCTGGCTGGTCTGCTCGACGTGCTCGAGCTGGTCGGTCAGCACCTGCTTGGAGTCGTACAGCAGCCGCCCGATCAACGTGCTCTTGCCGTCGTCGACCGAGCCGGCCGTGGCGAAGCGCAGCAGGTCGGTCGGGCGCTCGGTCAGCCGCCGGAACAGCGCGCGCGCCTCCTCGACGCCGGCGGCCTCGACGCTGGGCGCGTGCTCGGCACCGGGCGCCGCCGTCGCCGCCGTCGCCGCCGTCGCGCCCCCGTCGGCGGGAGTGCCGGCGCCGTTCCCGTTGCTCGCGACGTCGGTCGAGTCGGGGAGCTTCATCAGAAGTAGCCCTGTCGCTTGCGATCCTCCATCGCCGCCTCGCTGACGCGGTCGTCGGCGCGCGTCTGCCCGCGCTCGGTGACCTCCGTCGCGGCGATCTCGGCGACGACCTGCTCGAGCGTCGCCGCGGCCGACTCGACGGCGCCGGTGCAGCTCATGTCGCCGACCGTGCGGTAGCGGACGGTCGCCGAGAACGCCCGCTCGCCGTCGATCAGCTCGAGGAACGGGCTGACCGCGTAGAGCATCCCGTCGCGCTCGAACACCTCACGCTCGTGCGCGAAGTAGATCGAGGGAACCTCGAGCTGCTCCTCGGCGATGTACTGCCACACGTCGAGCTCGGTCCAGTTGGAGATCGGGAAGACGCGCGCGTGCTCCCCTTTGCGAATGCGCGCATTGTAGAGCGCCCACACCTCCGGGCGCTGGCGCTGGGGCTCCCACTGGCCGAACTCGTCGCGGAACGACAGCACGCGCTCCTTCGCCCGCGCGCGCTCCTCGTCGCGGCGCGCGCCGCCGAACGCCGCGTCGAAGCCGTGCTCGCGGATCGCGTCGAGCAACGTGACCGTCTGCAGCGCGTTGCGCGACGCGCGCGGGCCCGTCTCCTCCACGACGCGGCCTTGGTCGATCGAGTCCTGCACGTCAGCCACGATCAGGCGCTCGCCGATCTCCTCGATCCGGCGGTCGCGGAACTCGATCGCCTCCGGGAAGTTGTGGCCCGTGTCCACGTGCATCACCGGGAACGGGAACGGCCCCGGCCGGAACGCCTTCTCGGCCAGTCGCAGCAGCACGATCGAGTCCTTGCCACCGCTGAACAGCAGCACCGGGCGCTCGAACTCGGCGGCGACCTCGCGCATCACCTGAACGGCCTCGGCCTCGAGCGTGCGCAGGTGTGAGAGGTGGTAGGTGGCGGCCGGCATCCGTGCTATTGGTCGATGTTGCAGTCGATTGGATGCGCGCCACCGCCGGAAACCCCGGTCCGACGGGTTGACATTGGAGTCGCGCGTTTCAACATTAGGGGTGGAGGTCGGCTTTTGCAAGATTCGCGACCGTCGGCAAACGATGCGCGAAAGCTCATCTTGCCCGCTGCGAGTCGCCGTCGCGTGAGTTTCTTCATCGTCCCTTCGATTTCGAGGAGTTCGCTTCCGGGCGCGCTTGCCGCGCCCGCTCCTGCAACCCTTCATATACACGCAACATCGCCGCCGCCTGCTGCACGAATGTGAACTCGCGCTCGACGCGCGCCCGCCCGGCGCGGCCCATCGCGGCGCCGCCCTCGGGACCGTCGATCACGCGGCGGATCGCCGTCGCCCATGCGCGCGCGTCGCGCGGCGGCGCGAGGTAGCCCTCGCGCCCGTCCTCGACGATCTCCGCCGGGCCGCCGACGGACGTCGCGACGACGGGCACCTCCATCGCCATCGCCTCGATCACGGCGCGGCCGAACGGCTCCTCCCACGAAGGCAGCAGCAGCACGTCGAGCGCGCGCACGAGCTCCGGCACGTCCTCGCGCTCGCCGAGCCAGTGGACGCGGTCCTCGAGCCCAGCCTCGGATGCGAGCGCGCGCAGTCGCGCGAGGAAGCGCTCGTTGTCGAAGCGCGTCGAGGCGGCGACGAACAACGCCTCACCGACGAGCAGCAGATCCGCGTCGACCCCCTGCTCGCGCAGCAACCGCAGCGCCTCGATCGCGGTCTCCTGGCCCTTCCACGGGCTGATCTGCGCGACGAGGCCGAGCAATGGCCGGCGCGCGCCGGCGAGGCCTCGCCGAGCCGTGCCCGCGCGGCGGCGCGATCGATCCGGCTCGGGTCAAAGCGCGTCAGGTCGACCGCGTTGTGGACGACCTCCAGGCGCGCGCTCGGCGCCGCGGCGCGGACCGACGCGGCCGTGTAGCGCGAGTTCGCGACGATCGTGCTCGCCCTCGCGGCGAGCAGGCGCAGCGTCGCGGTGCTGACCCTGCCCGGCGGTAGGCAGTCGCGCACGTGCACGATCGTCGGCGTTGCGCCGAACCGCGCCAGCGCGAGCACGATCCCCGCCCGAATCGAGTTCGCGTGGACGAGCTCAGCGCGGTGGCGCGCCGCCGCGCGACGCACCTGGCGCGCCGCAAAGGCCATCTCGGCCAGCGCCCGCGGCGTGTGCAGCGGGTGCAGGCGCAGGCTGCCGGCCGTCCCGACGATCGCGCTCGTCGGGACCCCGTGCTGCGCCGCGAGCTCCTCGAGACGACCTCGAGGGGTCGCGAGCAGCGGCTCGACGCGCTCGCCGAGCGCGTCGAAAAGATCGATCAGCGAGCGCTCAGCGCCGCTGACGACGGCCGTGTGGCTGACGTACAGGACCCTCATCCGCCGGCGGCCGCCAGCTCGAGCAGCAGCTGCTGCACGCGCGCGGCGACGCGTGGCCAGGCGTGCTCCTGCGCCCTGATCCGACCGGCCGCGCCGAGCCGCCGCGCGAGCTCGCCGTCGCGCAGCAACCGCGTGATCGCCCCCGCTACCGCGAGCGGGTCGAGCGGGTCGACGAGCAGTCCCGTCTCGCCGTCGAGCACGGCGTCTGGCGCGCCGCCGACGTTGCCGGCGACGACCGGCTTGCCGTACGCGCCGGCCTCGAGGTATGCGATCCCGAACCCCTCGCCCGCGAAGCCGCCCGCCGGCAGCCGGCTTGGCATCGCCAGCAGCTTGGCGCGGCGCAGCCACTCGTTTCGCTGCTCGTCGCCGACCGCGCCGAGGAAGCGCACCGATCCGGCGATCCCATAGGAGCGCGCGAGCGCTTCGAGACCAGGACGCAGCGAGCCATCGCCGATCACGACCCACTGCGCGTCGGGCACCTGCGCGAGCACGAGCGCGAACGCGCGGACCATCACGTCGTGGCCCTTGTAGCGCTCCTCGATCCGCGCGACCGTCACGACCGTCGGGCGCTCGGCCTCCAGCGGCGCCGGCTCGGCCGGCAGGTCGGTGCCGTTCGCGACGACGCACAGCCGCCGCGGCACGGCGCCGGTCGCCCGCACGAGCCCTGCCGTGTACGAGCTGACGGCGATCGACAGGTCGGCCTCGCGCGCCGCGAACGCCGCGAGCCTCGGCTTCGCGCCGATCTCTTCCGCATGGAAGTACTGCGTCGTCCGCGCGCCGGTCGCGCGCCGGATCGCCGCCGCCGCCGGGCTCGCGACGATGTGCAGGCTCAGCGTCACGTCCGGCCGCACCCGCAGCGCCGTCGCGAGCGCCGCCGCGTTGAGCAGCGCGACGCGCCCGCCGCGCAGCACACCCCCGCCGCGCACACGCCGCACGTCGAGACCGCCGGCTGCATCCAACTCGGTCGCGCCGTCTTGGAACGGCGCGACGACGACCGTGTCGAACGCGTCGATCCCGCGCGCGAGCCGCTCGGCGACGACCTGAATGCCGCCGGCCGCCGGCGGGAAATCAGACGTCACGAGCAGCAGCCGCGGGCGCTCGCCGCGCCGCGAGCGCGCGAGACTGCGCGCGCGGCCGGCGCCCGGCGCGCGCCTAGCGCGCGTCGCGGCCATCGAAGCGATCCACCCACAGGCCGAGTGCGAGCAGCGGCCAGAGCCGGTCGCTGTGATCGTGCGTCCCCGCGTCGTGCTCGCGAGCGAGCCGCGCGGCGCCGCCGCGGTCGACGTAGCCCGCGTCGTAGATCGCGCCGTGCTCGAGCTGCTCGCGCAGGACCGGCGCGAGCGGACCGCGCAGCCACTCGGCCGCGGGGACGCGGAACGCCCTCTTGCGATACCGCCCGAGCCGGCCCGACGGGAGCACGCCCTCCGGCAGGATCCCGTGCACGAGCGCCTTGCCGGCGCCGGCCAGGTGCACGGAGGTGTCGACCGATCCGGCCAGCTCGGCCAATCCTCGGTGCAGGAACACGGTGCGCAGCTCCAGCGAGGCGAGCATGCTCGCGCGGTCGGTCTTCACGAGCACGTCGTCGGGCAGGTAGTGGACCTGGTCGAGGTGCATCAGCCAGCGAGCTGCCGCGCCGCCGTCGAGCTCTCCCGCGCGCTCCGCGAGATCGACCAGCAGCCGCCCGCGGTCGAGCTGCGCGAGACCCGGCCCGTACAGCTCCTCGCGCCGTGGCGGCGCTCGCCCGTGACCCAGTCGAGGTTGCGCTCGAGCATCGGCGCGGGGCCAAGGCGCGCGGACGCGCGCGCTCCCGACCGTCCCGCTCGCCGCTCGTCCGAGCGCGCCGGCGAGCGAGCGGATCGCGCGGTCGGGCAGCACCGTCTGAGCGCGGCGCGCGCGTTCGAGCCAGCGGTAGCGCGGATAGCCGCCGAACAGCTCGTCGGCGCCCTCGCCGCCGAGCGCGACCGTCACGCGCGGTCGCGCGAACTGCGAGAGCGCATGCAGCGGTACCGTCGCGCGGTCAGCCGAGCGGCTGGTCCAATCGCGCCAGCAGCGGCGGCACGCGCTCGGCGACGTCGGCTTGCGTCAGCGTGACCTCGTGGTGGTCGGCGTCGAGCGCTCGCGCGACCGCGCGCGCACGCTCGGTCTCGTTGACCCCGCCGATGTCGTAGCCGACCGTGAACGTCTTCAGGCGGCGCGAGGATGCGCGCGCCGCGGCGACGGCGACGAGCGTCGAGTCGACGCCGCCGCTGAGAAACACGCCGACGGGAACGTCGGCGACCATTCGCGTGCGCACCGACTCCTCGAACAGCGCGCTCACCTCGGCCGCGAGCTCCGGCGCGGACTCGCGCCGGCGCACGTCGAGCTGCGGCGGCGACCACCAGGTCCGCTCGTGCGAGCCGCCACCGCGCGTCCAGCTCAGCAGGCGGCCGGGCTCGAGCTGGCGCACGCCGCGCACGATCGTTCCCGGACCGGGCACGTACGCGAACACGAAGAACGCGTCGAGCGCATACGGATCGAGCTCGCGAGCGACGGCGCGCCCTCGAGCAGCGGCGTCACCTCGGAGGCGAACATCAGACTCCCGCCGCGCTCGTGCAGAACAGCGGCTTCTCGCCAAAGCGGTCGCGCGCGAGCAGCAGGCGCCGCTCGCGCGCATCCCAGATCGCGAACGCGAACATGCCCTCGAGCGCGTGCACCATCGAGCTCGCCGTACTCCTCGTACAGGTGGACGAGAACCTCCGTGTCGGTCCGCGTCGTGACGAGTGGCCGCGCGCGCGCAGGTGCTCGCGCAGCGCCGGGTGGTTGTAGATCTCCCCGTTGAACACCGCCCAGACGTCTCGTCCTCGTTGCATAGCGGCTGATGGCCGCCGTCGATGTCCATGATCGAGAGGCGGCGCGCGCCGATCGTGACCCCTGCCGACGCGTCGCTGTGGACGCCTTCGTCGTCGGGGCCGCGATGGCGCAGCGTCTGGCACATCTCGGTGACCGCGCGGCCGCTCGGGTCCTTCGTGCTCCCGGCGATTCCGCACACCGGCGCAACATAGAGGATCGACGGCGCGCGGAGAACCGGGCGCGAGCGGGGTCAAGACGCGGGTAGTCGCTGCCGATATTGATCGAGATGTCGCCGGAGCCGACGGTCCCGCCAAGCCACCGAGGGAGTCCCGTGTCGAATTACCCGCTTAGCTCGATCGCGTCGAGGCGGACGCTGTTGAGCGCTCTCTGCTTGCTGGCGGCGTGCGCGCTCGCCCCGGCGGCCGTCGCACAGGCCGCCCCGTCCGCGCCAACCCAGAGCGAACGCGCGCTCGCAAGGCAGGAACGACAGCAGGCGCGGGCGTTGGAAAGGCAGCAGCAGCGCGAAGCGCGCGAAGCCGCGCGGGCGGTGCGGCAAGCCGAACGCGCGGCGCGCCGAGCACAGCGTGAAGCGTCACCGACCAAACACGCGGACAGCGCCAGCCAAAGCGCCCCTGCAGAAACCGGGGAACGGCCCGCCCGGACAAAGCCGGCCGCCAGCGATCCGAGCGAACGGCGCGGCGATTGCCAGCTCACAGCCACTGCAGCGCCCAGTTCGGTGACAACCGGCGAAGCTGTGACGTTGATCGGAACGCTGAGCTGCCCCGAAGCGGCGGAAGCGGCCGAACAGCCGCTCACAATCGACCAGCAGGAACGCGGGACAGGCGCCGGCGTGCCGACGATCGTCGGCACGGTCACGACCGCTGCCGACGGCTCCTTCCGATTCCGCTCGCGACCGCTGAGGACTCGTAGCGTGTTCGTTGTTCGCGCAGCCGCCGCGCGCGATCCCGGCCGGGCGGTCGTGCCGGTCGCGGCGGCGATAACCTTCGGGGGACCCGCGGCGAGCGGCGCGACGTTGCCGATCAGCACCTACCCGGCGCCCGGCGGGTTTGCGAGGGACCTGTTCACCGGCGTCGTCCGTCCCGAACAAGCCGGGCGCACGGTCGCGCTGAAGCTGCGCAATGGGCAAGGTGCATGGCGCACGATCGCCTTCACGCGTACTGGACCCGACGGCCGCTTCACGTTCGCGCACCGGTTCGAGTTCGCTGGACAGGTGAGCCTCGCGGCGGTCGCGCGACCGACGGGGACCGAACGCGCGGCCTCGCCGGTGCTCACCTACGCGATCGGACAGGCGGAGAATCGGCAGTTGACGATCGACCTGACGGCGCCGGCGCCGGCCGCGCCGCTCGGTCCGAGCGCGCTCGCAGCGCCGCCCGGACCTCTGGGACCGACCCCGCCCGCTGATCCGGCGGGCGCCGCAGACCCGCCGAGCGTGGCGAGCCAACCTGCCGCCGCGACCCAGGCGGCGACCATCACGGGCGTTGCGCTCGGCTCGCCGCACGCAACGGCGACGTTGCTGGAGCGCTCTATCAATGGCCGCTTCGTGAGCATCGCGACCGTCGAAACCGATGCCGGCGGAGCGTATACGTTCACCGTATATCCCACGCAGACCTCTGTCTACAGGATCACGTGTCGGCGCCAGCGGTCGGCAGCGCTGCGCGTCGAAGTCGGCCAGTAGGCGCCGGCCGCGCGAGCCAGTTGACGATGTCGCGTGACGCGGCGAACCGCTCGCGCGCGTACGGCCCGCAGCCGGTGATCGAGAACACCTCGTAGTCGAGCTCGGTCAGCGTGTCCCACAAGCTCGCCGATTGCGATCCGTACAGGGCGGCAGCGGCGGCCACGTGCTCGAAGATGACGAGCGGTTTGACGCGCGCGAGCAGCTCGCGCCCGCCGCGCAGAACGTCGAGCTCAGCTCCCTCGACGTCGATCTTCAGAAGCCCGACCGCGCGGCCAGTCAGCTCCGCGTCGAGCGTGGAGAGCTTCACCTCGATGTACTCCGGATCGCCTCGCTCGTCGCTGACCTCGAGGCTTCGACGGAGTCCGCTCCACCCGTCCATCGTCTTGAAGTGGCAGAACTCCGCCGCGCCGGCGGTCGCGCTGAGCGCGAGCTCGCGTATCTCGACCTCGGGAAAGCGCTGGCGCAGCTCCGCCGCGAGCTCGGGGATCGGCTCGAAGGCAACGTGCCGGCCGGCGGGCGCGACGCGCAGCGCCGAACCGAGCAGCTGGCCCCGGTTGGTGCCAACGTCGACGTACGTCGCATCCCGGCGCAGCAACGCCGGCACGAGCGCTTCGATCGCGATCTCCTCGTGAAGCAGCTGGCGCGCGCCGTCGTAGAACGTCGCCAGCAACTCCGGCCGCTCGAGCCGGCGCGCGGCCGAGGCGAGGGCCCGCCTGATCAGGGCCACCGCGACGCCCCCGTCGCCGAGGGCGATAGGCGCGCCAGCACCGGCCCCCAGAGCGCCTGCGCGATTCGCGTGGCCGGGTCAGCCTGCGCTCGGCTGGGATGCGAGCGGCGGATGGCGACCGTCTGCGAGCGGATCAGGGGGTTGCCCTGCAGCGGCGCGCCGACGCGCAGACGGGCGAGATCGGGCAGCTCGGCATCAGAGTCGAGCATTTGCAGGATCCGGCGCGTCACGGCGCCGGGATCATCGAGGAAGTCCTCGTGGCGGACGAACATCCGGCGCTCGACGGGATGGCTCAGGAAGGTGCGCAGCGCCACCGCCTGAGTGAGCCACAGGTTGGCGTTCATCGTCAGGCGCCGCCATCTCATCTCGGCCACTTCATGGGGACTCAGCCCGCGCGTGTTGGAGGCGACGACGGCAGCGGGGTCGCGGACGAGGTAGATCAGATAGAGCTCGATCCCAGGCAGCAAGCGCAGTTCCCTGGCGCGGAGCGGGAAGTGAGAGCTGTCGACTACGTAGCGCGCCTGAGCGACCTCCGCGACCGCGCGAATCAGCTCCTGCGCCACCTCCCGGTACGCGCGACGCAGGCGCCGGCGTTCGGGCCACAGGTCGACTCGGAAGCTCGCCGAGGAGCGCTCGATGCAGCGATTCGCCGCCCCTCCGAGCAGGGGCTCGGCGCCATGCACGCGTTCGCCCACGGCCCGCCAGAAGTCCTGGCGGTCGACGGCCCCCCAGCGCGGGCGCTCGGGGCTCATCAGCCACTCCTCGAGCTCGCCGGCGTAGAAGAATCCCTCGCAGTTGCCGAGCGTGATGCCGAGGATCGTGCTGCCGCTGTGCCCGGCGCCCATGACGTAGGCGAGCCGCACACGGCGGGTGGCGCTCGTCTCCGTGTTCATCGCGCGAAATCTAGTCATCGCGCGCACACGCCGTCGCTATGATCGAGGCCGTGAACAGCTTCGCGGCGCGGTCACGTTCCGCGGATGAAGAGTTCGGTGTCTTGAGATGAGCTCCATCTTGCTGCTCACGCCCGTGTGGGCGAGGGACGGCGGGGTTGGCACCCACGTCGAGGCCAGCGCCGCGGCTCTCGCGCGTGCCGGGACCGAAGTGCACGTGTTCGTCAAGCACGCGGAGCTGCATAGGGTCCCTGCGGGCGTCACGGTACACGTCTCCGCGGAGCTGTTCGACAGGACGCTGGACCCCGCGCGCCGGGTCGCGGACGCCGTCTCGTGCGACTACTCGGTGATAAACACCCATCAGTTCGACGACCTCTCGGTGCTCGCCCAGCTCCAGGGGCACGCGCCGATCATCAGCAGCGTGCACGGGTTCTCCGCGTGCACGTCCGCCGTCCACTACTTCCGTCCCGGCGAAGAATGCCAACGCGCGCACGGTCCCGGCTGCGTTGCGAACCTCCTGCTGCGGGGCTGCGCGCACACGCGCAACCCAGGCCGGCTGCCCGGGAGCTATCGCCGGACCACGCGTGCGCGCGCATCGCTGCGCAGCTGCGATCTGGCGATCTCGTACTCGAGCGCCATCGATCGGCACCTCGCGCAGAACGGCGTGCGACGCCGAGCGGTGGTGCCGCTGTTCAGCACGATCCCAGTCGCCCGCGGGAGCGGTCACGAGCACCGCCGGCGGGTGGTGTTCGCCGGGCGCCTGGTTCGGGCGAAGGGAGCGGACGTGCTGATCCGCGCCGCCGCCGCCGTCGACGCGGAGTTCGTGATCTGCGGCAATGGCCCGTCGCTGACGGCGCTGCGGCGTCTCGCGGATCGACTCGGCGTCGCCGAGCAGGTGCGGTTCGCCGGCTGGCTCCCCCTGAGGAGCTCGCGCACGAGCTCGCCGAAGCCTCGATCGTCGCGATCCCCTCGCGCTGGCCGGAGCCCTTCGCGCTGATCGGGATCGAGGCGCACGCCGCCGGACGCCCGGTCGTCGCGAGCGCAACCGGCGGGATCGGAGACTGGCTCGAGGATGGCCGCAACGGGGTCTCGGTGCCGGCAGGTGACGCGCCGGCGCTCGCGCGCGCGCTCACCGAGCTGCTCGACGATCCCGAGCGCCAGGCGATGATGGGCCTCGCCGGCAAACGCGCCGTCAGCGCGCGCTTCACCGAACGACATCACGTCGAGGCGCTGCTCGCGGCCTACGGCAAGGCGCGGGCCGGGTGGGAGCGGCGTGTCCTCGCCGCCTAGCGCCTCGCGAGGCCGAAGGCTCGCAACCGTGGGCTCATCGCCGCAGGAGGCGCCGGGGCTGCTGTGCGTCTCGCAATCGTTCGCGCCGGAGACGACCCCGACCGGGATCCGCTCGGGCAAGCTCGTCGAGCAGCTGGCCGCGCACTGGGAGGTGACGGTCGTGACCGAGACCGCGCGCGCGGGCGCGAGCACCGGCGCACACGTGACGTACGTCCGCAGCTGGCGTCCACGCCGGCTGCTGCGGTCTTTGCGGCGGCTGCGACTGGCCAAGCTGATCGAGCTGCTCGTCTGGCCGGACGTCTCGATCTTCTGGGTCCTCCCGGCGATCCTCGCCGGGCGCCGACTCATCAGAGAGCGCCGGCCAAGCGCGATCGTCGTCTTCATGATGCCTTACTCCTCCGGGCTCGTCGGGCTCGCCCTGCGATGGCTGACCGGCCTGCCGCTCGTGCTCAATCTCGACGACTCGCCGACGTGCACCGACATGCATCCGGATCATCCTTCACGCCTGCACTACCTGCTGACACGCCGCCTCGAGGACGTCTATGCACGCTCCTGCGATGCGATCATCTATGTCTCGAAGACGAATCTCGAACGCGTCAAGGCTCGCCAGAGCGCCGAGGTCGGTTTGCGCTTCCATCTCGTCAGATTCGGCGCCGATGAGCGCTCGTACCGGCCCGAGCCTTCGCCGACGCGTGACCGCTTCGAGATCGTCTATGTCGGGGCGATGTCGGGATGGTGGTCGCTGATCGAAGAGCATGCACCGGCGCGCCCTCTCGGGCGCCTTTACGAAGCGTGGCTGCGCCTGGGCACGCATACCCTCGTCGAGCTCGACGCGCGCTCGGCCTCGCCGGCGATCATCGGCCGCGCTGTGCTCGAAGCGCTGGCGAGCCATCCCGAGTGGGAGGGTCGGCTGCGCCTCAGCGTGTACGACAACAGCTACGAGCGCGCGGTGATCGACCGCGCGCTCGTAGCCGCCGGGGTCGAGTCCGTAGTCGCGGTCGACGATCCGGTCGCGCACGAGGAGGTCGGACGGATTCTCGCCCGCGCCGATCTGCTGTTCATGACGCTGCCACTGCGCCGAGACGGGTCATACGGTGGGCGGATCTCGGCCAAGACCTATGAGTACTTGATGACCGACCGCCCGATCCTCGCGGCGCTCCCGCGCGGCGAGAACTGGGACTACCTCGCCGACAAGCCCGGCGTCTGGCTAACGGCTCCAGACGACGTCGCGGCGTTGCGCGACGCAGTGCTCGACCTCGCGGCGGCGAAGTTCGCGGGTCGAGCACAGCCGGTCGGGCGTGAGCAGATCCATCGCGAGATCTCCTACGTCGCGCGCGCCGTCGAGTTCGAAGCTGCGATCCGCAGCGCAATCGAGGGCGGGCGGGGGCGCGGTTCGGCCGGTCGCGCAACGCATCGCCTGCGCGTCTCGGCGAGGCCGCGCCGGTCCTCACGGTAGCGGCCGACCGACCGACCGCGCGATTGCCTGCTCGACGACCCGCGCGCTGTGCTCGACGCTCATCCTCTTCGCCGCGAAGTCGCGGCCCCGCCGCCCCTGCTGCTCGCGTAGAGCCGGGTCGGCGAGCAGCCGAGCGATCGCATCGGCGAGCGAGCCGGGGTCCGGCGCGACGACCAGCGAGGCCTGCTCGCTGGTGAGCTCGCGCCAGGTGCTATTCCCGTCCAGCGACACCACTGGGCGCCCGGAGGACAGCCCCGCCGCGAGCGTCGTCTTGCGTGAGGTCGGCCCCCCACGCTCGGCGAACAAGAGCACGGCGCAGCGCGTGAGCGACTCGGCCAGTCGCTGCGCGGGGAGCCTGCCCGAGAAGCTCAGCCGCCGCTCGAGGTCACGGGCCCGTGCCGCCACGATCCACCTCTCCCCGGCCGGCGAGTCCCTGCCGGGCGCCCCCAGCAGCACCAGCTCGACGTCGGCGCCGGCCTCGCATAGGCGGCCGAGGGCGTCGAGCACGATCTCGACGGCGACACCCTCGTGTGCGTACCCGAACAGCCCGAGCGTCGCGCGACGGGCGAAAGCCGACTGCGCGTCGGCGCGAGCGCCGGCGGCTTGCGGCGTCGGGTCTGGTGGCTCCTCGCGCGCGCCCGCAAAGGGAAGATTCGAGAACACCGGGGCGAGCAGCACCGAGCGCCGCGGCAGCCAGACGCGTGTGCGCAACCAGCGCGCGCGCGACTCGTCGGTCACGACGACGGCGGCTGCGTCGCGCATCACCCGCGCGAGCACGGCCCGCTGGGTCACGGCCCAGACCTTGCCACGCACGCCGCCGAGATGCCACGGGTAGGCGAACTCGTGCATCACGCAGATCAGCGGGGCTCTGCGAGCGCGCAGTGCCGCGAGCACCGGACCGACGAGGAGCGGGACGCCGCGGTGCGAGAAGGCGAAGACCGAGTAGTGCAGGAGCAGCACGTCGGCGCGCGCCGCCTCGATCTCCGACGGCAGTCGCGCCGTCCACTCCGCAACCTCCGCGTGCGCTTCGCGAGCGGACGTAGGCCACCGCCGCAGCCAATGCGAGGAGCTCGAGAACCCGTCGGCCTCGAGCGCGCGCGCGAGCAGGACGGCGTGATCGTAGACGCCGCAGGGTTCGTCGATCGACATTCCGATCACGGCGATGCGCGCGGCGCCCGGTAACCCGCCGATCTCCCGCCGGACATCTCGCGCGAGCGGCTGAGGCACCGAGGCCATGCGCGCTCCTACGAGCCGGCGAACAGCTCGCCGCGGTAGGCTGCCTCGAGCGCGTCGCGCAGGGTCTCCCGCGCGCCAGTCGGGACGACCACGCCCGTGCCGATCGATCCGATCATGTCCTTCATGCCGGTGTCCTCGCTGACGATCACCGGCACGCCCGTCGCGAGCGCCTCCGCCGCGGCATAGCCGAAGCCGTCCTCGTACGCCGGGTGCACGTACACGCTCGCCCGCTGCAGATGTGGGCGGGGGTCTCCCGGGCCCGCGCTGATTCGCGGATCGGCGGCACAGGCCTGCTGCACGAACCTGCGCATGCCGCGCGTCCCCCACCCTCCGACGAGCGTCAGCCGCAGATCCCGTTGTGGCAGGCGACGGAACGCATCGACCAAGAGGGGAACGCCCTTGTGGACGGCGAGGCTGCCGACGTAAACGATCTCGAACTGGTCGGACGCGGGAGCTGTTCGACGCGCCACGAAGCGCGGGTGCGGTGTCAGGGGAAACCAGGTCAGCCGCTCCTCGGGGAACCCTTGCTCGAGGAACGAGTCGCGAATGTAGCTCGAGGCGACGAGCACGCGGTCCGCCTGCTCGTACTCGCGCAGGTTGCGCTCGAGCATGTGCCCCGTCCAGGAGCCCTCGAGCGGGTACCGTCGCCGCGCGATCGCGTGCTGGTGGACGACGCGGCGCATGTGCGAGTTGGCGGAAACCAACACGCGCGAGCGGTACCCGCGGCGCGCGGCCGCTGCGAACTGGATCAGGGCCTGTCCATTGAAGGCGATCAGATCGTCGCCGGCCGGCAGCCGGCTCGTCGCGTGGGCGTCAAACGCGCGAGCCGATCCGCTGGCGCGGATCGCCGCGGTCATCGGGACGCCAGACCCGAGCGCACGCGTGAGGAGCTGCGTCGGCGCGACGCGCAACCTCGACCGGAGGCTCGCGCGATCGCCCCCGGCGTCGCTCGAGGCGCAGACGCAGCTCGCCTCCTGCCCGCGCCGGGCAATCGCATCGAGGATCTCCTGCAGGTGGCGCCCGAGGCCGCCCGAACCGAGCGGCGCCGAGCACGTGACGGCGACGCGCCCGACCGGCATCGCCGACTCCTGCGCAGCCGCTGCCTGCTCGCGCCAGCGCGAGGCGAGCTCCTCAGTTGCGAGGCCACCGCGCTCAGGCGAGGCGGTCATATCCCCACAGCCGCACGAGATCCCGGTCGAGGTACTCGCTCAGCGCAGTCACCTCGCCGGCGTAGCGTCGTCGCAGCTCGAGCATCAGCGCCTGGTCGGCGGGCGGCGGCTTTGCGAAGATCAGACGCCGCCGCGTCAGTCGCATCGCGCCAGCGCGCAGCCGACTGGTGCTGATCGCCTTCAGCGATGCCTTCAGCGCTCGTGTCGCCGGTCCACGTCCGACCGAGACCATGTTCAGCAGTTCGTCGAGATGCTGCGAGCGCATGCTCGCGTTGGTTGGGTTGGCCTCTCTCGACACCACTGGAAAGCTCTCGTCGACTTCCAGAAAGCGGAGTACCGAGCGGACGGTCGCCTCGTTGTCGTCGCGAAAGTCGTCGTAGATCAGGATCAGCAGCTGCTCCGGAGGGAACGCGTCCCGATAACGGCGCAGCTGCTCGACGTAGCGAACGTGATCGGAGTAGAGGAGCAGCTGCGGGCGATGCGAGCGGCGCGGCACCTTCCTGCCGTTCCTGCGCAGTGGCTCGAGCTCGATCGCGCGGCGCAAGCTCTTGTCCGCCTCGACGTGCGTGCGGAGCAATTGCAGGTGCAGCGAGCGCAGGAAGCTCGCGGGCTCGCGCAGGATCGCGATGATCCGCGCGTCCGGCCGGAGCTGCGCGATCTGCGCCGCTGCCGTGCGCGAGAGCAGATATGCCGAGGAGGCCTCGCCGACCCGCTGACCGTCGCCGGCCGCCGAGAAGAGCGTGAGGTACTCCTCCAGCGACTCTGGCGGCGATGCCGAGCGCGGCGGAGGAAACCGCGGCTGCATGTCGCTGGCGAGATACCACGGCTCCTTCAACTCGGGCATAAAGACCTGCGGGTGCGCCCGCAGCATCTCGTACAGCGCCGTGGTGCCGCACTTGGGATGGCCGACGATGAAGAAGTCCGGCACCCTGCCGCGTCGATCGGGCGCCGCGAGTAGGGGCTCGGCTGAGGCGCTCATATCCCCACTTTACGTAGTCGGCCAAGGACGACTCCGCCGTCGCGGCTCGGGCGTCACGCATCGAGCAGCGCGAACGGCGCGGACGGCGCTCGGGCTACAGCTTGTCGTAGCCCCACAGCGCAACGAGGTCGCGACCGAGATACTCGCTCACCGCGACCACCTCGTGCTTGTAGCGGCGACGCAGCTCCGCCAGCACGGTCTCATCCGGCGGCCCCGGCGGACCGAACACGACTCGGCGTTTGACCGTGTAGAAGGCGCGCCGCCGAGGCGCCGCCGGCGTCAGCGCCTTGATCGACTCCTTGACCGCGCGCGAAACGGGGCCTCTGCCCACCCCAACCGCGTGGACGAGCTCGTTGAGCAGCTGCGACCGCGGCCGGACCGTCGGGTTGGCCTGAACGGGCTGGATCGGGATCGAGTCATCGACGTCGATAAAGCGCAGCACGTCCCGGACCGTGCCCTCGTTGTCCGCCCGGAAGTCGTCGTAGATCAACACCTTCACCTGCTCAGGGGGAAACGCGGCGTACAGACGCTCGAGCTGCTCGACATAGCGGATGAACTCCGAGTAGAGGAGCATCTGCGGGTGGTAGGTGAACGAGCTCAGAGAACGGCCCGCGCGCCGCTCCGCCTCCAGGTCCATTGCCCGACCCAGATCCTTTTCGTTCTCGATGTACAGTTCGAGCAGCTGCAGGTGCAGCGAGTGCAGGAAGCGCGCCGGCTCGCGCAGGATCGCGATCACGCGCGCCTGTGGATTGACCTGCGCGATGTTCTTGGCGGCGGTTCGGGACCAAAGGTAGTGCGGCGTCGCCTCACCCACGCGCTGGCCTGGGCGCGCCTCCGAGAACCACTCGGCGTACTCCGCGAGCGTCCGCGGGAGGCCTTCGGGACGGGGCGGGGCGGACTCGTGCAGCTCCTCGGCGAAGAACCAAGGCTCCTTGCGCGCGGGCATGTAGATCTGCGGGTGCGGCCTGAGCATCTCGAACAGCGCCGTGGTGCCGCACTTCAGATGCCCGAGGATGAAGAAGTCCGGAATTGTCCCGTGGAATCCGGCGGGGCGACTCAGGTCGATCACTGCGCTCATCGCTGCAGAAGCTAGCCGCTCGCGCTCGACCCGGCGCGCCGCCACCGCTCGCGCCACGAGCTCTGGCCGGCGAGCTGTGATGCTCGACGATAGTACGGGTTGTCTCGCTCGAGCACCGCTCTTGTGTCAAAGCCGGCGAGCCGGCCGTCGACGATCACGATCACGCGGTCGCACATATCGAGCGTCGACATCCGATGGGCGACGATGAACAGAGTCAGGTTGCGGTGAATCGCTCGCAGCGAGGCGCCGATCAGCGCCTCGGAGTGCGGGTCGAGCGCGCTCGTTGGCTCGTCGAGGATCAGGACGTCGGGTTCCGCGACGAGCGCCCGAGCAAGGCACAGGCGCTGCTGCTGGCCGCCGGAGACCGCGTCGGCGCGCGGCCCGACGATCGTGGCGTACTGCTCGGGCCAGCCGACGATGTCGTCGTGGATTCGCGCCAGACGCGCCGCTCGCTCGACCTGCTCGTCGGTTAGATCGCGAAAGAATCGGATGTTGTCGGCGACCGACGCGTGCAGCAGGCGCGGTTCCTGGGGAACGTAGGAAACGTGGCGATACCAGTCCTCGCGCTTGTAGCGCTCAGCGGCTACGCCGTTGATCAGGTAGGCGCCCGCGTCGGGATGACGCAAGCGCAGCAGCAGCTGCACGAGCGTCGACTTGCCCGCGCCCGAGGGGCCGACGATCCCGATCGATTCGCCGCCGCGCACCGTGAAGCTCAGGTCTGAGAGAACCGGCGCTTGCGGGTCGTATGCGAAGGACACGTGCTCGAATGCGACGCTGTCGATCGGAAGCAGCCGCTCGCCGCCGTCCTGCTCCGCGCTCTCGCGGTAGTCCGTGAGCGTCTCCTGGGCGCGGTCGACGAACGGGAGCGCCTGGATCAGCGTCTGATAGGAGCCCTGGATCAGCTGCCCGGCCATGCCCGCTCGCAGGAGGATGAACACGACGCCGCCCAACGAGCCCGCGTGACTCCCGCCGATCAGGTAAACGGCCCAGATGCCGCCGACCAACAGCAGGTAGATGAAGCTCTGGTAAACGTTGGAGACCAGCCGTGAGAGCACCTGCGCGCGGAAGAACCAGTGCTGAGCGCGCCGGACGGTGGCGGCGACGCGCTGGCGCTGGACCTCGCCCGCATCGAACACGTGCGTCTCCTCGGCGAGTCGATTGTGCTCGGCGATGCCGCTCGCGTACTGGACCTGCGCCAGCGAGAGTGACTGCGCGTAGCGCCCGCCGCGCGCCCGCATCGGGCGCAGCAGCCCGAACAGGACGACCGTCATGGCGCCGACGATGATCGCGGCGATGACGTTCAGCAGCAGCGCGCTGGCCATTAGGACGATGAACTGGAGGCCAGCCGTGATCAGGCCAGTCGTGCCGGCGACCCCCAGCACGGCCTGCTGGACCTGGTTGGTCATCACCTCCTGGAGCTTTCCCTCCCTGCCCTGCGACTGGACCGTCCACGAAGCGCGACTGAAGGCGTCGAACAGCTCTGTGCGAAGGCGCGTCAGCACCGACGCGGAGATCCGCGCCGGAAGAACGGAGATCGGGATCTGGAAGAGCAGGCGCAGGAGCGCGAAGCCGAAGGCGACGAGGATCAGGGTCCCGTTGCCGGCGTGCAGGTGCAGCACCGAGAGCGAGTGCACCTGCGTTGGCTTGTGGCCGGTGGACAGGACCGAGACGGCGAGCTGTGCGACCAGCGCGAGTGTCGCCGCTTCGGTGAAGCCGGAGAGGATCGAGCAGATCGCAAGTAGCGTGATCAGCCCTCGGCGGTCGCCGATCAGCAGGCTCAGGCGCTCGCGCGTCGAGGCGGAGTCGGGACCGGACCCCCTTGGGGCATTAAGCAGCTGTAGGCGAGGCATCACCGATCTCCGCGTGTTCCTCGGCGGCCGTACGCCGCGATCCGGCGAGCCAGTATGCGGCGACCCCGATCGCGAACCAGAAATACGCCCCCACCGGCCCCCCGGTGACGAATCCGGAAGACCCGTTGATCGGCAGCGGGACGAACGCCGCCAGCGCTCCGATCAGGCAGATCGCGAGCTCGGGATCTCGGATCCTGCGTATCCGCCGTACGAACAGAACGCTGACGTAGATCGCGAGCAGCGGCCAGAGGATCAGGCCCGGGAGGCCGAGTTCCTTGACCAGCACGTTGTACTGCGTCTCCGACGTCAGGCCGTGGCCTTCGATCAGATTCGTGTTGGCGTTGCCGCCGAAGTGCGAGATCGAGCCGCTGTTGCCGAGCCCGAAGCCGAGCGGCGACGCCGCGACGTACTTGGGGATTTTGCTCCACGCGTTTTCCTTGTGGAGCGTCGTTTCCGATGTGAGGCCGATGTTTTCGTAGCGCTTGAACGTTCCGCTGCGCAGCGCCGAGACGAGCAGCGCGCCCGTCGGGATCGCGAGCACGAGCACGGCGACGATCGTGGCGAGCGCGCGCGCGAATTGTCGCCCCGAGAGCAGCGCCAGGCCGACGAACACGAGCACGCCGAGCATCGCCGCGATCAGCTCGAGGCGCCCGAGGCCGACCGCGACGGCGACGAGCGACCCGAGCGCTAGCAGGATCGCGATCCATTTTTTCCTGCCGCGGCTGATGGCGACGAGCGCGAGGCACATCGGCAGCGCGACGCTTCCCAGCGTTCCGCTCGCGCCCGCCTCGTCACCGAGCCCGGGCGGGCGGACCCTCGCTTCGCCTTCGCTGACATACGTCCGTCCCGTCCCGCCGCCTTCTGGATAGATCAGCTCGTGGTACCCCGGCCCCCAGCCCGCCAGCTGCGCTGGCGTGAGCTTCGTCTGATATGCGGCGACCACCCCATTTGCGAGCGAGATCACGCCAATCAGCACGAACAGCTGGCGGAAGCGTCGCTTCGAGCGCAGCAGCGCGTACCCGAAGAAGAAGAACGGCACGTACTCGAGCTGCTGGCGAAAGCCGCCGAGAACGTGCAGGATCCCGGCCGTTTTGGGGTTCAGTGCGTTGACGAGGACGAGTGCCACCCAGGCCAGCACCCAGCCCGACAGCGGGGGCAGCCGGAGCCGTTCCCGGCGCACCGACATCCGCATCAGGACGCCGAGGCAGACGGCGATCACGACCACGTCCTGGATCGAGGCGGTGAGTTCGCGCGTGCTGTCGAACAGCTTGACCGGCCCGTTGAGCAAGCCCAGGTACAAGACGACCAGCGTGACCGTGATCTCCAGACGGCTGCACACGATCAGCGCGACGAGTCCAAGTAGCCCCGCGATCAGCGCGAGCACCAGCGGCAGGCTCACGTGCGGAACGGCGATCGTAACCGCGAGGGCGAGCGCCGCCGGTATCGCCGCGCTCAGCCCGGTCAGCGAGAGATCGCTCAGGCGCCGCTGGACCACATATGCGTCATCGGGCAGGCCCGACCGCCACGATGGGCGCAGCGCATTCATCGGCCCTGCCAGCTACGCCCGCCGATCGTGAAACCGTAGCGCTTGAGGTCGCCGGCGGCGACGAAGTTCGCCACAACGCCCGCGACGGGCGCGCACGACGGCCGCTCGAGCAGCTCTCGCAGGCGCTGCGCGGACGCTTCACGGGAGTTGCCGGCACGGGCGACGACGACGATCTGGTCGACGAGCCCGAGCAGCGGGATGACGTCGCTCACCTCGAGCGGCGAGGGCGCGTCGACCAGCACGTAGTCGAACCGATCGGCGAGCGAGCGAAACAGGTCGGCCACGGCCTCAGGGCGCAGCAAGGCCGGCGGGTTTGGGACCGACCGGTTTCCAGCCAGCAAGAAGAGCGACCCGACTTCCGCCTGCGTGGCCGTCGCCACCCCGGAACCTGCGCCGTTGTCCACCTCGTACGGGGTGTCCGGATGCAACGTAGGCATCACACGCTGCGTCGCCGTCTCGATGTCGACCCTCCCTTCCAGCAACGCCGCGAGGCGGCCATCCCCCTCGAGGTGGAGGCGCTTCGCGAGGACGGGACGCCGAAAGTTCGCCTCGACGACCATCACGCGCTCGCCCGCGTCACGCTGGACGAGCGCGAGATCGGCGACGACCGTCGACTTGCCGTCGCCACGGTCGGGGCTGACGAACAGGATCACGCGCGCCGGGCCGTAGCGCTTCGCGGCGGTGAGGTCGTCGCTCGGCAACGCCGTCTGCAGACGACGCAGCGGCTCTAGCAGTCGCACCGATGGGCGTGGAGTTGGGGCAGCGACGATCGGCTGGCGCACCTTCGGCATCGCCGACAGCAACGGCAGCCCGGTGACCGCTTCGATCCCCGAGATCGACCTCAGCCTGCGGTCGAAGCGGCTGAACGCGTAAGCCGCGATCGCCGCCAGCACGAGACCGATGACGAAGCCGAACTCCGCGTCTTTGCGGGGCTTGGGAGAGAGCATCTGGGCGGTCAGCACAGTCGCCGGGCGGACCTGCTGGGCGGTGGAGGAGCCGAAGCTCGATTCGAGCTGGTTGATCTTCGAGCTGAGCGTCGCTTCCTGGATCACGCTCGACGCGCTCGGCGAGCCGGAGCCCGCGCTCGCGGTGGAGCTCTTGCCGTTGGTCGCCTTGAGTGGCTTGCTCGCACGGGCGATCGTCGCGGCTTCGATTCGCCGAAGCTGGCGCCGGTCGATCGCAATTGCATTTTCGATCGCTCGCTGGCGTTGCTCGCGCTGGCGTTTGAGGTAAGCCTGCGCGGTCAGGTTCACCACCAACGCAGCCGCTTTGGCGGAATCCGCTTCCGAGGAGATCGTGATGAATTCGCTTTTTTCGACCGACTTCGCTTTCACCTTCCCGGCCGCGCGCGCGAGCGCGACTTGTTCTTGTGCGCGCAGCCGCCGGCGCACCTCTTCCACCACGATCGTGTTGATCACAGTCGCCTGATCGGTCAGCGCTTCGCCGCGGCCGGCGCGGCCCGTCCCGCCTCTTTCGGCGGCTGCCGCTTCTTCGGCGCCGGCCCCGAGGAACACCTGCGTGCTCGCCTGCCAGACCGGGGTCTGGTGCTTATAGTACAGGTAGCTTGCCGCCGCTACGATGATCGAAACGGCGAGGATGAGCCACTTGCGACTCCAGATCGGAGCCATGATGGCGTTGGCATCGGTGGGTTCGTTCATCGAAGTAGAGGGGTCCGTCCCGGCCTTCCGAGGGCCCGCCATCATATGCTTGGGTCTTTCCCAGAGCTAAAGAGTAGCGTCGCTTTAGAGCCGGGGACACGGTGGCAATCGAGCGTGCATTGCCCGGAGATCCTCGATCCGTAGAATACGGCGCATGTCCGAACGCGCGGACCGAGCGGCCGGAGAGCCCGCGCGCACGACGGCGAGTGCGACCGTGGACGGCCTTGGTCCAAGCGCGTCGCACGCCGAGCGTGAAACCGTGCCAGGTGATGTGCGCCGCCGAGTTCTCTTCTTGGCGACGCAGGGAAGGGGCCACCACGAGAGCGAGCGGATGAAGGCGCTGCTCGAGGCGTTCGACGCCGAGGAGCTCGACTTCGAGCGGGCACGCAAGCTGCGCTCGGCGCTGACGCTCGTGCGCAGGGCACTCGCCTACCGCCCGGAGCTGATCGTGATGGAGGGAACTGGCACGGCGGGCGGCTTGACACTGCTTTTGATGCGCGCCGCCCTGGGCATGCGTTTCGTGGTCTCCAGTGGCGACGCGGTCGGCCCGTTTTTGGGACTTCACTCCCGCTTGCTGGGGCTGCTCGGTGGGATCTACGAGCGGCTGCTCTGCCGCTGCTGCGCCGGCTTCGTCGGATGGACGCCTTACCTCGCCGGACGGGCGCTGACTTTCGGCGCTCCGCGGGCGATGACCGCGCCCGGGTGGGCCCGCGACGAGCCGGCGCCGGGAGCGCGCGAGCGCGTTCGCCGCGAGCTGGGCGTCGCGCCGCAAACGATCGTCATCGGACTCGTCGGCTCATTGCACTTGAATCGACGCCTGGACTACGTCTACGGCGCGGAGATCGTGCAGGCGATCCGGAAGTGCGCTCGCGCCGACATCGTCGCCTGCATCGTCGGCGACGGTGACGGCGTAGCGCGCCTGCGCGAGCTCGCCGGCGATGACCTTGGCAAGCGCGTGCTGCTGCCGGGGCGGGTCGCTGCGGGAGACGTGGTGGACTACCTCTCCGCATTCGACGCCGGAAGCCTCTCCCAGAGCGTCGACCGGGTCGGCTCGTTTCGCTACACGACGAAACTGAGCGAGTACCTCGCGGCGGGCCTACCGGTGATCAGCGGGCAGGCGCCGCTGGCCTACGATCTCGACGAGGGCTACATCTGGCGCCTGCCCGGCGATGCACCGTGGAGCGCGACGTTTATCCGCTCGCTCGCCGCGCTGCTCGAAGGGATCAGCCGCGCGGAGGTCGCGCAGCGGCGCGAAGCCGTCGCCGCGCTGCGGTGGCACGTGTTCGACAGAGGCGCTCAGCAGCGCCGGATGCACGCGTTCATCGAAGACATCCTCGCGACCGGGGACTAGCTTCGGGGGCGAGCGCGGTCGGCGGCGCCCGGCGCGGAGAGGCTCTCGTACAGTGCGACGTGGCGTTCGACCATCGTCGTCCAGCTGTAGCCCAGCGCCGTCGCGCGCGCGGCTGCGCCGAGCCGCCGTCGCAGCGCGTCGTCGAATCCGAGCTGGCGCAGGCGAGTGGCGATGTCGCGTGGGTCGGCGTCGATCAGAAAGCCGCTCTCCCCGTCGCACACGAGCTCGCGAATTCCGTTGACCGGCGTCGCGAGGATCGCGAGTCCGCTCGCCGCGGCCTCGAGCGCGACGAGCGGGAAGGCCTCGTAGCTCGTGGGGAACACCAGCGCGTCGGCCAGCTGATAGAGCGGCGCGACATCACGCGAGACGCCGACCCAGTGGATCGCGCCGGCAACGCCAAGCTGCTCGGCGAGCTGCTCGTAGCGCTCGCGGTCGCCGTTGCCGACGACCAGAAGGTCCCAGCCCGGTGCGAGCGCCAACGCCCGAATCGCGGGCTCGAGCCCCTTGCGCCGCCACTCGCTGCCGACGAAGATCGCGACGTGGCGATCCCCGGCAAGGGCGAGCCGTTCGCGCAGCGCGGCCACCTCGCTGGCGCGCGAGCCCGGCGCGAACGCGTCGGTGTCGACGCCGTTGGGAATCGTCATCGTGCGGCGTCGCAAGCGCGGGAAATGCTCGCGAATCTCGTCGGCCACCCCCTCTGAGACACATACCACGCGCGCAGGCCGATTCACGCGGAAGCAGAGCCGCTCGGCGAGCCTGCCGAAGCGAGCGGAGACGCTCGCGTTCAGGCGAAACGGCCAGGTGGCGCGACTCGGTGTCGCCGGACCCACCTGCTGGCAGTAGTGGATCGAGATGATGTCGACTCTGTTCAGCACGATCGCGCCGACCGCCTCGACGACGCCGGCCCGCCAGCGCCAGACCGCCAGCGTGCCCGCGAGCATGAACCACGGCCCGCTGATCACGAACGGCCGGCTCGGTCCGCGGACTCGTCGAAACGTGACGCCGGAGTCGGGCGGCAGGCCACAGGCGTAGGCGATCACCGTCACGCGATAGCCGCGGCGGCGCAGCCCGAGCGCAAGCTCGGTGAGGACGCGCTCCATGCCGCCTACCTGGCCGACATGATGAGCGACCAGCGTCACCTCCGGCGCCTGCGCTCCGGACCGGCGCTCGGGGAGCCGCTCAGCGCCTCGCGTCGCCGCCATCGCTGCGCCTTCGTTCGTCGACGATTCCCTGTAGCGCCGCGAAGAACCGTCGGCGCACGGCCGCGTCGGTGTAGTCGCGCAGGAAACGCTCGCGCCCCGCTGAGCCGAGTGAGCGTCGAAGCGCCTGCGAGCCCAACAGTGGCTCGAGCGCGGCGGCGAGATCGGCCGGCTCGCCGGAGCGCGCGAGCATTCCCGTGCGTTCGTGCTCGATGATGTCGTGCGGGCCCCCGGCGTCGACGGCGACGAGCGGGACGCCGGCCGCCATCCCCTCGACGAGGACGATCCCGAAGGGCTCCGGGGCGGAGGCGTTGACGAGGATGTCCATCTGCTCGATGTACGGCATCGCGTCGGCGACCTCGCCCGTGAGTGTGACCTCCCCGTCCAGGCCGAGCTGGCCGATCAGGGAGGGGAGCATCGCGGCATAGTCCGGCGAGAGGCGGTAGGAGTCTCCGCCGACGATCACGAGATGCAAGCGGTGCCCCCGCTCGCGCAGGATCGCCTGCGCGCGCAACAGGCGATCCTGGCCCTTCCAGGGCTGCAGGCGCCCGACGATGCCGACGATCGGCACGCCGTCGGGCAGCTGCAGGGGCACGCTCGACACGCCGCCGGCGCTCAACGGTCGGGCGCCGGCGGCGATCACAAGCGTCCTGCGTCGCGGCCAGAGCCGTTCCTGGGCCGTGGCCGCGGCCCGCGAGTAGCAGGCGATCGCGCGCGTTGGCAGCGCGTTGGCGACGAGATCGAGCCAGTGGCGACCCGCGATCGAGTGCTGCCACCAGACGACTCTGTCTGACATGCCGGCGAGCATCGCCGCCGGCGAGCCGTACAGCTGCGTCTTGGTCGACCAGTTCAGCAGCACGTCGGGTCGTCGCGCACGCAACAGGGCGGCGAGCTTGAGGACGGTGCTCGCCACGCGGTGCACCTGGCGCACGCGCCCGGCGTCGATCAGATCGACGCGCAGCCCTGCCGCCTTCAGTTCGGCCGGCCAGGGACCGTCGTGGAAGAACACCAGCTCGAGCTCGTGCTCGCCGCTCTCCTGCGCGCCTTCCAAGATCATCTGGAGCATCGCCTCCGCGCCTCCCAGGCGCTCCCACCACGGCACCGTTATCAGAACGCGCATTGAGGGTGCCCTCGCGGCGTCAGTAGATGCACGCGCGAGATCGTAGCCGACGGTCATCCGCGGGAATCTGGCTTGGCGGATGTAGACTCCACGTGCGTGCCGGCGCGGGAGGCTCACAGTGGCATCGAGGTGACTCTCGTGCATGATTACCTTCTCGTCATGCGCGGCGCCGAGCGCACCTTCGCCGCGATGGCGCAGATCTACCCGAGCGCTCCGATCTTCACGCTCTTGTATGACGAGACCGGCACGGGGGGTCGCTTCGCGGGGCGCTCGATCCACACCTCGCCGTTGAACCGCCTGGCCGTCGACCAGCGTCAGTTCAGGCGCCTGCTCCCGCTCTACCCGTGGGCGGCGAGACGCCTGACGTTGCCGCAGAGCGATGCAGTGCTGAGCAGCAGCAGTGCCTTTGCACACGCCGCGCGCGTCCCGGAAGGGGCTGTACACGTGTGCTACTGCCACGCGCCGTTTCGCTACGCCTGGACCGAGCAGGAGCGCGCGCTGGAGGAGGTGTCGGCGCCCTTGCGTCCGCTGCTGCGCCGGCAGCTGAGGTGGATGCGCCGATGGGACCTCGCCGCGAGTCGCGGCGTCGACGAGTACGTGGCGAACTCAGAGCTGACGCGCGAGCGGATCAGGCGCTTCTACGGGCGCGAGTCGACCGTCATCCACCCTCCGGTTGAAACGCAGCGCTTTTCGCCGGGCCAGCCAGGCGAGAGCTTGCTGCTGGTCAGCGAGCTCGTTCCGCACAAGCGCATCGACATCGCGCTCGAGGCGGCTAGAAGGGTGAACGTGCCGATCCAGATCGTCGGGGCGGGTCCGGCCTACGCGAGCCTGCACGAGGCGTATCCCGAGGCGAGCTTCCTCGGCCGCGTCGAGGACGAGCAGCTGGCGGCGCTCTATGCGGCGGCGCGGGCGGTCGTGATCACCGGGGTCGAGGAGTTCGGGATCACCGCCGTCGAGGCGCAGGCGGCCGGACGACCCGTGATCGCCGCGGCCGCCGGCGGGGTGCTCGAGACCGTCTCCCACGGTGACACCGGGCTCCTCGCGCCGCCCGGTGATCCGTCCGCGTTGACCGAGGCTATCGAGCGGCTCGAGCAGCTCGACTTCGACCCGGCGCGGGCTGTCGCCAACGCCGAGCGCTTCTCCGTCGCGAGCTTCCAGGAGCGCCTTGGGGAGTTCGTCGCGCGCGCGCGCGAACGACGAGGCTCCGCGTCCAAGCGCCCGGCGCTCAGCGCGCGAGCTGCCGGGTCGCTTCCGGCGAGCGACGGCTCGAGGCGTTCGTGAGGCGCGGGCGCAGCCTCGCGATCGCGCTCACGAGCAGGCGTGCGAAGATCCGCGCGCCGAGTGACGCCGTCTCCGGCGGCGGACGCCCCCGCCGCAGCGCTACGACCTGTTCGCTCAGCAGGCGGTTTCCATGCAGCGCCTCGCCGGTCGCAAGCGAGCCGAAATCGGGCAGCTCGCCGTCGCAGCCGACCTCATCGAGCAGCGCGCGCAGCACACCTGGCGGATCGTCGAGCAGATCCTCGTAGAACAGCGTCATCCGGCGCTCCCGCGGCTGTCTGAGAAAGACCACCGCCGAGAGGAGGTAGGTCAGCAGCAGGTAGGCGCGCGTGGTCAGCGGGGCGAACCGTCGCTCGGCGACGTCCTTGCGTGCGAAGGACGCCACAACATCGTGCGGATCGCGCACGAGCAGGAGCACGTACAGCTCGATCTCCTCGATCGCCTGCAGCTCGCGCGCCCGCAGCGGGTAGTGCGACGTGTCCACGACACAGGCGGCTTCGGCGCTCGACGCGATCGCCTCGAACAGCTCGCCGGTGATCTGTCGGTAGGGTCCGCGCAGCCTCCTGCGTGCGAGTGCGCGGTCGACCCGAACGAGCCCTGAGGAGCGCTCGAGCCACTGGTGAACCTGCCCCTGTTCCACGGCAGGCGCAGCACCCACGCGCGAGCGCACGTCGCTCCAGAACGCGAGGCGTCGCGCGTCGTCGATCGTAGGCTCGCCCTGTCGCGGAAGCCACTTGTAGAGCTCGCCCGCGAAGAACACCCCAGGACAGTTGCCGAGTACAACACCCAAGATCGTGCTGCCGCTGCGTCCAGCGCCCATCACGTAGATCACCTTCGGCCGGGGAGCCCGCGCGCCGCCGTTTGAAGTCAAAGCGCTCATCGCGGCTGAGTCTCGCAGAGCTCGCGCAATCGCTGCAGAGAGCGCTTGATAGGGTCCGCCCGTGCCGGCCCCCCGCCCCCTGCGCATCGCCTGGCTTGGGGGGGGACCGGCGACTTCGGGCGGCGCTCCGGGCGTCGTCACGGAGCTCCTCGACGGGCTTTCCGCACGCGGCCACGAGATCGACTGCTTCCTGTCGGGAACCGCGCAGCGCGTTCCGCCGCAACTGCTCGCGCGCGAGAACCTGACATTCGTGTCGGGGACGAACCCTTGGCGCTGGAACCGCTGGTACAGCCGCACGAGCATCACGCGATTCATCTCCGGGATGCTGGCGCGGGCGCTCAGTGCAGCGCGGCTGCGCCGCGAGCTCGTCAGGCGCCACCGGCGGGCGCCCTATGACCTGATCTTCCAGAACCAGACGATCGAGTCGCTCGCCGTCCCGGCGAGCCTGCTGCGCTCCGTCCCGCTCGTCGCGCGGCCCGACACCCACCAGGCCGGAGAGCTCCGTTGGCTGGTTCGCGAGCGCCGCCTCGCGTTCAGATGCCAGCCGCGCCGCACTTTCTTCGCCGTCGCGGCGATCATGGCGTTCCGCAGCCTCGTGCAGGCGCTGCAGATCCGCCGCGTGAGCCTGCTGATCTGCATCAGTGCGGTTTTCCGCGACCAGATCGTCCACGACTACCGCTTCCCGGTCGAGAAGACGGTGATCATCGCCAACCCGGTGCGGCTCGAGCGGTTCGTCGCCTCCAACAGGGCGCCCGCTCGACCGCCGACGGTGCTCGTGCCGAGCAGGCTGTCGCTGCGCAAGGGGCTGGACGAAGTCGCGCCCGTGGCGTTGGAGCTGCTCGCACGCCACTCGCAAGCGCGGATCCGCGTGGTCGGTGGTCCGAGCCTGTGGTCGGACTACAGCGCGCTGCTCGAGGACCTGCCGGCGGAGAACTCAGAGTACGGCGGTCGAATACCGCCGGAGGGCATGCCGGCGGAGCTCGCCCACAGCGACGTCGTGCTCGTGCCGAGCCGGTACGAGCCGTTTGGGCTAACTGCGGCCGAGGGGCTCGCGGCCGGCGTGCCGGTCGTCGCGACGAGCGAGGTCGGAGCGCTCGAAGGCGTCGATCGCCGGGTGGCGAGCGTCGTCGCGCCGGGAGACGTCGTCGGGATCGCCGAAGCGATCGACGGGACGCTCGAACGCCTCGCCGAGGCGCCTGTCGAGATCCGCGCCCGCGCCCGCCGGGAGGCCGAGCGGCTGTTCGCGACCGATGTCATCAGCCGGCAGCTCTCCAAAGCGCTCGAGCGACTCGTCGAGCGCCACCTCGGCTGAACTGGGCGGGCGCCCATGCGCGAGACGGGCCCGCGCCGGCGTCCTTCACACGCTGCTCAGATGCTGGTGAGAGCGGAGGGGTCGCGCACCCACCAGGGCACGATGCGCGGTCGGCGCTCGACCGGCAGCGCGCGGAGGTCCTCGCCGCGCGAGCAGATGAACGCACAGCGGCGTTCGCGACGGTAGTCGCTCATGCCGAGAGTGTCGGTCCAATTGGGCGCGAGCGCGACGGTATCGAAGTCGTGTCGCCCGGCGAGGTCTGCGACGGCCTGCCTGCTCGGGACGAGCACGAGGCCGTCACCGACAACGTCGCGGCTGTCATAGAGGCGCGTCGTCTCGAACAGGCTCGAGCGAGCGCGAGAGACGTTCGTGTCGAGCACGACCAACCGCGCACCGCTCGCGGCGATCAGCTCAAACAACTCGACTGGGCGGTCGGTGTGGCCCAGCACCCCGAGGCACAGGACGAGATCGAAGTCGCGACCGAGCGCGCTCGTGAAGATGTCGCCGCATTGGAAGTGGTAGCGCTCAGGCGCGATCCGCCGGGCCTCGAAGACGAGCTTCGCCTGGTCGATGTATTCCTGGCGCAGGTCGACGCCGTGCACGAAGTCTGCGCCGGCGTCGACGGCCGCGAGCGCCCAAAGGCCGGCGTTGCAACCGAGATCGAGCACGCGCATCCCGTGCAAGCCGCCGCCGGTCAGCGTCAACAGGCGGGTGAAGAAGTACGCGTGGCGCTGCTGCTGGCGAGCGACCATGCCGCGGTCGTGGACCGGCGTGCTGACGCCGGCCTCGAACTCGAAGCGGTAGCTCCAACGCGGGAAGGCGGCGATCCGCTGGCGCAGCTCGTCGGCGTCCATCGCTGGAATGTAGTGAAACGGGTGCGCTCGGCCGTCGCGCGCGAATAGACTGACGCGTCGTGGCGGCGCGTCGCTCACTCACTCACCGACCGGCGTGGCAGGCGCTCGCAGGGCATCACGCAGAGGTTCGCGACGTGCACCTGCGCGAGCTGTTCGCCGAGGACCCAAGCCGCGGTGAGCGGCTCGTCGCCGAAGGCGCGGGCCTGTATCTCGACTACTCCAAGCACCGCGTCACCGATCGGACGCTCCAGCTGCTGCTGGCGCTCGCCGAGCAGTCGGGGCTGCGCGAGCGGATCGAGGCGATGTTCAAGGGCGAGCGGATCAACGTCTCGGAGAATCGCTCGGTGCTGCACGTCGCGCTGCGGATGCCCGAGAGCGCCGCGCTGATCGTCGACGGCGTCGACGTCGTGCGCGACTGCCACGCCGTGCTGGGGCGGATGTCGCAGTTCAGCGAGGGGGTCCGCTCGGGAGCATGGACGGGGTACACCGGCCGGCAGATCCGCAACATCGTGAACATCGGCATCGGCGGCTCGGACCTCGGGCCGGTGATGGCCTACGAGGCGCTGCGCCACTACTCGCGCCGCGAGATGCGCTTCCGTTTCGTCTCGAACGTCGATGCGACCGACTTCGTCGAGGCGACGCGCGACCTCGACCCCGCCGAGACGCTGTTGATCGTCTCCTCGAAGACGTTCACGACGCTGGAGACGATGACCAACGCCCAGTCGGCCCGCGCCTGGCTGCTCGGCGCGCTTGGCGACGAGCGGCGATCGCCAAGCACTTCGTCGCCGTCTCGACGAACGAGGCGGAGGTGCGCACGTTCGGCATCGACCCGCAGAACATGTTCGGCTTCTGGGACTGGGTCGGCGGGCGCTACTCGATGGACTCGGCGATCGGGCTGTCGACGATGATCGCGATCGGCGCGGAGGGCTTCACCGAGATGCTGGCCGGCTTTCACGCGATCGACGAGCACTTCCGCACCACTCCGTTCGAGCGCAACCTGCCGGCGCTGATGGGGCTGCTCGCGGTCTGGTACGGCGACTTCTTCGACGCTCAGAGCACGGCCGTGCTGCCCTACGAGCAGTACCTCAAGCGCTTCCCGGCCTACCTGCAGCAGCTGACGATGGAGTCCAACGGCAAGCACGTGACGCTCGGCGGCGCCCCGGTCGACTACCAGACCGGCGCGATCTACTGGGGCGAGCCCGGGACCAACGGGCAGCACAGCTTCTACCAGCTGCTGCATCAGGGAACGAAGCTCGTGCCGGTCGACCTGATCGGCTTCGGCAACGCGCTGAACCCGCTCGGAGAGCACCACGACATCCTGATGTCGAACGTCTTCGCCCAGGCGCAGGCGCTCGCGTTCGGCAAGACCGAGCAGGAGGTTCGCGCCGAGGGCACGCCGGAGGCGGTCGTGGCGCATCGCGTGATGGAGGGCAATCGCCCGAGCAGCGTGATCCTCGCCGAGCGGCTGGACCCGCGCACGCTGGGGGCGTTGGTCGCGCTGTACGAGCACAGCGTCTTCACGCAGGGCGCGATCTGGGAAATCGACTCCTTCGACCAGTGGGGCGTCGAGCTCGGCAAGGCGCTCGCCAGGCGGATCATCCCCGAGCTGCTCGCCGAGGAACCACAGCTCGCGCACGACAGCTCGACGAACGCGTTGATCCGCCGTTACCGCGACCTGCGGCGATGAGCGGCTTCTCGGAGCAGCTGGACTCGGCGGGTGGCTCGAGCGAGGAAATCGTCGAAGGCGCCCTCGCCGCGGCCCACCCCGAGCCGGGCTTGCGTTGGCTTGACATCGGCTGCGGCACGGGCGACCTGTTGCGGCGCATCCGCGACCAGTGGGCGCCGGCGCGGCTCGTCGGGATCGACGCGATCGGCTGGCTCGACGAGGATCTCGCGGGCGACGTCAGCTTCGAGCCGGTGTCGATCGAAGACGCCGACGGCCTCGAGCAGGCCGACCGTGTGATGCTCGTCGAGGTGATCGAGCATCTGCAGGCGCCGTGGACGGCCCTGAGGAAGGCGGCTCGGCTCGTCGCGCCGGGCGGGCGGATCGTCGTCTCGACGCCGAACATCGCGACGCTGCGCCACCGCCTGGAGCTCGGCGTCCGCGGGAACCTCACGAGCTTTCGCCCCGACTTCGCCCCCCACCTGTCCCCCGCGCTGCCGCACGTCACGGCCCGCGTCCTCGAGGAGGAGGGCTTGTCGGTCGATCCTCCCCGCTACGCCGGCGCCGACGTGATCTCGCTGACGGGCGGACGTCAATGGCCGCAGGCGGTGCGGGGACGCTATCCGCGACTCACGTCGATCTCGGTCGTGCTCGGCGCTCAGGCGCCCGCGGGGACCGCCTCAGCCGGCGCATAACGAGCTCGAGCGCGCAGACGCCGCGCGAGCCTTGCATGAGACGAGCGGCTCTGCAGGCCGGAGCTTCCGTGCGCGCAAGCTCCCGTCCGCGATGGACGTTCATCCCACGCGCGTTGTCCGAGCTCATGACTACCGTCGGCACGTCCGATGAGGAGGAGGCAGGGCCGCTGGGACGAACACCCCAACGCCCGCAGATATCACGATGCTGCTCCTGATTCTGATTCCGACCGCATGGCTGAGCGTGATCGCGCTCCTCGTTGCGCTCTGCCGCGCCGCCGCGGGAGACCGGACCGACTGGCCCGAGCAGGACCTCCTCGTCTCGATCGGGCCGAAGCTCGTGCTGTCCGGCGGCCGCCGCGAGGCGGCATCCCCGTCGAGGCGCCCGCACGCCCGCCGAGCGCTGCACGCCTCCGTGCGCCGTGTGCGCAGAACGCGCGCGGCCCACGTCAGCCGCTGACGCGGTTCCGGCCCGGGGCCAAGCAGCCCTCACGCCGTGAGCTCCTCACGCTCGCGCCGGCGGCTGCAGGCGGCTACAGGCCGCGGCGCCCGAGCACGTGTGGCACGGTTCGCAGCAGGATCTTGACGTCGGTCCACAGCGACCAGTTGGCGACGTACAGGTAGTCGAGCGCGACCATCTCCTTCAGCGGTACGCGCGCCGGCCCGAGGATCTGCCACGGCCCGGTCATCCCCGGCATCAGTTCCAGGCGGCGCCGGGGCCAGCCCTCGATCCGCTCGTCCTCCTCGACGACGAGCGGACGCGGTCCGACGAGGCTCATCTCGCCTCTGACGATGTTGAACAGCTGCGGCAGCTCGTCGAGCGCGGTCGTGCGCAGGAAGCGGCCCATCCGCGTGACGCGCGGGTCGGCGGCGATCTTGAACAACCCGTCCTGCGCCTCGTTGCGGTCGCGCAGCATGTCCTTCATCTCCTCCGCTCCGTCGACCATCGTGCGGAACTTGAGCATGTAGAAGCGCCGGCCGTGACGACCGACGCGCAGCTGGCGGAAGAACACCGGCCCGCGGCTGTCGATCTTCACGGCGATCGCGAAGGCGAGCATCAGCGGCGCGATCGCGATCAACCCGATCGAGGCCCCGAGGACGTCGAAGCAACGCTTCAACGCGCCCGAGGAACGCGAGAGGTCAAAGCGTCGAACGCCGAGCAGCGTGACGCCGTGGAGATCGTCGAACTCGACGGAGGAGCCGACGACCTCGAGCATGCGCGGCAAGACGCTCACCCGTACGCCGACCGCCTTCAGCGTGCGTACGAGGTTGAGCGTCTCGCCGGCATCCGCGTCGGCCCCCCAGCCCGGCGCGATGATCACCCGATGGACGTCGAGCGTCTGCGCCAGGTCGCGGATCTCCGCGAGGCGAGGCGCCGAGAACGCGTCGGTCGACCAGGGCGCGACCTGGTCCATGTCCAGGTGGGCGATCACCTGTGCGTTGATCCCGCCATGTCCGGTCAGCTTCGCGCCGACCATTCGCGCCGACCGCTCATCCCCGATGAACAGACATCGCTCGACCGGCGCCAGCCGGAGCACGATGATCCGTGCGGTCGTGCGCGCCAGGACCAACAGCGCCCCCAAGACGATCCACAGGAACAGCGCCTCGCGGCGATCGAGCGCGCCGGCGACGACGAGCCGGCCGCCGAGCCACGCGACGAGCGTGCAGAGCGTCGCCAGCTCGAACAGCTTCGGCGCCTCGTCGAGCGTCGTCTTGCGCAGCAGCGTCTCGTCGCGGTCGTACAGGCCGAGCAGCTTCGCGGCCACGAGCAGCAGCGGCACGCCCGCGAGGCTCTCCCACGTCAGGTGCAGCGGAACGCGACGGGCCGAGAAGACGACGGTCAGGACGAGCGCGGCGAGGATCGCGCTCGCGTCGGCGGCCAGGAGCGCGCGGCGGAACAGCGCATCGCGGCGCAGGCACACCGCCGGGCCGCGGGCGTCGGCGGCCGCCTCGGCGGCAGCCGAGCGTCGCGCCGTGCGGCGCTCCAGGCTCGTCCCTCCGGACAGCGGCGGGCTCCATCGGAGCCCCGCCTCCGTGCCGTTCCCCGTCTCCACGCTCATCCTCGTCTCCCCGCTTCCTTGCTCCGTCGCCGCTCGCATCCCGCGATCATGGCGACGTGGGCTCCAACAATTGTCGAAATCCCGTGATTCCAGCTCGACGTCCGCATCATGCACTTACGAGCCAGCAGAAAGTCAAGCCCTTCATGCGGTCTGGCACGAGTTGGCTGCCGTCCGATGCCGAGGCACTGTCGCGTGAGGCGTGCACGTGGCTCGGAAAGCGGGCGGCGTCGAGGCCGCGGCTCGCGGCGGCCCGGCTCCACTCGGAGGGCGCTTTTGCCGACAAGCTCGCTTGATCGTGGCAGCTTCCGCGCCGGTGTTGCCCGAGCGCCGGCCAAGCCGCGCCGCTCGGCGGCGAGACGCCACACGAGCGCGGCGCGGCGACGCCCCGAACCGTCGGTCGGCCGCTCCTCGGAGCAGAGTCCCTCCGCGGCGGCGTGCTCCAAGCGGTCGCGCGCGCAACGACGACACCGCGCGCGCAGGCACGCCGACCCAAGCCGGGCCGTCCTCGATCGAGCAAGCCGGCTGCGTTAAGTACATGTTCACCTGCGCGCAACGATCAGACCGATGCGCACGGCCCAGCTACTGGCTAGAAGCCGATTTTGCTCGCTCCCTGCTGCGCGATGGCAGCACGTTTTCGGTGGGACCACCGACACTCGGGTCGCCCGAGTAGTCTTCGCCTTCGGCGGCCAGGCTGTCCTCCACCGGCGCCCGTGCTGAGCTCGTAACCGAGGTAGTAGGCCGTCACCGTACGCGCCTCACCTTCGGTGGGGTTTTCGACGAACGGGTTACCTTCTTCCACGATGCCTTTCGTGAACAGCGAGTATTTCGTCAGAGCGAGGTCATAGCTCACGTAGCAGTCTGCGTACGTTTCCTGTTTCTTCGCTGCGACGACTTCGCTCCACAGTTCTTCCGTCGTGGGCGGCGGGAATTTTTTCGTCCCGTTGGTGTAGAGCGTTTTGCTGCAGTTGGCGCTGCCTTTGGCCGCGACGTCGCCGTTCGTGGCAGGGTCGCTGTAGACGGCTACCGTTTTACCTTCTTCTTTGACCGTGTTGCGTCGAGTTCGGCCCAGAACATCGGCCTGCCCGCGCCGCCGGCAGGCGGTACGAATGCGGGGTTGGCCCGAGCGTCCGAGACGTTCGCGTAGCCAACCGAGCCAGCCGTTTTTTCGACTGCTTTCACGAGGCCGCCGCCGCCGTTCCCGCGGATCACGGGGTGCGTGCCTTCGTTCGGCCACGTCGTGTTGGCCGTCTTTTCACCGAGCTGGTCCCACGTTTCGGTGCCAAGAACGGCTTTTTTGTAGATCACGCCGAGGTATTTCATGAACGAGTCGGTCGTGCCGAGCCGTCTTCGCGAACAACCCTGTGGATTTCCGAGAGTTTGCCGGTTTTTTCGCATTCCGGCGTACCGACGAGTTTGGCTTTGTTCAGGATCTGGCTCCATTTGGTGTCGGTGCCCTGGAACACTTTCTCCGAAGTGGACTGTTTGATCGCCAGTCGCCCTTCGCTCGGGCCGCCCGTCACGCTGGTGCACCCTTCAGGCAGGTGGATGTCGATCGAGATCGCGGCCTGCAGCACCGGGATCGTCAGGACCTTCCCGCCACCGTGCGACTCGATTTCTTCCGACTGTTTTTTGTTCGGAGCGATCTCGGTGCCGATGAAGGCGTTTTCCGGACCGAAGCGGATTTCTTCTTCCGCTTTGCCGCTTTTCGTTTCGACGCCCCACGATTCGAGCCCGACGCCGCTGCCCGTCGAGGTGTATTTGGCCGTCGGTTTGCCCCCCGAGCCCTGGCTGCCGCTGCACGCCTTCGCGTTCGAAGAGGTATTGAACAGCAGAGTCCACTGGTTCAGCTGCACGTTCTTCTGCGCCGACGAGCCTTTGCCATGGATGTTGCCCCCTTCGCACTGCGTGAGTGCGGCGCTGGCGGCGCCCGGCGCCACGAGCGCGGCCACGGTGGCCGCCGAGACTGTGCACGCCAACATTAGGCGGCGTGCCGATCGAGATCTCATTAGATGAGTTCCTCCTGGTTGCGATTCGGTGTCGACGGAGGTTCCACCCCCGTCAACCGTGACGATCGCAATTCACGATCGCCACGAGGTTACGATTCTGGTGCCCGCTTGGCGACTCCGGAGGAAGCGCGCGAACCCGAGGCCAATAGGCAAGTACCCAGGCGACGTTCACGCGATCGTAACGCTTTGCTTCACACGAGCTTTGCGTGACTTTTACACTGTCGCACATTGTCTTCACACGACTCATGCCTGACTGGTCGATGCCGCAGTCGAGCTTCGTGGACTACCCGCGTCACCCCCCTCGCCAAGTGATCAATACGGGCGCCTCCGGCTAGTGATGCGACTTGGCTGCGCGCAGCGTGACGAGCAGCGTCGTCGTATGCGACGTGCCGGATGCGTCACGCGCGACGATCGACACCTTGGAGCGCAGGACGTGCAACTGGCCGAGCAGCGATCGCGCCTTGCCGCTCAGGTGCAGCGTCAGCGCCTTCAACTGCCCGCCGGCGATCGCGAATGAGCCGCTCGCGAGGGTCAGGATCGCCTTGTGCTTGCCGGCGCCGGCGCTGACCGCGCTTGCCGTGCGCAGCACGGCGCTGCCCGAGCAGCTGCTCTGGCCGCCGCAATCGACCTTCAGCACGAACGAGCCGGTCTTGCTGACGCTCAGTGCGGTTCCCGCGAGGCTCACGGAGTACGAGAGAACGCCGCTTTTGCCAGTGGGGGGAGGCGTCGTGGCCGTGGTCGTGGCCGGGGTCGGGGTCGTCGTCGAGGTCGTTGTCGGCGGCGGCGGAGGCGGAGGTGGCGGCGGGACCGCGAGCACGGTCACGGGTTGCGTGATCGAGGCTTTCAGCCCGAATTTGTCCGTCACGGTCAAGGTGACGTCGTAGGAGCCGGCCGCTGCGTAGGTGTGCGCCTGTGTCGCTCCAGTCGCCGTCGGCGAGCCGTCGCCGAAGTTCCAGGAGGCGACCAGCGGTTGCCCTTCGGCGCCGTTGGGATCGGTCGAGTGGCTCGTGAACTGGGTCGGTTCTCCGACGGTGGCGGTATTCGCCGTGAAGCCGGCTTTCGGCGGCGCTTTGCCGACGACGAGCGTGCGCGTGAGCGTGATCGTCGGCGTCGTCAGGTGCCCTTCCTTATAGACCGTCTGGCTCGGCGAGGCGAGGTCGTCGCTATAGATCGTCTCGGTGACCGTGAAGATCCCTTCGCTCGCGTACGTGTGCTTGGCGCTGGTCGACTCGAACTCGTCTTTTTCGACGGTTTCCTTCGAGCCGTCGCCGAAGTTCCATTCGACCTTCAGAGCATCGGCCTGTTTGAGCTGCGAGGAGAAGACCACTTCGCTGCCGGGCTTGACCGTTTCTTCGCTTTTGACTTCGAGGCCGTTGACCTTGGCGGCCAGGGGCGTGGCGCTGGCCCCCGGACATCCTGCGCCTCCCGGTCCCAGCTCCACCACGCCGGGGAAGAACGGCGGAGAGAAGTCTTCGTACTGCGGCGTTTCGATTAGTTCGAATTCTTCCGAGCCTGGAGGGTTTTCGATTTCTTCGATGAGCGGTTCTGTTTCGACGCGGCGGAGCAGGAATTCGGGAGCGAGAACGAACAGCTTGCCGCCCGAGCCTGCAGCGACCAACGGCTGGAGCGACAGGTTCCGCTGCGAGATGACGCACTTGTCCTGCGGTTCGGATTCACGCTGCTGTCCACCCCCGGTCGATCCGATCTCCGCACCGTTTTCGCCGGAGAACGCAACGACTCCTGCGCGGCCTTCTCCACCCGGTTCCTGGTTGATTATGCCCGACGAGTTCGTCCCGAAGATCGTCCCTTCGGCCGAGCTCAGCGCGCCCCCGTTCGCGAGCGTCGCTGTGGAGATGCCACCCTCGACCCCCGCCGTCGGATCGAGGACGAGCTTCGGGGCGGTCGAGGACGTGAAGTCATACGGCACTTCGGCGAGACCCTGATCGAAGCCCATGAAGACGCGCTCTTTGCCGCCGGCCGAGACGACGGTCGGCGATGTCGGCGTCGGGAACCGTTCGGGTGACTGTTCTTCTTTCAGGACGTTCGTCTTGTCGACGTAACGGACGCCAAGCGTCCCGGTCGGGGTGATCCGCTGCAGCACGTAGTGGTCGGCGGCTCGTTCGATTTCGTCCTTCGCGTTTTTGCCGGAGTCTTCGTGGGCGAGGATGATGAGTTCGCCGGTCGCCGGATCGACTGTTATGCCGTGCGGTTCGAGGAGTGCTTCGCCCGGCGTTGCCGACTGAGCGTTCAGTTCGGTCGGACCGTCGAGGACACCCCCGGCTTTGATCCCGGTTCCCGTCGCTTCGACGAGTTCGCTGCCCGATTCAACGGTCGAGAACGCGTAGATCGTCGAGGCGACCAGCAGGCCCTTTCCGCCGGTGGTTGTCGCATCCTGGGTCAGCGATTTGCTGCGCACGTCGACGGCGAGCAAGTACACACGTTTGAGCGTCGGGTCGACCGCGAGCCCCTGCACCGCCGGTTCGACGCCGCCTTCTTCGCGAGCTTCGATGCTGAATTCCTTCGACGCCTTCAGCGTGTAGCCGCTGCCGCCCACGCCGAACTTCTGGAGTCGCAGGAAGCGCTTCTTTTTCGTCCCGGCCTTGTTTTCGTCGAGCAGATAGACGCTGTTGTCGGTCGGATCGACGCCGATCGCGAGCGTGCGCGTTTCGTCGAGCTGGCCTTTGAGGTCGCCCGTTTCACCGAACCTCGTGAGCTCGCCGAACCCGGTCGGTTCGACTGCCGATGCGACCCCGACCAGCCCGAGCGCCATAACGACGAGTACCGCCGCGAGCAGGCTCGCGAGTGCGATTGCCGTTCTCGTGCGCGGACTGGGAATGTTGTTCATCGGGCTCCGATCTCGGTGAGATTCGCTGGTAGTCGTTACTTGGCGATCTGGCGTGGGCGTGCGCCTGAGCTCCGCGGCCGTGTTTACGCTCACAGCCGCTCTCCGCATCGGTGCGGAGTTACGGGGAACGCTCCCGCATGGCGAGGCGAATCCTGTTGCAAAATCGTGAAGGACCCGTTTAGAAACGCCGCCGGGTCCGGCCGATCCGCCGCTGCGCTCGGAGCGCCGAGATCGTCGCCGGCGCTACGCGCACGTCGCGGCGCCCGCGCCGCGGACGCCTGCGGATCGACGCGCCCGCGAACGCGGCGAGCACGACGACTCCCAGGATGTACAGCGGCGAGGGCTCGTGTTCGGCAGCGCGGTATGCGACGGCCTGGTTGCTCACCGACTCCGGCGCCTCCTCCTGCTCCTCTTCGCGTTCGGCAGCCTCGACCGGCGACGTCACGGCGGAGGTCCCGTCGGGGGAGTCGGACGCGCCGGCGTGGGCACGGGCAACGGCACGAACGGAAGCAGCGCAGCCGCCGGCGCCGGCTGCAGCAGGAACGGGTTCGGAACGGGCGCATGCGGCGCGGGAGTGTGCGCAGCGGGGGCGGCCGCAGCCGGCGGCAATGCCGGAACCGGCACGGGCGCCGCCGCAGTCGGCGGCGTGCTGCTCGCCGGCGCCGGGGACGGGGCGGGCGGAGGCACCGGCGCGCCCGCCTGCTGTTCGGCCAGCGGCGCGGCGTTCGACGGCTGCGTGCCGCACGGACGTCGAACGCTGCCGGCCTGGACGGTCACAGTGAGCGACGAGGAGAGCCCGCCCGCCTTGATCGTCACTACCGTCGTGCCCGGGTTGTAAGCGCAGAACAGGCCCGACTGCGAATCGGGGACCGGCTGTTCGTTGGCGAGCAGCACCGATTCGGGGTTGCCCGTGGCCAGGTTCGGCTCGACGAAGTTGCCAATTTCCGGCCGCGAAGAGCTGAATTCATATTCCGGTTTGATCGCGTTCGCGCACTGCGTGCCGACGCAGTTGTCGGGGATTGGGATGTACAGCGCCGACTCGTTGATCGTCGAGTTGCGTTCGGCCTCGCCGCCGGAGCGCGGGCGGCGGGCGAGCGCATCGAACAGGGCCGTCTGGCTGCGGTGCAGCAGGACGCCGCGCTTGGCTTCGAGCGCCAGCTCGCCGATGTCCGGGACCAAGCGCGCCGTGACGGGTGCGATGTTGTTTTTGGCCGCGGCCGCTTCGACCTGTGCGAGCAGGAAGCCGCTCTGTCCGATGAATTCCTGTTTTTCCGCTTGGACGGCGCTGATGTAGCCCAGCGTGCCCGATCCGAACGTGGGGATCGATGCGGAGCCGACGCGCAGCGGCAGAGTGATGTTCTGTTCGGGCGAGTCGTAGAAGTAGGCGGATGCTCCGCCGTAGACGAGCGTGCGGGCCACTTCCGCCGCGGCGCCGTCACCATCGGCGATCTGCGCGTTGAGGTCGGCGCTGCCGACGGCGATCGCGGGTGTTCCGTCGTCCCGGGCTTCCACTAGCTGTTGCGCGACCCACGCAAGCTGCGTCGCGTCGACGTCGCTCGACTCGTCGAGCACGATCACCCGCACCGTGCCTCCGGCGCCCGCGGAGTTCATCGAGTAGTAGGTCGAGCAGCCCTCGCTCGAGCGGCCCGTCGGCCCGAGGTTGCCCGCTTGCGGCCCGTCGCCGAACGGCGTCGGATAGCCCGCGAACGCCTGCTGGAAGGGGCACTCGCTGCCAGGGCCGAGATCGGTCGCGGAGGGCGCGGCGAAGCTGGGTAGCGGGCCGGCGAGCACCTGAGCGTAGCGTGCGAACTCGCGTTCATACGGGACTGGGAAGATCCCATGACCCGCGCCGGTGGTGACCCGCGGCCCCGTGTAGAAGAACGCGCGCACTCCAGCCGTCTGTCCCGCCTTTTCGAGCGCCGAGGCGAGCCAGACGTCGGGCCCGATACCGGCGTTGGCCCGGTCGGCGCAGGGCGCTAGACAGCCGGCGTCGCCGCCGATCGCGAACGTCGCTTGCGCCGAGCTCGTCTGCACGGGCGCCGCCGCGAATCCCGGCGGGGGAACGCCGTCGGCGGGATAGCGGTCGACGTCTGCGGTGTCGAACGCGGCGTTCGATTCGTCGACGAAGCCCCCGACAGCCCAGCCCTGCGACCCGCTCGGGTCGATCAGCACCGCCGAGGTCGGATCGGGTTGGAAGACCGTGTCATAGGCTTTGTATTCGCCCAGCGGGTCTCGCGCGGCGTTACGGTCGTGCTCCTCATCGCTCCAGCCGGTCGCCGTCTGGCGCACGACGTAACCGGTCGCCAGCCGGTAGTGGCCGATCAGGTTCGGTGGGAAGCCGGCCGGCGGTGGACGTTCGGTTTCGTCCTGAAGCATTCCCGCGGGCAGGCCGCCCGAGCCGACAGCACGCAGCGCGCCGCCTTCGCGGAACAGCGCCAGCGAGCCTGGGGCTTCGGTTCCTGGATATGTCGGCGCCGCCTGCCACGGGCCTTCGGGCTGCTGGCGCTCGAGGATCAACGGAGACCCTTGCACGCCTCCGGGAGTGGCCGAGATCGCCGCCCCTCCGTCGGCGAGGCCGGCGACCGTCCAGGGCACCTCCCCCCCCAGAGCCTGCGCGGCGCCGGCGTCGACGTGCCAGCCGCCCCCTTCGTTGACGAGAATCCCGCCGACGTAGTGAGCGCCGGCGCCCTGGAGGCTCACCTGCCGGTAGGCGACGATCGCCTCCGAGCCGGCGAAGGCGATCGAGGTGAAACTCGCGCCCGCCACTTCGGGCGGCAGCGCTTCCTGCGTCCATGTCTTGCCGAAGCGCAGCAGCACGCCCTGCTGCCCGACGGCGTAGCCGCGGCTCGGGTTGTTCGGATCGAACGCGACGCCGAGCAGGTTGCCGCGAAAGTTCTGCGGGATCGCCGGGTCGGGTTCCCATAGTCCGGTCTCCCCGCGCCACAGCCACATCTGCGGGTCGCCTTCGGCGTCTTCGCTGCCGACGGCGTACGCCCGTGTCGGAGTAGGCCATGCGACCGCGCGCAGCGGCGTCGTCGCAAGGCCGCCGCTGGCCTTGAACAGGCTTTCCGGCTGCCAGCCCTCGCCGGGGAGCCAGCGGGCGACCTCGCCGTGGTCGCCGACGGCGAGGGCCTCGCTGCTCAGTGCGCCGGTCGCCACGCCGGGCTGAGGCGCAATCGCGGTGAGCGCGTGACGGAAGGGCACGGGGTATGGCGTGAGCCGATTCGGCGCCGGGCTGAGCGTCAGATGGACAGGCAGCGTTTCGTTGCCGAGCCAACCCTCGCGAGCGTTGGAGAACGCGGCCCCGAGCGTGCCGCCGACGTCGTTGGGCGGCGCGGAGCCGCCAAGCGACAGCACGCCGTACGAACGAGCTGCCTTCCAGGCGCAAGCTGACCCCTTCGCCGAGACCCGTGATCACCCGTTCGCCGTACGGTGTCGCCGAGGACGTGTTCGCCCACGCGAAGCTCCGCGAGGGTCCCGCCGGCAGGCTTTCCGGGAGCGTGTAGGAGCACTGCGCGAGCGACGACGAGACGTTGCACCAGCTCGCCTTGAGTTCGGCTGTCGGGCTTTCACCTGCGGCGGTCGGAGTCAAGAACATCGTCACCGGCGCCGAGGCGTCGGTCCGTTCGCCGTCGAGCCACACGCCCTGTTCGGTGACCGTGAGGATCTGCGAGGTGGCCGTCGGTGGCTCGCCGGTGCCGCGCACGCTGAACGGGATGCCGTTCACGGTCAGCGATTCTTCGGCCGCCTGGCCCTCGACCGTGACCTCCTTCCAGTGGCCTTCCTCGCGTCGGAACAGCGCGACGCCGCGCGAGCTCGAGGAGAGCTGCGCGAGCAGCCAGGCGTTCTGAGGCGCGCTCGCGGCGAGCGACAGCACGCGAAACCCGCCTTCTTCTTCGCTCTTTTTCGGCAGTTCGATCGTTTCGCGGCTCCAGCTTTCGCCGTTCCAATGCAGGACGCGATCCTCGTTGCCGGTGGCGCCACCGATCACGGGAACGACAAGCGCTCCGGCATGATCGCCTTCGTCGAGCGCCGCGAGCAGCGGAGCGCGGGTGGTGCTGAACAGCTTTTCTTCGGGCTGGAGGGCAGTTTCGCCGGTTTCCGGCAGCGGTTTGGTTTCCTGGAAGGCGCCGCCGGGATTTCGCACGAGCAGCAGCTGGTGTCCGGCCGCGCTGCCGATCAGCGCCCCGTCTCCGCTCGCCGTCATCTCACCCCGCAGCGGACCCGGAGCCGGCTGGAAGCCTTCGAGCGGTTCGCCCGTCGACTTGAGCATCCCCGGACCGAGACTCCAGCCGCTGTCCGAGCTGTAGCGGACGATCGCGGTCGACGGCGAGTCCAGCGAGCCCACGTGGCCGACGCCCCACGTCTCGTTGGGAGCCTCCGCCGGCGACGAGCCGATCAAAGTGACTTCCCATCCCGGCGGCGAGTCGTCAGTCTGCGCGATCGGTTCGCCGGCGCCGCCGGCCGCGAGGGCCGGGGGGCTGCCGCCGCTGAGCGCGCCTGTGAGCTCCAACGCGACCAGAGCGGACACCGTCAGCGCGATGAGAATCGGCAACACCGGCCACAGCCGGCTTGCGCTGGGCGCAGCCCGGCTCAACCGAGCGGTCCCGGACCGGTGAGCAATGGCGTCTGATCGAGCGAGGCGAAGCCGGTCGAGACGGTCGTCGTGCTCGCGCCACGGCTGGAGACGGTCGGCAGTTTCGCCAACGCGTGCGTCTCGAGGTCCAGCTTCGTTGGCCAGCGCCGGCGATCGAGATGCAGGCTCAGCGCGCGGTTGCCCGCCGCCAGCGTGCGCATCGGCGTGCTCGCCACGACGCGCGCGCGACGCTTCGCCAACAGCCGCACGCGCGCCTTCACTGCGAGGTGGAAGCGAAGTTCGAGCGTCGTGCCGTGGACCAACCGGCTGTGGACGTTCGTCAGCAGCGGCACAGGGACGCGCAGTTCCGGTTCCGGGCTGGCCGTTTCCGCCAGTTGCGTCGTTGCTGGCGGCGCTTCCCCCGGCAGTCCCGAGTCATCGATCGGCGGCGCGTCGGGGACGACTGCGGGCACGCCTTCGTCGGGCGGGCGGAACGTGATCGGCTGGGCTTTCGAGAACGCGGGATCGGTGTCTGGGTTGGCGAGTTCGGCGCTGCGTCCGGCGGGGGTGCTCAGGTGGAACAGCCACCCTTGTCGCGTCGCCAACCAGCAGTCGTGCGGCGCCGGGCAGGTCAACTTGTCGGCCGCGCCCTTCGCGCCTACGCCCTCGGCTTCTTCGGCCGCGCTCGGCAGCTGTTCGCGTTGCGAGACGATTCCGCCGCTCGAGAGCCGCGCGACGAGCGCTGGCGCGACCGGTTCCTTAGAGGAATTGGGCGCCGAGTCCAATCCGAGCCAAGCGCTTTCGCCCGCGGGCGTTCCTTCGCCTTCTTCTTCGCCCGGCGGCTCCGCGGCGATCGCGCTGACCGTCTCGTTGGACCCTTCGGTGCCGGGTTGCCTCGTGAACGGGTTGCTGCCTTCGGGCTCCGTCGTGGGACCGATCAGCTGCGTCGCCCCGGCGGGCGTCAGCCTGATGATGGTGACTTCGGCGGGAGCCGAGTTTTCTGGGGTCTTCGCCACTGGATTGGCAGCTCCCCAGAGCGCCGACTGCCCGGCCGAGAGATGCAGGTAGTCGAGCGCAGAGGGGAACTCGCCGGTCGAGTAGATCGGGACCCCCGGGTTCAGCGAGACGAACGGCGGCTCGACGCCGTTCGGCTCGATCAGATGCAGAACCGAAGGTTCGGTGGGCGATTCTTCTTCGCTCAGCACATCGTCGGTTTTGATGCGCACGCTCTCGTAGATTTCGTCGCCGAACCGACGCAGGCCCTCGATCGCGTGGCCCTGCGGGTTGGGTTCCTCGTTGAGCGAGTGGCCGTTCCAATGCAGTTGGAAGGCGCCCGCCTGCCCTTCCGGCAGCGGGTCGCCGCCGAACCAGCAGTCGTTCGGGGCGAAGCAGGAGGCTCCGTGCATCGCCTGGTAGGAGGTCGGAAGGAACGCGAGCGACCCGTATGAGGCGGCGACTTCGCCGTTGGCGAAGTGACACAGCGTGTTGTCCTGCAGCGGCGGCTCGTTTTCGACATTCGACTGGCCTGGACGCCCATCGGAGATCGTCCAGAATTCATCGGGCCCGGCCCACGCGATCCGCCCGTCGGTCGCCCCGCAGACCGTCGCGAGCTCGTGCCACCCCACTCCGTTGTACGCCCAGATGCCCGGCGGGATCGTCGGCGGATTGCCGGCGGTTATCAGCAGGCCCCGGTTGGGCGCCCAGAACTCGATGTCGCCGATCTTGCCGAGCCCGATCGGCGTGGTCGATTTCGCGCCGTTCGGGAGTTCGGGGGGAAGCGGCTGTTCGAGGCGCCACGATGCGCCGCCATCCGGTTCTTCGGCCGCCGCCGACCGGGCAAGCGGACCTGCAGCGCCGGCGATTGCGAGCAGCAGCGCGACGAGCACGAGCATTTGCAGGGTCGCGCGACGGCGCATCGCCGACCGGGAGCTCATCGTCGACCCCTCTTCGTCGAACGGCGCTTCGTCTTGCGCGAGCGCTTGGCGGGGTGCGCCGGGACGGAGCGGACGAACGTCACGGCGATCTGGTCGTGCAAGGTCGCGTGACCGCTCGCGCTGAACGAGAGGTTGACGGTCGCCGAGAACCCGCCACGGGCGCTCGCGAGCGAGCTGTAGGGTCGGGAGAGCTTCAGCGTCACCGGAAGCAGGCTCGAAGCGTCCGGGCGCTTCTCGGCGGAGGCGACCGTGCGCGTCTCCACCGTCGCCCGACTTCGTCCGGCGCGGCCCTTGTGCTTGTCGCGACTGCCGTGTGCGCTTGCGCGCACCAGAACGGCGCCCTGCGCGCCCGCGCGCAAGGTGCCCTGACCCGGCACCATGACCTCGAGCAGCACGCTTCCGTCCCGCCGAGAGGGGGCCGTCGCCTCCAGCTCCCAGCTCGGGCTCAGCGCCGGGTTCGCCGGCGCTGAGGAGATTTCCGACGCCGGAAAGCTAGACGAGAACACGCGTCGGGTGACGATGAAGGCGTCGCTGTTTTTGTTGCCGTCGCCGTAGACAAGGTTGTCCAAGTTCGACGAGAACGCCAGCAGGTTGCCGTCTTCGGAGAAGGAGGGCGAACCCGTGAGGCTCGCGCCTTCCGGAGCTTCGCTCGGCTGGCCTTCGAAGCCCTCGGTCACGCGCGTGAGCGTGTCGTCCGCGAGGTCGACGTCGTAGAGCTCAGCCGCCTTCGCGAGGCCCGACGGTGCGCTCACGTACGTGGGCGAGCCGAGCGGGAAGACAGTGCGAATGCTGGCGAACGCGATCTGGCTTCCGTCGGGTGAGATTCCGAGGTCGAGCACCGGAGCCGTGAGCGCTTCGCTCTTTTCGCCGGACAGCTCGGTCAGCCGGCGGGTCGCCGCCACCCGGGTCAGCCCGTCGCTCATGTTGACGACGTAGAGGTCGTCCGAGTTGTCCGCGGAATGCAGTTCTTCACCGCTCGCGATTTCACGAGCGGTCGCGAGGAGCGCCACGGTCATCCCGTCGGCGCTCAGCCTGGGCAGGTAGTCGAATTCGGTGCCCGCCGTCCAAAGCCCGTGTGAAGGGCTCTCGTTGCTGGTTGGATCGAACGGTCCCTGGCAAGGGTCCGAGAGCGTCGGAGGAAGCGACACCTGCGTCTCGCCGCTTGCCTCGCACGGTGGGCTGGTGGGATCCGAGCCACCGGTGACCCGCCGTGTCGGCGCGGCCTCCCCTTCGCCGATCCGCCGCCAGAGCGGCTCCGTGTATTCGGGCTCGTCCGCCAGGTCGCCGGCCGCCATCACCGGGGCCTGTTCGCCGATCTGCTGACCGAGCCACGCAACCGTCGACCCGTCGGCGCTGAGCGAAGCGCCCTCGTAGGCCGACGGGAAGGGGCGGAGTTTGCCTTCGCCGCTCGGGAAGACAGCGCCGAAATGCCCTTCGGCGCTTTCGGGGATGGGCATCGGCTGACCGTGTTCGTTGAGCTGCGGGGCGCCCGTCGCCCTGTCGTAGCGAGCGGTGACGAGCACGGTCGCATCCGTGTCGAGATAGCGGACAGCGATCTGCGGGGCCGGTGTTTCCGGACCTTCCACCACGCCGAGGGAGCCCAAGCGTTCGGGGTTCGCGAGATTCGAGACCGCGGTCGTCTCGAACGCGACCTCGCGCCCGTCGGCGCTGAGCGCCGAGCGCCCGGCCGCAACCGAGCCGAGGGTCGTCGATTCGGTCGCGTAGGACAGCCCGACGGCCGATCCGTTGACCGCCGAGGCGAGCGTGAAGGCGCATTCTTCGCGGGCGCTTTCGGATTCTTCCCAGTCTTCGGGGCACGGCTGGGAGCTCGGCTTGTCCATGTCGCGCACGTAGACGTCGGGCGCGGCGTTCCTGTCGTTCTGCTCGTCCAACCGCGCCGTCGTCGTGAAGCTCACGTAGCGCCCATCGGCGCTGATCGACGGCAGCATCGCGTCGCCTTCGGCGACGGTGGCGAGTTCGCCGGTGAGCAGGTCGCGACGAAACACGCCTTTGCGCCCGGCGAACGACCCGTCGAACGCGACGTAGCGTCCGTCGCCGGAGATCGCGGCGTCGTTGGCGTACTCGGCCTGCTGCACGAGCTCGCCGCCGGGCGCGGCGCCCGCGGAGACGAGCGAGATCGAACCGAACACGTCGGCGTCGGCCGGGCCGAGCGTGACCGCCAGCGGGATCAGCGCTGCGCATGCGAGAGCTGTGAGCGCCCGCTTCATCGGATGCTCACCAACCGCCGCACCGTCGCCTGGTTGCCCAGCTTGTCGCGAACGTGCGCGACGATCGTGTAGATGCCACCGTGCGCGTAGCGGTGCTTCAGCGAGGTCTTGCCGTGTCCGCTCGCGCCGTCACCGAAGCTCACGCTGACCGCGCTCTTCTGCACGCCGACGCCCGTGTCGAGGATCTTCACGGTGACGGCGTGGCCGCCTTGAGTCCTGACGATCTTGACCGTCGGCGGCTGTCCGTCGATGCGCAGCGTGGTCGCCCCGGTGAGCGTCTCCTGACCGTCGATGTCCGTCGCGAGCACCTGCACCCGGTGGACCCCGCTGGCGAGGCCGGCGGTCGGCACGCGAGCGGCGAGCGCATGCGTGGGCGCCGTCACCACGCGTCCGTCCAGCACCATTCGATACGCGACCGGTCCGTTCGCGCTCGTCGCTTCGACCCAGGTGATCGCCGCCTGGGAGGGCTTGATCCAGCTGCTCGGCGCCGTCAGGAAGAACGGCGCGGGCGGCGTCGTGGCCTGCGTGGCGACGATCGCGGCGTGGCCGATCGGCCCCTGGCGGAAAGCGACGAGGCCGTCGCCGAGCCCCGAGCGTCCGACGCCGAGTTCGCCGACTTCTCCGCCGCCGTCGCCGGCGACGAGCGCCGTCTGGACCGCGCCGTCGGGGAAGTCCTCGCGCACGGCGACCGACGGCTGGCCGGCGGCGTTGACGCTCGGCCAGGCCGACACGCCGCCCCCCTCCGGGTTCATCACGCTCGCCGAGGCCGTTTCGGGGCCGGCGAAGGCGGGCCCGAGCGTGAGCGAGCCCGACAGTCCTTTGTCGTTGCCCTCGATCACACGCGGCATGCCGTTCGCGTCGTAGAGGATGCGCAGGTCCTGCTTCTCGTCGATGTCGATGCTCGGCGGTCCGACGCTCGCGCTCGCTCCCCCCGGGACTGCTGAGTCGGCGATGCCCGCGCCGAGGAACTCCGACCCGTTGAGCGATTCCCCGTCGGGCAGCGTGTTGAGGAAGATGCGGGGGCCGGGCAGCGGCGAGCCCTGTCCGCCGTTCTGGCGGTAGGCGACCTCGGCCTGGCCCAGCCGCGAGATCGCGACGGCCGGCGCATCGGCGTCATCGCCGATCGGCACGCCGTTGAAGCTCGCCGCGCTGACGGGCAAGACGAAGTCCAGCGTCGTGCCGAACAGGCGCCGCGCCCAGATCCGCGCGACGCCGTTGATTTCCGGCTCCTGCCAGACGACGACGCCGTTGCCCGTCGGGCCGATCGCGAGCTGCGGCGCGTTCGCCTGGGTCGGCGGGCGCATCGACAGGCCGGGATCGCGATTGATCGCGCCGAGCGGCGACCAGCGCTCGCCGTCGAAGTGCGCGACGCGCACGTCCTCGACGACGTCGCCTGGGCGCAGGATCACCGTCGAGACGCCGCCGTGGACGACCCGGTAGACGACGTCGGCCTGGCCGGTCGAGCTCATCGCGAGGTCGGGCGTCGTGCCGATCGCGCTGCCGATGTTCGGATCGACGATCATCGCCTGGCCGAACGAGGAGGAGCCTGGGCCGAGCGTCGCGCCGAGCAGCTCGTCGACGGGTCGGTCGTTTTCGCTTGCGAACGGCGTCGCCCAGACGACCTCGAGCTCGCCGCCGTTGGCCGCGCCGATTCGCGGCCAGCTCGCGGCGTACGGCTCCTGCGTGTCGACTCGGATCGGCGCCAGCCAGTGTCCTTCCTCGTAACGCGCGACGAACACGTGCGCGACGCCGTCCACCCGCTTGAGGTAGACGAGCCCACCGGTCCCGTCTTCGGCCATCGCGACGCCGCCGAAGCCGACGATTTCCTCACTCGGACCGTCGATCGTCACGGCCGGGAGGACCACGGCGCGAGCCTGCTGCGCGCAGGCGAGCACGAGCGCGAGGCACCCGAGCGCGGCGAGCGCGGGGAGGCGGCGATGCTCCGCCGACCGCGACGCCGACCTCTTCGAGAGCGCGGGCTCGTGCAACGTCACGACAGCCCTCAGGATTCGTTTTTGTTGAGAGCGCCGGGCGTCTTGTTGAAGGCACAGCGGAAGTTCTCGGGATCGGCGACCGGCTCGGACCCGGCGAAGCCGCCCTTCGTGCCGTTGCTGTAGACGGTCACGTACTGAAGCGATTCGGGCAGCGGATCGGCCGGCAGCGGAACCGGGTTGGCCTGTCCCTGACGCGGATTCCCGGTCGAGCCTTCGCTGACGCCCTCGAAGCCGGCGGCCGCCGAGCCCGCTTCTGTCGTCACGAGCGTCGAGGTCATCTCGCGCTGGTCTTTCAGCCCCCGGCTCGGGTCGAGCGGGACCGTCGCCGTCAACTGCGAGTCGTGGATCGTCGACTCGAGCTTGACGCGGCTGGCCGCGCCGAGCAGCTGCGCAGCTGTCGGCAGCCAGCCGCCTTCGGCCACGCACGCCTTGCTCGCGAAGACGTAGTTGTTCTGCCCCGCCTGGGCGTTCGTGACCGGGTAGGGCGCGGTGTCCAGGCACCAGGTGCCGAGGTCGACGGTCGCCGGCGGGCACGTGCCCGCGAGCTGTTCGGGAGTCTTCCCGCCCACGTGAGAGGCGTTGTTGACGGTCGGGATCGCCGACGCCGGGAATTTGCGGTTCTTGCCGAGCAGCAGGATGCCGCCGGCGTGCGGCCTTGTGCTGACCTGGTGCCCGTCGAACGCGGCGACGACCGCGTGACGCGCGGCGTCGGCGAGGCCCGTAGTCGAGAAGACGAGCGCGATCAGCGAGATCACCAGGGCAGGCGATGGCAGCCGGCGGCGCACACGACGAGCCCGAAAAGTCGGGCGCGTCCTGCTCACTGCGCGTCCTTGTCGCGTGCCGTAAACCGCGGCGGCGCGGCGCGACGGACGTGACGGAGCTCCTCGAGCGTCGTCTCGCGGACGGTCGAGAGCACCGCGTCGAGCGCCACCCCCGAGAGCGTCTCGTGCTCCATCAGCGCCGCGGCCGTCTCCTCCACGGTGCTCCAGTTGCGGTCGAGGATCGCCGCCGCGCGCGCCTCCGCGTCGCCGACGAGTCGCTCGATCTCGCTGTCGATCATGTTCAGCGTCTCGGGGCCGACCGAGCCGAGATCCTGGAGCGAGGCGCCGAGGAACACCTCTCCGCCCTTCTCGCCGATCGTCACCAGGCCGAGCGCCTCGGACATGCCGAACGACGTGACCATCCCGCGCGCCAGCGAGGTCGCCGCGTGAAGGTCGTCGTTGACGCTCGTCGAGGTGTGCCCGAAGGCGATCCGCTCACCCGCCAGGCCGGCGGTGATCACGACCAGCTGGCTCTGCAGGTCGGGCTCGCTCATGATCGTCTGGTCGCGGTCGGAGAGCATGTGAGCCGCGGTGCCTAGCTGGCGTCCGCGCGCGACGATCGAGAGCTTGCGCGTCGAGGTCGTGTGCCCGAGCGCCTCGGTGACCACCGCGTGCGACGCCTCGTGAATCGAGATCAGCCAGCGCTCCTCCTCGGTCAGGATGTGCTTCTTCGCCGGACCGGCGACGACGCGGTCGATCGCCTCCTCGAGCGTCGCCTGATCGATCTGCCCGTTGCCGTCGCGCACGCTCAGCAGCGCAGCCTCGTTGATCACGTTGGCGAGCTCGGCGCCGGAGAAGCCGGGCGTCTGCCGGGCGACCTCCTCGAGCGACGCGTCGGGCGCGAGCGGCCGCTTGCCGCCGTGCAAGCGCAGGATTTCGATCCGCCCGTGCACGTCGGGGACGTCGACGACGATCTGCCGGTCGAAGCGTCCGGGCCGCAGCAGCGCCGGGTCGAGGATGTCGGGACGGTTCGTCGCGCCCATCACGACGAGGCCGCCGTCGCCGGCGAAGCCGTCCATCTCGACGAGGATCTGGTTGAGCGTCTGCTCGCGCTCGTCGTTGCCCTGCCCGATGCCGGCGCCTCGCTTGCGCCCGGCGGCGTCGAGCTCGTCGATGAAGATGATCGCCGGCGCCGCTTTGCGTGCCTTGCGGAACAGGTCGCGCACACGCGCCGCGCCGACGCCGACGAGCGACTCGACGAAGTCCGATCCCGACAGCGAGAAGAACGAGGCATCGGCTTCGCCGGCGACGGCCTTCGCTAGCAGCGTCTTGCCGGTGCCCGGCGGACCGACGAGCAGCACGCCCTTGGGCGCGGCCGCGCCCACGACGAGGTACTTGCTCGGGTCGGCCAGGTAGTCGCGGATCTCGCGAAGCTCGGCCAGCGCCTCGCCGGCGCCGGCGACGTCCTCGAACGTGATCGCTTCCGTTTTTCCCTTGCCCTTCTTGCGGCCCTTGCCGGTGAACTCCGAGAACCCGGCGATCCCACCGGCGGCGCCGCCGTCGCCGCCGAGGCGCATGAACAGCGAGAACAGGCACACGAGCAGCAGGATCGGGATCAGGAACTGGACGATGATCGCCTTCGTCGGCTTGCCCGACTGCTGGTCGATCGAGACCGTCGCGCCGCTGTTCGTCAGTTCGGTCGCGAGCTGCTCGGTCTGCGCGCCCGACGCCGGGTAGGCGGCCCACAGCTGTTCGGGCGGTCCGACCGGCGTGATCACCTGCGCGGTGCCGCCGGTCGAGGCGCTTCCCTTCGTCGAGCTCGCCGTGCCGCTGCCCGTCGTCAGCACCTCGACGCGGTTGTCGTGATCGAGCAGCGTCGCGCTCGCGACCTCGTGACCCTTGGCCAGCTTCTGCACCGTGCTGAGCGGGACCTGCCGGCCGGAGCTGCCCGGCTTGATCTCTCCCAGGAGCGTCGCGAACGCGACCGCGAGCCCGATCGAGGCGAGCAGCAGGAACAGCGCGAGCGGGTCGCGGAACGCCAACCTGCGGGCGCCCTGCGCGAACTCGACGATCCGCACGAGCGCCGGGTTCCGGCGGTGGGCGAGCCCCGAGCGCACGGCTCCCGTGCGCGCGGGCGAGTGCCCGTTCGTCGAGGACGGAGGGGGACCCTCGGAAGCCGGAGGACCGTCGTCGGGCGCTGGGGAGTTCGGGTCGTCAGTCATCTCTGGCAAGGGTCAGCGTTCGATCCGCAGCGTCCGCCGACGCGGCGCGGCGATCGAACCTGCGCCAGCGTCACATGAGCAAACCCGAAATGCAATGTCGTTCACAAAAACGACACATACGTCCTCACGCCTGCGCGCGATCTTTCACAAAACGAACACATTCCGATCGCATTCGGGCGTTCACAAAAACGAAACACCAGTGAATTACGCGCTCGCCAGTGTTGCGCCCCGGGAAAGGTTCTCCCCGTCCGCATCGATCGCGCGAGCGAGTTGTTTCGCCCGGCGTCGCGACAACTCAAAGACATCTCCGCGACGACGTTCACGAGCACCAGACAAAGCCCGAACCACAAAGGAGACACCTACCGTGCGTGCGCACCGCACCCTCATCCTCAGCTTGATCGTCGCCGGAGCCCTCGCGGTCCCGGCGGCCGCAGTCGGCAAGCAGCTGATCATCGGCGGCTCGACCTCCGTGCTGCCGCTGGCGCAGAAACTTGCGACCGCCTACCACCAGGCGTTCCCGAAGATCCCGACGCCGAAGGTCGGCGGCGGCCAGTCGGATATCGGCATCAGCGGCGCCGCCACCGGACGCTTCGACATCGGCGACTCCTCGCGCAACCCGATCCCGGGAGTCGACCCGAAAGGCCTCGTCTTCACGAAGATCGCGCAGGACGGCATCTGCGTCATCACGAGCCCGCAGAACCACCTCGCAAACCTCTCTCAGCAGACGGTCGTGGGTATCTTCACCGGCGCGGTCCGCGACTGGAGCCAGGTCCCCGGCGCCCAGGTGTCCGGGCCGATCGACCTGTTCGACCGTGACGGCGCCTCCGGTACGCAGGACGCCTTCCAGCACATCTTCCTGGGCGAAACATTGAAGATCTCGCCGAGCGCGACGGAAGAGACCTCGAACGGACTCGAGCAGAACGCGGTGAAAAACGACCCGGGCGGGGCCGGCATCGGCTTCGTCTCCTTCGCATACACGGCCGGGGTCAACGCGGTCGGCTACCAGGGCGTCGCCTGCACGCTTCCGAACGCCAAGTCCGGTCAGTACGGCGGCGTGCGCAACTTCTGGATGGTCACGAAGGGCGCGCCCAAAGGCGAAGCCGCGAAGTTCATCAACTGGGTCACCAAGCCGGGCAACCTGACGGTTCGGTCGATCATCAACTCCAGTTGGATCGCGATCCACTGATCGCGTGACCGCGGCGCCGTGAGAACGATGCAGCGCCGCAGCGGCCGCCGCGAAGACCAACGCGCCGAGCGCATGCTCGGCGCGTTGGCGGTCGCCCTGCTCGTCCTGATCGGCGGGATGATCGTGACGGTCTTCGTCAACGCCTGGCCGTCGTTCTCGAGCAACGGCCTGAGTTGGTTCGGCCCCGGCGGCGACGTCCGCACGCAGCTGACGGCGATGCAGGACTCGACGCCCCTGCCCGGCCACAGCCTCGAATACTTCCGCGCGTGGCCGCTGATCTGGGGCACGCTGCTGACGACCGTGCTCGCGGTCGTGCTAGCGCTGGTCGTCTCGACGCTCGCCGCGATCTTCCTGACGGAGTTCGCGCCGCCCCCGTGCGGCGCACGCTCGAGCCGGTGATCAGGCTGCTCGCCGGTGTGCCGTCGGTCGTCTACGGGCTGATCGGCATCCTCGCGCTGGCGCCGCTGATCAACCGGCACCTGATCAGCAACGCCCGCAGGGAGTCGGTCGCGGGCATCGTCCAGCTCAACGGCGCCGACCTGACGACGGCGACGGTGATCCTCGCCGTGATGATCACGCCGATCATGGTCGCGTTGATCGCCGGCGCGCTGGCCTCGGTTCCGGCCCCGTGGCGCGAAGGCTCGATGGCGCTCGGCGTCAACCGCTGGCGCACGATCGTGCGCGTGTCGCTGCGCACCGCGCGGCCGGCGATCGTCGCGGCGACCGTGCTCGCCACGGCGCGCGCGCTCGGCGAGGCGATCATGCTTTCGATGGTCTCAGGGGGGTCGCCGTTCGCCGCGAACCCGCTCGACGGGCTGACGTTCCTGTTCGAGCCGGTGCAACCGCTCGCCGCGACGATCGTGCGCCAGGCCGAAGGCCTGACGATCCCGGCGCTCGCCCACACGGTCTACGCGATGTCGGCTGTCCTGCTCGTCTCCGCGGCGTTGCTGTCGTTCGCCGGCTGGGCCGCGAAGCAGCCGCTCAAGCGCTACGGGATCCGCGCGTGATGGAGGCCGGCGGACTCGCAGCCGCCGGGCCGTCGCCGCCGGTGGCGGTTCGGCCTGGGCGCCAGAGCACGGCGGCGTGGCCGCTGATCGATCGGATCGGCTACTGGCTGTGCTGGGCGACCGGCGTCGCGCTGTGCCTGATCGCCGTCGGGATCGTCGTGTTCATGTTCATCAAGGGAATCTCCTACCTGCGCCCGTCGCTGTTCGTCGAACACCCCTCCGCCAGCCTGCACCAAAGCCAGTCGGGCGGCTTCCTCGACCCGATCGAGGGCACCCTGATCATCACCGCGATCGGCACGCTGATCGCCGCGCCGGCGGGCGTCGCGCTCGCCGTGTGGATGTCCGAGTACGGACGGCCGGCGCCGCTCGCGCGCGCGGTCGAATCGGCGATCGACGTGATCGCCGGCGTCCCAAGCGTCGTCCTTGCGATCTTCGGGTTGCTCGTGTTCTCCGAGAGCTTCCTCGGCTTCCTCTCGCAGAACGCCGCGAACGGGTCGGTCTACGGCCGCTCGTTCTTCGCGGCCGGGATCATCATGTCGCTGATCGCGCTGCCGCTGATCGTCGGCTCCACGCGCGAGGCGCTCAGCCAGGTCCCGGACCGCGTGCGTGAGGCCTCCTATGCGCTCGGCAAGTCTCGCGCGAGCACGATCCGGTGGGTGCTGCTGCCCTCGATCCGCCCTGACATCGCCAGCGGCATCGCGCTCGGCATGGGCAGGATCATCGGCGACACGGCGATCATCACGATCCTGCTGGGCTTCACGCTGACGACCCAGGGAGTCGGCCACCTGCCGGTACTCGGCACGCTGCGCGGGACCGGCTCGACGTTGACGAGCTACGTCTACTACAACTCGCCGGCCGGCGAGGGGAACGCGCCGCAGAAGGCTTACGCCGCGGCGTTCGTGCTGTTGATGCTCGTGCTGCTGCTCAACGCGCTCGTGACCCGCCTCACCGTCGGCCGCAGCTCCCGGCGCCTAGGGCTGCTTCGCGTGCTCGGATTCTGGAGGCTCCCGTGGACCCGCTGATGCCACCGCCGGTGCGGCGGATCGCGGTCGACCGCGACCCGCAGATCGTGCCGGCCAAGCCGCTCCCGAACGGCTCGGCGGTCGCCGCAGCGCCAGTCGGCGAGGCGCGGCGGCGCAGCGAGCGACCCGATCCGGCGAACGTCATCGAGCGCATGCGCGTCGAGTCGGTCTGGCTCGCCTACGGCGAGAACTGGGTCGTGCGCGACGTCACGCTGCCCGTTCGCCGCGGCGAGGTGCTCGCGTTGATCGGCGCGTCGGGGTCGGGCAAGACGACGCTCCTGCGCTCGCTCAACCGCCTGACGGAGATCACCGCGGGAGGAGCGCGAGCGGGTCGCATCACGCTGGACGGACAGGAGATCCACGAGCTCGAGGTCAACGACCTGCGCCGGCGCGTGTCGATGGTCTTCCAGCAGCCGAATCCGTTCCCGATGAGCATCTACGACAACGTCGCCTACGCGCTCGCCGAGCAGCGCCCGCCGCGAGGGCGCCGGCGCCGTCGCACGCCCGCGCTCGAGGAGGCGACGCAGGACGCTCTGCGCCGCGCCGGCCTGTGGGACGAGGTCGCCGACGACCTCGAGCGCTCGGCGCTGCGGCTCTCAGGCGGCCAGCAGCAGCGGCTGTGCATCGCGCGCGCGCTCGCCGCCAAGCCCGAGGTGCTGCTGCTCGACGAGCCGTGCTCGGCGCTCGACCCGATCTCGACGGCGACGATCGAGCAGCTGATCGTCAGCCTGCGCGACAACGTCGCGATCGTGATCGTCACACACAACCTGCAGCAGGCCTTCCGCGTCGCCGACCACGTCGCCTTCATGCACCTCGGCGAGCTCGTCGAGTACGGCTCGAGCGAGCAGGTGTTCGACCGTCCCTCGCACCAGCGCACGCGCGACTACATCGGCGGCGCCTTCGGATGAGCGCGCGCCGGACGGACCCGTGAGAGGCACGCTGCTCGCGGCGCTTGCGCTCGCGGTCGTGGCGCTCGCCGGATGCGAGACGACCCAGGAAAAGGCCGCGCAGCTCAGGCGTCAGGAAAAGCGGCTCGCGGTCAGCCAGCAAGGGCTCTCGATCGCGCGCCGAAGCAGCGACGTCGTCGTGCTCGGCGCGGCGATCGTCCACGACTCCGAACGCTCCGCCGCGGTCGTCACGCTGCACAACCGCTCGGCGAGCACGCTGCGCGCCGTGCCGATCGCGATCACCATCAAGGGCGCCGGCGGACAGACGCTGTTTCAGAACGACGCGCCGGGACTCGAAAGCGCGCTCGTCTCGGTCCCGTCGATCGCCGCGCACGCGACGGTCGTCTGGGTCGACGACCAGCTGCAGACGAACGCCGCTCCGGCGAGCGTGAGCGCGGAGGTCGGCGAAGCGACGAGCGTCGGCGGAGCGCCGCCCGAGCTCGCGATCTCAGCCGCGAAGATCACCGAAGACCCGGCCAACGGCACCGTCGTGACGGGGACGGTCGCGAACCGCTCGAGCGTCGCGCAGTCGAGCTTCGCGGTGTTCGCCCTCGCGCGTCGCGGCGGCGCGATCGTCGGCGCCGGACGCGCGATCGTGCCCGAACTCGCCGCGGGCGCCTCGACCACCTTCCAGGCCTCGCTCGTCGGTGAGGCGAGCGGCGCGAAGCTGCAGGTGTACGCGCCGCCCGCGAGCTTCGGCTGACCCGCGTCGGCTGCGCAGGCGCCTCAGCGTGAGCGCCGGCGCTGTTTCAGCGTGATCCCCTCGAGCACGTGCGCGACGGTCTCGCACGCGTCGACGGCCGCCTCGAGCGACTCGAAGATGTCCTTCCAGCGGATCACGACCATCGGGTCGATGCCGCCGGCGAACAGCGACGCGACGCCGTCGCGCTGCAGTCGATCGCCCTCGTTCTCGAGGCGGTGGATCTCGACGAGGTGCGGGCCGAGCTCGGTGCCCGTTCGCAGGCAGCGCAGCGCCTGCGCGATCTGCTCGCCCTGACCGACGAGCACGTTGGAGAACTCGACGGCCTGCTCCATCGGCGCCTCGACGCCGTACAGCCCGAGCTGCGCGGCGGCGTGCTCGGAGTGATCGACGATGTCGTCGAGCGCCGTCGCCAGCGCGTAGCCGTCGCCGGCGACGAACGGCGCGCGCACGCGCCCACCGGCGAGGCGATGGATGATGTCGTGGGTGATGCGGTCGCCTTCCTGCTCGCAGACCTTCAGCTCGCGCGCGAGCGTCGCGTGCTCGGGGTAGTCGACGAGCAGGTCGTGCAGCAGCAGGCCCGAGCGCTGCACGTTGCGCCCGGCCTCCTCCACTAGACCCATCAAGACGGGGTCGGGCGCGCGCGAGAGGAAGCTCATCGCGCGAGGATATTCGGCCGTGTCGGGAGGCGTGCTTCTTTCACGATTTTTTTACCGCCCGATTACGAGTTTGCAACCTTGACCGCCACACGCGCGTGGGAGGCTTGCGAACGTGGCGAGCCTTCCCGAGAGTGAGGACACGCTGTATGCGGGCGAGCTCGAGATCCGTCGGGGGGACGGGCTCGTGCTCGCCGCCGGACGCGTCGTGCGCCTTTCGGTCCGCGAGTTCGACCTGATCGTCGCGATGGCCCGACGCGCTGGCGCGATCGCGACGCGCGAGGAGCTGTACGCGACGGTGTGGGGCGGCGAGCTGCGTCCCGGCGACCGCTCGGTCGACGTCTACGTCAGCAAGCTGCGAGGAAAGCTGGAAGCGGCGATGCCGGATCACCGCTTCATCCACACGCACCCCGGGTTTGGCTACCGCTTCCAGGCACAGCTCGCGCACGAGCCGGCGCCGGTGCGGCTCGCGGCGCACGCCGGCGATCCCGATCATGTGGACAGCCTTTCACGAAATGTTCACATCGGCGTGCCGCGCGATTAAACAGACTGCGCCAGGCATCATCGGTGCGCGGTCTCGTGACGCACGCCGCAGCTCGATACGACACGTAATCCAGCCAGAGGAGACGTAGTGACCAAGAACAGGATTGGCGCGCTCGCGAGCGTCGCTTTGCTCGCACTCGGCCTAGGGGCCTGCGGCAGCAGCTCGACCAGCAGCTCGTCGAGCAGCTCGTCCAGCTCGACGTCCTCGAGCAGCTCCGCGACGATCTCCGGGGCGGGCTCGACGTTCGCCGCGCCCGTGTACGAACAGTGGGCGTCCTCGCAGTCCGGTCTCACCGTCAACTACCAGGCCGTCGGCTCCGGCGCCGGCATCACCTCGCTCGAGTCGAAGACCGTCGACTTCGGCGCAAGCGACCCGCCGCTGAAGGCCGCCGACGAAACGGCGATCGCGAAGAACGGCAGCCCGGCCGTGCAGATCCCGATGTTCCTCGGCGCGATCACGGTCTCCTACAGCCTGCCGGGCGTCCAGGCCGGCCTGAAGCTCGACGGCAAGACGATCGCCGACATCTACCTCGGCAAGGTCAAGACGTGGAACGACGCCGAGATCAAGGCGCTCAACCCGGGCGTCTCGCTGCCGAGCACGGCGATCACGGTGATCCACCGCTCGGACTCCTCCGGCACGACGGCCGGCTTCACCGGCTTCCTCGCCGCGGTCGACCCCGAATTCAAGAGCAAGGTCGGCGAAGGCAAGGACGTGCAGTGGCCGACGGGAACCGGCGCGAAGGGCAACGCCGGCGTCGCCGGCGCCGTCCAGCAGACGACCGGCGCGGTCGGGTACGTCGAGCAGGCGTACGCGCTGCAGCACAAATTCACCTACGCCGCCGTGAAGAACAAGGCCGGCCAGTTCGTCTCGCCGACGCTCGCGTCGACGACGGCGGCCGCGCAGGGCGTGAAGGTGCCGGCGAACCTCGGGATCAAAATCTCGAACCCGTCGAACGCCGCCGCCTACCCGATCACCTCGCAGACGTTCATCGTCGTCAACAAGGACCTCTGCAAAGCCGGGACGCCCGGCGGCGAAGCGGCAGCGAAAGGCGTCGTCAAGTTCCTCACGTACGGGCTGGGCGAAGGCCAGTCGATCCTCTCGCAGGCGGACTACGCGGCGCTGCCGGCGGAAATCCTCGCGAAGTCGAAAGCCGCGGTCGCATCGCTGCAGTGCAACGGCGCGGCGATCGGCTGACGGTGACCCGACGGCCTCGAATCCGATAGACAGAGGCCATGAGCACGGCAGCCCTGCCAAGCGGTGAGCGCTCGATCCTCGAGCGCTCACCGCTGGCGCGGCTTCCCGACCGCGCGCTGAAGTACGGACTGACCGCCCTCGCGGCGCTGATCCTCGCGCTGATCGTCTACTTCTTCGTGCGCCTCGTCGGCGAAGTCGAAACCGGCGTTCGCGCACAGCGGCGTGCTCGGCTTCGTCTTCGGCAACGACTGGAACGTGAGCGCCGAAAAATTCGGCGCGCTGCCACTCGTCGTCGGGACGCTGATCACGTCAGGGCTGGCGCTGCTGATCGGCGTGCCGGTCGCGGTCGCGACCGCGATCTACGCCACCGAGCTGTGCCCGCTGCGGCTGCGCGCGGGTCTGACCGTGCTCGTCGAGCTGCTCGCGGCCGTGCCGTCGGTCGTCTACGGACTGTGGGGGATCTTCTTCCTTGCGCCGAAGCTGCAGCCGGCCGAGCAGTGGGTCGCCGACCGCCTCTCGTTCATCCCGTTCATCGGCGGCGGCACGGTGACGATCCCGAACTACTTCATCGCGGGCCTGATCCTCGCGATCATGATCCTGCCGATCGTCTCGGCGATCTCGCGGGAGGTGATGGCGACGGTGCCGGCCGACCACAAGGAAGCGGCGCTCGGCCTCGGCGCGACGCGCTGGGAGATGATCCGAACGGCCGTCCTGCCGTACTGCCGCGCGGGGATCGTCGGCGGCGCGATGCTCGGCCTCGGCCGCGCGATCGGCGAGACGATCGCGGTGACGATCGTGATCGGCGATGCGCCGCAGCTGGGTAAACATCTGTTCGGCCAGGGCTACAGCCTGGCGGCCGTGATCGCGAACGAGTTCGGCGAGGCGCAGGGCCTGCACCGCTCGGCGCTGTTCGCCGCCGGGCTCGTGCTGTTCGTGCTGACGCTGCTCGTCAACGCGCTCGCGCGCGTGCTCGTCAGGCGTGCGGCGCGCACGCGCGGCGGCGGCTCGACGCCGCGCGCGGCCGCCGAGACGCAGCCGATCGCCGGGGCGGTCGCGGGCGCATGAGCGACCAGCCGCCGACCGCGACGTTCGCGCGCTTCGCCGTCAGCCCCGCGCGGCGGCGCAAGGACCGGATCGCGCGGGGAGCGATCATGGCGGCGACGGCGATCGCGCTCGTCCCGCTCGCGCTGATCCTCTACTACCTCCTGCACAAGGGCCTCGGCGCGTGGAGCGCGGAGCTTCTTCACGACCGACCCGACGGGCAACACGTTCTTCAAGACGTCGAGCATCGGCGGCATCAAGAGCGCGATCCTCGGCACGATCGAGATCGTCGCGCTCGCCTCCGCGATCGCGATCCCGATCGGCATCGGCGTGGCGGTGTGGCTGGTCGAGTACGGCCGCCAGAGCTGGTTCGCGCACACGGTGCGCTTCTTCGTCGACGTGCTCACAGGCGTCCCTTCGATCGTCTTCGGCCTGTTCATCTACATCGTGCTGATCGTCGGCACCGGCAGCTCCTACGCCGGCTACAAGGGCTCGCTCGCGCTTTCGCTGCTGATGCTGCCGGTCGTGATCCGCTCGGCCGAGGTGATCCTGCTGCTGATCCCGGGGGCGCTGCGTGAGTCGGCGCTCGCACTCGGCGCGCCGCGTTGGAAGGTGATCTTGCGGATCGTGCTGCCGACGGCGCTGCCGGGGATGGTCACCGGCGTGCTGCTCGCGATCGCGCGCGCCGCCGGCGAGACGGCCCCGCTGCTGTTCACGGCCGCGACGGCGCGCAACACCGACTTCAACCTCGGCCACTTCATGAACTCGCTGCCGGTGCAGATCTACAACGACGTCACCTCGCCGACGACGGCTGTCGTCAACCGCGCGTGGGGCGCTGCGCTGACGCTGGTCGCGATGATCCTGCTGCTCAACCTGATCGCCCGCCTCGTCTCGCGAAGGAGCCGCCTCGCATGAGTCCCGACGCAATCCCCTCCCAGACAGCTAACGTGGAGCCGGCCAACGTGGACCCCGAGAGCCGAACCGACAGCGCGCGCGAGCGGATTGCGCCGAGCACAGCTCCCACCGGAGACGCCGCGGCGAGCGCGGACACGGGCGTGCGACCCGCGCCGGTCGCCAAGCAGGGCCTGAGCGTGACGCTCGAGCAGCTGCGCGCGTTCTACGGCGAGGCCGAGCAGGTCAAGGGCGTCGACCTCGAGTTCAAAGCCAACGAGGTGACCGCGATCATCGGCCCGTCGGGCTGCGGCAAGTCGACGTTGGTGCGCTGCATCAACCGCATGCACGAGGAGATCCCAGGGGCGCACGCCGAGGGCCGCGTGATGCTCGACGATGCCGACGTGTACGACCCTGGCGTCGACGTCGTCGCCGTGCGTCGCGCGATCGGCATGGTCTTCCAGAAGCCGAACCCGTTCCCGACGATGTCGGTGTTCGACAACGTCGCCGCGGGCCTGCGGCTCGGGACGAGCGGCCGCGGCGGGCGCGGCAAGGCCGAGCTGAGCGCGAAGGTCGAGGCGGCGCTGCGCGGCGCCGGCCTGTGGGATGAGGTCTCCGACCGCCTGTCCGAGCCCGGGGCCGGTCTCTCGGGCGGTCAGCAGCAGCGGCTGTGCATCGCGCGCTCGCTCGCCGTCGAGCCCGAGGTGATCCTGATGGACGAGCCGTGCTCGGCGCTCGACCCGATCGCGACGCTGAAGATCGAGGAGCTGATCGAGGAGCTCAAGCAGCGCGTCACGATCGTGATCGTCACGCACAACATGCAGCAGGCCGCCCGCGTCGCCGACCGCACGGCGTTCATGCTCAGCGGCGAGCTCGTCGAGGTCGGCCCGACGCAGGAGATCTTCACGAACCCGAGCGACTCGCGCACCGAGGAATATGTCACCGGCAAGTTCGGCTAGCGGCGACCCCCGCTCCGGCCGCGCGGGCGCGTCGTCCTCCGGCGCGACGCTTGGCGAGGGCGTCGTCGTCGGTGAGGGTCGCGCACACTTCCAGGAGCAGCTGAAGGCGCTCGAAGCGAACGCGCTCGGCGGCCTCGACCTGATCGTCGAGCAGCTCGACCGCGTGCTCGAGGCGCTGCGCCACCAGGACGTCGAGCTCGCGCAGATGGTGATCGCCGACGACGACCGCGTCGACGGGCGCTACCTCGAGGTCCACCAGGGAATCCTCTCCCTGCTCGCGCTGCAGGCGCCCGTCGCCGGCGACCTGCGGCTGGTCGCGGCGCTCCTGCACATGATCAAGCACATCGAGCGGATGGGCGACCAGTGTGTGAACATCGCGAAGCTGATCCCGCTGTCGGGCTATGAGCCGCCGGTCCGTCCCGAGGTCCTCGACGCGCTCGCGAAGATGGGCGCGCACGCGCGCTCGGAGGTCGTGCAGTGCCGCGCCGCGTTCGCCGGGCGCGACGTCGAACTGGCCGAGGACCTCGTCCGCCAGGACCGCGAGATCAACCGCCTGAACCGCGAGATCTTCCGCATGGCGATCGCGATCGGCGACGACGTCGACACGCGCGAGTGGGCGATGCACATGATCCTCGTCGCGCGCGCGCTCGAGCGGATCGGCGACAACGCCGTCGACATCGGCGAGCAGGTCGCGTTCGTCGTGACGGGGCTGTTCCGCGAGTTCTCGGACTCCTCGCACCCGGCCGGCGTGCCGCCCGACGCGGCGCCGGACGGCTCGCCCGAGGCGTTCTAGCTCGAGCGACGAGCGCACCGACAGGCCGGCGAGCCCGCAAACACCGCTCGCCGCTTGTGAACAACCTGTGACCATTCAGTTGCAGGGCCGCCGGGGTCGCCTCGCTCCCGTACACTGCGCCGCAATGACGGACAGCATCACCGCCAGGGACGAGGCGGCGCCGTCGGGCCAGGGAAGCGCTTCCGCGGCGCTGCGCATAGCCGTTCTGGACCGGGACAGCGGTTTCATTCAGGTGCTGAGCAAGCGCCTCGACCGCCTCGGGTGGGAGCACCGCGTGCTCGCGAGCCCCGTGCCGGCGGACGCCGTCGTCGCGATGCGCCTGAGCGCGCTGGTCGTCGACCTCGCCGTGCTCGGGCCGCAGGCGTGGGAGTGGCTCGAGCGCCTGTGCGGCGCGCTGCCGGACCTCGGGATCGTCGTCTGCACGGGCCCCTCGACGGTCGCGCAACGCGTCCGCGGGCTGCGCCTCGGCGCGGACGACTGGATCACCAAGCCTTGTCACCCGGAGGAGGTGATCGCGCGCGTGCAGAGCGTCGTGCGCCGTCGCCGGCGCCCGAGCGGCCGGACCGAGACCAAGCCGCTGATGGCGGGCGAGGTCGAGGTCCGCTCGGACCGCTTCCAGGCGTTCGTCAACGACGCGAGCCTCGACCTCACCCGTCGGGAGTTCGAGCTGATCGAGCTGCTCGCGGCGGCCGAGGGCCGCGTGCTCGAGCGCGAGGAGATCTACTCGCGGCTGTGGGGCTACACGATGGTGCGCGGCGACCGCTCGGTCGACGTGTTCGTGCGAAAGCTGCGCCAGAAGCTCGAGAAGTCCTCGCCGCGGTGGCGCTACATCCACACGCACTTCGGCATCGGCTACCGCTTCGCGGCGGAATCGCTCGACGTGGAGGCCGACGTCGACGTGCCGGCATCACTTCCCGTCGAATGGGACGCCCGCGATCAGGGCAAGCTCGCGGGGCCGCATCAGGGCCGCGAGCTCACCACCGACACCCTCTAGGCGCACGACCGCCAAGCCACCCTTCTTCAGGTCGACGCGCCCGCCCGTGAGGTCGGCGAGGACGCCTGAGAGATCGGGCTCGTGGCCGACGAGCAGCAGCCGTCCGTCGGCGCTCAGCTCGCGCGCCGCGTCGAGCGCGCGCGCTCCGTCGAAGCCGGAGGCGAGCGGCTCGTGCACGCGCAGCAACGCCCGTTGATCGTCTCCCCACTCGGCGGCGGCCAGCTCGGCGGTCTGACGCGCGCGCGCCTTCGGGCTGAACAGCACCGCCTCGAAGACCCCGCCGAGGCGCGCGAGCGCGAGGCCCGCGGCGCGCGCCTGCGCCTCGCCTCGCGGCGTCAGACGCCGCTCGGAGTCCGAGCGCGTTCCGTGCGGCTCGGCCTCGGCATGCCGTAGTACCCAGAGCTGACGCGCCATTCGCCTGGGCCCCACCCTACCGTGGGTTCGAGCTGCGCGGCCATCGCGCGAACGTCGTCAACGGAATGTGAAAGGTCGCGCGATGCACGGCCGGTCGCCCGAGCGTGAGCGTGTAGCGTGATGGACAGCATGGAGCTCGAGCGACAGCCCGATCACGACGAGCGCGCCGCGACCGCCGTCGGAGTTCCGCATGCCGTGCCTGAGCGCCGCGTCGAGTCTCCACGCGGCGCCGAGCGAGCGTCGGCGCAGGACGTTGCGCTCGACGACCCTTCGCTCTACCTCAATCGCGAGCTCTCCTGGCTCGACTTCAACGACCGCGTGCTGCAGCTGGCCGAGGAGGAGCGCCTGCCGCTGCTCGAGCGCGTCAAGTTCTGCGCGATCTACACGACGAACCTCGACGAGTACTACATGGTGCGCGTGGCGGGGCTGCGCGATCAGATCGAGGCGGGCGTCGAGACGCCGTCGCAGGACGGGCGCACGCCGAACGAGACGATCGCGCTGATCCGCGAGCGCGTGCTCGAGCTCGGCAAGCGGTTGACCGACTGCTTCGAAGGCGAGCTGCGCCCACGACTCGCCGACGAGCAGATCCGCGTCGTCGGCGTGCGCGAGCTCGACGACGAGCGTCGCTCGGAGCTCGCCGCGCTGTTCCAGAAGAAGATCTTCCCGGCGCTGACGCCGCTCGCGGTGGCTCCGGGGAGACCGTTCCCATACATCTCGAACTTGTCGCTCAGCCTCGCCGTGCTCGTCCGCGACCCGGTGACCGACCAGACGGTGTTCGCGCGCGTGAAGGTTCCGACGGAGATCCTGCCCCGGTTCGTCGCGCTGCGCGCGACCGCGGAGGAGCCGGCGCCGCTTGTACCGCTCGAGGACGTGATCGCGCACCACCTCGACTCGCTGTTCCCGGGGATGGAGATCGTCGACTACAACGTCTTCCGCGTCACGCGCGACGCCGACCTCGAGGTGTCCGATGACGCCGCCGATCTGCTGCAGGCGGTCGAGGACGAGCTGCGGCGGCGGCGCTTCGGCGAGATCGTCCGCGTCGAGGTCGGCGCCGACTGCTCCGAGCGCCTGCTGAGCGAGCTCTCGGGCCTGCTCGGCGTCGACGGCTACGAGGTCTATCCGGTCGACGGCCTGCTCGACATGGGCGCGCTGTGGCAGCTCGTGCGGCTGCCCGGCCACGCCGAGCTGCGCCAGGAGCCGCTCGTCGGGATCACCGACCCGCGCCTGCTGCGTCACGAGGACGAGCGCCCGGACGTGCTCGGCGCGATGCGCGAAGGCGACCTGCTCGTCCACCATCCGTACATCTCCTTCGCGACGTCGGTCGAGCGCTTCGTCGAGCAGGCGGTCGCCGACCCGAACGTGCTCGCGATCAAGCAGACCGTGTACCGCACGAGCGACGACTCGCCGCTCGTGCCGGCGCTGATCGACGCGACCGAGCGCGGCAAGCAGGCGGTCGCGCTGGTCGAGCTGAAGGCGCGCTTCGACGAGGGGATGAACATCCACTGGGCGAAGGCGATGGAGGAGGCCGGCGTGCACGTCGTCTACGGGCAGCCGTCGCTGAAGACGCACGCCAAGTGCGTGCTCGTCGTGCGTCGCGAGGGCGACGGCGTGCGCAACTACGTGCACATCGGCACCGGCAACTACCACTCGGCGACGGCGCGCCTGTACACGGACTTCGGGCTGTTCACGACCGACGAGCAGATCGGCGCCGACGTCGCCGACATGTTCAACTACCTGACCGGTTACGGCCGCCCGACGCACTACCGCAAGGTGCTGATGGCGCCGAACCAGCTGCGCGACGGGATCCTCGAGCAGATCGAGCGGACGATCGAGGCGCACCGCGAGGGCGCCGGCGCGCGGATCGCGATGAAGATGAACTCGCTCGTCGACGGCCGCTGCATCAGCGCGCTGTACCGCGCCTCGCAGGCCGGCGTGCCGGTCGAGTTGAACGTGCGCGGCATCTGCTGCCTGCGCCCCGGCGTTCCCGGCGTGTCGGAGAACATCCGCGTCGTCTCGATCGTCGGGCGCCTGCTCGAGCACTCGCGCGTGTACGCGTTCGAGCGCGGCGGCGAGCACACGATCTACATCTCCTCCGCCGACCTGATGCCCCGCAACCTCGACCATCGCGTCGAGCTCGCGGTGCCGATCGAGTCCGAGGACGCGCGCGCGGAGCTGCTCGACGCCGTCGAGCGCGCGTTCGCCGACAACCAGAACTCGTGGGAGCTCGACGAGGAAGGGCGCTGGAGCAGGCGCGTGCCCGCCCCCGGCGAGAAGCCGCGCAGCCTGCAGCTCGAGCTCGCCGACCGCTATGCTGCGCGCGCCGGCGAGCAGCGTCCCACTCGCGAAGCCGGCGCGCTGCGCGCCTAGCGCCGGCGACTTCACGATCGCGCTGCGCGGAGAAAATAGAGGGGAGGCAAGCGTGGGGGGCCTGCCTCCCCTCCTCTCCGCACAGCAACTCTAGCAGGATACCAACAGTTGGGACTTATGCTCTCTAGGCATACTTGCTCTGGACACAGATAGTCCGGTGCGGGTGGTGTTGACAATGAGATGCCGGAGCCGCTGTCCGAAGCCACGCGCCTGCTCGGCGAACGCGTGCGGGCGAGACGCGCCGACCTCGGCCTGAGCCAGGAGAGCCTGGCCGACCGCTGCGGCGTCCATTGGACGTTCCTCGGTCAGGTCGAGCGCGGGCGGCGCAATCTCAGCCTGCACAACCTGCTCAAGCTGGCGACCGGGCTCGACGTCGACGCGTGCGAGCTCGTGCGCGGGCTGCGCCCGCCGCGGTAGCGCCGGCGCCGCTCAGCCGCTCGAGCGCGAGCCGGCGCGCGCGGGACGACGCGCGCGAAGGCCGCGCCAGCTACGCCGGCAGGGCTTCGAGGCTCGCCTTGAGATCGTCGACCGACTGGTAGTCGAGCCCCAGCAGGTGGTCGTGGCGGTGGCGCACGATGCCCTGCTCGTCGATCACGATCACCGCGCGTTTGGTCCCGAGTCGCGACGAGTACGCGCTGTACGCCTTGGCGACGTCCTTGTCGACGTCTGCGAGCAACGGCACGTTGAGGTCGTGCTTGGCGACGAACTGCTCGTGCGAGGCGACGTCCTGCGAGGAGATCCCGACGACGGTCGCGTTCAGCGAGGCGAAGTCGCCGCCGCGGTCGCGGTAGGAGCAGAACTGTTTCGTGCAGACCATCGTGTTGTCGCCCGGGTAGAACAGCAGCACGACGCGCTCGCCGCGGTGGTCGGACAGCCGGAACGGGCCGTCGGTGCCGGGCAGCTCGAAGTCGGGGGCCGGCTCGCCGACCTGCGGGGTCTTGGCCATCTCGCATCCTCCTCGTGTCGATCCTCGCCGCCAGCCGGCGCGCGGCCAGCATACCCGGCCATCCGTCTCGCTCGCGGCGGAGCTAGCCGAGCGCCCCTTCGATCAACCCGAGCCAGACCTCGCTGCGTGTCGGGAACGGCGGGACGGCATGCGCGAGCCGCGCGATTGGCACCTCGCCGATCACCGCGATCGTCGCCGCCTGCAGCCACTCACCGACCTCGACGCCGGCGAACGTCGCGCCGACGAGCACGCCACGCTCGACGTCGACGACGACGCGCGCCATTCCCGGCGCGCCATGCCCGACGAACGTCTCGCCGGCGACCGTGATCGGCTGATCGACGGCGCGCACGTTCAAGCCGGCGGCGCGCGCGCCCGCGAGCGTGTGCCCGACGGCGGCGACCTGCGGCTCGGTGAACGTCACGCGTGGGGACAGCGCGCCGTCGGAGCGCAGCGTCGCCTCACGCCCGAGGATCCGATCGGCGGCGAGGCGCGCCTGGTACTTGCCCATGTGCGTCAACAGCACGCGCCCGTTCGCGTCGCCGATCACGTACAGCCACTCGTGACCGGGCACGCGCAGCGTGTCGTCGACCTCGACGAAGCCGCCCGCCTCGATCCCGAGCGACCCGAGCCCGAGCCGCTCGGTGCGTGGCTCGCGGCCGACCGCGACGAGCAGCTGCTCGCCGCTCAGCGAGCGTCCGTCCTCGAGCGACAGCGTCACGGGGCCGCGTGCGCCGTCGCGCTCGACCGCGACGGCCTTCGCGCCGAGCACGACCTCGACGCCGCCGGCGCGCAGCGCGTCGGCGACGAGCTCGGAGGCGAACTCCTCCTCGCGCGAGATCAGCCGGTCGAGCGCCTCGACGACGCTCACGCGAGCGCCGAGCGACGCGTACGCCTGCGCCAGCTCGACCGCGACGACGCCGCCGCCGAGCACGAGCAGCGACTCGGGAATCGCCTGCGCGGTCGTCGCCTCGCGGCTCGTCCACGGCTCGGCCTCGCGCAGCCCGCGGATCGGCGGCATCGCCGCGCCGCTGCCGGGCGCGAGCACGACGGCGCGTCGCGCGTGGAGCAGCTCCCCGCCGACGCGCACGCGCCGCTCGCCCTCGAGCTCGCCGTCGCCGCGGATCAACGCGATGCCGCGCTCCTCGACCCACGGCAGGTGCGAGGAGTCGTCGAGGTGGTGAACGATCTCGTCGCGCCGCGCGAGCACGGCGGGCACGTCGAGCGAGCCGGTCGCCGCCTGCGCGGCGCCGGCGACGCGGCGCGCCTCGGCGAGCGCCTGCGCGGGACGCAGCAGCGCCTTCGAGGGCATGCACGCGTAGAACGAGCACTCTCCCCCGACCAGCTCGCGCTCGACGAGCGCGACCGCGAGGCCGGCTTGTGCGAGCCGTCCCGCGCAGACCTCGCCGGCGGGCCCGGCGCCCAGCACGATTACGTCGAACTCCCGTACCTGATCCACGATCTGTCGCTCGCCTCCTTGGTCGCTGACGGCGCGCGGGCGCACGCCGCCGCCATTGCAGCAGGTAACGGCGTCGAGGCCCGCGCGCGGCGGTGAACGCGGGCTTCGCGTGGCGCTAGCCTGAGCTTCGATGGAGGAATCGCTCGCCGGCCAGCTGCTGCTCGCTTCGCCCGCGCTGCACGATCCGAACTTCGTGCGCAGCGTCGTGCTGATCGGCCTGCACAGCGCCGACGGGGCGATGGGAATCGTGCTGAACCGCCCGTCGGAGTCGACGATCGGCGACGCGGCGCCGCAGCTCGAGGTGGCCGTCGCCGAGTCCGAGCCGGTGTTCGTCGGCGGTCCCGTGCAGCCCAGCTCGATCGTCTTCCTCGCCGAGTTCGTCGACCCGGCGTCGGCCGGCCTGCTCGTGCTCGGACGAATCGGCTTCCCCGCGCCGGACGCCGAGCTCGAGGAGCTCTCGCGCGCGACCGACCGCGTGCGCGTGTTCGCCGGGTTCGCCGGCTGGGGCGAGGGCCAGCTCGAGGAGGAGATCGACCGCGGCGACTGGATCGCGCAGGCGGCGCTGCCCGAGGACGTGTTCACCGACGCGCCCGAGGAGCTGTGGAGCAGCGTGCTGACGCGCAAGGGCGGCAGCTACGCGCTCGTCGCGCGGATGCCGCACGACCCGAGCGTCAACTGAGCCCTCGCCGTAAGGGAGATTCCCGATTGCTTCCGGTGTGCGGGGCGCTACAGTCGATCAGACCCCGTCGTTCCTCTGGACGGCTACCCCTGCCCCCCGGGCCCGCGCGGCCCCCGCTTTCCTCGAGGAGTCCGCCTTGCTGAAGCTCGCCCGCTGGTCGACAACCCACCGTCGGTACGTGATCGTCGGTTGGATCGCGCTGCTGCTCGTGATCAACGTGCTCGCGCAGTCCGCCGGCACGTCGTACTCGAACAACTTCACGCTGCCCAACTCCGACGCGCAGCGCGCGTCGAACCTGCTCGCGAGGAGCTTTCCGGCGCAGGCGGGCGATCGCGACACGATCGTCTACAGCGTCAGCTCCGGCAGCGTCACCGAACCGGCCGTGCGCGCGCGGATGAGCGCGACGTTCGCGAAGGTCGCGAGGCTGCCGCACGTAGCGGCGGTGGTCAGCCCGCTACGGGGGCGCCTCGGGCAAGTCGATCTCGGCGAACGGCAAGATCGCGTTCGCGACGGTCGTGTTCAACGAAAAAGCAAACCTGCTTCCGAAGTCTGCGCCCGAACGCGTCGTCAGCGTCGCGCGCGCCGCCGCCCGGCCGGGGCTGCAAGTCGAGCTCGGCGGCCAGGCGATTGAGGCGACCGAGCAGGCCGGCTTCGGCATCTCGACCGCCGTCGGGCTGCTCGCGGCAATCGTCGTGCTGCTGCTGACGTTCGGCTCGCTGATCGCGATGGGGCTGCCGATCGTGACCGCGCTGTTCGGGCTCGGCAGCGGACTCGGCGTGATCGCGCTGTTCACGCACGTCGTCGACACGCCCAACTTCTCCTCCGAGCTCGCGGCGATGATCGGCCTCGGCGTCGGAATCGACTACGCGCTGTTCATCCTCACGCGCTTCCGCGAGGCGTACACGACGCCCGGCCGGACGTTCGGCGACGCGCGCGAGTCGGTCGTGCAGGCGATGGACACGGCCGGTCGTGCCGTCCTGTTCGCGGGTTGCACGGTCGTGATCGCGCTGCTCGGGATGATGCTGCTCGGCGTCGACTTCCTCTACGGCGTCGCGATCTCCGCCTCGATCGGCGTGCTGCTCGTGATGCTCGCGTCGCTGACGCTGCTGCCGGCGCTGCTGACGGTTGCCGGGGCGCGCCTCACGCGACCAGGCCGTCGCGCGCGCCGGCGCGCGGCGAAGGCGGCCGCGGCACAGGGCGCGCCGGAGAACGCGAGCGAAGCGTCGCTTCCGGCGCCGGGCGGCGGTGCGTGGCTGCGCTGGAGCATGTTCGTCGAGCGCCGCCCGCGTACGATCGCGATCATCTCGGCCGTGACGATGTTGCTGATCGCGGCGCCGGCGACGGCGCTGCGCCTCGGCTCGAGCGACGCCTCAAACGACCCCGGCCAGCAGACCACGCACAAGGCGTACGAGCTGCTCGCTCAAGGGTTCGGCGAAGGGTTCAACGGGCCGCTCTTGGTCGTCACGAAGGTCCCGCAGGCGGGCGGGACGGCGCCGCTCGCGCAGCTGCGCACGGCGATCGCGGCGAGCCCGGACGTCGCCTCGGTCGCGCCCGCGAAAGTGAACCCGGCGGGCGACGTCGCGACGATCAGCGTCTATCCGCACTCCTCGCCGCAGGCGTATGCGACGACGCAGCTCGTCGAACACCTGCGCAAAGTCGTCGTCCCGCCGCTGGCCGCCAGCACGGGGATGACCGTCTACGTCGGCGGCGTGACGGCCGGCGCGGTCGACTTCGCGAGCACGCTCGGGCAGAAGCTGCCGCTGTTCATCGGCGTCGTCGTGCTGCTCTCGGCGCTGCTGCTGCTGATCGTGTTCCGCTCGCTCGTGATCCCGCTGCAGGCGGCGGTGATGAACCTGCTGAGCATCGGCGCGTCGCTCGGCGTGATCGTCGCGATCTTCCAGTGGGGCTGGCTCGGCAGCCTGTTCGGCGTTCAGCAGGGCCCGATCGAGTCGTTCATCCCGGTGATGCTGTTCGCGATCGTGTTCGGGCTGTCGATGGACTACGAGGTGTTCCTCGTCTCGCGCATCCACGAGCGCTGGGCGCACACGCGCGAGAACTCGCGCGCGGTCGCCGAAGGGCTCGCGCTGACCGGCCGCGTCGTCACGGCGGCGGCGGCGATCATGGTGTGCGTGTTCCTCTCGTTCATGCTCGGCGAAGACCGCGTGATCAAGGAGTTCGGCCTGAGCCTCGCGAGCGCCGTGTTCCTCGACGCGCTCGTCGTCCGCTGCCTGCTGCTGCCCGCCGTCCTGCACTTGGTCGGCCGGCGCACGTGGTCGCTTCCGGGCTGGCTGGACGGCGTGCTGCCGCGCGTCAACATCGAGGGAACGGTGCTGCCCGGGCCGCCGGCCTCGGACGAGCCGAGCGCGACGCCGCCCGGCTCGCGCCGCGCCGGCCGCCCCGAGGTGGCGGCCAGGGGGCCGAGGGCTGAGCCCAACCGGCTGGGCGCGGCGGCCGCTGCGCCTGTCGCTCCCGTGCCTCGCCGCGCTGCTGGGCGCGGCGCCGGGCAGCGCGGCGGCGATGGGCGCCGCGCAGATCCCGCCGGCGCCCGGCGCGCGCGCTGCGCCGGCGCGCTCCTCCGGCAAGGCCGGCCCGCTCGCGCGTGGCCCGGTCGTGCTCGCGTTCGTGGCCGCCGGCGAGCGCGCGCTGAGCGGCGTCGGCGGCCTCTCGATCGGGCTGATGTCGGCGACGCAGGGCTCGTACACGCGCGCGCAGATGCTGCTCGACATCGGCCAGGGCGCGCGCGTCGCCTCCTCGGCGTACGGCACGAACCGCCCGCCGCCGCTGTCGCTGTCGCCGAGCGGCGGCGGCGCGCTCGTCGCCGGCTGGCGCGCGGCCGTGCGGCGCGCCGAAGCGGCGCCGCAGCTCCTGCGCCCGGGCCTGCTCGCGTCGCAGCTCGCCGGCGGCGCCGGTTATGCCGGGGTCGCCGGGATCGCCGGCGGCGATCGACTCGACGCTCTCGCGGCGGCCGACCGCGCGGGGCGCGTGGCGGAGCTCTCGCTCGGCGACTCCTCGACGCTGCTCGCGCGGATCGCCGCGCTGCGCAGCCGCGTGCGCCTCGTCGTCTGCGACCTGCCGCCCGGCGCCGCCGGGATCGCCGACGTGCGCGCGTTGAGCGCCGAGCGCCCGGCCGGCGAGCTGCTGCTCGTGCTCGAGCGCGCGTCCGACGGAGACGGCCACGAACTGCTGTGGGCGGCGGCCGCCGGGCTGGCGGGCGGTGGCGGCCGCGAGCTGACCTCGCGCACGACGAGCGAGCGCGGGCTGATCGCGTCGGTCGATCTCGCGCCGACGATCCTCGAGCATCTCGGCGCGCCGGTGCCCGCGGACATGCGCGGTGCGCGCCTGGAAACCGACGGTGCGCTCGACTCCTCGGCGTTGCGCGCGCTCGACGCGCGGCTGCGTGTCGTCGGCGGGCGGCGGCTGAGGGCGCTCGCGTGCCTGCTCGCCGCGTGGGCGCTGCTGCTGCTCGCGGCCGCAGCGTCGCCTCGCGCACGGGCGCGCGCGGCGCGCGCGTGGGCGCTGCGCGTCGGTGGCCTCGCCGTGATGTGGGCGCCGGTCGCGGCGATGCTCGCCGCGGCGCTCGAACCGGGCGCGATCGCCGAATACGCGACGATCGTGCTCGCGTGCTTCGCGCTCGCGGCGGCGAGCGACGCGCTGCTGGCGTGGCCGCGCGCATTGCTCGGGCCGGCGATCGTCGGCGTCGTCGCGCTCGTGCTCGACGCGCTCGCCGGCACGCAGCTGCTGATGCGCTCGCTGCTCGGGCCCGACCCGATCCTCGGCGCGCGCTTCTACGGCTTCGGCAACGAGCTGAAGTCGGGTCTCGCCGTGCTCGTGCTCGCGGCGACCGCGGCTGCTCTGTCCGGGAGCGAGCGGGCGCGCCGCGCGGCGCTCGCGACGGCGCTCGGCGGGATCGCGCTCGCGGCGATCGAGGGCGCCGCGCGGATCGGCGCCGGCGTCGGCGGCGCGATCCTCGTCAGCGCGGGCTTCGCCGTCGCGACGATCGTGCTGCTGCCGGGCGACTTCTCGCGCCGGCGCGCGCTGGTCGTGCTCGCGAGCCCGCTCGCGGCGCTCGTCGGGCTGGCGGCGCTCGACCTGCTGACGGCGCACGGCGGCGGCCACTACACCGGCAGCGTCCTGCACGCGCGCTCGCCGGCCGACGTGCGCGACGTGATCGAACGGCGCTACGGCGCCGCGTGGATCGAGCTGAAGAACCAGGCGATGCCGGCCGCGACGGCGCTCGCGCTGCTGTGCGCCGTCTGCGCGGTGCGCGCACGCGCGCGGCTGCTCGCTCCGGTCGACGGCGCGAAGCCGTGGACGGCGGTGCTCGCCGGTGGTCTGACCGCGGGCGCGATCGGCGCGCTGAGCGAGGACTCCGGGCCGGTCCTGCTCGTCGTCGCCGTGTTCACGCTCGGCTGCGTCGCGTCCTACCTGTGGGGCCGGCCCGCGAGCCGCCGCCGGCAGCCCGCGCGCACGATCGCAGCCGCGCGAGTCGAGATCGCGGATACTTAGCCGATGCGCGAAGTGGACCTCGACTCCGACGACACGGTCCACCCGACGTACGCGTCGCGTTCCTTCTCGCACGACATCCCGAAGTACCGCCTGCCGGCGCAGGGCGTGAGCGCGAACGCCGCCTACCAGCTCGTCCACGACGAGCTCAACCTCGACGGGAACCCGGCGCTCAACCTCGCGTCGTTCGTGACGAGCTGGATGGAGCCGCAGGCCGACCTGCTGGCGGCGGAGACGCTCGCGAAGAACCTGATCGACCAGGACGAGTACCCGCAGTCGGAGGTGATCCATCGCCGCGTCGTCTCGATGATCGCGCGACTGTTCCACGCGCCGGCGGGCTCGGGCGCGACCGGCACCGGGACGGTCGGCTCCTCCGAGGCGATCATGCTCGCGATGCTCGCGCACAAGCGCTCGTGGCAGCGCCGGCGCGAGGCAGACGGCCAGCCGACCGACCAGCCGAACATCGTGATGGGCGCCGACGTGCACACGTGCTGGGAGAAGTTCGCGCGCTACTTCGAGGTGCAGGCGCGCGTCGTCCCGATGGAGGAGGGGCGCTACACGATCGGCGCCGAGCAGGTCGAGCCGCTGCTCGACGAGCGCACGATCGGCGTCGCGGGGCTGCACGGGTCGACGTTCACCGGCGGAATCGATGACCTCGCCTCGCTCGACGCGCTGCTCGCCCGCGTCGAGTCCGAGCGCGGCTGGCGCATCCCGCTGCACGTCGACGCCGCCAGCGGCGGCTTCATCACGCCCTTCTCAGAGCCCGACCTCGTCTGGGACTTCCGCCTGCCGCGCGTTCGCTCGATCAATGTCTCGAATCACAAGTTCGGCCTCGTCTACCCGGGCATGGGCACGGTCGTCTTCCGCGACAAGAGCGATCTGCCGGAGGAGCTCGTGTTCCACATCAACTACCTCGGCGGCGACATGCCGAACTACTCGCTGAACTTCTCGCGGCCGTCGAGCCAGGTGATCCTCCAGTACTTCGCGTTCCTGCGGCTCGGCCACGAGGGCTACTGCGAGATCATCGCGAACGTGCTGTCGAATGCACAGGCGCTCGCGCGCAAGCTCGGCGCGTTCGACCAGCTCGAGCTGCTCAACGACGCCTCGCGCTATCCGATCGTCGTCGCCCGCGCCAACGATCCCGAGAAGCTCGACCTGACGTTGCTCTCGCAGCTGCTGCGCGCGCGCGGCTGGATCGTCCCCGCGTACACGCTGCCGCCGAACGCCGAGCACATCACCGTCCTGCGGATAGTGATCAAGGAGAACTTCTCGCGCGACATGGTCGACATCCTCGCGCGCGACGTCAAGACGGCGATCCACACGCTCGAACACGGCCCCGGGCCGCGCAGCAAGCGCGAAAAGCGCCGGCCTATGTACTGAGGACACCCCGGTTCACCAGTCCACCCGCTGAGGGCGCCGAGGACCAAGCGGAGCAAGGACGCAGGGAGCGTGGCGTGCGAAAGCACGCGAGCGACCGAGGACGCCGCTCCGCGCCGGTCTTCGGTGTCCTCAGTCCCGTTGGCGGCGGCGGTTGATGAGCAGCACGATGCCGATGATCACGATGATCACGATCACGACGCCGCCGACGATGTAGCGGAGTTTGTGGTGAACCGGTTTTTTCGCTTTGGCTTCTTTTTCGGCGGTCGCTTTGCCGAGCACGCTGACGGGGATGCCGGCGGCTTTCAGGCGTTCGACCGTCTGCGGCTCCTGGTGCGCGGGGTAGCGGGCGAGCACGTGCGTGCCGTCGGTCAGCGTCACGCGCACGGTGCGCAGGCGCTTGTTGATGACGGCGTTGGCGATCTTCTTCGAGGCGATCTGCTGGGCGAATTCGGCTTCGCCCTCGTGTTTGTAGACGATCGTCGTTTCGGCCGCGCCCGCGATCGCGGCGAGCGGCGAGAGCCCCAGGCAGAGAGCTAGCGCGAGGCTTGTGAATGCTGTGATTGGTCGTTTCATCGGCGCGTACCCTAATGCCTGGACGCGCGACGTGTCGCGGCGACGCGCGGCGCCTTCACAGGTCTTCACAGTTCCAGGCCGGTGCGTCGAGCGAGCCTAGATGCGCCCGGTGTCGCGCCGGTAGGCGCGCACGGCCAGCGCGCTGAAGATCGCAGTCCAGGCGGCGATGACGAGCCATGCCGTGGCGGTCCACGCCTTGCCGCCGAGCGCGACGTGGCTCGCCTGCACGAGCCAGTACGAGGGGATGTACTGCGCTAGGTCGTGCAGGAAGCCGTGGTGGGGAAGCGGGAACCAGGTGCCGCCGAGCAGCGCGAACAGCGACACGCCGCCGCCCATCGCCGGTCCGATCGAGTCAGGCGTCAGCCAGTGACCGAGCGTGATCCCGAGCGCCGCGAACGGGATCAGCCCGACGAGCATCAGGCCGGTCATCTTCAGCCACTCGCCGGCCGACAGGCTGACGCCGAGCGAGGCGCCGGCGAGGTACAGCACGGCAATGCTGAGCAGCGCCATCACGTATGCGGTGATCACCTTCGTGCGGAAGTACGTGCGCGGCGCGAGCGGGCTGATCCGCAGCTGGCGGTTCCATCCGACGGAGCGCTCGGCGGCGATCCGCGCGCCGGATGAGAGCATCGCGCTCATCGTCCCGAACGATGCGAGCCCGACCATGAAGTACAGCGGCAGCGACACGCCGCTGCCGGAGATGTCGTGGACGTTGCGGTTGGGGGCGGCGATCACGAAGTACAGGACGAGCGGAAAGCCGAGCGAGAGCAGGAACAGCCGGCGGTTGCGAAACGTGCGCAGCAGCTCGTAGCGCGTGTACGTGAGCGCGCCCCTCATGTCAGCGGGCCGCCCGCGTGGTCGCATCGGCGCTCGTCGCCTCGTCGCCGGTCAGCGCGAGGAACGCCTGCTCGAGGCCGGCGGCGATGATCTCGATGTCGCGCGTGTGCGGATACGCCGCCAGCAGCGCGCGGATCGCGCTGTCGGAGTCGGCGCACGTCAGCACGACGGCCTCGCCGCGCCGGTCGGCGGCGCTGACGCCGGGCAGCAGCAGGAGCGCGTCGAGCTCGACGCCGGGCAGCGTCGCGCGGATCGTGCGCGAGCCGACCATCGCCTTGATCTCGTTCGTCGGGCCGTCGGCGACGATCCGCCCGTGCGCCATCAGCACGGCGCGATCGGCGTACGCGTCGGCCTCCTCGAGGTAGTGCGTCGCGAACAGGATCGTCTTGCCGCGCGCGGCGAACTCGCGCATCACGCGCCAGAACGCGTTGCGACCCTCGACGTCGAGCGCGACGGTCGGCTCGTCGAGCACGAGCAGCTCGGGGTTCGAGACGAGCGCGACGGCCGCGCGCACGCGCTGGGTCTGCCCGCCGGAGAGCTTCTGCGTGCGCTGGCCGGAGAACTCGCGCGTCCCGGTCAGCTCGAGCACCTCGTCGACGGCGAGCGGCTCGGGGTACAGCGCCGCCATCATGCTGACGAGCTCGCGCACGGTCAGGTCGCGGATCAGCGAGCCGGTCTGCAGCATCGCGCCGACGGCGCCCGCGGCGACGGCGTCGGACGGCGAGCGGCCGAACACCGAAGCGTCGCCGGCGTCGGGCTCGAGCAGGCCGAGCAGCATGTCGATCGTCGTCGACTTGCCGGCGCCGTTGGGGCCGAGCAGCGCGACGGTCTCGCCGACGGCGATCTCGACGTCGATCCCGCGCACGGCCTCGATCGGGCCGTGCGGGCCCTTGAACGACTTGACGAGCCCGTGCAGGCGGATCTCACGCGCCTGCCCATCCATCCCGGCGCCGACGCCGGCGCCCACGCCGGCCGCAGCTCGGCCGCCGGGCGCGAGGCTCATTTGCGCGCTTGCCTGGCCGTCTTCAGGCGGTCGACCTTCGAGAGCACGACCTTGCGCATGCGCACCGACGACGGCGTCGTCTCGACGGCCTCGTCGTCGCGCACGAACTCGAGCGCTTCGTCGAGCGTCAGCTTGCTGTGCGCGTCGAGGCGCACGAGTACGTCGGACGTCGAGGAGCGCATGTTCGTCAGGTGCTTCTCTTTGACGGGGTTCACGTCGAGGTCCTCAGAGCGCGCGTTCTCGCCGATGATCATCCCTTCGTAGACCTCCTCGCCGGGCCCGACGAACAGCTTGCCACGTTCCTGCAACGTCATCAGCGAGTAGCTGACGGTCGAGCCGGAGCGGTCGGCGACGAGCGCGCCCGTGTTGCGCGTGAGCAGCTCGCCCGCCCACGGCTCCCAGCGCTCGAACACGTGGTGCATGATCCCCGTGCCGCGCGTCTCGGTGAGGAACTCCGTGCGAAAGCCGATCAACCCGCGCGCGGGGACGAGGTAGTCCATCCGCACCCAGCCGGTGCCGTGGTTGGTCATGTGCTCCATCCGCCCCTTGCGCGCGGCGAGCAGCTGCGTGACGGTGCCGACGTGCTCCTCGGGCACGTCGACCGACAGGCGCTCGACGGGCTCCGAGCGCTTGCCGTCGATCTCGCGCTCGAGCACGTGCGGCTGCCCGACGGTCAGCTCGAAGCCCTCGCGGCGCATCATCTCGACGAGGATCGCGAGCTGCAGCTCGCCGCGTCCCTGCACCTCGAACGTGTCCGGGCGCTCGGTCGCTCGCACGCGCAGCGAGACGTTGCCGACGAGCTCCTGCTCCAAGCGCGCCTCGATCTGGCGCGCGGTCAGCTTGTCGCCGTCTTTGCCGGCGAGCGGCGAGGTGTTGACGCCGATCGTGATCGACATCGCCGGCTCGTCGACGGTGATGACCGGCAGCGGGCGCGGGTCGCCCGGATCGGCGAGCGTCTCGCCGATCGTCACCTCGGCGATTCCGGCGACGGCGATGATCTCGCCGGGTCCGGCCTCGGGCGCATCGACGCGGTGCAGCGCGTCGGTCACGTACAGCTCGGCGACCGTCGCTTTGCGGATCGAACCGTCGGCGCGGCACCACGCGATCTGCTGGCCCTTGCGGATCGTCCCGTTCCACACGCGGCAGATCGCCAGGCGCCCGACGTACGGCGAGGCGTCGAGGTTCGTGACGAGCGCCTGCAGCGGCATCTCCTCGTCGTACGTCGGCGCCGGGATGTGCTGCAGCAGCAGGTTGAGCAACGGCGCGAGGTCGGGAGAGTCGAGCGTCCTCTTTTGAGGATCGTATGAGAGCGACGCCTGCCCGGCCTTCGCGTTGCAGTAGACGATCGGGAAGTCGATCTGCTGCTCGTCGGCGTCGAGGTCGAGGAACAGCTCGTACACCTCGTCGATCACCTCGGCGACGCGCGCGTCGGGGCGATCGACCTTGTTGACGACGAGGATCACCGGCAGCTTCGCCTCGAGCGCCTTGCGCAGGACGAAGCGCGTCTGCGGCAGCGGCCCCTCGGAGGCGTCGACGAGCAGCAGCACGCCGTCGACCATCGTCAGCCCGCGCTCCACCTCGCCGCCGAAGTCGGCGTGGCCGGGCGTATCGATGATGTTCAGCTTGACGCCCTCGTAGCGCAGCGACGTGTTCTTGGCGAGGATCGTGATGCCCTTCTCGCGCTCGAGGTCCATCGAGTCGAGCACGCGCGTGGCGACGTCCTGGCCGACGCGAAACGCGCCCGACTGCCACAGCATCGCGTCGACGAGCGTCGTCTTGCCGTGGTCGACGTGCGCGACGATCGCGACGTTGCGGATGTCCTCTCTGATTCTCAACACAGCCGCGTAAGGCTAGCGGCGTACGCGCGCGGCCCTGAGACCTGTGCGCGCGCCGAAGCGCACGAGCGCCGCCGGGTAGCGCTCCGCCGCCGCGACGGTCTGCTCGAGCGCCGCCGCGAAGCGGCGGATCTCGTCCTCCTCGACGACCAGCGCCGGCAGCGCCTTGATCGTGTTCATCCGGTGGCCGGCGACCTGGCAGAGGATGCGGTGCTCGTGGAACAGCGGCACCGTGATCAGTTGCGAGAACAGCCCCGCCTGACGGCGCTCGACCGTCTCCCACAGCGCGCGCCCGACGCGTCCCGACGGCGGCCCGAACTCGATCGCCCAGATCAAGCCGAGCCCGCGCACGTCGCGCACGACCTCGTAGCGCTCGACGAGCGGGCGCGTCAGCTCGAGCAGCAGCGCGCCGAGACGCTCGGCGCGCGCGACGAGGCGCTCGCGGTCGAGCACGCGCAGCGTCGCGAGTGCGGCGGCCGCCGCGAGATCGTTGCCGCCGAACGTCGAGCCGTGGCGCACAGCGCGCTCCATGCCGTCGAACACGCGCTCGAACGCCGCGCGCGAGACGAGCACGGCGCCGATCGGAACGAGGCCGCCCGACAGCGCCTTCGCGACGCAGATCAAATCCGGTTGCAGCTGCCAATGCTCGAGCGCGAGGAAGCGCCCGGTGCGCCCGATGCCCGTCTGCACCTCGTCGCAGACGAACAGCGCGCCGGCCGCGCGGCACAGCGCCTGCGCACGCGGCAGGTAGTCGGCGTCGGGCAGGTTGACGCCCTTGCCCTGCACCGGCTCGACGATGAACGCGGCGACGTCGCCGCGCTGCAGCTCGCGCTCGAGCGCGTCGAGGTCGCCGAAGCCGACCGGCGCGCAATCGGCGAGCAGCGGGCCGAAGCCGTCGCGGAAGATCGCCTCGCCGTTGATCGACAGCGAGCCGAGCGTGAGGCCGTGGAAGGCGTGCTCGGCGTACACGATCCGCGGCCTGCCGGTCGCCGCGCGCGCGATCTTGATCGCCGCCTCGACCGCCTCGGTGCCGCTGTTCGCCGGCACCATCGCGTCGACGCTCGCCGGCGCGCGCGCGAGCAACTGCTCGGCGAGCACGCCGCTGAGCAGCGTCACGCCTAGCTGCGGCAGGTTGCCGGTGCGCGCCGCCATCGTCTCCTGCACGGCGGCGATCGCCTCGGGATGGTTGCGCCCGATCGCGAACACGCCGTAGCCGCCGAACAGGTCGAGGTAGCGCTCGCCGTGCTCGTCGATCAGGTGCGCGCCGTCTCCCCCGCGCCAGGACTTGTCGAAGCCGAGCGTGCGCAGGATCCTGCCCATCTGCGGGTTCAGATGGCGGTCGTTGAGCGCCATCTCCTCGCCCGCGCGGTCGGCGATGATCTCGCCGATGCTCGCCGGCGTCGAGTCGTACATGCGCTAAGCGTACGAGAGCCGCTCGCGCGTCCCCGCGAGCGGCCGTCGAGGCGTTGGCGCGAGCAGCCTCGGAGCGTCGGCGCGGGCGGCGGTCGCGGCGTCGGCGCGGCGCCGTCGGGCACGACGGCCGCCGATGTCGCCTGCTCGCGGAATTCCGTCACTTGGAATCGCCGAGGACGGATGTCTGCCATCCGGCCAGATGCGCTAAAGGCGCGTGCGAACGCGGTCGAAGCGCCCCCATGCAACGGGGGCCTTGGCTCTGCCCGACCGAGCTCGACCGGGCGCGCGTCGTCGATGCGCACGACCGCGTGCGCACGATTCGCTTCGTCGGCTCCGGCGCCGTCGGGCTCGCGCTGGCGCTCGCCGTGCCTTGGGTCGGCTGGTGGCCGCTCGCGCTGCTCGCGCTGGCGCTCGTGAACTTCCTCGTCGTCGAGCTGCGGATCCGCAAGAGCGCGCATCCGGAGCGCGTCAGCGCTTGCGCGATCGTGATCACGATGCTGCTGATCGGCGTCGGCGTCGCGCTCAGCGGCGGCCCACGCAGCGTCGCGCTGCCGTGGATCGTGCTGCCGGCGGCGATGGTCGCCGCGCGCTTTCGACCGCGCGTCGTGATCGCCGCGCTCGGCCTGACGATCGCGATCGTGCTCGTCGCGACGTTCGCGAGCCACCCGCGCTGGACGGTCGAGGACCCGGCGCCGCTCGTCGCGACGCTCGCGCTGCTCGCCGGCGTCGTCTCGATCGTGTGGGCGCTGCAGGCCGCCGAGCTGCATCACCGCGGCGAGGCGATGATCGATCCGCTGACGGGCCTGTTCAACCGCAACGCGCTGACTCCGCGCTTCGCCGAGCTCAGCCACCAAGCGCGGCTGACGCGCCAGCCGGTCTGCGTGCTGCTGTGCGACGTCGACAACTTCAAGGCGATCAACGACGAGCACGGCCACGACCGCGGCGACGCGGCGCTGCGCGATCTAGCGTACGAGCTGCGCAAGCGGCTGCACTCGTTCGACCTCGTCTACCGTCTCGGCGGCGAGGAGTTCCTCGTCGTGCTGCCCGGCCTCGGCGCCGACGCCGGCCGCGACGTCGCCGAGCGCGTGCGCGGCGCGATCGAGCGCACGCGCCCGGCCGGCGTCGCCGTGACCGTCTCGATCGGCGTCAGCGCGGCGAGCGGCGAGCGCGTCGAGTACGAGCCGCTGTTCAAGGCCGCCGACGAGGCGCTCTACCGCGCCAAGCGCGGCGGGCGCAATCGCGTGACGACGGCCGGCGCGGAGGCGCCCGGCGAGGGCGCACCGCCTCCCCGCGAGCCGCTCGACGGCGCGGCGCGCGAGGAGCGCGTGCGCGATCAGCCGCGCGTGGCGAGAGCGCGCGTCGCGCGCTCGAGCGCACGTCGACGTGAGCGGAGCGCGCCCCGCGAGTGACGGGCCACGCGCCCCCGCAATCCGCTCGCGGCGGTGGCAACGCGCCGCCGCTGTTGCCGCTCAGCGGCGCACGGCGCTTCGCGCGGCGCGCCGGATCGACAGCGCGAGCAGCGCCAGCACCGCGAGCGGCGTGACCCACCAGGCGGCGATCGACGTGTCGGCGACGAGCGCCGTCAGCGCGAGCGCGAGCACGACGCCGACCGCCGTGCGCCAGTCGTCGCCGACGACGAACTCCCACGCTCCGAGCAGCAACGCCCTCCCGTACCTCATGCGCGCCCCCTCGCCGGCCGCGTCGCGTCGTCGCGCGCCGCCGTGGTCGGCGCGGCTGCCGTGGTGGGCGCGGCCGATGCGCCCGCCGTGTGCGCATCGCGCTCGACCGTCCACGCCATCGCGAGCGCCGCGAGCAGGACGCCGGGCACGATCGCGAGCAGCGCGGCGTCGCCGCCCGGCCAGCGCGCGCCCGCGCCCTCGGCGCCCCAGAACATGCCGAACGAGCTGAGCATCACGCCGACGGCGAGCTTGATCGTGTTCTCGGGCACCCTCGCGAGCGGCGCGCGCACGGCCACGCCGGCGATCGCGACAAGCACGACGGCGGCGCCGGCGGACGCGGCTGCGAGCCCGACACGGTGCTGGTTGGCGCCGAACGTCAGCACGATGAACACGACCTCGAGGCCCTCGAGCAGGACGCCTTTGCACGCGAGCGTGAACGAGTAGCCGTCGAAGCCCGCGCGCCGCCCGCCGGCGGCGCGCGCGAGCTCGGCCTCCTGCGCGTACGTGGCGAGCTCGTCGTGCTTGGACTTCAGCCCGGCGCGACGCAGGATCGCCTTGCGCAGCCATTGCAAGCCGAAGATCAGCAGCAGCGCGCCGACGAGCACGCGCAGCACGCCGATCGGCAACGACGTCAGCGCGGGACCGAGCGCGAGCACGAGCACCGCGAGCACGAGCGCGGCGGCCGCGACGCCGCCGATCGCCGAGGGCCAGCTGCGAGTCGTGCCGACGGCGAGCACGATCGTCAGCGCCTCGACGGCCTCGACCGCGCACGCGAGGAACACCGACAGTGCCAGGCCGATCTCCGCGCCGCTCATGCGTTGATCATCGCGCTTGCGCCGCCGGTCGTGGTCCGGTCACGGCTCCAGGCGCGTCCGCCGCGCCGGCTCAGGCGGAGTCGACGAGCGCCTCGCGCGCTGAGCCGACCGTGCGGTCGCGGCCCTGGCGCTTCGCTTCGTACAGCGCCCTGTCGGCGAGCTCGATCAGGTCGATCGGCGTGACGTCCGTCGAGACGGCGGTGGCGACGCCGGCGGAGCTCGACAGCCGCTCGCCGGCGACGGACACCGACGCGATCGCCTCGCGCGCGCGGTCGGCCAGCTCATACGCGGTGGCGGCGTCGGTGTCGGGCAGCAGCACGGCGAACTCCTCGCCGCCCATCCGCCCGACCGTGTCGTGCGCGCGGATCGACGCGCGCAGCGCGTCGGCGACGCCGATCAGCACGCGGTCGCCGTACGGGTGGCCGTGGACGTCGTTGATCGCCTTGAAGTGATCAAGGTCGAGCATCACGATCGAGACCTCGCCGCCGGCGCGCTTCGCGCGGCTGAACTCGGTCGCGCAGTTGCGAAAGAACGCGCGCTGGTTGGCGAGGCCCGTGAGCGGGTCCTCCGCGGCTTGGCGCTGCAGCCGTTCGACCATGTGCGCGTTCGACAGCGCGATCGACGCGTGCGCCGCGTACGCCGACAGCGCCGACACGTCGCCGGGGAGGAACACCGTCGACCCGTGCGCCGCGGCCGTCAGGACGCCGAGCAGCCGGTCGCGGAACACGAGCGGCGCCGCGCAGATCGAGCCGAACGGCGCCTCCTCCTGGCGCGGCAGGCCGGCGAGGAGCTCGTCGGTCGCGAGGTCGTCGATCACGATCGTGCCGTGCTCGAGCAGGATCGCGCGGTGCGTCTCGGCCCACGTCGCGAGCGCCGCGAGCGAGTTCGCCGGGATCCCCGAGTGCCGGTCGGCGCGCATGCCGCCGTCGTCGTCGAGCAGCAGCGCGAACTGCTGGCCGCCGACCGCCAGCTGGGCCTTCTCGGTGATCTGGTCGAGCACCTCGTCCAGGCGCAGGTCCGAGGAGAGTCGCTGCAGCGAGGAGAGCAGCCGTTCGGCGGCGTCGTCCTGCTCGGCTACGCGGCTCTCGAGCGATTGCAGCCGCCGGTGCATGAAGCGAATCGCGCGCGCGGCGATCGTCAGCTCACCGGCCGCGACGATCCCGCCGGCCACCGGCACGAGCGCCGGGTCAGCGAACGCGCTCGCGGCCGCTAGCGCGCCGCCGCCGGCGGCGAGCACGAGCGCCGCGCGTTGATAGCCGCGCGTGCCGTTCGTCCAGCGCACGTCGAACTCGCAGCACGCGCCGCCCGACGCGCCGCAGACGGAGTGCGTCACCTGCGCCGGCGGCAGCCCGAACAGCTTCGGCACGGTCGTCAGCAGCCCGGTCGTGTATTCGCAGTCGTAGCGGTGATAGCCGACGCCGGCGAGGTCGACGTAGCGCATGCGCACGGAGCTCGAGTCTTTGCCGACGACCTCGAGCTCGTGCGCCCAGTTGAACTTCGCGTTCGCGCGCGCGACGTTGCCGTAGACGAAGCCGGCCGTGCCGAGCGCGCGCAGCGTGCGCTTCAGGCCCATCGCGACGGCCAGGTCGAGGACCGACGCGCCGACGTGCTCGGCGACGTGCGGATCGTCGAGCGCCGCTTCGGCCGCGCCCCACAGTCGCAGCTTCGTGTCGTACGAGAACCAGTGGTTCTCGTCGCGCAGCTCCTGCTCGAGCGCCAGCAGCCCGGCGTCGTCGAGCATCTGCCTGGCCACCTGCCCGCCCGCTTCGCGCTCGACGTACGCGAGGATCAGGCGCGACGTCAGCCCCGAGCCGGCGTGCTCGCGCCGCCAGCTCTGCGGGACCGCGTCCGAGCCCGTCCGCTGCTCGCTTGTGCGTTGCTCGTCCACAGCTGTACGTATCGGCGCTCGCCGATCGACGTTTGAGCCACGGCGGTCAAGCGGACGAGATGCGGACGTGAACTGCTGCTAGCGTCGGTGAAGCAGCCATCGCGCCGGATCGCGCGTGGCACCGGTCGCTCGCTCGCCGAAGGCGCACGCCCTCATGTATGCCGAAGTCGGCATCGGGGTTCGAGCTCATTCGATCGTTCGGTCGCGGACGGGCTCGTAACTCACGACAAGGGATGGGCACAGATGGCCTCGAGTAGCAAGAAGAAGACGACGATGGCGAAGATCATGCGTGAAAACCGCCTCCGCGAGCGGCGTCTGGACAAGCAGGCGAGGAAGGACGCGCGCAAGCGGGCCTCCGCAGAATCGCCGGACGGCCTCCTCGACCCGCCCGACACGACGGCCGGCGAGACGGCCTCGACCGACACGACGCCCGGCAAGCCGGGCGCACTCGACACGCCGGCCGGCGAGGCCGAGGCGGCGAGCGTCGGCGAGTCCGCTCCGGAGCCCGTCGTGCAGGCGCCCGCGGCCGGCTGAACGGAGCTCGGCACTCTCCGTGACGTGGGGCGAGCCGGGCGCTACGGTTGAGCGGTGGCGCCCAGGATGCGCACCGTCGCGTTTGGAACGGCGACCGCGATGGTCGTCGCCGGCGGCGCATGCGCCGCGCTCGTCGGCGGCATCGTCGGCGAACTGCTGACGATCGTCCTGATCTCGATCGGACTCGCCGGCGCGCTGCTGCTCGTCTTCCTCGAAGTCGGGCTCAGCGAGGAGCGCCAGCTCGCGCGCGATCAGGAGCAGCGCAGGCGGCGCGCGATCGGCGCGCGAAGGCATCCGCGGACTCCACGCTGGCCGCGCCGGCCCGGTTGAGGCGGCGCGGTCGAGGCCGCGGAGCGCGCGACCGGCGGGGCAGGCTCAGGCGTTCGACTACGAGGCCGCGTATTCGTCGTGGCGGCGGATCCAGAGCGGCTCCGTCGCGCTCTCGTCGCGACCGTTCGGCGTCCGATCGAGAAGCCGTAGAAGGCCATCGAGACCTCGAGGCCGCGCGCCGACGTGACGTACGTCCGGTAGACGCGCCCGTCCGACAGCGCGTACACGCTGAGACCGGGGCCCTCGGTGACGTACCCCTCGCGTCCGTTCCGCACAAGCGCGCGTTCTGCTCGACCGTCGACGGGATCTCGCCTTCGAGGAACGGCCTCAGCTCCTCCTCCGTGTTCATGAAGCCGAGGTCGCGGTTGAAGTCGTTGTCGTCGCTCGAGACCCAGTCGATGCCCCAGCCCATCCGGTCCCTGAACGCGAGCAGCCGCTCGAGCGGCGCGCGGGAGGCGAGCAGCGGCGTCGTGTCCTTCGCCTTCAGGTGGGCGACCTGCGCGTCGAGCGTGTCGGCGATCGACGAGCAGACCGGGCAGCCCGAGTCGTAGGGCGGGCCGAACATGAAGTGGTAGACGAGCAGCTGCGAGCGGCCGTCGAACAGCTCGGCGAGCGTCTTCGTGCCGTGCTCCGTCTCGAACCGGTAGTCGGCCTCGACCGGGACCCACGGCAGCTCGCGCCGCTTCCGCGCGAGCTCGTCGCCGCGGCGGGTCAGCTCCTTCTCCTCCTTCAGCAACTCGTCGCGCTGCGCTTGCCATTCCTCCTGCGTGCCGATCTGTGCTCCGTCATCGACGCGTCACCTCCTTCTGGTCGTTGCGGCTCCATGTGCGGATCATCACCGGCGAGATCGTCGTCCGCGAGCGTATATAGTTAGCAGAATGGCTAACGATACGTTCAAGGCGCTCGCGCACCCGCTTCGGCGCGACATCGTCGAGCGGTTGAGCGGCGGCGGCGCGACGGTCGGCGAGGTGACGAGGGACTTCTGCGTCTCGAAGCCGACGATCTCACGGCACCTGAAGACGCTCGAAGAGGCGGGCGTCGTGAGCCGCGTCGTCGACGGCAGGATCCACCGCCTCGCGCTGCGCCCGGAGGCGCTCGCCGCGACCTCGGATTGGATCGTGAGCCAGCGCGAGCGCTGGGAGCGCCTGTTCGACGCCGTCGGCGATTATCTCGACGAGCGAAAGGACCGACCGTGAGCGACGAGTCCGGCCGCACGGTGCGGATCGAGCGGACGTACGCGGCATCGGCCGAGGACGTGTTCGACGCATGGACCAGCCCCGACGTGATGCGGCGCTGGTTTCACTGCGGCGCCGATTGGCAGACGCCGACGGCCGAGGTCGACCTGCGCGTGGGAGGAACGGTCCGGGTGGTCATGCGCAAGCCCGACGGCAGCGAAGCGGAGGCGCACGGCGAGTACACGCTGATCGACCGGCCGAACCAGCTGGCGATGAAGTGGACGTTCCACGACGATCCGTCGAACGAGCAGCTGATCGAACTCTCGTTCACGGAGTCCGGCGGCTCGACGACGGTGCTGATGGTCAACAGCGGCATCGCGACCGACGAGCGCCGCGAGGGCCAGGACTGGGGTTGGCGCGCGTGCCTCGACCAGCTCGAGCGGGCGCTGGCCGGCTGAGCGAGGACGCGCAACCGCGATGGAGGCCCACTTCCAAGGCGAGCGCGCGCAGTGCGGGGCGACGCGCGACCGGCTGACGCGCGCCGCTCCGGGCATCCTGCTGATCGTCGTCGCCGCCGTGTGCTGGGCGATCACGGCGCGGCGCATGCACGGGATGGACATGGGGCCCGGAACCGACCTCGGCGGCGTCGGCTGGTTCGCGGTCGTGTGGGTGACGATGATGGCCGCGATGATGTTCCCGTCGCTCGTGCCGATGGCGCTCACGTACGCGCGCGCGGAGCGAACGGCCGGCGCGCCCGTTCCGACCGCGACGGCCTGCGCGTTCGCCGGCGGCTACCTGCTCACGTGGCTGGCCGTCGGGGTGCTTGCGTACGCGTTGATCGACGGCGTTCGCTCGCTCGACGTCTCCTGGCTCGCCTGGCATCGTGGGGGTCGGTACGTCGCCGGCGGCGTGATCTTCGCCGCGGCGCTGTACGAGCTGACGCCCATTAAGTCGACGTGCCTGCGCCACTGCCGCAACCCCGAGCTGCTCGCCGCGCGTCGACCGGGGGCGTCCGGCGCTCTGCTGACGGGCCTCGAGCACGGCGGCTTCTGCGTCGGCTCGAGCTGGGCGTTGATGGCCGTGCTATTCGCCGTCGGCGTCATGAACGTCGCCTGGATGATCGTCGTCGCGGCGTTCGTCGCGATCGAGAAGCTGTTGCCGTGGGATGGCTTTGCGGTAGTGGCGACGGCGGCGCTCGTCGCTGGGCTGGGGGTCGCGGTCGTGCTTGTGCCGGGGCACGTGCCTTGGATGACGATCCCCGGGTAGGAGACGCGGGCCGTCAGCTTGGTCGCACGACCGTGCTCGTCACGGTTGGCCGAGTTGCGAAGGCGTCCTACCGGGCCCCGGAGCGAAACCTGCGTGAGCGGCTTCGACCCGACCCTGCCACACGGCCTTCGCCCCGAGATCGCCGGTCCTGAAACACATGTAGCCGGCGCCGATCGCCAGCAGCACGGTCACGACGCGAAGCGCGCTGAATACCGACTTCGGAGACAGCATGTGATCAACGATGCCGAGGCCCGTCGACAGCCCCGCCGAGATCCGACGCGCCGCGAACGTGACGATCAGCGTCGCCGTGAAAGCGACGTAGACGATCGCGAGGATGTGCGCCGCGTGGGAGTGTTCGGAGATGAGCGTCGCTGCGCGACCCTGCAGGTGCAGCTCGCCGCGCAGCGCCGCGCCGGCCTGCAGCGTGAGAAAGACCGAGCCCATCGCGACGATCGACACGACGGCCAGCGCGATCCCGTAGCGCGAGAGCCACGCCGGCTTGAACATGAAGACCGCCGCGACGACTACCGTGACGGGGATCAGCACGACCGGCACGTGCACGAACAGCGGGTGCGCCGGCAAGCCGCTGTAGATCGTCGTGATGCGGATTGGCAGCGCGAGGAAAGCCAGGAACCCGAGCAGCGTCAGGACGAACTCCGCCCGACGCCAGTCGACGCCGTCTGTCCCACCCGATCCCACGGCTTCCGTGCTCACGGACGGCAGGCTATGGGCTGAGGTAAGCCACCTCTAAATTTACGGCGGCGGCGTGCCGCGCTCGCAACGTCGCCGCAGCGGAGCAGCAGCCCGGACCCGCCGACGAGCGCTCCTGTAGCCAGCAAAGCCGCCGGACGATGCGGCGTTGACACAGAGGAAACTCTTACATCTTTCGCAGGACGCTCTTAGGGCGCTCGGCCATCGTGGGATAGAGCGTGAACGTGCGATCACCAGACGACGGAAGGTAAGCCCATGTTCTCCAGGAGAATCACCAGATGGATCGCGATCGGCGCCACGGCCGTCGCGATCGGAGGCGGTACCTACGGCATCGTCAGCGCAACGGCCAGCACCGGCTCAGGCGTCGCGACGACAGCAGCATCCCCCTCAGCGATATCAGGGCGACCCGCCGCGAGCAGCGGGGGATCCAACGCTCGGTCCGGCCCGGCCGCAGGAGGATCGTCCGGCGAGGTCGTGAGCGTTTCCAAGCCCAGCTTCACGATATTGACGTCAGCGGGCCAGAAGGTGACCGTCAAGACGGCGTCCACTACGAGATACGACAAGGGAAAGAGCTCGAGCTCGGCCAGCGCCGTGAAGAACGGCGGAAGCGTCCTCGTGCTCGGAACGACGAGCGGAACGACGATCACCGCGGACAAGGTTCTCGTGCAACCGACAGGCGACGCGTCTACAAGTTCCACTGCGGCAGAAGTGGTCCCCTTCAAGCGCGGTTCGCAGTCCACGTCAAAGCAGGCCGGTCAGATCCCGGCCAGCTACAGCCAGGGGTCGGGCACGATCGTCGGGGGAGCGACGGCGAACAAAGCGACCGAAGCCGCGCTGGCGGCCTACCCGGGAGGCGTCGTTGACCGGGTGGTGAAGCTGAGCAACCGTGAGTACGAGGTCCACAACATCGGCGTCAACTGGCCGCATCACATCTTTGTCAACCAGGACTACACGGTCGTCGGAGCCAACTAGCGAGGCGTCTTTCGGGCGAGTTCATGACCCGATTTTAGCCCGACGTCCAGGCCCACAGATATGCAGGTAGATGGTTCATGTTGTCCTCTTTGGGTGTGAATCGACTGTTTGCGTTGGAGCCGAGACGCTCAATGGGCGGCTGGCAGAATCATTTGGACCAGGCCTGTAACGACGTCATAGACGTGCCCGGACACGGTGACGCGCGACGAGATTGCGGGTGCGGAGCGGAGGTGCTCGACGTCATGTGTGACGGTCGCGGCAGGGTCGAGTACCGCCTGGTCGTGCAGGGCCGTCTCGTCGGCGCCGATGCGCTCGGCATAGCGGCGACGGAAGGTGTCGTCGGCGAGCGCGCCGGTTCCGCACTGGGTGTGGTGGATCACGGCAACCTCGAACAGGGGGCCGTCGGGCAGTGCGTTCTCGGCTAGCTGGCCAATGAAGGCGACATCGTTGATGACCTCCGGGGTAACGCGCCCGCCGACGTTGCGGACGACCATCGCGTCGCTGAGGCCAAGGCCGAGGAAGTGCGCGGGGTCGGTACGCGGATCGAGGCAGGTGATCACGAACAGGCGCAGAGTCGGGAAGACGACAGCGCCTGCATGGCCGCCGGCGGCCGCGAAGGCGCGGTTGCGCTCCAGCGCCGCCTCGACGTTGGCGACACCCGGCTGACCGGGGCGGGCCAGCTCAAATCCGGTCGCCCGGCCGAGCCCGGAGGCGGCACCGGTCTCGGGGGGTGTGAGTTGCTGGGGGCTCATGGTGTCCTGTCTCCTGTCGCTGGGGATGGGTCAGCTGTGCGCCGCGGCTGCGGGCGTACCTTGTGCCGGCACCTCCGGCGTGTCGTCGCGGCTGGTCGTCGGTTGGGCGGGAAGCAGCGCCAACGCCATCACGGCGCCTGCGGCGGCGATGCCCGCGGCGACGTAGTTGGCCGCGTGGAAGCCCTCGAAGAAGGCCGAGTTAGCGGCGCTGTCGATGGCTGACGCGAGCGGCGCATGGCCGGCGTGGGTCAGCTTGCCTGCGACTGTCAGCGCGGCACCGACGGAGGCGTGCGCGGTGCGCACGACACCGGCAGGCAACCCCCCAGGCAGCGCGCCGGTGAGCCGGCTGGCGTACAGCGACGCGTAAACGCTGCCGATCACGGCGACGCCGAGGGTGCCGCCCAAAAGACGCGTGGCGTCGTTGACCGCCGACCCGACGCCGGCCTTCGCTTTCGGCACCACGCCCATGATCGCCTCGGTCGCGGGCGCGCTGGTGAGGCCCATCCCTGTCCCGAGAACGACCATCTGGGCGGCGATCGTCCCGTAGCCGGTCGTGACCGATGAAGTCGAAACCCATAGGTAGAACGCGGCCATCGAGAACAGCCCGGACGCGACGACCAGCTTCGTGCCGAACCGGACGGCCAGCTTGGTGCCGAGGATGGAGGAAATCGCGACGAATGAGGCAACTGGCAGGAGGCGCACGCCGGTCGACAGAGGGCCGTAGCCCTTGAGGAACTGGAACAGCTGGGTGACCAGGAAGATGAACCCCGACAGCGCGAAGAACGAGATCGCGACCGAGGCGCTCGCGGCCGTGAACCGCGGGTTACGGAACAAGCTCACGTCGAGCATCGGGTGCTCGGTGCGCCGCTCCCAGGCCACGAATGCACCCGCCAGCACCGCGGTCAGCGCGAGGCTGGCGAGCGTCCGCGCGCTTGCCCAGCCGTGGTTCGGAGCCTCGATGATCGTATAGACGAGCAGGGCGATCGTCGCGGTCGAGAGCGCGAACCCGGCCCGGTCGGTGCGGGGGGCGTGCGGGTCACGCGAGGTCGGGACATAGCGGGCGGCCAGGACGCCGGCGCCGGCGGCGATCGGCACCATCGCGAAAAAGATGCTGCGCCAATCGGAGAGCTCGAGCAGCCAGCCGCCGACGATCGGTCCGAGCGCGATCGCCAAGCCTGTGATCGCGCCCCACAAGCCGATCGCCCGGGCGCGCTCGCCCCGCTCGGTGAATACGTTGGTGAGCAGCGACAGCGTCGATGGGAACACCATCGCCGCACCGACGCCCATCGCCGAGCGCGCCGCGATCAGCGCACCGGCGCTGTCGGTCAGCCCGCCGGCCACGCTCGCGAGGCCGAAGACCGTTAGGCCCGCGAGCAGCATCCCCTTGCGCCCGAAGCGGTCAGACAGACTGCCAGCGGCGAGCACCGAGGCCGCGAACAGCAAGTTGAAAGCGTCCACGACCCACTGCAGCTGCGAGTCGGAAGCGTGCAGCTGGCGAACGAGCGACGGCAACGCGACGTTGACGATCGTCGTGTCGAGATTGATCACAAACGCCGCCAGCAGCAGCGAGATCAGGATCAAGGGATTGCGTTTCATTACTCGTCCACCGTATAGCTAGCTTGCGCCATGCAAGGCAGCCTACCAGGGCTCTAGCTTTTGTCAAGCAAGCCAGCTACGATCGGAGGGTGCTTCAACGCGACTATCCAGACCAGGTCTGCTCGATCGCCCGCTCGCTCGAGATCGTCGGTGAGCGCTGGACGCTGCTGATCCTCCGCGACGCCCTCGTCGGCCTAACGCGGTTCGAGGAGTTCCAGGCGAAGCTCGGGATTGCCTCCAACGTCCTCACGAACCGGCTCAAGCGGCTGTGCGACGAGGAGCTGCTCGAACGCGTTCCGGACCCGGAGCGGCCCGGCCGGCCGAAGTACGTCCTCACCGACAAGGGGCGCGAGCTCGCGCCCGCGCTGATCGTGCTCATGAAGTGGGGCGACCGCCACTACCCGACTCCGGGCGGCCCACCCCGACTCACCCTCCACGCCGGCTGCGGCGGCAACATCGGCCCAGACCTCCGCTGCGACAGGTGCGGCAAACACGCGGCGCGCGGGGAGATCGCGCTCCCGCCCGGCCCCGGGGCGCCTCGCGGCGAGCACGCCGGACGGTAAGCATCGGCCAGGCGGGCCGGTCCGCCAACGTGCAGTCTTCGCCCGCCTCGAACACGAGCGAACAGCGTCCCGCGAAGCTCAGCGTCTTCGGGAGGGTTTCGCCGCTGTTCGCTGCTGTTCGCAGACACTAACCAATCGGGGCGCCCGGATTCGAACCGGGGACCTCGCCGACCCGAACGGCGCGCGCTACCAGGCTGCGCCACGCCCCGACGCGCGGTCAGTATTCCATACGACCGCTGTACATACAGTTACAGGCGCGCGTGCACGCACGCGCGCCTCGGATTCGTACGCGCGCCCGCAGCACGCGCGGCGGCAAGCTCCCGCACGTATCCTGCCCCCGCAAAGCATCCGCGCGCTTGGAGCGCCAGCTATGGTCGCCGCATGCCGACGCCTACGACGACGCTGCTCGCCGAGCTGGACGCGCTGCTAGGACCGGCGCGCTTCGGCGACTACGGCCCAAACGGCCTGCAGGTGCCGGGCGCGTCGGAGGTCGAGACGGTCGCGACGGGCGTCTCAGCCCACCTGGAGCTGTTCGAGCGCGCGGCGGCGGAGCGCGCGCAGCTGCTGGTCGTGCACCATGGCCTGTTCTGGGGCTCGGGGGCGGGGCCGATCGACGCGCAGCTCAAGCGCCGCCTGGAGGTGCTGTTCGAGGCTGACATCGCGCTCGCGGCGTATCACCTGCCGCTCGACGCGCATCCGCAGCTCGGCAACAACGCGCTGCTCGCGCGCGCGCTCGGCGCCGAAGCGATCGAGCCTTTCGCGCTGCATCGCGGCGAGCCGATCGGGTTCGTCGCGCAGCTCGCGGGCGAGGGCATCGCGTCGGAGGAGCTGGTCGCGCGCGTGCACGAGGTGACCGAGCGCGAGCCGCTCGTGTTCGAGGCGGGGCCGGCGCGCGTGCGTCGCGTCGCGATCGTATCGGGCGGCGGCTCGGACTACCTCGCGGACGCGGTGGCGGCCGGCGCGGACGCGTTCGTCACGGGCGAGCCGACGGAGCGCGTGATGGCGCAGGCGCGCGAGCTGCGCATCCACTACGTCGCGGCGGGCCACTACGCGACGGAGACGCTCGGCGTTCGCGCGCTCGGCGAGCACCTCGCGCAGCGCTTCGGCGTGCGTCACGTGTTCGTCGACGTGCCCAACCCGATCTGAGCCGCCACGGCCGTCGGGCGCGCTCGCAAATTGCGCGGTGGCGCTCTAACATGAGCCGGGCGACCGGCATGGGGCGGTCGGCTCACAACTGAGACCGAGACGAAGAGGAGAGTTCCCGATGGAGGCCACCGCGATGGCGTCGACCACGGGGTCGGCAACAGGTTCGCGAACGATCGCCGACCTGATCCCGTGCGCTGCCACCGCGCACGGCGAGAGCGCTGCGATCCGCTACAAGCGCGACGGCGCGTGGCAGGACGTCAGCTACGCGCAGCTCGCGGAGATCGTGCAGGAGATCGGCCTCGGGCTGATCGACCTCGGGATCGAGCCGGGCGAGCGGCTGTGCATCCTAGGCAACACGCGTCCGGAGTGGTCGTACGCGGACATGGGCGCGACGTCGGCGGGCGCTGTCGTCGTGCCGATCTACCAGACGAACTCGCCGGAGGAGTGCCTGTGGGTGATCTCCGACTCCGACGCGAGCGCGATCGTGTGCGAGAACGAAGAGCAGCTCGAGAAGGTCGCTGCGATCCGCGAGCAGGTGCCGGGACTTCGCACGATCATCGTGATCGACCCGCCGAACGAAACCGGCATCGCCTCCGGTCAGTCCGATGCAGTCAAGGGGCTTGGAGCGATCTCGCTCGACGAGGTTCGTGAGCGGGGGCGCTCGCGCGGCGTCGAGGAGCTCGAAGCGCGGCGCGCGGCCGTGCGCCCGGAGGACCCGTTCACGTTCATCTACACGTCCGGCACGACGGGGCCGCCGAAGGGCTGCGTGCTGACGCACGGCAACTACCGCGCGATCATCAACATGGTCAGCGAGGCGGGTGAGATCCAGGGCGACGAGGTGATCTACCTGTACCTGCCGCTGGCGCACTCGTTCGCGCTGCTGATCCAGCTCGCGGTGTTCGACCTCGGCGGCACGCTCGCGTACTTCGGCGGCGACACGAAGCAGATCGTGCCGGAGCTGATGGAGGTCAAGCCGACGTATTTGCCGTCGGTGCCGCGCGTGTTCGAGAAGATCTACACGCTCGCGCAGGGCGCGATCCAGGCGAAGCCGCCCGAGGAGCAGGCGCGCGCGAAGGCGGCGATCGAGCTCGGCGTGAAGGTGCGCGACATGATCAACCGCGGCGAACCGGTGCCGGAGGAGCTGCAGAAGCCGTTCGACGAAGCCGACGCGGAGCTGTTCACGATGGTGCGCGCGATCTTCGGCGGGCGCGTCCGCCACGCGACGAGCGGCGCGGCGCCGATCGCGAAAGAGATCCTCGAATTCTTCTGGGCGTGCGGCGTGCCGGTGCTCGAGGGCTACGGGATGACCGAGACGGCGACGGCGGCGACGACGTCGACGGTCGAGAACCACCGCTTCGGCACGGTCGGGCGCGCGCTGCCCGGCGTCGAGCTGAAGATCGCAGACGACGGCGAGATCCTCGTCAAAGGGCCGAACATCTTCAACGGCTACCACAACAACGCCGACGCGAGCTTCGGCGCCGTCGAGCAGGGCTGGCTGCACACGGGCGACCTCGGCTCGATCGATGAGGACGGCTACCTGTCGATCACGGGCCGCAAGAAGGACATCATCATCACGGCCGGCGGCAAGAACCTGACGCCAGCGAACATCGAGAACGACCTGAAGCAGTGCCGCTGGATCTCGCAGGCGGTGATGCACGGCGACCAGCGCCCGTATCCGGTCGTGCTGATCACGCTCGACGAGGAGGAGATGCCGCAGTTCGCGAGCGAGCGCGAGCTGCCGAGCGACATCGCGTCGCTCGCCGAGCACCCCGACGTGCGCGCGGCGATCCAGGCGGAGATCGACCGCGCGAACGCGAAATACGCGCAGGTCGAGCAGGTCAAGAAGTTCGCGATCCTCGACCACGACCTCTCGCAGGCGACGGGCGAGCTGACGCCGACGCTGAAGGTCAAGCGCAACGTCGTCAACGAGAAATACGCCGAGCTGTTCGACCGCCTGTACAACGGCTGACGCGCGCCAAGCGCGCACGGAAGAGCACGATGAGCGCATCGCGGCGGACTGCCGACCCGCAGCGACGCGTTTAGCTGCGAACATAGGCATTGATGCGCACTGACCCGAGCGACAACGGAGGGCTGTTCGTCGGGCGCAGGCCCGGCACGGCGCCGATCCGCTACCGCGCGCTGCCCGAGCGCGGCAGCGACTCGCGCCAGCGCGTCGACGGCTCGTTCGCGAACATGCTGTTCGCGGCGATCGTCGCGCTCAGCCTGCTCTGCTGGGGGCCGATCCCGCTCGCGTGCCTGTGGATCGGCTCGCAGGTCAACTACCTGACCGGCAGCGTCGGCGTCGGCATCCTCGTCGCGTTCGTCGCGCTGTTCGCGCTGCTGTTCGGCGCGCTGAGCCTGCTGCGACGCCTCGACCACGCGTGGATCCTCGTGCGCCGCGCGGCCGGGCACGACCAGCGCAACGGCGCGCTCGGGCGCGTGTTCGGCACGACCGCGGCGATCTGCGGCCTCGCGTTCGCGTTCTGGTTCATCGTCATCCACGGGCCCGGCTCGGTCACGGTCTCGGGCAACGGCAAGTCGTAAGTCGCGGACCGCCGTGGGTCTGCTCGACTACTACAAGCAGTTCGAGGGGATGACCGAGGAGGAGGTCAACGCCGGCCTGCGCGAGGAGGCCGCCGAGCGGCGCCGCAAAGCGCTGACGCGCGTCGACACGCTCGATTTGTCGCAGACGACGTGGCCCGAGCTGCCGAACCCGCGGATCGTCAACGCGATCACGTTCGTCGCGCGGCGCGGGCTGCACCGCTACCCGCACCTGCGCGGCTCGGAGCTGCGCAACGAGCTCGCGGCTCGCCTCGGCGTCGAGCCCGGCCGGCTCGTGCTCGGCAACGGCGCCGCCGAGCTGCTCAGCGCGGCCACGCGCGCGCTGATCGAGCCGGGACAGCGGCTGCTGACGTCGTGGCCGTCGTACCCGCTGTATCCGATCATGGCGCGTCGCGCGCACGGTCAGGCGATGCCGGTGACCGGCGGCATCGACGCGCTGCTCGAGGCCGCACAGGACCCGGCGACGCGCGTGATCGCGCTCGCCAACCCGAACGACCCGACCGGCGAGCTGGTCGCGGCGGGCGAGCTCGAGCGGCTGCTCTCCGGCCTGCCGGAGACCGTCGCGGTGCTGCTCGACGAGGCGCTCGTCGAGTTCGTCGACGCGCAGCCGAGCGACGTCTCGCTGAAGCTGCTCGAGCGCTACCCGCGGCTGCTCGTCTTCCGCAGCTTCTCGAAGGCGTGGGGCCTCGCGGGCCTGCGCGTCGGCTACGCGATCGGCGGCCCGCGCTCGCAGGAGCTGATGGCCGAGCTCGACCCCGACCTCGGAGTCTCGGAGGTCTCGCAGGCGGGCGCGCTCGAGGCGCTGCGCACGTGCTCGAACCTGCTCGAGCGCCACGTCGAGACGATCCACGAGGAGCGCCCGCGGCTGATCGCCGGCCTGCGCGAGCGTGGCTTCGAGGTCGCCGACAGTCAGGCGAACTTCGTCTGGGCGGCCCACCCCGAGCTGAGCGGCGGCGAGCTCGCCGCCCGCCTCGCGCTCTCAGGCGTGCTCGTCGCCGAAGGCGACGCGCTCGGCGAGCCGCAGCACGTGCGCATCGCGATCCACAAGCCGGCCGCGACGGCGCGCGTGCTGAGCGCGATCGACAAAGCGCTCTAGCCCGAGCCGGACTGGCGCAGGAGCGTGCCGGTCGTCCCTTCGAGGATCTTGCGCCAGGCGCTGACCTGTTCGGGCTCGGCGTCGAAGTGCTCGACTACCTTGCGCACGCGCTTGCCCGAGATCTCGATCTCGTGGCGCTCGGCGACCTCCTGGTAGTGCTCGTACTGCTCGGCGAGGTGCTTCGTGACCGACTCGAAGCCATGGCGCGCGATCTCGACGCGGGAGGCGAAGTTCATCATCGACGTCTGGAACATCAGTTCGTCGGTCGGTTCGGGCTCGATCAGCACGATGTCGACGCCCGGATAGCGGCTCTCCCACGTCTTCGCGAGTTCGTGCAGCCGCTGGTGCGCGACGAGCTTGAACGCCTGGTAGCCGATCTGCGGGAAGCCCATGTCCGAGACGCGACGAGGACGCGTTCCGCGCAGCGTGCGGACCTGCTCGGCGAAGTCGTTGACGAACGGCACGATCGGGTTGATCACGACGACGAGCTTCGCGCCCGCCTCGACGGCGATGTCGAGGTTCGTCGTCGAGACCATCCCGCCGTCGATCAGCTCGCGGTCGTTGACGCGCACGGGCGCGTAGACCATCGGCAGCGCGCCCGACGCGCGCACGGCGGTCGAGATCGGCACGTTTTCGCCCTCGTCGACGCCGAACACGACGCGCTCGCACGTGTCGAGGTCAGTCGCGGCGATGTAGAGCTCGCACGCGAGCTCGTTGAAGTCGTCGGTGCGGCCGGGCTCGCTCAGCACTTGGTGCAGGTAGCGCTCGATGCCGGCGCCGGTGTAAGCGCCCGACGGCAGCCCCTCGGCGAAGCCGAGCAGCAGGTCTAGCACGGAGATGCCGCCGCGCTGCGTGATCAGCTGGCGGGCGAGCGAGAGCGTGCGCAGCGGCAGCGCCGCGCCCTTGCGCACGAACTCGACGAGGTTCGGACGCAGCAGGTCGCCGAGGTCGACGTCTTTGAACGGCGGCGTGCCCTGGCGCGTGACGACGCGCATCATCTCCTCGGGCGTCACGCCGTTGGCGGACAGCGCGGCGATGAACGCACCGGCCGATGTTCCGACGTAGACGTCGAACTGGTTGACGCTGCTGTTGACGGCGAGCAGGTCGAGCGCACGCAGCGCGCCGATCTCGTAGACGCCGCCGGTGAAGCCGCCGCCGCCGAGCACGAGAGCCGTCTTGTGGCGGCGCGGACGGCGCCGTCGATCGAGCGACGCGGACCGCCCGACGCCGCGAGCCGCCTGCTTGGCCGCCCGTCTACGCTTGGCCGCAACCTTGGCCTGATCCGTCGGTTCCAGCTTGACGACCTTGCCCATCGCTACTCAATTCTAAAGGACGAGTGCCGCGAAAGCTCGATATGTCGCTCGTGAGATCGTTTTACGAGACGTTGACACGCCGCGCGGCGCTGCTCGCCGTCTCCATCGTTCTCGCCGTTCCGGCCGCCGCGACGGGCGCGCCGGGGAGCCTCGGCGGCCTGCAGAGCGACCTCGCACACCAGATGACGGTCGCCGGGCCGTACTCGAGCGCGTACGTGTACGACGTGACGACCAAGCAGGCGCTGTACTCCGAACGCGCGACCGCGCGGCGCCCGCCAGCGTCGGTCGAGAAGCTGTACACGGCGACGACGGCGCTCGAGCGGCTCGGCCCGAGCGCGCGCCTGTCGACGACCGTGCTCGGCACCGGCCAGCTCGGGCCGAACGGCGTGTGGGAAGGCGACCTCTACCTGCACGGCGGCGGCGACCCGACGTTCGGCGACACGTCGTTCATCGACGGCCATTACGGCGGCGTCGGCGCGAGCGTCTCGACGCTCGTCTCGCAGCTCGTGCGCACGGACGGCATCCGCGCGGTGCGCGGCTCGGTGTACGGCGACGAGTCGTTCTTCGACTCGCTGCGCGGCGAGCCGTCGAGCAACTACCAGTTCGACCCGTTCCTCGAAGGCGCGCTCTCGGCGCTCGCGTTCGACCGCGGCGAGAGCGGCTCCGAACGCGGCGCGCACGCGCCGGCGGCGTACGCCGCACGCAAGCTGTGGGCGGCGTTGAAGAACGACGGCGTCAGCATTCGCGGCTCGAGCGGCGCTGCGAGCGCGCCGCCCGGCGCGACGCCGCTCGCGCAGGTCGCCTCGCCGACGGTCGAGCAGCTGCTCGGGTTGATGTTGCCCCCGTCGGACAACTTCTTCGCGGAGACGCTCGTCAAGGATCTCGGCGTCTCGTTCGGCGGCGCCGGCACGACCGCCGCCGGCGCGGCCGTCGTCAGCCAGACGATCGCCTCGCTGCTCGGCATCCACCCGCACGTCGTCGACGGCTCGGGCCTGTCCGAATCCGATCGCACGTCCGTTTACGAAGTCGCCGACCTGCTCGTCGGCGTGCAGCCGACGCCGCTCGGGACGCTGCTGCGCAACAGCATGGCGATCGCCGGGCACACGGGTACGCTCGCGCACCGCATGCGCGGAACCGGCGCCTCCGGACGCTGCCAGGGCAAGACGGGCACGCTGACCGGCTACTCGAACCTCGTCGGCTACTGCAACGCAGCGGATGGCCACCTGCTCGTGTTCGCGTTCTTCGACGACGGCATCTCGACCGAACTCGCGCACGTGATCCAGGATCACATGACGATCACGGTCGCCGACTACTAGAGCGGCGCACCGCAAGCGGAGCTGCAAGCGAACGCTAAAGTTTCACCGCGCGAGGCCGATACCTCCGCATGATCTATCGAGCACTATCGCGCCTCAGGGGCGACTCCACGGCGCTCATGCGCCTCAACAGCCAGTCCGCGACGCTGACGCGCGTCAGGGGACAGTCCACGGCGCTGATGCGCTTCAAGGACGAGTCGGGAGCGCTGATCCGGTTCAAGAGCCAGTCCGGCTTCACGCTGATCGAGCTGCTTGTCGTGATCCTGATCATCGGCATCCTTGCGGCGATCGCGATCCCGGCGTTCCTCAGCCAGACGACGAAGGCCAATGACGCCGCCGCGAAGACGCAGGTAGGGACGCTGCATACGGCGATGAAAACGTACGCGATCGAAAACAGCGGCAGCTACGAAGGCGCGACGCTCGCCAAGCTGCAGGCGATCGAGCCGACGCTGAGGGACAAAACGACGGCGATCGCCAAAGAAATCGTCACGCCGACCGCAACCGGCTTCACCGTCGAATCCGAAGCGGTCGGCAGCAAAGACGTCTTCAAACTGATATACGAAAACGGGCAAGTCAAACGCGAATGCAGCCCGTCGGGCAAAGGCGGCTGCGGCGCCAGCGGAACATGGTAGACGCCGGCGCCTGAGCGCGCTCCATCTCGGCCACGCGGGTCATGCGCCCAGCAGCTCGCGCAACGCCGCTTCGTCGAGCACGGGCACGCCAAGGCGCTCGGCCTTCGCCAGCTTCGAGCCTGCGCTCTCGCCGGCGACGAGGAAGTCGGTCTTCTTCGACACCGAGCTCGTCACGCGGCCGCCCGCGGCCATGATCAGCTCGGTCGCGTGCTCGCGCGACCAATGCGGCAGCGTGCCCGTCAGCACGAGCGTCTTCTCGGCCAGCGGCCCCTCCGACGGCGCCGGGCCCTCGGCGGCGAACCGCAGCCCGATCTGACGCAGGTCATCGATCAGCGCCTGCATGCGCTCGTCGTGCAGCTGCTCGTAGATCGACGCAGCCATCTTCGCGCCGACGCCGTGCGTCTGCTCGATCTCCTCCGGCGTCGCCGCGAGCAGCGCGTCGACGTCGCGGAAGCGCTGCGCGAGGTTGCGCCCGGTGACCTCACCGACCTCCTCGATGCCGAGCGCGAACAGCACGCGCGCGAACGGACGCTCCTTCGAGCGTTCGAGCGCCGCGAGCAGGTTGCGCGCAGAGATCTCGCCGAAGCCGTCGAGCTCGACGAGCTGCTGCTCGGTCAGGCGGTAGAAGTCGCCGGCCGTCTTCACGATGCCGCGCTCCTGCAGCGTCGCGACTTGCTTCTCGCCGAGCCCGTCGATGTCCATCGCGCCGCGCGAGACGAAGTGCTTGAGCAGCTGCCATGCGCGGCCCGGGCACAGCGGGTTCGGGCACTTCGTGAAGACCGCCCCCTCGGGCTTGACCGTCGGCGTTTCGCAGAACGGACAGCGCTTGGGCGGTCGCGGACGGCGCGCGCGTCCCTTGCGCTCGACGACATGCGGCGCCGGCGAGACGACCTGCGGGATCACGTCGCCGGCGCGCAGCACGATCACGTCCTCGCCCGCGCGAATGTCCTTGCGCGCGAGGTCCTCCTCGTTGTGCAGCGTCGCCATCCCGATCCGCACGCCGCCGACCGTCACCGGAGCGAGCACCGCATACGGGCGCATGTCGCCGAACTTGCCGACGTTCCACATCACCTTCTCCAGCCGCGTCACGGCCGTCGTCGGCGGGAACTTCCACGCGACCGCCCAGCGCGGCTCGCGGCCGACCGCGCCGAGGCGGCGCTGCAGGCGCAGGTCGTCGACCTTGACGACGGCGCCGTCGATCTCGAAGTCGAGCTCGCCGCGGCGCTGCTGCCACTGCACGCACTGCGCGATCACCTCCTCCTCGCTCGCCAGCAGCTTCACGTCGGCGTTGACGCGGAAGCCGTGCTCGCGCAGCCACTGCAGCGCCTGCGAGTGGCGCTCGAACGAGAGCCCGTCGGTGACGCCGACCTGGTAGCACCAGATCGACAGGGGCCGCTTCGCGGCGTCGGCCGGGTCGAGCTGGCGCACCGTTCCGGCCGCGGAGTTGCGCGGGTTCATGAACGTCGACTCGCCGGCTTCCGCGCGCCGCTCGTTGAGCGCCGTGAAGTCGGCGAGCGACATGTACACCTCGCCGCGCACCTCGAGCAGCGACGGCGCGTCCTCGATCTGCAGCGGGATCGCGGCGATCGTGCGCAGGTTGTGCGTCACGTCCTCGCCGATCTCGCCGTTGCCGCGCGTCGCGCCGCGCTCGAGCGCGCCGTCGCGGTAGACGAGGCTGATCGCGAGCCCGTCGATCTTCGGCTCGACGACGTACTCGAAGCCGGGCGCGTCGATGCCCTCGCGCGCGAGGTGGTTGCGCATCCGCTCGACCCACGCGCGCAGCTCCTCCTCCGAGCGCACGTTGCCGAGCGACAGCATCGGCTCGAGGTGCTCGACTTTCTCCAGGCGGCTGACCGGCTCGCCGCCGACGCGCTGCGTCGGCGAGTCCGGCGTGACGAGCTCGGAGTGCTCGCGCTCGATCGCGCGCAGCTCGTCGAGCAGCGCGTCGTACTCGTCGTCGCCGATCTCCGGGTCGTCGAGGACGTAGTACCGGCGCGCGTGGTGCTCGAGCAGCCGGCGCAGCTCCTGCGCGCGAGCCGCCGGCGCGGCGTCGGTCGGCTCGGCGTCAGCCGCCGTCGCGGCGCTCGCGCCGCCGCGCGCGCCGGCCGCGCTCACGACGCCCCGCGCGCCGGCCGATCTCCGATCGGTGGCGCGAGCAGCGCCTCGAGGTCGAATCGCCGCAGCGCGTCGAGACCGGACCGGTCGGTCAGGTCGAAGTGGATCGGCGTAACCGCCACGCGCCCGGCCGCGACCGCCGCGAGGTCGGTCCCCGGCTCGTCGTGGAAGCCCGGGTCCGAGCCGTAGATCCAGTAGCGCCGGCCGCGCTCCTCCTCGTGCTCGAGCTTCAGCTCGTCGCGGTAGATGCGCTTGCCGAGGCTCGTCACCTCGACGCCGTCCGGCTCGCCCGCCGGGACGTTGACGTTCAGCAGCGTGCGCGTCGGCAGCGGCACGTCCTCGATCCGCTCGACCATCCGCGCGACGAACCGCGCCGCGATCTCGAAGCCGAAGCCGCCGTCGAAGCGGTAGTCGAGCGCGCGTGCGCGCGATTGCTGCGAGACGGCGATCGACGGCAGGCCGAGCACGACGCCCTCGAGCGCAGCCGCGACGGTGCCCGAGTAGGTGATGTCGTCGCCGAGGTTCGCGCCATGGTTGATGCCGGCGACGACGAGATCCGCTTCGAAGCCCTCGATCAGCCCGAGGCTCGCGAGGCGCACGCAGTCGACCGGCGTGCCGTCGGTCGAGTAGCCGGTCGAACCGTCCGAGAACGGCACCTCCTCGACCCACAGCGGCCGGCGCGTCGTGATCGAGCGCGCCATCGCCGAGCGGTTGCCGTCGGGCGCAATCACCGCGAGGTTGACGCCATCGACGGCCGTCAGCGCGACGCGCAGCGCCTGCAGCCCGTCGGCCTCGATCCCGTCGTCGTTTGTCAGCAGCACGTTCAGCATCGGTCGCCCGTCCAGCATAGGGGCACGGTCGGTTCGCGCGCTCGCGCGATCACTCGTAGGCAACACTCGCGAGCGCGAGCCCGTGCGCCGGCGCCGTCCGCCCCGCCTCCGCGCGCGGGCGACCCTCGAGCAGCGCTCGGAACTGCTCGACCGTGCGCAGCCCGGCGGCGACGTCGAGCATCGTCCCGACGAGCGCGCGGTTCATGTGGCGCAGGAACATGTCGGCCTCGATCCAGAACGACAGCAGGTCGCCGTCGGCGAGCCATTCGGCGCGCGCGACGTCGCACTGGAACCAGCTGTGCTCCGTCTCGCTCGGCGTGAACGCCGTGAAGTCGTGCTTGCCGCGCAGCAGCCGCGCGCACTCGCTCAGCAGCTCCCTGTCCAGCTCGCCCGTGACCCAGAACGCGGTGTTGCGCTCGAACACGCTGCGCGAGCGGCGCACGAGCACGCGGTAGCAGTACGTGCGGCTGCGCGCGTCGCGCCGCGCGTCGAAGCGCTCGTCCATCGGCTCGGCCGCGAGCACGGCGACGTCGTCGTCGAGCAGGCCGTTCAAGCGCAGCGGGTCGACCGCCTCGTGCCGGTAGCTCGCGACCTGTCCCCACGCGTGAACGCCGCGGTCGGTGCGCCCCGCCACCGTCAGTTTCAGCGGAGCGCCGTCGGTGGCCGTGTCGCCGAGCACCGTTTGCAGCACCCGCTCGAGCTCGCCCTGGACCGTGCGCTCCTGCGGCTGCACCCCCCAGCCGGCGAAGCCGGCGCCGTCGTACTCGAGCGTCAGCTTCGTGACCATCTCACGCGGCCGCCGATCCCCTTGTCCGCACGCTCAGGCCGCCCGCGAGCGGCTGCGTCAGACGAGCTCGATGAAGACCATCTCGGTCGCGTCGCTGCGACGCGGGCCGAGCTTGAGGATCCGCGTGTAGCCGCCGGGGCGCTCGGCGTAGCGCGGGGCGAGGTCCTCGAACAGCTTGTGCACGGCGAACTTGTCCTGCGAGAGCGTCGACAGCGCCTGCCGGCGCGCGTGCAGGTCGCCCTTCTTCGCCAGCGTGATCAGCTTCTCGATCTGCGGCTTGACGGCCTTCGCCTTCGCCTCGGTCGTCTTGATCCGCTCGTGCTCGATGATCTCCTTGCTCAGGTTCATCAGGAGCGCCTTGCGGTGCGCGCTGTCGCGACTGAGCTTGTTGCGTGTCTTCTGGTGTCGCATGAGCGGAAGTGCAGTCTAGTCGGCCGTTCTAGTCCTGGCGGAGGTTCAGGCCGCGCGCGTGCAGCGTTTCGATCACCTCGTCGATCGACTTCTTGCCGAAGTTCGGGATTGCGTTGAGCTCGGCCTCGGACTTCGAGATCAGGTCGCCGACGGTCTGGATGCCGGCGCGCTTGAGGCAGTTGTACGAGCGCACGCCGAGCTCGAGCTCCTCGATCAGGATGCTCCACTCCTCGCCCTGCAGCGCCGCCGGCTGCCCGGCGGCGCCGACCGTCAGGCCATGTCCGTCGAGCTGGCCGCCCGGCGTCGCGCGCAGCTCCTGGATGCGGTCGGCGTCGGTGAAGATCGCGAGCTGGCTGATCAGCAGCTCGGCCGCCTCGCGCAGCGCCGCCTGCGGGTCGATCGAGCCGTCGGTCTCGATGTCGAGCGTCAGCTTGTCGAAGTCGGTCTTCTGGCCGACACGCGCCTGCTCGACGGCGTACGCGACGCGGCGCACGGGCGAGAAGATCGAGTCGATCGGGATCACGCCGATCGGCTGGTCGGCCGACTTGTTCTCCTCCGCCGGGCGGTAGCCGCGGCCGCGGCCGATCGTCATGTACAGCTCGAGCTTCGTTTTTTTCTCGAGCGTCGCGATGTGGACGTCGGGGTTGAGGATCTCGACGCCGGCCGGCAGGTCGATGTCCTTCGCCGTGATCTCGCCCGGCCCTGTCACGACAAGCGGCGCCTCGACCTCGCTCGCGTCGGAGTGCATCCGGCAGACCACGCCCTTGAGGTTGAGCACGATGTCCGTCACGTCCTCCTTGACGCCGTTGATCGTCGAGAACTCGTGCGCGACGCCCTCGATGCGGACGCTGGTGACAGCGGCTCCGGAGAGCGAGGACAGCAGGACACGTCGCAGCGAGTTGCCGAACGTGTAGCCGAACCCGCGGTCGAGCGGCTCGATCGTGAACGTGCCGCGGTTCTGCTCCACGGACTCGCTTGTGATCCGGGGGATTTGGAAGTCGAGCATGAGGGTCCTAACGTCGTTTTGATGTCGCACCGGCGTCGCTTCGACGGCCGGCTCGGAAGCGCCACCCGTCTCGGGCTCAGCGCCTTGAAGTGCCTACTACTTCGAGTACAGCTCGACGATGAGCTGCTCCTGCACCGGCGCGGCGACCTCGCGTCGCTCCGGCTTGCGCAGCACCTTGGCCGTGAGCGACTCGTGGTCGGCCTGGAGCCACGCGGGGATCTGTCCGGTGAGCTCGGTGGCGTCCCTGACCACCTGCGTAGCGGGCGTGCTCGCCTTGATCGCGATCACGTCGCCCGGCCGCACCTGATAGCTGGGGATGTTCACCCGCCGGCCGTTGACCGTCCAATGGCCGTGGCGGATCAGCTGACGCGCCTGGCGGCGCGACGCCGCGAAGCCGAGGCGCACGAGGACGTTGTCCAGGCGGCACTCGAGCAGCGCGAGCAGGTTCTCGCCGGTGATGCCCGGCTGGCGCGAGGCCTTCTGGTAGTAGCCGGCGAACTGCTTCTCGAGCACGCCGTAGTAACGGCGCGCCTTCTGCTTCTCGCGCAGCTGCACGCGGTACTCGCTCTGTTTCAGGCGACCGCGGCCGTGCTCGCCCGGCGGGTAGGAGCGGCGCTCGACGCCGCACTTGTCGGTCAGGCAGCGCTCGCCCTTGAGGAACAGCTTCTGCCCCTCGCGTCGGCACTGCTTGCACTGCGCGCCCGTGTCCCTGGCCATCTCAGACTCTCCTGCGCTTGCGCGGGCGGCATCCGTTGTGGGCCTGCGGCGTTACGTCCTTGACGCCCGTCACTTCGAGGCCGGCGGCCTGCAGCGAGCGGATCGCCGTCTCGCGGCCGGAGCCGGGGCCCTTGACGTAGACCTCGACCTTCTGAAGCCCCTGCTCGAGGCCCTTGCGCGCGGCCGCGTCGGCCGTCACCTGCGCGGCGAACGGCGTCGACTTGCGCGAGCCCTTGAAGCCGGCGCCGCCGGCGGACTCCCACGCGATCACGTTGCCGGTCGTGTCGGTCAGCGAGACGATCGTGTTGTTGAACGACGTCTTGATGTGCGCCTGGCCGACCGGGATGTTCTTTTTGACCTTGCGACGGCCGCGGGCGCGTTTGGGAGCTGGCGGCATTACTTCTTGCCGGCTTTCTTCTTGCCGGCGACCTGCATCCGCTTCGGGCCCTTGCGCGTGCGCGCGTTCGTCTTCGTCTTCTGCCCGCGCACGGGCAGTCCGCGGCGGTGGCGCAACCCGCGGTAGCAGCCGATCTCCTGCAGCCGTTTGATGTCCTGCGAGCGCTCGCGCCGCAGGTCCCCCTCGACCGTCAAGTTGTCGTCGATCGCGTCGCGCAGCTTCGCGACCTCGTCCTCGGTCAGGTCGCGCACGTATGTGTCCGGGCTGACGCCAACCTGCGCGAGGATCTTGTTCGACGTCGCGCGGCCGACCCCGTAGATGTAGGTCAGCCCGATCTCCGAGCGCTTGTTGAGGGGCAAGTTGACGCCCGCGATACGAGCCATCAGTGATTACCTCCGCGCAGCGTCCAGCTGCGCGTCCTGATGACGAGGCTCGCCTTCACGGCTCGCTTGACCGGATTCGCTCCGCTCATCCCTGGCGCTGCTTGTGGCGCTTGTTCTGGCAGATCACGAGCACCACCCCGTGGCGGCGGATGATCTTGCATTTCTCGCACATCGGCTTGACCGACGGTCTTACCTTCATGATCCCTTTCGGCGCTTGTTCCGGCGACCGGGCTCTGGCTGCCGTTGCGGCCGCCGCTACCTGGTCGAGGAGTAGCTCGCGAGGACGTACGTCCTCATCGAGCACGGCACCTGATGGTAGCAACTCCTATTGGCTTGCGGCGGTCTGCGGCGCCGAATCGAGCTCGCGCTCGTGCGGCGGCAGATGCCACGGCGTCAGCACCTTCGGCCCGTCGCCGGTGATCGCGATCGTGAACTCGAAATGAGCCGCGGGCGAGCCGTCCTGGGAGAAGATCGCCCAGCCGTCGCCGGCGACGCGAACGCTCGCGCGCCCGGCCGTCGTCATCGGCTCGACCGCGAGCACCATGCCCTCCTCCAGCAGCGGTCCCTTGCCGGGCTTTCCGTAGTTGGGCACCTGCGGGTCCTCGTGCATGTTGCGACCGACCCCGTGGCCGACGAGCGAGCGCACCACCGACAGCCCGGCGGACTCGGCGACGCGCTGGATCGCGTTCGACATGTCGCCCATGCGGTTGCCGGCGCGGCACTCGGCGACGCCGGCGTGCAGCGAACGCTCGGTCGCGCTCAGCAGGTTCTGCGCCTGCGCGGTGATCTCCTGCACGCCGAACGTCCGCGCCGCATCGGCGACCCAGCCGTCGAGCGTGACGCCCATGTCGATCGAGATTATGTCGCCCGGCGCGAGCTTGTACGGGCCGGGGATCCCGTGCACGATCATCGCGTTCGGCGAGGCGCAGATCGAGCCGGGGAAGCCGCGATAGCCCTTGAACGTGGGCACGCCGCCACGCGCGCGAATGAAGCGCTCGGCGGCCGCGTCGAGCTCCTCGGTGCTGACGCCGGGGGCGATGCGCGACTCGACGTCGTCCATCGCCGCGGCGATGCCGCGCCGGCGCGCTGCATCTTCTCGATCTCCTCCGGCGACTTCTTGATGATCACCCGCGGAGCTTAGCTTGGACCCGACGCCGCTCTGGCGGTCGCGGCGCGCAGCGGAAGCTCAGGGGCCTTCCAGGCGCAGCGCCGCGATCACGGCGCGGATCCGCGCGTGGACCTCGTCCGGCTCGCGCGTGCCGTCGAAGCGGCGCAGCAGCCCCTGCTCGTCGTAGTGCTCGATCAGCGGCTCGGTCTGCGAGTGGTAGACGTCCAAACGGTGGCGGATCGTTTCCTCCTTGTCGTCGTCGCGCTGGATCAGGCGCGAGCCGTCCTGGTCGCAGACGCCCTCGTGCTTCGGCGGGTCGAACTCGACGTGGTAGATGTGGCTTGGGTTCTTCACGCACACGCGCCGCCCGGCGAGCCGCCGCACGAGCTCGTCGTCGGGCACTTCGATCAGCAGCGTCCCCGTCAGCCGCCGCTGCAGCGAGGAGAGCGCCTGCGCGAGCGCGCCGGCCTGCTCGGCGTTGCGCGGGAAGCCGTCGAGCAGGAACCCCTCGCCGGCGTCCGGCTCGCCGACGCGCTTGACGATCATCCCGACGATCACCTCGTCGGGCACGAGATCGCCGGCGTCCATGTAGCGCTTCGCCTCGTTGCCGAGCTCGCTGCCGGCAGCGACCTCGGAGCGCAGCATGTCGCCGGTCGAGACGTGCGGGATCCCGAAGTCGTCGCGCAACCGGTCCGCCTGCGTCCCCTTCCCGGCGCCCGGCGGGCCAAGCAAGATCAGATTGAGCTCGGACAAGTCGAAAGGCAGCCTACCTGCCGACGGCGCCCGGCTGCTACCCCGGGACCCACCTCACTCGGCACGCCCGGAGGGACTCGTTCGCCGAGCGCGTCAGGAAGCGCTCGCGCCGGCGCAGCAGCGGCCGACCGTCCCCGGTCGCCCACCGAAGGATCACTTCAGGAAGCCCTCGTAACTTCGCATCATCAGCTGCGCCTCGAGCTGCTTCATCGTTTCGAGCGCGACGCCGATCACGATCAGGATCGAGGTGCCGCCGAGCGGGATGTTCTGGTGCGTGCGCGCGATCAGGATCGTCGGCAGCGCGGCGACGGCGGCGAGGAACAGCGCGCCGGGGAACGTCAGCCGGGCGAGGATCCGGTCGAGGAATTCGGCCGTCGGGCGACCGGGGCGCACGCCGGGGATGAAGCCGCCGTACTTCTTCAGGTTGTCGGCCTGGTCGACCGGGTTGAACGTGACGGCCGTGTAGAAGTACGTGAACAGCAGGATGAAGATCGACTCGCCGACGACGTAGTGCCAGCCGTTGGGCGAGAAGAAGTCCGACAGTTCCTGGCCCCAGTGCGTTTTGATCAGCTGGCCGACGGTCGGCGGGAACGCCATGATGCTCGCGGCGAAGATCACCGGGATCACGCCGGCCATGTTCACGCGCAGCGGCAGGTACGTCTGCCCGCCTTCGGTCATCCGCCGCCCGATCACGCGCTTTGCGTACTGCACCGGGATCCGCCGCTGCCCTTCCTGCACGAACACGATCCCGGCGACGACGGCGAGCACGAGGAACGGCATCATCACCTTGAAGACCTGGTCCTGCGAGGTCCACCACGTCTGGATCCCGCCAGGGAGTCGAGCGACGATCGACGCGAAGATCAGCAGCGAGATCCCGTTGCCGATGCCGCGCTGCGTGATCAGCTCGCCGATCCACATCAGCATCACGCAGCCGGTCGTCAGGCAGACGACGATCAGGAAGATGTGCGGCGCGTCGAAGTGCGTGACGACCGATTCGCCGGCTTTCGCCTGCAGCGTGTGGAACAGGAAGACGTAGCCGATCGACTGCGCGAACGCGAGACCGACGGTCAGGTAGCGCGTGTACTGCGTGATCCGCGCCTGGCCGACCTCGCCTTCCTTGGAGAGCTTTTCGAGCGACGGCACGGCGACCTGCAGCAGCTGCAGGATGATCGACGCCGTGATGTACGGCATGATCCCGAGCGCGAACAGCGCGATCCGCGACAGGCCGCCGCCGGAGAACAGGTTGAGCAGGCCGAGGATGTTGGAGCCGCCGAACTCCTTCTGGATGTTGTTGACGGCGCTGAGGTTCACGCCCGGCACGGGGATGTGCGAGCCGAGCCGGTAGATCAGCAGCATCCCCGCCGTGAAGGCGATCTTCTTGCGGATCTCCGCAACCTGGAACGCGTTGAGAATCGTCGAGAGCATGGCTTGGCCGCGCGGCTCAGAGCGCCGCTGCGCTCGCTCCCGCGGAGCGGCCGATTCTAGTCGATGCGCCTGAGCAGGATGTGACTATCGCCGCCGCCGCCCACACGGCTGCGGACGCCTAGCGCTCGACGAGCTTGCAGGTTCCGCCGGCGGCCTCGATGCGCTCGCGCGCACCGGCGCTGAAGGCGTGCGCGTGAACGGTCAACGCCTTGCTCAGCTCGCCCTTGGCGAGCACCTTGATCGGAATGTCCTTGCGCTTGCCCAGTCCGTTGGCCTGCATCAGCTCGATCGTCACCTCCGCCCCGGCGTCGAAGCGCTGCTCGAGCGCCTCGAGGTTGACGGGTTGGGAGTGCGTACGGAACGGCTCGAACGGCATCGACTTCTTCATGTGCGGCCCGCGCAGCTTTCGCATGCGCATGTGGATCGGCATCTGGCCGCCCTCGAAGCGCGCGCGGCGCTTGGAGCCCGAGCGCGAGCCGGCGCCCTTCTGGCCGCGCCCGGATGTCTTGCCCGTGCCCGAGCCTTCGCCGCGCCCGAGGCGCTTGCGCGGCCGGCGGCTGCCGGGCGCCGGCGCCAGCGAGTGTAGGCCGATGCGCTCCTCTTTCTCGCCGTCGGCCGGGCTCACGACTTGCCCTCGCGTACCTCGACGAGGTGACGCACGGCGTGCAGCATCCCTCGCGCCTGCTCTGAGTCCTTGACCTCGACCGTGTGTCCGATTCGGCGCAGGCCGAGCGAGCGCAGCGTGTCGAGCTGTTTCTTGTTCGCGCCGTTGCGCGAGCGCAGCTGCGTGACGCTCAGCGCGGCCATCACGAAGACGCCTCGCCGTTCGCCGTCGCCGCGGCCGCCTCCGGCTCGCCGGCGCTCTGCGGCTCGCCGGCGGGCTCGCCGTCGGCGGACGCGCCGTTCGCCGACTCCTCGACGCTGGTGGCGGCGCCGTTGGCCGTCGCGCCGCCGAGGCCGAGCACGGCGTTGACCGACAGGCCGCGCAACTCGCCTACCTCCTCGGGCGTGCGCAGGCCGCGCAGGCCGGCGACGGTCGCCTTGACGAGGTTGATCGGGTTCTGCGTGCCGAGGCTCTTGGAGAGGATGTCGTGGATGCCCGCGAGCTCGAGCACCGCGCGCACGCCGCCGCCGGCGATCACGCCGGTTCCGGGCGAGGCCGGCTTGAGGAACACGCGTCCGGCGCCGAAGATGCCGGTCGTCTGGTGCGTGATCGTGCTGCCGTGCTTGGGCACGCGGAACAGGTCCTTCTTCGCGCGCTCGACGCCCTTCTGGATCGCCAGCGGGACCTCGTTCGCCTTGCCGTAGCCGATGCCGACGATTTCGCGCTCGTCGCCGACGACGACGAGCGCGGTGAACGAGAAGCGCCGGCCGCCCTTGACGACCTTCGCGACGCGGTTGATCTCGACGACGCGCTCCTGCAGGTCGAGGCCGGCGGAGCTGACTGATCGGTCGGAGGCGGTGCTCATGGCGTTTGAGGGTAGCGGTCGGGCGCGGAGCTGCCGCTAGACGCTGATCCCGCCCTCGCGGATCGCCTCGGCGAATGCGCGCACGTGGCCGTGGTAGCGGTAGCCGCCGCGATCGAACACGGCCTGCGAGACGCCCGCCGCCTTCGCGCGCTCGGCCAGCTGCTCGCCGGCGCGCTTCGTGCGCTCCGGCTTGGCCAGTCCGCGCAGGTCGGACTCGTACCAGTTGACGGCCGCGATCGTGCGGCCGGAGACGTCGTCGATCAGCTGCGCCGAGATGCCCTGGTTGGAGCGGAACACCGAGATTCGCGGGCGCTCGGCGGTGCCGGCGATCTTCGCGCGGACGCGACGGCGCCGTTTGAGCCGGCTCTGAGGCTTCGTCAGCACGGTCATGCGCGCTTGCCGACCTTGCGCTGGACATACTCGCCCTCGTAGCGGATGCCCTTGCCCTTGTACGGCTCCGGCGGGCGCTGCTTGCGGATGATCGCGGCCGTCTCGCCGACGAGCTGCTTGGAGATGCCTTTGACGACGACGCGCGTCGGCTGTGGCACTTCGAAGTCGATCCCGTCCGGCGCCGGGATCGGCACCGGGTGCGAGTAGCCGACCGCGAGCTCGAGGTTCTTGCCCTTCAGCTGCGCGCGGTAGCCGACGCCCTGGATCTCCAGGCGCTTCTCGTAGCCGGCCGTGACGCCCTGCACCATGTTCGCGACGAGCGAGCGCGTCAGGCCGTGCAGCGCGCGGTGTTCGCCGCGATCGGTCGGGCGCGTGACGAGCAGCTGCTCGCCGTCCTGCTTGACCTCGATGTCACGCGGGATGCGCTCGGAGAGTTCGCCTTTGGGGCCGTTCACACGGACCTCGCCGGGCTCGATCGCGACGGTCACGCCGCTCGGGACCGCGATTGGTTGTCTGCCGATCCGCGACATGCCCAGCTCACCAGACCTGCGCGAGGACCTCGCCGCCGACGCCCGCAGAGCGTGCGTCGTGGCCGGTCATCACGCCGTGCGAGGTCGAGACGATCGCGGTGCCCATGCCGCCGAGCACCTTCGGGATGTGTTTTGCGTCGACGTACGTGCGCCGTCCCGGCCGCGAGACACGCCGCAGGCCGGTGATCGCCGAGCGGCGGTCGTCGGTGTACTTGAGGCGAATCTGGATCAGCTGCCCGGCGCCGCCGTCGGGCTCGGGGATCACCGAGTAGGAATCGATGTAGCCCTGCTCGGTGAGAATCCGCGCAAGCTCGCTCTTCAATTTCGACGCGGGGATCTCGACGGTCTCGTGCGCGGCGTGAATCGCATTGCGCACGCGCGTGAGGAAGTCGGCGATCGGATCGGTCATGGACATGGCTGTTCGCTCAGAAGAAGGTCGTGTAGCCGGGCTACCAGGAAGACTTCGTCATCCCAGGGATCTGGCCGTTGTGGGCCAGTTCGCGAAGACAGATGCGACACAGCCCGAACTTGCGGTACACCGCGCGCGGACGCCCGCAGCGGTTGCACCGAGTATAGGCGCGCGTTTTGAATTTCGGTTTGCGCGTCTGCTTGACGCGCAGCGAGGTCTTGGCCATCAGTCGCTGCTCTCTTTCTCGGCGGTCTCATCCGCCTGCTGCTCGTTTGAGTCTGACGCCTGCTCGGCGCTTGCATCCGTCGCGTCCTCGGCGGCGGACTCGGGCTCGGCGCTCGCCTCCGTCTCTGCGGCGGTCTCGGTCTCAGGCTCGGCGGCGGCCTCGGGCTCGGCGGCGGCCTCGGGCTCGGCGGCGGCCTCGGGCTCGGCGGCGGGCTCGGACTCGGCGGTCGTTTGAGCCTCGGCTGCGGGCTCCTCCTCGCTTGTCGCAGGCTCCTCGCTCGCCTCCGGCTCCTCGCTCGTGGCGGCGGGCTCGGCCGTCGGCTCGGGCTCGGCCACGGGCGCTGCGGCAGCGGCCTCGGATGCCTGCGCGGACGCGTGCTCGGCCTCGGCTGCGGCGTCGGCCTCGGGGTCGTAGCCCTTCGGGCGACCCTGCGCCGAGAACGGCATGCCGAGCGCGGCGAGCAGCGCGTAGGCCTCGACGTCGGACTGCGCAGACGTCGTGATCGTGATGTCGAGGCCGCGAACCTGGTCGATCGCGTCGTAGTCGATCTCGGGGAAGATGATCTGCTCGCGAACGCCCATCGAGTAGTTGCCGCGGTGGTCGAACGAGCGCGGGTTCAGGCCGCGGAAGTCGCGGATCCGCGGGATCGCGATCGAGACGAGGCGGTCGAGGAACTCGTACGCGCGCTCGCCGCGAAGCGTCACGGCGACGCCGACCGGCATCCCCTCGCGCAGTTTGAACGCGGCGATCGACTTGCGCGCGCGCCGCACGCTCGGCTGCTGGCCGGCGATCGTCGCGAGCTGCTCGGTCGCGGCCTTCAGCACTTTCGAGTCCTGCTTGGCCATGCCGACGCCCATGTTCAGCGTGATCTTCTCCAGACGCGGCGCCTGCATCACCGACGAGTAGCCGAAGCGCTCGATCAGCGCCGGGCGGATCTCCTCGAGGTAGCGCGTCTTCAGTCGCGCGGGAGGGGCGTCTGCGGTCGCGGAGGCCATCGTCAGTCGAGCTCCGCGCCGGTGCTCTTGGCGACGCGCACGCGCTTGCCGCTCGCGCGCTCGATGCGCACGCGCGTCGGGTTGCCTTTGGCGTCGAGCAGCATCACGTTGGAGATGTGCACCGGGCCCTCGCGCTCGATCACGCCGCCGAGCTGGCCCTCGGTGCCGGGGATGTTGGAGGAGCTCTGGTTCACGCGCGGACGCACGGCGCGCTTGACCATGTTCAGACCCTCGACGTACACGCGTTCCTTCGCCGGCTCGACGCGCAGCACCTTGCCGGTCTTACCGCGGTCCTTGCCGGCCGTGATCTTCACGTGGTCGTCGGAGCGAATCCTCAACGCGCGTGCGCCTGGCCATCACAGGACCTCCGGCGCGAGCGAGACGATCTTCATGAAGTTGCGCTCGCGCAGTTCGCGCGCAACCGGCCCGAACACGCGCGTGCCGCGCGGGTTGTTCTGGTCGTCGATGATCACCGCCGCGTTCTCGTCGAACGCGATGTACGTGCCGTCGTCGCGGCCGATCGGCTTCTTCGTGCGCACGATCACAGCCGTCACCACGTCGCCCTTTTTGACCGTGCCCTGCGGGTTCGCCTGCTTGACGGTCGCCGTGATCACGTCGCCGACGAACGCGTAGCGACGCTGCGAGCCGCCCTTGACACGGATGCAGAGGATCTCGCGCGCGCCCGTGTTGTCGGCGACGCGCAGTCGCGTCTCGTTCTGGATCATCGCGCGCGCTCCAGCACGTCGACGAGCGCCCAGCGCTTCGTGCGCGACAGCGGCCGGCTCTCGATCACGCGCACCGTGTCGCCCTCGTTGGCGTCGTTGTTCTCGTCGTGCGCGTGCAGCGTCGTCGAGCTGCGCACGATCTTCTCGTAGCGGCGGTGGCGGCGGGCGAAGTCGATCCGCACGGTGATCGTCTTCTCGGCCTTGTCCGAGACGACGATGCCCTGGCGCACGCGGCGGCGCCCCTCGACCGGCGCGTGCACGGGAGCAAGCGGCTCGGCAGCGGGCGCCGCGGCACGCCGCTCGGCTGCTTTGACGCGTTCCTGCAGGCGTCGCGCGCGTCGGCGCTCGGCCTTGCGCTTGCGCGTGGCGACGCGCTCTGAGTGGCGCTCCTCGGCGCTGCGCGGTGGCCGCGCCTCGCCCGCGTGTTTCGAGCGCGCCTGGCGGCGGCGCTCCTTCGGAGGAAGCTGGACCTCGGGCTCGCTCGGCGTCGCCTGAGCGGCCGACGCGCTCGCTGCGGCGTCGGCATCGGCGTCTGGGGCCGCGTTGTCGTCGTCGGCGCCGGCAGCGTCGTCGGCGCCGGCGGCGTCATCGCCGCTCGCCTCGACGGCCTCGGGCGCGTCGGCCTGCGCCTCGGCAGCCTGCTCCTGCTCCTGCTCGGGCGTGTCGGTCGTCTCGTTCTCTTGCTCGTCAGCCATGTCTTCCGTTTCGTCTTCTTCCGACTCTTAGATGATCTTGCAGCGTCAGCCCGCGCTCGCGCGCGACGGTCAGCGCTCGCGCCAGGTCGCGCCTGGCGCGACCGACGCCGGCCGTGTCGTCGAGTTCGCCGGTCGCGTTGGAGAACCGCAGGCCGAACACCTCTTTGCGCAGGACACCGATCCGTTTGCCCAGCTCGGCGTCCTCCATGTCGCGCATCTCCTTCGCCTTCATCGCCGGTCAGTCCTCACGCAGCACGAACTTCGACTTCACCGGGAGCTTGTGCGCGGCCAGGCGGATCGCATCGCGCGCGAGCGGCTCGGACACGCCGGCGAGCTCGAACATGACGCGTCCGGGCTTGACGACCGCAACCCAGCCTTCGGGCGAGCCCTTGCCGGAGCCCATCCGCGTCTCGGCGGGCTTCTTCGTCACGGGCTTGTCCGGGAAGACGTTGATCCAGACCTTGCCGCCACGCTTGATCTTGCGCGTCATCGCGACACGAGCGGCCTCGATCTGCCGGTTGGTCAGCCAACCGCCCTCGAGCGCCTTCAGCCCGTACTCGCCGAACTGGACCTTGACCTGTCCGCGCGAGTTGCCCGCGCGGCGTCCGCGGTGCTGCTTGCGGTGCTTGACGCGCTTCGGCGAGAGCATCAGCGACCACCTCCGCCCGGCCCACGGCCGCGGCCACCGCCGCCGCCTCCACCGCCGGGTCCGCGCCCGCCGCCGCCTCCGCCGCGACCGCCCTGGCCACCGAAGCCGCCGCCGCGACCGCCACGGCCACCGCCGGGTCCGCCGCCGCGACCGCCCGGACCGCCATTGCCCCCGCGTCCACGCCCGCGCCCGTCGCGACCGTCGCGGCCGCCGCGCCCGTCGCGATCGTTGCCGGGCGGCGCCGGCGCGGTCATGTCGGTGAGGTCGGCGCCGGTGTATCCCTCGGGCATGATTTCGCCCTTGTTGATCCAGCACTTGACGCCGATCCGGCCGAACGTCGTGCGCGACTCGTAGAAGCCGTAGTCGATGTCGGCGCGCATCGTGTGCAGCGGCACGCGCCCGTCGGAGTAGCTTTCGGTGCGCGCCATCTCCGCGCCGCCGAGGCGCCCGGAGACCTGCACCTTGACGCCCTTCGCGCCCGAGCGCATCGCGCTCGTCAGCGCGCGCTTCATCGCGCGGCGGAACGCGACGCGGTTCTGCAGCTGCTCGGCGATCGACTGCGCGACGAGCGACGCGTCGAGCTCGGGGCGCTTGATCTCGAGGATGTTGACCTTGATCTGCTTGTTCGTCAGCTTGTGCAGGTCGCGGCGCAGCGCATCGACTTCGCTGCCCGACTTGCCGATCACGATGCCCGGGCGCGCCGTGTGGATGTTGACCTCGAGTTCGTTCGAGTCCTTGCGGATCGTGATGCTCGAGAGGCCCGCGTGCGCGAGCTTGCCGACGATGTGCTCGCGGATCTTGACGTCCTCGGCGAGGTACTCCGCGAAGTGGCGTTCGTTGAACCAGTTCGACTTCCAGTCGTGGATGTAGCCCACGCGCATTGCCTCTGGATGAACCTTCTGTCCCATTCTTCTCTCTGTCCGTCTCTCTGGTCTCTGGCCGGTCTCTGTTCCGCTGCTAGTGGCGCTCGCGCGCCTCGACGCTCAGCGCGATCGTCAGGTGGCTCGTGCGCTTGCGGATCGGCGTCGCCCGTCCCATCGCGCGCGGCCGAAAGCGCTTGATCGTCGGCCCCTCGTCGGCGTATGCCTCCCGGACGACGAGGTCGTCCTCGAGCAGCTCGTGGTTGCTCTCGGCGTTTGCGACGGCCGACTCGAGCAGCTTGCTCCAGTCGCGCGCCACCTCACGAGGGGTGAACGCGAGGATAGCGCGTGCCTCCTGCACGGACTTGCCGCGCAGGTGGCCGCAGACCATGCGCGCCTTGCGCGCCGACGTGCGCACGTAGCGAGCGCGAGCGCGCACGACGCGGCGGCGTGGTTTCGCCGGCGCTTTTCCGCGCGCTTTTTTCTGCTCGGCGACCGGCTCTTTCGGCGCCGCCGGTTTTTTCGCGGCCGGTTTTTTGCCGGCTTTCTTCGCGGCCGGTTTCTTCGCCTCGGCGGACTCCCCGGCGGCCTGCTCGGCCTCGACGTCGGCGTCCTTCGCCGCGGCTTTCGCGTCGGGCGCTTTCGCTGCTTTCGCCGGTTTTTTCACGCGCGGTTTTTTCGCGACCCGTTTTTTCGCGGGCGGCTGCTCCTCGGGCGTCACGTCGCCCTGCTCCTGATCGGCGCTCATCGCACGCGCCCCGAGCCGGCGTGCCCGCGGAACATGCGCGTCGGCGCGAACTCGCCGAGCTTGTGACCGACCATCGACTCGCTGATGAACACGGGCACGTGTTTCTTGCCGTCGTGGACGGCGATCGTGTGACCGACCATCTCCGGGAAGATCGTCGACGCGCGCGACCACGTGCGCAGCATTTTCTTGTTGTTCGCCGCGTTCAGCGCCTCGATGCGGTTCATCAGGCGCTCTTCGACCCACGGTCCCTTCTTGCTCGATCGGCTCACCGAGACACCTCGCCTTCCACGGATGAGCGGCTCATCGGCTTCTGCCCTTCCCGCGGCGTCGACCGCGCACGATGTACTTGTCAGAGCCCTTGTTCTTCTTGCGCGTGCGGTAGCCGAGCGTCGGCACGCCCCATGGCGTCACCGGATGGCGACCGGCGGTCGTCGAGCCCTCGCCGCCGCCGTGCGGGTGGTCGACCGGGTTCATCGCCGTGCCGCGCGTCTGCGGGCGCACGCCCATGTGGCGCTTGCGGCCGGCCTTGCCGATCTTCACGTTCTGGTGATCGGTGTTGCCGAGCGTGCCGACCGTCGCGCGGCACTCCGCGCGCACCATCCGCATCTCGCCGGAGGGCAGGCGCAGCGTCGCCATCTCGCCGTCCTTCGCCATCAACTGCACCGACGCGCCGGCCGAGCGCGCCATCTGCCCACCGCGGCCGGGCTGCAGCTCGACGTTGTGGATCACCGTGCCGACCGGCATCCGCGCCAGCTCGAGGCAGTTGCCGACCGCGATGTCGGCGCTCTCGCCCGAGGAGACCGTCATGCCGACGGTGAGGCGCTGCGGCGCGAGGATGTAGCGCTTCTCGCCGTCGACGTAGTGCAGCAGCGCGATGTACGCAGAGCGGTTGGGGTCGTACTCGATCGCGGCGACCTTCGCCTCGACGCCGTCCTTGCGGCGCTTGAAGTCGATCCGGCGGTAAGCGCGCTTGGCGCCGCCGCCGCGGTGACGCGCGGTCTTGCGCCCGTTCGCGTTGCGCCCGCCGCTCTTCTTCAGCCCTTCGACGAGCGTCTTCTCGGGCTTCGACTTCGTCACCTCGGCGAAATCCGGGTAGGAGACGAAGCGGCGTCCGGGGCTCGTCGGCTTTGGCTTGCGAATCGGCATCGTTCGGCGCTTCCTATGACTCCAGCGCCGCGAGGCCCTGGAAGATCGGGATCGTCTCGCCCTCGCGCACCTGCACGATCGCCTTCTTCCACGTGCGCGTGCGCCCGCTCGTCGTACCGCGACGCTTGGGCTTGGACTTGACGCTCGCCGTGCGCACCTCGACGACGTGCACGTCGAACAGCGCCTCGACCGCCTGGCGGATCTGCGTCTTGTGCGCTTCGTGATGCACGCGGAACGTGTAGCGGTGCAGCCCCGAGAGGATGTAGCTCTTCTCCGAGACGACCGGGCGGACGATCACCTGCGAGTGGTCCATCAGGCGCTCGCCCCCTCGGCGGCGGCCGCGCCTTGCGGGCTGGCGGCCGAGCGCGCGTCGGACGTCGCGGCGCGCGCGGTCAGCTCGTCGAGCGCCGCCTGCGAGACGAGCAGCGACGCGGCGGCGAGGAGGTCGGTGACGCCGACCGAAGGCGCCGTCAGCACGGCGACGCGCGCGAGGTTGCGGAACGACAGCGCGGCGTTCGACTCCTCCACGCCGAGCACGACGAGCGTCGGCCCGTCCTGTCCCCAGTCGTCGAGCAGGTCGAACGCGTCGCTCGTCTTCGGCGCGGCGAACGCGCCGGCGTCGAGGATCGCGAGCGAGCCGCGCCCGGCGTGCAGCGAGAGCGCGCTGCGCAGCGCCGCGCGCTGCTCCTTGCGGTTGACCTTGAACGTGTACGAGCGCGGCTGCGGGCCGAACACGGTGCCGCCGCCGGTCCAGATCGGCGAGCGGCTCGAGCCGGCGCGAGCGCGGCCGGTGCCCTTCTGGCGCCACGGCTTCGCGCCGCCGCCGGAGACCATCCCGCGGGTCTTCGTCGCCGCCGTGCCGCGGCGGCGCGCGGCCTGCTCGGCGCGAACGCTCTGATGCACGAGCGGGCCGTTGAAGCGCACGCCGAAGGCGCCGTCGTCGAGCTTGACCTTCTTCGCCGAGGCCCGGTCGTGCTCTGGCCGAGCAGCGGAGCGTCAGGCATCGGTGCGCACCTCCACGACGCCGCCGCGCGGCCCGGGGACCGAGCCGCGCACGAGCAGCAGGTGCTGCTCGACGTCGATCGAGACGATCTCGAGGCCCTTCTGCGTGACGCGCTTGTTGCCCATCTGGCCCGGTCCGCGGATTCCCTTCATCACTCGCGCCGGCGTCGCCGACGCGCCGATCGATCCCGGCGCGCGGACGTTGTGCGAGCCGTGCGAGGCCGGCCCGCGGCTGAAGTTGTGGCGCTTGATCGTGCCCTGGAAGCCCTTGCCCTTCGACGTCCCGGAGATCTTCACGCGCGCGCCGACCTCGAAGGACTCGACGGTGACGCTCTCGCCGAGCTGCAGCTCGCCGGCCTCGTCGCGGAACTCGACGACGTGGCGCAGCGGCGGCGCGTCGACCTTCTTCAGGTGGCCGAGCTCGGCTTTCGAGAGGTGCTTCTCGCGCGCCTGGCCGAACGCCAGCTGCACCGCTTCGTAGCCGTCGCGCTCGTGCGTGCGCACGGCCGTCACCGGGCACGGGCCGGCCTGCAGCACGGTCACGCGCGCGACGCTGCCGTCCTCCTGGAAGACCTGGGTCATGCCGAGCTTCTTGGCGAGGATGGCGGACATTGCGAGGGCTTGAGCGGGAGCGACGTCGTCGGTTTCAGGTGAGGCGGATCTCGATGTCGACGCCGGCCGGCAGGTGGTCGAGCCGCTGCAGCGAGTCGACCGTCTTCGGCGTCGGCTGATGGATGTCGATCAGCCGCTTGTGCGTGCGGATCTCGAAGTGCTCGCGCGAGTCCTTGTCCTTGAACGGCGAGCGGATCACGCAGTAGACGTTCTTCTCCGTGGGCAGCGGCACGGGGCCGGAGACGCTCGCGCCCGTGCGCGTCGCCGTCTCGACGATCTCCTTCGCCGCCGACTCGATCGCCGAGGTGTCATACGCCTTCAGGCGGATCCGGATCTTGTTTTGCGTGGCCGATGCCATCTGTGGTCTCTAGCTGCTCTGTTTCTCTGATTCGCGTGTGTCGCTGTGACTGCTCGCTGCGGACTGCTCGCTCCTGCTCGCGCTGGCCGGCGACCCCGGCGGTGGCGGCTAAACCCGCCTCCGCCGCCGAGGTCTTCGTTCGTCGTATCGGACTGCAATGGGACGCCGCCCCTCGCGGGGCGACGGTGCTACTCGATGATCTCGGTGACCACGCCAGAGCCGACCGTGCGACCGCCCTCCCTGATGGCGAAGCGCAGGCCCTGGTCCATCGCGATCGGCTGGATCAGCTCGATCTCCATCTGGACGTTGTCGCCCGGCATGACCATCTCGACGCCGTCGGGCAGCTTCGCCACGCCGGTGACGTCGGTGGTGCGGAAGTAGAACTGAGGCCGGTAGCCGGTGAAGAACGGGGTGTGGCGTCCACCCTCCTCCTTCTTCAGCACGTAGACCTCCGCCTTGTACTTCGTGTGCGGCGTGATCGAGCCCGGCTTGCACAGCACCTGGCCGCGCTCGATCTCCTCGCGCTTGGTACCGCGCAGCAGGCAGCCGACGTTGTCTCCCGCCTGGCCCTGGTCGAGGATCTTGCGGAACATCTCGACGCCCGTGACGACCGTCGAGGTCGACTCGTGCACGCCGACGATTTCGACCGTGTCGCCCGTGTTGACGATCCCCTGCTCGACGCGCCCCGTGGCGACCGTGCCACGACCGGTGATCGAGAAGACGTCCTCGACCGGCATCAAAAACGGCTTGTCGAGCTCGCGCACCGGCTCCGGGATGTACGTGTCCAGCGCGTCCGCGAGCTCGAGGATCTTGCCCTTGTAAGCCTCGTCGCCTTCGAGCGCCTTCAGCGCCGAGCCGATGATGAACGGGATGTCGTCGCCGGGGAAGTCGTATTCGCTGAGCAGCTCGCGCACCTCGACCTCGACCAGCTCCAGCAGCTCCTCGTCGTCGACCATGTCGGCCTTGTTGAGGAACACGACGATGTACGGCACGCCGACCTGGCGCGCCAGCAGGATGTGCTCGCGCGTCTGCGGCATCGGGCCGTCGGCCGCCGAGACGACGAGGATCGCGCCGTCCATCTGCGCGGCGCCGGTGATCATGTTCTTCACGTAGTCCGCGTGACCGGGACAGTCGACGTGGGCGTAGTGACGGTTCTCCGTCTGGTACTCGACGTGCGAGGTCGCGATCGTGATTCCGCGTTCCTTCTCCTCGGGAGCGTTGTCGATCTCCGCGAAGGTGCGCGCTTCGGCGCCGCCCTTCTCAGCGAGTACGGTCGTGATGGCAGCGGTCAGCGTCGTCTTGCCATGGTCGATGTGACCGATGGTCCCGACGTTGACGTGCGGCTTGTCGCGCTCGAACTTCTCCTTCGCCACTTTCTGTTCGCTCCTGTATCGACTTGTATGTCCGCCCTGTGAGGGCGAACCTGAGAAATCTATCCGATTGCGGCAGTCGGTGACTGCCGCTCCTGCGTGAAGTCTCGGTCCTGCGTGCTGCTCGTGACCGGCGCCGCGCCGCCTAGGCGGGGACCGGCTCTCCCGTCCTCTGCTCGACGATCTGCTCGGCGATGTTCGCCGGGACCTCCTCGTAGGCGTCGAACTGCATCGTGTAGTTCGCGCGGCCCTGCGTGTTCGAGCGCAGGTCGGTCGCGTAGCCGAACATCTCGCTCAGCGGCACGCGCGCGGTGACGACCAGCGCGTTGCCGCGGCGCTCGTTGCCCTCGACGCGCCCGCGCCGGCGGGACAGGTCGCCGATCACCTCGCCGAGGAAGGCCTCCGGCGTGATCACCTCGACCGCGAAGATCGGCTCGAGCAGCACCGGCTTGGCGCGCCTGGCGGCCTCCTTGAAGGCGATCGAGCCCGCGACCTTGAACGCGATCTCCGAGGAGTCGACGTCGTGGTACTTGCCGTCGGTCAGCGTGACGCGCATGTCGACCATCGGGTAGCCCGCCTTGACGCCGTTCTCGAGCGCCTCTTCGACGCCCTGCTTGACAGCGGGGATGTACTCCGAGGGGACGTTGCCGCCCTTGATCTTGTTGACGAACTCGAAGCCCTCGCCGGGAGCCGGCTCGAGGTTGATGAAGACGACGCCGAACTGGCCAGAGCCGCCGGTCTGGCGGACGAACTTGCCTTCGATCTTCTCGACCGTGCCGCGCACGGTCTCGCGGTAGGAGACCTGCGGCCGGCCGACGTTCGCCTCGACGCCGAACTCGCGCTTCATCCGGTCGACGAGCACCTCCAGATGCAGCTCGCCCATGCCCGAGATCTCGGTCTGGCCGGTCTCTTCGTTGGTGCGCACCTGGAAGGTCGGGTCCTCCTCGGCCAAGCGGCCGAGCGCGATCGACATCTTCTCCTGGTCGGCCTTCGTCTTCGGCTCGACCGCGACCTTGATCACGGGCTCCGGGAAGACGATCTTCTCGAGATGCACGGGAGCGTCCGGCGCCGCGAGCGTGTCGCCTGTGATCACCTGCTTGATGCCGACCGCCGCGGCGATGTCGCCCGCGTAGACCTCCTCGACCTCCTCGCGGTCGTTGGCGTGCATCATCAGGATCCGCCCGATCCGCTCGGTGCGTCCGCTGCCGACGTTCAGCACGCGCGAGCCGGCCTCGAGTTTGCCGGAGTAGACGCGGAAGTAGGTCAGCTTGCCGACGTACGGGTCGGCCGCGATCTTGAACGCAAGCGCCGAGAACGGCTCGGAGTCGTCGGCCTTGCGCACGACCTGGCGCTCCTCCTCCTCGCCCTTGATCAACTCCGTGCCGACGACCGGCGGCACGTCGAGCGGCGAGGGCAGGTAGTCGATCACGGCGTCGAGCAGCGGCTGCACGCCCTTGTTCTTGAACGAGGAGCCGCACAGGACCGGCGTGAGCTTCGTCGACAGCGTCGCCTTGCGGATCGCCGCCTTGAGCTTGTCCTCGGGGATCTCGCCTTCCTCGAGGATCAGCTCGAGCAGGACGTCGTCGTAGTGGGAGACCTCCTCGAGCAGGTGCTCGCGCGCGGCCTCTGCGGCTTCGAGCAGGTGCTCGGGGATCTCGTTTTCTTCCTGTTCGGTGCCGAGCTCGTCCTTGTAGACGAGCGCCTTCATCTTCACGAGGTCGACGACGCCGAGGAAGTCCCCCTCCGAGCCGATCGGCAGCTGGATCGGCACGGGGTGCGCGCCGAGACGGTCGATCATCGTCTGCACGCCGCGGTCGAAGTCGGCGCCGACGCGGTCCATCTTGTTGATGTAGGCGATCCGCGGGACGTGGTACTTGTCGGCCTGGCGCCAGACGGTCTCCGACTGCGGCTCGACGCCGGCGACCGAGTCGAACAGCGCGATCGCGCCGTCGAGCACGCGCAGCGAGCGCTCGACCTCGACCGTGAAGTCGACGTGGCCGGGCGTGTCGATGATGTTGATCCGGTGGCCTTTCCACTCTGCCGTCGTGGCTGCCGAGGTGATCGTGATGCCGCGCTCCTGCTCCTGCTCCATCCAGTCCATGACGGCCGCGCCCTCGTGCACCTCGCCGATCTTGTAGGTGCGGCCGGTGTAGTAGAGGATGCGCTCGGTCGTCGTCGTCTTACCGGCGTCGATGTGCGCCATGATCCCGATGTTGCGGGTCTTTTCGAGTGTGTACTTGCGTGGCATCGGTTCCGGTGGGGTTGGTGGGCGCTGGGCGCTGTGCGGGCGAAAAAAATGGACCCCTCGGGTCCACGCGCGCTGCTGGTCTTGAGTGGACCGGTCCGCTTCGCTATCTGATCGAGGTCTCCATCTTCGGTTGCGGCTTTCGTCGGGGCGACGCCTGAAAGGCCACGGCGCACGCGCGACGCGGCCGACTATAGCAGAGCATTTCGGCCCTCCAGAGCGCTTAACGAGCGCCCTGGGAACCGCCTTGCACGCCCTCCTCCGGAGCCTCGCAGACGCCGTCGGCGGCGCCTTCGTCGAACATCTCGCCGAGCCGCTCGAGCACCCGCGTGGCGGCCCGCAGGTCGCGCTCGCCGACGTCCCCGAGCGCGGAGCGCCAGCGCGTCTGCCACGCCGCGCGCTTGGCCTCGACCTTCGCGCGCCCGTCGTCGGTCAGGCGCGAGACGACGACGCGCCGATCGCTCTCCGAGCGCACCCGTTCGACGTGACCGCAGGCGGCGAGGTGGTCGAGCATCTCCGTCACCGACGCCGGCGTCAGGCGGGCCGCCGCCGCGAGCTCGCCGGCGGGCAGCGGGCCGCGCTCGTGAAGCTCGATCAGCAGCTCGAACTGCGCGTGGCTCAGCTCCGAGCCGCCGAGGTGCGTGTCGCGTCCGCGCAGCCGGCTGACCGCGCGGAACAGGTGGCGGAAGGCGACGCCGAGGTCGATCAGCGCCGGGCTGAGCTCATCCGCCTGCCGCTCGCCGGTCGCGCCGGCGCCGGACGAGCGCTTGGCTGTCGCAGCGTCGCTCATCGCTATACCCCGAGCGGCTCGGCGCTCGCCTCGGCGCCGGCCGCCGCCGAGCTCAGCCGCGCGCGCGGGTTCTCGGCGCGCAGCAGCACGATGCACGGAATCAGCGAGAGCACGCAGATGCCGACCGACCACCAGTACGCGTCCTGGAAGGCGCTCGCGGGCTTCGTCGACGCGTGGCCGGTCGCGCGTTGCAGCACGACCGCCAGCACGGCCGTGCCGATCGCGCCGCCGACGCGCTGCACGACGTTCAGCTGCGGCGTGGCGTCGGACAGCTGGCTCGGGCGCAGCGCCGCGAACGCCGCGGTCATCGCCGGCATGAACGAGAAGCCGATGCCGACGCCGCGGGCGAGCAGGACGACTGAGATGAACAGGATCGACGTGCTCGTGCCGACGAACGCGAGCGGGATCGAGGCGACGCTGAGGATCGCGACGCCGCCGATCGCGACGCGCCCGGCGCTGAAGCGCTGCGTGAAGCGGCTGACGAGCGGCATCACGAGCAACATGCCGAGCCCCTGCGGGCCCACGAGCAGGCCCGTGACGATGATGCTCTCATGGCGCACTTCCTGGTAGTAGAGCGGCACCAGGATCATCGCGCCGAACAGCGCCGCGCCGAGGCCGAACGTCGTCAGCGACGCGGCGCCGAAGACGCGGTTGGCGTACAGGCGCACGTCGAGCAGCGGACGCTCGATGCGCAGCGCGTGCCAGATGAACACGCCGATCAGGACGATGCCGGCGAGCGTCGGCCAGACCACGGTCGGAGCCGTGAAGCTCGCGTGCGTGCCGAGCTCGGAAAGCCCGTAGACGAGCGACGTCGTCCCGCTCGAGAGCAGGCCCAGCCCGACGACGTCGAGCCGCCCGGCCTCGCCCGAGTCGGTCTGCGGCAGCATCCGCCAGGCGAGCGCGAACGCGATCACGCCGACCGGCAGGTTGACGAGGAAGATCCACGACCAATGCAGGTTCTGCAGGATCGCGCCGCCGACGACCGGGCCGAGGATCGGCGCGAGCATCGCCGGCATCGTGACGACGCCCATCACGCGGCCCATCCGCTTCGGCCCTGCGACCTGCGCCATGATCAGCTGCCCGACCGGCATGATCATGCCGCCGCCGGCCCCCTGCAGCACGCGGAACAGCACGAGCGACGTCGTCGAGCCGGCGATCGCGCACAGCGCCGAGCCGAGCGTGAACAGCACGAGCGACGTCATGTACACGCGCTTGGCGCCATACCGGCGCGCCGCCCAGCCGGTGACCGGGATGACGGCTGCGAGCGAGAGCAGGTAGCCCGTCACGACCCACTGGATCTGCGAGATCGAGCTGTGCAGGTTCACGCTCAGCGTGCGCAGCGCGACGTTGACGATCGTCGTGTCGAGGATCGACATGATCATCCCGAGGATCACGACGCCGGCGATCTTCCAGACGTACGGCTCGATCCGCTCGTGCGCCGCCGGACCATGCTCGGCGGACGCAGCGGTGCCCGAGCCGGGTCCCGCGTCGAGTGCTTTCGTCTCCTCAGAAGCCATTTGGTACCTCAAGTTTAGGTACCGAAGCTTTTCTCTTCAAGGTCACTGGACGTATGTGTGGGCCATCTCACACGCTCGGGCTCATCGCCGCGGCGCGCGCCCTCGAGCCACTCAGGCTCGAGCAATCGGCCCGCAGCGGACCGGCGACCAAGCGATGCAAGGACGCAGGGAGCGAAGTGTGCTTTTACACACGAGCGACCGAGGACGCAGTAGCGCGCCGCGTCGCCGGCCCGCTACCAGCGGTAGTGGGCGAACGCCTTGTTCGCCTGGGCCATGCGGTAGATGTCGTCCTTGCGCTTGTACGCACCGCCCTGCTGCGACTGCGCGTCGGAGAGCTCGTTGGCGAGACGCTGCGCCATCGTCTTCTCGCGTCGCTGGCGCGCGAACTCGACGAGCCAGCGCACGGCGAGCGTGCGCGCGCGGCGAGCGGGGACCTCGACCGGGACCTGATACGTCGCGCCGCCGACGCGTCGCGAGCGGACCTCGAGCGATGGCGTCAGCGCTTTGATCGACGCCTCGAGCGACTCGACCGGGTCTTTGTCGGAGCGCTCGCCGAGCAGCGCGAGCGCGTCGTAGACGATCTGCTCGGCGGTCGACTTCTTGCCGTCGAGCATCACCTTGTTGATCACCTGCTGCACGAGTTTCGAGCGGTGGACGGGGTCCGCCTCGAGCGGACGGATCTGTGCGGCTGCGCGGCGCGGCATCTATTTTTTCTTCACGCCGTACTGCGAGCGGGCCTTTTTGCGGTCGCTCACGCCGGCGGCGTCGAGCGTGCCGCGGACGACCTTGTAGCGGACGCCCGGCAGGTCCTTGACGCGGCCGCCGCGGACGAGCACGACCGAGTGCTCCTGCAGGTTGTGACCCTCGCCGGGGATGTACGCCGTGACCTCGATCGAGCCGGAGATGCGCACGCGCGCGACCTTGCGCAGCGCGGAGTTGGGCTTCTTCGGGGTCGTCGTGTAGACGCGCGTGCAGACGCCGCGACGCTGCGGCGCGGCGACCTTCTTCTTGCGCCCGGCGCCCGACTTCAGGCCCGGCGTCGCGAGCTTCTTCTTCGGAGCGACGCGGCCCTTGCGCACCAGTTGCGAGGTCGTTGGCATCGGCCGGTGATGCTAGCAGCGCTAAGCGCTTGCGGCAGCGCCGGCGGCACGCACCGGCGCGGGCATCATCGCCGCAGCGACGATCACGGCGACGAACGCGATCGCCTGCAGCGTGATGCCCAACGGGCTCGCCGCCATCGGGTCGCCGAACACGAGGATGCCACCGGTCACGCCGGCGATGTTCGCGGCGGTGCCGGTGACGGCGATCACGGGCACGGCGTCTCCGTCCTGCAGGCCGCGCGCGGAGGCGTAGAAGGCGACGATCGAGGCGAGCACGGCGACGAGCAGCCACGGGCTGAGCAGCAGGCCGAGGAAGCCGTGCGCCCCGGTGATGCCCGTGAGCGCCTTGATCGCCGTGTCGGACACGCCGAAGAGGATGCCCGCGGCGGCGCCGAGCATGACGCCGTGGTGCTCGACCGGGCCGCCCATCCGCGGCCCCATGATCAGCAGGCCGCCGAGACCGAACAGGCCGGCCTCGAACGCGATCATCGCGGCGACCGAGAACTGCGAGTGCGCGCCGTGCATCGCCGGCGCGGTGATGCCGAGCACGGCCAGGCCGACGGCCATCAGCGAGAGCCCGATCCACTGCCGCCGCCCGACGTCGAAGCCGAACAGCTTGTCGGCCATCACGGCGATGAACACGACGCCTGCCGCCAGCGCGACCTGGATCACCGACATCGGCGCCATCGCGAGCGCCGCGACGTGCAGGCCCCAGCTGGCCGTCGCCGTGATCATGCCGAGCGTGAACCACTTCGACGAGTAGAGCTGCCGCGCCGAGCGCAGCGGGTGGCGGATCTCGACCTTCGGCACGGAGTTGGCGCCGCGGTGCTTGTAGAAGAAGCCGAGGTTCGCGACGAACGCGCATGCGAGCGCCAGCAGGATTCCGATGTCTAGGGTCATGTAAGGGTGGGGGTCGGGGGAAGCGTGGAGGAGGATCGACGGCGAACGCCGGCTGCTTTACTGCCTGCGCCCGGCGCTAAGCGGATCGGCCGTCGCCGGAGAGTACCCCGCTCAACCTCTGCGGAAACTAAAGAGAGCGCAGGAGAAAACCACAGGATGCCAAGGGCGGATTCGCACAAGCCGCTGCTGCTCGTGGACATCGACGGCGTGATTTCGCTGTTCGGCGGCCGGCTGGCGGAGAAGGCCGGTTCGTTCCATTCGATCGACGGCATGCCGCATTTTCTTTCGGCCACGGCCGCCGCTCACCTGCTCGACCTCGCCGGCGAGTTCGACCTCGTGTGGTGCAGCGGCTGGGAGGAGAAGGCCGACGAGCACCTGCCGCACCTGGTCGGACTGCCGCGCGGGCTGCCGTTCCTGCGCTTCGAGCGCGCCGTCGGGCGCGGCAACGCGCACTGGAAGCTCGCGGCGATCGACGCGTACGCGCGCGAGCGCCCGCTCGCGTGGGTCGACGATGCGCTGAGCCCGGCCTGCCACGAGTGGGCCGCCTCGCGCGCGGCGCCGACGCTGCTCGTGCAGACCGAGCCGGCCAAGGGGTTGACCACGCGCGAGGCGCAGATGCTCATCCGTTGGGCGCACGAGCTGGCCGGCGCCTGACTCCGGCGAGCAGCGGCGCGGCGGCGAAGTGCTTTTCGCGGCCTACGCCGCCGGCGTCGCCGGCGCCGGCGCCGGCGTGAGCGCCGCGGCGGCGAGCGCGAGCGGTTCGGAGACGCACGCGCCGGCGCCCGCCGGGCCGCCGGCGCCGGCGGTGGAGCCGAGGTAGAGCGCGCGCAGCGCGAGCCGCTGCCGCGTGCCGCCCGGCGTCAGCGTGACCGGCAGCGCCCAGTCGCCGGCGGCGTCTGTCGCGACCTGCGCGAGCGTGCGCTCCAGCACGAGCTCGCCGCGCCGCGCGACGCTGCGCTGCTGGATCAGCACGCTCGCGCCTGCCACGGGCGTGCCGTCGAGCAGCGCGAGCGCGCCGCTCAGCGCCGGCGTCGGCGTCGGCGTCGGCGCGGGCGCCGGCGGCGCGCCTTCGGGCGCGGGCGTGGGCGAGGCGGCCGGCGCCGGCGCGACCGTCGTCAGCGCGAGCGTCGCGCGCGCGGGACTCGGCGCGAGCTGCCCGACGGCGGCGCGCACGCCGGGCAGCTCGCCGTAGAGCACGTCGCCGGGGCAATCCGTCGAGTCGCCGTCGCGGTGGCCGGCGATCCGCGGCAGCGGCACGAGCGCGTTCGCCGGGAAGCGGCTGTAGACGGCGCCCGCCGGGTTCACGCGCACGGTCACGCGCCCCTGCGACGGCACGCCGTGCAGCGCGAGCTTCCACGCGAGCAGGCGCTGCAGCGCGGCGCGCGCGGCGGCGGAGATCGGCACGGACATGAACGAGCCGAGCACGGCGACGCCGGTCGAGACGAGGTTGTAGCCGCCGGCGTGCGCGCCGACGACCGGCTCGTCGATGCCGCCCGCGCGGGCCTCGAAGATCCGCCCGAACGCGTCGATCACGAAGTTGTAGCCGATGTCGTTCCAGCCGTTGACGTAACGGTGGAATGCGAAGATCGCGCGCAGCATCGCCGGCACCTCGCCCGCGAGGTAGCCGTTGGGGTTCTCCGTGTGGTGCACGAACGCGAGCCGCACCGCGCCGTATTCGGGCGCCACACGCGGCGGCGCTTCGCCTCCCGCCCACGCCGCGCGCGCGATGATCGGCGGCTGGCCGGCCCCGGCCTGCAGCACCGGCGCGGCGAGCGGCAGCGACGCCGCGGCGAGCCGCGCGAGCGGCGAGCGTTCGGCGGCGCGCGCGAGCGCCGCCGCGCCGGCGCCGGCGCTGACGTCGATCACGTGCAGCCGCGCGTCGGCGAGCGTACGATCGCTGCGCAACTGCACGAGCCGCGTCCCGCCGGTCCACACCGGTCCGCCGACGCTCGCGCCGCCTGCGCGCGGCGCGAGATCGGGGCCGTGCGAGCCGGCCGCCGCCGACAGCCATGGGCTCCAGCGCCCGCTCGCGTCGCGAAAGCGCAGCTGCACGCGAGCGGCGGCTGCGCCGCTCCAAGCGAGGCCGACGAGGTCGGCGTTGTGCGCGAGCGCGATCGTTCGCGCGCCGCGCGCGAGCGTGCCGAGGCGCTGCACGCCGAGCGTCGCGCGCGGCGGCCCGGCGAGCGTCGCGAGCGCGCCGCCAGGCCACACGAGACGACCGGCGAGCGCGCCGCCGGCGGCGAGCATCAGCGAGCGGCGCGTGAGGCGACCGGCGGCCATCTGCCTCACCGCAACAGCTCCTCGCCGCCAAAGGTGCGCCGCGGCAGGCTGAGAATCCTCTCAGCCTGCCGATGTCCCGCCGGCGCGGCGCGCTGCCGGGCGGCGACGACGCGCCCGCCCGGCAAGCCCCCTACTCCCCCGTCGACTCCTCCGGCACCTCGAGCTCGGCGAGCTCCTCGACGAAGCCCGGGTCGCCGTCGCCGGCGCCGATCTTCTCGAGCGACGCGAGGTCGGCGTCGAACTCGTGGCCGTAGCCGCCGAGCGCGTCGCCGCCGGCGAGTCCGAGCTCGGCCGCGATCTCGTCCTGGTCGAGCAGGCCGACGTCGTCGATCGCGCGCGGCAGCGGTTCCGACGGTTCGATCTCGATCCGCCGGTAGCGCTTCAGGCCGGTCGCGGCCGGGATCAGCTTGCCGATGATCACGTTCTCCTTGAGCCCGTTGAGTCGGTCTGTCTTGCCCTCCAGCGCGGCGTCGGTCAGCACCTTCGTCGTCTCCTGGAACGACGCCGCGCTGAGGAAGGAGTCGGTGTTCAGCGACGCCTTCGTGATCCCGAGGATGATGTCCTCGAACTGCGCCGCCTCATCGCCCTTCTCGGCGATCGCGTCGTTGACCTTCGCGAATTCGAAGCGGTCGACGAACTGGCCGGGCAGGTAGTCGGTGTCGCCCTTCTGGTCGACGCGCACCTTCTTCAGCATCTGACGAACGATCAGCTCGATGTGCTTGTCGTTGATGTCGACGCCCTGCGACTTGTAGACCTCCTGGACCTCCTTCACCAGGTACTGCTCGGTGTCGGTGCGTCCGCGGATCGCGAGCAGCTCGTGCGGGTAGACCGACCCCTCGTTGAGCTGCTTGCCGGCCGAGATCTTCTCGCCCGAGCCGACGAACAGACGCGTGCGGCGCGGGAACGAGTGACGGTGCTCCTCGCCGGCGTCGTCGGTGATCACGACGGTCAGCGCCTTGTCGGTCTCCTCGATCGAGACGACGCCGTCCTGCTCGGCGATCTTCGCCAGGCCCTTCGGCTTGCGCGCCTCGAACAGCTCGACGACGCGCGGCAGGCCGTGCGTGATGTCCGCGCCGGCGACGCCGCCCGTGTGGAACGTGCGCATCGTCAGCTGCGTGCCCGGCTCGCCGATCGACTGCGCGGCGATGATCCCGACCGCGTCGCCGATCTGCGCGAGCGCGCCGGTCGCCATCGCGCGCCCGTAGCAGGCCTGGCAAACGCCGCTCGGCGCCTCGCACTTCAGCACCGAGCGCACGGGCACCTTCACCTCGTTGCCCTTCTCCCGGTCGTCGGCGAACGCCGTGGCGATCTCGTCGAACTCGTCGCGCCCGATTTCGCTCCCCTGCTCGGCGAGCATGCGGCCGCGCTTGGTCGTGATGTCGAGCGCCGCGACACGGCCGACGAGGCCGTCGTTCGGCTCGCCGCCGTCCTTGAACACGGGCATCTCGATGTGGTCCTCGGTGCCGCAGTCGGCCTCGCGGATGATCACGTCCTGCGCGACGTCGACCAGACGGCGCGTCAGGTAGCCCGAGTCGGCCGTGCGCAGCGCCGTGTCGGCGAGGCCCTTTCGCGCGCCGTGCGTCGAGATGAAGTACTCGAGCACCGACAGGCCCTCCATGAAGTTGGCCTTGATCGGGCGCTCGATGATTTCACCCTTCGGGTTGGCCATCAGGCCGCGCATGCCGGCGAGCTGGCGGATCTGCTTGAACGAGCCACGCGCACCCGAGTTGGCCATCATGAAGATCGGGTTGAGCGTGTCGAGGTTGTCGACCATCGCGTCGGCGACGTCGTCGGTCGCCGCGTTCCACTTCTCGACGACTGCCTCGTGGCGCTCCTCCTGCGTGATCAGCCCGTCGTCGTACTGGCCCGTGATGTCGCCCACGAGCTTGTCGTACTTGTCGAGGATTTCCTGCTTCTCCGGCGGCACGACGACGTCGTTCTTGGAGATCGTGATCCCCGCCTGCGTCGCGTACTTGAAGCCGAGGTCCTTGAACGCGTCGAGCACGAGCGAGATCGTCGTCGCGCCGTACGTCTGCACGAGGATGTCGATCAGCCGCGTCGTGTCGCGCTTCTTCATCGACTGGTTGACGAACGTGTACTTGGTCGCGTCGAACTCGTCGCCGAGCGCCTCCGCGAGCGCGCGCTCGATCCGGTCGTTGTAGATGATCCGCCCGACCGTCGTCAGCACGTGGCCGCCCTCGCGCCCGAACGAGCGGAACTCGGCGATGTCGTGCAGCTTGACGACAC
>CAVPKP010000019.1:0-5758 GCA_963705745.1 uncultured Solirubrobacteraceae bacterium
TGCGCGGAACGCCCGCGCCGGGCTTCTTCGAGCCGGTGAACGTCAGCGCCAGCTTGGTGTAGACGCCGACGCCTTTGCATTTTTCGCGCCGGTCGCCTCGACGGCGACCGGATAGCTGACGTCCTTGCCTTCGGCGCAGTTCGGTTCGCACGTGTTCGTCACGAACGTCCCCTTGCCGTACGCGCTCGCGCCGCCGAAGCTCGACCAGCTGATTCCTTTGAGCACCGTGTTGCCGTCGCCGCACGTCAGCGTCAGCAGCTTCGGCCGCGCGGCCGACCTGTTGCAGTTCGTGATCTTCAGCGGCGCCGCCGCGGAGGCCGACATCGCGAACGCGGCGATCACGATCGCCGCGGCGAGCGCACAGCTCGCGATGAGGTGGGGCTTGCGGATGTTCATGCGCGCGATGATCCCATCTCCCGAGGCGGAGTCAGCGCGCCGGTCAACCCATCTACGAGCGTCTCCGCGGCGATCTTGTGCGCGTCGCAGATCCGGCCGAGGTGCAGCAGCGAGTCGGTCTCGGCGGCGACCTCGCCGTCACCAAGGCGCAGCACGAGCGGCGTGGCCGGCGCGAGGTCGCTGGCAGCCAGTCCGACCGCGACGTTGACGAGATCGCTCGAGGTCACGGCGGCGACGACCGCGCAGCGGCCGATGCCGAGGCGTTCGAGCGTCTCGCGGTCGTCGCCGCGACCGATCGCGACGGGGATCCCGGCGGCGCGCGCGAGCCGCACGCACGGAGCGTCGGCGTTGCGCTCGACGCCGAGCACGGCGATCCCGCGTCGGCGCAGCTCCTGCGCGAGGCGGAAGCCGACCTGCCCGAAGCCGACCAGCAGCACGTGACGGCGCGCCGGCGCCGCGCGGCGCCCGAGCAGCGTCGTCAGCCGCGGCCGGCTCAGCCGGCGCACGAGCGCCGCCGTGAAGACGGCCACGAGCAGCAGCGCGGCGAGCGTGTCGAGCGCCGACAGCGCCTTGAACCAGGCCGGCGCCGCCGCCGCGCCGGGCGTGCCGGCCACGGTCGCGACCGAGCGCGTGCTAAAGTACAGCGCGTCGATCACACCGGCGTGCAGCGCGATCATCGTGATCGCCGCCTCGAACACGAGCGCGAGCAGCAGGCCGATCCCGGTCTCGCACCAGCAGGCGCAGCGCGTCGTCGACGAGGCGAATGCCGTTGCGCGAGCCGGCGGCGACGGCTCCCGCGCTTGCGGCGACGCATTGCTCGGCGAGGTCGCTGGCGACGAGCTCCGACGGCGAGAGCACGTGCACGGCCGGCACGACGTGGCGCAGCTCGCGCGTGACGGTCCGGTCGAACATCGTCACCCACAGCGGCAGGTCGGGCCTGAGGTGCGCGCTCAGCAGCGTCAGGCGCAGCGCGAGCACGTCATCGCGCGCGATCACGCAGACGGCTCCCCAACGGTCCTGCGCGAGCACGGCCGACGTCTCGCTGTCGCTCAGCGACGTCGCAGCGTCGACGCTGACACCGCCCTGCTGCAGCCGCAAGACGAGCGCCGCCGCGAGCCCCTCCGGTTCGCCCAAGACGAGCACCGCCCGTCGCTCGCGCGAGCCGCCCGTCGCGCTCACGACGCGTGCCTAATCGGCGCTCTCCTCCGCGAGCTCGACCTCGACGGCGAACTCGTCCGCATCATCGATCTCGACGCTGTCGATCGCCTCGATCGCGCCGGCCTGGCGCAGGTCCTCGACGGCGAGCTCGAGTGCCGCGAGGCGCTCGGCCGTGTCGCGCACGAGCGCGCGCGCGACCGGCGCGCGCATCGGACGGCGCGCCTGCGACTTCGCCTTGCGCACCTCGCGCAGGACGTCAGCCGCCAGCTCGAGCGCGCGCTCCTCGCGCTCGAGCGCGAGCTCGCCGCCGAGCGCATCCGCCAGCTCCTCCGCCTCCGGCCAGCCGGCTTGGTGGATCGAGCCGGGCTGCCACCATGACCACACCTCCTCGGCGACGAACGGCAGGAACGGGGCGAACAGCCGCTGGAAGACCGACAGCGAGCGGCGCAGCGCGTGGCTGACCGAGGCGACGCCCTCACGCGCGCGGTCGCTCTCGCCGGCGTCGTAGCGGCGGCCCTTGACGAGCTCGAGGTAGTAGTCGCAGTACCACCAGAAGCAGCGCTCGACGCGTTCGAGCGCGCGCGCGTAGTCGTACTGCTCGAAGCTCGCCGACGCGTCGGCGACGACGCGCGCGAGGCGCGCGATCATCGCACGGTCGAGCGGGCTCGTCAGCTCGCCGAGCTCGACCGGATCGTCGCCGACCGGTCGGTCGACTTCGGGCAGGTCGGCGAGCGCGAACTTCGACGCGTTCAGCAGCTTCACCGCCAGGCGCCGGCCGTCCTTCATCTGCTTCGGGTCGAACGCCGTGTCGGCGCCGGGCCGGCCGTTCGCCGCCCAGTAGCGCACGGCGTCGGCGCCGTACTCCTCGAGCAGGTGCATCGGCGTGACGACGTTGCCCTTCGACTTCGACATCTTCTTGCGGTCGGGGTCGAGCACCCAGCCGGAGATCGCGGCGTTCTGCCACGGCAGCTCGTCGTAGTCCAGATGCGAGCGCAGGAGCGTCGAGAACAGCCAGGTGCGGATGATGTCGTGCGCCTGCGGTCGCACGTCCATCGGGAAGACCCTTCCGAACAGCTCCTCGCCGGCGCCGTCCTCGTCGGCGCGCCCGGCGATCTGCGGCGTCAGCGACGACGTCGCCCACGTGTCCATCACGTCGGGGTCGCCGACGAAGCCGCCCGGCCGCCCGCGCTGCTCCGGCGCGTAGCCGTCGGGCACGTCGGTGGAGGGGTCGACCGGCAACTGCCCCTCGCGCGCGGCGATCGGCTCGTCGTAGCGAACCGCGCCGTCGTCGTCGAGCGCGTACCAGATCGGGAACGGCACGCCGAAGAAGCGCTGGCGGCTGATGCACCAGTCGCCGGTCAGCCCGTTGACCCAGTCCTCGAAGCGCGCGCGCATGTACGGCGGGTGCCAGCTCAGCTCGTGGCCGCGCTCGATCAGCTCCTCGCGGCGGGACATCGTGCGGATGAACCACTGCCGGCTCGTGACGATCTCGACCGGCCGCTCGCCCTTCTCGAAGAACTTGACCGCGCGCGTCACCTCCGTCGGCTCGCCGACGAGGTCGCCGTCCTCTCCGAGCAGCTCGACGATCCGCTTGCGCGCCTGATTGACGGTCTTGCCGACGAGCTGCTCGTACTCGCGACGCGCGCGCTCGGCGTCGCTCGACTCCCAGCCGGGAGCGCCCCACGGCACGTCGGCCAACCGGCCGTCGCGGCCGAAGACGGAACGGACCGGCAGTCCGAGCTCACGCCACCAGACGACGTCGGTCAAGTCGCCGAACGTGCAGACCATCACCAGCCCCGTTCCCTTCTCGGGATCGACGAGCGGATGCGTCAGCACCGGTACGCGCGTGCCGAACAGCGGCGTGCGCGCGTCGCGCCCGACGAGCCCGCGGAAGCGCTCGTCGTCGGGGTGCGCGAGCAGCGCGACGCACGCAGGGATCAACTCCGGGCGCGTCGTCTCGATCAGCGCCTCGCCCGCGCCGCCTGAGCCGTCTTCGGCGATCCGAAATCGAACGCGGTTCATCGCCCCCGGCCGCTCGCGATCCTCGAGCTCGGCCTGCGCGACGGCCGTCTGGAAGTCGACGTCCCACAGCGTCGGCGCCTCGAGCTGATAGGCCTCGCCCCGCGCCAGCAGGCCGAGGAACGAGCGCTGCGAGATCCGCTGCGCGCGCTCGCCGATCGTCGTGTACGTCATCGACCAGTCGACCGACAGCCCGAGCGTGCGCCACAGCTCCTCGAACGCGCGCTCGTCGGTCTCGGTCAGGCGCAGGCACAGCTCGACGAAGTTCGGTCGCGAGATCGACACCGGCTGCTTTTCCGAGGGCTCGGCGGGCGGCTCGAAGCCGGGGTCGTAGGGCACCGACGGGTCGCAGCGCACGCCGAAGTGGTTCTGCACGCGCCGCTCCGTCGGCAGGCCGTTGTCGTCCCAGCCCATCGGGTAGAACACCGCCTTGCCGCGCATCCGCTGGTAGCGCGCGAGCGCATCGGTATGCGTGTAGGAGAACACGTGCCCGACGTGCAGCGAGCCGCTGACGGTCGGCGGCGGCGTGTCGATCGAGAACACGCGCTCGCGCGGCGCCGAGCGGTCGAAGCGGTAGCGCTCGTCGCGCTCCCACGCGTCGCTCCACTTGCGCTCGAGGCCGTCGAGCGACGGGCGCTCGGGGACCGTCGCCGGCAGCTCAGTTGTCTGATTCGCCGCCAAGCAGCTGATCGTATCCGCCCGCCGCGGCGCGGTGGGGGAACCGCGTGCGCGCCTCTTTTCAGGTTAGACGCGTCAGTGCGGCGGACGGATGCCCTCGGCTCGCCCGCTCGCTCTCGCGAGCTCAGGCGGCGAGCGGAAGCTCGTAGACGATCTCACCGGCGCCGTGGCCGTCGCCGCAGCTCGCCGCGTGCGAGCGCGCCGCGCGCTCGCTGTTGTGCGAAGGGCAGTGCACGCCGCGGACGCTCGCCGCGGGCGAGCCCGTACGCAAGCCACACGCCGCCTTCCCAGATGAAGTGGAAGAACCGGTCCTCGCGCTCGCCGCCCGCGTCGAGCTCGCGCTCCCACGCGCCCGCGACGGTCGCCTCGGGAATGCTCGCGCCGCAGGCGCAGCCGTCGAGCGCGCTCCACAAGCAGCCGAGCGAGCGCTCGCCGCCGGCCGCGCCGAGCGCGCGCTCGGCGCGTAGCAGCTCGGAGACGATCCGCGCGAACTCGTCGGCGTCCACGCCCAGCTCGATCCTGCGCACGTCAGCCGCCGCTGAGCTCGTCGGTGCTCCTCCGGTCGGTTCTGCCCGTACGGGCCCACGTCCTGTCGTCCTGCGCGTTCCAATCGGGCAATTCATGTCGTCCTTTTCGGGCAAAGTGCAGCGTTGCATTCGATCTCGGCGAATCTTTTGGACATCTGTTGCACGATCGCGCGCGTGGCCCGGCGGCGAACGCCTGACACGGGCCGCGAGCGCCGGACGATGGGCAGCGGTGCGCGCGAGGAGCGGCGGTGGAAGACCGTGGAAGCGCTGAATGATTGGCCTCGCGAACGGTCTTTCGCTCTCTGAGAGCATTCTCATGAAACGGACACGCACCGGCCGACGCGCCGCCCGCCGCGGGTGTAGAGTCGCGTCCGGCGCGACATAAACATTACGTAAGCGGGCTGCCAGCCCGGGGTGAGCGGAGGCATGGGGACGTGAACCTGATGGCGAAGAAGCTGCTGGGAATCGGGGTGGCGACAGCCGTGCTCGGGGTCCTGATCGCGCTGTACGTCGCCGACTGGGCGACGAGCTTCCCGAAGACCGTCGCCGCGACGAGCGCGACGACGAGCGCCGGTCCGACGTCGAACCTCACGCTCGAGACGGTCGCGGCGGTCGGCTCGAAATACAGCCCGACGCATCCGGACTGGGTCTCCTATCTCGTGCACAGCAACGGCCAGTGGGTGCACAGCACCGACTACACCGTGCCCGCCAACACGGTCGTGCACATGACGATCTACCAGTTCGACTCGCCGACGGGGCTGCGCAACCCGTTCCTCTCGCAGGTGCAGGGAACGATCGGCGCGAACGCGACGATCGACGGCAAGACCGTCGACTCGATCAACCCCGAAGAAACGTCGCACACGTTCGCCGTGCCGCAGCTCGGCGTGTTCGTGCCGCTGCCGGGCATCTCCGAAGAAGCGAAGAACCCGTGCGAAGAAGCGCCGTGCGAACCGTCGAAGTACGCGCACCGCACGATCACG
>CAVPKP010000020.1:0-9217 GCA_963705745.1 uncultured Solirubrobacteraceae bacterium
GATCTTGCAATGAGTCGATGACGACGATCGGAAGACGACCGTCCGCCTCGAGGAAAGGGCGTGCCACATGAGCAGCGCAGGCGGGACCGCCGAGCCCTCCCCCACCGCGCCACCGGCGCGCACGCCGCGGGCATGGGTCGAGGGGTTCATCGAGGGTTGGCGCGCGCCAGCCGGCCCGAACGAGTTCGCCGAGCACTTCCGTCCGATGATCTCCGAGGACGTCGTCCTCGTGCAGCCGCAGCTGCCGACGCTGCGCGGATATCGCGCGTTCGCGCAGTCGTTCGTCGCGCCGACGTTCGCGCTGATCCCCGATCTCCACGGCGAGGTCGAGCGGTGGCTCGCCGACGAGCGGACGATCTACATCGAGCTGACGCTGCACGGCACGATCGGCCGCCGCGCGATCAGCTTTCGCGCGTGCGACCGGATCTCGTTGCGCGACGGCGTGGCCGTCGAACGCGAGTCCTACTTCGACCCGAGCGCGATCCTCGCGGCGCTCGCGCGCAGCCCGCGGAGCTGGCCACGCTTCCTGCGCGTGCAGCTCGCGCGGATGACCGGCTCCACATCTACGGGTGCAGCGGCGCACGCCAGCGCAGCGGGCTAGTCTGCGCGCGTGAGCGCGCCCGCCTTCCGCGAGCGAGCGGCCGCCGGCGAGCCGGACGGGCTGCTCGTGCTGCACCACGGACGCGGGACCGACGAGAACGACCTGCTGCCGCTCGCAGACGCGCTCGACCCGGCGCGACGGCTGCACGTCGTGACGCCGCGTGCGCCGCTGCAGCTGCCCGGCTGGCCCGGGCGCCACTGGTACGTCGTCCCGCGCGTCGGCTATCCGGACGCCGACTCCTTCCACTCCGCGTACGCGCTGCTCGGCGAGCTCCACGACGAGCTCTGGCGCCGGACGGGCTTGACGCCCGAGCAGACCGTGCTCGGCGGCTTCTCGATGGGCGCTGTGATGAGCTACGCGCTCGCGCTCGGCCCCGACCGTCCGGCGCCAGCCGGCGTGCTCGCGCTGTCCGGCTTCATCCCGACGGTCGAGGGCTGGCGGCCGCGCTTCGAGGACCGCACGGCGCTCGGCGCGCTGATCGCGCACGGCAGCGAGGATCCCGTGATCTACGTCGAGTTCGCGCGCACCGCGCGCGGCGCGCTGCAGGCGGCCGGCCTCGACGTCGAGTACCACGAGTTCGCCGGCGGCCACCAGATCGACCCGATGCTGCTGCCCGCGATGCGCGCGTGGCTCGACGCGATCGTGCCCGCCCCGGCGGGCTGACGCGCGAGCTCCGCGCATCCGCGGCCGCCGTGCGGAGCGAGGCGCTCGCCGCTAGGAGAGCAGGTCGACGATCGCCGCGATCCCGACGATCACGATCAGCGCGCGCAGCGCGTCGGGGTGCAGGCGCCGTCCGTAGAGCGCGCCGAGCTGGCCGCCGATCACCGATGTCGCCGCGATGATCGCGACCGGCGCCCACTCGACGTGCGCGGCGAACACGAAGTACACGCCGGCGACGCCGTTGACGGTTCCCGCGAGCACGTTCTTCAACGCGTTCGAGCGATGCAGGCTCTGCGGCAGCAGAACGCCGAAGATCGCCAGCAGCAGGATCCCCTGCCCGGCGCCGAAGTAGCCGCCGTACACGCCGGTTATGTAAACGGCGATCGGCGCCAGCGGGCCGCCGTGTCCCGGGCGCTCGGCCGTGCGCGCCGCCAGGCGTCGGTTCAGGCGCGGCTGCAGCACCGTCAGCACGACCGCGACGGCGATGAACGCCGGCACGATCGCCTTGAACGTCGACGCGGGCAGCACGAGCAGCAGCACGGCGCCGGTGACGCCGCCGAGCACCGACATCGCGCCGAGCCGCAGCGCGCGCTGGCGCTGCCCGGCGAGCTCGCGGCGATAGCCGAGCGCACCCGACGCCGAGCCCGGGACGAGGCCGATCGTGTTCGAGACGTTCGCCGTCACCGGCGCGTAGCCGAACGCGAGCAGCACCGGGAAGGTGATCAGCGTGCCGCTGCCCACGACCGTGTTGATCGTGCCCGCCGCGATTCCCGCCGCGGCGATCGCGATGATCTCTCCGACGCCCATCTAGCCGGCGAGCCTAGCTGCGGACGAGTCGGCCCTGGACGCGCCGGCGCCGGGATCGTCGCCGTCCAGCGTCCGTCCGTCTCGCCTCGAACCTGCTCAAGTCGACGCTGAGCTCGACCGATTGGGGTCAGCAGTAAGCCGCAGCGAGACACCGATGGCTGCACGCCGACGCTCACGATGACCTCCGCACATTCCGAAGCAATCGGACTCGCCCCCGCCCGGCGCCCGTGGGCCGCGCTGTTCGCCTCCGGCGCGCTGCTGCTGCTGCTCGGCACGCTCGCCGGCGCGATCGTGCTCTCGCAGAGCTCCGCGCGCTCGCAGGTGCGCGCGTCGCTCGGGCTGCGCGGCAAGGCGTCCGCCGGGTTCGTCGCCAGCTCGCTCTCCGAACAGGCCGTCCGCGAGCAGCGCGCGGCCGAGCGCTTCCTCTCCTCTCCGCACGTCGACCCGCACCACCTCGAAATCGTCACGACGACGCTCGGCAGCGACGCGTCGGTGCTGCTCGACGGCGCCGGGCGCGAGCTCGCCACGTTTCCCCGAACCGATCGCTGCGCGGCGCGCTGCTCGTCCCCGCGTACGCCGACCTCGCGGGCGCCGAGCGCGGACGGATCTCGACGGCGGGGCCGATCTACTCCCCCGTCGACGGTCTCGCGTCGACGGCCGTCGCCGTGCCGTACGCGACGCGCGACGGGCGCCGCGTGCTGAGCGCCGACTACTCCGCCGCGAACCTCGGGCTCGACGCGCTCGTCGACAGCACGATCTCCTACCCACAGCACCGCGTCTACCTCGTCGACGTGAGCGAACGGCTCGTCGCGGCGAGCCCGCGCACCGACGCCGGCACGCTGGCGCAGGCCGACCCGACGCTCGCGCGTGCGAGCGCGCACGCCCACGTGGGCTCGGTCGACGAAGCGCGGATGGCGAGCACGTTCAGCTCGAGCGCCGTTCCCGGCACGCCGTGGCGGCTGCTGATCGAGGGTCCCCGACTACAAGCTGTACGCGTCGATCGGCGGCTGGCGCCAGTACGTGCCGTGGCTCGTGTTCGCGCTCGTCACCGTGCTCGGTGCACTGCTCGTGCTGCTGTTCGCCCGTTCGCTCGCCGATCGCGCGCGGCTGACGAGCCTGTCGGCGCAGATGCGCCGCACGGCCCAGACCGACTCGTTGACGGGGCTGCACAACCGTCGCGCGCTGACCGAGCTCTTGACGCGTGCGGGCGCGCACGCGCGCCGACACGAGCAGCCGCTGTCGGTGATGATGATCGACCTCGACCGCTTCAAGCAGACCAACGACACGTTCGGCCACGACGCCGGCGACCAGGTGCTGTGCACGGTCGCCGACTGCCTGCGCGACGTGCTGCGCGCCGAGGACGTCTACGGGCGCTGGGGCGGCGACGAGTTCCTCGTCGCGCTCGCGAGCACCGACGCCGACGGCGCTCGCGCGACCGCCGAGCGGCTGCGCGCCGCCGCGGCCGCCGTCGCGCTCGACGGAATCGGCCTGCCCGACGGCGTCCCGCTCAGCATCGGCGTCGCGACGGGCATCCACGAGAGCCCGAGCGAGCTGGTCCGCGAGGCGGACGCCGCGCTGTACCGCGCGAAGGCGGACGGCCGCCGCGAAGGGGTATTGACGCCACGCTAGCCTGAGGACATGAGCGTCCTGCGTGAGCTCACGCAGACGCTGCGCCCGCCGCCCGGCGACAAGCACGGGCCGCTCGTGCCGATGCTCGTCGTGTTGACGTTCCTGACCGGCCTCGTCGACGCCGTCAGCTACCTGATGCTCGGCCACGTGTTCGTCGCGAACATGACCGGCAACGTCGTCTTCCTCGGCTTCGCGCTCGCCGGCGCGAGTGGCCTCTCGGCGGTCGCCTCGCTGCTCGCGCTCGGCGCGTTCCTGCTCGGCGCGCTCGCCGGCGGCTGGCTCGGCTCGCGCCACGCGCACCGCGGACGGCTGCTGCGCGCCGCGAACGTCGGTCAGGCGACGCTGATCCTGATCGCGCTGGCGATCGCACTGCTGGCGCACGAACCGCTGCGCGAGGCCGTCCGCTACGCGCTGATCGTCGTCCTCGCGCTCGCGATGGGCGTGCAGAACGCCGCCGCGCAGCGCCTCGCCGTGCCCGACCTGACGACGACCGTGCTGACGCGCACGCTCACCGGGATCGCCTCCGAAGCGCGCGTGTTCGGCGGCGCCGGCGCGAAGGCCGGGCGGCGCGGGCTGGCGGTCGCGATGATGCTGCTCGGCGCGTTCGTCGGCGGCCTGCTCGCGCTGCACGTCTCGGTCGCCGCGACGCTCGCGCTCGCGCTCGCGCTGTCGAGCGCCGTCGGCCTCGCCGCGCACGCCGCCTCGCGCTCGGACGCCGCCTGGACGCGCGCCTGAGCGCGCCGCCCCGCGCCGCGTCCACGGGCCTGTGGGCTATTTGACGGTGAGCGTGCCTTCCATGCCCGCCATCCGGTGGCCCGGCACCGAGCAGAAGAACTTGTACGTGCCCGGTTTGAGGTCCACCGACAGCGTCTTCGAGCCGCCGGAGAACGTCGGCGTCGCGCCCACCTTCGCGCCCGCGGAGGATTCGATCGTCACGTTGTGCGCCAGCGGCGAGGCGTTCGTGAAGTCGATCGAGACCTTGCCCGCGCTCGCGCTCAGCGCCTTCGTGTCGTACGCGAGCTGGCCTTCCTTGTTCGCTTCGAGGCTGAGGCTGCTCGACGCGCTCGTTGGGGCGGTTGCGCTGGAGGAGCTGGTCGCCGGCGTGGTCGTGCTCGGGGAGCTCGTCGCCGGCGGCGTCGTCGCCGCCGTGCTGCTCGACGAGCTGGAGCCCGAGCTGCCGCAGCCCGCCAGCGCGCCCAGCGCCGCGAGCAGCGCCAGCGATGAGATCGAGAAGATCGAACGCCTCGTTGCATGCCCTGCCGCCATCTGCCTCACGAGTCCTCCATCTGTAGGGGTCGTCGGTACGACTCCGCTCGATGCAGATTCCTTCCCGGCCCGAGCGCGGCCGCTGCGCGCCACCGTCGCTCCGAGCATACGCGCGTCGGCTACGACGCCGACGGCTGGTCGGCCGCGACCGGCGCCGCCTGCGCGCTCGGCGCGTCGCCGTTGGCGCTCGCGTCGGGCGTCGGCTCCGAGGCCTGCTGCGCGGCCGTCGCGGCGTACGCGCCGAGCGCTCCGAGCACGCCCGCGCCGGCCGCCGCCAGCGCCCAGCCGGCGCCGGCGCGTTCACGCCCTCGTGCGGCGTCGAGCGACAGCGGCCCCGGCCCGATCTCGGCGAGCGCCAGCACCGCGGCGATCAGCACGGCGTTGTACTCGTAGCCGCCGTTCGTCGCCCATGGACCGTTCTTCAAGTGCACCGTCCTGATCGCCGTCAGCATCGTGGCCGTGATCGCCGCCGCCGCGAGCGGCGTCTCGGCGCCGGCGACGAGCGCCGCGCCACCGCCGGCCTCGGCGACGCCGGCGAGCGTCGCGTGCGCCTTGCCCGGCTTCATGCCGAGCTGCTCGAAGCCCGCGGCTGTGCCCTCGAGCCCGTGACCTCCAAACCAGCCGAACAGCTTCTGCGTGCCGTGTCCGATAAAGAGGCCGCCGACTACGAACCGAAGCAGCAATCGTCCAATCTTCATTTTCGAGCCTTTCTGTCGAGCCTCGCGTGGCTGTCGTTCGTGTACCCGTTGCACAGTAAACGAACCTTCGGTCCGTTTCCGCCGTGTTCCGCGTCGCGCCTACGGCGCCGCCGGCACGACGACGAGCGGGCCGTCCGCCGTCGGCAGCGCGTCGGTCTCGAACGCGCTCTGCTCCAGGCGCTTAACGGCGTCCGCTTTCGCGAGGAACTCGTCGGCCGTCTCGAGGAAGCCGATCCGCGGCGTGCGGTAGTGCATCGGCACGACCCAGCGCGGCTGCAGGCGATCGACGACGAGCGCCGCCTGCTCGGCGCCGATCGTGAAGCCGCCGCCGACCGGGACGAACAGCAGGTCGATCTCGCCGATCGCCCGCGCCTGCTCCTCGCGCAGCCCGCTTTGCCCGAAGTCGCCCATGTGACACACGCGCACGCCGTCGAGCGTGAAGCGGAAGATCGTGTTCGGGCCGCGCTGCGTGCCGGCCGCGTCGTCGTGCTCGGACGCAATCGCCGTCACCTCCCCCACCGGCGACTCGAGCGTGCCCGCCGTCGAGCGCAGCACCGCCGGCTCGCCGGCGATCGCCTCGACCCCGTTGTGGTCGCCGTGCTCGTGCGTGACGAGCAGCAGATCTGGCTCCACGCCTGCGATCGCGGGGTAGTCCCACTGGATCCCGCGACCGCTCGCCAGCGCCGACATGTCGCCGAACGGGTCGATCGCGACCGACGTTCCGTCGGCGCTCAGCTGAAACGCCGACTGGCCGTACCACTCAACGCGCATGCTGCTCCTCTCTCGTTTCGATTCGGGGTCGGACCGTCTTCTCGAATGTGGGGACCGCCTGCGCGGGCCGCTCGTCCTCGTGGTGGTAGGTGCCGCCGCGCAGCAGCGACGCGGCGGCGGCGACGATGCAGGCGACGATCGCGAACAGGAACGCCTCGTGCAGGCCGCTGCGAGAACGGTCCCGAGATCAGCTGCGGGAAGAACGAGCGTCCGGTCACGATCGCGTGGCTGGCCGCCGGCAGCGCGCCGAGCGCGTGCGCGCCGATCAGGTGTTGGATCGGGTTGTAGCCGAGGAACGCCGAGAACAGGATCGACACCGGCGGGATCTTCGCCGCGCCGTGCGCCGTCGCCGCCGAGACGCCGTGCGCCTGCAGCCCCGAGGCGAGCGCGTGCGGCAGGTTCGCCGACAGGCCGATGATCATCAGCGTGAAGAAGATTCCGACCGACAGCACCTGCGCGGAGTTCTGGAACGTCTGGTTCATGCCGCCGCCGGCGCCGCGGTCGCCCGGCGGCAGGCTGTTCATCACCGCCGCGCGGTTCGGCGAGGCGAACAGCCCCATCGACGCGCCGATCAGGAACAGCACGGCGGCGAACAGCGAGATAGTCGAAGTCGATCGGCAACAGCAGCAGCAGCGCGAAGCTGAGCGCGGTGCCGAGCATCCCGCCCGTCGCGAACCAGCGCGCGCCGAAGCGGTCGGACAGGTAGCCCGACGTCGGCCCGGCGATAAGCATGCCCGAGCGTCAGCGGCAGCATGTAGATGCCCGCGCAAAGCGGCGTGTCGATGTAGTCGTAGCCGTGCAGCGGCAGCCAGATTCCCTGCAGCCAGATGATCAGCATGAACATCAGGCCGCCGCGCGCCACGGCCGATAGGAACGTCGAGAGCGTGCCGAACGTGAACGCGCGGATCCGGAACAGCGGCAGGCGGAACATCGGGTTCGCGACGCGCGCTCGATCACCGCGAACGCGATCAGCGACCGATGCCCGGCGGCCAGCAGCGCGAGCACGCGCGGGCTGCCCCACCCGGTCGAGCTCGCGCCGTACGGGCGGATGCCGTACGTGACCGAGACCATGATCAGGACCAGCCCGAGCGCGAACGTGATGTTGCCCCACCAGTCGACCGGCGCGCGGCTCGGCGTCGAGCGCTCCTGGAGCTTCAGGTAGGCCCAGACCGTGCCGAACAGGCCGACCGGCACCGAGATCAGGAACACCAGGCGCCAGTCGATCGGCGCGAGGATGCCGCCGAGCACCAGCCCGACGAACATGCCGCTGACGCCGACGATGTTGTTGATCCCGAGCGCCATCCCGCGCTGGTCCGCCGGGAACGCGTCGGTGAGGATCGCCGCCGAGTTGGCCAGCAGGAACGCCGCGCCGACGCCCTGCACGATGCGGAACCCGATCAGGTACATCGCGCCGGCCTGCCCGGTCAGCCAGTCGACCGTCAGGACCAGCGAGGCGACCGTGTAGATGACGAAGCCGAGGTTGTACATCCGCACGCGCCCGTACATGTCGCCGAGGCGCCCGAGGCTCGACGATCAGCACGCTCGTGACGACGAGGAAGCCGAAGATCATCCACAGCAGGTAGAAGCTGTTCGCCGGCCGAGCGGGTCGAGATGGATGCCGCGGAAGATGTCCGGCATCGCGATCAGCGTGATCGAGCCGTCGAGCGTCGCCAGCAGCACCGCCGAGCGTCGCGTTCGACAGCGCGATCCACTTGTAGCGGTCGTCGTGCCCCGAGCGGGTGCCGTTCGGAGGGGCATCTGGCCCGTTGGTTTTTGCACTGAACGCTGTCCATCTGAAGATAATTATACAGGAAGACTGATCAGTTTGCCTGTAGTTAACCTGTATCATTCCCCCCCACATGGCGACGGCGATCGACATAGACGATGTCGCGAGCAGGCTGCGCCTCGCGCTCGGGCACCCTGATCCGCCGTTTGCGCGCCGAGCGCCACCGCTTCTCGCTCTCGCAGGCCTCCGTGCTCGGCCGCCTCGACCGCTGCGGCGCCTCTCTTCGATCGGCGACCTCGCGGTCTGCCGAGCGCGTCGACCCAGCCCAGCAGCGGGACCAGCCACATCGCCGTCACTACCCACGTGGAGAACGGATTCACTTGCACCATCGTCAGTACCGCCATCACCTGGGCCAGTGCGGCGATGACACCGGAGTGGATGGTGGCTGACCCGAGAAAGAATCGCTCCCAGTCGTATGGCCATCCGCCGACAAACATGTTTCCTGTGGACTGCCACCAGGCAAGCCAAAAGCCAAAAGCCAGCCATGGCACCACGAGCCCCAGCAGCATCGCGGGGCGCAGGGTCCGGCCCCGCCAGCAGCGGATGATCAGTTCCGCCGCCTGCGCGGTCCAACACGTGATCACCATGGCGACAAGCACGTGCACCACCAGGACTGCGGGGTGGTTGGGGAGCCATTGGCCTTCGTCAGTGGCGTCCAGCACCCAGTCGCCGATCGCGAGCCCAGCGCCCAGCCACAGACCCGTTCGTATACCAGACGGCCGGGGACGGCCGGTCAGTACCGCGTACGCGACCGCGCGCCACACCGCGGCGCCGATGACGACGGTGATCGGTACCGCAGTGAGCCAGGCGCTCAGCCCATCCGGCAAGTGCCTGGTGCCGGTGGACAGCGGGGAGAGCGAATTGGTCACCTCGGCGCCCAGGATGATCGTCGCCGCACCAACGAGGAACGTGGGCAACGGCTGGATGCCGAATAAAACCACCGTATCGGTCAATGACTGACGGCGTTGGTCCCAGCGAGGATGGTTACGCCACAACCCA
>CAVPKP010000021.1:0-8061 GCA_963705745.1 uncultured Solirubrobacteraceae bacterium
ACGCCGCTGTCCCAACGCCGCGCTGCCAGGCTCGCGCTACTGCGGGATCGAGAGCCACCAGGCGCTCGCGAACGTCGACGGCGACAACGTCGCCGACCTGACGCCGGCCGCCGGCGGCGCGAACGGCACCCCAGCCGACGAGCCCGACGAGGGGCGCGCGAACGGCACGCCGGCCGAGCCGCTCGCGACCGAGCAGCAGCAGACCGAGCCGCCCGCGGCTGAGCCCGAGGCGATGCCCGCGCCCGAGGCGAGCCCCGAGCTCCCGGCCGAGCAGCTCGAGGCCACGACCGGCCCGGCCGCCGAGGAGCAGACGACATAGGCGCGCACGTGCCCCGGCGCCGCTGCGTCGGTTGCGGGCGGATCGCGCCGAAGTCTGAGCTGCTGCGGATCGCGGCCGTCGCCGATCGCGAGGGACGCGCTCGCGCGGCGATCGACACGCTCGCGCGGATGCCCGGGCGCGGCGCCTACCTCTGTTGCGCCGGCGTGCACGCGGGCGAGGCGTCGCGTCCCGACGAGCGGTGCCTCGAGCGCGCGCTCGAGCGCCGCGCGATCGCGCGCGCGCTGCGCCGGCCGGTTGCAGGCGATCTGGTCCCGGGCGACGCCAAGCTCGTAGAATCGTTGAGTCGATGAGCAAGAAGCGCGTACATGAAATCGCCAAGGAGCACGGCCTCTCGAGCAAAGAGCTGCTCGAGCGCCTGCACGCCGCGGGCGTCGAGGCGAAGGCCGCCGCCTCCTCGGTCGAGGAGGCCGTCGCGCTGAAGGCGCTCGGCGACGGCTTCTCCGCGCCCGCCGCCGCCAACGGAGCCGGCGCGAGCGCGACGAACGGCGCCGCGACGACCGCGCCGTCGCCGCCCGCCGCTCCCAAGCAGAGCGCGCCCGAGGGCGCGAACAAGACCTCGAGCGCCGCCGCAAGCGCTCCACCCACCGCCGCGGCCCGTTCGACGCCGCCCGCCCCCGCGGCGACGCCCGCCGCGAGCGCGAGCGCCGCCGCTCCGAGCGCCCCGCCGCAAACGACGCCCGCCGCGCCGGCGCCGGGCGCGGGCGCTCCCGCTCCCACGACGCCGAGCCCGCCGGCCGGCGCGACACCCCCCGCGTCGGCGGCCGAGCGCGTGCGCCCGACGCGCGACTCGCGCACCGGCGAGCGCACGCCCGGCGGCATCGGCCCCGGCGGCCGTCGCCGCGTCGTGATCGACTCGCAGGCCTCGCGCCGCCAGCAGGGCGGACCGGCCAACCAGCCCCAGCGCCGCCCGCGCCGCGGTAGGCGCCGTCGCGGCACATACGACGAGACGATCGCGCCGATCGACACCGCCGCGCTCGAGGCGACCGACGAGATCCGCGTCAACTCCGGCTCGACCGTCAAGGACGTCGCCGAGTACCTCGGCGTGCCGGTGCCGGAGATCATCAAGAAGCTGATGACGCTCGGCGAGATGGCGACGCTCACGCAGACGCTCTCGGACGAGGCGATCCAGGTGCTCGCCGACGAGTTCGACAAGAAGATCGAGATCGTGCACGCCGCCGACGACGTCGAGGTCGAGCCGACGTTTGAGGACGCCGAGGAGGACCTCGTCGAGCGCCCGCCGGTCGTCACGATCATGGGCCACGTGGACCATGGCAAGACCTCGCTGCTCGACGCGATCCGCACGACCGAGGTCGCTGCCGGCGAGGCCGGCGGGATCACGCAGCACATCGGCGCCTACCAGGTGCACCACGGCGAGAAGGAGATCACGTTCCTCGACACGCCCGGCCACGAGGCGTTCACGGCGATGCGCGCGCGCGGCGCGAGCGTCACCGACCTCGCCGTGATCGTCGTCGCCGCCGACGACGGCGTCAAGCCGCAGACCGAGGAGGCGATCGACCACGCGCGCGCCGCCGAGGTGCCGATCATCGTCGCCGTCAACAAGATCGACAAGGAGGGCGCGCAGCCCGAGCGCGTGCGCACCGAGATGACCCAGCACGGCCTGCAGCCGGCCGAGTGGGGCGGTGAGATCGAGTTCGTCGACGTCAGCGCGAAGACGCACCAGGGGCTCGACGGCCTGCTCGACACGATCCAGGTCGTGACCGACCTGGAGGAGCTGAAGGCGAACAGCAACGCCGACGCGTCGGGCACGGTGATCGAGTCCAAGCTCGACCCCGGCCGCGGGCCGGTCGTGACCGTCCTGATCCAGCGCGGCACGCTGCGCGTCTCAGACGCGCTCGTCGCGGGCGCCCACTTCGGGCGCGTGCGCGCGATGCACGACTTCACCGGCACGAAGTTGAAGCGCGCGACGCCCGGGCAGCCGGTCGAGGTGCTCGGCTTCGACGGCGTCCCCGAGGCAGGCGAGATCGTCCGCGTCGTCGAGAACGAGCGCCGCGCGCGCCAGCTCGCGGGCGAGCGCGCGAACCGGCTGAAGACCGAGGCGCTCGCGCGGCGCTCCGGGCGCAAGGTCTCGCTCGAGGACGTCTTCAAGCTCGCCCAGGCCGGCGCCGTCAAGGAGCTCAGCCTCGTCGTCAAGGCCGACGTCGCCGGCTCGCTCGAGGCGCTCGAGGACGAGATCGCGAAGCTGCCCCAGCAGGAGGTCGCGGTCAACATCATCCACCGCGGCGTCGGCGGCATCAACGAGTCCGACGTGATGCTCGCGGCGGCCTCCGAAGGCGTGATCCTCGCGTTCAACGTGCGCCCGGTCGGCGACGCCCGCCAGATCGCCGAGCGCGAGGGCGTCGAGATCCGCTCCTACGCCGTGATCTACCGCGCGATCGACGAGCTGCGCGCGGCGATGCAGGGGATGCTCGAGCCCGCCGAGGTCGAGACGACGCTCGGCCAGGCCGAGGTCCGCCAGCTCTTCAAAGCCTCGAAAATCGGCACGATCGCGGGCTCGTTCGTCACCGAGGGCAAGGTCACGCGCGGCGCGAAAGTGCGCGTCGTGCGCGACGGCACGGTGATCTACGACACGACCGTCGAGAGCCTGCGGCGCTTCAACGACGACGTGCGCGAGGTCACCAGCGGCTTCGAGTGCGGGATCGTGCTCGCCAACTTCCAGGACCTGCGCGAGGGCGACATGCTCGAGACCTACGAGACGCGCCTGCAGGAACGCGAGCTCTCCGCCTGAGAGAAATCGCTCACCGCTTTCGCACACGGAGGTCGTCAGTAGGATGAGTTCAGGACGGATGCGTCGAATAGACGAGTCGATTCGCCACGTCATCGGCGACGCCGTCGCACGTGAGCTGAAGGACCCGCGAGTGGGATTCGTAACCGTGACCGATGTCAGAACGAGCGCCGACCTGAGCCACGCCCGCGTGTACGTGAGCGTGCTCGGCGAGAACGGCCGCCCGTCCGCGGAGGAGCAGCGCACGGCGAGCCTCGAGGGGTTGCGCAGCGCGCACGGCTTCCTCCAGGCGAGGGTCGCCTCCGAGCTTCGCATGAAGCGCACGCCGACGCTCGAGTTCAACTACGACGACACGACCGACCGCGCGCTGCGCGTCGAGGAGATCCTCGACGAGATCGGTCCGTCATGAGCGTCCTCAACGGCGCGATCGACACGCGCGAGCTGGTCCTCGAGCGCCTGCGCGAGGACTCGCGCTTCGCGCTCGCCACGCACGAGCACCCGGACGGCGACGCGCTCGGCTCGCTCGTCGCGATGCAGGAGCTGCTGCGCGCGCTCGGCAAGGACTCGGTCATGTACGTCTCGCCCGATGACCTGCCGCTGCCCTCCGAGTACAGCGTGTTCCTGCTCGACGGCGCGATCCACGAGCCGCCGAGCGACATCGCAGAGCGCACCGTCGTGTTCCTCGACTGCGGCAACATCGACCGCAACTCGGCCGCCGTGCTGCGCGACGGCGCGCACCTCCTGAACGTCGACCACCACCACGACAACACGCGCTTCGGCACGCTCAACCACGTCGTGCCCGACGCCTCCTGCACGGCCGAGATCGTCTGGGACCTGATGCACGGGCTCGCGCTCGTGCCCTCGCTCGTCGCCGCCGAGGCGATGTACGTCGGCCTGATCACCGACACCGGCCGCTTCATGTACGAGAACACCGGCCCGCGCGCGCACCTGATGGCGGCCGAGCTAATCGAAGCCGGCGTCGACGTCGCCGAGACCTACCGCCGCTTGTACGAGGGCGTGCCGCTGGCGAAGCTCGCGCTGACGGCGCTCGCGCTCGGCCAGATCCAGCGCTTCGACGGCGGCGAGCTGACGCTCGCCGCGCTCAGCGCCGACGACTTCGAGCGCGCCGACGCAGAGGAGCACTACTCCGAGGGGATCGTCGACCAGCTGCGCGCCGTGCGCGGCACGAAGGTCGCCGTGTTCATCCGCGAGCTGACCGGCGAGCGGCGCGGACAGCGCAAAGTCTCGCTGCGCGCGAGCGACGATGACGTCGACGTCTCGGTGATCGCGCGCGCGCAGGGCGGCGGCGGCCACCGTCGCGCCGCCGGCTTCTCGACGACGCTCGAGCTCGACGACCTGATCGCGTTCCTGCGGCCGGCCGTCGCCGCGCAGCTGCACGCCGCCGACGGGCACGCGACGGCGACGCTCGCCGAGCGCGCCGCGCCACGAGACGTCCGCCGCGATGGGCCCGGACGGCGTGCTGCTGATCGACAAGCCGCGCGGGCTCAGCTCGCACGACGTCGTCGCGCGCGTGCGCCGCGCGCTCGGCGGCGTCCGCACCGGGCACGCGGGCACGCTCGACCCGTTCGCGACCGGCCTGCTGCTCGTGCTCGTCGGGCGCGCGACGAAGGCGCAGAGCCGCCTGATGGCGCTGCCGAAGGCGTATGAGACGGTCGCGCAGCTCGGTGCGAGGTCGAGCACCGGCGACCCCGAGGGCGAGGTCGAGCGCACCGGGCGCCTGCCGCCCGATCCACCGCCGCTGCCGACCGGCGAGCTGCGCCAGCGCCCGCCGCTCTACTCGGCCGTCAAGGTCGGCGGCGAGCGCGCGTACAAGCGTGCGCGCCGCGGCGAGCGCCCGACGATGCCCGAGCGGATCGTCACCGTCACGCGCTTCGAGCAGACCTGGCGCGAGCCCGACCCCGAGCGGGCCGGCCTCGAACGCGCCGGCTTTCTGATCGAGTGCGGCTCGGGCACGTACGTGCGCTCGCTGATCGCGGAGCTCGGCGACGCGTACTGCCTGGAGCTGCGACGCACGACGATCGGACCGTTCGACGTCGCCGACGCCGTCGCGCCGCCGCCGCGCGGCGGCGACTGGGAGGATGCGCCGGTGATCGAGCTCGCGCGCGCGCTCGCCATGCTGCCCGGCGAGCGCGGCGACTAGGCTTTGCGGCTGTGAAGGTCACGCGCCTGCCCGACGTCGAGCGCAGAGACGGGCGCAGCGTGGCGGTCGGGACGTTCGACGGCGTGCACCTCGGCCATCGCGAGGTGATCGCCGACGCGGACACGGTGCTCACGTTCGATCCGCACCCGGTCTCGGTCGTCGCGCCCCAGCACACGCCGAAGCTGCTGACGACGCCCGCGCGCAAGACCGAGCTGATCGCCTCGCTCGGCGTGCAGGAGATGGTCGTGATCCCATTCGACGCGGCGTTCGCCGCCCGCAGCGCCGATGAGTTCATCGACGGCGTCCTCGTCGGCGCGCTCGGCGCCGCGAAGGTCGCCGTCGGCGAGAACTTCCGCTTCGGCCACAAGGCGCAGGGCGACCCGCGGCTGCTCGGAGCCGACCGGCGCTTTGACACGACCGTGCACCCGCTGCTCGAGGTCGACGGCGAGATCGTCTCCTCGAGCCACATCCGCGGGCTCGTGCTCGCCGGCGAGCTCGCGCAGGCCAACCGCCTGCTCGGCGCGCCCTTCCAGGTGTGCGGCGAGGTCGTCCACGGCGACCGGCGCGGTCGCGAGCTCGGGTTCCCGACGGCCAACCTCGTTCCCAGCGACGAGTACGCGTGTCCCGGACACGGCGTCTACGCGGCGCTCACGTCCGGCCTGGCCGGCGGCGATCGTCCGGTGGCCGTCAGCATTGGTGTGCGCCCGACGTTCAACACCGGCCGCGCCGAGCTGATCGAGGCGTACCTGCTCGACTTCGACGGCGACCTGTACGGACGGACGCTGTGCCTCGAGTTCGTCGCGCGCCTGCGCGGCGAGCGCCGCTTCGACAGCGCCGACGCGCTCGTCGAGCAGATGCGCCGCGACGTGCTGCGCACGCGCGAGCTGACCGCGGGCGCGAGCTGAGCGTCTGCTACCGTTTTCGGCCGCCATGGCAACGATAACGACAGAGCGCAAGCGCGAGATCGCGGCGAAGTTCGGCTCCAGCGAGAAGGACACCGGATCGACCGAGGTCCAGGTCGCGTTGCTGACCGAGCGCATCAACCATCTGACCGAGCACCTGCGCTCGCAGAGCAAGGACCACCACTCGCGCCGCGGCCTGCTGATGCTCGTCGGGCGCCGTCGTCGCTTCCTCGACTACCTGCAGCGCACCGACCTCGATGGCTACCGGGCTCTGATCAAAGAGCTCGGGCTCAGGAAGTAAGTCGAGCGACTCGTGAGCGTCCTCGCGCCCGGCACGCCGGCGCCCGAGTTCAAGCTCGCGCGTGAGGACGGCGGCGAGTTCACGAACGACGACTTGAGCGGGCAGGCGTCGGTCTTCGTCTTCTATCCCTTCGCTTTCAGCCCCGTCTGCACCGACCAGCTGCAGCTCTACGAGGGCGCGCTCGATGAGTTCGCCGAGCGGGGAGTGACGCTGTACGGCGTCTCCTGCGACTCGACCTGGGCGCAGAAGGCGTTCAAGGAGAAGCTCGGCGTCTCGATCGAGCAGCTCTCGGACTTCGAGCCGAAGGGCGCGACGTGCGCGGCCTTTGGCGTGCTCCATCCCGGCGGCTTTCCCGAGCGCGCGCTCGTGATCCTCGACGACGACGGCATCGTGCGCTGGAGCCATCAGGCCGACTCTCCCGGCGAGCTGCCGGCGCTGAAGCTGCTGCGCGAGGGCGTCGAGTCGGCGCTAGACGACCGCTGACCGGCGCCTCGCGGCGTCCTCGGTCGCTCGCGTGCTAGCCGCACGCCACGCTCCCTGCGTCCTTGCGAGGCTTTGCTCATCGGTCGTCTAGCCCTCGCGGTTCGCTAAGCTCGGTCCGTTCGGAATTAGAAAAAGAAACGGACCGCCGACCGACGGGCGGAACAGGAAGGTAGTGAATATGAGTAGTGATGGGGTTACCACGGTCACCGTGGAGATTTCCGGCAGCGAGATCTCGTTCGAGACCGGCAGGATGGCCAAGCAGGCCTCCGGAGCCGTCGTCGTCCGCCACGGCGACACGATGGTCCTCTGCACGGCGGTCGCGGGCAGCCTGCGCGACGTCGACTTCCTCCCCTTGACGGTCGACGTCGAGGAGCGCATGTACGCAGCCGGCAAAATCCCCGGCTCGTTCTTCAAGCGCGAGGGCCGCCCGGGTGAGAAGGGCACGCTCACCGCCCGCATGATCGACCGGCCGATCCGCCCGCTGTTCCCGAAGGAATGGCGCTACGACACGCAGCTCGTCGCGATCCCGCTCTCGATCGACCACGAGCACCCGTACGACATCCTCGCGATGAACGGCGCGTCCGCCGCGCTGATGATCTCCGACATCCCGCTGCCGACGCCCGTCGGCGCCGTGCGGATCGGCAAGGTCGACGGCAACTTCGTCGTCAACCCGAACGAGCCCGACCTGACCACCGGCTCCGCCGGCGGTGCCCCCGACGCCGAGAACGCCTCCGACCTCGACCTGATCGTCGCCGGCACCGAGGAGGCGATCCTGATGGTCGAGGCCGGCGCCAACGAGATCCCCGAGGCGGAGATCCTCGACGCGCTCGACATCGCGCACGCCGAGATCAAGAAGCTCTGCGCGCTGCAGCGCGACCTCGCCGCGAAAGTCGGCAAGGAGAAGAAAGTGTTCGAGACGATCGCAGTCGACGAGGCGCTGCTCGAGCAGATCAAGAGCTCGCACGGCAAGGCGCTCGACGACGCGACGCAGGTCGAGGACAAGCTCGAGCGCCAGGACGCGACGAAGGCCGTCGAGCAGGCGATCCTCGAGCAGTACGCCACGCCCGCGCCCGAGGGCGCTTCCGAGGAGCAGCTCGTCGAGGCCAAGCAGCGGCGCGCCGCTGCGCAGAT
>CAVPKP010000022.1:0-41904 GCA_963705745.1 uncultured Solirubrobacteraceae bacterium
GCGGCGGTGGCGGCGGCTCACGTCCGTCGCGCGACGGCGGCGGTCGCAACGGCCGCTCCGACCGCGGCCCGCGCGGCCCGCGTCGCGAGGGCGACCGCGGATCGGGCCGGCCGCGCCGCGACCGCGACTGAGGGCCCGCTGCACCCAGAGCATCAGATAACCACGCTGGACTCCGGCGTGCGGGTCGTCACCGAGCGCATGCCGAGCGTGCGCTCGGCGGCGCTCGGCTTCTGGATCGGCGCCGGCTCCGCCGCCGAGCACGACCGCGAGGCCGGCATCTCGCACCTGCTCGAGCACATGCTGTTCCGCGGCACCGCCAGCTTCGGCTCGGAGGAGATCGACCAGATCTTCGACGCAATGGGCGCCGAGGTCAACGCCGGCACCGACAAGGAGGCGACGTCCGTCTACACGCGCGTGCTCGACCGCCATCTCGAGCGCGCGTTCGAGGTGATGGGCGAGATGGTCTTCCAGCCGCGCTTCGGCGAGCTCGAGACCGAGCGCGAGGTCGTGCTCGAGGAGATCGCGATGTACGAAGACGACCCGCAGGAGAAGGTCTTCGACGTGCTCGGCGAGGCCGTCTTCGGCGCGCATCCGCTCGGTCGCGCGGTGATCGGCACCGCGCAGGTGATCGGCGCCGTCACGCGCGAGCAGCTCGCCGCCTTCCACGACTCGCGCTACCGGCCCAAGGACGTCGTGATCGCCGCGGCCGGCTCGGTCGAGCACGAGGAGCTCGTCGCGATGGCGCGCGCCCTGGAGATCGCGCCGGGCGACGGCGCCGTCGCCTCGTCTGCCGCCGCCGGCGGCGAGGACGAGGACCAGCTCGCCGCGCCGAGCTTCGAGCGGCGCGTGCGCTTCTCCGAGAAAGACACCGAGCAGTACCACGTGTGCCTCGGCGGCGGCGGCCTCGCGCGCGAGGACGAGCGGCGCTTTGCGCTGCGCGTGCTCGAAGGCGTGCTCGGCGCGACCTCCTCCTCGCGCCTGTTCCAGGAGGTGCGCGAGCGCCGCGGCTTGGCCTACTCGGTGTTCTGCTTCTCGAACATGTACGAGCGCACCGGCGAGGTCGGCCTGTACGTCGGCACGCGCCCGGAGAACCTCGAGCAGGCGCTCGCCGTGATTGCCTCAGAGCTCGAGCGCTGCGTCGAACGTCCGGCCAGCGAGGAGGAGCTGACGCGCTCGCGCGAGAACCTCAAGGGCCGCGTCGTGCTCTCGATGGAGTCGACCTCGGCGCGCATGAGCCACCTCGGCGCCTCGCTGCTGCACGACATGCCGATCCTCTCGATCGACGACGTGATCGAGCGGATCGACGCCGTCTCGCTCGAGCACGTCGAAGAGCTCGCCGCCGCGCTGTTCGCGCCGGCGCGGCTGTCGGTCGCGTGCGTCGGGCCCGACGAGCGCGCGTTCGACGCGGCGATCGCGCCGCTGCTCGCCGGCGCAACCGCCAGCGAGCGCACGGGCTCGCCGCCGTCCGAGGACCCGCAGCTCGCCTCCGAGGCGGCGCGATGATCGCCGTCGCGGTCGCTGGCGCCGCCGGGCGGATGGGCCAGACCGTCTGCGCTGCCGTCGACGGCGCCGATGACATGCGCCTGACCGGGCGCGCCGACCCGCTGCTCGACGTCACGATCGACGACGTGCTCGCAGACGCCGACGTGCTGGTCGACTTCACGACGCCCGACACCGCGCTCGCCAACGCGCTGAGCTGCCTCGACGCCGGCGTGCACGCCGTGGTCGGCACGACCGGCTTCGACCTCGACGCGCTGCGCGAGGCCGCGTTCGCGCAGGCCGAGCCGCGCGTCAACGTGCTCGTCGCGCCCAACTTCGCGATCGGCGCCGTGCTGATGATGCGCTTCGCCGTCGAGGCCGCCCAGCACATGCAGAAGGCCGAGATCCTCGAGCTGCACCACGACGGCAAGATCGACGCGCCGAGCGGCACCGCCGCGCGCACCGCCGAGCTGATCGCGATCGCGAGCGACGGCGCGCCGCCGCCGATCCACTCCGTGCGCCTGCCCGGCCTCGTCGCCCACCAGGAGGTGATCTTCGGCGATCTCGCGCAGACGCTGACGATCCGCCACGACACGATCGGTCGCGAGTCGTTCATGCCGGGCGTGCTGCTCGCCGTGCGCCGCGTCGGCGATCTGCCCGAGCCGCTGACCGTCGGGCTCGAGAGCCTCCTGTTCGACTCGCCGGGCGCATGAGATACTGACCCGATGCCAGACCTCGGCACGATCCTGACCGCGATCGTCACCCCGTTCGACGAGCGCAACCGCGTCAACGAGGAGGCGTTCGTCGCGCTGATGCACCACCTCGGCGAGAACGGCTCGGACGGGTTCGTCGTCGCCGGCACGACCGGCGAGGCGGCGACGATGTCCGACGAGGAGCAGCTCGGGCTGATCGAGCTGGCAGTCAACGAGCGCCCGTCGGGCAAGGCGATCGTCGCCGGCACGGGCACGAACGACACGCGCGAGGCGGTGTTCCTGACCGAGCGCGCGACCGCGCTCGGCGTCGATGCGACGCTCGTCGTGACGCCGTACTACAACCGCCCGAGCCGGCTCGGGCTCGTGCGCCACTACGAAGCCGTCGCGAACGCGACCGACAAGCCGATGCTGCTCTACAACGTCCCCAAGCGCACCGGCACGAACATGCCGCCCGACCTGCTCGCCGAGCTCGCGCAGATCGAGCACGTCGAGGGCGTCAAGCAGGCCAACGCCGACGAGCTGCAGATGATCGACGGCCTCGCGCTGTACGCCGGCGACGATGCGACGCTCGCGCCCGCGCTCGAGCTCGGCGGCGCCGGCGGGATCTGCGTCGCGAGCCACATCGTCGGCAACGAGATGCGCCGGATCGTCGAGGAGCCCGAGAACCGCGCGCAGATCGACGCCTCGCTGCGCGACGTCTACGAGACGCTGTTCCTGACGGCGAGCCCGACGTGCACGAAGGCGGCGCTGAACATGCTCGGCCACGAAGCCGGCGGGCTGCGGCTGCCGCTCGTCGGGGCGACCGGCGAGGAGCTCGAGATCGTCCGCGCGATGCTCGTCCGTCACGGGCTCCTCGGCGGCGAGGACGAGGAGTCGCCCCGCGCGGGGGCCTCGTCGACGCAGGCACACAGCGCGTGAGCGCGGTTCGCGTCCTGCCCCTCGGCGGGTTGGGGGAGATCGGCAAGAACATGACCGTCGTCGAGCACGACGGCCGGATCGTCGTCGTCGACGTCGGGCTGCGCTTCCCGACGCCGGAGATGGTCGGGATCGACCTCGTGCTGCCCGACTTCGCCTACCTGCGCGAGCGCGCGGCCGACATCGAGGCGATCGTCGTCACGCACGGCCACGAGGACCACCTCGGCGCGCTGCCGTGGGTCCTGCGCGAGCTCGGCGAGCGACACTCGCCGCCGGTCTACGGCGGCGCGCTGACGATCGCGATGGCGCGCTCGAAGCTCGACGAGCACAAGCTCAAGGACGTCGAGCTGAACGAGCTCGAGGACGGCGAAGGGCTCGAGCTCGGCCCGTTCTCGCTCGAGCTCGTGCACATGACGCACTCGATCCCCGACGCGAGCGCGGTCGCGCTCGGCACCGAGCTCGGCACGGTCCTGATCACCGGCGACTACAAGTTCGACCAGACGCCCGTCGACGGGCCGCCAGCCGACGTCTCGCGGCTGGCCGAGCTCGGTCGCGAGGGCGTGCTGCTGCTGTGCGGCGACTCGACGAACGTCGATCGCCCCGGCTTCTCGCCGTCGGAGTCGGTCGTCGGCCAGCACCTCGAGGAGGTCTTCGCGCGCTGCGACGGGCGGATCGTCGTGACGAGCTTCGCGTCGAACATCCACCGCGTGCAGCAGGTCGTCGACGCCGCCGCCGCGCTCGACCGCAAGGTCGCGCTCGTCGGGCGCTCGATGCGCAAGAACGTCGGCATCGGGCGCCAGCTCGGCCACATCGAGGTGCCCGACGGCCTGCTCGTCGGGCCCCGAGAGATCAACGACTTCCCCGACGACCGCGTCGTGATCATCTCGACCGGCTCGCAGGGCGAGCCGCTCTCGGCGCTGCGGCGGATGGCCCACCGCGACCACCGCCAGGTCGAGCTGCGCGAGGGCGACACGGTCGTCTTCTCGGCGACGCCGATCCCCGGCAACGAGCGCGCCGTCAACGAGACGATCGACCGGCTCTACCACATCGGCTGCGACGTCGTGACGACGGCCGACGCGCCCGTGCACGCCTCCGGGCACGGCTACGCCGAGGAGATCAAGCTGATGCTCAACCTCGTCAAGCCGCGCTACGTGATGCCGTTCCACGGCGACTTCAAGCGCCTGCGGATGCACGCGCAGCTGGCGCAGGACGTCGGCATCCCGCCCGAGGACACGTTCCAGGGCGAAAACGGCCTGCCGCTGGAGATCACCGAGCGCGGCGCGCGCTTCGGCTCGCCCGAGCAGTCGGGGATGACCTTCGTCGACGGCGTCGAGATCGGCGACATGGCCGACGTCGCGCTGCGCGACCGGCGGATGCTCTCGGCCGACGGCATCTTCATCGTCGTCGTCACGATCGCCGAGCAGGACGGGCACTCGGTCGCCGACCCCGAGGTGATCTTCCGCGGCGTGCCGTTCCGCGACCAGGCCGACGAGCTGATCGAGGAGATCCGCACGACCGTCGAGGACACCGTCGCGCGCGCCGCCAAGGACGAAGTCCGCGAGGTCGACCTCGTGCAGGAGATGGTCCACGACGACATGGCGAAGCTCGTCTACGACCGGCTCAAGCGACGCCCGATGGTGCTGCCGGTCGTCGTCGAGGTCTAGAGCGCCTTCAGCCGCGCGTGACGGCGGCGCCTGGCTCCAGGCGCCGCTCGCCGGCGCTGTCGGAGCCGCTCGCGGAGACCGCTGCCGGCGGCTCGGAGTGCGCCGGCAGCGTGACGACGAAGCGCGCGCCGGTTCCCTCGGCGGGAGACTCGAGCGCGACGCCGCCGCCGTGGCTCTCGGCGACGGCCTTGACGATCGCGAGGCCGAGCCCGAACGAGCCGCCGCGGTCGCCGGCGCCGCGCACGAAGCGCTCGAACAGCGTCGGCGCGAGCTCGGGCGGCACGCCCGGTCCGTCGTCCTCGACGACGAGCGTCGCGAGCCCGTCGCGCACGCCGGTCGAGACGTGCACGCGCGTGCCGGGCGGCGTGTGGCGCAGCGAGTTCTCGAGCAGGTTGATCGCGAGCCGGTGGATCTCGTCCCGGACGGCGTCGACGACCGCCGGCTGCGCGTCGAGCACGATCTCGTGCTCGGCGCTGACCGGGCCGAGCTCGCCGGCGGCCTCGGCGACGACCTGCGCGAGATCGCACGATTCGCGCGGCACGACGCGCCCGACGTCGGTTCGCGCGAGCAGCAGCAGATCGGCGACGAGCCGGCGCATCCGCCGCGAGGAGCGCAGCGCCGAGCGCGCCGCCTCGCCCTGGTCGCCGTCGAGCGATTCAGCGAGCAGCTCGAGGTTGGCGAGCACGCTCGTCAGCGGCGTGCGCAGCTCGTGCGAGGCGTCGGCGACGAAGCGCCGCTGGCGCGCGAGCATCGACTCGGTCTCGCCACGCGCGGCGTCGAGCTCTCGGAGCATCCCCTCGAGCGTGTGCGCGAGCTCGGCGACCTCGTCGTCGGCGAGCGGCTGCGGCACGCGCAGCGACGGGTCGCGCGTGCGCGCGATCGCCTCGGCGGTCGACGTCAGCTCGGCGATCGGCGCCATCGCGCGCCGCGCGATCGCCATCCCGGCGAGCAGCGACAGCGCCGTGCCCGCGAGCACGCCGACGAGCAGGAACAGCTCGACGCGCGCGACCGTCGCCTCGGTGTCGGAGACCTCGCGTCCGTACTGGATGATCACCTGCCCGATCGGCTCGTCGGTGCCGGCGATCCGCACGATCCCGACGCGGCTGACGACGCGGTAGCCGTGCACGGTCTCCGGCTGGCTGCTGGGCGCGCCGAGCCCGACCGATTTGGCCGGTTCCTGCGCGATCACCGTGCCACCGAGCGTGAAGATCCGCACGATCGCGTGGTCGTCGGGCGACGCGTAAGCGGCGAGCGGCGGCGAGATCGTGACCGCGCGGCGTTCGCCGTCGGCGGCGACTTTGATGTCGAGCTGCGAGGAGAGCTGGCCGGCGGTGTCGGTCACCTGACGGTTGAAGTCAGAGCGGATCCGATGGACCGTGAACGAGCCGATCGCGACGGCGAACGCGCACAGGATCACGAACGTCAGGAGCGCCGAGACGCTCGCCAGGCGCGTGCGGATCGGCAGCCGGTCGAACGCCGCCGAGGCCCGTCCGAGCGTGCGCGCGAACGGACCGGCGAGGCTACGCGCGGAGGACGTAGCCGGCTCCCCTGATCGTGTGCAGCAGGCGCGGCTCTCCGTCGGCCTCCAGCTTGCGACGCAGGTTCGAGACGAACACCTCGATCGTGTTGGTCGTCGAGAACGGGTCGTAGCCCCAGACCTCGTCGAGCAGGCGCTGGCGCGAGATCACGATCCGCTCGTTGCGCATCAGGTACTCGAGCAGCTCGAACTCGCGCTGGGTCAGATCGACGCCGCGCTCGCCGCGGACGACCTCGTGCGTGTCGACGTTCAGGGACAAGTCGGCCACGCGCAGTGGGGCCGATCCGCGAGGTGGGCGGCGGCGCAGCAGCGCGCGCATGCGCGCGAGCAGCTCCTGGCGCTCGAACGGCTTGACGAGGTAGTCGTCGGCGCCCGCGTCGAGCCCCTCGACGCGCGACTCGAGCGCGTCGCGCGCGGTCAGGATCAGGATCGGCACGTCGTCCTCCGAGCGCAGCGCCTTCGCCACCTCGACGCCGTCGAGGCCCGGCAGGCCGAGGTCGAGGATCACCAGATCGGGCGCGAACGAGCGGCCGTTCTCGAGCGCGCTCGGCCCGTCGGGCGCGGCGCGCACCTCATAGCCCTCCATCCGCAGCGAGCGCTGGAGCGCCTGCGCGATGTCCTCGTCGTCCTCGACGACCAGCACGCGTGGGGCACGGGAGAAGTCGTTCATCGTCTTTATGTATCGGCGAGCACTAAAGCGACGGTAAGAACCGATGGTAGGCGACCGCGCTGCGGCGCCCCCTCGCGGGCAGGTTCCGGCCGCCCGGCGTCGAAGTTGCGCGGGTATGCCCGGTACGCGTAAGCGCGCCCCTGCGCGCCGTTCCTCGACCCGCACAGCTACGCGCGCGCGCAAAAGCGGCGGGCGGGGCGGGAAGACGGGCGCGCGCGGTCGTGGGCGCGGAGGCCCCGCGCGCTCGGGCCTGCCCGGCCTGCGCTCGCTGTGGCCGCAGGGCATCTCGCGACTCGGCGTGCTCGACGAGCGCGGCCGCGAGGTCGCCGGCCTTGCGCTCGTCGCGCTCGGCGTGTTCATGGGCTTCGTGCTGTACGGCCGCTGGGACGGTGGGCACGTCGGCCACGGCCTCGCCGTCGCGCTCGGCTGGACGCTCGGCAAAGCGCGCGCGCTCGCGCCGCTCGCGCTCGTCGGCGCGGGCGCGATGCTGCTGCTGCGCCAGTCGCTGCCGTTCGAGCGCTCGCTGGCGCGCGACCCGCGCACGATCGGCGGCGCATGCCTGTTCGCCGGCGTCACGCTCGCGCTCGCCGCCGGCACGCTCGGCGTCAGCTCCGGTCCGGGCCTGTCGCAGACGGCGTGGCACTCGGCGCAGCTGCAGTCGCGCGGCGGCGCGTTCGGCGAGGCGCTCTACCGGCTGACGCACCATCTCGTGCAGGACGTCGGCGTCGGCATCCTCGTCGTCTTCCTGCTGCTCGTAGGCGTGATCCTGATCACCGGCGCCTCGCTTGGCGGCACGCTGCGCGCGACCGGCAGCGGCGTGCTCGAAACGACGCGGATGATGCGCTCGCTCGCCGTTCGCGAGGACGCCCCCGAGCACGATCACGCGCAGGGCGGCGAGTTCGACCTCGACGCGTACGCAGCCGCGCTGCCCGGCATGCAGCCGCCGGAGCCCGGCGCCGACGAGCTCGTCGTGCGCGCGACGCACGTCGAGGGGCCGGCGCAGGAGACCTCCGAGCTGGACGCCGTCGAGGACCCGTTCGCCGAGCGTGCGTCCTCGCGCGAGGAGGCGCCGGGAGCGAGCGACACCGCCCGCCGCCTGGCCGCGCTCGACGCGCCCGCCGCCGACTCGCAGCCGCCGCAGGCGGAAGCGGGGGATGAGGACGAGGAGGAGGACATCACCGGCGTCGCGCGCGCCGAGCCGGGCGAGCTGACGCCGCAGGGGCGGCTGCGCGACGTCGTCACCGAGGACCCGAGCTTCGTCTGGGAGCTGCCGGACGCGAGCAAGCTCCTGACGCGCTCGAGCAGCGAGCAGACGCGCCCGGACACCGCCGGGCAGGCGCAGACGGCGACGGCGCTCGTCGAGGCGCTCGGGCACTTCGGCGTGCAGGCGAAGGTGATCGGCACGGTCGCCGGCCCGCACATCACGCGCTACGAGCTGCGCCTCGCGCCGGGTACGAAGGTCGCGAAGGTCGCGCAGCTGAAGGACGACCTCGCGTACGCCTTGGCGGCGACCGACATCAGGATCCTTGCGCCGATCCCCGGCAAGCAGGCGGTCGGCGTCGAGGTGCCGAACGTCCACCGGCGGATGGTCCGACTCGGCGACGTCTTCCAGCAGCCGCCGAAGGACTGGTCGCCGCTGACCGTGTGGCTCGGCAAGGACGTCGCGGGCAAGGCGATCGGCGCGGACCTCGCGAAGATGCCGCACCTGCTCGTCGCCGGCACGACCGGCGCGGGCAAGTCGGGCGCGATCAACGCGATGCTCTCGAGCGTGCTGCTGCGCGCGAGCCCGCACGAGGTGCGCCTCGTGCTCGTCGACCCGAAGCAGGTCGAGCTGAACCACTACGAGTCGATCCCGCATCTGCTGACGCCGGTGATCACGAGCCCGCGGATGGCGGCGAACGCGCTGCAGAACCTCGTCAAGGAGATGGAGAGCCGCTACGGGATCATGTCGATGGCGCGCACGCGCGGGCTGATCGAGCTGAACAAGGCGCGCGCGCGGCGCGGCGAAGCGCCGCTGCCGTACATCCTCTGCGTGATCGACGAGCTCGCGGACCTGATGATGGTCGCGCCGGCCGACGTCGAGGACTCGATCATCCGCCTCGCGCAGAAGGCGCGCGCGGTCGGCATCCACCTTGTGCTCGCGACGCAGAGCCCGCGCGTCGACGTGATCACGGGGATGATCAAGGCGAACGTCCCGTCGCGCATCGCGTTCTCGGTCTCCAGCCAGACCGACTCGCGCGTGATCCTCGACCAGAACGGCGCCGAGTCGCTGCTCGGCCAGGGCGACATGCTGTTCAGCCCCGTCGGCACGTCGCGCCTGCAGCGGATCCAGGGCGCGTACATCGACGAGCGCCAGATCGAGCGGCTCACGTCGCTGTGGCGCAAGCAGGGCGAGCCGGAGCTGCGCGAGGAGCTGCTCGAGGAGGTCGAGAAGGAGCTGCCCGAGTCCGCGCCGGACGAGTTCGACCCCGACGAGGATCCGCTGCTCGGCGACGCGATCCGGCTCGTCGCCGAAATGCAGACGGCGTCGACGTCGATGCTGCAGCGCCGCCTGCGCCTCGGCTACACGCGCGCGGGGCGCGTGATCGACATGCTCGAGCGCCGCGGCGTGATCTCCGGCTATGAGGGCTCCAAGCCCAGGCAGGTGCTGATCACGGAGGCCGATCTTCCACGCGTGCTGGCGGCGCTTGGCGAGACGGCAGAGCCCGCGAGCGCAAGCGACTAGCCTTCCCCGGGACATGGCCGAGATCGGTGAAACGCTACGCGACGCGCGTATGCGCGCGCGCATCGACGTCTCGGAGATCGAGGCCAAGACGAAGATCCGCGCGAAGTACCTGCGCGCGCTGGAGAACGAGGAGTGGGGCCTGTTGCCGGGGCCGACGTTCGTCAAGAGCTTCCTGCGCACGTACGCGCAGGCGCTCGGGCTCGACGGCAAGGCGCTCGTCGAGGAGTACCGGCTGCGCTTCGAGGGACCCCGCCGAGGCGGCGCTCGAGCCGATCGTCGCGACACCGCAGCGAAGCCGCGGCCGTCCCGGCGGCGGCGGCCGCGCCTCCTCGGGCGGCGGTCCCTCGCGCGGCTACCTGGCGATCGTCGGCGCGGTCGTCGTCGTGATCATCCTGCTGATCGTCGGGCTCGTCAGCAACGGCGGCGGCTCCTCGAACCCCTCGACGGGGACGAGCGCTAGCAAGACGTCGTCGAAGAAGAAAGTCGCGAGACACGCGGGCGCCCCCGGCGGCGCAACCGCCACGCATCGTCCCGTGAGCTCGATCGTCGCGCTCTCGCTGAAGCCGACGGCGACGGTGTACGTGTGCCTGATCGGCGACAACGGCCGCAAGGTGATCCCCGGCGAAGAACTGCACGCGGGCACGAGCACGCCGACGTACCACGCGCACCACTTCACGATCACGCTCGGCAACAGCTCGGTGACGATGTACGTCGACGGGCACGCGCGGGTCGTGCCGCCGTCGAGCCAGGCGATCGGCTACTCGATCTCGCGCAGCGGGCAACGCAAGCGCCTGGCGCAGGGCAGCCTGCCGACCTGCGCGTGAGCGCGCGCGCGGGCATCGTCGTGACGGGCACCGAGGTGCTCACCGGTCGCGTCAGCGATCGCAACGGACCGTGGCTGTCCGATCGCCTGCGCGAGCTCGGCGTCGACCTCGCGTACGTGCAGATCGTCGGCGACCGCCGCGAGGACATGAGCGCGGCGCTGCAGTTCATGGCCGAGCGCGGGATCGACCTCGTGCTGACGAGCGGCGGGCTCGGGCCGACGGCCGACGACCTGACGGCGGAGGTCGTCGGCGGCTTCCAGGGGCGCGAGCTCGCGCTCGACGAGCCGCTCGAGCGCAGGATCGCCGAGATCGTCGCGCCGCTCGCCAAACGCTGGCCGAACCTCGACGTCGCGGCGATCGAAGCTGGCACGCGCAAGCAGGCGACGGTCCCGCGCGGCGCGACCGTGCTCGAGCCGGTCGGCACGGCGCCGGGACTCGTCGTACCGCCCGGCGAGCAGCGCGGCGGCGGACCGACCGTCGTCGTCCTGCCGGGGCCGCCGCGCGAGCTGCAGCCGATGTGGGGCCAGGCGGTGGAGACGGGCGCGCTACGCGCGGCGATCGCCGGCGCGACGAGCTATCGCCAGCGCACGCTGCGCCTGTTCGGGATGCCCGAGTCGGAGATCGCCGAGACGCTGCGCGTCGCCGAGCGCGACGGCGTGCCGCTGGCGCGCCTGGAGATCACGACCTGCCTGAAACGCGGCGAGATCGAGGTCGTCACGCGCTACGAGCCCGACGCGGAGGGCGTCTACGAGGACTTCGCCGAGATCGTCGCCGAGCGCCACGCCGACACGCTGTTCTCGCGCGACGGGCGCACGGTCGACGAGCTCGTCGCGCAGCGGCTCGCCGGGCGCACGATCGCGACGGCCGAGTCGTGCACCGGCGGGCTGCTCGCCGCGCGGCTGACCGAGCGGCCGGGCTCCTCGGAGTACGTCAAGGGCGGCCTCGTCGTCTACTCGAACGACGCGAAGGTCGCGCTCGCGGGCGTCGACGCGAAGCTGATCGAGGCGCACGGCGCGGTCTCCGAGGAGGTCGCGCAGGCGCTCGCGGTGGGCGCGCGCGAGCGCCTCGAAGCCGACATCGGCGTCGGCGTCACCGGCATCGCCGGGCCGGGCTGCGGCAGCGAGGAGAAGCCGGTCGGGCTCGTCTGGCTGAGCATCGCCGGTCCGGGCGAGGCGAGCGTGACGCGCTCGGTCAACCTGCCGGGTGGGCGCGTCGACGTGCGCGACCGCTCGACGACGGTCGCGCTGCACATGCTGTTGCGAGCGCTCGGGGGCTGAGAGAGCGCGTTGCAGCGCGCTCGCGGCGGCTTGCGCGAGCGGTCGGCGCCCTTGCGCCTGTCTACCGCGTGCGAGGGCGGTCGACGTTCTCGTTTCGCGGCCGATCACAATCGTACATACGCCCGTATGTACAACTGTGATTGAACGAAGAGATGACATGAGCAAACCCTCCCGCGAGACGACAGCGCGCCTGTTCGTCGCGGTCGACCCGCCGGTGGGCGTCTGCGGCGAGCTCGCCGCGTGGGCGCGCGCGGCGCTCGGCGGCCTGCGCGCGCTCGACGCCGATGCGCAGGGACCGACGGCCGGCTCGCGCGTGCGCCTGCTCGGCGCGGAGACGATGCACGTGACGCTGTGCTTCCTCGGCGGCCGGCCGCTCGCCGAGCTCGACACGATCGCGGCGGCGCTCGAAGCGTGCCCGGCGGAGCGTCCGCAGCTGCACGTCGGCGCGCCGCTGTGGCTGCCGCCGCGGCGTCCGCGCTCGCTGGCGCTGGCCGTCCACGATCGCGACGGCGAGCTCGAGCGGCTGCACGCGAGCGTTCGCGACGCGTTGGCCGGCGCGATCGATTGGCAGCCCGAGCGCAGGCGCTTTCGCGCGCACGTGACCGTCGCACGGCTCGGCGGCGGTGGCGGCGGACGCCGCGCCAGGAGCCGGCGGCGCGACGGATCGCACGCCGCGGACGGCGGCGTCGACTCGTCGCTGCCGCCCTCGCCGCAGCTCGAGTTCGCGCCGCGCGAGGTCGTGCTATACCGCTCGCTGTTGTCGCCGGGCGGCGCCAGCTACGAGCCGGTCGCGACGCGCGCGCTGGAGGCGTCGGCGAGCTCTTCGAAGCCTTCGCCTTCGCCTGCTTCGTCGTCGGCGGCCGGCGCCGGCGAGGAGCCGGCCGGGACGCGACACGCGGGCGTCGAGCCCCCGGCGGAGCCGGGGAGCGAGCCGTCTTCGCATTCCGGCGTCGAGCCGTCCGCGCAGGAGTAGTCGCCGGAGGCGCCCGCCGTCGGCGCGCTGCCGTCGGCGCAGCTCGCTTCGCTCGCTTCGGCGCCGGGCGGCGTCGAGACGGGGCACAGCGGCCGTGCGCCGGCGCTCGAGACCGGTTCGGCTCCGTGCGCGCATACCGGATCGGAGCCGTCGGCGCATTCGTAGGCGCCTTCTGCGCCGCGCGCGGGCGTCGACCCGTCTTCGCAGCTCGCCGGCTGCGGCGCGGGAGTCGCGCGCGGGGCGAGCGAGCCGTGCTGCGTCCTCCCGCTCCTCTTTTTTGGATGACTCCCCGATTTATTGCGGTGGCGCTTGACTTTGGCGTGGGCGCTACGCGTCGAGCGTGCGCTCCCGGCGCATGCGCCGGTGCGCTTCGTATCGTTGCCCGCGACGGCGACGCAGGCGCGGCGCGAGGTCCGTGCGAGCGACGGCGCGACTCGCCACGAGAGCGCCGTCGCGAGGACGCTCAGCAGGGCGAGGAGAAGGAGGACGGTCTGGCGTTGCCGGGCGGCGCCGATCACGCCACCTCATCGTCATCGGCCGCATGGACGCTGAGGCCGCGCGGGGGCGCTGGACGAACGGATGCGAACAACTGTTCCGTCCGCGCCGCCCTCTAGCTTTCCCGGTTCCACCCCAAGCTAGGAGAGTCAGACCATGCCCGTGACCGACGATGAGAAGGCAGCGAAGGCGCGCGACGCCGCCCTTCAGGGCGCGCTCACGCAGATCGAGCGCGAGTTCGGCAAGGGCACGGTCATGCGGATGGGCGACGAGGGCGCGCAGGTTCGCTGCGAGGCGATCCCGACGGGCGCGCTGTCGCTCGATCTCGCGCTCGGCATCGGCGGCGTCCCGCGCGGGCGGATCGTCGAGGTGTTCGGCCCGGAGTCCTCGGGCAAGACGACGATGATCTACCACGTGCTCGCGGAGGCGCAGAAGCTCGGCGGCGTGTGCGCGTTCATCGACGCCGAGCACGCGATGGACCCGCTGTACGCGAAGAAGATCGGCGTCGACATCGACGAGCTGCTCGTCTCGCAGCCCGACTACGGCGAGCAGGCGCTGGAGATCGCCGACATGCTCGTGCGCTCGGGAGCGGTCGACGTCGTCGCGATCGACTCGGTCGCGGCGCTGACGCCGCGCGTCGAGCTCGAGGGGCAGATGGGCGACCAGACGGTCGGCGCTCAGGCGCGGATGATGTCGCAGGCGATGCGCAAGCTCGCGGGTAACCTCAACCGCACGCAGACGCTGTGCATCCTGACGAACCAGATCCGCGAAAAGGTCGGCGTCATGTTCGGCTCGCCGGAGACGCAGCCGGGCGGTCGCGCGCTGAAGTTCTACGCCTCGCAGCGCCTGGACATCAGGCGGATCGAGACGCTGAAGGACGGCACCGAGGCGGTCGGCAACAGAGTGCGCGTGAAGGTCGTCAAGAACAAGGTCGCGGCGCCGTTCCGCCAGGCCGAGTTCGACATCGAGTACGGCAAGGGCATCTCGACGTCGGGCTGCCTGATCGACCTTGGCCTTGAGCACAACATCGTCTCGAAGTCGGGCTCGTTCTTCTCCTACGGCAACGAACGCCTGGGGCAGGGACGCGGCAACGCGAAGGCGCACCTCGACGAGAACCGGGCGGTCGCGAAGGAGATCGAAGACAAGATCTACGCGGCGCTCGGCATCGGCAAGGACCTCGTCACGCCGATCGAACGCGACACGAGCGGCTCGCCGCCGAAGGACGCGAGCAAGCCGCCGATCGCAAGCGAACCGAAGGTGGCTGCGGTAGCCGCGGCGTAACCAAGGCCCGGCCTGGGTACCCGGGCCGGGCCTACCTAAAGTGCCGGCCCGGACGCCAGGATGGCGGCCTCAAAATTGCAACGGCGCGTCTAGCGCGTGTTCTTCTTGACCGCGCTTCGAGCTTTGCCGATTGCGTTCTTCGCCTTGCCGGCGAGCTCCTCGCCGGCTCCGCGGGTCTCGGTACCGGGACGAGCGGTCGCAGTACCGGACTCGCGCTTGACGCGACCTTTGATCTCTTTGGCCTTGCCCTCGATTCGCTGCGTACGGTCACCCATGTCGCCTCCCGAGTCGTGTTTGAGCTCTGCCTTGTTGTTTGCCTACCCGAACCGTTGCCGATCCAAGCGGCGCAGAGCTACGGGCGTGACCGTCAACGGCGGTCTTGCGCGGGCGAGCGGAGAGCCGGTCGCGGGTACGCTGTCGTCGATGAAGCGCTACCACGTGACGACGTTCGGCTGCCAGATGAACGAGCACGACTCGGAGCGGATGAAGGGGATGCTCGAGTCGCTCGGCTACGCGGAGGCGGGCGAGCGCGCGGATGCCGATCTGATCCTGTTCAACACGTGCTCGATCCGCGAGACGGCGGACAGCCGCTTCATCGCGCATCTGGGCGAAGCGCGTCGGCTCAAGCGCGAGCGCCCGGAGCGGGTCGTGGGGGTGGGGGGCTGCTGGGCGCAGTCGGTCAAGGAGGAGGTGTTCGAGCGCTTTCCGTTCGTCGACGTCGCGTTCGGCCCCGGGCAGGTCCACAAGCTGGCGGAGTTCCTGACGAGCGACTCGCTGACGGCGCAGGGGTACTTCGAGTTCGAGGGCTTCACGGGCCACCTGCCGGCGCATCGTGCGCGCCCGTTCCAGGGCTGGATGCAGATCAGCGTCGGCTGCAACTGCGCGTGCTCGTATTGCATCGTGCCGTCGACGCGCGGGCGCGAGGTCAGCCGCCCGCTCGCGGAGCTGGTCGCCGAGGCGCAGGCGATGGCGGCGGACGGCGTGCGCGAGGTGACGCTGCTGGGACAGAACGTGAACTCATACGGGCGCGACCTGCCGGATCGTCCGACGTTCGCGGGCCTGCTGGCCGAGGTCGACGCGATCGAGGGGATCGACCGGATCCGCTACACGAGCCCGCATCCGAAGGACATGCGTGAGGACGTCGTCCGCGCGCATGCGGAGCTCGCGAGCGTGTGCGAGCACATCCACCTGCCGCTGCAGTCGGGCTCCTCGCGGATCCTCAAGGCGATGCGCCGCACGTACGATCGCCGCCGCTACATGGAGCGCGTGGCGATGATCCGCGAGCGCGTGCCGGACGTCGCGCTGAGCACCGACATCATCGTCGGCTTCCCGGGCGAGAGCGAGGAGGACTTCGAGCAGACGCTCGAGGTCGTCGAGGAGGTCGGCTACGACGCCGCGTTCACGTTCGTGTTCTCGCCGCGCCGCGGCACGGTGGCGGAGAAGCTGCGCGAGCAGGCGGTGCCGCACCCAATTAAGGTCGAGCGGATGGAGCGTCTGCTGGAGGTCGTGCAGCGGCGCGCGCGCGAGCGCGCGCAGCGGTTCGTCGGGCGCACGCTCGACGTGCTCGTCGAAGGCAGCTCGCGCACCGACGCCGAGCGCGTGCGTGGGCGCACGCGCCACAACAAAGTCGTCAACTTCACGGGCCTGGCGGCGGCGGGTGAGCTCGCACAGGTGCGGATCGACGCGGCGACGAGCCAAACGCTCGCGGGCGAGGAGCTGCTGCTCGCCCGCGTGGGCGCCTGAGGGAGCTAGGCGAAGGCCGGGACGCTCTCGGTCGCGAGGAGGGCGGGCGTGGCGCCGGACAGGCAGACCTGGTCGCGCCCGTTGCGCTTGGCGCGATAGAGCGCCTCGTCGGCTTCCTTGAAGACCTCGGAGTAGTCGAACGTCTGGCCCTGCTTGGAGGCGCCGACGCCGAAGCTCATCGTCACCGTGACGTCGCCGGCGACGCCGTGCTCGGCGACTCCCTGGCGAAGCGCTTCGGCGAGCATCGCCGACTGGGCGAGGTCCGAGCCCGGCAGCAGGACGAGGAACTCCTCGCCGCCGAGGCGGTAGGCGAGGTCGAACGCGCGCAGTCGCTTGCGCAGCACGTACGCGACCTCCTTCAGCACGATGTCGCCGACGGAGTGCCCGCGCGTGTCGTTGATTGCCTTGAAGTGGTCGAGATCGCCGACGATGATGCCGACAGCCTCGCCGGTCACGACGGACTGCTGCGCGAGCTCTACGACGCGCGTGCTGAGCGCCTTGCGGTTGAGCATGCCCGTCAGCTGGTCGATCACGGCGTCGCTGCGATGCTGGATGTCAGAGCGCATCAGCGGCGTCGAGAGGACGGCGACGCACAGCAGCAACGCGAGCGGCGCGATCACGTAGACGGGATCGTCGATCACCCGATGCGCGTCGACGCCGAATGCGACCGCGAGCAGGATCAGGCAGTTGACGATCACGCCGGCGACGACGCCGCGCATCGGGAAGCGCGAGCTGAGCGTGATCACCGGGATCGCCAGCCACGCGAGCGTCGGCTGGTCGGGACCGCCGCTGAGCGCGACGGCGCCGCCGATCACGAGGCCGCTCACGACCCACGCGCCGAACATCAGCAGCTCGGGCTTGGCGACGCGTGGCATCAGCCGGTCGGCGAGGCCGAAGCAGATCGCGGCGGGGATCAGGAACAGCGCCGGCCACCAGCCGAGCCACGGCCCGGCGGCGATCAGCGCGATCGCGAGGATCACGAGCGCGCGCTGCCTGACGGGGCGCACGCGCTCCTCCATGTCGAGCATCCGCTCGCGGTCGAACTCGTCGCGGCACAGCCACGACGAGTTTCCCGGAAGCCTTGGCTCCTGCGCCTGTGCGCGTTCCCTCTGCATCAACCGTCTGCTCGGCGCGCGTGTGACGGACGATGACCGGCCGAGGCGCGATTGGACGAAAGTTCTGCGCGCCGCTCGGCGTCCAGGCCGCTGGCGCCGGCAGGCGCTCGCATGGGCTGCAGCGCCTGCCGGGCCGGCTCGCGGGCGTCGCTTGCGCGACGCGCTACTGGGCGGTCACGCCCGCCGGGGCGGCCGGGTAGCCGGCGCCCGACGTCGGCGGACCCTGCGCGGCGGAGCCGCTCTGGTGTGCACCCATGTTCGGGCACGGGCGTTTGCCCGTTTCGCCGGATTTCGGCGTGGTCGGCGCTTCGGTCGAGCCTTTCGACGGGGGCGTCGTCTTAGTCGACGGCGTCGACGTCGACTGACTGGTCTTCGATTCGGCCGTGCTCGACGTTCCCGGCGCCGCCGACGCGCCGGCGATGCCGGCGGCGGCGCCGCCCGTTGCGAGCGCGCCCGCGACCATCGTCGCGCCGAGCAGTCTGGATATCGTCATCCGATCGACCTCCTTTGGGTCGTTGATCATTGTGAGGAGATCGTGCGCCGGCTTGCTAAGCGCGCTTGCACGGGTGTGTAGGGGTTGCGTAAGCGCGCTTGCGATTGGGTGCGTTTCGCCCTGCTTGCGGGCCCAAACGCAGTCCGACCGGACGTAATGCGAACATATGTTCGTGCGCTGGAGCAACCTGACGATCGAGGCGGAGGAGCAGCGCCGGCTGCCGGGCTACCGCGAGGAGGCCGTCGTGCGCCGGTTCGACGCTCCCGAGGCGCTCGAGACGCGCTTCTACGAGGTGCGCGCGAAATCGGTGCTCAACCGCGTGCCCGAGGCGTCCCGGATGCCGTTCCGCTGGACGATCAATCCGTACAGGGGATGCAGTCATGCGTGCGCCTTCTGTTTCGCTCGCCCCACGCACAAGTACCTCGACTTCAACGCCGGCCGCGACTTCGAGAAGGAGATCGTCGTCAAGGTCAACGCGCCGGAGGTCCTGCGAACCGAGCTTGCGCGTCGCTCGTGGAAGCGCGAGCACGTCGCGCTTGGCACGAACACCGACCCGTATCAGTGGGTCGAGGGGCGCTACCGGCTGATGGTCGGGATCTGGGAGGCGCTGCGCGACGCCGCGAACCCGTGCTCGGTGCTGACGAAGTCGCCGCTGCTGCTGCGCGACCTCGAGCTGATGCTGGAAATCGCCGCGCGCGCGAGCTTCAGCGCGTCGCTTTCGATCCCCACGCTCGAGGAGAAGGCGTGGCGCGCAACCGAGCCGCATACGCCGCACCCGCGGGCGCGGCTCGAGGCCGTCGCCGAGCTGAACCGCGCCGGCATCCCGACGGGCGTGCTGATCGCGCCGCTGATGCCCGGCATCAACGACTCGCCGAAGCAGGTCGAGGAGCTGCTCGACCGCGCGACCGAGGCCGGCGCGACGAACATCGGCGGGATCGGCCTGCACCTGCGCGGCGAGGTTCGCCACGTCTTCATGGGCTGGCTGCGCGAGCAGCGACCCGACCTCGTGCCGCGCTACGAGCGGCTGTACCGCCGCGGCGCGTACGCGCCGCGCGAGGAACGCGAACGGCTTGCGCGCATGGTCAGGCGCAAGGGAACGCCGTCGGGCTTTCGCGCGAGCGCGCGCGGGACCGGGCACGTCGCCGCGCTCACGGCGGGCGGCGCGCAGGGGCCGGAGCGAGAGCCGGTCGGCGCGCAGGGGAGCCTGTTCTGAGCGCGCGAGAGGAGGGGGTGCGACCGGTCAGCGCTTGTCGCGCTGCCCGGCCTCCATCTGGCGCGTGATGTCCTCCGAGCCGAGCCTCCGCGCGACGCTGCCCGCCAGCTCCGGCGCGATGCTCGCGAGGATCGCGCTCGCGCGCAGCGGCAGCGGCGCGACGTCGACCTCGCCGCGGTTTCGCTCGATCGCCTTGACGGTCGCCTCGGCGACCGCCTCGGGCGTGCGCGTCCCGACGCCCGGCGGCAGCTTCACGTCCGCTTCCGCGAACATCCCCGCGTCGCTGATGAAGCCGGGGAAGATCGCCGAGACGCCGACGCCGCTGGTGCGCAGGTCCGCGCGCAGCGCCGACGCGAAGCCGCGCAGGCCGTACTTCGAAGCGTTGTACAGCGACGTTCCCGGCGTCGCCGCCTTGCCCGCGAGCGACGACATGAACAGGAGATGACCGCGCCCGCGCGCGATCATCGGCGGCAGCAGCAAGTGCGCGAGGACGATCGGCGCCCGCAGGTTGACGTCGAGCGCGCGGTCGATCTCCGCGACCGTGAACGAGTCGAGCGTGCCCGACGCCGGCAGCGCCGCGTTCGCGATCACGATGTCGACGTCGCCGACCTCGTGCGCGAGCCGCTCGACCTCGGCTGACTCGGCGAGGTCGATCGCCAGCGCGCGCGCTCCGAGCTCCTGCGCGAGCGGCTCGAGCACCTCCGCGCGCCGTCCCGTCAGCGTCAGCCTGCCGCCGCGCGCCGCGACCGCGCGCGCGATCGCGTGCCCGATTCCTCCGGTGGCTCCCGTCAGCAGGACGTTGGCGCCCGAGATCTGCATCGCGTCAAGCCTATGCGACCGCGTCGCGCGGGGCTTCGCCGCCGGGCCGCGTGCGTCTGTCGAGATACTGCGTGCTCATGTCCGAGACCGCGCCCGCGCGCCCGGCGATCTTCGCCCTGTTCGGCCCGACCGGCGTCGGCAAGACGCACGTCGCCGTCGCGCTGGCCGCGCTGCTGCGCGAGCGCGGCGAGGATCCCGTCGCAGTGTCGGCCGACGCGTTGCAGGTCTACGCCGGCCTCGAGACGTTGACCGGCGTCGCCTCCGCCGAGGAGCGCGGGGCGCTCGAGCATCGCCTGCTGTCGTTCGTGCCGATCGAGCAGACGTTCAGCGCCGGCGAGTACGCCGCGCTCGCGCACGCCGAGATCGATGCGCTGCTCGACGCCGGGCGCCGTCCGATCGTCGTCGGCGGCACCGGCCTCTACCTGCGCGCGGCGCTCGCCGACCTCGACCTGCGCCCGGCGCCGCGCGCGGGCGCGCGCGAGCGTTGGAGCGCCGAGCTCGAGCGCGCCGGCGCGCCGGCGCTTCACTTGCTCCTGTCACAGCGCGCGCCGTGGACGGCGGGCGAGATCGACCCGGGCAACGGGCGGCGGATCGTGCGCGCGCTCGAGCTGCTCGACGCCGGTGAGCTCGAGCCGCCGGACGGGCCCTCGCAGCTGTGGAGCGAGGAGCTGCGACACCCGACGCTGCTCGCCGGGCTGAGCATGGACCGCGACGCGCTGTACGCGCGGATCGACGCTCGCGTCGATCAGATCGTCGCCGCCGGTGCGCGCGAGGAGGTCCGGCGCGCGCACGCCGCCGGAGCCTCCGAGACGGCACGCAAGGCGCTCGGTTTCGACGAGCTGCTCGCCGGCGACGTCGAGACGATGAAGCGCCGCACGCGCAACTACGCGCGCCGCCAGCTCGCGTGGATGCGAAAGCTCGGCGGCGTCACCTCGATCGACGTCACCGGCCGCGAGCCGGCCGGCGTCGCCGCCGAGATCCTAGACTCCGCCGCCCGATGAGATTCGAGAAGTGGCAGGCGCTCGGCAACGACTACGTGATCGTCGAGCGCGACGAGCTCGCCTTCGAGCTGACGCCCGCGCGCATCAGGCGCCTGTGCGAGGCGCACTTCGGCGTGTTCGCCGACGGCTTGCTCCTGCTCTCGCCGCCCGCCGACCCCGCGCACGTCGCCGACCTGCGCATCTTCAACCCCGACGGCTCCGAGGCCGAGCTGTCGGGCAACGGCGCGCGCGAGGCGATCCTCTACCTGCGCCGGCGCGGCTGGACCGATCGCGACGAGTTCTCGATCCACACCGCCGCCGGCACGATCACGCCGCAGATCACCGGCGCGAGCACGTGTCGCGTCGACATGGGCCGCGCGAGCCTCTCCTCGAGCGACTTCCCGGCCGGGCCGCCCGACGGCGCCGCCGAGCTGCGCGTCGAGCGCACCGGCGCGAACGGCGCGTCCGAGGAGCCGGCGGCCTGGAGCGTGCAGCACGTCTCGATCGGCAACCCGCAGTGCGCGATCCGCGTCGCCGACCCCGACGCGCTGGCCGCGCTGCAGCTGTCAGTCATCGGCCCTCCAATCGAACGCCATCCGGAGTTCCCCAAGCGAACGAACGTCTCCTGGTACGCCGAGCTCGACGCCGGACCGCCGGCGCGCATCCGCGCGCGGATCTTCGAGCGCGGCGTCGGCGAGACGCTCTCCTCCGGCACCGGCGCGAGCGGCGCCGCCGTCGCCTACCTCGTCTCCGGCGCCGCCGGCCGCGAGCCCGGCCCACCGGCCGAGACGACGAGCGTCCTCGTCGAGCTCGAAGGCGGCGAGCTGCAGGTCGACGTCGACCCGGACCTGCGCGTTCACCTGTCAGGGTGGGCGCTGCCCGTGTTCGCCGGCGAGCTCAGCGACGAGCTGATCGAGGAGCTGCGGCGCCTGACGTGAGCGAGCACGCCGACAACGACAGCCACACCGAACAGCAAGGAGCCGGATGAGACCGAGCAAGCGCCTGCAGCGCATCCCGCCGTACGCGTTCGCAGAGCTCGAGCGCAAGATCGCCGACAAGCGAGCCGCCGGAGTCGACGTCATCAGTCTCGGCATCGGCGACCCCGACCGCCCGACGCCGGCGCTGATCGTCGAGGCGATGCAGGAGGCCGTCAGCGAGCCCGAGACGCACCAGTACCCGTCCAACCGCGGCCGCGAGGACTTCCGCGCCGCCGTGCGCGACTTCTACGAGCGCCGCTTCGACGTCGTCCTCGACCCCGCCAGCGAGATCGTCCCCGCGATCGGCGCGAAGGAGGCGATCTTCAACCTCAACCTCGCGTACCTCGACCCCGGCGACTACGCGCTCGCCGCCGACCCCGGCTATCCCGTCTACACCGCCGGCCCGTGGCTCGCCGGCGCCGAGCCCGTGCTGATGGCGCTCGAGCCCGAGCTCGGCTTCGTCCCCGACCTCGGCCAGATCGACGACGACGTCGCGCGCAACGCGAAGCTGATGTACCTCAACTACCCGAACAACCCGACCGGCGCGCTCGTGCCCGACGGCTTCTTCGAGCGCGTCGTCGACTTCGCGCGCGCCTACGACATCCTCGTCGTCCACGACAACGCCTACTCGGAGATCGCCTTCGACGGCTACAAGCCGCCGTCGTTCCTGCAGACGTCCGGCGCCAAGGACGTCGGCATCGAGGTCTTCTCGCTGTCGAAGGGCTACAACATGACCGGCTGGCGCTGCGCCGTCCTGGTCGGAAACGCCGATGCGCTGCGGACCTACTGGCGCCTGAAGACGAACATCGACTCCGGGCTGTTCGACGCCGTGCAGCTCGCCGGCGTCGCCGCGCTCTCGCCCGAGGCCGACGTCGAGGTCGCCTCGATGGTCGAGCTGTATCGCCGCCGGCGCGATCTCGTCTGCGACGCACTGCGCCAGATCGGCGTCGACGTGCGCCCGCCGCACGCCACGATCTACGTCTGGGCGCCGATTCCCGCCGGCTACGCCGACTCGGCCGCGTACGCCGAGTACGTGCTCGAGCAGGCCGGCGTCGTCGTCACGCCCGGCGCCGTCTACGGTCCCGCCGGCGAGGGCTGGTTCCGCATCTCGCTGACGACGCCCGACGATCGACTGCTGGAGGCCGTGCAGCGCCTCGGCGCGCTCGCAGCGTGATCACGAACGTCTGCGAGCCGGTCTCTAGACTGGATGCAGATGCAGAGAAGCCGTAACGGCAGGGTCACGCCGACACCGGCGGCGCTCAACGGGGGACGCTCGGGGGAGCAGGCGCCGCGCGCGCGCCAGCGCGCTTTCTGCATCGCAGCGTTGCCACACGGCGACGAGACCCTCTCCGAGCTCGAGGAGCTGCTGCTGACCGCCGGCGTCGCCGTCGTCGGCGAGATGGTCCAGCAGCGCGAGCAGCCGCATCCGAACACCTATCTCGGGCCCGGCAAGGTCGCCGAGGCGAAGGCCGCCGCGCGCGCCGCCGACGCCAACGTGATCGCCTGCGACGACGAGCTGACCGCACGCCAAGAGCGCAACCTCGAGCAGGAGCTCGGCCTGCCCGTCGTCGACCGCACGACCGTGATCCTCGACATCTTCGCATCGCACGCCGGCAGCGCCGAGGGCAAGCTCCAGGTCGAGCTCGCGCAGCTCGAGTACAACCTCGCCCGCATGCGCGGCCTGTGGACCCACCTCGAGCGGCTCGGCGGCGGCATCGGCACGCGCGGACCGGGCGAGACGCAGATCGAGACCGACCGCCGGCTCGCGCGCGACCGGATCGCGACGCTGCGCCGGCGCCTCGAGCACGTCAAGGGCACGCGCGCCGTCCAGCGCGCCGAGCGCGAGCGTGCCGCGCTGCCGACGATCGCGCTCGTCGGCTACACCAACGCCGGCAAGTCGACGCTGCTCAACGCGATGACCGGCGCCGACGTCGGCGTGCGCGATCGCCTGTTCCACACGCTCGACCCGACCACGCGCACGCTGCGCCTCGACGGTCGCGCGCACCTGCTGACCGACACCGTCGGCTTCATCGGCAAGCTGCCGCACCAGCTCGTCGACGCGTTCACCGCGACGCTCGAGGAGACCGTCCGCGCCGACCTGCTCGCGCACGTGCTCGACGCCTCGGCGCCGGCCGAGCAGATGACCGCGATGTGCCACGCCGTCGAGCAGACGCTCGAGGAGATCGGCGCCGGCGAGCGGCCGCGAGTGCTCGTGCTGAACAAGATCGACCTGCTCGACGCCGACGCCCGCGCCGAGCTGCGCCTGCGCTATCCCGACGCCGTGCTCGTCAGCGGCGTCAACGGCGACGGCGTCAACGCGCTCGGCGAGCGCATCGTCGCCGAGCTCGCGCACACGCTGCGCCGCGTCGACCTGCTCGTCCCATACGCCGACGGCGGCAGCCTCGCCGAGCTGCACGAGATCGCCGGCGACGTCGATCGCGAGGACACGCCCGACGGCGTCCGCGTGCGCGCGCTGATCCCCGACCGCCTCGCCCGCCGCTTCGAGCGCTTCGCCGTCGCGCCGCGGCCGCGCGCCGTCACCTCCTAGGCGCCGAGCCGCGAAGGCCCTCGTCCGTCAGCGCTCGTCGCCGCTGCCCGACAGCACGCCGCGCTCCATCCGCGACGCGAGCTTGTCGAGGTTCTCCTGCGCGATCTCCCCGAGCTCGAGGTCGAGCTCGGTCGCGAGCTGCGCGACGTACCACAGCACGTCGCCGAGCTCCTTCGCCATCGCCTCGCGGCGCTCCGGCGTCACCTCGCCGCCGTCGTCGCGGATCACCTTCTTCGCGTGGTCGGCGAACTCGCCCGCCTCGCCCGCCAGGCCGAGCGCGGGGTACGTCAGCGAGTCCGTGCGCGGGTAGTGCGCGGTGCTGCGCGAGCGTCGCTGGTAATCGGACAGCTCCATCGGCCGATCCTACGGGTGGGTTCGGCTGCGACCCGCGCAGCGATCGCGGATTTTGCGGACAACGGCGCCCGACCACCGGCTGGCCGCCGGCCGCCGCTCGCGCGACGGGCGCTACACGCCGGCCGCGCGGCGCGCGCTCGCGTGCGCCTGCTGCTCCAAGCCGTCCTCGAGCGGCGTCAGCTCGGCGGCGTCGATCCCCAGCGCGCGCGCGATCAGCCAGTCCGCGAACCACGCGTTCTTCGGCAGCAGCGGGCCGTGCAGGTACGTGCCGAGCGTGTTGCCTCGCCGCGCGCCCTCGAAGCCGCTGCGCCCGTCGTTGCCGTGGCCGCGCAGCACGCGCCCGAGCGGCGCCTGCCCGGCGCCGAGCGACGTGCGCCCGCCGTGGTTCTCGAAGCCCGCGAGCACCTGTCCGGCGGCGCCGTCCTCGCCGAGCTCGACCTCGATCGCCACGTTGCCGATCAGGCGCGCTCCCTCGCCGCGCACGGTCACGACGTCGAGCAGGCCGACGCCCTCGATCCGCTCCTCGCCGAGCGTGTACGAGCGTCCGAGCAGCTGGTAGCCGCCGCACACGCCGAGCACGACCGCCTCGCGCGCGGCCGCCGCGTGCAGCGCGTCGCGCTTTCGCTCGAGCAGGTCCTCCGCGCACAGGCGCTGGTCGCGATCCTGTCCGCCGCCGATGTACAGCAGGTCGTGCGCGTCCGCGTCGAGCGGCTCGCCGAGCCCGCTCGACGCGAGCTCGAAGCCGATCCCGCGCCAGCGGCAGCGACGCTCGAGCACGAGCAGGTTGCCGCGGTCGGCGTAGATGTTCATCAGGTCCGGGTACAGCGCGCAGACGCGCAGCGTCCGGCGCCGACCGCGCGCACGCGCGCCGGGCTCAGACGCGCCGGGCTCAGACACGCAGCATCACCACCGTGCTGCCGACGTGCTCGTCGGTCGCCGCGACCGCGACCGCCGGCTCGGGGTGCAAGCCGGCGTCGCGCCCCTCGCGCTCGATCCGCGCGACGCCGACGCGGTCGAGCTCGATCGCGTCGCGTTCGCGCAGCAGCTCGATCGCGCGAGCGCGCTCGCGCGCGGCGGGGCCCCGGTCGAGGATCCGCCGCTCGCGTTCGATCGTCACCGTCCGGCGCGACTCGGCCACGCGGATCGCGCGGCTGACGTATTCCAGCTCGCCGACGCGCGCGCGCTCGGCCGCCGGCCCGATCCGCCCATCCGTGCAGTCGAACGGCTCCAGCTGGCCGAGGATCGCGCACGCGATCACGCCGCCGGGGCGCACGTGCTCGCGCACGCGCCGCAGGAACGCTCCGCGACCCGCGGCGCCACCGAGCAGCTGGATCGTCTGCATCGGCATCACGCACAGCGCGTAGTCGCGCCGCTCGAGCGCGAGCGTGCGCGCATCGGCGCACACCGCCTGCACCGCCACGCCCGCCGCGCGCTCGCGCAGCGCGTCGAGCAGCGCCGGCTCGCGATCGACGGCCGTGACCTCGTGCCCCGCGCGCACGAGCGCCAGCGTCACACGCCCGGTGCCCGCGCCGACGTCGAGGATCGGCCCGTCGGCCCGCTCGGCGAGCGACAGCCACAGCGGCAGGTCGACGGCGTACGCGCCGCACTCCAGGTCGTGCCACGCGACGGCGCGCGCCGCGAGCGCCGCCTCGTCCTCGCCGCCGCCACCGCGCGCACGCATCGCCCGCGAACGCGCCTGCGCGCCGCTCACGCCCATGAGCCGCTCAGCTCTCCGCGCGAGACGAGCAGCTCGCGCAGCGCGAGCATCGCCGTGTACGTCGGCAGCGTGTACAGCGGCGCGTCCGCGCGGTCCGCGGCCGCGAGCTCCAGCGCGCGCGCGAGCTCCGTCTCGACGCGGATCCGCGCCGTCTCGACGCCCGCGTACTTGAGCCGTGTCGCGAGGTCCGCCGCGCGCGTGCCGCTGCACGTGAAGCGCCGCACGCGCCCGGCGAGCAGCTCGAAGTCGGCGTCCCAGATCCACGAGACGTCGCGGCCGTCGGCGATCTTGTCGTTGAGCACGCCGAGCACGTCGTGCTCGCCCGGCTCGAGCGCGAGCGTGCGCAGCACCTCGTTCGCGCCGGCCGGGTTCTTCACGAGCAGGATCTGCAGCTCGCGAGCGCCGTCCGCGGTGGCGCTCGCGCCGTTGCGCGCGCGAGCGGGGGAGAGCATCACGCTCTCGGCCCGTCCGAACGCCGCCCTCGTGCCCTGCAGCCCCGCGACGATGCTCTCGAACGGCACGTCCAGCGCCGTCGCGAGCGCCGCCGCGGCGAGCGCGTTGTAGACGTTGTACAGGCCGGGCAGCGCCAGGCGCACCTCGCCCTCGCCGGCCGGCGTGCGCAGCGTGAAGCGCGCGGCGCGCACGCCTTCGAGCGTCACCTCGCCGGCGCTGACCGCGGGCTGCGGGCGCCGCTGGCCGCAGCTCTCGCAGTGGTAGTGGCCGAGGTGGCCGAGGTAGACCGCGTCGAACACGTACGGCGCGCCGCAGCGACGGCAGTGCTTCGCGTCGGCCGCGTGCGCCATCCCGGCGAGCGCGAGCGAGTCGTCCTCGACACCGAAGTACAGCGCCCCGTCGCGCTCGCGGCCGAGGTCGGCGATCAGCGGATCGTCGGCGTTCAGCACGAGCATCCGCGCGTGCAGGTCGGCCGCCCAGCGGTCGGCGATCGTCTCGAGCTCGCCGTAGCGGTCGAGCTGGTCGCGAAACAGGTTGCCGAGCACGATCGCGCGCGGGCGCAGCTGCGCCGCGACCGCGTCGAGCCACAGCTCGTCGACCTCGAACAGCCCGAGCTCGCCGGCGATCGCGCCGCGCGGGCGCGCTGCGGCGAGCAGCGCCGTCGCGATCCCGCCCGCCATGTTCGCGCCCTCGGCGTTGTGCACGAGCGGGACGGCCGCCCGCTCGAAGATCGCTGCGGCCATCGCCGCGGTCGTCGTCTTGCCGTTCGTCGCCGAGACGAGCGCGCTGCCGCGCTCAAGGCGCGCGCCGAGCGAGCCGATCGCATTGCGGTCGAGCCCCAGCAGCACCCGCCCCGGCGCGCTCGTCGCGCCGCCGCCGCGCAGGCGCGAGAGCGTCGCGACGGCGCGCGCGAGCGCCAGCTTCGGAGCGAGCGCGCCCGCCATCAGCGCGCCTGCGCGACCGCCGGCGAAGCCGCGAACGCGCTGTCCGGCGGGTCCTGCGCGGGGACGATCACCGTGATCGCGCCGGGCGCCGCGCGCACGCGCAACGGCAGCTCGCCGACCGGGTCGCCGTCGGCGTACATCGTGAACGCGCGGTCGGCGTCGATCGCGACCTCGCGCGCGCGGAACACGTGCACGCACGGCTCGCGCACGTGCGTCCCGCTGAACACGCGCGGCAGGATCCTCGTCAGGAACGCGAGCTTGCCGACGGCCTCGAGCACGACGACCTCGAGCTGCCCGTCGTCGAGCAGCGCCGACGGCGCCGCGCGCATGCCGCCGCCGTACGTCTTCGAGTTGGCCGCGCCGATCGTGTACGCCGTGAAGCTGCGCCGCTCGCCCGGCGGGTCGAGCTCGATCTGAAAGCGCGCGGGGCGCCACGAGAGCAGCGCGCGGAGCGCGCCGTACGCGTAGACGAGGTTGCCGAGCCACGACGGCGCTTCGTTGGCGATCCGGTTCGCGTCGCTGTCGAAGCCGACCGACGCGATCCCGACGAACGCCCGTCCCGATGATCCGCCCTCGTCGCCGGACAGGACCTCGCCGAGGTCGATCGCGCGCGGCACGCCGTGCGCGATCGTCGCGCACGCCTCGGGCAGCTCGAGCGCGATCCCAAGCACGCGCGCGAGATCGTTGCCGCGGCCGCCCGGCAGCACGCCGAGCACCGCGCCGGGGACCGCGCGCAGGGCGTCCGCGATCGCGCCGATCGCGCCGTCGCCGCTCAGCACGACGACCGTCTCGCCGGCGCGCGCCGCCGTCAGCGCGAGCTCGCGCGCGTGCTGCAGGTCGCGCGTCTGCACGGCGCGCACGGTCAGCCCGTGCCGGCGCAGCTCCGCGAGCGCCTGCGGCGTCAGCCGACCGGCCTTGCCGCCGCCGGCGGCGGGGTTGACGATCAGGCAGACGGGCGCTGCCGGCGCACGAGCGGACACGGCCGCAAGCGTAGTGCGCCGGGCGCTGCTCAGGCCGCGGCGGCTTTTGCCGCGCGATCTCGCCGCCGCCGGCCGATCGCCGCGACGATGCCGAGCGCCGCGATCACGACGAACAGGCCGAGCAGCACCGCCGGGGCCAGGCCGACGCCGCCGAACGCGAGCCCGACGAGCTCGACGATGCCCGTCCCGATCGCCAGCAGCGCGACGATCAGCAGGATGATCAGCAGCACCCCGCGCATCCGCGCGAGGATCCCGGCCGAGGCGGGTGGGACCAACAGGCCCATCGCGCGCAGCGCGAGCATCTGGCGACCGGTCGGCGGCGTCTGCCCGAGCCGCTCGACGGCGTCCTTCAGGTCCCCGGCGCGCCGTTCGGCGAGCGCCAGCGAAGCGTCGGCCATCCGCCGCAGCTGCATCCGCTCCTGCGGGCGCGCCGCGGCGATCGCGCGCTGGAAGTAGCCGCGCGCCTGCTCGGCGTCGAAGCGCTCGGACGCGCGAGCGCCGAGGATCGCGAGCGCCGCGCTCTTGTATTTCGTCTCCGCTTCGAGCTCCTCGTCCGAGCGTTGCTCGAGCGCCTGGATCGCCTCCAGGCCACCGCGCTGTTCGATCCGGACCTGACGTTGCTTCGGTGCCATCGGCGCTCATTCTACGGTTTGCGAGGACGCCCGCGCGAGCGGCGCGCGCCGGGTGGCGGAACGCCTCTCGCGCACGCGCGCGCAGCGGTATGCTCGGCCGATGGAGGGGTTCGGCTCGTTGCTCGATCGGCGCCGTGGCGCGCGAGCAGCGCTCGGCGCGCTGCTCGCGCTCGTGCTGCTCACGTCGCTCGCGCCCGCCGCGATCGCGGCGGGCGGCTCGGCCGGCGGCACCTCGACCTCCTCCGGCGGCTCGGCCGGAAGCGGCAACGCGTTCAGCGAACTGAGCAAAGGCGCCGAAGAAGCGACCCAGACGACGACCCAGAAGACGGAAACGACCGGGACGACCGAACAGACGTCGAACTCGAAAAAAACGATCATCATCGTGATCGGCGCCGCGATCGTCCTGCTCGTGATCGTCGCTTCGGTGATCGTGCGCGACGCGCGCAGGGTCGCGCCGGCCGGCGACGGGCCGCTCGGCGAAGCCGGCTCGGCGCGCGACACGGCGGCGCAGCTGCGCAAGCGGCGCGCCAGGGCGAAGGCCGCCAGACGCCAGCGCAAGCGCAACCGCTGAAGGACGCTCAGTGAGAGACGCGCACGCGTCGCGGCGTGCGCGAGGCGACGCGAACGCGCCGCGGCGAGGGGGGAGGCGGCGAGCCGTGCGGACCTCGCCGCGGGCGGCGCGGGAACGGGCCCGAGGGCAGCGGGCGGCGCGGGCGCGGGTCGAGCGGGCTCGCCGGCAGCGCGCGCGAGCCGCCGTCGTCGTCGGAGCGGTCGGGGGGCTCGCTGACGTTCAGCGCGGGGTCGTTGCGGAACGGCATCCACAGCATCAGCGCGGCGATCGGGAGCTTGATCAGCCCGAGCAACACGATCAGCAGCCACAACGGCATCTTGGCGACGATGCTACTACTGCCGGGTGTCTGTCGAGCGGGCGAGCGAGGGCGAGCTGGGGAAGCTCTCGGCGTCGGTCGTTCGCTGCCGCCGCTGCCCGCGGCTCGTCGCCTGGCGCGAGCAGGTCGCGCGCGAGCGACGCGCAGCGTTCGCCTCGGAGCGCTACTGGGGCCGTCCGCTGCCGGGCTTCGGCGACCCGCACGCGCGCGTGCTGCTGCTCGGGCTCGCGCCGGCCGCGCACGGGGCGAACCGCACCGGCCGGATGTTCACCGGAGACCGCTCAGGCGACTTCCTGTTCGCGGCGCTGCATCGCTGCGGGTTCGCCAACCGGGCGGAGTCGCTCAGCGCCGACGACGGCCTGCGGCTGAACGGCGCGTGGATCACTGCCGCCGTGCGCTGCGCGCCGCCGGCGAACCGCCCGACGCCGGAGGAGCGCGACACGTGCCTGCCGTGGACGGTGCGCGAGCTGGAGCTGCTCGCCGACGTGCGCGTCGTCCTCTGCCTCGGTGCGTTCGCGTGGGCCGCCGCGCTGCTCCTGCTCGGAGCGAGCGGCGAGCGCAGCGCGAGCGGCGAGGCGCTCGGCGCGCTGCGCCCGCGGCCGCGCTTCGCGCACGGGGCCGAGCTCGCCGGCGGGCGCCGCACGATGCTCGGCTGCTTTCACCCCAGCCAGCAGAACACGTTCACCGGCAAGCTGACCGAGCCGATGATCGACGCGGTGCTCTGGCGGGCGCGCGAGCTTGCCGCGCTTGTGCGCTAGCGAGCCGCGCGCTCGGCGCTCAGGACGCGGCGGCGACGCTCGTCAGCTGCGCGCGGTTGCGCGCCGTGCGGACGCCCTGCGTGAGCGTGTCGATGTCGTACGCGCCCTGGTGGCGGCGGCCGTTGATGAAGAACGTCGGCGTGCCGGAGACGCCGCTCGCGTCGGCGCTCGCGACGTCCTCGGCGATGCGCGGTGCGTGGTCGTGGTGGCGGATCTCGCTCCAGAAGCGATCGAGGTCGAGCCCGAGGTCGTTGGCGATCGCGCTGATGCCCTGGGGGTCGAGCTGGTCCTGGTGGGAGAGCAGCGCGTCGTACATCTCCCAGAAGCGGCCCTGCGCGGCGGCGGCCTCGACGGCCTCCGCGGCGAGCTGCGCGCTGCCGTGCACGTCGTTCAGCGGCAGATGGCGCCAGACGTAGCGCACGTCGTCGCCGAACGAGGCGAGCAGCTCGCGCACGACAGACTCGGCCTGCCCGCAGAACGGGCACTCGAAGTCGCCGTACTCGACGAGCGTCACCGGCGCGTCGTCGGGGCCGCGGACGTGGTCGCGCCGCGGGTCGACGTCGTCGGCGAGGTCGACCAGGTCCTCCGCCGTGCCGCTGATCTGGCGCGCGCGGACGTTGCTCGGCAGGCGCCGGACGACCGTGATCACCCCCCACGCGACGAGCGGCGCGACGATCGCCGAGCCGAGCACGCCGAGCTTCGCCTCGGCGAGCTGCTCGCCGCTGAACGCGAGCCCGGAGATCAACAGCGAGACGGTGAAGCCGATCCCGGCGACGGCTCCGGCGCCGAACAGCAGCGGCCAGCTGATCGGCGGGCGCGGGCCGTGCAGCGCCGGGCGCGAGGCGATCCACGACGCGCCGACGATCCCGATCGGCTTGCCGACGACGTAGCCGACGAGGATGCCGAGCGTGATCGGCGAGCCGATCGCGTCGCCGAGCAGCGAGCCGGTCACGTGGATGCCGGCGTTGGCGAGCGCGAACAGCGGCACGACGACGTAGCTCGTCCACGGGTGCAGGCCGTACTGCAACCGCTCGTTCAGCGAGATCGCCGAGATCACGCTGAGCTGCGCCGAGCGCGCGAGCTCGGGCGTCGGCTGCTCGCGGAACGAGCGCGTCAGCTCGGTCGCGTGCTCGAGATCCTCGCGCGAGGGGGGGAAGGCGCTCGTCACGAGCCCCGCCGCGAGCCCGGCGATCACGGGGTCGATGCCGGACTTGAACATCGCGACCCACAACGCGATCCCGATCAAGACGGCGCCTTGGCGGCGCGCGGCCGGCGCGAAGCGCAGCAGCACGAGCGCGACGAACAGGCCGATCGCGATCAGCAGCGCGGGAACGGAGACGTGCTTGGTGTACGCCGTCGCGATCACGACGAGCGCTCCCAGGTCGTCGACGACGGCGAGCGTCAGCAGGAACACGCGCATGCGCGTCGCCGCGCGCGGCGTCAGCAGCGCGAGCGCGCCGAGCGCGAACGCGGTGTCGGTCGACATCGCCGCGCCCCAGCCGTGCGCGCCGGTGCCGCCGGCGTTGAACAGCAGGTAGATCAGCACGGGGATCGCCATGCCGCCGATCGCGGCGAACACGGGGATCGCCAGCCGGCGGCGCTCGCGCAGCTCGCCGAGGTCGAACTCGCGCTTGGCCTCGAGCCCGACGACGAGGAAGAAGAACGTCATCAGCCCCTCGTTGACCCAATGGCGCAGGTCGGTCGAGACCGAGCTCGCGCCGAGGTGGATCGAGAGGTTCGTCGTCCAGACCGATTCGTACGTGCTCGACCACGGCGAGTTCGACCACGCCAGCGCCGCGAGCGTCGCGGCGAGCAGCGCGACGGCGCTGCCGGTCTCGGTCGAGAGGAAGTCGCGGACCGGCGCCGCGAGGTTGCGCGCCCAGGCCGTCCTGCCGCTGAAGGGTGAGCTCGCTTGGGCGGAGGCCATCTCCCGGGCGATTATCGCGAGCTTTCGTGCGCCGCTCGGCGCGGTCGCTCAGGCGCCGGCCTGAGTGCCCTGCGCGGCGCGCGAGGCGAGCGGGTCATGACCACCGGGACCGCGCAGCAGTCGCGCGAGCGCGACCGCGAGCAGCGCGCCGGCGAGCGGCCCGACGAGGTAGGCCCAGAAGTGCGAGAAGTCGCCGAGCACGACGTCGGGCGCGAACGACCTGGCCGGGTTCATCGAGGCGCCCGAGATCGGGCTCGACCAGAGGCCGGCGAGGACGATGTACGCGGCGACGCCGAACGCCGAGATCGGCCCGATGTTCTGCGCGCGCGAGGCGGTGCCGAGGATCGTCGAGACGAGACCGGCCGTCAGCACGAGCTCCATGCACGCTGCCTGCAGGTCGTCGATCCCGCGGCCGGGGACCGTCGCGCCGAGCGAGCCGACGCGGCCGAACATCGCCAGCAGGAACAGCACGGCGAGCGTCCCGCCGAGCAGCTGCGCGAGCACGTACCCGGGCACGCGCCACCACGGGAAGTCGCGGCGCAGCGCGAACGCGATGCTGACGACGGGATTCAGGTGCGCGCCGGAGATCGCGCCCATGAAGAGGATCACGGCGAGCACCGTCAGGCCGGGCGCGGCGACGGCCGCCGTGCGCCCGATCGCGACGTGGCTGGCCGCGCTGACGACGCCGGCGCCGGCGCCGGCGAGCACGAGCAGGAACGTCCCGAGCAGCTCGGAGAGGATCCGACGGCCCTCGAACGCCGGGTCGTCGAAGCGCCCGACCCACCAGGCCTCGCGATCGAGGTGAGCGGTCGGCATCCGCTCGAGCGAAGTCTCGGCGCCGCCGGTCCGCTCGTCGGCCGCGCTCACGTGAACCAGAGAAGCCGGCCCGGCACGCGCGCGTCCTCGTCGACGCGGTATGCGGCCGACGCCCGGTGATAGCCGTCGGCGAACGTCAGCCGGTCGGTGATGCCGCTGACGAGCAGCACCGGCGAAATCGCGAGCCCGTCCTTGACCTTCGCCAGCTTCTCGGCCACCTCGGCGCTCTGCTTCGGGCGCAGCGGCGCCAGCCCGGCCGCGCGCAGCAGGTCCTTCGCGGCCCAGTTACCGATCGGCGCCGTGCGCAGGGCGGCGACGGTCCTCTCGAGCGCGCTCGGCGCGAGCAGCAGGCTGAGGTAGCTGTGCGCCGCGAGGTAGTCCTTCTCTTCGGGCTCGGCGAGCCACTTGATGCTCGAGGGCTTGGCCACGGGGCGAGTCTACGCCTCGAACGCGGGGCAAGCCTGAGTCTCGGTCCCCGGCGCGCCCGACACCCGTCCCGCCTGCGCAGGTGCCTCTGCCGCGCGCCCTGGTCGCTCGTCATGTATAACATCCATACATGTCTGTACGTATGACGAGCCGCCGAAGTGGATCGGCCGGAAGACGGAGTTCGGGGCGCGCGGCCGGCGAGCGCCGGACGCAGGCCGAGCGGAGCACGCGCTCGCGCGGCGCGCTGCTCGAATCGGCCGCGCGCGGAATCTCGCGCAGCGGCTACGGCAAGCTCGTGCTCGAGGACGTCGCGCGCGATGCCGGCTACACGCGCGGCGCGCTGTACCACCAGTTCGCGGACAAGGAGGAACTGGCGCTGTCGGTCGTCGCGTGGGTCGACGAGACGTGGAGGCGCGAGATCGGCCCGGCCGTCGAGCGGGAGCCGGACCCGGTCGGCGCGCTGATCGCGCTCGCGCGCGGCCACGCCGTGTTCTGCCGGCGCGACATCGCGCGCGTGGCGATCGCCCTCCGGCTCGAGTTCAGCGGCCGCGACCATCCGGTCGGGCGCGAGGTCAGGCGCGTGTCGGAGGCGCTCGTCGAGCGCTGCGCGCGGCTGATCGAGGCGGGGCGCATGGAGCGGTCGATCCCGCCCGGCCCGCCCGCGCGCGCGGTCGCGCTGGCGTTCGTCGGCGCCGTCGAGGGCGCCGTGATCGAGCTGACCGGGCAGGCGCCGCACGACGAGCTGCTGGCCGCTCGCGCGGCCGCCGGCGCGCTCGGGCTGGACGCCGGCGCGCTCGCCTTGGACGGTGCATCTGGGGTCGTGGGAGGGGAGGGGGTCACGCACAGATGAGCGGCGACCGCGACGGAGGCGGCACGACGGAGCCGTGGATGAGGCTGCCGAACGCCACGCACGAAGCGCACCCGTGGCTGATCGCGCGGATCGCGCCCGACTTCGAGCTGCTCGACGTGTGGCGGTTGCCGGCGGCGGGCGAGCGCGGGGAGTTCGGCCGCCTCGTCGAGCTCGTGACGTCGATGGACCCGCAGAGGAGCTCGTCGCGGGCGACGCGCGCGCTGTTCGCGCTGCGCTTTCGCATGGGAGCGTGGTTCGGGTGGGACGACGACTCGAAGCCGCTGGCGATCCCCGGCTGCGTCGAGACGACGTTGAGCGATCGCGTTCCGGCCGAGCTGCGCGACACGACGACGCAGCCGGTCGCCGTCAGCTCGACGACGTTCGTCCCCGTCTACCGGACCGACGAGGAGTGGGCGGTGGAGATCTCGAACGGAACCGTGCACGCGGTGCTGCAGCTCGGCTGGGTCGCGGCGGGCGACGGCTCCTACCGTGGGGAGATGGGTGTTTATGTAAAGCCGCGGGGGAGGCTCGGCGAGGCGTACATGGCGCTGATCGGTCCGTTCCGTCACCTGATCGTCTATCCGGCGCTGATGCGGCAGATCGGACGCGCGTGGGAGCGAGACCGAGCGCAGACTTCTAGAGATCGATGACCGAAGCCGGCGAGCACGCGCCGATCGTGCTCTACGACGGCGAATGCGGGTTCTGCAAGGTGATGCTCGCGGCGCTGCTGAGCTGGGACCGTGCGAGGCGCCTCGAGCCTGCGCCGATCCAGAGCGCGCGCGGCGAGCGGCTGCTGTTCGCGATCCCGCCGCAAGATCGCCTGGCGTCGTGGCATCTCGTCGAACGCGAGGGCGCGATCCACTCGGGCGGCGCCGGGATTCCGGTGGTCCTCGCCGCGCTGCCGCGGGGCGCGCGGCTCGCAGGCGTGGCGTCGCGGTTTCCGGCGGTGACGTCGCGTGCGTACGAGTGGGTCGCGGATCATCGTGCGTTGCTCGGTCGTGCGCTCGGAGCGCGACCGCGTGCGTGGGCCGCGCGCGTGATCGCTGCGCGCGAACGCTCGCTCGGTCACGATGGAGGTTGACATGGCCAAGCTGATCTACTCGGCGCTCGCGTCGCTCGACGGCTACGTCGCCGACGAGCACGGCGAGTTCGATTGGGCCGCGCCCGACGATCAGGTGCACGCGTTCGTCAACGAGCTCGAGCGGCCGATCGGCACCTACCTGTATGGGCGGAGGATGTACGAGACGATGGCGTACTGGGAGACCGCGAGCACGTCCGGCGATCGGCCCGCGGTGAGCCGGGAGTTCGCGGAGATCTGGCGAGCGGCCGAGAAGGTCGTGTTCTCGCGGACGCTTCAGGAGCCGTCGAGCGCGCGAACGCGGATCGAGCGCGAGTTCGACGCCGATGCGGTCGCGCGGCTGAAGGAGTCCTCGGACCACGACCTCACGATTGGCGGCGCCGAGTTGGCTGGCGAGGCGATCGCCGCGGGCCTGGTCGACGAGTGTCAGCTGTTCCTCAACCCGATCGTCGTCGGCGCCGGCAAGCGCGCGCTGCCGAACGACGTCCGCGTCCAGCTCGAGCTGTTGGCCGAGCGCCGATTCCCAAGCGGCGTCGTCTACCTGCAGTACGGGGTGCGCGCCTGATGCGCGTCGTGTGATTCGCCCTAGATCTGCCGCGTTTCTCCACCTCTAGATATACATAACATCGATTATCGAGCGTTGAGGGAGCGGATCAACGATGGCGGCAACGTTGAAGCTGACGCACAGAGCAATCGGAGTCGAGGTCCGTCGCGGCACGTACGACGTCGTGCTCGACGGTGAGCGTGTCGCATCACTCGAGTTGAACGACCCGATCGAGATACCAGTCGAACCGGGACCTCACACCGTGCAAGTCCGCAATGGCCGAAACTCCAGCCGAACCAGGACCTTCGACGCCGCCGACGGCGAAACCGTCGCCTTCCGATGCAGCGGAAAGCGCATCTTGCCGATCTTCCTCCTCTCCTTCATCGTTCCCAGCCTGGCACTCTCGCTCCATCGCGAGTAGGCGCTGCTCTCCGAGTCAGAGCGTGTTGGCCAGCCACGTGGAGGTTCCTCGTACGACGGCAGGGAGCTTCGCGAAGGCGCCACCCCCGATCGTGGTCGTGTGGCGCGTCTAACTGCCGGCGGCGCAGGCCGTGAGGCCGTACGGGTGCGCCAGACGTTCGCCGAGTCAAAGCGACGCCAAGAGGCGAAGCTCGGAGTCCGTAGGTGTCGTTGGCCGGTTGAGTTCCGGGCGCGGCGGGAGTAGGTTCCTGCTTGTGCCTGGTTGACGTTGACCGCTCCCGTACGCGGCTTACCCTCGTCCACCGCCCTGCCGGTGCATTACCTCACGCCCGTAATGCACGCAACGACAGAGAGGACGAAGGAACATGGCCGAAATCAGACGGATCAGAGACGCCGAGGGCGAGGCGGTCGCCGCGCTCTGGGACGAGCAGAACCGCACGAGCGCAGATGGCGGCCCGCTGACCGATCAAGGTCGGCGCAACATCGCCCGGATGCTCGACATCGCGGCGTGGCACCACATAGAGCTGTGTCTCGTTGCCGTTGAGGATCAGCGGATCGTTGGTTTCGTGAACATGAGCGTCGGAGCGGGACCAGGGTTGTTGCCGGGGATGGTGGGCGAGATCGACTCGCTGTACGTCACCCCCACGGCACGCGGCAAGGGCACAAGCGAAGCGCTCGCTCAAGCAGCCGTCCAGGAGCTGCGCGCACGCGGCGCGGGAGTTGTCCAACACCTCGTCTGCATAGAGCAACACGATGCGCAAGCGTTCTGGCAAGCGCGAGGGTTCGAGCGCGACATGGTCTGCCTGTCGCTGTACAAGAGGAGCTGAACGGGAATGAGCACCATGAGCGACAGCCCGGAGATCGAGCTGCTGCACAGATCCTTCGAGGCGATCCGCAGCGGCGACTTCGCCGTCCTCGAAGGCTCGTTGGCCGAGGACGCCAAGTGGCGAACCGTCTATGAAGGCCCGACGAACTGTGAAGGCCGCAGCACGATCATCGAGATGATGAGCCGCAACATCACAGGGCGCCTGCGCGGCAGCATCGAGGAGACGATCCAGGTCGGCCGGCGCGTGCTCGTCGCGTTCCGTCCCGCGCGGGCATCCGATGCCTCGGAGAACAGGGCGTTCCTTCTCCCGCTTTACGGTTCACCCACCTGGCGCTGGTCAGCCCACCAGTCGCGCTGGCCATCGACGTCTTCGCGCCGAGCCTCGCCGAGATTGGGCGCGCCGATGACGAGGATCTCAAGGCCCTCCGGGCCCGCCTCGTAGCCTCGCCAGGTACCGGGCGGGACGCGCACCGCGTCCCATTCCTCGAGCCCGACGATCTCGTCGTCGAGCTTCATCCGCCCGCTCCCGCGCAAGACCACATAAACCTCCTCCTGCTTCTTGTGCGTGTGGCCGTACGGAAAGCGATGGCCGGGCGGGACGCGCTGGTAGCTCAGGCCTGACTTCTCGAGCTGGAGCGCATCGGTCGCCAGGCGGAACTCCAGGTCCGGCGCGCCATCGAACTTGGACCCGACGTCCTCCAGGTCCTCCTTGAGGTTCCTGAGCGTGAACGACACGGCGCAAATCCTATGTCAGCCGTGCACGTCACGAAGCCCCTTTCGTGCAGTGGGCCTTGATGCTGCCGGCGTAGACTGCGCGCTGTGTCCGCAGAGGAGGTCGACGAGTACCTGAGCGCCGTCGACGAGCCCAAGCGCGGCACGCTCCAGGCACTTCGACGGACGATCCTCGAGATCGTCCCCGAGGCCGAGCAGGTGATCTCCTACCGAGTCCCCGCCTTCCGCGTGCAGGGCAAGATCGTTGCGGGCTTCGCCGCGTTCAAGCACCACCTGAGCTACCTGCCGTTCAGCGGCTCGGTGCTCGGCCAGCTCGAGGACGAGCTCGGCGAATACACGAGGACCAAGAGCGCTCTCCATTTCCCCGTCGACCATCCGCTGCCGGCGAACATCGTGAAGAAACTGATCGCGGCGCGCCTCGACGAGATCGGTCCGGCCTCGCGGTAGCCGCCGCGCGAACTTTCTCCCGCGACGCTCGCATACGATCGAGCGCATGGCAATCGAGCGGATGGATCACGTGGGCATCGTCGTCGACGACCTCGCGTACGCGGTCGCGTTCTTCGTCGAGCTCGGGCTCGAGCTGCAGAACGAGGCGACTGTCGTAGGCGAGTGGGTGGATCGCATCGTCGCGCTCGACGGCGTCCGGGCGCGGATCGCCATGTTGGCGACCCCAGACGGGCGCGGGCGGATCGAGCTGACGGAGTTCCACGCGCCGCCGACCGATGGCGGCTACGAGCGCGCGCCGGCGAACGCCGCGGGCATCCGCCACGTCTCGTTCGCCGTCGATGACATCGACGCCACCCTCGCTCGTCTTCGAGCCCGCGGCGCGGAGCTCGTCGGCGAGCTGGGGCGCTACGAGGACGTCTACAAGCTCTGCTACGTGCGCGGCCCCGCGGGGATCATCGTCGAGCTGGCCGAGCGGATCGACTGACGCTTCCCTCGGCGAGCCGCGGCCGGGGCGACGAACCCACGCGAAGGTGCGAGCGGCGTCGGTATGGTCACAGGGATGCAAAAGCCGCTCGAGGAAGTCGCCGCGCTGTATCGAGGGCTGGGGCCGACCGCTCGACGCGCGGTGTGGGCGCTCCTCGGCGTCGAGCTCGTGGTGATCGCCGCCGTCGAGCGCGACATCCAGCGTCGATCCGCCGACGGCATTCGCGGGCCGAAGCTGTTGTGGCGCGTGCTGGCCACGCAGAACCTGATCGGCCCGGCCGCCTACCTCTGGCTCGGGCGCCGCAGGACGCGTAGCGCCGCAACCGCTTAGGTACGCCTAACATACAGGCGAGATGAGCTTCGCCGAGACCGTTCTGCTGGGCGCGATCGCCGGGTCGACGATCTTCCTCGGCCTGCCGTTCGTCCGCGTCAAAGACGTCGACGAGCGGCTGTGCATCGCGCTGGCGATGTTCTCCTTCGGGATCCTCCGCCTTCATCTTCATGGACGTGAGCGAGCCATGCCGAGGAAATCGTCGACACGGCGCTGCGGCGAATTCAAGGCGGCAGAACACCGGCTTCGGGCACGTGCTCGGTCTGTTCGCGCTGCTCGCCGCCGGCTTCGACGCTGGGGACGGCCGGCATCTCCGCCGCCGAGCGCCCTGTGCCGCCGGCCCGGTGAAGCCGCTGCTTCGCGGGCGGCTGACGCGACCGTGCGGCTCGGCTCGGAGGAGCTCGCCTCCTACGACGCGCAGGCGATGGAGGCGCGCCGGCGCTTCGCCGCGCAGGGGATGACGATCGCGCTGGCGATCGGCCTACACAACTTCGCCGAGGGCCTTGTGATCGGCGTCTCGGCGCGGGGCCGGCGCGCTCAGCCTCGTGACTGTGCTCGTTCGCGGCTCGGCTCTGCACAACGCGACCGAGGGCTTCGGCATCGTCGGGCCGCTCGGCGGCGTGCGCCCGTCGTGGTCGTGGCTCGGCCTCGCCGGGCTGATCGGCGGCGGCCCGACGTTCCTCGGCACGATCGTCGGCTACCAGGTGCATCCGAACGCTCGAGCTCTGCTTCTACGCGCTCGCCGGCGGCGCGATCCGTACGTCGTCGGCGAGATCTGGACGAGCATGCGCAGATACGGCATCGCACGCTCGGGCCGGACCTGCTCGCGGCCGGCTTCCTCGTGGGCGTCGCGATGACCTCGTTGTAACGAACGGCGGCCGGCCGAGCCTCGCCGTATGCGAGGCGCCGCCGTTCGCCGATGGTTCGAGCGCGTCGTCGCGTCTGCAAGACCAGCCCCGTACGCTTCATGCTCGGGCGCGGGGCTCCGAGCTCGTAAACGTCTTCGAGGAGGATCGAAATCTGGACGATCGCCCAACGCTGTACGTGTGCCACGGCGACGACGGCGGACCGCGGAAACGATAGATGGGACGGTCAAAAAGCGAATGGAATGTACGACAGAACTAACCATGTATATCTATTGTACCACGTGCGCTTGGCAGATTTGCAAGATGATTAGACAACGCGCTCTCAGCTGTTAAGCCACCTAACCACTAGACACTACAGCCATATTTCCTAATGCCATTCTATCAAGAGAGATAGGCTCCTTGATCATATTTGTCATCTAATACCTCAAGTTGCTGAAAAGTCACGAAGTCACACGGGTGGGGGCCAGAAACCCCGGCATCGGCCGGCTCCGTTCAAGCCAAACTTGCCGGAAGACAACGAGAACGATCAACTTCACGAGGCTAGAGCCAGGCTGCATTCTTTTTGCGACATCTCCGGTATGTATCCTGTCCATCACGGCTACACGGCAGAGGCTTGGAATATCAATCGGTGGCTGCCGGATTAGTTATTATAAAGACAGCCTCCCCTCACGAGTTATGAGTCTCCCATCAACTCAATCATCGATAACATAGTCTTCTCTAGACAATCACCATTAAAAGAAATCCTCACAATGGCTATCAAACCTGTCACAGTTCGCCCAATTGTTGCCCCTGCTGGCTCCGAAATCAACTTCGGTGTTGAGATCAAGAATGTGGATCTTGAGAACCTCTCCGATTCCGACTTCGCCACTATCCATGATGCTTTGTATAACCACCAAGTTGTTGTTCTGAATAATCAGTCTTCCTTGAGCCCAAAAGCTCAATTCCTTTTAACGCACACAAAGACCAGAACTGAACCAAGTAACAAAAACATA
>CAVPKP010000023.1:0-131046 GCA_963705745.1 uncultured Solirubrobacteraceae bacterium
CTATGGGCCAAGTACAACAGCCACTACTGGCAACGCGACTATCTCTCCTTCCTCGAGTTCTTCTTCGCCAAGTGCTTCAGCGAGCCGCACTCGAGCAAGCAGATCGAGGACTGCATCGGTTGGGCGCTCGAGACCGACCCCGAGACGCTCGCCGACACGACCCGAGGGATCGGGCTGCGCTGCAGCACGGAGAGCTTCAGGGAGATCTGCTCGCGCGTGCGCTGCCCGACGCTCGTGATCCACGGTGACGAAGACCTCGTCCGCCCGCACGCCCAGGGCGCGGCGCTTGCCGAGGCGACTGGTGGCGAGCTGGTCACGCTGGAGCACGCGGGCCACATACCGTCGGCGCGCGACCCGGTGAAGGTCAACCTGCTGTTGCGCGAGTTCGTCGGCGGACGCCGAGCCGCCACCTCCGCCTGGAGGCGCGCCCGTGCGCGCGGACGGCGCGCGCTCTACGTCTCCTCGCCGATCGGGCTCGGCCACGCCCAGCGCGACGCCGCGATCGCCGACGAGCTGCGCAAGCTCCACCCCGACCTCGAGATCGACTGGCTGGCGCAACATCCGGTGACCGCCGTGCTCGAGGCGCGCGGCGAGCGGATCCACCCTGCGAGCGCGGGGCTTGCCAACGAGTCGGGCCATATCGAGTCCGAGTCCGCCGAGCACGACCTGCACTGCTTCCAGGCATGGCGGCGGATGGACGAGATCCTGCTGGCGAACTTCATGCTCTTCCATGACCTGGTCACGGCGGAGCAGTACGACTTGTGGATCGGGGACGAGGCGTGGGAGCTCGACTACTACTTGCACGAGAACCCGGAGCTCAAGACGCGCTGCGTACGTGTGGCTGACGGACTTCGTCGGCTGGCTGCCGATGCTCGACGGCGGCGCTCGCGAGGAGTTCCTGACCGCCGATTACAACGCGGAGATGATCGAGCAGATCGCGCGCTACCCGCGGGTGCGCGACCGCGCTGTGTTCGTCGGCGAGCCAGACGACATCGTCCCGGAGCGCTTCGGCCCCGAGCTGCCCGCGATTCGCGAGTGGACCGAGGAGCACTACAGCTTCGCGGGTTACGTCACCGGTTTCGACCCGCCGGCGTTCGCCGATCGCGATGCGCTGCGAGTCGAGCTCGGCTACCGGGCCGACGAGCGTGTGTGCATCGTGACCGTCGGCGGCTCCGGCGTCGGCGCGGATCTCCTTCAGCGCGTCATAGCGAGCTTCCCCGAGGCCAAGCGCATGGTGCCGGAGCTGCGGATGATTGCGGTCGCGGGACCTCGGATCGACCCGGCTTCGTTGTCGACCTCCGACGGCCTCGAGGTCCGCGCATACGTGCACGACCTGTACCGGCACCTCGCGGCGTGCGACCTCGCCGTCGTGCAGGGCGGGCTGACGACTGCGATGGAGCTGACCTCCAACCAGCGCCCGTTCATCTACTTCCCCCTCAAGCACCACTTCGAGCAGCACTTCCACGTCCACCACCGCCTGAGCCGCTATGGCGCGGGACGGCGGATGGAGTTCGATGACTCGCCGCCCGACGCGATCGCGGCGGCGATCGCCAGCGAGCTTGGTCGCGAGGTCGAATACGTGCCGGTGCCACGTCGACGGCGCCGCGCGTGCGGCAGCGCTGATCGCCGAGGTGCTCTGATTCAGATCGACACCGACTATCTCGTCATCGGGGCAGGTGCGAGCGGCCTTGCTTTCGCCGACGCGCTGATCGCCGAGGCGGATGTCGAGGTGACCGTGATCGACCGTAGAGAGACGCCCGGAGGTCACTGGGCGGACGTGTATCCGTTCGTCCGCCTGCACACCCCCTCCGCGTACTACGGCGTGAACTCACGGGCGCTCGGCGAGCACCGGCATCGACCAGGTCGGTGAGAACGCCGGGTACTACGAGCGGGCGAGCGGCGCGGAGGTCTTCGAGTACTTCACCGACGCCGCCCGGGAGCTCACGCAGTCAGGGCGCGCGCGCGTGCTCATGCGCCACGAGCACCTCGGCGTCGGCAGCGACGGTGTGCAAGTCAGGGAGTTGAGCACCGGAGCGCTTCACGATGTGCTCGTACGTCGCAAGGTCGTCGATGCTCGCTACCTCGAGGGTTCGATCCCGGCGACCCACACGCCCCCGTTTGAGGTGGCCGCCGACGCCCGGCTCGTGCCGATCAACGATCTCCCGGCTGCGGCGAAATCGGATTGCTCCTACGCGGTGCTCGGGTCCGGCAAGACGGCTGCAGACGCGTGCAGCTGGCTGCTCGAGAACGACGTGGAGCCAGATCGGATTCGCTGGATTCGACCCCGCGACGCGTGGTTCTACGACCGCCGTCACCTTCAGCCACTGGAGCAGGTCGGCGCGATCATGGAGGGGCTTTCGCTCGATGTCGAGGCCGCAGCTCAGGCGGCGAGCTTCGAGGAGCTCTTCGAGCGGCTCGAGGCCGTGGGGCGGCTGGTGCGCATCGACCCGGCGTGGCCCGCGAGGATGTACCGCGGCACAATGCTCAGCGCTCGTGAGATCGAGGCCCTGCGGCAGATCGAGAACGTAGTGAGACTCGGACGCGTACGACGGATCGAGGCCGACCGAATCGTGCTCGAGCACGGCGAGACCGAGACCGGCTCCGACGTCCTGCACGTCGACTGCACGGCGCTCGGCCTGAACAACGCCCCGGCGACATCGATCTTCCAGCCTTCTCGGATCGTGCTTCAGCAGGTCCGGCTCCTCTCGCCCTGCTTCAACGCAGCTCTCATCGGCTTCCTCGAGGCCCACCGCGACGACGACGCCGAGAAGAACCGGCTGTGTCCACCAAACCCCTACCCGAGCAGCGTCGAGGACTGGCCGCGCCAGATGAGCTGTACGTGGATGGCGGCGGAGCGGTGGTTGCACGAGTCCGATCTCCTGGAATGGCTAGCGGGGTGCCGGCTCGATCTGCTGCGCGCGCTTCCCGACCACGCGGCCGAGCCGTCCGTGCAAGCGGCCGCCACGCGATATCTCACGCACCTCGGCGCGGCGATGGAGCGGGTGGCGCAGCTGGACGGATCGGGCTCGCGAACCGGTGATCGGAGCGCCGCGACCGGCTCAGGCCGCCAGTAATGTCGAGGGCCTTAGTAGCTCGTCGTGTGCGCTAGTGACCGCGCCTACGACGTCCCGCTCCCCACGGCCCGGCTGCGAAGCAGCCCGAGAAGCCGCGCCTCGAGCGTGGCGTGGAACGGATGCGGCGTTCCGATGCTGTGAAGCACGATCAGCGCGCGCCCGGCAGTGAACGCAAGAAGATCCTGGTAGCGGCGTGTCGGCGGGTGATAGGAGGACGGCTGTGCGCTCCAGCTCATCCCAACGACGCCAGAGCCGTGCACGGTCGGAAGCGAGGACACCTCGAAATGGGTTTCGCTGCCCGGGACGCTCGTGTCGCCGTCACGCGCGAGACACGTTTGCGCGCGCATGCTCGCGAGCACCGAAAGCTCGTGCTTGGCGGCGGCTTCGCTCGCGAACACGTACACGACCGACCACGTCCCTTCGAGCTGTCCGGGCGAAGCCGTCGCTGCGCCGCGCGTGAAGTTCGGCGAGCGAAAGCCGACGAGCTGGGACGAGTCCACGCTCGTGACGCCGCCGTCGCAGCGTTCGATCCGCGCGTCGAACGGAGGGGTGTCGACGCGGCGTTCGCGTTCGAGACGGACGGCCACTCCTTGCTCCCACACTCGGCCGGCGAAAGCGTTCGGCACGTCGCCGGTGCGCAGGTTGACGGCCTGAGCCGTCGCGGCGCCGGTGTCTGCCCGGTCAGTTCCAGTCGAGGAGGTGCCGCCGCCCCCACAGCCCGCGACGAGGCCAGTCGCGGCCACGAGCACGACGAAGACGCCGAGCGATCGACACGACTTCCAAGTCACGAGGGGAATATCGGCACCGCGCGCCGACTCTTGAAGGCGCAGAGGAGAGGCAGCGGCACTCGGACCGCCGGTGCCACAACGCAGACCGCCCACAACGGATATCGCTCCGAGCGCAGTCTCGCCGAGCGCTGTCTGCGAGCGCCGTCCCGATCGACCACCTGTCGAAGCTCGCGTTGCACGCTCACGCACGCTGGCGCTCACGCCGAGGCGATCCGATGGGCTCAGAAGCTCCCGCGACGCCGACCTCAGGGCCGGCCAAGCATCTGTGCTGCTCGATGACGAGCGTTCTGCTGCGACTCGTCCGCGAGCGGCGTGGAGAGGCCGGAGTCGCGGCGGTGCTCGCCGACGGCGCGAGCACTCATGACGCCGCGTACCTCGAGAACCTCGAGAACTGGATCTCGCTGGATGAAGCATGCGCTCTGCTGGCGGCCGGAGCGCGAGTCACCGGCGAGGACAGCTTCGCGCGGCAGGTCGGAGCCGAGACGCTGCGCCAGCACGCCGGAACGCAGGTGGCCACGATGATGCGCTCGCTCAGCTCGCCGGAGGCGATCTACGAGGCCGTGGCACAAGCGTCGTCGAACGTCAGCACGGTCACCGAGCTGCAGGCCCTCGAGAAGGGCCCCGGTCGTGCGCTCGTCAGCGCGGTGGCCCGCGAGGGCTTCACCCGCCGGCGCCTGCACTGCGACTGGACGACAGGGTTGCTCTCGGGCCCACCGATCCTCTTCGGCCTGCCGCCGGCGCACGTCCACGAGAGCGAATGCGAGGCTCGCGGAGACGCGCGCTGCCTGTACGAGATCACCTGGAACGCGGAGCTCGCCTCGGCCGAACCGCAGGAGCGGATAACGGCGATGGAGGCTCAGCTCGTCGCGATGTCGCAGCGGCTGCAGAGCGCGTACGCGACGGCGAGCGACTTGGTCTCGACCGAGGATCTCGACACCGTGCTGCACCGCATCGTCGAGCGCGCCGGCAACGCCGTCAGGGCGCCTGGATACGTGCTCGCGGTCCGCGCGTCGGCCGACGCCGGGGTGCAGTTCTACAGCCATGGAATCGAGCATGCCGACGCCGAAGCGCTGGCATGCGCGGCGCTCGAGGAGCGCGCGACGGCGGACAGCTCGGCTCTGATCGTGGACGTCGTGTCGAGCCGGCGGGCATACGGGAAGCTGCTCGCGTGCTACCCGGGGACGATCGAGTTCTCTTCTCAGGAAAGGGAGATGCTCGGCCTGTACGCGCAGCACGCCGCGGCCGTGCTCGACATGGCGACCGCTCTGGATGAGTCGGCGCGACGCCACGGCCAGGTCAGCTCGCTGCTTTCGCTTTCGCAGGCGCTGGCGCAAGCCGGGACGAGCGAGGAGGTCGCCGAGCGGCTCGTCGTCGCCGTCCCGGAGGTCGTCGACTGCGACGGCATGGCCGTGTGGTTGTGGGACGAGGATCGACAACTGCTTCGCTCGCTCGCATCGTGGAGCCGCGATCCAGGGCATTCCGCCCGGCTTCGCGGCCTGTCGATCAGCGCCCGTGACACGCCGCTGCTGGACGACCTGATCGCCAATCCTCGCCCCGTGTTCTTCGACGGCGAGTCGGACGATCGCCTGATTCGCTCGCTGATCACCGAGCTCGACCTGGCCGCGCTCGCCGTTGTCCCGATCGTGGCGCGCAACGGCTTCCGCGGCGCGCTCTCGGTGTCGGTGACGGCCCAGCCCGAGCGGCTGCTGCCCAGAAAGGAGCTTCTCGAGCAACTGACGGGCGTGGCCGCGCTGGCGGCGTCGGCGATCGAGAACGGACGGCTGGTCGACAAGCTCCATCACAGGGCGTGCCACGACGGTTTGACGGGATTGCTCAACCGCGTCGGCTTCCGCCAGCGAATGGACGCGGCGATCGCGCGCGCCGAAGGGCGAGAAGAGCCGGTCGGCCTGCTGTTCATCGACCTCAATGACTTCAAGGCCGTGAACGACCGTCACAGCCACGAGGCCGGCGACGAGCTGCTCCGGCAGGTCGCACGGCGCCTTGACTCGACCGCGCGCAGCGGCGACGGGGTGGCGCGTCTCGGCGGCGACGAGTTCGCGATCGTGCTGACGGATGCCTCGCACGAGCAGCTCGAGGCCGCCGCACGACGCGTGCGCGAGGTCTTCCGTGAGCCGTTTCGCCTGCAGGGGGTGACGGTCGCGCTCGGAGCGAGCGTCGGCGGTGGAGTCTGGCCCGAGCACGGCCGCGCCGTGTCCGAGCTCGTGCAGTACGCCGACGCGGCGATGTACCGAGACAAGGCCAGCGCGCGGGCGCTACGCGCGCAAGGTCGGCCGCCTCGCTTTGCATCGCCGGCCGCCTAGCGCGGAGTCACGTACACGATCGTGTTGTAGATGACGACGTGCTTGGAGTTCGTGCACGACTGGCCCTTGAGGCTTTTGCTGAAAGCGCATTTCCAACCGGCCGGGGAGACGCCTTTGGTGGAGGCGCCGGGCTGGAGGAAGCTCTTTTCGAACGCGCTCATGACCTGCTTGGCCTTCGTGCAGGAGACTTTGCCGCGCTCGATCAACGTGTGGATCTGAGGGATCTCGTTGGGCGTGACGTTCGACGGACGTGGGCCGCCGAAGCCGCCGACGACCGTCCCCTTGCCGCAGTCCTGCCCGGTCGGCTTCGTGTACAGGTACGCAGACGCAGAGGTGACGACGGTCAGTACGAGGGCGCCGAGACCGAGCAGCAGTCCGGTCGCGGCGTAGCGCTTGAGCATCACTGTCCTCCTTGAGTTCCAGGATCGTTTCTTAAGGTCCAGGACGTTTCGTGCGATGAATGAGCGGTGCGCGAGAAGCCTACTGCTGCTGGACGCGCGACCGTCGCCGAGCCGGCCGAGCTCGAGATCAGGGCGTACGAGCCGGCCGACGAGAGCGGCGTGCTCGACGTGCTGCAGGCGGCGTTCGGGCGCTGGCCGCGCGGGATCGAGGACGTCGATGCGGGCGCGTTCTTTCGCTGGAAGCTGGCCGAATGCCCGTTCGGCCCGTCGCTTTCGGTCGTCGCGCTGAGCGAGGGGCGCGTGGTCGGCTTCGTCGGTCGGCTGCGCTGGCCGCTGCGCGTGCGCGGACGCACGGTGCTGTCGACGCGCGGCGTCGACCTCGCCGTCGCCCCGGCACATCGCCGGCGCGGCGTCTCGCTGGCGATGGCGCGGTGGGCGATCGCGCACGACCCGGAGGGGGCGGCGCTCGCGTGGAACAACCCGAACGACCAGAGCCGCTCCGGCCTGATGAAGGCGGGGCGACGCGAGATCGTGCTCCTGCCGCGGTTCGTGCAGCCGTGCGCGTTCGGCCAGTCGCTGCGACGAGCGACGGGGACGGCGTCCTCGTCGCCGGCCGAGCCGCGCGTCGAGGCCGAGACGGCCGCGACGGCGCTGGCGGACGGCGAGTCCGTCGAACGGCTGCTGGCAGAGCTCGTCGAGCCGGACGGCCGCATGACGACCGCGCGCGATCTCGACTACCTGCGCTGGCGCTATGGGCGCGTGGGCGGCTATCGCGCAGTCCGCCGCGACGCCGGCGCGGGCGACGCCGCCGCCGGCGTCGCGATCTTCAGGCTGCGCCGGCGCCGCTCGCTGTGGGTCTCGGAGGTCTGCGAGCTGCTCGTCGCGGGCGACGATCTCGCGACGAAGCGCAGGCTGCTCGGCGAGGTCAGGCGCGCGGCGGGCGCGGACCTGCTCAGCGCGAGCTTCGACTCGCAGCGCGAGGCGCTGCGCTGCGGCTTCGTGCGCGTGCGCGGCGGGACGCTGCTGACGACGAGGCGGACGGCGGTCGAGCTCGGCGTCGAGCCGACCGAACGCGACGCGTGGTCGCTGTCGTTGGGCGACGTGGATCTGCTGTAGCGCAGCGGCTGCCTCGTCGTCGTGCGCACGTCGCCGACTACGCTTGCGGCGATGACCGACTGGCGAGGCGTCGTGCGACCGCCGCCCCTGTGGGCGCGATGGGCGCTGGCGATCGCGATCGCCGCGGCCGTGATCGCGGGCGTTGTGATCGTCGTCGAAGGCGCCGGGCCGGAAGGCGGCGCAACGTCCGAAGCGCAGGTCGAATCGGAAATCAACCGGATCGCGGACGTGTCGGTCACCGAAGACGAGGCGCCGCGTTCGACGGGCCTGCCCGCCGGCGCGTCGCCCGCGACGTCGCTCGAGCGGGCGATCGGCGCCGACGTGCGCGGGCGCATCGCGAGCGGGCAGTTGACCGGTCCGCTGCAGAGCGTCGCGTGCAAGGCGCGAATGAGAACCGGCTCGGGCCGCCGCGCATACCGCTGCACGGTGCGCAGCGCGGCGCTCACGTACGCGTTCGCGGCGGTCTTCGACGAACGCGGCCGACGGTTGACGTGGTGCAAGGTCGACCCGTCGGCGGTCGGCCACACCGGTCCGGAAATCCCGCTCAGCCCGCGCTGCCGGGCCTGAGGACGGGGCAGCCCCGGCGCGGGCCGCCGAGCGCCTCGGTGCGCCCGCCGGGCCGCTCAGCCGCCGAGCGGCTCAGCCGGCGGCGCGTCGCCGCCGGCTCGCGTCGGCGAGCTTGCGCAGGGCCTCGACGGTCGTCTCCCACGACATGCACGCGTCGGTGATCGACTGCCCGTAGATCGGCGCTCGACCCTCGCCGATCGCCTGGCGCCCGGCGACGATGAACGACTCGAGCATGACGCCGACGATCGCGCGGTTGCCGCTCGCGAGCTGCTCGGCGATGTCGGCGACGACGGCCGGCTGGCGGCGATGGTCTTTGCCGCTGTTGTCGTGCGAGGCGTCGATCACGACGCGCTCGGGAAGATGCACGGCGCGCAGGCGCTCGATCGTGTCGGCGACGGCCGCGGCGGAGTAGTTCGGGCCGTCGCGGCCGCCGCGCAGGATCACGTGGCAGTCGGCGTTGCCGCGCGTGTGCAGCACGGCCGGCGTTCCGATCACGTCGATCCCGGGGAACGTGTGCGGGACGGCGGCCGCGCGCACGGCGTCGACGGCGACGGCGACGTCGCCGTCGGTGCCGTTCTTGAAGCCGATCGGCATCGACAGGCCGGAGGCGAGCTGGCGGTGGACCTGGCTCTCGGTCGTGCGCGCGCCGATCGCTCCCCAGCTGACGGCGTCGGCGATGTACTGCGGCGTGATCGGATCGAGGAACTCGCATCCGATCGGCACGTCGAGGTCGAGCACCTGCAGCAGCAGCTTGCGGGCCAGCCGCAGCCCCTCGTTGACGTCGCCGGAGTCGTCGAGATGCGGGTCGTTGATCAGGCCCTTCCAGCCGGTCGTCGTGCGCGGCTTCTCGAAGTACACGCGCATCACGACGAGCAGGTCGCCGTTCAGCTCGTGCGCGGTCGCGGCGAGCCGCCGGGCGTAGTCGAGCGCCGCGTCGGCGTCGTGGACGCTGCACGGCCCGACGACGACCATCAGCCGGTCGTCGACCCTGTCGAGCACGTCGGCGACGGCGGCGCGCCCGCGCAGCACGATCTCCTCGGCGACGCCCGACAGGGGCTGCTCGTCGAGCAGCACCGCGGGAGCCACGAGGCCGGTGACCCACGCGATTCGCTCGTCACGAATGTGATTCAGCCGCCCGGACGAGCTAGCCGCCATCTGCGCGATCGTAGCAACGGCGGCCCGTTGCGAGCGCGAAGCAGCGCCCGCGCTCGCCGCCGGCGCCGGGCGAGCGGCGCGAGCGACGGCACGCGTCGCGCGGCCGGTTAGGGTAGGGCGACAGGACGTAATCAGCCGACCTCTGCCGCCAAAGGAGCATCATGTCCCGCTTCGCCACCGTGAACCTGTCCGAAGTCGCCGATTCCGTGGGCGAGCGCGCTCCGGGCATCGAAGGGCGCTTCGCGCGCAAGCACCTCGATTCGCGCGACCTCGGCGTCAGCCTGTTCCGGTACGCGGCGAACCGGCGCAGTCCCGTGGGGCACAGTCACCGCGAGCAGGAGGAGGCGTACGTGGTCGTCGCCGGCTCCGGCCGCGCGCTGCTCGACGGCGAGCTGCTCGAGCTGAGCACGTGGGACGTGCTGCGCGTCGCGCCGGAGGTCGTGCGCGCATTCGAGGCCGGCCCGGACGGGCTCGAGCTGATCGCGGTCGGCGGCCCGCGCCCGGCGGACGGCGACGGCGTGATGGGCGCCGTAGAGTGGCCCGAGGACGAGTAGCCGGGCGGTCGGCCGCGTGCGCGTCGCGACGTGGAACGTGAACTCGGCCAAGCAGCGACTGCCGCGCCTGCTCGCGTGGCTTGACGAACGCCAGCCGGACGTCGTCTGCCTGCAGGAGACGAAGCTCGCCGACGACGCGTTCGCGGAGCTGCTCGGCGACGCGCTCGACGGCCGCGGCTACGCGGTCGCGACGCACGGCGAGGTCCAGTGGAACGGCGTCGCGATCCTCTCGCGCGTCGGGCTCGAGCGGGTGATCGCGGGCGTGCCCGGCGCGCCGGGCTTCCCGCGGCAGGAGGCGCGCGCGGTGTCGGCGACGTGCGACGGGATCCGCGTGCACTCGGTCTACGTGCCGAACGGCCGCGAGCCGGACTCGGAGCACTATCGCTACAAGCTCGACTGGCTGGCGGCGCTGCGCGAGTCGCTCGCGGCTGCTCCGGCCGAGGCGATCGTGTGCGGCGACATGAACATCGCGCCGGCCGACGCCGACGTGTTCGATCCGGCGGCGTACGCCGGGCACACGCACGTCACGCCGCGCGAGCGCGCGGCGCTGGCCGAGCTGCAGGCGCTCGGCCTGCGCGATGTCGTGCGCGATCGCTGGCCGGATGAGCGTGTGTTCACGTACTGGGACTACCGCGCCGGCATGTTCCACCGGGACCTCGGCATGCGGATCGACCTCGTGCTCGCGTCGGCGGGCGTCGCCGAGCGCGTGCGTGCGGCGTGGGTCGACCGCCAGGCGCGCAAGGGCAACGGCCCGAGCGACCATGCGCCGGTGATCGTCGACCTCGACGAGGCGCCGGACGGCGACATCGGCGCGGTCGTGCCGCCCCCGTCGGCTCCTGCCGCCAAGCGACCGTCGGTCAAGCTGCCGCAGTCGCGCTGATCTTTGTCGGCCGAAGACCGCCGTGCGTTGCGCGGCCGGCGCGCGCGGCGGCCAGCAGCCGAGCGCGCGCCCCGCGGACGTCGCGCGCGCCGGCGCTGACGCCGTCCGACGCGAGCGCGTGGATCGCGTGACCGGCGGGATCGCCCTCCGTGGCGCGGCCCGCCGGTCGACGATCGCTATTTGGTGATCTTGATGATCCGCTCCATCCCGAGCCGCGTGTGATCGCGCCCGTCCTGCGTCTGCATGAAGCAGACCTCGACGTAGATGCCGGGCTTGGCGGTGATCGTCGACTGCTGGAAGGCGCCATGCGAAACGGGCCCCGCGAAGGACACGGGCGGGCCGGCGATCAGCTTTTCGAGGCCCTTTTCCTTGCCTTCGCGCAGCAGCCTGACGACCTTGCGCGCGACCTTCATGCTCTTGACGGGCGCCGCGAAGTCCATGTGCACTAGGAAGCCTTCGTTTTCGAAGCGCACGAGCTCGCCGTCGCGCAGTACCGACGGGCCGCGGAAGTTGAACTCGATCGAGCGGATCGTCGCTTCGGGAGCCGGCAGCGCGACGGGCGCCTTCGCGGTCGTCACGGTGAAGTGCCCGCGGATCCCGGCTTCGCCTTCGCCGGCGCCGGTCAGCAGCAGGTAGATGCCCGGTTTCAGTTCGGTCTGCGCTTCGCTCGGCGCGCCGGGGTTGGCTTCGGCGTCGAACACGATCGAGCCGACTTCGCTGACGTTGTTCGGGTCTTTCGTCTTGTCCGATTTCGCGAACGCTTCGGCTTCGGCGAGCGAGACGCCGGGCTTCAGCGCGACGAGGATGACCGAGGCTTCCTTGACGCCGGTGTCGGTGATCTTTACGTTGGCGCCGCCCGATTCGAGCGGGCCGGTGACGGTCGCGGCGGACGGGCTCACGGCGATCGAGATGGTCGGCAGCGTCGCGGCGCGCGCGCCGCTGGACAGTGCGAGCGCGAGCGCGGTCGTCGCGATCGCGAAGGTCGCCAATCGGCTGATCGATCGGCGCGGAACGGAAACGGACATCAGACCCCCTTTGTGGCTGCGGAAAACGGCGAGCTTACGCGCACGGACGCGACCCGCCATGGGACGTTCTGCCCATCTCGGCGGCGCTCGATGATGTCGCACCCTACGGCAAAGTCCAATCGCTCGGCGGCTCGAGGAGCGTGCGGCGGCGGTTGCGTCATCCTTGATGGCTTGGAGGCGACGCACAAACGCGAGATCCGCTCGTGGCTGATGGACATGGACGGCGTACTCGTGCGCGAGGAGCAGGCGATCCCGGGCGCCGGGCACTTCCTCGCGCGCCTGCGCGAGCTCGGCACGCCGTTCCTCGTGCTGACGAACAACTCGATCTACACATCGCGCGATCTCGTCGCGCGGCTCGCCGCGAGCGGGATCGAGGTGCCCGAGGAGGCGATCTGGACGTCGGCGCTGGCGACGGCGCGCTTCCTCGAGGACCAGCGCCCGGGCGGCTCGGCGTTCGTGATCGGCGAGTCGGGGCTGACGACGGCGCTGCACAACGCCGGCTACACGCTGACCGATCGCGAGCCGGACTACGTCGTGCTCGGCGAGACGCGCACGTACTCGTTCGAGCGGATCACGCGCGCGATCCGGTTGATCGGCGCCGGCGCGCGCTTCATCGCGACGAACCCCGACCCGACCGGCCCGAGCGCCGCCGGGCCGCTGCCGGCGACCGGCTCGGTCGCGGCGCTGATCAGTCGCGCGACGGGCGTCGATCCGTACTTCGTCGGCAAGCCGAACCCGCTGATGATGCGCTCGGCGCTGAACCAGATCGACGCGCACTCGGAGACGGCGGCGATGATCGGCGACCGGATGGACACCGACATCGTCTCCGGGCTGGAGGCGGGCATGGAGACGATCCTCGTGCTGACGGGCGTGACGACGCGCGAGGACGCCGAGCGCTTCCCGTACCGCGCGTCGCAGATCGTCGACTCGGTCGCCGACCTCGTCGACCGGCTCGCGTAGGCGCTTGCGGTCGAGCGAGGCCGCCGGCTCGCATAGGCGCCGGCGTCGAGCCGAGCGCGGTCAGCTCGACATGTCGACGGCGTACACACTGCGCGGCTCGATCGTCACCGCGACGCGCCGATCGCCGGGGCCGTCGTGCTGGCGCAGGTCCGACGCGTACTTCGCGCCGACGCGATCGGCCAGCGCGTAGTCGTCGTCGGGCTCGATCCGCGCGCTGCCGCGGACGTCGACGTAGCGAAACGGGTTCTGCAGGTCGAGCAGGAACAGGCTGCACTGCGGCCGCGCTTTCAGGTTCTTCGTCTTCAGGCGCGAGCTGTTCAGCGAGATGCGCAGCTCGCCGTCCTCGTGGAGGAACCACACCTCGGTCAGCTGCGGGCCGCCGTCGCGGCCGGTCGTCGCGAGCGTCGCGAACCGCCCGTCGAGCAGGTCGCGATGGGACTCGGGGAACTCGGTCATTTGGGACCTCCTTGGGGATTGCGGACGATCCGTCGGCTCACGAGGCGAGCTGCCTTGCCTCGGTGGGCGAGCGCCCGTGGCGGCGCCGCGCGAGCGTCTGCTCGACCGCCCAGACGACGACGCCGAGCGCGGCGAGCGCGCCGCCGAGCGTCGCGACGGCGCTCCATCCGCCGGAGTCGTAGATCGCCGAGGCGAGCGCCGAGAACGCGGCGGCCGAGGCGAACACGGTCGTCATGTACGCCGTCGTCAGGCGGCTGCGCGCGTCGGGCACGAGCGCGTAGATCACGCTCTGGTTGGTGATCTGCGCGCCCTGGATGCCGAGGTCGAGCACGGCGATGCCGGCGATCAGCGCGCCGAGTGACGATTTCCGGCTGCGATCGCGACCCACGAGAGCGTCATCAGCGCGAAGCAGACGCCCGTCGAGATGTGGTGGTGGCCGCGATCGGCGACGCGCCCGGCGGCCTGCGCGGCGAGCGCGCCCGCGAGGCCGACGAGCCCGAACAGGCCGATCGTCGCGTCGCCGTAGTGATAGGGCTTGCCGGCGAGGAGGAACGCGATCGTCGTCCACAGCACGCTGAACTGGCCCATGCCGAGCGCGCCGTAGACCATCCGCACGCGCAGCGTCGGCTGCTCGAGGACGAGCCGGCCGACCGAGCGCAGGAGCGCCGGGTAGGAGAGGTCGGTTGTGGGGCGCACCTGCGGCAGGCTGCGCCGCAGCACGGCGCTCAGCAGGAGCATCAGCGCGGCGGAGATGCCGAACACGAGTCGCCAGCCGCCGAGCTCTGAGAGCAGGCCGCTCGCCGTGCGCGCGACGAGGATCCCGACGAGCAGGCCGCTCATCACGTTGCCGACGACGCGGCCGCGTTCGTCCTCGGCGGCGAGCGCGCTCGCGAGCGGGACGAGGATCTGCGCGACGACCGACGTCAGGCCGACGACGAGCAGCGCCGCGGCGAGCAGGCTGAAGCTCGGCGCGAGCGCGACGCCGAGCAGCGCGAGCGCCGTGAGGAGCAGGATGCCGGTGATCAGCCGGCGGCGCTCGAGCAGGTCGCCGAGCGGCACGAGCAGCACGAGCCCGGCGGCGTAGCCGACCTGCGAGGCGGTCACGAGCAGCCCCGCCGTGCCGTCGGACGTCGAGAAGTCGTGTGCGATCGTGCTCAGCAGCGGCTGCGCGTAGTAGATGTTCGCGACGGCCGCCCCGCAGGCGACCGCCATCAGCAGGACGAGTCGCGAGGACAGGCGCTCCTGCGAGGGAAGATTGCTCACGCAACGAGCTTAGAGACCTCACCCGTGCGACGGCGGGGCTCAGCGCAGGTCGATGCGCTCGAGCGCGACGATCGGGCACGCCGGAGCGTCGGTGCCGGCGTCGAACTCGGCGAGCGCCTGCTCGCCGAGCAGCGCGAAGCCGTCGCGCACGCCGTCGCGGTAGCGCGCGTCGACGACGGCCGTGCCGGCCGCGATGCCCGTGGCGAAACGGGTTCGGCGGCGGGCGTGCCGAGGTAGGCCCAGACCGGCGCGTCGAGCGTCGGCTCGAGCACCGCGCCGACGTCGACGCGCGCGTAGTTGCGCTCGCGCCGGTCGAGCTCGTGCAGGCCGCGCTCGTCGACCGCGAACGCGACGCCGTTGACGGCGCGCCCGGGCGCGGGCGCGAGGTTGAGGAACGTGACGAACACGTCAGGCCGCGAGCCGTCGGCGGCGTCGAGGTAGTGCTTGTAGCCGAGCAGGTCGAGCGTGTTGTCCATCGCGACGTTCCACAGGCGGCGATGGTCGCGCAGGCGAGCAGCGTGCGCCGGCGAGCCGGCGGCGCCGACGCGATGGCGCGCGAGCGAGCCGTAGCCGAACACGTACTGGAGCGCGTCGCTCACGTCAGCCGGGAAGCGGCGCCGGCGTCGCGACCTGCCACGAGAACGCGAGCGGCGAGGACGCCGTCAGGTCGATCGCCGGCTCGACGGTCGTGTACGACTGCACGTCGTCCTTGAACACCGCGCGCGAGTCGAACCGCGCGAACGCGTCGCCGCCGCCCGGCGGGCACCGGCGCATGCCGCCGACGGCGCCCTTGCTCGCCGCCGAGCTCGGGCCCTCGACGACGGCGCCGGCGAGCACCGGCGGGCTGCCGTCGAGCGAGCCGACGAGGTTCGCGACCTGGTGCTGCGGGCAGTGGGGAACGTCGTGCCGTCGCCGATCACGAACGACGCGCCCCAAGCGTTCGCGCCGAGCACGTTGCCGAGCCAGCGCGCGGACTGCGCGGCGTAGGCGTGCGTGCCGAGCAGGTCGTCGTACTCGGCCGCCATCACCGAGAGCCCGTCCGACGATCCGGCGGCCGCGCCCATCTCGGCGGGGAAGTCGCGCACGCCGGCGAGCATCAGGTCGACCGTGTAGCTCGTCGTCTGCACGAACTTGAGGTAGTCGCCCGCGTCCCACCAGCCGCCCGCCGCGTCGATCGTTTCGCCGAGGCTCGTCAGGTCGCCCTTGAACTCGCCGTTGGCGTTGACGGTCGGCGTCGCCTACGTGCTCGCGTGCTCGTCGGCGCGTCATCAGGTAGGCGCGCTTCGGCGCGGCGCTCGCGTAGCCGACCTGGTCGACGCGGACGTAGGCGGCGCTGCTCGCGCCGGCCGCTCGCGCCGGCGGCGCCGTCCCGGCGGCCAACGCGACGAGCGCGACGAGCGCGAGCGGTGTCGGGCGCGCGGGCATCGATCGCAGCGTAAAGGCAGCTCGCGGCGGACGCGGCGAGTACGTGCGCGGCTCGCTCGCTACAGCCGGTGAACGCGCAGCGTCGGCGCCGACTCGGAGTCGGCCGGCGCGGGATCGGACTCGCCGGGCGGCTGCGGCGGTCGCCTGAACGACGACGGCCGCCACCGCTCGGGCAGCTCGCTCGTCGCGGGGCGCTCGCGCGCGGGGCGCCGGCGCAGCATCAGCACCAGCAGGCACGCGTTGAGCGCGAGGATGCCGGTCACGACCGCGATCGCCGCGCCCGCGAGCAGCAGCGCCAAGACGGTGAGCCCGATCAGTGCGACCGCCAGCAGCAGCGCGAGCATCGTTGTTGGTTCTACGCGCCGCCGGACTTCCCTTCGCCCCTCGGCGTTCGTCGTCGCTCGCCTTCGAAGCGTCTCCGATGCTTACCGCTCGCGATCGTGGGTAAGCGGGTTGCAGCGCTCCGCGAACGCGATCGAGACGCCGCGCAGCGCGGTGCGGCTTGCGCGGGGCGAGAAACCCGACTTGAGGAGAATGAGCTGACGATGGCAGAGAAAACCGCGGCCGCCGAGAAGCTGGTCCAGTACCTGAACGAGGCGTATGGGCTCGAGCAGCGCCTGGAGACGTCGCTGCAGGCGCACATCGCGATGGCGTCGCACCCGCCGTACAAGAAGCGCCTGCAGCAGCACCTCAGCGAGACCAAGCGCCACGGCCGCGAGGTCGGCAAACGGATCAAACAGCTCGGCGGCACGCCGGCGACGATCGACCCGCCCGGGCCGACGCAGGTCGGCGACGCCGCGCAGGCGGTGCTCAGCGGTGCGCAGAAGGCCGTCGCGCTCGCGCAGGGTCCGCTGCACGCGCTGAGGGGGACCGGCCAAGCGGAGAAGCAGCTGAAGAACGCGAAGTCGGAGTACGCCGACGAGTCCGAGGAGATCGCGACGTACACGGCGATCGAGGCGCTCGCCGAGGCGCTCGCCGATCGCGACACGCGCCAGCTCGCGCGCGCGATCCGGCGCGAGGAGGAGCGGATGCGCGCTTATCTCGAGAAGGAGATCCCGCGGTTCACGAAAGCCGTCGTGCGCGCCGAGGTGCCGAGCGCGCAGAGGCGTACCGCAGGCGGCTCGAAACGGAGCGCGACGAAACGACCCGCTCGTAAAGCGGCGCGCGCAGGCGCGAAAGCGGCGGCTCGCACGAAAGCGGCCTCCTCGAAAGCGAAAGCGACCGCTCGCGCGAAAGCGGCCGGCGCGAAAGCGACCCGCGCGAAAGCGACGCGAGCGAAAAGGGCTCGCACGAAAGCGGCGTGACAGCGGCTCGCGCGACAGCGGCCGGCGCTCGCGCAACGGGGGCCGGCGCTCGCGCAACGGGGGCCGGCGCTCGCGCGAGAGCGGCCGCCGCGAAAACGGCTCGCGCGAGAGCGCCGTCGCTCGCGCGCTAGCCGGGGGCGTCGTCGAGCAGGTCGAGCACGGCCGCCTCGACGCGGCGGCGAATCCGGGCGTCGGCGAGGTCCGAATCCGCCGCGGGCAGCGCCGCGATCTCCTCGCCGATCGTGACGCCGGCGCGGTAGCGGTCGATCACGCGCGGGTCGACGTATGACGCGCGACAGACCGCCGGCGTGTTGCCGAGGTACGCGGCGACGGTCTTGATCGCGCCTTTCACGCGCCGCTCGCGCGCGGCGCGCGTCTTCGTCGCCGCGCCGTCGACGGCCAGCGCGACGGCGGCGAGCACGGTCGCGTTCCACGTGCGGAAGTCCTTCGCCGTGAACTCGCCGCCGCTGTGGCGCTTGAGATACCCGTTGACCTCCTCCGCGGCGAGCTCGACCCAGCGGCCGCGCTCGCGATAGGCGAGCAGCTGCGTGCCAGCGCGACGGCGCTTCAGCTCGGCGACGACTTCCAGCGCGTCGCCGTCGGCGATCGCCTGCACGCGCCGCTGCCCCGACTTCGCGGGGAAGTCGAAGATCAGCTCACGCCGCTCGACCGAGACGTGCTCGCGCAGCATCGTCGTCAGCCCGAACGATTCGTTGCGCTCGGCGTAGTCGTCGGAGCCGATGCGAAAGAAGCCGACGTCGAGCAGGCGCACCGCGCACGCGAGCACGCGCTCGCGCCCGAGGCGCTCGTCGACGCCGGCTCGCCGGCGTCCGCCGGTCGATCGCAGGTCGCGCGCGACGCGTCGTCGCAGCCGCGGCAGCGCGCGGCCGAACGCGATCATCGAGTCGAACTTCTGCCGGTCGCGGTGCGCCCGCCATTGCTCGTGGTAGAGGTACTGCTTGCGACCGGCCGCGTCGACGCCCGTCGCCTGCAGGTGGCCGCGCGGGTCCATGCAGATCCACACCTCGCGCCACGCGGGCGGGATCGCGAGCGCGGCGACCCGTTCGAGCACCTCCGGGTCGTCGATCCGCTGCCCGTCGGGATCGACGTATTCGTGCCCCCGTCCACGCCTTCGTCGCGCGATCCCCGGCCCGCTGCAGCTCGATCGTCGCAGGCGCGCCACCCCTCACTAATAGCGCGCGTCGCCGAACGCCGCGCTCCCGCGACCGACGATCGCGCGAGCGACGCACGCTTCGAGCGGCGTCACGGCTGCGCCGCTTGGCCTCGAACGGGCGCGGGTAACCTCCAACCATGGTCAGCCTGACGTTCGACGACGGCCCCGATCCACTGTGGACGCTGCGCGTGCTGCGCGAGCTCGATCGCTCTGCGACGAGCGCGACGTTCTTCATGCTCGGCGCGCGGATCGAAGCCGCTCCGCGGGTCGTGCAGGCGGCGCTCGCCGCGGGAGCCGACGTGCAGCTCCACGGCCATCGCCACCTTCGCCACGACGAGCGCGACGAGGAGGAGATCGAGCGCGACACGGCGACGGCGCTCGCCGCGTTCGCGCGGATCGGCGTGCGCCCGCTGCGCTGGCGCGCGCCGTGGGGCATCGTCACGCCCGCGACCGAGCGCGTGGCGGCACGGCATGGCCTCGAGCTGGTCGGCTGGACGATCGACACGCACGACTGGCGCGGCGACGCCGCCGGCGAGATGCTCGCCCGCGCCAAGCCGGCGCTGACGCCGGATGCGATCGTCCTGATGCACGACGCGCTCGGGCCCGGAGCGCTGCGCGCCGGCGCTCAGAACACGCTGGAGCTGATCGCGCCGCTCGTCGGAGCGGCTCGCGAGCGCGGACTGTCGGTCGGCGCGCTTGCGTCGCTCGAGCACGCGGCGAACGCCGATGCTCGAGCTGACCGTGCGGCGCTCGTGGAGGCGTCGGGATGAGCGCTCAGCCGATCGTCGCGCGCGACGCCGACGCGCTTGCGCAAGAGCGCGCCGGCTTGGCGGGAGAGGACGGCGAACCGGACCGCTCGTCGCTCGAGCGCGCGCTCGAGCGCATCGCCGAGCTCGCGGCCGAGCTGGACGCGAAGCCGCGCTTTCCCGAGCGGAGCTTCGAGCAGCTGCGCGCCGCGGGCGTCGTCCAAGCCCCCGCCGACCGCGGCCGGGCGGGGCTGATCGCCGAGGCCGCGCTCGTCCGAGCGGTCGCCGCCGCCGACGCTTCCGTCGCGCGGATCCTCGACGGCCACCTCAACGGCGTCGAGCGGCTCGCGCTGCTCGCCGGCGAGGACGTGCGCGAGCCCGAGCTCGCCGCGATCGCGCGCGGCGAGCTGCTGCTCGGCGTGTGGGGGGCGGACCCGGCGCCGGGCGAGGGACCGCCCGCGCGCGTCGTGACGCGTGCCGACGGCTCGCTCGCGTTGCGCGGCGTCAAGACGTACTGCTCCGGCGCCGGCGGCGTTCAGCGTGCGCTCGTGATCGCGCGCGACGATCGCGAGCAGCGACGGATCGCCTACGTCGACACGACTCGCGGAACCGAGCTCGACCGGGCGTGGTACCGCGCGTCGGGCCTGCGCGCGTCCGAGAGCCACCGCGTCGAGTTCGACGACGCTCCCGTGCTCACGTTGCTCGGCGGCGCTGAGGAGATCATGCGCGAGCCGCACTTCTCGCGCGACGCGTTGCGCACGGCGGCCACTTGGGCGGGCATCGCCGACCGCATCCTCGACGCGACGCTCGCCGCGCTCGGCGGCCGCGCGCTCGACGAGCTGCGGCTACGCTCGCTCGGGCGCATGCGCGTCGCGCGCTCCTCGATCGACCTCTGGCTCGCGCACGCGATCGCGCCGCTGGACCGTGCGCCCGAGCGCTCGCAAGGCGGCGAGGGTCCGCGGCCGGAGATGGGTTCGAGATGGCGCGCGCTGTCGAGCGAATGCCGGCTCGCGCTCGCCGACGCGGCTCGCACGATCGCCGCCGAAGCGGCGCTCGTGTGCGGCTCGCACGAGCTCGTGCTGGGCGGCGCGCTCGATCGCGCGCGGCGCGACCTCGACCTGTTCCTGCTGCAGCACCGGCTCGAGCCGAAGCTCGTCGAGCTCGGCGCGCAGACGCTCGCGGAGCGCGGCGCGGGCGAGGATCGATGAGCGAGTTGCTCTCCGCACCGCGAGTCCCGCGCGAGCGCTTCGAGCAGCGCTACGCGGCGAGCGCCGATCCGTGGAGCTATCGCACGAGCTCGTACGAGCGCGAGAAGTACGCGGCGACGCTCGCGGCGCTGCCTTCGCGCCCGCTCGGGCGCGTGCTCGAGGTCGGCTGCTCGATCGGCGTGTTCACGCGGCTGCTCGCGCCGCGCTGCGAGCGTCTGGTGGCAATCGACTTCTCCGAGCGCGCGCTAGCGCTCGCGCGCGAGGAGCTCGTCGGGGTCGAGAACGTCGAGCTCGCGCACGCGGACTTCCCGGCGCAGGCGCCGGCCGGCGAGTGGGACGTCGTCGTCTGCTCGGAGGTCCTCTACTACCTCGACCAGCGCACGCTGCTCGACGCGCTCGAGTGGCTGCGCGCGCGGCTGCAGCAGCGTGCGAGCGTGCTCGCGGTGAGCTGGCGCGGGCGTGGCGTCGAGGAGCCGCTGCGCGGCGACGCCGTTCACGACGAGCTCGCGCGTGAGCTCTCGCGCTGGCACACGCTCGATCGGCGCCACGCCGGCTATCGCCTCGACCGCTTCGATGGCGACTGAGCGGATCGCGATCGTCGGCGCCGGGCCGGCTGGGCTCGCGACGGCGCGCTCCTACCGCGAGCACGGCGGCGCGGGCGAGGTGACGCTGATCGGCGAGGAGTCGTTGCTGCCCTATCGACGCCCGCCGCTGACGAAGGAGCTGCTGCGGGGCGAGCTCGACGCGGGCGAGCTCGCGCTGGAGGATCGCGAGTGGTTCGACAGTCACGCGATCGACCTGCGCATCGGCGAGCGCGTCGCGGCGGTCGCGCCCGAGCGACGCAGCGTGACGCTCGAGCACGGCGAGCGCCTGCAGGCCGACGCGATCGTGCTCGCGACCGGCTCGGCGCCGGCGCGTCCGGACGTGCCGGGGCTCGACCACCCGGAGGTGATGACGATGCGCGTGCTGGCCGACAGCGTCGAGCTGGTCGAGCGGAGCGCCGGCGGCGTCGCGGTGCTCGTGATCGGCACGGGCTTCATCGGCTGCGAGATCGCCTCGTCGCTCGCCGCGCGCGGCGCGCGGGTGACGCTGATCGGCGAGGAGCCGCTGCCCCAGCTCGCGCGCCTCGGCGAGGACGCCGCGCGCCGGATCGCCGGCTGGCTGCGCGAGGATGGCGTCGAGCTGCTCGCCGGCGTGGGCGTCAGCGCCGTCCACGGCGGGCGCACGCTCGAGCTCGCCGACGGGCGCAGCGTCGCCGGCGCGTGCGTCGTGCTCGGCATGGGTGTGCGTCCTCGCGCTCGCCTCGCGCACGACGCCGGCCTGCCGATGCACGAGCGCGCGATCGTCGTCGACGAGACGATGCGCGCGGGCGACGGGGACGGGCGGGTGCTCGCCGTCGGCGACGTCGCGCACGCCTACAACGCGGCCGCGGGACGGCACCTGCGCGTCGAGCACTGGGGCGATGCGCTCGAGCACGGCGACGTCGCCGGGCGCGTGCTCGCGGGAGCCGACGGCCGCTGGGAGAGCGTGCCCGGCTTCTGGACGACGATCGGCTCGCGCACGCTGAAGTACGCGGCGTGGGGCGACGGCTACGACCACTCGCGCTGCGATGCGAGCGCCGACGGCGGGTTCACCGTGTGGTACTCGCGCGAAGGCGTCGCCGTCGGCGTGCTGACGTACGAACGCGACGAGGACTACGAGCGCGGCGCCGAGCTGATCCGCGAGGGGCGGGCCGCCGGATGAGTTCGGCCGTAGATCGATCGCGCGCTCGCGAGCCGCTCTGCGAGCTGCCGGCGCCCGAGCCCGGGCTGCGCGCCGTCGTCGTCGTGCCGGCGCGCGACGAGGCCGAGCTGATCGGTCGCTGCCTGCTCGCGCTCGCTCGCCAGCGCGGCGTCGAGCATGCGCAGTACGAGGTGCTCGTCGTGCTCGACGGCTGCCGCGACGAGACGGCCGCGCGCGTGCGCGAGCTCGGCGCGGGCGAGCGCTCGCTGCGACTGTGGGTGACGACGCTCGAGGACTCGTTCGGGGTCGGTCGCGCGCGCCGGCACGGGATGGACCTTGCGTGCGAGCGCCTGCTGCAAGTCGGCGCCGCCGACGGATTGATCGCGAGCACCGACGCCGACAGCGTCGTCGCCGAGGATTGGCTCGCCGCCCAGATCGGGCTGGCCCAGCGTGGCGCTCAGGCGATCGGCGGGATCATCGAGCTGTGCGCCGAGGACGGCGACGGGCTCGCGCGCCAAGCGCTGACCGAGCGCGAACGGCGCGCTACCGAGCGGCTGCGCGCCGTGCTCGCCGACGCGCCGCGCGGGGCGACGGTCGAGCACCACCACTTCAGCGGCGCGTCGCTCGCGCTGACGGCGTCGACGTATCGTCGCTGCGGCGGCCTTCCGGTCAGAGCGGCGCTCGAGGACGAGGCGCTCGAGCGCGAGCTGCGCCTGCGCGGCGTCGCGATCCATCGCAGCGCCGACGTGCGCGTGCGCACCTCCTCGCGCACCGGCGGGCGCGCGCCGCGCGGGCTGGCGCACGACCTCTCGCGCTCGAGCTGGCGCGCGCGGCGCTCGTATCGCGCCGAGCAGTTCCCCCTGGAGCGGCTGCTCGCCGCCAAGCGCGCGTCGGTCGCGCTCGTGCTGCCGGCGCGCGAAGTCGCCGAGACGATCCGCCCGATCGCCGAGCACGCCGCGCGGCTGCTCGCGCGCGGCCTGCTGGACGAGGTGCTCGTGGTCGACGCGCGCTCGCTCGACGGCACGGCGCGGATCGCCGCCGAGGCCGGCCTCGCCGTCGCGCAGGAGGACGAGCTCTCGCCCGAGCTCGGCCCGGCGCGCGGCAAGGGCGATGCGATGTGGCGCGCGCTGGCGGCGACCGAGAGCGAGATCGTCGCGTTCGCCGACACCGACACGGAGGACTTCGGCGAGCACTTCCTCACGGGGCTGCTCGGGCCGCTGATCTGCGAGCCCGACGTGCAGCTCGTGAAGGGCGCGTTTCGCCGCCCGTTCCGTGCGAACGGAACGCTCGCGCCGCACGGCGGCGGGCGCGTGACGGAGCTGATGGCGCGTCCGCTGCTGAACCTGCACGCGCCCGAGCTCGCCGTCTTCGACCAGCCGCTCGCCGGCGAGACCGCCGCGCGGCGCGCGCTGCTCGAGTCGATCCCGTTCAGCGCCGGCTACGGCGTCGAGATCGCGATGCTGATCGACGCGTGGCGCGCCGCGGGCGTCGAGGCGCTCGCGCAGGTCGATCTCGGCGTACGCCAGAACCGCCACCAGCCGTTGCGCGAGCTCTCGGCGATGGCGTACGCGGTGCTCGTCGCCGCGCAGACGCGGTTCCTCGGCAGCGAGTTCGCAGACGCGCGAGCCGGCGGCTCGATCGCGCTCCCGGTCGACCGCGACGAGCCGATGGAGTCGCGGCGCGTCACCGTCGAGGAGCGCCCGCCGCTCGCGCGCGTGCGCGACGAGCGCATCTCGGCCTGAAGCGGCGCCCGATCGGCTCTCTCCCGCGACGCTCGCCGCGCGACTCCCGGGCGCGGTGCGTCCACGCGCCAGCCGAGTACGCCGTCTGCATCGGCCGAAGCGTCTCAGAGCGTCTCGATCGGGAGCTTCGTGCGCGAACGACCACAATGGGCGTGATGGCGCACCGCACGCAAGCTCCGCCGAACGTGGCCCGCCGCGACCTCGACGACGTCCCCGAGCAGCTCAGCCGGCGCCGGCTGCGTTCGCGCGTGGCGTTCGCGCTCGGCCTCGTAGTCGTCGTCGTGCTCGCGGTCACGCTGCTGCCGGGCCTAGGCGAGCTGCGCTCGAAGCTCGCGCACGCGAGCCCCGGCTGGCTGCTGCTCGGCGTCGGGCTGAAGCTGCTCTCGGGGTTCGGCTACGTCGCCGTCTTCCGGATGATCTTCTGCCGGCGCATGTCCTGGCCCGTCAGCCTGCAGATCGGGATGTCCGAGCTCGGCGCCAACGCGCTGATCCCGACCGGCGGCGCCGGCGGGCTCGCGCTCGGCGCGTGGGCGCTGAAACGCGGCGGCATGCGCAGCGAGGAGATCGCCCGGCGGACCGTCGCGTTCTTCCTGCTGACGAGCCTGCCGAACGTGCTCGGCGTGATCGTCCTCGGCTTCGCGCTCGCGCTCGGCGTGTTCGGCGGCGAGAGCAACCTGCTGCTGACGCTGCTGCCCGCCGTGATCGCGACCGGCGCGATCGGGCTGACGCTGCTCGCCGGTCGGATCGCGCGGGGGTGGGGCGCGCGACTCGATCGCTCCACCGGCGACGGGGCGTCGCGGCGCCGGCTCGTCGTCGTCAAGTCGCTGACGGCGATCGGCGACGGCGTGCGGGAGGCGCTCGTGCTCCTGCGCGAGGGCAACGCGCTGCTGCTCCTTGGCTTGCTCGCGTATCTCGCGTTCGACGTGATGATCCTGTGGGCGACGTTCCGCGCGCTCGGCCCCGCGCCACCGCAGGCGATCCTCTGGATCGCCTACCTGATCGGCGAGCTCGGCGGCCTGATCCCGGTGCCCGGCGGGATCGGCGGCGTCGACGCGGGGCTCGTCGGCACTTTCGCGCTCTACAACGTCTCGCTCGCGTCGGCCGCCGGCGCGGTGCTCGCGTACCGCGCGATCGCGCTGTGGGTCCCGGCGGTCGTCGGCGGCGGCGCGTTCATCGCGCTGCGCCGGACGCTGCGCGACGAGGCCGAGCGGATCGCCGTGTGCGCGCCGCAGACCGAGATCGACGTGATCGGCCTCGGTCGCGTGACGATCCACGGCGAGACCTGAGCGGCGGTCAGGCGAGTTTGACGGCCCTCCCGTGAGAGGAGAACTTCAACGTCAGCGTCGCGCCCCTGCCGATCGATCTCACGGCGCTGAGCGTGACCGTGAAGAGCGAGCCGCCGAGCGAGTACCGGCCGTTCGAGAGCAGGTACGCGCCGCGGATGCTCGTCGGCTTGGCGACTACGGCGACGAGCTTGAGGTCCGTGTCGGTCAGCGCGATTCGCAGTTTCTTGTCGCTCGCGCCGCCGGCGAGGCCGATCACGGCGGTGCACGAGTCGCCGCCGCCGCGGCATGTCACGTTCACCGTCCTGCCCGCGCCGGTGGCCGTGGCGGCGAGCGCGCCCGGCGCCGCGGCGAGCGCCGGCGCGAACGCGAGCGAGAGCAGCGCGATGAACGACGCCCGACGAAGAGTTGCTGGAGCTTGCATGGCGATCCGACCCCCTGTTGCCGACATGTGTCCTGTCGCGGTGCGCCCGCGAGCACGATTTCCCAGGTGGGATGATGTCGAACGAGACGGCGCGACACGGCGCCGGCGCGGGCGAGCGAGACGGAGGCGAGGCGATGCCGATCACGAAGTACGAGCAGCAGCAGATCGAGAAGGCGAACACGACCGGACGAACGCCGGTCGTCTTCATCCACGGCCTGTGGCTGCTGCCGAGCAGCTGGGATCGCTGGGCGGGCGTGTTCGAGGAGGCCGGCTACGCGCCGCTGACGCCCGGCTGGCCCGACGATCCGCAGACGGTCGAGCAGGCGAACGCCAAATCGGAGGTGTTCGCGCACAAGTCGGTCGGCGACGTCGCCGACCACTTCGCCGACGTGATCGGCCGCCTGAGGAAAAAGCCCGCCGTCGTCGGGCACTCCTTCGGCGGCCTGCTGACGCAGATCATCGCCGGGCGGGGGCTCTCCGCGGCGAGCGTCGCGATCGACCCCGCACCGTTCCGCGGTGTGCTGCCGCTCCCGATCTCCTCGCTGAAGTCGGCGAGCCCGGTGCTCGGCAACCCCGCCAACCGCAACCGCGCGGTGCCGCTGACGTACGAGCAGTTCCGCTACGGCTTCGCCAACGCCGTCGACGAGGAAGAGGCGAAGCAGCTCTACACGACGTACGCCGTCCCGGCGTCGGGACTGCCGCTGTTCCAGGCGGCGACCGCCAACATCAACCCGTGGACCGAGGCGAAGGTCAACAGCAGGAACCCCGAGCGCGGGCCGCTGCTGATCATCAACGGCGAGAACGATCACACCGTGCCGCTCGCGATCGCGAAGGCGTCGTTCAAGAAGCAGAAGCGAAACGCGGGCGTCACGGAGTTCGCCGAGATCCCCGGTCGCGGGCACGCGCTGACGATCGACAGCGGCTGGCGCGAGGTGGCCGACACCGCGCTCGGCTTCGTGAAGCGGTTCGCGTAGGCGTCGTGGCGGCGCGAGCGAGATCGTGACCGGACGCGACGGAGGCTCGCCGAAGATCGAGCTCGTGCTCGCCGACGTCGACGGCACGCTCGTGACCGACGACAAGCAGCTGACCGACCGCGCGATCGCCGCGGTGCGCTCGCTGAAGCAGGCCGGCGTGAAGTTCGCCGTCACGAGCGGGCGCCCGCCGCGCGGGATGCAGATGCTCGTCGAGCCGCTCGCGCTGACGCTGCCGCTCGCGGCGTTCAACGGGGGCCTGTTCGCGCAGCCGGACATGACCGTGATCGAGGAACGCTCGATCGACTCAGAGCTCGTCGCGAAGGTCGTCACGCTGATCGGCGAGCACGAGCTCGACGTCTGGCTCTATCGCGGCTCGGACTGGCTGCTGCGCGACCCGCACGCGCCGCACGTCGCGAAAGAGTCCAACACGGTTCGCTTCGCGCCGACCGTCGTCGAGAGCTTCGACGGGCTGACCGACGGGATCGCCAAGATCGTCGGCGTCAGCGACGATCGCGACCGCGTCGCCAAGGCCGAGGCAGACGCTCGCGTCAAGTTCGGCGACCATGTCTCGGCGGCGCGCTCGCAGCCGTACTACCTCGACGTCACGCACCCCGACGCGAACAAGGGCGCCGTGCTGCACTACTTCTCGCGCCGCTACGAGATCCCGCTGGAACGGATCGCGACACTCGGCGACCAGCCGAACGACATGCTGATGTTCGACGGCGCCGGGCTCAGCATCGCGATGGGCAACGCCGGCGAGGAAGTCCAGCGCGCGGCCAAGCAGGTGACCGCTTCCAACGAGCACGAGGGTTTCGCGATCGCGATCGAGCGCTACGTGCTTGGCGACGCCGACTAGCGAGCCGAGCGGCGTTGTGCGAGCTGACGGTTGACGTCGTCATCGATCTCGATGTATAGTTAACCAAATGGCTAACCAAGTGCTGCTCGATCGCGCCTTCGCGGCGTGCTCGCACCCGATTCGCCGCGGCATCGTCGAGCGCCTCGCCGACGGCGAGCTGACCGTCGGCGAGGCGACGCGCGACTTCGCCGTCTCCAAGCCGGCGATCAGTCGCCACCTGCGCGTGCTCGAAGAGGCCGGCGCGATCGCACGCGTGGTCGACGGCCGCACGCACCGGCTGCGCCTGAAGGAGCAGCCGTTCGAGCAGGCCGACGACTGGCTGCGCGAGCTGCGCGCGATCTGGGAGCGCAAGTTCGACGCCGTCGAGCAGTACCTCGCCGAGCGGCGGGAGCGCGACCGGTGAGCACGCGCGAGGTCGCCGCGTTTCGCATCGAGCGGTCGTTCGACGCCTCGCCGGAGGAGGTGTTCGACGCGTGGACGAGCCCGGAGGTGCTGAAGCGCTGGTGGATGGTCAAGCCCGACTGGACGTCGCCCGGGTGCGACGTCGACCTGCGCGTCGGCGGGCGCTACATGCTGCGGATGCTCGACGACAGCGGCGAGCTGCACGCCGTCGGCGGTGAGTACCGCGAGGTCGAGCGCCCACGCCGGCTCGTCTACACGTGGAGCTGGCACGGTGGCCCGGACCCCGGTCACGTCAGCCTCGTCGCGATCGACTTCCGCGACGAAGGCGAGCGCACGACCGTCGTGCTCGAGCACAGCGGCCTGCCCGACGAGGGTTCGCGCATGCGTCACGGCGAGGGCTGGCGCGCGACGCTCGAGAGCCTCGCCGCGATCGTCTTTCCCGACGGCGACCGCGACGGGCGCGCCGCGGATCAATGACCAGCAACGACAACGGAGGTTGAAGCGATGAGCAACTACATGTTCGGCTACCGAGGCGGCAGCATGGCCGCGACCGACGAGGAGCGCCAGGCGGCGATGGCCGCATGGGGCGCCTGGTTCGGGCGGCTCGGCGACGCGATCGTCGATCCCGGCAATCCGTTCGGAGAGTCGACGTCGGTCGGCGGCGACGGCTCGGCCGGCTCGGCGCTGACCGGCTACTCGGTGATCAAGGCCGACAGCCTCGACGCCGCGGCCGCGCTCGTCGACGGCTGCCCCGTGCTCGGCCAGGGCGGCAGCGTCGACGTGTACGAGGCGATCCCGATCGCGATGTAGGCGACGCCCGCTCGCGCCGGCGCGCAGTCGACCGCAACGAGATGGCCTACGACGAGAATCTCGCCCACCGCGTCCGCGAGCTGCTCGCCGGCGAGGACGGGCTCACCGAGATGTCGATGTTCGGCGGCCTCGCGTTCCTGCTGCACGGCAACATGTCGGTCGCCGCCTCCGGGCAGGGCGGCCTGCTCGTGCGCGCCGACCCCGCCGCGAGGGGGCGGGCGCTCGCCTCGCCGCACGCGCGGCCGATGGTGATGCGCGGGCGTGAGATGAACGGCTGGCTGCGCGTCGACCCCGACGGCGTCAGGACCAAGCGCCAGCTGGCCGTCTGGGTGCGTCGCGGCGTCGAGCACGCGCGCACGCTGCCGCCGAAGGGCTGAGCTCACGACCACGCGAGCTGCAGCGCGACCAGCGCCGCGATCGAGCCGAAGCACAGCAGGTGCTCGCGACGACCGCCGCGATCGTCGCCAGCATGACCGCCGCGACCAGCCGGTTCATCGGCCGCGCCGTCGTCGTCACGCGCGCGTAGCACGCGGCGATCGAGGCGAGCGCGTCCTCCGGCAGCTCGAGCATCGGCCGTCCGCGCGCCTGCACGTCGAACATCAGGTCGAACCACAGGACCGCGAGCAGGAAGACCGCGCCCGCCGTCACGAACGCGCTCACGCGATCGCGTCTCGCACGCGCTCGCCGTTCGGGTCGAACACCGGCTCGCGCGTGATCTCGCCCGCGATCCACTCGCCGAACACGTCGATCTCGACCGCCGCGCCGATCTCCGCCTCGGCCGGGACGTACGCGTACGCGATCGAGCGCTCGACCGTGTACCCGTAGCCGCCGCTCGTCACGCGCCCGACGACCTCGCCGCCGATCCGCACCGGCTCGTTGCCGAGCGCGACCGAGCGCGGGTCCTCTAGCACGATGCAGCGCAGGCGCCGCTCGGGCCCCTCGCCCGTGCGCGCACCGTCGGCGGCGACGCCGAGCGCGCGCGCGCCGTTGAACTTGCCGCTCGTGCGCTTCACGCAGAAGCCGAGACCGGCCTCGAACGGCGTCTCGTCGGCGGTGATGTCAGAGCCCCACACGCGGTAGCCCTTCTCCAACCGCAGCGAGTCGATCGCGCGATAGCCGCCCGCGACGAGCCCGTGCTCGCGCCCGGCGCGCCACAGCGTGCGCCACAGCCCGGCGCCGTACTCCGTCGGGCAGTACAGCTCCCAGCCGAGCTCGCCGACGAACGTCACGCGCAGCGCGCGCACCGGCACGTCGCCGACGGTCAGCTCGCGCATCCGCATGTACGAGAAGTCGAGCGGATCGTCGCTCAGCGGCGCGAGCACCTCGCGCGCGCGCGGCCCCCACAGCGCGAAGCACGCCCATCGCGCGGTCGCGTCCGCGCAGCGCACGCTGCCGTCGGCCGGCGCGTGGCGCGCGATCCAGCTGAGGTCGTGGTTGCCGAACGCCGTGCCGGTGACGATCGAGAACAGCTCCTCCTGCACGCGCGTGACCGTGAAGTCGCACTCGATCCCGCCGCGCGCGTTGAGCATCTGTGTGTACGTGATCGCGCCGACGTCGCGCGACACCTCGTTGTCGCACAGCCGTTCGAGGAACGCCGCCGCGCCGGGGCCGGCGATCTCGAGCTTCGCGAACGACGACTCGTCGAACAGCCCCGCGCGCTCGCGCGTCGCGCGGTGCTCGGCGCCGATCGCCGGCGACCAGTGCATCCCCGCCCACCCGCGCGGGCGCAGCGACTCATCGCCGTCCGCCGCGTTGCGCTCGTACCAGTTGACCCGCTCCCACCCGGACTTCTCGCCGAACGCCGCTCCGTGCTCGGCGTGCCACGGGTACGCGCTCGAGACGCGCAGCGGCCGTCCCGCCTCGCGCTCGTGGCCGGGGTAGCGGATGTCGTAGTACGTCTCGTACACCTCGCGCGTGCGCTTCAGCGTGTAGCTCGGCGAGCGGAAGTGCGCGCCGAAGCGACGTATGTCCATCTCCCACACGTCGCTCGTCGGCTCGCCCGCGAGGATCCACTCGGCGATCACGCGGCCGATGCCGCCCGCGCCGGCGAGCCCGTGCGCGCAGAAGCCGGCCGCGACGAACAGCCCCGCGACCTCGCTCTCGCCGAGGCAGAACTCGTTGTCCGGCGTGAACGCCTCCGGCCCGTTGACCAGCCGCGTGACGGTGATCTCCTCCATCGCCGGCACGCGCTTGGACGAGTTCTTCGCGATCTCCTCGAAGCGCGGCCAGTCCTCCTCGAGCAGGCGCCCGTTGAAGTCCTGCGGGATCGCGTCGAGCAGGCGCTCGTCGAGCGCCCACGGCGCCGAGCGGCGCTCGTAGCCGCCCATCACCAGCCCCGCGCCCTCCTCGCGGAAGTAGATCAGCAGGTCCGGATCGCGCAGCGTCGGCAGGTGCTCGCCCGGCGCGCGCTCGCGAAACGGCTGCGTCACGAGGTACTCGTGCGCGAACGGCACGATCGGCACGCGCACGCCCGCCATCCGCCCGATCTCCGCCGCGAACATGCCGCCCGCGTTGACGACGACCTCCGCCTCGATCGGCCCCCACTCCGTCTGCACGCCGCGCACGCGCGCTCCGGCCGGGGCGCGCTCGACGTCGATGCCGGTCACGCGCGTGTGCGTGAACACGCGGCAGCCGCCCGCGCGCGCGCCGTCGACGAGCGCCGTCGTCAACAGCGACGGGTCGAGGTAGCCGTCGCTCGCCAGGTAGGAGCCGCAGCGCACGCCCTCCGTACTCATCAGCGGGAACAGCTCGCGCGCCTGCTCGGGCGAGACCAGCTCGAGCGCCAGGCCGAACGTCTTCGCCCACGCGACCTGGCGCATCACCTCCTGCTCGCGCTCGGGCGTGCACGCCAGGCGCACGCCGCCGCACTGCACCCAGCCGCAGTCGAGCGTCCGGTACAGCTCGACCGAGTCCATCATCAGGCGCGTCAGCGAGACGCTGCCGCGCAGCTGGCCGACGAGCCCCGCCGAGTGGAACGTCGAGCCGCTCGTCAGCTCGCTGCGCTCCAGCAGCACGACGTCGCGCTCGCCGAGCTTCGCCAGGTGATGCGCGACCGCCGCACCGCCAACGCCGCCGCCGACGATCACGACGCGCGCGCGCGCCGGCAGCTCACGCGGCCTGACCATCCGCCCTCCGCTCGTTCGCCGCGCTCGCCAGCCAGTCGCCGAACTCCGGCCGCCCGGCCACCTCGCGCAGCCGCTCGAAGTGCTCGCGCGCGTAGCCGGCGAAGTCGTAGTCGAGCTCCGAGATCGCGCCCTGCACGACGCCCCACGCCGCCTCGCGCGCGTCGGACAGCACGCGCATCAGCTTCAGCGCCGCGCGGCGCGCGTCGGACGGGCGCTCGCCGTAGTACGCCGACAGCAGGCGCTCGTCGGTCGCCTCGTCGTAGCCGTTGTTGACGGACAGGTTGCCGAGGTCGAAGCGCGCGTCGCCGAGCCCCGCGTACTCCCAGTCGACGAGCATGATCCGATCGTCGTCGCTCGCGCGGATCACGTTCCCCGCCAGCAGGTCGTTGTGGCACGGGCGCGGATCGCGCAGCGGCAGCGCCGCCGCGATCTCGCTCGCCGCGGCGCTCGCCGCCGCGTACTCCTCGGGCAGCGCGCTGCCGCGCGCGCGGACGATCGCCGCGTAGTCGGCGAGCAGGTCCGGCACCCAGAAACGCGCCGGCAGCCGCACGCCCGAGTCGTGGAACGCGCGCAGCGCACGCGCGATCTCCCCGACGGCGTCCGCCAGCTCCCGCTCGGCGAGCGGCCGGCACGCGACGAAGCGCGTGACGAGACAGCCCTCGACGACCCCTGCGACGGCCGGCGCGATGCCGAGCGCCGCCGCCGCTTCGTTCGCGGCGCGCTCGGCCGCGCGATCGATCCCCAGCAGTCGCGTGTCCTTCCCCGGACGGCGCACGACGTAATCGACGTCGCCGAGCCGCACGCGGAAGTTGCGATTGGTGATCCCGCCGTCGAGCTCGCGCGGCTCGCCCGAGAGCGGCGCGAGCGACGATTCGAGGCGCTCGAGGATGTGGTTAAGCTCGCCGGCCATCCCCGCGGTAGCCTCTCTCGACCATAAGGCACACAACCTATACCTTCATCGCAATGTCCCGTGAGGAGCGTCGCCAAGACCAGCGCGAGGGGTGTCGCGATGCCGGCTGAGGAGCGGATCGGATGAACCTGGACGAGCTGCGCGCCGGCGTCGACGCCGGCGCGATCGACACCGTGCTGCTGGCGCTGACCGACATGCAGGGCCGGCTGCAGGGCAAGCGGCTGACCGCGCGCCACTTCCTCGCCGACGTCGCCGAGCACGGCGCCGAGGGGTGCAACTACCTGCTCGGCGTCGACGTCGACATGGCGACGGTGTCCGGCTACGCGAAGTTCTCGTGGGAGCGCGGCTACGGCGACTTCGTGCTGCGCCCGGACCTCGACACGCTGCGCCCCGTCCCTTGGCAGGAGGGGACCGCGATCTGCCTCGCCGACGTCGTCTGGCAGGACGGCTCCGACGTGACCGTCTCGCCGCGTCAGGTCCTGCGCGCGCAGCTCGCGCGGCTGGCCGAGCGCGGCTGGAGCGCGAACGCCGGCACCGAGCTCGAGTTCATCGTGTTCCGCGACACCTACGAGGAGGCGTGGCAGAACGGCTATCGCGAGATGCGGCCGGCGAATCTCTACAACGTCGACTACTCGCTGCTCGGCACCGCTCGCGTCGAGCCGCTGATGCGTCGCATCCGCAACAGCATGGAAGGCGCCGGGATGCTCTGCGAGGACTCCAAGGGCGAGTGCAACTTCGGCCAGCACGAGGTCAACTTCCGCTATGCCGACGCGCTGCGCGCGGCCGACGAGCACTCGATCTACAAGAACGGCGTCAAGGAGATCGCCGCGCTCGAGGGCATGTCGGTCACGTTCATGGCGAAGTACGACGAGCGCGAGGGCAACTCGTGCCACATCCACTTCTCGCTCACGGACGAGGACGGCCCGCTGTTCGAGCGCGATCGTAAGCTGTTCGAGTCGTTCCTCGCCGGTCAGCTCGCCGCGCTGCGCGAGCTGACGCTGTTGCTCGCGCCGAACGTCAACTCCTACAAGCGCTACGCCGCCGCGACGTTCGCGCCGACCGCCGTCGCGTGGGGCAACGACAACCGCACGTGCGCGCTGCGCGTCGTCGGCCACGGCCCGTCGCTGCGCTTCGAGAACCGCGTCGGCGGCGCCGACCTGAACCCGTACATGGCGCTCAGCGCGCTGATCGCCGCCGGCCTGCACGGCGTCGAGCGCGAGCTGGCGCTCGAGCCGGCGCTGCAGGGCAACGCCTACGACGCGTCCGAGAAGCCGCGCGTGCCGGGCACGCTGCGCGACGCGCGCGAGCTGTTCGCCGGCAGCGAGATCGCGCGCGCCGCGTTCGGCGAGGACGTCGTCGAGCACTACCTCAACGCCGCCGACGTCGAGCTGGCCGCGTTCGCCGGCGCGGTCACCGACTGGGAGCGCTACCGGGGATTCGAGCGGCTGTGACCGAGGCGCTCCTCTCGGGAGAGGCCGTGTTCGCGCCCGTGCGCTCGCAGACCGCCTTCGAGGAGACGGTCGAACGCCTCGGCACCGCGATCAAGCTCGGCCTGCTTCCCGCCGGCGCCCGCCTGCCCGCCGAGCGCGAGCTGTGCGCGCGGCTCGGCATCGCGCGCTCGACGCTGCGCCAGGCGCTGACCGCGCTGAGCCAGAGCGGTCACGTGCACGCGACGCGCGGGCGCGGCGGCGGCACGTTCGTGGCCGACCCGCTGCCGCCGGCCGAGCCGCCGTCGGAGGAGGTGCTCGCGCGCTGGCGCGAGACGTGCGACGAGCGCCTGTCGGTCGAGCTCGGCGTCGCCGTGCTCGCCGCCGAGCGCGCCGACGGCGAGGAGCTGGCGCGACTCGACGAGCTCGTCGCGACGCTCGAGGACGAGCTCGAGGACTTCCCCGCCTACCGCCAGTCCGACATCCGCCTGCACGTCGGGCTCGCCGAAGCGACCCGCTCGCAGCCGCTCGTGCGCGCGATGACCGGCGTGCAGGGCGCGATGACCGACCTGATCGCGTACATCGCGCACCCGCCGGAGGTGCTCGCCTCCTCCAACGAGCAGCATCGCCGGATCCTCGCCGCCGTGCGCGAGCGCGACGCGCCGCGAGCCGTGCGTGCGATGACCGAGCACCTGCAGGGAACCGAGCGCGTCCTCGCCGGGCTGCTCCCCACCGGCTGACGCGCTTTCAGCGCGTCCGGTGGGCGGCCGGCGGCGATGTTCGGCGTCGCTGGCGAGCTGGCTCACGAGGGGCCCCGCGGGGCCGTTGGCCAGCTGTCCCAGCGGCGCGCTCGCAATTTGGCGAGTTGCTCTTGACTTCGGTCTGCGATCGCGCGTATCGTCACGAGCGAAGGGCCGACGAGCAAACCTTTACTTCCCTGAGGGGGCCAGGCGAATGAGCACAACCGGGACATTGAGCGCCGACGAGCAACGGCTCGCAGAGCTCGGCTACAAGCAGGAGCTGCACCGCGGCTGGAGCTCGTTCTCCAACTTCGCGATCTCGTTCTCGATCATCTCCGTGCTCGCCGGCTGCTTCACGACGTACGGGCAGGCGCTGAAGAACGGCGGTCCGATCGCGATCTCGATCGCGTGGCCGCTGATCAGCATCCTGATCCTCTGCGTCGCCTTCTCGATGTCGGAGCTCGCCTCCTCGATGCCGACGGCGGGCGGCATCTACTACTGGGCCTCGAAGCTCGGCGGCGCCGGCTGGGGCTGGTTCACCGGCTGGTTCAACCTGATCGGCCTCGTCGCCGTCGTCGCCTCCGTCGACTACGTCTGCGCGACGTTCCTGATGAACCTGCTCGGGCTCTACAACGTGCACTTCGTCTTCAACTTCACGAAGGCCGCCGCGTTCAGCGACGTCCACTACAGCGCGCACGTGAACTTCGCGCTGTTCGCCGTGATCCTGATCATCCACGGGCTGATCAACGTCTTCTCCAGCCACCTCGTGTCGATCTTCAACGGCGTCTCGGTCTGGTGGCACGTGCTCGGCGTCGCCGTGATCGTCGTGATCCTGATCGCCGTCCCGAGCCACCACGCGAGCCTCTCCTACGTGTTCGGCCACCGCGCCAACGAATCGGGCTTCAGCGGCCACATGTACTGGTTCTACGTGCTGCCGCTCGGCTTCCTCTTGACGATGTACACGATCACTGGCTACGACGCCTCCGCGCACGTCTCCGAGGAGACGCACGGCTCCGAAGACGCGGCGCCGAAAGGCATCTGGCGATCGGTCTTCTACTCGGCCGTGATCGGCTGGATCGTGCTGCTCGCGATCACGTTCGCGATCCAGAAGAGCCACTCCTCGGAAATCTACAAAGCCGGCTACCCGGCGTTGACGATCTTCGAGAGCGCGCTCAGCTCGGCCGCCGCGAAGGCCGTGATCCTGATCTCGACCGTCGGGCAGCTGTTCTGCGGCATGGCCTGCGTGACGAGCGCCTCGCGAATGACGTTCGCGTTCTCGCGCGACGGCGCCGTGCCCGGCCACAGACTGTGGCGCCAGCTCGGCAAAAACCGCACGCCTACGTGGGCCGTGCTGTTCGTCGTGCTGTTCGCGCTGATCGTCACCTTCCCGGCCTACTTCCCGAACCACCTCGGCACGCCGGTCGCGTTCCTCGCGGTCACGTCGATCTCGGTGATCGGGCTGTACATCGCCTACACGATCCCCGTGTTCCTGCGCTGGCGGATGGGCGAGGAGTTCAAACGCGGCTCGTGGACGCTCGGCAGCAAGTACAAATGGGTCAACCCGATCGCCTTCTGCTGGGTCGCGATCTGCGTCGTGATCTTCTGCCTGCCGTTCGCGCCGGCCGGCGTCTACTTCAAGCACGGCTTCGAATGGTCGGCCGTCAACTACGCGCCGCTCGTGACGATCGGGGTGATGCTCGCGGTCACGATCTGGTACGCCGTCTCGGCGAAACGCAGCTTCACGGGGCCGATCCGCACGATCGACGAGCTCGACGCGGCCGAGGCGCTGCCCGACATCGCGCAGTATCCGTAAGCCGACGATGAGAGCCGTGCGTCGCGACGCGTCCAAGTCGAGGACGGGCGGCTGAGCTGCCCGAGATGCTCTCAGTCCTCGAGCCCGCCACCGAGGCGGTGCTCGCCGAGGTCGAGCGCGCCGGCCCGGAGGCGGTCGACGAGGCGGTCGCCGCCGCGCGCGCCGCGCTGCCGGCGTGGCGCGCGCTGGAGCCGGCCGCGCGCGCCGCGCGGCTGCGCGACCTCGCCGACGCGCTCGCCGCGCGCCACGAGGAGCTCGCCGTGCTCGAGGCGCGCAACGCCGGCAAGCCGATCGGCGACGCGCGCGGCGAGATCGCGATGGTCGTCGAGACGTTCCGCTACTACGCCGGCGCGCCCGAGCGGCTGCTCGGCGACACGATCCCCGTCGCCGGCGGCCAGGCGTGGACCGTGCGCGAGCCGCTCGGCGTCGTCGGGCTGATCACGCCGTGGAACTTCCCGCTCGCGATCGCCTCGTGGAAGCTCGCGCCGGCGCTCGCCGCCGGCAACACGGTCGTGCTGAAGCCCGCCGAGCTGACGCCGCTGACGGCGCTGCGCTTCGCCGAGATCGCGCTCGAGGCGGGAATCGCGCCGGGCGTCGTCAACGTCGTCGTCGGCCCCGGCCGCACGTGCGGCGCGCGCCTGGTCGAGCACCCCGACGTCGCGAAGATCGCGTTCACCGGCTCGACCGAGGTCGGCCGCTCGATCGCCGCCGGCGCCGCGCAGACGATCAAGCGCGTCACGCTCGAGCTCGGCGGCAAGTCGGCGAACGTGATCTTCGCCGACGCCGACCTCGAGGCCGCGGCGGCCGCCGCGCCGATGGCCGTGTTCGGCAACTCCGGCCAGGACTGCTGCGCGCGCTCGCGGATCCTCGTGCAGGAGGGCGCCGTCGACCGCTTCATGGAGCTGCTCGCGGACGCCGTGCGAAGCGTCGTCGTCGGCCAGCCGCTGGACGAGGACACGCAGATGGGCCCGCTGATCTCGGCCGAGCAGCGCGCGAGCGTCGCCTCGTTCCTCGACGACGGCGAGCCGGTCGCGATTCGCGGCAGCGCGCCCGACGGCCCCGGCTTCTGGTTCGCGCCGACCGTGCTCGCTCCGGTCGCGTCCGACTCGCGCGTCGCGCGCGAGGAGGTCTTCGGGCCGATCGCCGCCGTGATCCCGTTCGCCGACGAGGCTGACGCCGTGCGCCTCGCCAACGACACGATCTACGGCCTGTCGGGCTCCGTCTGGACGCGCGACGGCGCGCGCGCGCTGCGCGTCACGCGCGCGATCGAGACCGGCGTGATCTCGGTCAACTCGAACACGTCCGTGCGCGTGAGCACGCCGTTCGGCGGCTTCAAGCAGTCGGGCTACGGACGCGAGCTCGGCCCGCACGCGCTCGACGCGTACACCGAGGTCAAGGCGATCTACTACGCGACCGGATGACGATGAGGCTCGAGGACAAGGTCTGCGTGGTTACGGGCGCAGCCGGCGGGATCGGCGCCGCGACCGTCGCGCTGTTCGCGCGCGAGGGCGCGCGCGTCGTCGGCGCCGACCTCGCCGAGGGCGCGCCCGGCGACCTCTCGCTGCGCGTCGACGTGACCGACGAGCAGCAGGTTCGCGCGATGTGCGAGCAGGTCGTCGCCGAGCTCGGGCGGATCGACGTGCTGTTCAACAACGCCGGCATCTCACCGCCCGACGACGCGTCCGTGCTCGACACCTCGCTGCAGGCGTGGGAGCGCGTGCAGGACGCCAACCTGCGCAGCGTGTTCCTCTGCTGCAAGCACGGCATCGCGCAGATGCTCGAGACCGGCGGCGGCTCGGTCATCAACACCGCGTCGTTCGTCGCCGTGATGGGCGCCGCGACCTCGCAGATCTCCTACACCGCCTCGAAGGGCGGCGTGCTCGCGCTCTCGCGCGAGCTCGGCGTCGAGTTCGCGCGCCGCGGCGTGCGCGTCAACGCGCTGTGCCCCGGTCCCGTCGACACGCCGCTGCTGCGCGAGCTGTACGCGGCCGACCCGAAGCAGGCCGAGCGGCGGCTCGTGCACGTCCCGCTCGGGCGCTTCGCGCGCCCCGAGGAGATCGCCAGCGCCGCGCTGTTCCTCGCCTCCGACGAGTCGAGCTACGTGACCGCGTCGACGTTCCTCGTCGACGGCGGCCTCAGCGGCGCGTACACGACGCCGCTGTAGCGTGGGAGGCCGCATGCACGCGGCCTGGGACAGAGCGGACGACGGCGATCGCGCGTTCGGCTTCGCCGAGCTGAGCGCCGGCGTCGACCTCGAGGCGGCGCGGCACGCGATCGGCCGCGGCGCCGTCGCCACCCCGGTCATCGCCAGCGCCGACCTCTCCGAGCTCGCCGGCGGCCCCGTCGCGCTGAAGGCCGAGTCGCTGCAGGTCTCCGGCTCGTTCAAGCTGCGCGGCGCGCTCAGCAAGCTCGCCGCGCTCGGCGCGCGCGCCGGCGACGGGCTGATCGCCGCGAGCGCCGGCAACCACGCGCGCGCCGTCGCGCAGGCCGCGCGGATCGCCGGCGTCGGCTGCGAGGTGTTCATGCCGCGCGACGCGCCCGTCTCGAAGGTCGCCGCCGTCGAGCGGCTCGGAGCGCGCGTGCGGCTCAGCGGCGGCTCGGTCGAGGAGGCGCTCGAGCTCGCGCGAGCGCGCGCCGGCGAAACCGGCGCCGCGCTCGTCCATCCGTTCGACGACCTCGACGTGATCGCCGGGCAGGGGACGCTCGGGCTCGAGCTGCTGCGCGAAGCGCCCGACCTCGCGCGTGTCGTCGTCCCCGTCGGCGGCGGCGGCCTCGCGAGCGGCATCGGCCTCGCGCTGCGCCGCGAGCGACCCGACGTCGAGCTCGTCGGCGTGCAGGCGAGCGCGTGCGCGCCGCTCGCGAGCACGCTCGCCGGCGGCGCCGGCGAGGCGCCGAGTTCCCCGCCGCGGCGACGATCGCCGACGGGATCGCGCTGAAGCGCCCCGGCGAGCGCACGCTGCCGCTGCTGCGCGAGCTGCTGCACTCGGTGCAGACCGTCAGCGAGGAGGAGATCGCCGGCGCGATGGTGTTCCTCGCCGAACGCGCCAAGCTCGTCGCCGAGGGCGCCGGCGCCGTCTCGGTCGCGGCCGTGATCGGGCGCCGCCTCGAGCCGGTCGACGGCACGACCGTCGCGATCGTCTCCGGCGGCAACGTCGACAACGGCCTGCTCGCCTCGCTGCTGCGCCGCCACGAAACGGTCGCCGGCCGGCGCGTGCGGATCTTCACGCGCGTCCCCGACCGGCCCGGCGCGCTCGCCGACCTGCTCAAGCTGATCGCCGACGCGCGCGTGAACCTGCTGGCGCTCGAGCACGTGCGCGAGGCGGTCGCGCTGAACGTCCGCGAGACCGGCGTCGAGCTGACGCTCGAGACGCGCGGGCCCGAGCACACCGAGCAGCTGCGCACGGCGCTCGAGGCCGGCGGCTACGACGTCAGCTTCGAGTAGTTCTAGCCATGCGGCTGTGACGTGCGCGCGGGAGAAGTCTCTACCGGCGCCGAGAGTGAGCGCGACGCGCCTCGTGTTCGTCTCGCGTCGTCTGATCGCGTGCAGCGAGCCGACGATGGAAACCCCGAAACCCCATGCCAGTCTGCACCGACGCACGTGCGCGCCATCTCCGGTCGGCGCATGGATGACCGCTACTTCGAGCGATCCGCGTGCAACACGAGCTTGTCGCCCTCGCGTGCGATCAGTCCGTGATCGCGAGCGTAGACCAACACGTCGCGAGCGGTAACCCGCGGCGGGAGCACAACGGCATGCTTGCTCATGACATCTATCAGGGCGCGCTCGATTTCAGCGTAGCTTCCAGATGTCCGGCCACCCTCGCGCAGCTCCTGCAGCAGGTCCTTCGGTGTGGGAGTTGTCGGTGGGCTCGGCGTGCTCATGGCTTCGCAGACAGAGTATTCATCATCTCTGTACATACGGTAGCGCCCAAAGCGGCCGGGTCAGCGACGTGGCGCTCGCTGAAGGCGAAGACCTGGAGGTCGCTTGCCCATGCCGCGGGGAGGGTGGCGATCAGCGGCGAGAGGTCGGAGAGGGGCTGCGCAGCCGAGGCGCTGGTTCCCACGCTGAGCAGCGAAGCATTCGCCGATTCGTCGAGCTTGATCGGTGTGAAGCGGACGCGGCTGAGGATCACGCCATGGCTCGCGCGCATCCGCTGAACAAGATCCTGCCAGGCTGCTTCAGCGACGATATCCCCCCGTTGCGGCAAGAGACGATTCAGCTCCTCGACCCCCTGCCTTCCTCCCGGAAAACCGCTCACGCGCTTCCAAAGGCTCACGGGCCCCGGCTTACGGTGGAGGACGAGATCCCGCATCGCGCTCGGACGGCTATTCGCGCGCAGCTCTGCCAGCCACCAGATGTCGTCGTGCGACGCGAATGCCTCTAGCGCAGTCGTCCGCGTCTTCGACGCTGCGCTCGGGTCGGCGAGGTTCGCGATCTCGCTGAGGAAGTCGTGCATCGGATGGGTAGGGCTTGAGAACGCCGCTCGCAGCTGCTCGCGGCTGATCATCTGAAATGCGGCACCGAGCTGCACGACCTTGTGCTGGAACACCCCCCATTGGTAGATGCGATAGCGCGCGAACAAGAAGCTCTCGGCGGCGGGCTGCCCTCGTGGAAGGACCGAAACGGAAAGGTCACCGTCTGCACGCTCGTGCACCGTCAGACTGCTGATGAGTCGCTCAAGGTCGAACGTCACATAGTCGAAGCCGTAATTGCGCGCGTCGCGCAGCAGGTAATCGCTGCGGTCCACGTCGAGCTCCCCGTCAACGAGCGAATGCAGAAGTCGGATGCTCGCCGGCTCGGTGCCCAGCCCGTACGGCTCATCGGCGGCCATGATCTGCCGAGCGAGCTTGAAGGCGGGGCTGACCACATCTCGGAGCTGGGTGGCCGTGAGGGACGTGTAGACCGAGCGCTGGAGCAGCGACACCATCGCGTAGCCAATTTGCTCGTGTGGTGGCTTACCGCGCCCGAGCGACGCGAAGAGGTTCGACGCAGGCGCTTCCTCGTTTACGAGCGACTGGATCACGTACTCGAAGTCGTGGCTGAACGGAAGATGACCCAAGTCATGGAATAGCGCCGCTAGCCGCAGTGCCTGCTCCACGACGACCGTTGCTGCTGCGGCGGCAGGATCAACGGCCGTAAACGCGACCAGCCCTTGGCGTTGCAGCTCGCCGATCGTCTCCTCGCTCAGCTCCACGTCCGGGTCGGCGTCCGTCACCGCCGCGATGAACTCGCGCTCGAGCCGTGCACGCAACGATGGCTCTGCGTTTCGCAGGATCCCAAGCAGAAAACGCGAAGCCAGGTGCATCGTGCCCAGGCTGTGTGTGAATCGCGACGTTCGAACTTCCGGGAACACGAACTGGGCCAGTCCCGATTGAGCGACCCATCGCATGCGTTGGGTGATCGGGTGGTCGAGGAGCGGCTGCTCGATCGTCGTCACCGCAACGTACCCGTGAATTGGATCGCGAATACGTAGCACCCGGCTAGACACGCGCCAAGTCTCGCAGTAGACGAACGGGCAGGACTTGATCGTGTTGTCCCACGGCGTATACAGAGCTCTTCACGATCGCTGACTTGCGCGCGGCAGGCGCTACAGCTCGGCCGCCGTGCGCACGAACGCGCGCCAGCGCTTCGAGCTGCTCGCGGCGCTCGCCGGCGTCGATCCGCGGGGCGATCGTGCGACCGGCTGGCAGCCGCTCGACGGCGTCGGCGACGCTCGCGAACACGCCCGCGCCGACGCCCGCGAGCAGCGCCGCGCCGAGCACGGTCGTGTCGGGCGGCCCGACGCGCAGCGGCACGCCGATCGCGTTGGCCTGCAGCCGCAGCAGCGTCGCGTCGTTCGTCAGGCCGCCGTCGACACGCAGCTCGCGCACCGGCGCCACGCGCGCGAACGCCTCGACGACGTCGGCGACGCGCCACGCGATCGACTCGAGCGCCGCGCGCGCGACGTGCGCCGGGCGCGCCCCCGCGTGCAGGCCCGCGATCACGCCGTGCGCGTCCGGGCGCCACCACGGCGCGCCGAGCCCCGACAGCGCCGGCAGGATCCTCACGCCGGCGCTGTCCGCGACCTCGCCGGCGGCCGACGCGAGGCTCGCCGCGTCGCATGCCAGGCCGAGCCCCTGCGCGAGCCAGTCGAGCAGCGCGCCCGCCGCGAACACGCCGCCGTCGAGCGCGTGCGCGACCTCGCCGATCGCGCCCGCCGCGTCCGGCGCCGCCCACGCGACCGTCGGCAGCAGCTCCGCGCCGGGCGTCGGCCGCGCCGTGCGTCCGAGCACGAACACGCCCGTCCCGTAGCTCGCCTTCAGCTCGCCCGGCGCGACCGCGCCGGAGCCGGCGAGCGCCGCCTGCTGGTCGACGAGCTGCGCGGCCAGCGCGAGCGGCGCCGGCCAGCGCTCGTGACGCAGCTCGCCGAGCGCGCCGAACGTCGGCGCGAGCTCCGGCAGCCACTCGCGACGCACGCCGAACGTCGCCAGCAGCGCCTCGTCCCAGTCGCGCCCGCCCGCCGCGAGCAGCTGCGTGCGCGACGCCGTCGACAGGTCCGTCGCAAAGCGCCCGCCGAGCCGTTCGACGACGTAGGAGTCGACCGTCCCCAGGCGCAGGGTTCCTGCCTCGCGCGCACGCTGCACCGCCGCGTCGCTCGCCAGCAGCCACGCGAGCTTGCCCGCCGAGAAGTACGGGTCCAGCGGCAGGCCCGAGCGCGCGATCGACGCCGCGTCGATTCGCGAGGAGCTCCTTTGGCGCTTGTCCTGCCAGACGATCACCGGCGTCAGCGCACGGCCGCCGGCCTCCCACGCGAGCACCGACTCGCCCTGGTGGTCGAGCCCCGCCGCGAGCACCTCGCGACCGCCGACCCGCGCGAGCAGCTCGGCGACGGCGTCGACGATCGCCGCGACGATCTCCTCCGCGTCCTGCTCGACCCACCCCGCGCGCGGATGCGCGAGCGCGACCGGCCGGCGCGTCGAGGCGACCTCGCGCAGCTCTCCGTCGAACAGCGCCGCCTTGACCGCCGTCGTGCCCTCGTCGATCCCGAGCAGCAGCGGCGAGCTCATCGCGCGCCGGCGCGGTGGCGCGCCGCGCGCTCCCACCAGCGCCGCTCGCCGCTGTCGTACTCGGCGCGCGAGATCGCGAGCGCGCGCTCGTCGCCGAGCGCGATGCCCGCGTGCTCGGAGAGCAGCGTCGCGACGTGCTCGCCGATCGCAAGCGACGCCGACAGCCCCGTCGAGCGGATCGCCGCGACGTGGATCAGCCCCGGCAGCGTGCGCGAGCGCTCGATCACGTAGTTCGCGCCGTCGCGCCCCGCCGGACGCAGGCCCGCGTAGCTGTCGAGCAGCTCCGCGTCCGCCAGCGGCGGGTAGATCCGCGCTGCGCGCTCGCGGATCAGCGCCGCCGCGTCCGGCTCGACCGACCAGTCGTCCTTGTCCTCGCGCTCGCGCGCCGTCGGCCCCGCGATCGCCAGCCCGTCGAGCGTCGGGAACACGAGCACGCCCTTGCCGAGCGCGCTCGGCGCCGGCAGCAGGATCCGGCGCAACGGCTCGCGCGGCGCGAACACGACGAACTCGCCCTTGCGCGGGTACACGCCCACCGGTCGCTCGCCCGCGAGCGCCGCGACCTCGTCGGCGCGCAGCCCGGCGCAGTTGACGACCGCGCGCGCCCGCACGCGCTCGCCGCCGCCGAGCTCGAGCGCGATGCCCGCGTCGCACCGCGTGAGCGCGACGACGCGCGCGCTCACGCGAATCTCCGCGCCGCCCGAGCGCGCCGCCGCCGCGAGCGCCTCGACGTACGCGACCGGGTCGGTGACCGTCTCGCCCGGCACCAGCAGCGAGCCGTCCTCGCGCAGCTCGGCCGCGACGCCGTTGCCCGCCGCGTTCTCGGCCAGCCGCGCGACCGCCGCGCGCTCGTCGTCCGAGCTCGGGCTCAGCAGCGCGCCGCAGCGCAGCGTCGGCACGTCGAGCTCGGCCAGCAGCGTCTCGCGCAGTCGCGCCGCGCGCAGGATCAGGCGCGTCTCCAGGGCGCCCGGACGGGAGTCGAAGCCCGTGTGCAGGATCCCCGAGTTCGTCCCGCTCGCGCCGAGCGCGAGGCCGGGCTCGGCCTCGAGCACGATCGCGCCGACGCCGCGTCGCGCGAGCGCGTGCGCGACCGCGCAGCCGACCACGCCGCCGCCGACGACGGCGACCTCGTGCGCGGCCGTCGCCATCGCTCAGCCGGCCGACGCCTCGTCGGCGAGCGCCGCGAGCAGCGTCGCCATCTGCGCGAGCGTCTGCTCCTGCGCCGCGACGTCGAAGCGCTCGCGCAGCTCGCGCGGGTCCTCGTAGGCGACGCTCGCGTGCTCGCCCTCGCTCCACACGAGCATCCGCAGCGGCAGCTCGATCCCGATCCGCGGATCGCTCTGCATCAACGCCGTGCCCGCGCGCGGGTTGCCGAACACGACGACCTCCTCGTCGGCCAGCTCGAGCCCGACCTCGCGCGCCCCCGCCGCGTGGTCGATCCGCGCGAACATCGTCAACCCGCGCTGCGCGATCGCGCCGAGCAGCATCGCGAGCGTCGTCGCGTAGTCGCTCTTGCTCGCCTGCACGATCACCGCGCGAATTCTCGCGCAGTCGCCGCCCGTGCGCGATCCGGCCGTGCTCGGCCGCTCGCTAGAGCGATCGATCTAGTAAGCTCCGCCGCTCGACACCGACGAAAGGAGCGAACCGTGCCCCTCCGCGAACGTCATGACCAGTCGAGCCCGCTGCCCGTCATCGCCGCGGGCGCGCTCGGCGCCTTCGCCGTCCGGTCGCTGCTCAAGCGCGCGCTGCTGTTCAAGCTCGGCCGCGACGTGCGCGCGCTCAACGCCGGCGACTACCGCCCGCTGCTCGCCGGATACGCCGACGACGCGGTGCTCGTCTTCAACGACGGCGCGCACCGCTGGGCCGGCGTCCACCGCGGCAAGCCCGCGCTCGAACGCTTCTTCGACGACTTCGTCGCCGCGCGCGTGCAGGGCGAGATCGTCGAGCTGTTCATCGCCGGCCCGCCGTGGGCGCTGACGCTGCTCGTGCGCTTCGACGACCACGTGCACTCCGCCGACGGCGAGCAGCTCTACGGCAACCGCACGCTGCTGCTCGCGCGCACGCGCTGGGGCAAGATCGTCAGGCAGGAGGACTACTACGAGAACACCGAGCGCATCGCCGAGCTCGATCGGCGCCTGACCGAGCTCGGCGTCGCGCCGGCGGCCTCCGTCGGGCAGACCGTCGCCGCGTGACGCTCGCCCGCGACGCCCCGCCGAGCGCCCGCGGGTAGGCTGGCCCCGTGAGTCCTGCGCCGCGCGCGATCCACCATCTCGGCTGCGGCACGATGTGCCCGCACGGGCGCAAGCTGATCAACGGCGACGGCAGCGCGCTGCGGAAGGCGCGCATCGTCGCCCACTGCCTGCTCGTGCAGGACGGCGACGGCCTGACGCTGATCGACACCGGTTTCGGCCTCGACGACATGCGCAACACGCGCCAGCTCGGGCTGATCTTCAACACGCTCATCCGCCCGCAGGCGCGCGAGTCCGAGACGGCGATCGAGCAGCTCCGCGCGCTCGGCTTCCAGCCGTCCGACGTGCGGCGGATCGTCGTCACGCACCTCGACGTCGACCACGCCGGCGGACTGCCCGACTTCCCCGATGCCGACGTGCACGTGCTCGCACGCGAGCTCGACGCCGCGATGCATCCGAGCCTACGCGAGCGCGAGCGCTACGTGCAGGCGCACTGGGCGCACGGCCCGAAGTGGGTCCGCCACGACGTCGACGGCGACGACTGGCACGGCTTCGAGAGCGTACGGCTCGTGCCCGGCGCCGGCGAGGAGATCGTGCTCGTGCCGCTGTACGGGCACACGCGCGGGCACACCGGCGTCGCCGTCCGGGACGGCGAGCGCTGGCTGTTGCACTGCGGCGACGCGTACTTCCACCGCGACGAGGTCAAGACGCCGCCGTCGTGCCCCGCCGGCCTGCGCGTCTTCCAGAATCTCAACTCGGCCGACAACGCCGCGCGCAAGCGCAACGTCGAACGGTTGCGCGAGCTCGCCGCGCTCCCCGACGAGCAGGTCGAGCTGTTTTGCGCGCACGATCCGGTGACGCTCGAGCAGATGCAAGCCGCAGCCGGCTAGCGCGACGCAGTCGCCGCGTGCGCCCGGCGTCGAGCCGGTCCGCGCCGCCCGCCGTCCGATCTACGAATACATCGCCGCGATCGGCTGCGCGTACTTCTCCGCGATCGGCTTGCGCTTCAGCTTCATCGTCGGCGTCAGCTCGTCGCCGGCCGGCAGCCAGTCGCCCTCGACGATCGTGAACTTCTTGACTCCTTCGACGCGCGCGAGCTTCGCGTTCGCCCGATCGACGCCTTCCTGCACCGCCGCGCGCACGCGCTCGTCGCGCGCCAGCTGCTCCAGCGTCTGGCCCTCGATCCCCTGCGAGCTCGCCCACGCCGGCGCGAAGTCGGGGTCGAGCACGATCAGCGCCGTGTTGTACGCGCGCGCGTCGCCGATGCAGCACGCCTGGCCGATCAGCGGCGAGGAGCTCTTCAGCGTCGCCTCGATGTTCGCCGGCGACATGTTCTTGCCGGCCGCGCTGATGATCAGCTCCTTCTTGCGGTCGACGATCTTCAGGTAGCCCTCCTCGTCGAACTCGCCGATGTCGCCCGTGCGCAGCCAGCCGTCGTCGGTGAAGATCTCCTTCGTCTTCTCCGGCAGGTTGCGGTAGCCCGGCATCACGACGTCGGACTTGATCAGCACCTCGCCGTCCTCGTCGAGCTTCAGCTGCACGCCCGGCGCCGGCGGTCCGACCGTGCCGATCCTGATCTTCTCTCGCGGGTTGACCGAGCCCGCGCCGCACGTCTCGCTCATCCCCCACAGCTCCGCCAGCGGCAGCCCGATCGCGTGGAAGAACTCGAGCACCTCGATCGGCGTCGGCGCCGCGCCGACATTGATCGCCTCGACCTGGTCGAGCCCGAGCATCGCGCGCAGCCCCGAGAAGATCTCGGCGTCGGCGCGCGCGATCTCCTCGGCGAGCTCCTCCGGGACCGGCTCGCCGGCCTGCTCCAGGCGCACCTTGCGCAGCGCCGCCTGCAGCGCCGCTTCCGTGCGCTGCTGCTGCTCGTCGGGCTGCGCCGCGATCATCGTCTCCAGGCCCGCCTTCAGCTTCTCCCAGATCCGCGGCACCGCGAAGAACCAGCTCGGGCGCACTTCCGGCAGGTAGGAGAGGACCTGGCGCGGGTCGTCGCAGCACGTGATCTGCAGACCGAACACGATCGGCAGGTAGTGGTGCGCGTTGCGCTCCGCCACGTGCGCCGCCGGCAGCCACGAGATCACGCGCCCGTCCTGCGGGAACTCGATCAGCGCTCCAGCCCCTCGACCGCCGCGAGCAGGTTGCGGTGGATCAGCTGCACGCCCTTCGGCGGGCCCGTCGTGCCCGATGTGTAGATCAGCGTCAGCACGTCGCGGGCCGCGACTGCGCGACGACGCCTCGACGTCGAAGCCCGCGTTCCTGCCCTCGACGTCCGACAGCGCGAGCGTGCCCGCCGGCGCCTCGCCGTCGACGACGATCACCTGCTCGACGCCCGGCGTGCTCGCGCGCGCCTCGAGTATCTGCGGCAGGTACTGCTGCTCGCAGATCACGACCTTCGCCTCGGCATCGGACAGCAGGTAGGCGATCTGCTCCGGCGCGTACGTGTTGTAGATCGAGAACGGCGTCGCGCCGAGCATCATCGCCGCGAGGTCGCACACGTGGAACTCGGGGCGGTTCGACAGCATCAGCGCGATCGTCTCGCCGCGCGCGACGCCGAGCTTCGCAAGGCCGCCCGCGAGCGCGTCGACGCGCGCCTGCAGCTCGCCCCACGTGATTGTGAACGCATCACCCTTCGTACGGATCGCGACCTCATCGGCGCGCTGCGACACGGTCGCCCGGAACGCCTCCGCGACCGTCTTCGCCGCGATCGACGCCGCGCGCCCGGCTTCGGCGGCGCCTTCAGCTCACTCACACCGCTCTCCATCGCTGCGCTCCTCCCATTCGGACGATCCCCGTCTGCACCCCACTGGACCTTCAGCATACGCCTGGCCTGGCCGCGTGGCCAGAGCGGGAGAGAGACGGAACTGCTCGATTTATACGCCGATGACAAATGTACATACGCGCGTATGTACATTTGTGTCGCCGCGCTCGCCGCGCTCGCCGCACGAGCCGCGGCGCTCAGAGCGCGCGCAGCGCGGGCAGCAGCTCGCGCTCGGCCCAGTCGACGAACGGCTGCTGCTGCTCGGCGCCGATCTGCACGAGCGCGATCTCGGTGAAGCCGGCGTCGAGGAACGGCTTGATCTTCTCCACGTGCTCCTCGACGTCGGGGCCGCAGGCGAGCGCTCCGCGACCTGCTCGGGCGTGACGAACTGCGTGGCCGCCTCGAACGCGTCGGGGTTCGGCAGGTCGGCGTTGACCTTCCAGCCGAGCCCGAACCAGCGGAACTGCTCGTGCGCGCGCGCGACCGCCGCGTCGCGGTCGGCGTCGTAGGCAGACCGCTACCTGACCCACGCGCGGCTTGCCCGCGCCGCCGGCCGCGTCGAACATCTCGCCGAGCTCGCCCTTCGGTTCGACCGCGATCATCACGTCGGCCTTCTCGCCAGCCAGGCGGCACGAGTCCGCGCCCGACACCGCCACGCCGATCGGCACGCGCTCGTCGGGCAGGTCCCACAGCCGCGCGGACTCGACGTCGAAGTGCGCGCCGCGATGGTTGACCGTGCCCTCGCCGTCGAACAGCGCCGCGATCACATCGATCGCCTCCGACAGCATCGCGTGGCGCGCGCCGACCGCCGGCCAGCGCCTGCCGACGACGTGCTCGTTGAGGTTCTCGCCCGCGCCGAGCCCGAGGCGGAAGCGGTTGCCCGAGAGGATCTGCACCGTCGCCGCCTTCTGCGCGACGACCGCCGGGTGGTAGCGCAGCGTCGGGCACGTCACGTACGTCATCAGCGGGATCCGCTCCGTCGCCTGCGCCGCCGCGCCGAGCACAGCCCACGCGTACGGCGAATGGCCCTGCGCGGCGAGCCACGGCTGGTAGTGGTCGGAGATCACCGAGAAGTCGAATCCCGCCTGCTCGGCGAGCTGCACGTCGGCGACGAGCCGGTCGGCGCGCGACTGCTCGCACATCATCGTGTAGCCGAACTGCGTCACGGCGCTCCTCTACCCGGCCGCCCGCGCGGAAAACGGCCTGTGCTCACACGCGGTAGCGAGCGAGCGCCGCGCGGCGCGCCTGCGCGTGGTCGACGATCGGTTCCGGGTAGTCCTCGCCGATCACGCAGCCGACCTCGCGCTGCAGCTCGAGCGGCATCGTCCACGGCTCGCGCAGGTGCTCGTCCGGCACGCGCGCAAGCTCGGGCACGTAGCGGCGCACGTACGCGCCGTCGGCGTCGTAGCTCTGCATCTGGCGCGCCGGGTTGTAGATCCGACGGAACACCGGCTGCGGGTCGGTGCCGACCGACGCGATCCACTGCCAGTTGCCGTTGTTGTTCGCCTCGTCGCCGTCGACGAGCAGGCGCATGAAGTGACGCTCGCCCCGGCGCCAGTCGATCCCGAGGTCCTTGGTCAGGAACGAGCCGACGACGAGCCGCGCGCGGTTGTGCATCCAGCCCTCGCGCAGCAGCTGGCGCATGCCGGCGTCGACCAGCGGGAAGCCCGTCGTGCCCTCGCGCCAGCGCTCGAAGCTCCGCTCCGCGCGGCTCCACGCGACCGTGCCGCGGTAGCGCTCCTGGAACTCCGAGCGCGCGTTCGCCGGGAAGTGCCGCAGCACGTGGCGCATGGAAGTCGCGCCAGCAGAGCTGACGCGCGAAACGCCGCGCGCCGCCGCGCGCCCCGCGTGCCGAGCCGCGGCTCGACCTCGCGCGGCGAGACGCAGCCGAAGTGCAGGTACGGAGACAGGCGCGAGCTCGCGTCGGCGCCGAGCGCGTCGCGCGCCGTCTCGTAGCGCTCGACGGTCGCGCGCGAGGAATGCGCTCAGGCGCTCGCGCGCCGCGCGCTCGCCGCCGGCCGGCGGTCGTGAGACCTCCTGCTCGAGCGCGAGCGCGCGCAGCGACGGAATCCGCCCCTTCGCGACGCCGCCCGGCAGCGCCGGCAGCTTGCGCGGCGCACCGAGCACGTCGCGCCGCTCGACGCGCTCGCCACGCGCGGTGAAACGGCGTGAACACCGTGTACGGGCCGCCCGCCTGCGTGCGCGACCGCGCCGAGCTCGTCGACCGCGCGCGAGGGCCGGCGTGCCCACACACCTCGACGCGCGCGCCCGCGAGCGCCTTGCGCGTGCGCTCGCCGCGCGTGCGCGCGAACGGCGAGACGTCGCGCGTGAAGTGCAGCCGCGTCGCGCCGAGCTCCTGCGCGAGCGCCGCGCAGCTCGCGCTCGGGCGCGCCGTGGCGGACGACCAGGCCGCTGCCGCGCTCGCGCAGCGACGCGTCGAGGTCGCGCAGGGACTCGAGCATGAACTGCGTGCGCGCGCCCGACGCGTGGCGCCCGTGGAGCAGGCGGTCGTCGAGGCAGAAGACCGGCACGATCCGCTCGTCCTGCTCGAGCGCCGCCCGCAGCGCCGGTTGGTCGTGGACGCGCAGGTCGCGCCGGAACCAGACGATCGCCGTCACCGTGCGCCGCCCTGCGCGGCCCACGCGCCCGCCGAGAGCCGGTAGAGCACGTGCCGGCGCAGCGCGCTGTCGCTCGCGATCCGCGGGTGCTCGAAATCTGCGTCCGCGTCGCGCGTCATGCCGAGTCGCTCCATCACCGCGCGCGAGCGCCGGTTCGCCGGCACGGTCATCGCGACGATCTCGGTCAGCCCCGCCTCGCCGAAGCCGAACGCCAGCGCCGCGCGCGCGGCCTCCGTCGCATAGCCCTCGCCCCACGCCGAGCGGCGCAGCCGCCAGCCGACCTCGACGGCCGGCGTGAACGGCGCCCGGAACGAGACGACGTTGAGCCCCGTGAACCCGAGCAGCTCGCCCGCGCCGGGCGCCGCCGCGTCACGCAGCTCGAGCGCCCACAGGCCGTAGCCGTGACGCTCGAAGTGTGCCTCGAAGCCGACGATCATCTCCTCGCTCTGTGCCGCTGTCAGCGCCGCCGGGAAGTAGCGCGCGACCTCCGCGTCGGCGTTGATCGCCGCTGCCGGCGCGCCGTCGCGCTCCTGCCAGCGGCGCAGCAGCAGGCGCTCGGTACGCAGCTCCGGAGCCGCTCCCATGTACGCCTCAACTCGCGAGCAGCTCGCGCCGGCGCAGGAACTCGACCTGGTCGCCCGCGACGCGCGCGGGACCGTCGCCGAGGAACGCGCCGAAGTGGTCGTACGGGTAGCGCTGCAGCTCGCCCTTCGGCGCGCGCTCGGCGAGCCGTTCGACGGCGCGCCTGGAGACCGACACGTCGCGCTCGCCGACGCCGACCCACAGCGGCGCGCGCAGCCGTCGCGCGCGGGCGAGCGGGCGGTGCAGGCCGACCGTCAGGAAGACGCCCGGCGAGACCTCGTTGCGCCACGGCGAGTCGGGTGGCACCGCCGCCGCGAAGCCGTCCGCCTCCCCCGGCAGCGTCATCGCCGCGTGCGCACCCGGCTGGCCGGTGACCGCGACGATGTTGTGGCGGCCGAGCTGGTCGGCGAGCGCGCGCGGGAGGAGCCACGCAGACGTCAGCGGCGGCGTCGCGAGCACCCGTGCGAGACCGTCGACCATCGGGCAGAGGGCGATCGTCGCCGCGACGAGCCGGTCGTCCGCCGCCGTCTCGACGACGTGCCCGCCGCCGAACGAGAAGCCCCACAGCACGATTCGCTGCGGCGCGACGCCGGCGACGCCGCGCGCGAAGCGGACCGCCGCGCGCCAGTCCTCGCGCTGCTCGCGCTTGCGAAAGCGCTGGCGCGGCTCGCCCGGCGAGTCACCGAGGTGGCGGTGGTCGAACACCAGCACGCTCGCGCCCGCCTGCGCGAAGCGCTCGGCGTACGGCACGAGGCCGTCGTGACGCGTCAGCGAGAAGCCATGCCCCATCACCACGCACGTGCCCCGCCCGCCTGCGCCCGGCTCGGGCCGGTACAGCCACGCGACGCAGTGCGCATCGCCGGATGGGAACGTGACGTCTGAGCGCTCGATTCGCCAAGCCTAGTCCGCCGCGGGCCGCCGGTGCATGCGCGCGTCCGCCGGTAGGATCGGGCGATGATCGTCGTCACCGGTCGCGTGCGCGACGGGCGCCAGGCGCGCGAGCTCGTCCTGCGCGAGCTGCGCGACGCCGACGAGGCCGAGCTGCTGCGGATCCATCGCACGCCCGAGGTCGCGCGCTGGTGGGGAGCGCCCGACGACGGCTTCCCGTGGAGCGACGATCCGGGATGCGTGCGCCTGGCGATCGTGCTCGACGGGCGCGTCGCCGGGCTGATCCAGTTCGAGGAGGAGCTGACGCCGCGCTTTCGCCACGCGAGCATCGACCTGTTCCTCGACCCGTCGCTGCACGGCCGCGGGCTCGGCGCCGAGGCGGTCAGGTGCGTCGTGCGGCACCTGATCGACGAGCGCGGGCATCACCGCATCACGATCGATCCCGCGACGAGCAACGCCGTCGCGATACGCGCGTACGAGAAGGTCGGCTTCAGGCCGGTCGGCGTGATGCGCTGCTACGAGCGCGACCCCGGTGGGGCGCAGTGGCGCGATGCGCTGCTGATGGAGCTGCTCGCCGACGACGTGCCGGCCGAGGCCGCGCGCCTCGACGGGCCGTAGCGCAAGAGCCGGTTCCCACCGGCATCGCCAAGCGTGCTTAGATTATGCGCTCGCGGCAACAGTCGACCGCGAACGACATACCCAGCGCGCGCCCGTAGCTCAGTGGTCAACGGTTCTCTTCGGGGAGCCAAAGAGCAGCGGTCTTTCAAGCCGCAGGCCGCGGGTTCGATTCCCGCCGGGCGCACTTCTCCAACTGTCTCGCGGCGCGTCTCGCAGCGGAATCGGTTGCCGGTTGACATTCCGCGTAAAAGATGATTTATATGTCGCAGCGGGAGGTTCTTCCGCCCACTCGGAGACAGTCGTTCGGGTGGCGTGAGGGTCAGAGCGACAAGGGGCCTTTGGCAAATGGGTCTTGGTGCAGGCACGAGGGGTCGCAGAGCGGGGAGCCGGCGATGAGGCTGGCCGGTTGCCAGGAGCAGCGCATGCTTCGCGCGCTTCACGGGCGCTGGCCGTACCGCCGCTCGCACTGCCGGCACGACCTCCATTGGCTCGTGCGTATCCGCTCGCACACGAGCGCGTGCTCGACCGGGCGCGCGCATTCGATGTCGGGATTGCCGGCGAACCGCCGGCGGCCTCACGGCGATTGAGGGACGCCGCGGGGCGCCTACCCGGAGAGCCCGGTGAGGGGCGATCGGGAGGCAAGTAGGGGCGGGTGGCGATCCGGGGGGCCACCCGCCCTTGCCGCGTTCTCGGCGATCGCATCGACGAGCTCCGGCCACACCGCCCGTGGCATGTCGTGACCCATGCCGGTCACGTTCAGCAGCTTCGCGCCCTTGATCGCGCGCGCGGTGGCGCGCCCGCCCGACGGGCTGACGAGCGGGTCGGCGGTGCCGTGGATCACGAGCGTCGGCGCGACGATCTTGCGCAGTTCGCGCGTGCGGTCGCCGGAGGCGATGATCGCCGCGAGCTGCCGCCCCGGGCCCGCCGCGTCGTGGTCGCGTTCGTAGCTGATCCCGGCGAGCGCGCGGATCTCCTCCGGATCGCGCGGCAGCCCGGTCGAGCCGATCGCGGCGAACAGGCGCGCGAAGTGCGCCACGTACTCGTCGAGGCCGACCGGACGGCGGCGCAGGAAGAACGGGTACAGCCGCAGCGCCGGCTGGCCGTTGGTGAGCGCGCCCGTGTTCGACATGATCGACGTCAGCGAGGAGACGAGCTTGGGATGGCGCGCGGCGAGCGTCTGCGCGATCATCCCGCCCATCGACGCGCCGATCACGTGCGCCGGACCGAGGCGAAGCTCGCGCAGCAGCCCGGCCGCGTCGCCGGCCATGTCGGCGAGCGTGTAGCGGGCGGCGCGTCGCGAGCGCAGCAGCAGCTGGGCGATCGTCGGCGGCGCGCCGCCGACGTGCGTGGAGCGCCCGATGTCGCGATTGTCGAAGCGCACGACGTGGAAGCCGCGCGCGGCCAGCTCGCGGCAGAAGTCCTCGTGCCAGGCGACCATCTGCGTGCCGAGCCCCATGATCAGCAGGGCGGTCGGGTTCGACCGCTCGCCGAACGTCTCGTAGCAGAGCGTGATGCCGTCGCCGACGTCGCAGAAGCGCTCTTCCATGATCCACGGACTCTAGCGAGCGGGCCGCGTCCGGATCCGGCTCGCCGGCGAGCGCCTGCCGTGCGAGCGAACGTCGCTAGGATCGCTGGGATGGAGGAACGCGACGTCCGCCAGCTCTCGATCGACACGATCCGCGGCCTGGCGATGGACGCCGTCCAGAAGGCCAACGCGGGCCACCCGGGAACGGCGATGGCGCTCGCGCCGCTCGCGTACACGATCTTCACGCGCTTCCTGCACGCGAACCCGAAGGACACCGCGTGGGTCGACCGCGACCGCTTCGTGCTCAGCTCCGGCCACGCGTGCGTGCTGCAGTACTCGCTGCTGCACCTGTGCGGCTACGACCTCTCACTCGACGACCTGCAGCAGTTCCGCCAGTGGGGGTCGCGCACGCCGGGGCACCCCGAGCGCGGCGACACGCCCGGCGTCGAGGTCACGACCGGCCCGCTCGGGCAGGGCGTCGGCAACGCCGTCGGCATGGCGCTCGCCGAGCGCTTCCTCGCCGAGCGCTTCAACCGCCCCGGACACGAGCTGGTCGACCACCACACGTACGCGATCTGCTCCGACGGCGATCTGATGGAGGGGATCAGCCAGGAAGCCGCCTCGATCGCCGGCCACTTCGGGCTCGGCAAGCTGGTCCTCTGCTACGACGACAACCACATCACGATCGACGGCACGACGGCGATCTCGTTCGACTCGGAGAGCCACCTGCAGCGCTTCGAGGCCGAGGGCTGGCACGTGCAGCGCGTCGAGGACTCCGAGGACGTGGACGCGCTCGAGCACGCGCTCGCGACCGCACGCGACCACCTCGAGCAGCCGTCGTTCATCTCGATCCGCTCGCACATCGCCTACCCGGCGCCGCACGCGATCGACACCGCCAAATCGCACGGCGCCGCGCTCGGCGAAGACGAGGTGCGCGCGACGAAGGAGGTGATGGGCTTCGACCCCGACAAGAAGTTCTGGGTCGACGAGAGCGTCTACGAGCACATGTCGCTGAGCGAGCGCGGAGCGAGCGCGCAGCGCGAGTGGGAGCAGCAGAAACTGGCGCCGTGGCGCGAGCGCTTCCCGGAGATGGCGAAGGACTGGGATCTCGCGTGGCGCGGCGAGCTGCGCGAGGGCTGGCGCGAGGCGCTGCCGACGTTCGCCGCCGGCGAGCAGATCGCGACGCGCTCGGCCGGCCAGAAGGCGATGGCCGCGTTCGCCGAGTTCGGCCCGACGATGATCGGCGGCGCGGCCGATCTGGTCGAGTCGACGAAGACCGTGTTCGATGGCGCGGGAGAGTTCTCGCGCGTCCACGCCGGCCGGAACGTGCCGTTCGGGATCCGCGAGCACGGCATGGGCGCGATCGTCAACGGCGCGTGTGCGCACGGCGGCATCGTCAAGCCGTACGGCTCGACGTTCCTGATGTTCTCCGACTACATGCGCGGCAGCGTTCGCCTCTCCGCGCTGATGGGCCTGCCGGTCGTCTGGGTCTGGACCCACGACTCGGTCGCGCTCGGCGAGGACGGTCCGACGCACCAGCCGGTCGAGCACTACGCCTCGCTGCGCGCGATCCCGCATCTGTGGGTGATCCGCCCGGCCGACGCGAACGAGACATCGGTCGCGTGGAAGCTCGCGCTGGAGCGCGCCGACGGCCCGGTCGCGCTGCTGCTCTCGCGCCAGAACATCCCGGTGCTCGACCGCGAGGAGGTCGCGGCGGCGGACGGCGCCGAGCGCGGCGCGTACGTGCTGTGGGACTCGGCCGCCGCGGCGACGCCGGAGCTGATCCTGATCTCGACCGGCGCCGAGGTGCCGACGACGCTGCACGCCGCGCAGGAGCTCGCCGGCGAAGGCGTCAATGTGCGCGTCGTCTCGATGCCGTGCTTCGAGCTGTTCGAAGCGCAGTCGCAGGAGTACCGCGACGAGGTGCTGCCGCCGGCGATCACCGCGCGCCTGGCGGTCGAGCCGGGCGCGACGATCAGCTGGTGGAAGTGGGTCGGCCTCGACGGCGACGTGCTCGGCCTCGACCGCTTCGGCGCCTCGGCGCCGGGCACGACCGTGCTCGAGAAGCTCGGCTTCACCGACGAGAACATCGCCGCGCGCGCGCGCGCGCTGCTCGACCGCGCCGCGACGCCGAGCTGAGAAAGAGAGGAGATCGACAATGCCCTCTGCCAACGCGAACTTCACGCCGATGCGCCTGCTCTCCGCGCTCGGGCAGGCGGCGTGGGTCGACAACCTCTCGCGCGAGACCACCCGCGACGGTGCTCTGCAGCGACTGATCGACGAGGACTCGATCGTCGGCGCGACGTCGAACCCGACGATCTTCCAGAAGGCGATGGCCGGCGGCGACGCGTACGAGGAGCAGTTGCGCGAGCTCGACTCCGACCTGCAGATCAAGGACGTCTACTGGGCGCTCGCCGAGCAGGACATCCGCGAGGCGTGCGACCTGTTCCGCCCGATCTTCGACGCCGGCGGAGGGCGCGACGGGTACGTCTCGCTCGAGGTCGACCCCGGCCTCGCATACGACACGCTGGCGACGTTCCGCGAAGCGATGCGCCTGCACGAGTCGGTCGACCGGCCGAACCTGCTCGTCAAGATCCCCGCGACGAAGCTGGGCCTCGCGGCGATCGAGGACGTGATCTCCAAGGGCCGCTCGATCAACGTCACGCTGATCTTCTCGCTCGAACGCTACGAGCACGTCGCCGAGTCATACGTGCGCGGCCTCGAGCGTCTCGTCGCCGAGGGCGGCGACCCGGGCCAGGTCGCCTCCGTCGCGAGCTTCTTCGTCTCGCGGATCGACACGGAGGCCGACAAGCGGCTCGATCTCCTCGGCGGCCACGACGAGCTGAAGGGCAAGCTCGCGATCGCCAACGCGCGGCTCGCCTACCAGAGCTACAAGGCGATCTTCTCCGGTCCGCGCTGGGAGTACCTACGTCCAAGGGCGCGACGCCGCAGCGCGTGCTGTGGGCGTCGACGTCGGTCAAGAACCCCGACTACCGCGACACGATGTACGTCGAGGAGCTGATCGGGCCGGACACGGTCGACACGATGCCCGAGGAGACGATCCGCGACTTCCAGGACCACGGCGTGCCGCGCCCGCGCCTGGAGGCCGAGCTCGCCGACGCGCGGCGGCTGTTCGGCGAGCTCGCCGATGCTGGCGTCGACTACGAGGACGTGACCGACACGCTCGAGCGCGAGGGCGTCGAAAAATTCGCGGACTCGTTCGACGACCTGCTCGCCGCGCTCGAGCAGAAGCGCTCGGCGCTCGTGCCGGCCTGACTCACGAGTAGGGGATCGGGATCAGCACGGTGATCCGCAGCGGCCCCGACGGGAACGCCTTCGCCGCGAACGTGTACGCGCGGTAGCGCCTGCCGCGGTAGACGAACGGTCCGCTCGTCGGCACGGCCCCGGGCGAGTAGCCGATCGTGCTCTTGACGAGCCGCGCGCCCATGTACATGAGCGCGTCGAGCCCGACGAGGCGCCCGACGAGGCGCTTGTAGCCCTCGTCGTCCTGGATCGAGAGCGTCAGGCTGCCGATCGTCCTGCCGCCGAGGCGCAGCGGCGCGGTGACCGGCGCCAGCACATACGGGCCGCCGACGTCCGCCAGCAGGCGCCCGCCGACGGTCACGCGCAGCCGCACGACGTGCTCGGTCAGCAGCGCGTCGATCGCCGCGCGCGTCGCCTGCGGGTCGCGCCGCGCGACGGCCTGCAGCAGCGGCCCGTTGCCCTGCACGCGCCGGACCTGCGACAGCGCCCGCCCGCCCGCCTCGCCGTCGTAGATCAGCCGTGCGATCGGGCTCAGCGTGTTGACGGTCGTCGCTTCGGCGTCGGCGCCGCACAGCGGCCGCAGTGAGCCGACCGCTCGCAGCAGGTACTCGCGCAGCGGCTGGCCGCCGGGGTACGCGCTGGCCGGCAACGAGGTGTACTCGTACGTCGCGCCGCCGAGCGTGAGCGCCCCCGCAGGCGCGAGCGCGCCGTCGGGAAGCTCGAGCGCGCCGGCGATCGTGCGACCGCCGCCGCCCGGGTCCTGCGTGCGCAGCACCGTCGTGGCGCCGGCGACGCCGTTCGTCTCGGCGATCACGCCGCCGTCGCTCCACACGCTCGTCGTGAAGCTCGCGATTGGCTTCCCGTCGGCGCCGGCGAGCGTTCCGCCGAGCGGCGCGACGGCGCCTTCGGCGCCGGCGGACGCGAGCACCTTGCCTTCGCGCGCCACCTGCAGGTTCGTCAGATGGCCCGTCGCGACGAGCGCCTGCGCGGCGCCGCGCACGGCGGCGGCGTCGCCCGCTTCGACGGCGCTTCGCAGCGACGCCGAGCGCTCGACGAGCTGCAGCGCGCTGAGCGTGCGTTCGCTGGAGACGCCCTCGTGGTAGACGCGCGCGGCGACGTGCCCCAGCGCTTCGAGCGCGGTCGTCGCGCACGAGCCGGGCGCTGCGGCGGTCGGATCGGACACCGCCGCGCGGTCGTCGGCGCCGGTGGCGCGCGGGGCCGTCGAGCCGCAGCCGGCGAGCGTCGCCGCGTCGAGCGCCGCGAGCGCGATCGCCGAGGCGATCGTCGCGCGAGCGATCGAACGGCGTCGGCCGGCGGGGACGTTGCGCACGCCGCGAACCATCGGCAACGATCCTAAGCGGGGATTAACCCCGGGGTGAGATAGCTTTCACCGATGCCGACCGCGTTGATCACGGGCGCCTCGACGGGCATCGGGCAGGCGAGCGCGTTGCGGCTCGCGCGCGCGGGCTGGACCGTGCTCGCCGGCGTGCGCAGCAGCGAGGACGGCGAGCGGCTGGTCGGCGAAGCGGCCGCCGGGTTCGTACAGCCGCTGATGCTCGACGTCACCGATCTCGAGCAGATCCGCCTGGCGGCGGTGCGCGTCAGCGAGCTGGGCGGCGGCGAGGGGACCGGGCCCGGCCGACTCGATGCGCTCGTCAACAACGCCGGCATCGGCATCGGCGGCCCGCTCGAGCTGGTCCACCCCGACGACCTGCGCAAGCAGTTCGACGTCAACGTGCTCGGCCAGGTCGCCGCGACGCAGGCGCTGCTGCCCGCGCTGCGCGCCGCGCGCGGGCGGATCGTGTTCGTCTCCTCGATCGGCGGGCGCGTCGCGATGGCGTTCACGGCGCCGTACGCCGCCTCCAAGCACGCGATCGAGGCGATCGGCGACGCGCTGCGCGTCGAGCTGCGCAGCTCGCACGTGCAGGTCGCGCTCGTCGAGCCCGGCTCGGTCGCGACGCCGATCTGGGACAAGGGCCGCGCCGAAGCGGAGCGCGTCGTCGTTCCCGACGAGCTGCGTGCCGAGTACGGGCACATCCCGGAGGCGATGGCGAAGACGCTGCGCACGACTGCCGAGCGCGGCGTCCCGCCCGAGCAGGTCGCCGAGACGATCGAGCGAGCGCTGGGCGCACGCCGGATGAAGGCGCGCTACCTCGTCGGGCGCGACGCGCGCGCGATGCTCGCGATGAAGCGGCTGCTGCCCGACCACGTCTTCGACCGCGTCGCGCAGCGCGCGCTCGGCGTATAGGGGCGCGTCGGGCGTCAACCCGGCGGCGGCGCGACGGCGAGCCACGCGAACACGCTCGTCGAGGCGGCCTGCGTCTGCAGCATCCCCGGCTGGGCGTCCTGCGCGGGCAGCGCTTCGCCGTTCCACGAGAGCAGGTAGAGCCCTTCGCCGTTGGCCGCGCGCGTTTCGATGTCGCGCGCGTTGTCGGCGGCGAGCTGGTACAGCGTGCGGTCGCCGTCGAGCGCGTACAGCGCGAGCATCCACTGCAGGTAGATCGCGTCGTACTGCGGCGAGAAGTCGAGCAGGTAGCCGAAGCGCCGCAGCGAGCTCGCCTTCTGTTCTTCCGCGCGAGCGCACGCTTCGCCGTCGTCGGTCACTTGGCAGAGCACGGTCTGCGCGTAGATCAGCGGCGCCTCGACGTAATCGACCGGCGTCGCGTCGAGGCTGCTGTCCGCGTACAGGCCGTTGGACGGACTGAAGCCCGATGTGTTGGCCCACGCGAGGAACCGGCGCGCCTGCGCGAGGTCGAAGCTCGACTTCGTCCGCTGGTAGAGCAGCACCGCGAGCAGCGTGTCCGCCGCGAGCGCCGGGCCCGACTTGTACGGGTGCGTCGTGTTCCACCAGATCCCGCCCGCCTGCGCGTCCCAGCCGGCGGCGGCGATGAACGCGAGCGCGCGCTGCGCGTCGGTCAGCCAGCGCCTGGATCCGGTCGCGCGGTAGGCGTTGACGAACGCGAGTCCCCACCAGCCGTTGTCGTCGAACCACGTCTCGGTGCTCGCCGTGCGGTCGCCGGGATACGGCGAGTAGCCGGGCAGCGGTCGCAGGCCGCGGTTCAGGTAGCGCTCGGCGCCGCGCGCGAAGCTCGCGACGGCCGCCCGGTTGGCGGCGCTCGGCGACGCGATCGCAATCGCGTCGAGCGACTCGAACAGCGGCACGATGTCCCAGATCGTCGCGAGCGGGTAGCGCGCACGGTCGTTCAGCGCTCGTCGTCCCACCCCAGGCGCGGGTCGCGCCAGCGCCGTTTGGCGCTCGCGACGCCCGACTGCGCGAGCGCGAGGTAGTGCTGCTGCGCGCTCGTCAGCGTCGCCTGCGGCGCGGGCGCGGCGGCGGCGCTCGCCGAGCCGGCGGGCGCCGACGCGAGCGCCACGGCGCAGAGCGCGAGCGCAAGGCCGGTGAGCGGGAGACGCGCGGTCGCGGCGCGGGGGAGCGTGGGTCGGCGCATACGAGGTGGAGACACCGACGGTAGGGCGAAGGTCGCGCGGGCGCGCGCCGGGCTACGACGAGCGTCCGGCGCGCGGGATCGGGACGGCGACGACCTCGAGTCCCTCGATTCCCGCGAAGTCGTCGGGGTTGCAGGTGTAGACGGGAAGCTCGTTCGCGAGCGCGGTGGCGGCGATCATCGCGTCGTACGTTCGCGCCGACGCCTTGCGCCCCGAGCGGCGGAGCGATGCGGCGACCCGTGCGAAAGCGCGTGCCGAGGTGGCGTCGAACGGAACCGGATCAAAGTCGGACTCGGCCTGCTGGAGCTGTGCCTGACGTGCTGCGCGCTCGCTCTCGTCTTCGATCACGAGCGGACCGACAGAAAGCTCGGCGAGCGTAACGGCTGTGATCAACGGTTCTTCAGGCAACGCCGACGGGTCGTCGAGCCGCTTCAGGACGATGACGGTCGATGTGTCGAGGATGCCGCGCGGCGCGCGCTCTGCGCGGCCACTCACAGCCGGCTGTCGATCACGCTGTCGATGTCCGCACGCAACTTCGCTGGGTCTACCTCGGGCAGCCTGCGCCAGCGCTCCAGCAACGCGTCGGCTGACAAGGCGGGCTTGGCCACCGCACGCAACTCGGCGACGGCCTTTCCAGCGCGCGTGACGACAATCGCTTCACCTCGCGCTGCGCGATCCACCACCTCACCGCCGTGGTTGCGCAGGTCTCGAATGCTCACGTTGGCCATCCTCGGTATTGTATCACGCGTGATACAGGTCGACGCGGAGCGCTGCCCGGATTGCCACAGACTCGAAGCTGATCCGACTGAGATCGCTCACAGCTACCGTTCACTACCAATGCCGACCGACGAGCCGACAGCGGGACAGCCCGACCCAAACGTCCCGGCGCCGCCGTCCGAGCGCGGCGTCTGGCTGCTCGCGCTCGCGATCGGACTCGTCGGCGTGGGCGTGTTCGTCGCGTCGCTGCTCGCCGGCCGCTCGTCGGTCGAGCGCTCCTCGCCGCCGGCGGTCGTGACGGTGGCGGCGACGCCGGCGCCGAGCGCGGCGTCCTCGGCGAGCGTGCTCGCGGGCGCGTCGGCGAGCAGCGCGGCGGCGGGGTCGAGCACGGGACGCGCCGGCGCGATCGTCGCGTCGCCGTCGATCGCGGAACAGCGGCTCGACGCGACGCGCTTCGTCGACGCGACGCAGACGCACATCGCGAAACGCTGGATGGAAGGCTTCTATCCGATCTACGAAACGGCGCAGCGGACGTTCGGCGTCAACTGGCTGCTGCTCGCGTCGATCCACCGCCAGGAGTCGGCGTTCTCGACGGCGCCGGGGACGTACGAAGGGCTCAACTTCGCGCACTGCTGCGGCGGCCCGATGCAGTTCAACGTGACGAACGGCCCGGTCACGACGTGGGCGCTCGTCAGCGACTCCTACCGCTATGGCAAGCGTCCGGCGTCATACGACCACGCGACGGCGAAGCACCCGTCGATCTACGACGACTTCGACGCGATCATGGGCGCCGCGCACCTGCTGTCGGCCGACGGCGCCGGCTACGCGCTCGACGGCTCGGCGTGGGATGCGGCGTACGACTACTACGGGCACGACGCGACCGGCGTCACGTACGCCGACCAGGTGCTCGCGCGCGCGATCGGCTGGTCGCAGCACGGGTTCTGCATCAACTGCGGCGTCGAGGCGGCGCTCGTCGAAGCGGTGCACGCGGCGTACGGGGCGCCGGTGCTGGGCGCTGACGGTTTGGTGAAAGCCAGCGCCGCCGCCGTGAAGCCGCGTGTGAAGCCGCGCCGCTTAAGCGGCGTCGGCCTGCGCGAGCAGCTCGCCGGCGACGCGGTCGGTCGCGCGCGCGGTGCCGCCGAGCAGCCGTCGCGAGAGCTGCGCGCGACGGAAGTACAGCGGCGCGTCGTGCTCCCACGTCGCGCCGATGCCGCCGTGCACGGAGATGTTCGTGCGCGCGGCCTGGTCGAGCGCGCGGCCGGCGACCGAGCGCGCGGCGCTGGCCGCGAGCGGGAACTCGTCGGGCCCGCCGCGGCGCGCCCAGCCGGCGTAGTACAGCAGCGAGCGGCCGTTGTCGAGTTGGCGCAGCACCTCGGTCAGCGAGTGCTTGACGGCCTGGTAGGAGCCGATCGCGCGGCCGAACGTGTGGCGCTCCTTGGCGTACTCGACGGCGGTGTCGAGCGCCGTTTCGACGCTGCCGAGCGACTCGGCGGCGACGAGCGCCTGGGCGAGGTGCCAGGCCGAGGCGAGCGAGTCCTCCGGCGCGTCGAGCACGGTCGCGGGCGCGTCGGACAGCGTCACGTGCCCGAGCGAGCGCGTCGCGTCGTAGCGGCTCGTCGGCTCGATCGCGACGCCGCTGGCGCTCGCGTCGATCGCAACGCCGATCGGCTTGCTGTCGAGCAGCACGACGCCGACGAGCAGGTCGGCGCCGGGCGCGTCGGGGACGAAGGCGAGCTCGCCGCTGACCTTCGCTCCGTCGCCGTCTGCGACGGCCGTCGGCGCGGGCGCGCGCTCGAGCCCGCTGCGCGGGTCGGCGCTCCAGGCATCGTGGATGTCGTCGGGCGGGCTGACGGGAAGGTAGGCGGCGCGGCGCTCGCCGGTCGCGAGCTGCTCGAGCAGCGGCGCGCCGGCGGGCGCGTCGTTGAGGATCGCGGTGGCGGGCAGGTGGCCGAGCAGCGCGATCGGCGCGAGCACGCGCCCGCACTCGCCGAGCACGAGCATCGCGTCGAACGCGTCGAGCCCGGCGCCGCCGTGCTGCTCGTCGATCAGCAGGCCCGGCCAGCCGGCCTCCTTGGCGGTCGGCCACAGGTCGGGCAGCGCGTCGGCGTCGCCGTCGAGCGCCTCGCGCGCGGCCTCGAACGTCTTGAAGCGCGAGAGCGCGCCGCGCGCGGCCTCGCGCAGGAATTCCTGCTCGTCTGACAGGGACAAATTCACTTGCGGTCCTTGGCTCCGAGTTCGTCGGGCTGTTGGCGCTAGGCGGCGGTCGTTTCCTTGGAGCGCAGCTCCGAGAACGGGATGCCCTTGTCGAGCCGCGGCGCGGGCGGCAGCCCGAGCACGCGCTCGCCGATCGTGTTGCGCAGGATCTCTTCGGTGCCGCCGGCCGACTTCAGCCCGGGCAGGAACGAGATCATGTACGCCCACTGGCCGTCCTCGGCGAGCGCGTCGGGGCCGAGCACGTCGGCGATCAGCTCGCCGGCCTTGATCGCGCCGTTGACGATCGTGATCTTCGCGAGACCGGACTCGGGGCCGGGCACCTGCCCTTTCTGCAGCGCCGACAGCGTCCGGTAGCCGGTGAAGCGCACGGCGAGCAGTTCGCTTGCGATCTCGCCGAGCTCGTGGCGCACCTCGGAGTCGCGGCGGGCGTCGGGGTCGCGCGCGAGCGCCTCGGCGAAGCGGTTGGAGTTGTATCCCATTCCCTCGCTGCCGAGCCCGATCGTGACGCGCTCGAACATCAGCGTGGTCAGCGCCGTGCCCCAGCCGTTGCCGACGCCGCCGACGACCGCGTCGGCGTCGACGGCGAGGTCGTCGAAGAACACCTCGTTGAACTCGGCCTCGCCGGAGATCTGGCGCAGCCCGCGGACGGTGACGCCGGGCGCGTCCATCGGCACGATGAACATCGTCAGGCCCTTGTGCTTGGGGACGTCGGTGTCGGTGCGCGCGAGCAGCAGGCCGTAGGAGGCGAACTGGGCGTTCGTCGTCCAGACCTTCTGGCCGGAGATGCGCCAGCTGCCGTCGTCCTGCAGGCGCGCGCGCGTCTGCACGGCGGCGAGGTCGGAGCCGGCGGCGGGCTCGGAGAACAGCTGGCACCAGACCTCGTCGCCGTGCAGCATCGCGCCGAGGTAGCGCGTCTTCTGCTCGTCGGTGCCGTGCGCGATGATCGTCGGGCCGAGCATGCCGACGCCGATCGCGTCGAGGATGCCGGGGACTTTCGCCTTGGCGATCTCCTGGTTGCAGATCACCTGCTCGATCGGGCCCATGCCCTGACCGCCGAAGTCCTTCGGCCAGGTCACGCCGGCGAGGCCGCCCTCGGCGAGCTTGCCCTGCCAGGCGCGGCGGGCGGCGATGATCTCGTCCTCGTCCTTGATCGCGTCCGGACCGTCGAGGACCGGAGCCTCCGCCTTGTGCTCGTCGAGCCAGCTACGCACCTGCGCGCGGTAGTCGGCCTGCTCCTGTGTGTCGTCGAGATCCACGATGTTCTCCTTTGGCTGACTGACCAGTCAATCTACCGTTCAACGGTACTCCTCCGGGGTCGCTCGTGCTCAGGCGCCGGGCGGCATCGGCTGTTCCGGCACGGGCCGCTGGTGGTAGACGCCCTCGAAGCCGCGGTTCAGCAGTTGGCGCGCCTGCGTGCCGGGGTCGGGCGAGTGCAGCACGATCGCGCCGAGCTCGACGCCGTCGCGCTCGGCGCTCGCGACGAGGCAGCGGCCGGCGGCTTCGGTGTAGCCGGTCTTCAGCCCGGTCGCGCCGGGGTAGTGGTAGATCAGCAGCGGGTTGTTGTTGTACAGCCAGACCTTGCCGCCCTTGATCGGCAGCGGCAGCGCCGCGCTCAGCGTGCGCACGACGCTGGCGATGCGCGGCTGCTCGAGGTCGACGTGGGCCAACTCCGCCAGGTCGGCGACGCACGAGAAGTTGCCCGCGTCGATGTAGCCGGACGGCGAGGCGTAGCGCGTGCAGCCCATGCCGAGCTTCGCCGCCTCGGCGTTCATCCGCACGACGAACGCGTCGATGCTGCCGGCGTCGTGCTGCGCGAGCGCGATCGCGGCGTCGTTGCCGGACGGCAGCAGCAGGCCGTAGAGCATCGTCTGCAGGCGCACCTGCTTGTGCAGCGGCAGCACGCCGACCTTCGAGCCGGCGGCTTCGACGGCGGCCTTCGTGACGAGCACGTGCGCGTCGGGCGGCTGGCTCTCGACGGTCAGCAGCGCGGTCATCATCTTCGTGATGCTCGCGATGTGCAGTCGCGCGTAGGGGTTGCGCTGCCACAGGACCTGCCCGGTCGCGACGTTGAACAGCAGCCCGGCGCGCGGCGGGTGATGGAAGGCGATCTGGACCGGGTCGTGTTCGGGGTCGCCGATCCCGACGAGCTCGAGCGGTGGCTTGCCGAGCGGCAGGCCGCTGGCCGAGAGCGCCGGCTTGACGGGCGCTTTGACGCGCGGCGCGCTCGTGCGCCGGCTCGGCGCGCTAGCCGTGCCGTGATGGGAGCTCGATTTGGACAGCGCCGTGGCGGCGGCAGCGGCGGCGAGGACGGCGAGCACGAGCGCGCCCGCGAGCATCGCGCGACGCCTGCGCCGCCGCCGGCGCGCGAGATCGCGCCGGCGCCTGCTCTGCTCGAAGGTCATGAACGGCGGGCTCAAGGGTCAGCGCGGAGGATTGCGCAGCGCGCCGACGATTCCAACCGACAACAGGAGCAGGATCAGGATCGAGAGCGCGGCCGCGACGGTGAATCCCTGCTCGACGATCGACGCGAGCGTGAGGAAGGCGAAGCCGGCGATGAACACGAGCACGGCTACGAGCACGACGTTTCGCCTCATGCGCGCGCGAGCCTCGAGCTCGCGATCTGCCGGCGGGAGGCCATCGGCTCAGTACACCGGCTGCGGCGGCGGTCGGCGTCCTTTGGCGGAGATGCGTGCGGCGCTCGCGAACGGCCGGATCAGCAGCAGGCCGAGCAGGAAGGCGCCGGCGAGGCCGGCGTACGCGACGCCCCGTCGCCGGCGAACGAGTCGGCGAGGCCGCCGGCGCCGAACCACAGCTGCACGGCCCACCAGACGCCGATCAGCAGCACGGCCGGCACGGCGAGGACGGTCGCGAAGAACGGGACGAGCGAGAGCGAGAGGACGCGCGCGCGGGGGTAAAGCAGGACGTAGCCGCCGAGCACGGCGGCGATCGCGCCGGAGCCGCCGAGCAGCGGCGCGCTCGAGTTGGGCGCGAGCAGGACGCCGAGGCCGAGCGCGAAGAGGCCGCCGAGCAGGTAGAAGGCGGGGAAGCGCAGGCGGCCGGTCGCGTCCTCGACGTTCGGGCCGAAGATCGCGAGCGCGAGCACGTTGGCGAGCAGCGGGCCGAACCCGCCGTGCAGGGCGAGCGCCTCGAGGACCGTCTGCCAGTGACGGCCGTGGCTCAGCTCGGACGGGATCGCGCCGTAGCGCTCGGCGACGTGCTTGGACGGCCCGTCGAGGAAACTGCCGCCGTGGCGGATCGAGAGCACGTAGACGACGACGTTGGCGAGCACGAGCGCGGCCGTGACGAGCGGGAAGCGCGCGAGCGGGATGTCGTCTCGTACGGGGAAGATCGCGCGAGACTATCCGCGCACGGCGGCGATCGAGCTAGGCGTGCGCGGCGAGCGGCCCGACGCCGGCGCGCGACTGCGGCACGTGCTGGTCGGCGTGGTAGGAGGAGCGCACGAGCGGGCCGGCGGCGACGTGGTCGAAGCCCAGCTCGTAGGCGGCGTCCTCGAGCGCCTTGAACTCGTCGGGGTGCCAGTAGCGGACGACCGGCAGGTGGCGCTCGGAGGGGCGCAGGTACTGGCCGACGGTGAGCACGCCGACGCCGTGCTCGCGCAGCGTCGCGAACGTCTGCACGAGCTCGTCGTGCGTCTCGCCGAGGCCGACCATCAGGCCGGACTTCGTCACGACCTCGCCTTCGCCGATCTCGCCGGCGAGCTTCAGCACGCGGCAGGAGCGCAGGAACTCGGAGCCGCGGCGGGCGATCGGGTAGAGCCGCGAGACGACCTCGACGTTGTGGTTGAACACGTCGGGACGCTCGGCGACGACCTTCGCGAGCGGCATCTCGTGTCCCTGGAAGTCGGGCGTCAGCACCTCGATCTGGCAGTCGGGCGCCTGGCGGCGCACCTGGCGGATCACGCCGACGAACGCGGAGGCGCCCTTGTCGGGCAGGTCGTCGCGGTCGACCGAGGTGATGACGGCGTGACGCAGGCCCATGCGCGCGATCGAGCGCGCGACGCGCGCGGGCTCGAGCGGGTCGTTCCACGTCGGCTTGCCGGTCTTGACGTTGCAGAAGCCGCAGCGGCGCGTGCACGTGTCGCCGAGGATCATGAACGTCGCGGTGCCGCGCTCCCAGCACTCGCCGACGTTCGGGCACGCGGCCTCCTGGCAGACGGTGTGCAGGTTCTCCTCGCGGATCAGCTCGGTCAGCTCGCGGTAGCGCCGGCCGCCGGGCGCGGGCACCTTGAACCACGGCGGCTTGCGCTCGCGCAGCGGGCGCACGTCGGCGCCGAGCACCTTCAGCACGTCGGCGCCGCCGGGGTTGGCGCGCGATCGGGTGGCAACCGGGTTGACGCCGTCGCTCATGCGGGCACCGCGTCGACGAGCGTCGATCTGGATGGCTCCGCCCCTGTCGGGGCTCCGCTGACGGATTTCGTCGCGGCGATGCCGAGGCGCGCCGGCGAGACGAGCCGCTGGCGGCGGCCGTGGGCGAGGCAGAAGCGGTAGGCGATCTCCTTGCGGAAGCACGCGAGCCCGAGCGCCCGTTCGGGGCCGAGCTCGGCGGCGAGCGAGGTCATGCGCACGTCGGGCAGCCCGCAGGCGAGCACCCACGAGAACGGGTCGAGGTCATTGTCGACGTTGACGGCGAAGCCGTGCGTGGCGACGCCGCGCGAGACGTGCACGCCGATCGAGGCGATCTTGCGATCGTCGACCCAGACGCCGGTGTAGTCGATGCCCTCGTCGTGGCGCGAGCGCGCGTTCACGCCGTGCTGGGCGAGCGCGTCGACGATCGCGGCTTCCATCGTGCGCAGGTAGCGGCCGACGTCGTCGAGCGCCATGATCGGGTAGCCGACGAGCTGGCCGGGGCCGTGGTAGGTGAGCTTGCCGCCGCGGTCGGTGGCGGCGACGTCGATGCCTTTGGCGCGGTAGAAGTCCTCGGGGAACGGCAGGTCCTCGGAGCCCGCTCGACGCCCGCGCGTGTAGACGGGCGGGTGCTCGAGCAGCAGCAGCACGTCGGGCAGCTCGCGGGCGATGCGGCGCTCGCGCAGCGTCTCCTGGGTGGTGATCCCGTCGGAGTAGGGGACATGGCCCAGGTGACAGACCCAAAGCTCGTCGGAGGGCGGGACCGGGTTGCGCATTTGCTGCCCCTCAGCCTAGCGCCAGAACATCGAAGCATCATGACAGCATCTATCTTGATGCTATGATGTCTCCATGCGCACGACCGTCACGCTCGAACCAGACGTGGAGGCGAAATTGAAGGAGACGATGCGCGAGCGCGGCGTCTCGTTCAAGGCGGCGCTCAACGACGCCGTTCGGGCGGGGCTTGCGGGTCAAGCCGCTCCGCAACGGCGCTTCCGGGTGAAGTCGGCGCCGCTCGGCGCGCGCTTCAACATCGCCAAGGCGCTTCAGGTCGCGGCCGAAATGGAGGACGAGGAGATTCTGCGCAAGCTCGACATGGGCAAGTGAAGCTTCCGGACGTCAACCTGTTCGTCTACGCGTACGACGCGCTCGCGCCGCAGCACGAGCCCGCGAAGGAGTGGCTCGAGGACGCGCTGTCGGGCACGGAGACGGTGGCGTTCGCTTGGGTCGCGTTGCTTGGGTTCATTCGCCTTACGACGAGCCGGCAGAGGTTCGGTTCTCCTTGGAGCGTCGAGCAGCCCCTCGACGTTGTCGACTCGTGGCTCGCCCAGCCAGTCGCGACGGTCGTTCACCCGACGCCTCGCCACGCTGCCGTGCTTCGCGATCTGCTCGCTCCGCTCGGCGCTGGTGGCAACCTGACGACGGACGCGCACCTCGCGGCGCTGGCGATCGAGCACGGTGCGACGCTCTGCTCGCACGACAACGACTTCTCGCGCTTCGCCGGCCTGCGGTGGGTCGATCCGCTGCGAGCGTGATCGGGCGTCGCCGCGTGAGCGTTTGAGCGCCGCCGTACACCGGGTATCGGGCGGGCACACAGCCTTGGGCGCGGCCCGCAGGCGACTGACTGAAGCGATGGAGGCAGATCGATGACACGCACGAGGACGTTGCGCGCAGTCTCGTTGTTGGCGGTGTCGGCTGTCGTGCTCGTGGGCCCCGTGACGGGCGCGTCGGCGAGCAAGGCGAGCATCAAGCAGGCGCTCAAGAGCTTCAGCGGCCGCGTGGACGTGGCCGAAGGCGAAGTGCTGACGGCGGTCGGCAACTACAAGACGACCAAAGAAGCGGCTCCGGTCGAGACGGCGATCGGCAAATCGGTGACCGTGCTGAAGGCGCTGAAAGCGAAGATCGCGGCGCAGTCGGCGGCGCGCCCGCGGATCAAGATGGCGAAGACGAAGTTGGTCAAGGGGATCGGCGCGGCGATCGTCTCCTACGAACACCTCAGCACGGCGTACGCCGAGCACGGAACCAACCAGCCGGCCGCCGAAGCGGAAGCGGTAGCGGCGCTGACGAAGCTCAAGAGCGCCCAGAAACAGCTCAAGGAAGCGGCGAAACTGCTGAGCTGAGGAGCCGCTAGAGCGTCAGCGACGCCGGCGCCTGCAGCAGCTCGCGGATCCGCGCGAGGAGCTGCGCGGCGTCGGCGCCGTAGAGGATGCGGTGGTCGCAGACGAGCGTCAGCGTCATCGTGTGGCGCGCGAGCAGCTGCTCGTCGCGGACGACGGCGCGGCGCTCGACGGCGCCGACGGAGAGGATCGCGGCCTGCGGCGGGTTGATGATCGCGGTGAAGCCGGCGACGCCGTACATGCCGAGGTTGGAGACGGTGAACGTGCCGCCGCCGAGCTCGGGTGGCGTGATCGATCCGTCGCGCACGCGCGCGGCGAGCGCGCGCGCCTCGCGCGCGATCTCGCCGAGTGACTTCTCGTCCGCGTCGAACACGGTCGGCACGACGAGCGCGTCGTCGGCGGCGACGGCGACGCCGACGTTGATGCGCGCGTGCAGCTGCAGCGCGCCGTCGCGGTAGCTGCCGTTGGCGCGCGGGTGCTCGCGCAGGGCGAGCGCGCTTGCCTTGACGACCATGTCGTTGTACGTCGGCGCGTCGTCGCTCGAGATCCGCTTGAGCTCGGCGCGCAGCTCGACGCACTGCTCCATGTCGACGTCGGTCGAGATCGAGAAGTCGGGGATCGTCGCCTTCGACTCGGCCATCCGCCGCGCGATCGTCTGCTGCATGCGCGTGAGCTGCTGCGTCGTCGTCTGGCCCTTCGCCGTCGCGACGTCCTCGCGCGCTCCCGCGGCGGCGCCAGCGCCGGGAGCGACGTTCGGCGCGGGGGCGGGCGCAGGGCTCGCCGACGGCGCTCCGGAAGCACCGGCGCCGGTCGCGGCGCTCTCGACGTCGGCCTTGACGATCCGCCCGCCGGGACCGCTGCCGCTGAGCGAGCGCAGGTCGACGCCGCGGTCGTGCGCGATGCGGCGCGCGAGCGGAGACGCCTTGACGCGCTCGGAGCCGGCCGGCGCGGGCGCGGGCGTGCTCGCGCCGCCGCCGGCGGTCTCGACGATGCTCTCGACGGCCGCCTCGACGTCGGCCGAGCCATCCTCGCCCTCACCGCCGCCGTTGGGGCTCGCGGCGGCGGCCGGCGCCGCGCTCGGGCGTGCGCCGGTCTCGGCGTCGTCGCCGACGCGCGCGATGAGCGCGCCGACGGGCAGCGTGTCGCCCTCGGCGGCGACGATGCGCAGCGCGCCGTCCTGATCGGACTCGTAGATCATCGCGGCCTTGTCGGTCTCGATCTCGACGAGCTCCTCGCCGCGGGCGACGCGATCGCCGTCGGCCTTCAACCAGCGCAGGATCGTGCCCTCCTCCATCGTGTCGGACAGGCGCGGCATGACGATGTCGGCCATCAGGTGGACACTCCACGGGCGGAGGGCGCTGGCGATCGCGGCGCGGCGCCGGGCGCGGCGAGCCCGAGCGTGTCGAGCACGGCGGCGACGATCTGCGCCTCGTGCGGGTAGGCGAGTGTCCTCGAGTGGCTTCGTGTAGGGCATCGGCACGTCGGCGCCGGAGACGCGATGGACGGGCGCGTCGAGGTCGTCGAACGCCTGCTCGGAGATCAGCGCGGCGAGGTTGGCGCCGACGCCGCCGTGCGGCCAGCCCTCCTCGACGATCACGCAGCGGTTGGTCTTGGCGACGGAGGCGAGGATCGTGTCGAGGTCGAGCGGGCGCAGCGTGCGCGGGTCGATCACGTCGGCGTGCACGCCGTGCTCGTCTGCGAGCGTCACGGCGGCGCGCTCGGCGGTGAGCGCCATGCGCGAGACGCCGACGATCGTCACGTCGGAGCCCTCGCGCGCGACGCGCGCGCGGCCGAAGTCGACGAGCAGCTCGTCGTCGTCGGGGACGTCGCCGCGGACGCCATAGAGCGACTCGTGCTCGATGAAGATGACGGGGTTCTCGTCGCGGATCGCGCTCTTCAGGAGGCCCTTGGCGTCGGCGGCGGTCGCAGGCGTCGCGACGAGCAGCCCGGGGATGTGCAGGAACAGCGCCTCGAAGCAGTGCGAGTGCGTCGGGCCGAGCTGGTGGCCGGCGCCCTGCGGCATGCGGACGACGAGCGGTACGGTCGCGCGGCCGGCGAACATGTAGTGGATGTGCGCGGCGTGGTTGACGATCTGGTCGAACGCGAGCAGCGCGAAGTTGATCGTCATCAGCTCGACGACGGGGCGCAGGCCGGCCATCGCGGCGCCGACGCCGATGCCGACGATCGTGTTCTCGGAGATCGGCGTGTCGCGCACGCGCCGCTCGCCGAACTCGTCGAGCAGCCCATCGGTGACCTTGAAGGCGCCGCCGAAGACGCCGATGTCCTCGCCCATCAGGAACACGCGCTCGTCGCGCGAGAGCTCCTCGCGCAAGGCGGCGTTGAGCGCCTCGCGGTAGCGCATATTGGCCATCAGGCGGCGTCCTCGCCGTGCAGGAGCGCGTCGGTCATCTGCTGGGAGATGCGCTCGCCGTCGCGCCCTTGAGAGAACTCGCGCGGGTCGCGCTCACCGGCGACGCCGTCCTCGCGCGCGGCGTCGGCGGGGTCGGTCGTGCGCACGGAGTACCAGCCGCTGGAGCGCGGGTCGAGCACGTAGACGTCGTCGTACAGCGACTCGGGCGCGGGGAACGGCGAGGCTTCGGCGAACGCGACGGCGGCGTCGACGCGCGCGATCGCATCGGCGTCGACGCGCTGGCGCTCGGCGTCGTCGATCACGCCGGCGTCGATCAGCCGGTGCGCGAACGCGGGGATCGGATCGCGCTCGCGCCACTGCGCGACCTCGTCCTTCGAGCGGTACTGCTCGGGGTCGGCCATCGAGTGGCCGCGGAAGCGGTAGGTGACCGCCTCGACGAGCAGCGGGCGGCGCTCGTCGCGCACGCGCGCGATCGCGTTGCAGACGACGCGGTAGGTGTCCTGCACGTCCATGCCGTCGCAGCGCACGCCGGGCACGCCCAGGCTCTCGCCCTTGCGCTGCAGGTCGGTGACGGCCGAGTGGCGCTGCAGCGACGTGCCCATGCCGAACTGGTTGTTCGTGACGATGAACACGACGGGCAGCTTCCACAGCGCTGCGAGGTTGAGCGTCTCGCCGAACGTGCCCTGGTTGGAGGCGCCGTCGCCGAACGTGCAGAGCGTGACGTCGTCGGCGCCGGTGTAGTCGCTGGCGAGGGCGAGGCCGGCGGCGATCGGCAGGTTGCCGCCGACGATGCCGTAGCCGCCCATGAAGCGGCGCGCGGCGTCGAACATGTGCATCGAGCCGCCGCGGCCGCCGGAGCAGCCGTCGACGCGGCCGAACAGCTCGGCCATCACGTTCTCGGGCGGCGTGCCGCGCACGAGCGCGTGACCGTGCGAGCGGTACGTGGAGATCAGGTAGTCGCGCTCGCGCAGCGCGCGCGCGGAGCCGACGATCGTCGCCTCCTCGCCGATCGACAGGTGCAGGAACCCGCCGACCTTCGCGCGTGCGTACATCTCGCCGGCGCGCTCCTCGAAGCGGCGGATCAGCGTCATCGTCGCGAGCCACTCGCGCGCGACGTCGGGCTCGGGCAAGTCTGCCATCAGTCCACGTTAGCCATCGGCCGGCGCTGGTCGTCAGTCGACGGCGCTCCAGCGCGCGATGAACTCCTCGGCGTCGAGCTGCGCGATCTCCTCGCGCAGCGCGCGCGCCATCCGCGAGGCGGCGTGCGGCGGCAGGTCCCAGAAGAGCACGACTTCGCCGTCGTCGATGTCGACGAGCTCGATGTGGTCGACGCGCTCGGCGTCGGCGAGCAGCGCCGGCGCGCGCCCGCCGCGCGTGACGATCAGCCGGTAGGCGTCCTTCGCCCTCATCGCCGCGCGCCGGTCGTGAGCTCGAGCATCCGCGCGGCGGCGCGCTCAATCATGCGCTCGCCTTCGAACACGGCGTGCTCGACGACGATCGCGGGGACGTTTTGGATCGAAGACGACGTGCCCGCGTGGCGCGTCGTCGCGTCGAGCTGGGCACGGGTGGAGCGCAGCTCGGCGCCGCGCAGGACGGCCGAGGGGTGCATCTCGCACGCGGCGGCGGCGATCAGGACGTTGTCGGCGTCCTCGAGGTTGCGCCCTCCGGCGAACGCCTGGCGGAAGGCGGCCTGCGCGAACGGCACGGCGCGGCCGATCGACTTTGCGTACGTCGCGGCGCGCATCGCGAAGCCGCTGTCGAACGGGAACGGCGCAGGCCAGCGCAGCGGCTGCAGGCCGAGCTCGGCGGCGCGGCGCTCGACGTCGGAAAGCAGCGCGTCGCGCTCCTGCTCGCAGCGGAACGCCGAGAGCGGGTCGCCTCCTGGCAGCTCGCGCGCGAGCACCGGCTGCCACTCGGCGGGGCCGGGCAGCTCGTGCAGCACGCGCTCGGCGGCGAGGTACGCGAGCGGGCTGGCGAGGTCGAAGTAGAAAGAGCTGGCGGGCGCGTCCACGGTCAGCCGTGGATCAGCCATCCGTCTGCGGCGCGAGCGGCCTCCATGACGGCCTCCGACAGCGTCGGGTGACCGTGGATGATCCGCCCGACCTCGGCGAAGCCGCCCTCGAGCGCGCGCACGTTGACGAGCTCCTGGATCAGCTCGGTCGCGCGCGTGCCGACGATGTGGCCGCCGAGCAGCTCGCCGTACTTGGACTCGCCGACGAGCTTGATCATGCCGGTGCGGTCGCCGTAGACGATGCCGCCGCCGACGGCGCCGTACGGGACCTTGCCGACGACGACGTCGTAGCCCTCGTCGCGCGCCTGCTGCTCGGTCAGCCCGAACGAGCCGACGTTCGGCGTGCAGAACGTCGCGCGCGGGATGTCGACGTGGACGATCGGGTGCGTCGCGAGGCCAGCCGAGTCCTCGGCGGCGATGATGCCCTCGTCGGAGGCCTTGTGCGCGAGCGCCGGGCCGGCGACGAGGTCGCCGATCGCGTAGACGCCGGGGCGGCTCGTGCGCAGCGCGCCGTCGACGGCGATCAGGCCGCGTTCGTCGAGCTCGACGCCGGCGTCCTCGAGCCCGAGGCCAACGACGTCGGCGCCGCGCCCGGCGGCGATCACCATGTAGTCGACCTCGAGGCCGGCGTCCTCGCCGTGCGTGAACGTGACGCTCGAGGAGCCCGTCTCGACGTCGGAGATCGGGTCGCCGGTGTGGACGCTGACGCCCTGGCGCTTGAAGCCGCGCTGGACCAGGCGCGAGACGTCGGCGTCCTCGCTCGGCAGCACGCGCTCGAACATCTCCATCAGGCGCACGTCGGAGCCGAGGCGCGCGTAGCCGGAGGCGATCTCCGCGCCGGACGCGCCGGCGCCGACGACGGCGAGGCGCGCGGGGAGCTCCGACAGCGCCCACGCCTCCTCGGTGCCGATGATCCGCCCGCCGTACTCGACGCCGGGGATCGAGCGCGGGACGGAGCCCGTCGCGAGGATGACCGTCGCGGCCGCGTAGGCGTCCTCGCCGACGATCACGTGCCCGTCGCCGTTCAGCGACGCGTCGCCGTCGATCACGTCGATGCCGTTTTTCTTGAACAACGCGCCGACGCCGGAGGTCAGCGTCTCGACGACCTTCGCGCGTCGCGCCTGCACGCCGGCGAAGTCGACCTCGACGCCGGAGACGGTCAGCCCGTACTCGTCGGCCTCGCGGATCTCGGCGAGCAGGTCGGCCGAGCGCAGCACGGCCTTGGCGGGGATGCACGCGTAGTTGAGGCAGCGCCCGCCGAGCTTGTCGCGCTCGACGACGGCGGTCTTCTTGCCGAGCTGCGCGGCGCGGATCGCGGCGACGTAGCCGCCCGGCCCGGAGCCGATCACGATGCAGTCATACGTCTCGTTGGCCATCGCGCGCTGAGCCTATCGAAGCGGCACAGCGCAGCCGGCGCCGTTCGATCGATCGGCAGACCGGACGTCTACATACGTCAAATGTCGCTACTTGCGCTTGAGCTTGACGGCGATCTTCTGCGTCTTGACGACCGTGCCGCCGGAGACGACCTTGAGCAGCGCGGTGAAGCGCTTGTGCTTGGCGAGCAGCGTCTTGCCGGTGTGGTTGAGCGAGACGGTCACGGTCCGCTGCTGACCGCCTTTGAGCGTGAACGCGGTGCTGCCGATCGTGATCGTGCGCCGCTTGGCGTGGCGCGCGGTGACGGCGCCGCCGCCCGATTCTTCGACCGACAGGCTGACGGTGACGGGGCAGCTCGAGGAGCCGGCGGGGCAGCTGACGGTCGTGCTCGCGCCTTCGCCGGTCGATTTCGCGGCGCTGACGATCGGCGAGACGACCGCGCCTGCGCCCGATTTGGCAGCGCTCGCGGCGAACGTGGCGTCGCCCGAGTAGGCGCCGGTCACCGGCGCCGGCGTGCCCGTCGCGATTTTGCTCGCGGGGGTGTACGTGACCGAGCAGCTCGCGGTGTTCGGCGAGCCGGGCGTCGCGACGAGCGCGCATTGCGCGGTCGGCGTGAACGTGCCCTGCGTCGCTGTGAACGAGACGCTGCCGGTCGGGATCTTCGCGGGCGTCGCGCCGCTCGCGTCGCCGACGGACGCGGTGCACGTGAAGTTGGCGGGCGCGACCTCGTAGTTGCACAGCACCTGGATCGCCGCCGGGCGCAGCGTCGTCGTGAACACGGGCAGCGAGGGGCGCGTGGCGGTCAGTTCACCGCTCGTCCCCGCGCTGTCTTCGTAGGTGCCGCTCCATGACAGGCCGTCGGTCGAGATCGTCTCGACGCCGTGCGCCGTGTAGCCGTTTTCGCCTTTGCCTTCGAGCGTCAGCGTGTTGCCGCTGACGGCGCCCGTGACCGTGCCGGCGCCGCCGCCTTCGACGTTGATCGTGCCCGACACCGTGCTGGAGCCGGCCGCCTGGTTGAGCACGAACGTGCCGCTCTTCTGCTGCCCCGCGCATTTGCCGGTGTTGCAGTGGTACGTGCCGCTCCACGTGCCGGTCACGTTGACCCCTTCGGCGTTCGCGGCCGACGCGGTCAGCGCGAGTGAGCCGACGGCGAGGAGTGCGACGATCAGTGGGCGCGTGCGTGCAGGCAAGGTGTCCTCCTTGGATTGGGCGGCTGGCGCGGATGCTATGTGCGGCTCAGGCGAAGCAGCGCCGGTCGGACGCCGATCGTACGCGTCCTTACGTACCGTCGCGCGCGTGCTCGCCGGCCTGGATGCGGCCCATCACGCGCACGAGCTTCCAGAACAGCCACCCGCCGAGCCCGACGCTGAGGACGCAGACCGTGGCGGCGAGCAGCGTCGAGGCGACGACGAGCGCGAGCGAGGTGACGATGATCTGGAACGCGAGCAGCGCCTCGAACGACAGCACGGCCCAGTAGCGGCGCCGGTACATGCCCTGCGCGAGCAGCGCGAGCACGACCGCGAGCAGGGCCGCGCCGGGGATCGAGCCGCCGTGGCGGCTGAGGTCGTGGATCGACGCGGCGCCGGCGATCACGGCGATCGCGAGCGCCACGCAGACGGCGATCGCGACGCGCAGCGGCGCCGGGCGCTCGTCGGGGCCGAGCGGCGCGAGCGCGGCGCGCACGGCCTCGTCGGCGGCCTGCCCGCGCAGGCGCCGCGGCGCGTCGGCGGTCGGGCGCGGGTCGGCGGCCGGGCGCGCGCCGCCGGGGGTCTCGCGCGGGTCGGCGGTCGGGCGCGCGCCGGCGGGGGTCTCGCGCGGGTCGGCGGCCGGGCGCGCGCCGGCGGGGGTCTCGCGCGGGTCGGCGGTCGGGCGCGCGCCGCCGGACGGATCGGGAGCGGCCGGGCGCATGCGCCGTCGCGGCCGTCCTGCGGGCGTGCTCATCCGCCGCTGCGCGCGTCGAGCTTCGCGCGCAGCGCTCGCGCGGCGGCCTCGGGATCGGCGGCGTCGGCGATCGCGCGCAGCACGACGATCCGCCGCGCGCCGGCGTCGAGCACGTCGCCGACGTTCTGCTCGCTGAGGCCGCCGATCGCGAAGAACGGGATGGACGCGTGCGCGGCGGCGTAGCGGACGAGCTCGACGCCGACCGCCGGTCGGCCGGCCTTCGTCGGCGTCTCGTGCACGGGGCCGACGCCGATGTAGTCGACGAGCGGCGCGCCGTCGGCGTCGCGCGCGAGCGCGGCGTCGATCTCGGCGTCGGCGTGTGTCGAGAGCCCGATCAGCATGTCCTCGCCGAGCAGCGCGCGCACCTCGGCGACCGGCATGTCGTCCTGGCCGACGTGCGCGCCGGCGGCGCCGACCTCGCGCGCGACGAGCGGGCGGTCGTTGACGATCAACAGCGCGCCGATCCGCTCGCATAGCGCGCGCGCGGCGTTCGCGACGGCCGCGAGCTCGTCGTCGCCGAGCTGCTTGTCGCGCAGCTGCACGACGTCGACGCCGCCGGCGACCGCCGCGCGGATCACGTCGGACAGCTCGCGTCCGCCCGGTTTGGCGTCGCACACGAGATACAGGCGCGCGGCGTCCAGGCGCGCGCGGCGGTCGGAGCCGGTCTGGGCGGTGCTCATCGCGTCAGTCTCGCAGGGTGCGCGCGGCGCGTCGCGCTCGCGGATGCGGGCTAGCATCAAGGTGATGTCCAACTCGCACGGCTCGTCAGACGTCCTCGTGATCGGCGGCGGTGCGATCGGGCTCTCGATCGCGTGGCGCGCGCGAGCGCGCGGGATGAGCGTGACGGTGCTCGAGCGCGAGACGCTCGGATCGGGCGCCTCGAGCGTCGCCGCGGGGATGCTCGCGCCGGTCGCCGAGGTCGAGTTCGGCGAGCACGGACGTCGCCAGCTCGAGCTCGGCCTGCGCTCGGTCGCGCTGTGGCCGGCGTTCGCCGAGGAGCTGCACGCGGCGAGCGCGATCGACGTGGGCCTGCGGCGCAGTGGCACGCTGCTGCTCGCGCGCGACGAGGACGAGGCGCGCGAGCTCGAGCGCCAGATCGCGCTGCGCGACTCGCTCGGCCTCGCGACCGAGCGGCTGCGCGCAAGCGACGCGCGCGAGCGCGAGCCGGCGCTCGCGCCGGCGCTGCGCCTCGCGCTGGAAGCGCCCGACGATCACTCGCTCGACCCACGGCTCATGCTCGACGCGCTGCGCGTCGCGTGCGCCGGCGCCGGCGTCGAGCTGCGCGAGCGCGCGCCGGTCGCACGGATCGTCGCCGACGGCTCCGGCCGCGTCCTCGGCGCGACGCTCGCGGACGGCGGCGGCGAGGGCGAGCTCGTGCGCGCGGAGCGCGTCGTGCTCGCATGCGGCGCGTGGAGCGCGCAGCTCGACGGCGTCGGCGAGGCGATGCCGGTGCGCCCCGTCAGGGGGCAGCTGCTGCGCCTGCGCGACCCGCGCGGCCCGGGCTTGCTGCGCCGCGTCGTGCGCTTCGACGGCGGCTACGTCGTCCCGCGCGAGGACGGCGCGTACGTGCTCGGCGCGACCGTCGAGGAGCGCGGCTTCGACGTGCAGCCGGACGTCGGCGGCGTGTACGAGCTGCTGCGCGACGCGCACGAGCTCGTGCCGGACGTCGCCGAGCTGAAGATCGAGGAGCTGTGCGTCGGCCTGCGCCCGGGCACGCCCGACAACGCGCCGGCGATCGGCCTCGGGGAGCTCGACGGCGTCGTCTGGGCGACCGGTCACTACCGCAACGGCATCCTGCTCGCGCCGCTGACGGCGCAGCTCGTCGTCGGGCTGCTGAGCGGCGACGGCGCCGAGCAGGAGCTGCTCGCGGCGTGCTCGCCGCGGCGCTTCGCCGGCTCGGAGCCGCAGGCGCGCGCGCGCGCCGCGGGGGGCGCCGGCGCGCGCGAGCTTGCGCAGGCGGTGCGCCTGTGATCGTGCTCAACGGACGCGAATGCGACGTGCGCGCCGGCGAGACCGTCGCCGCGGCGCTCGCGCGGCTTGAGCTCTCGCCGGACGCTCGCGGCGTCGCAGTCGCGGTCGACGGCGAGGTCGTGCCGCGCGCGCAATGGGAGTCGTTCGCGCTCGCCGACGAGGCGCGGATCGAGGTCTTGACGGCGATGCAGGGCGGATGATGGCCGGTACGCGCGAGACGAGCGAGCAGACGCGAGCGGGCCATAGCGGTGCGCCGGCGTCTGCGCCGCATGCCGCCGCCGCGGGCTCCGACCCGCTGACGATCGCCGGGCGCACGCTGCGCTCGCGGCTGCTGCTCGGGACGGGCGGCTTCCCGTCGCTGTCGATCCTCGCCGAGTCGATCGCGGCGAGCGAGAGCGAGCTCGTGACGGTCGCGCTGCGCCGCGTCGACCCGGCGTCGCGCGGCTCGCTGATCGACGTGCTGTCGGAGTCCGGCGTCGAGCTCTTGCCGAACACGGCCGGCTGCTACACGGCGCGCGACGCCGTGCTGACGGCGCGCCTCGCGCGCGAGGCGTTCGAGACGGACTGGGTCAAGCTCGAGGTGATCGGCGACGAGGACACGCTGCTGCCCGACGCGCCCGAGCTGCTGCGCGCCGCCGAGGAGCTCGTCGACGAGGGCTTCGTCGTGCTCCCGTACACGACCGACGACCCCGTGCTCGCGCGCCGCCTGGCGGACGTCGGCTGCGTCGCGGTGATGCCGCTCGGCTCGCCGATCGGCAGCGGCATGGGCATCCGCAACCCGTACAACATCGCGCTGATCCGCGAAGCCGTCGACGTGCCGGTCGTGCTCGACGCCGGCATCGGCACGGCGTCGGACGCGGCGCTCGCAATGGAGCTCGGCTGCGACGCCGTGATGGCCGCCTCGGCGATCTCCCGCGCCGCGGACCCCGTGCGGATGGCGCGCGCGATGCGCGCCGCCGTCGAGGCCGGCCGCCTCGCGCACGGCGCCGGGCGGATCCCGCGGCGGCTGTACGCGACGGCCTCGACGAGCGACGAGGGCCTGCCGGACCTGTAGCGCACGGGAGCGACCGACCTACTTCACGACTTCGATCGTTCCGTTCATCGAGGCCGGGTGGATCGTGCACTCGTAGTGGATCACGCCGGGCTTCAGCGCTTTGACCTGAAACGTGCCGCGTTCGCCGAAGTTCTTCGACGCGAACCGCTGCGGGCCGCCCTCGCTCGTGACGTTGTGTTCGATGTTGTCGTAGTTCGTCCAGACGATCGTGCTGCCGACCTTCACGCGGATCGTGTCGGGCGCGATCGCGATGTTGCGATAGGCGATCGGCACGGTGCCGCTGTGGACGGGGCCGCTCGCCGTCGCGAACTTGGGCTTCGCCGCGACTTTGAGGCTGCCGGTCGCTTCGCCGCTCGACTGCTGCGTGCTCGCGCTCGTCGACGCGGCGCTCGAGTTGGACGACGAGCCGCCCGAGGAGCCGCAGCCGGCCAGCGCCGCGAGCGCGGCGGCAGCTGCGACCAGCGCTGGCAGGCGAGCGATCATCAAGCCGCGCACCCTAGCCTAGACTGGCTCGTCCATGCCTCGGTCATTCCTCACCGGCGCCGAGCTTTCGGCCGACGAGCTCGACGCGCTGCTCGCGCGCGCCGGCGAGCTGAAGGCGGCGCCGCTCTCCTCGCGCGCGCTCGATGGGCGCAGCGTCGCGCTGCTGTTCGAGAAGCCGTCGACGCGCACACGGCTGTCGTTCGACGTCGGCGTGCACGAGCTCGGCGGCCACCCGGTCGTGCTGCGCGCCGACGAGCTGCAGCTCTCGCGCGGCGAGGCGCTGCGCGACACCGCGCTCGTGCTCTCGCGTCACGTCGCGCTCGTCGGCGTGCGCACGGGGCCGCACGAGACGCTCGAGCAGCTCGCCGAGCACGGCTCGATCCCGGTGATCAACATGCTGACGGCGCTGCACCACCCGTGCCAGGCGCTCGCCGACCTGCTGACGCTGCGCGAGTCCTACGGAGAGCTGCGCGGGCTGCGCCTCGCGTACGTCGGCGACGGCAACAACGTCGCCCGTTCGCTCGCGATCCTCGGCACGCTCGCGGGGCTCGACGTCGCGATCGCCTCCCCGCCCGGCTACACGCTCGAAGGCGATCTCGCGCGCCCGCCCGGCGCGAGCGGGTCGCTCACCCTCCACACGGACCCGCGCGAGGCGGTCGCCGACGCGTGCGCGGTGTACACCGACGTGTGGGTCAGCATGGGCGACGAGCAGAGCGCGCAGGAGCGCCGGCGCGCGCTCGCCGACTATCGCGTCGACGACGCGCTGCTCGACGCCGCCGCGTCGGGCGCGTTCGCGCTGCACGACCTGCCGGCGCATCCCGGCGAGGAGATCACCGCCGAGGTCCTGTACGGCGCGCGCCAGCGGATCTGGGACCAGGCCGAGAACCGTCGCCACGCGCAGAAGGCGCTGCTCGAGCTGCTCGCCGGCGAGGTGGCGGCGTGAGCGCGCCGACCGACAGCGCGCCGTCTGCCAGCGCGCCGGCCGACAGCGCGCCGGCCGCCACCGCGGCGGCGTCGCCGGCGGCCGCGTCGCCGCCGGCGCCCGCGCCGGCCGAGGACTTCCAGCGGCCGCAGCGCGGCGACGAGCTCGAGCTGACGATCGACTCGATCGCGTTCGGCGGCGAGGGCGTCGCGCGGCTCGGCGACGGCGGCTACGTCGTGTTCGTCGCCGGCGCGATCCCCGGCGACCGCGTCCGCGCGGTCGTGCACAAGCGCAAGCGCAGCTACGCGCACGCACGCACGCTCGAGGTGCTCGAGCCGAGCAGCGAGCGGATCGCGCCGCTCGCCGAGCACCCCGGCGTCCCCTGGCAGGTGCTGCCGTATGCGCGCCAGCTGCAGATCAAGCAGCAGCAGGTCGACGAGGCGCTGCGCCGGATCGGGCATCTCGACGGCTTCGAGCTGCGCGAGATCGTGCCGGCGGTCGAGCAGTGGCGCTACCGCAACAAGCTCGAGTACTCCTTCGGCGAGGCCGACGGCGACGGCGACGGCGAGCGCGGCCAGCTGATCTGCGGCTTTCACGCGCCGGCCGGCGGCAATCGCGTGACGCCGATGCACGACTGCCTGCTCGCGTCCGAGCGCGGCAACCTCGCGCGCGAGGTCGCGTTGCGCTGGTGCCGCGAGCAGGGCCTCTCCGCATGGGATCGCGGCCGTCCCGCGGCGGTCGAGCCGCCGGCCCCGCGCGCGGACGGCCAGCGCGGCGGTCGCGAGCGTCGCGGCCGGCGCGAGCGCAGCCGCGAACAGCGGATCGGCCCGGCGCCTGACGGACGCGCGCGGCTGCGCAACCTCGTCGTGCGCGAAGGCCGCCGCAGCGGCCAGCTGCAGGTCCGAATCGTCACGACCGCCGGCGAGCTCGACGCCGGCGAGCTCGCCGCGGCGCTCAGCGAGTGGCTCGGCAAGAGCCTCTCGGGCGTTCTGTGGACGCGCTCTGACAGCCTCGCCGAGACGACCGGCGGCGGCGAGACCGAGCTCGTGTGGGGCGAGGCGAAGCTGCCCGAGCGGCTCGGCGAGCTCGACCTGCAGATCTCCGCCGAGGCGTTCTTCCAGACGAACACCGAGATGGCCGAGCGCCTGTACGCGATCGTCACCGAGTACGCCGCGCTCGAGGGCTGGGAGCGCGTGTACGACCTGTACAGCGGCATCGGCACGATCGCGCTGACGCTCGCGCCGCGCGCCGGCGAGCTGTGGGGGATCGAGCTGATCGAGGACGCCGTCGCCGACGCGATCGACGCCGCGCGCCGCAACGAGATCACGAAGGCGAGCTTCTTCGCCGGCGACACGCGCCTGGCGCTGCCCGAGCTGCTCGCGCGCGCCGGGCGCCCCGACCTGCTCGTCGTCGATCCGCCGCGCGCCGGCCTCTCGAAGAAGGTCGTCCACCGGATCGTCGACGCCGCGCCGAAGCGGATCGTCTACGTCTCCTGCAACCCGACGACGCTCGCGCCGAACGCCGCCGAACTAGTCGAGGCCGGCTGGACGCTGCGCGAGGTCACGCCCGTCGACATGTTTCCGCAGACGCACCACATCGAGTGCGTCGCGCTGTTCGAGCGGGACGATGGCCGGCGCAGCTCGGCGTCCTCGGTCGCTCGCGTGCAGAGCACGCCACCCACCCTGCGTCCTTGATCTGCTTGACCCTCCTCCCGCTCCGCGCGGGATAGGCTTCGCGCGATGCGCGCCGCGACGATTCGCGAGCAGGAGATCGTGGTCGAGGAGCACCCTGATCCGGAGCCCGGCAAGGGCGAGGTGCTCGTGCGCGTGCACGCCGCCGGGTTGAACGGCGCCGACATGATGCAGCGTCGCGGGCTCTACCCGGCGCCGCGCGACTCGCCGCCGGACATCCCCGGGATGGAGCTCGCCGGGGAGGTTGCGGCGCTCGGCCCCGGCGCCGAGCGCTTCGAGCTCGGCGCGCGCGTGATGGCGATCGTCGGCGGCGGCGCGCAGGCCGAGCTGTGCGTCGTGCGCGAGCGCGAGCTGATGGGAGTGCCCGACTCGCTCGACTGGGTCGCGGCCGGCGGTCTGCCGGAGGTGTTCGCGACGGCGCACGACGCGATCTTCACGCAGGGCGAACTGCGCAGCGCCGAGCGCCTGCTCGTGCACGGCGGCGCCGGTGGCGTCGGCACCGCCGCGATCCAGCTCGCACGCGCCGCCGGCGCGCGCGTGACGGCGACCGTGCGCAACGAGGCGCTGCGCGATCAGGTCGCGGCGTTCGGCGCCGACGTGATCGCGTGCGACGGCTTCGCCGAGCACGGTCCGTTCGACGTCGTCCTCGAGCTCGTCGGCGCGCCGAACATGCCCGAGAACCTCGAAGCGCTGGCGACCGGCGGGCGCGTCACCGTGATCGGCGTGGGCGCCGGCGCCAAGAGCGAGGTCAACCTGCTCGCGCTGATGGGCAAGCGCGCGAGGATCCACGGCTCGACGCTGCGCGCGCGCCCGCCCGAGCAGAAAGCGCTCGTCGCGCGGCTGCTCGAACACGAGGTGCTGCCGCTGTTCGACGCCGGCGCGCTGCGCGTGCCGATCGCCGAGACGTTCCCGCTCGCCGACGCCGCCGCGGCCTATGAGCGCTTCGCCGCCGGCGGCAAGCTCGGCAAGGTCGTGATCGCGATCGACGGAGGCTGACAGTCGCGGGCGGCGCGGCTCTCACAGCCCGAGCTTGCGCACGCCGGCCTCGTCGAACCCGAAGTAGTGACCGACCTCGTGCAGCACCGTCTGCTTGACCTTCGTGCGCAGCCGCGTGGGATCGGCGCCGAAGTCGCGCACGAGCGTGTCGCGGAAGATCAGGATCTCATCCGGCATGCCACCGCCTCCGAAGAAACCCGCTCCGCGCGCCCTCAGGCCGACGTACAGGCCGTACGCATGGTGCTCGGCGCCGCGGTCGGAGACGACGATCGCCACGTTCGCGAGCGCCCGTTGGAACTCGCTCGGCAGTTCGTCGAGCGCCGAGCGAACGAGCTCCTCGAATTCCTGCTCGCCGTAGTGCGGATGCGCGCTCATGCCGATCGCGCGGAGAGTAGCTCGCTCGCCGCGCTGTCCGTACGCGCTAGCCGCCGACGATCGGCAGCACGGGAGCGCAGACCGACGCCTGCGCTTCGGGTGGGCTGAGCGCGTTGAGCACATCGCGCAACGCGATGTGGTCGAACGGCGTCGCGAGGTGCTCGCTCGCATCGAGCGCGCACTGTCGCTGCAGGTCGATGTTCGTGACGTTCGGTCCGGACAGGAAGGCGGAGGTGTACGGCGTCACCACCTCGTCGTCCTGGGTCTCGATCACCGTGTACGTCACGCCGGGCACCGTGTCGCCGCCCGCGTTCAGGCTCGTCAGGAACGCCGAGCCCTGGAACTGTTCTTCGCAAGCCGGTCCGCAGACGAGCTCGAGCGAGCCCGTCTCGGGGCCGCCGGGCACGAGCGCGAGCAGGTTGGTCAGCCCGTCGACGGTCGTCCCGTGGTTCGACGGCGACAACCCGATCAGCGCGTGCACCTTCGGTGCGCCGCCGAGGAAGCGCAGGTAGTAGCGCGGCATCATGCCGCCCTGGCTGTGGCCGACGATGTCCACCTGCGCCGCTCCCGTGGCGGCGAGCACGCGTCCGACGAACGTCGCCAGCTCGGTGGCCGAGCTCGCGATCGGACCGGTTCCGCCGGGTGGCAGCGCCCCCGGGAAGCCGACCAGGCGGCCCGCTTCCTGGCCGTAGTTGAGCGCGAACACGCAATAGCCTTCGTCGCTGAGCAGCGAGGAGAGCGTGTACCAGTTGCCGGCCATGTTCTCGAGCGTCCCGGGGACCAGCACGACCGGTCGCGGGTGCTTCGCAGAGGGGCGGCACGACCAGTCGTTGGCGCCGGGCGGTGGGCCGTTCGTGTGCGCGAGCGCGTACGCGTCGGCGACGGCGCTCGAGTAGACGACAGGAAGCGCGGCGCGCGCTGCGGCCGGCACGACGAGCGCCGCGCACGCCGCGAACAGCACGACGCCCAGCCGAACCCCACGTGCAAGCGATCCCCTCGCGCTCTCCATCGGTGCGCAAGTACCCCGATCGGGCGGCGATATGCGCGCCGGTCAGTACGGCGGCAGCGCGTCGTACCACTCGCCGAGCGCGCGGAACGCCTCCCAGAAGGCGCGCTTGGAGTCCTGCTCGTCGAGCGAGTCGTCGATGTTCGGCACGTACAGCGCGTCGATCGTCGGCGTCAGCTGCTGGATCTCGCCGAGCCGCGGCGCGATCGGATGCGCGAGCGGGATCTCCATCTCGTTCAGCGCCGCCAGCGCCTCGGCTCCCATCACGACGACGATCTTCGGCTGCACGATCGCCAGCTCGCCGACGACGCGCGCGATGCACTCCGGGTCGGCCAGCGACGAGTCGCTCAGCGGGCACTTCACGCACAGCGTCCCGTACACGGCGAGCGGGTCGATCTGCAGGCGCTTGAGCGACTTCATCAGCGCGCCGCCGGCGCGCCCGTAGAAGGCGACGCCCTCCTCGATCTCCGACGGCAGCGCCGCGTACTTCAGCAGCATGATGTCCGCCTGCGGATGGCCCGAGCCGAGCACCGGCATCAGGTTGCCGCGCGGGCAGTGCGGGCACGACTGCAGCTCGCGCGTGAGCGTGTTCAGCTCACGGATCGCGCGCTCGAGGTACTTCTCGCGGATCTCGTCATCGGTCACGGGCATCGACCCCGAGGGATTTGACGACGCCGGAGGTTGTCCTTGACCGTGCACCAGTCCTTGCGCGCGCTCGCGTCTCGGCCGTCCCGTGCTCACGCCGCCCCGCTAGCCTCGCCCGCGTCCTCCCGCCGAGCGCCGCACGCGCTTGACGCGGCGCGCGCGGCTCGCGCGCTGCGCCGCCGGCGGCGTCGCGCGCGTCTGCAGGAACTTCAGCGCCTGCACGTACAGCAGCGACGAGCGTCCGGTCACGATCTCGCCGTCGCGCAGCGACTGCACGAACTCCTCCGGCCCGTCGAAGTCGCGCATCCTGATGCGCGCCGAGCCGAGCCCCTGCGCGACGTGCGAGTCCGAGCCGGCGCCCGAGGGAATCCGGTACTTCGCCGCGAAGCGCACCGCCTCGTCGTTGAACGACGGGATCGCCACGCGCGGGTTGAACACCTCGATCGCGTCGACCTCGTCGAGGATCTTCAGCAGGTTCTCGTAGTCCGGCACCGCGTGCATCCGGTCGAACGGATGCGGCACGTACACGATGCCGCCCTGGCGCTTGATCTCGGCGACCGTCTGCTCGAGCGTCAGCCCGCGCGGGATCTTCTGCTCGATGAACAGCCCGATCACCTCGCCCTGGTCGGCCGTCTTGACCTCCTCGCCGACGATCACCTTCACGCCCACCTGCTCGGCCTGCGCGCGCGCCTCCAGCGCGCCGGAGATCTCGTTGTGGTCGGTCACCGCGATCGCGCCGAGCCCCTGCGCGCGCGCGGTCGCCAGCAGCACCTCGACCGGCGTCGCGCAGTCGTGCGAGTGGTCGGTGTGCATGTGCAGGTCGACGTCGATCAGCGGTCGCTGCGCCAGCCTGCGCGCGAGCTCGGCGTCGCCCTCGCCCGGGTGGCGCCGCGCCGCGAGCGTCGCGTAGATCTCCTCGAAGCGCTCGACCGCGTCCCCGCCGTCGTCGACGAGCTCGTAATCGCCCGGGAAGTGGCGCGCCATCAGCGCGGCCGTCGCCGAGGTGCTCGCGGTGCGCGCGTCGAGGCGACCGAAGAAGCTCTCGACGAAGCGCCGCGCGACGAGCGTCGAGAGCAGCCGCTCGCTGGAGGAGTGGAACGAGCCGACGTTCAGCGCGCGCGAGTGGCGCAGCGCCGCGCTCGACGTGCTCGGCGCGAACGGCTCGTGCACGTGGACGAAGTCGAGCTCGACCGTGCCGAGCAGTTCCTCGATCGTGCGCGCGACGTCGATCGACAGCGCCGGTCCGCGCCGGCGCGCCGACGCGGCGACGTCGAGCACCTCGCCGACCGCGACGACGCGCGGCGCGCCGGCGTCGGTTCCCTCCAGCAGCGCCTGCCCGCGCCCGCGCGCGGAGCGCAGCTCGCGCCGCGAGTCGCGCACGCGCTCCTGCGAGTGCGACGGCGCGAGCACGAGCACGCGGTGACCGCGACGCGACAGCTCCGCGCTGACGCGCGCGATGTGCGCGTTGACCTCGTTCTCGTGCGCCTCCCACGGATACGGGCTGACGTGCGCGATCGAGAACCGCTCGGCCATCGACTCCCCGATCCTCCCCACCGGCCCGACGGCTACCTGCTCGCGGTCGCGCGCGCTTTCGACTTCGCTTTCGCGCGCGCCGGCGCTTTCGCGGCGCTACGCGCCGGGCGCCTTCCCGCCGTCCCCGGCCGGCCGGCGTACTTCGCGATGAACTTCTCCGTGTCCGCTCGCGCCTGGTCGTCGGGGCGCTGGTTGTGCGGCGACTTCATCAGGTACGACGACGGGCCGTCGAGCTGGCCGCCGATGCCGTGGTTGAGCGCCAGCTTGCAGCAGCGCACCGCGTCGATCACGATGCCGGCCGAGTTCGGCGAGTCCCACACCTCGAGCTTCAGCTCGAGGTTCAGCGGCACGTCGCCGAACGCCTGGCCCTCGACGCGGATGTGCGCCCACTTGCGGTCGGTCAGCCACGGCACGTAGTCCGACGGGCCGACGTGGATGTCGCTCGCCGGCAGCTCGTGGTCCATGATCGACGTCACCGCGTTCGTCTTCGAGATCTTCTTCGACTCCAGCCGCTCGCGCTCGAGCATGTTGTAGAAGTCCATGTTGCCGCCGACGTTCAGCTGCGACGTGCGCTCGATCTCGACGCCGCGGTCGGCGAACAGGCGCGCGAGCGTACGATGCACGATCGTCGCGCCGACCTGCGACTTGATGTCGTCGCCGACGATCGGCAGGCGCGCCTCCTTGAAGCGCCTGTCCCAGTAGTTCTCGCGCGCGATGAACACCGGGATGCAGTTGACGAAGCCGCAGCCCGCCTCGAGCACCTGCTCGACGTACCACTTCGTCGCCTGCTCGGAGCCGACCGGCAGATAGGAGACGACGACGTCGGTGTGCGTGTCCTTGAGGATCTTCACGATGTCGGCCGTCTCGCCCGGCGCCTTCGTGATCTTCTCCTTCAGGTATTTGCCGAGCCCGTCGTGCGTCATCCCGCGGTACACCGGCACGCCGAGCTTGCGCGGCACCTTCGCGAACTTGATCGTGTTGTTCTGGCCCGCCCAGATCGCCTGCCCGAGGTCCTTGCCGACCTTCTTCGCGTCGATGTCGAACGCCGCCGTGAACTCGATGTCGTCGACGTGGTAGCCGCCGAGGTCGACGTGCATCAGGCCGGGCACGCGCTGCGCCGGGTCGGCGTCGCGGTAGTAGTGCACGCCCTGCACGAACGCCGACGCGCAGTTGCCGACGCCGACGATCGCGACGCGCACCTTGTCGGACTGATAGCGCGCGGCGCCGTTGGTCGATGCGCCGTTCTTCGATGCGCCGTTGGTCGACGCGTGGCCGTTTGAGTCCTGCTTGATCACGAGAGAGGTTTCCTTTGCTGAGGGCTCGGCGCTCGGGGCCGAGGCGCGGTCGTGGAAGCGTGGTGGGCTTTGCGGAGACTACTCCGCACTACCCGTTAGGTCACACCGCGAGCGCGCGTCAGCCGGCGTCGACGAGCTCGCGGCGCACGTGCCAGATGCGCTGCCCGACGGTCACGAGGCTGAGCGCCGCGAGCACGTAGACCGCCGGCTGCAGCAGCTCGAAGCCGCCGAGCGACGCGCCGCGCGCGAACACGAGCCCGATCGAGAGGATCACGACGCGCACCGGGCGCGTCGCGATCCCGACCTTGCACTCGACGCCGAGCGCCTCCGCGCGCGCCCGTGTGTAGCTGACCATCAGCGACGCGAGCACGGCGACGACGACCGCCGCCGCCGCGACCCGCTGCCCATGCTGTGCGAAGTCGGCCGCGACCGCCGTCAGCACGATCCCCTCCTCGACGCGGTCGAGCGTCGAGTCCAGGAACGCGCCGAACGGCGTGCCCTTGCCCGACATCCGCGAGTAGCGGCCGTCGAGCGTGTCCATGATCGAGCCGACGATGAACGCGAGCCCGCCGAGGAAGAACAGCTTCTCCCACACGAGCGCCGCCGCGACGAGGTTCAGCACGAGCCCCGTCAGCGAGATCGCGTTCGGCGTCAGGCGCGACTCGATCAGCGCGTCGCGCATCAGCGCGCGCCGCTCGCCCGAGCCGATCGGCGCGCGCGTGCCGCGCGCCGCCGAGCCGCGCCCCGCGCGAGAGCCGCCGCGACGCGGCCGTCGCGGCGAGGCGTGTTGCCTCGGAGCCATGCGGCGCGGCCGCTACCCGCTCGCCGGCACGTGCGGCGTCGACACGGCCGAGAAGCGCCACACCGCCGGGCGCGCCCGCGCGAGCCAGCCGGCGCCGTACGCCGACGCGCCCGCCGTCAGCGCGCCGAGCACCGCGTCGACGATGAAGTGGTTCGCCGTGACGACGATCACGAACGCCATCAGGAACGGGTACAGCAGCCACAGCACGCGCACGATTTTGTGACGCGCCAGTTTCGCCAGCGGCCAGCCGATCATCAACGCGAACGCGACGTGCATCGACGGCACCGCCGCGTACGGGTTGAACAGCGCCGTCATCGCGCCGCTCGCGTGCGAGACGTGCACGCCGGTGTCGACCGACACGCTGTCGATGAAGCCCCACTCCGGCATGAAGCGCGGCGGCGCCGTCGGGAACACGATGTAGCCGACCAGCGCGATCGCCATCGCGATCACGAACATGTTGCGCACGAAGTAGAACGAGCGGTTGTGGCGCAGGTACAGGTACAGCAGCGCGCAGACCGTGATCGACGTCTGCGCGTTGACGTACAGCCAGCTCGCCGTGACCATCACCAGGTGGCTGCCCGATGCCCACGCCTGGATCGACGGCTCGACGAACAGGTGCAGCTTGCTCTCGATCGCGATCAGGTCGCGCGCGTGCGCGAACGCCGCGTTGGCGTCGCCCTCGACCAACCCGCGCACCAGCCGGTACGCGAAGTAGATGGCGGTGAACAGTGAGACCTGCCGGAGCGCGTCGACCCAGCCGTGCGGCAGGACGCGCGCCTGCAGGAGACGAGCGCGGGCGAGCATCTGTGTGAAAGCGTAGACGACGTGCGCCGCGCGCGTCCGGCTCACGACGCTCGCGTCGGGCACACGCCGCGTCAGCTCAGCGGCAGCGGGGCCCGTCCTCGAACACTCGCGCGAGCGAGAAGTCGATCGCCACGCGGACGGGGCCCGCCGCGCGCGCCTGCACCGTCGTCCAGTCGCCCGGCGCGCGGCTGACGCACCCGCGGCCGCTCGCGAGCGCCCAGTAGGAGGTGAAGCGCACGCGCACGACGTAGCTGCCGGCGGACGGCGCGCGTAGCGTGAACGAGTCGCCGCCGAGCCGCGTCAACACGCTCGGCGGCTGCGCCAGCGGCGCCGGCGCGGCGACCGCGAACAGGCGCCAGTGCGCCGAGCGCCACACTTCGTGCAGGTACGCCGGCGCTTCGCGCACGAGCCGGCCCTCGGCGTCGGCCGAGTAGTCCAGCGGCGCGTCCGGCAGCGCGACGTAGGAGATCGCGCTTTCGCGCAGCCACGCCGCGTAGCTCGTCGCGCCCAGCCGCGCCGAGCCGGCGGCGTAGAACAGCCCGTTTCGCAGCGTGTCGAGCTGGCGCTCCCAGCCTCGTGCGATCGACACGTGCGCGGCCACCCAGCGCGCCTCGGCGTGATCGCGCGTCGCGACGATCTCGATCCGCGCCGGGCGCGCGTCGTAGCCGATGCCGAGCCGTTGCAGCTCGGCGAGCAGCGGCGTGTAGTACGAGCGCTGCGCCGCCGCGTCGCCCGCCGCCGACAGCGCGTCGTCGACCGGCGCGTTGACCTGCCAGTACAGCAGCGCCGGCGCCAGCAAGAGCGGCGCCAGCAGGCGCAGCCTGCGACCGATCGGGCGCTGCCCCTGCGCGCCGCGGCGGCCGGCCAGCGCATACGCCAGCACCGGCCCGGCGACGAGCGCGCCGAGGCGGTCGACGTTGCCACCGACCGCCGACGGGATCGCGTACGCGCCGAGTAGCGCGAGCGCGTACAGCAGCGCGCCGACGCGCAGCACGCGCCGCCGCGCCGGCAGCAGCGCCGCGACGGCGACGACGCCCGCCAGCGCCGGGTAGAACGCCGACGCGACGAACGGCTGCGTGCCGCCTTCTGGGAACGCCAGCTCGAGCAGGCCGACCGGTACGAGCGCCGCCGCCGCCAGCGCGAGCGGCAGCGCGCGGCCGCCGCGGCGCACGACGCGCAGGTCGAATGCGCCCGCGCCGAGCGGCGTCGGCGGTTGCGCGGCGCCGCCGGCGATCGCCCACGCGACCGCCGCGAGCGCGAGGAACGCGCCGGCGACCGGGCTCGCCAGCGCGCACAGCGCGGCGAGCGCCAGCGCGAGCGCCGCCACTGGCGTGTGATGGCGAGCGCCGCGCCGCGTCCTCGCCTGTGCGAGCGCGAGCGACGCCAGCCCGATCGCCAGGCCGAGCTCGTACGGGATCCGGTTGGCCAGCAGCAGGACCGCCATGCCGAACGCGAACCACAGCTTCGCGACGCGCGCCGCCGGCGCCTCGGGCGCGTGCACGGCGCCGTCGACGAGCACGCCGAACAGCGCCGCCGCGAGCGTCGCCGACAGCGCACCGAGCAGCTGCACGCCGAGCAGCGCGCCCAGCCCCGGCGCCAGCAGCGAGTACGCGAGCAGGTGGTGCCCCGCGTACCAGCCGTCGTCCCACAGCGTCAGGCCCGAGCGCGAGAACAGTTCGCTGCGGTAGCCGGCCGCCGCGAGGTCGCTGCTGACCGGCGCGACGATCACGTACAGCGCGCCGGCGGCCGCCGTCAACGTCCACGCCGGCGGGCGCGGGCCGCTCAGCAGGCGCGCGAGCCCTTCGCTCAGCCGCGCCGAGCGCCGCGCGGCCGGCATCGCGCTCGCGCGTCGCTCCGCCGGGCGCCGCGCGAGCAGGCTCACCGCGACCGGGCGCCGACGAACTCGACGACGCGGTCGATCACGTCCGGCCGGTCGAGCCACGGCCAGTGTCCCGCGTCCTCGAGCGCGATCAGCTCGGCGCGGAGCGCGTCGGCGTACGCTTGCCCGAAGCGCGCCGGGATGTACGGGTCGCGCTGCCCCCACACGACGAGCGCCGGCCCGCGCAGCTTGCCAAGGCGCGTACCGGCCGCCTCCAGCACCGGCGGCGGCGAGCTTCGGTACAGCCGCAGGATCGCGCGTTGCGTGCCCTGGTCGAAGTGCGCCAGCACGCTGTCGATCCACCCCTCCGGCAGCGGCCCCGGCGTCGCGTTCGCCTCGCGCGAGAGCAGTCGCAGCAGCCGCCGGCTGGTCGTGCCCATCGACAGCTCGCCGAGCAGCGGCGCGCGCCAGATCCGCGCCGTGCGGTGCCAGCGGTAGCCCGGCAGGAACGGCACCGCGTTGATCACCACGAGCCGCTCGACGCGCTCCGGATGGCGTTGCGCGAACGCCAGCCCGACCGCTCCCCAGTCGTGCACGACGAGCCGCACGCGCTCGACGCCCGTCAGCGCCAGGAACGCCTCGAGGAAGTCCGCGTACTCCTCGATCGTGTAGCTCAGCGAGCCCGGCTTGCCCGAGCGGCCGAAGCCGGGCAGGTCCGGCGCGAGGCCGCCGCTGCGCCGCACGAACGCGAGCCACTCGTCCGAGCTCTCCGGCACGCCGTGCACGTACAGCGGCACGGCCTCGTCGCCCGCCGGTCGGTCCCCCTCGAACGCGCTGCGCCAGAAGACCGGCAGATCCGCCTGTGACGCGGTGTCGATCGCTCCCTCGTGGTCGCGCACGTCGGGCACCGCGCGAGGATATACGCGCCGCCGCGCGGCGGTTACCGTTGGCGCGTGCCCGCGACCGCCCGCAAGCGCGCCGCCAGAGCGCCCGCCTGGACGCCGCCGACGCGCGCGCGCGTGCTGCGCGTGCGCGACCGGCTGCGCGAGGTCTACGGGATCCCGTCGATGCGCCCGCACGGCCACCCGATCGCCGAGCTCGTCCTGACGGTCCTCTCGCAGTCGACCAACGACCGCAACCGCGACGTCGCCTTCCTGCGCCTGCACACGCGCTTTCCCTCGTGGGAGGCCGTCCGCGACGCGCCGCTCGCCGAGATCGAGGAGGCGATCCGCCCCGGCGGCATCTCGAAGGTCAAGTCCGCTCGCATCCAGGCGATCCTGCGCGCGATCTCGAGCGCGCCCGCGCCCGGATCGGACGCCGCGCCGCGCGAGCTCTCGCTCGACTGGCTTCCGCGCGCGCCGCTGTCCGACGCGCGCGAGTATCTCGTCGCGCTGCCCGGCGTCGGACGCAAGACGGCCGCGTGCGTGCTGCTGTTCGCCTACGGCCTGCGCGACGTGCCCGTCGACACGCACGTCTCACGCGTCGGCGCGCGCCTGCACCTGCTGCAGGACGGCGCGCCGTTCGAGCGCATGCACGACCAGATGCTCGCGCTGACGCCGCCCGGGCAGGAGCTCGAGCTGCACGTCAACCTGCTGCGCCACGGGCGGCGCACGTGCCATGCGCGCTCGCCCGAGTGCGAGCGCTGCGCGCTCGCGCGGATGTGCCCGAGCCGCGTTCTCTTCGCCTGACGGCCGTCCGTCCAACGACGTGTATGTACTTTTGTGATCGCTCTCCGCTGAGATGCAGCACGCTCCGCGAGGCGCCTGGCGCGGTGTGTGTCGTGACCGGCCGTCGACAAATGTATGTACACGGTCGGTCACGCGCGGGGCCTGGCCCGGTGTCGGCCGGCTCAGCCGTGCGGCAGCACGGCGAACGCGATCACCGCGTAGTGCAGTCCCGCGGCGGCGAGCACGAGCGTGTGGAACACCTCGTGGTAGCCGAACACCCTCGGCCACGGGTTCGGTTTCTCGCTCGCGTAGATCACGGCGCCCGTCAGGTACAGCGCTCCGCCCAGCGCAATGCCGATCGCGCCCAGCCAGCCGATCGCCGCCGGCAGCTCGCCGAAGATCGCTGCCGTGACCAGCCCGAGCAGCGCGTAGACGATCGCGAACAGCCACTTCGGCGCGTCGATCCACGCAAGCTTGAAGATCACGCCGCCCAGCGCGCCCGCCCACAGCACGATCAGGATCGTCGTCGCGAGCGAGCCCTTCAGCGCGATCAGCGCGACCGGCGTGTACGTGCCGGCGATCAGCACGAAGATCATCGAGTGGTCCAGCCGCCGCATCCAGCGGCGTGCCTTCGGGCGCCACGTGACGCGGTGGTACAGCGCGCTCGTGCCGAGCAGCGCCGAGACGGCCACCGCGTAGATCGTCGCCGCCACGCGATCGCGCCCGCCCGACGCCGCGAGGATCAGACCGACGCCACACCCCAGCGAGACGAAGAACGCGTACTGGTGGAAGACGCCTCGCAGCCGCGGCTTGAGCGGGATCGCGTCCGCGATCGAAGTCGTAATCGCGGGCATCGTCTGACGGTAGCGCGTATCGGCGCTCCTGTCACTGCGCAGCGCCCCGCGCGAGCCGCGCGCGGGGCGCTCCCGGTCGCTGAGCACGTAGCGGATCGGCGGTCGGGCGACACCCGCCGCCACCCTGCGCGGCGCGTTGATCGATATTGATTCCTCACAGAAAATCTGTCATAATCTCACTCAGATTTCAACCGCTTACTCGAAGGAGCATTCCCACATGGCCAAGACCATAGGCATCGACCTCGGCACGACGAATTCGTGCATGGCCGTGCTCGAGGGCGGCGAGCCGACCGTGATCGAGAACTCGGAGGGCGGTCGCACGACGCCGTCCGTCGTCGCGTTCACGGCCTCCGGCGAGCGCCTGGTCGGCACGGTCGCCAAGCGACAAGCAGTCACCAACCCGCAGAACACGGTCTTCTCGATCAAGCGCTTCATGGGCCGCAAGGAGGCCGAAGTCAAGGAGGAGGAGTCGATCGTCCCCTACAAGGTCGTCTCCGGACCGAACGGCGACGCTCGCGTCGAGGTGACTCAGGGCGAGAAAGGAGCCGAGCAGTTCTCGCCGCCGGAGATCTCCGCGATGATCCTGCAGAAGCTGAAGACCGACGCCGAAGCGTACTTGGGCGAAGCGGTCGACTCGGCCGTCATCACCGTCCCGGCATACTTCAACGACGACCAGCGCCAGGCGACGAAGGACGCCGGCAAGATCGCCGGCCTCGACGTCAAGCGCATCATCAACGAGCCGACCGCGGCCTCGCTCGCGTACGGGCTCGACAAGGAGTCAGACCAGACGATCCTCGTGTTCGACCTCGGCGGCGGCACGTTTGACGTGTCCGTGCTCGAGATCGGCGACGGCGTGTTCGAGGTCAAGTCGACCGCCGGCGACAACCACCTCGGCGGCGACAACTTCGACAAGGCGATCGTCGACTGGCTCGTCGCCGATTTCAAGCGTAGTCAGGGAATCGACCTCTCGACCGACCCGATGGCGCTGCAGCGGCTCTACGAGGCCTCCGAGAAGGCCAAGATCGAGCTCTCGACGACGCAGGAGACGCAGATCAACCTGCCGTTCATCACCGCCGACGCCTCCGGGCCGAAGCACCTCGACACGCGCCTGACGCGCGCGAAGCTCGCCGAGCTGACCAGCGACCTGCTCGACCGCGTCGTCGCGCCGGTCCGCCAGGCGATCGACGACGCCAAAGACAAGGGCGTCAAGGAGATCGAACACGTCGTGCTCGTCGGCGGCATGACGCGCATGCCCGCCGTTCAGGAGAAGGTCAAAGAGCTGACCAAGAAGGAGCCGCACCGCGGCGTCAACCCCGACGAGGTCGTCGCCGTCGGCGCAGCGATCCAGGCCGGCGTGCTCGCCGGCGACGTCAAGGACGTGCTGCTGCTCGACGTCACCCCGCTGACGCTCGGCATCGAGACGAAGGGCGGCGTGATGACGAAGCTGATCGAGCGCAACACGACGATCCCGACGCGCAAGGGCGAGGTCTTCTCGACCGCCGAGGACAACCAGCCCTCGGTCGAGATCCACGTGCTGCAGGGCGAGCGCGAGATGGCGCAGTACAACAAGTCGCTCGGCAAGTTCCAGCTGACCGGCATCCCGCCGGCGCCGCGAGGGATCCCGCAGATCGAGGTCGCCTTCGACATCGACGCCAACGGCATCCTCAACGTGTCCGCCAAGGATCTCGGCACGGGCAAGGAGCAGAAGATCGAGATTAAGGCCGGCTCCGGCCTCTCCGACGACGAGATCAAGAACATGGTCTCCGACGCCGAGTCCCACGCCGAGGAGGACCGCCGTGCGCGCGAGCTCGCGGAGGCGCGCAACAACGGCGAGAACGCCGCCTACCAGGCCGAGAAACAGCTCGGTGAGCTGGGCGACCAGGTCGACGCCGACTCCAAGCAGCGGATCGAGGACGCCGTCAAGGAGGCTCCGCGAGTCGCTCGAGGCCGAGGACCCGGCCGCGATCAACGCCAAGACCGAGGCCCTGCAGACCGCGTTCCACGCGATCTCCGAGGCGATGTACCAGCGCGCCCAGCAGGACGCCGCCAGCGGCGGCAACGGCGCCGGGCCGGCGGCCGACGGCGGCGCCTCCGCCGACGACGAGGACGTCGTCGACGCCGAGGTAGTCGACGAGCCGAAGGCATAGCGCGCGATGTCAGAGTCCAAGCAGACGATCGACGGCGAGCAGACGCAGTCCGCCAAGTCCCCCGGCGCGCAGCCGGGGGACGCCGGCGACGGCGGCGTGACGGCTTCCGGTAACGGAGCACCCGCGACCGACGCCGGCGAGGCCGCCGCCGAGCTGAAGATCGAGGTCGACCTCGATGAGCTCGGCGCGCTCGCCGCCAAGCGCGACGAGTACCTCGCGCTCGCGCAGCGCACGCAGGCCGACTTCGAGAACTACCGCAAGCGCGTCGCGCGCGAGTCCGCGCTCGCGCAGGAGCGTGGCGTCGCGAAGCTCGCCAAGGAGCTGTTGCCGGCGATCGACAACCTCGACCGCGCGCTCGAGGCCGCCGAGAACGACGACCCGTTGCTCGACGGCGTGCGGCTCGTGCGCTCCGAGCTCGTCGCCGCGCTCGCGCGCGTCGGCGTCGAGTCGTTCTCGCCGCTCGGCGAGCCGTTCGACCCGTCCGTGCACGAGGCGATGGCGAGCGTGCCCGCGCCCGACACCGCGAGCGGGTCCGTCGTCGAGGTCTACCAGGCCGGCTACCGCCTCGGCGAGACGATCATCCGTCCCGCGCGCGTCGTCGTGGCGGCCTAGCGCCGGAGGGACATCGCGATGGCAACGCGCCCCGACTACTACAAGACGCTCGGCGTCGACAAGAAGGCGACGCCCGACGAGATCAAGAAGGCCTATCGCAAGCTCGCGCGCCGGTACCACCCCGACCGCAACCCCGACGACAAGGACGCCGAGGCGCGCTTCAAGGAGATCTCGCAAGCGCACGATGTGCTCGGTGATCCCGAGAAGCGCAAGCAGTACGACTCCGGCTCCGGGCCGTTCGCGACCGGCGCCGGCCCCGGCGGCGGCTTCGGCGGCTTCGGCAACTTCGACTTCGACGCGTCCTCGATGGGCGACATCCTCTCCAACCTGTTCGGCGGCGCCGCGCCGGGCGGAGCCGGCGGCCGCACCGGCCGCGGCGGGCGCCAGCGCGCGCGCCCCGAACGCGGCGCCGACCTCGAGGCGCAGGTCTCGATCTCCTTCGACCAGGCCGTCGCCGGCGCGCAGGTGCCGCTGCAGGTGCCGATGCAGGCGAGTTGCGACACCTGCCACGGGACCGGCGCCAAGCCAGGCACCACGCCGAGCGTCTGCCCGCGCTGCGAAGGCCGCGGCGTCGAGACGCAGGGCCAGGGCGCCTTCTCGATCTCGACGCCGTGCTCGCGCTGCGGCGGCTCCGGCACGATCATCGAGGACCCGTGCCCGACCTGCCACGGCTCCGGCGCCGTGCGCACGGTCAAGCGCCTGCGCGTCAACATCCCCGCCGGCGTGCGCGACGGCAGCCGCATCCGCCTCGCCGGCAAGGGCGAGCCAGGCCGCCACGGCGGACCGCCCGGCGACCTCTACCTGATCACGCACGTCGCGCCCTCGCCCGTGTTCAAGCGCAAGGGCGAGAACTTCGAGGTCGAGGTGCCGCTGACGATCCCCGAGGCGCTGCGCGGCGCCGAGGTGCAGGTGCCGACGCTCAACGGGACGAAGACGCTGCGCGTGCCTGCGGGCACCGCGCACGGCACGGTCCAGCGCCTGCGCGGCGAGGGGCCGCCGAAGCTCAACAGCGGCTCGCCGCCGGCGAAGGGCGACCTGCACTACCGCTTCGTGATCGACGTCCCGAAGGAGCTCAGCTCCGAGCAGCGGAGCGCCGTCGAGGAGATGTCGAAGGTGTTCAACGGCGACCCGCGCGCAAGGCTGTTCGCCGGCAGCGCCTCGACCCGCGCCGCCGCCGCCGGCGGCGGCGCGAAGGAGGCCGGCGATGGCGGGGCGTGACGGCCGACAGCAGCCGGCGCAGCGCGGCGAGCGCGTCGCGCGCCTGACGCGCGTCTCCGTCGAGAGCGCCCGCGGCGTGTTCATGATCTCCGTCGCCGCCGAGCTCGCGCAGATGCACCCGCAGACGCTGCGCATGTACGAGGCGCGCGGCCTGATCGAGCCGAAGCGCTCGCCGAAGGGCACGCGCCTGTACTCGCAGGAGGACGTCGAGCGGCTGCGGCGCATCCAGGTGATGACGAGCGAGCTCGGGCTGAACCTCGCCGGCGTCGAGCGCGTGCTCGCGCTCGAGTCCCAGCTCGATGAGATGCACGCGCGGATCGAGGAGCCTCGAGCTGCAGGCGCTGCACACGCAGGTCCAGCTAGCCGAGGAGATCGAGCGCGTCAGGCGCTCGTTCCGCGCCGAGCTCTCCGTGCCTTACCGCGGCGGCGAGCTCGTGCGAGCCGCCGACGCACGCTCGCCGTTCTTGCGCTCCGGCGCACGCTCACCCGAGAGGAGGCCCGATGGCAGCCAACCCAGCTAACCCCGCCGCGCAGGCTCCCGAGGAGGAGCAGAGCCCGCTGCAGCGTTTCGGGCGCGACCTCACCGAGATCGCAGAGCAGGGCAAGCTCGACCCCGTGATCGGCCGCGACGAGGAGATCCGCCGCGTGATCCAGGTGCTCTCGCGGCGCACGAAGAACAATCCCGTGCTGATCGGCGAGCCCGGCGTCGGCAAGACGGCGATCGTCGAGGGCCTCGCCCAGCGGATCGTCTCCAAGGACGTGCCCGAGTCGCTGCGCGACCGCCGCGTGATCGCGCTCGACATGGGCGCGGTGATCGCCGGCGCCGCCTACCGCGGCGAGTTCGAGGAAAGGCTCAAGGGCGTCCTCAAGGAGGTCTCCGACGCGCAGGGCGCGATCATCCTGTTCCTCGACGAGCTGCACACGATCGTCGGCGCCGGCGCGGCGCAGGGCTCGGTCGACGCGTCCAACCTGCTCAAGCCGATGCTCGCGCGCGGCGAACTGCGCGCCGTCGGCGCGACGACGCTCGACGAGTACGCGAAGTACATCGAGAAGGACGCCGCGCTCGAGCGCCGCTTCCAGCCGGTGATGGTCGGCGAGCCGACCGTCGAGGACACGATCGCGATCCTGCGCGGCCTGAAGGAGCGCTACGAGGTCCACCACGGCGTCTCGATCCAGGACTCGGCGCTGATCGCCGCCGCGACGCTCTCCAACCGCTACATCGCCGACCGCTTCCTTCCCGACAAGGCGATCGACCTCGTCGACGAGGCCGCCTCGAAGATCCGCATCGAGATCGACTCGCTGCCGACCGAGATCGACGAGGTCGACCGGCGCGTGATGCAGCTGAAGATCGAGCTCGAGTCGCTGCGCAAGGAGAAGGACGACGCGACGAAGGAACGCCGTGCCGCGATCGAGTCCGAGCTGGGCGAACTGGAAGCGCGCTCGGCCGAGATGAAGCGCCAGTGGCAGGCCGAGAAGGACGCGATCGCCGGCATCTCCGAGACCAAGGAGCGGCTCGACGCCGCGCGCGTCGAGATGGAGCGCGCCGAACGCGAGGCCGACCTGCAGCGCGCCGCCGAGCTGCGCTACGGCGAGATCCCCGAGCTCGAGCGCAAGGTCGCCGAATACGAATCCGCAGAGCGCGAGCGCGGCGGCGGCGAGGCGCCCGTGTTCCTCAAGGAGGAGGTCGACGCCGACGACATCGCCGAGGTCGTCGCCCGCTGGACCGGCATCCCCGTCAGCCGCCTGCTCGAGGGCGAAACGGAGAAGCTCGTGCACATGGAGGAGCGCCTGCACGCGCGCGTCGTCGGCCAGGACGCCGCGATCGAGGCCGTCGCGACCGCGCTGCGCCGCTCGCGCGCCGGCCTGCAGGACCCCGACCGCCCGATCGGCAGCTTCCTGTTCCTCGGCCCGACCGGCGTCGGCAAGACCGAGCTCGCGCGCGCGCTCGCCGAGTTCATGTTCGACTCCCAGGAGGCGATGATCCGGATCGACATGTCCGAGTACATGGAGAAACACTCCGTCTCGCGGCTCGTCGGCGCGCCGCCCGGCTACGTCGGCTACGAAGAGGGCGGCCAGCTGACCGAGGCCGTGCGTCGGCGTCCCTACTCCGTCGTCCTGCTCGACGAGATCGAGAAGGCGCACTCGGACGTCTTCAACACGCTGCTGCAGGTGATGGACGACGGCCGCCTGACCGACGGCCAGGGGCGCACCGTCGACTTCAAGAACACCGTCCTGATCATGACCTCGAACATCCCCGTGAAAGGGGAGGAGGGCGACGCCGACGGGACGCACGCCTCCGCCAGCGCCGACGCGCGGCTGCGCGGCGAACTGCTCGACTTCTTCAAGCCCGAGTTCATCAACCGCCTCGACGACGTCGTTCGCTTCCGACCGCTCACGCGCGAGCAGATCTCCGAGATCGTCGAGCTGCAGGTCGACCGCGTGATCGCACGCGTCGCCGAGCGCGGCGTGCGCCTGACGCTGAGCGACGACGCGAAGGTGCTGCTCGGCAACCTCGGCTACGACCCGACCTACGGCGCGCGCCCGCTGCGCCGCGTGATCCAGAAGCAGCTCACCGACCGCCTCGCGCTCGCGCTGCTCTCCGGCGAGATCCGCGAAGGCGACGAGGTGCGCGTCGACGTCCGCGACGGGGAGCTGGCGCTCGAGCCGCGCCGCGCGGCGGCGCCGCGCGAGGCCGCCGGCGTCTAGGGGTCGGCGCCGGCGGGCGCACAAGCTCGCCGGCGATCCGCTACAAACCAAGCGGACATGACGCTCACGAGTCGCCCGACGCGTACAGACCTGGCCGTGCTCGCCACCGCCTCGACGCTGCTGCTCCTGCTCGTCGGGCTCGCGCTCGCACCCGGCGCCGGCGCGGCGACGCTGTACGCGTGCGTCAAGAAGCACGGCGGCACCGCGCGCTTCGTCAGCGCGAGGACGAGATGCCGGCGCAACGAGACGAAGCTGTCGTGGAACACCGTCGGCCCGGCCGGCGCGAACGGCCGAAACGGAGCCAACGGCAAAAACGGGACGAACGGCGCGAACGGCAAAAACGGCGCGAACGGCACGAGCGGCCTGAGCGGCGCCAACGGCGCGAGCGCCGGCTACGTCGACTTCAACGACAGCGTGTTCGAACTGCCGTTGACGAGAGCGTCGGTCGCCGCGCTGCCGAGCGTGCCGCCGGGCAGCTACATCCTGTTCGCCAAGGCGCAGGTCGAAGACGCGAACGCGACCGAAGGCGTGACGGTTCACTGCTATCTCGCCGGCAACGACGAATCGGTGATCGAACTCGCGGACAAAGGCGGCTCGGGGACGATCTCGCTGATCGCGGCCGGGCAGACGCCGTTCACGTTCGAATGCGACGACTTCGGGACCAAAGAAGTCAAGGTCAAGTTCGCCCGGATCGCCGCGATCCAGGTGCAGACGCTGACCGCGGCGAGCGGTTAGGCGCGCGCCAAGCCCACAACCGGAGGAGTCACATGCCCACCTACATCATGCTCTCGACGCTGACGCCCGAGGGAGTGCAGACGGTCAAGAACAACCCCGAGCGGATCCGCGAGGTCAACAAGGAGGTCGAGCAGCTCGGCGCGAGCGTCAAGGCGCAGTGGGCGACGCTCGGCCACGTCGACTTCATCTCCGTCGTCGAGGCGCCCGACGAGGCGACGATGGCGCGCGTCTCGCTCGAGCTCGGCTCGCGCGGCACGGGCCGCTACGAGACGCTCGCGGCGATCGGCATCGAGGAGTTCATCGCCTCGCTGTGAACGCCGCTCCGCCGCAGGAGCGGAGCCCGTATCCGCCCGTGCCGCGGCGTATGCTGCGCGTCTGATGAGCGAATCCGATCGAATCGACCCCTCCGCCGAGGGAGAGGGCCGCGCCGAGGGCGAGCCGGGCACCCCGGGGCTCTCGCTCGCGCCCGAGCCGATGGAGGAGGCCGAAGTCCAGGCGCAGCTGGACGACATCGACGTCGACGCGCCGCGCGTCGGCATCGTGATGGGCTCCAAGAGCGACATGGAGGCGATGGAGAAGGCGGCGAAGGAGCTCGAAGAGCGCGGCATCCTGCACGAGGTCAGGGTGATGTCGGCGCACCGCGAACCGGACGCCGTCGCCGAGTACGCCAAGAACGCGCACATGCGCGGGCTGCGCGTGATCATCGCCGGTGCCGGCATCTCGGCGGCGCTGCCGGGCGCGGTCGCCGCGCATACCGACCTGCCGGTGATCGGCGTGCCGCTGTCCGGGCGCCTGAGCGCCGCCGGCGGGCTCGACGCGATCCTCTCGATCGTGCAGATGCCGCCGGGCGTGCCGGTCGCGTGCGTCGGCCTCGACAACGCGCGCAACGCGGCCGTCCTCGCCGCGCAGATCCTCGGCGCGTGACGCGGCGCGGCCCGGGGCGGCGCGGCGGCGCTCAGATGATCGACGCGACGGGCGGCCCGTGATTCCGCGCTACACGCGCGAGCAGCTCGGGCGCCTGTGGACCGACGAGGCGCGGATGGAGAGCTGGCGGCGCGTCGAGGTCGCGGCGTGCGAGGAGCTGCCGGCGCTGCTCGGCGGCGGTGACGGGCCGACGGATGAGGAGCTCGACGCGATCCGCCGCGCGACGTTCACCGTCGAGCAGGTCGAGCAGCGCGAGCGCGTGACCGACCACGACGTCGCCGCGTTCGTCGACGTGCTCGGCGCCTCGGCCGGCGAGGCCGGGCGCTGGATCCACTACGGCCTGACCTCCTCCGACGTGCTCGACACGGCGCTCGCGCTGCAGCTCGAGGCGGTCGGCGCCGTCGTCGTGCCCGGCGCGTACGAGCTCGTCGCCGCGCTGCACGCCCGCGCGCGCGAGCACGTCGAGACGCTGTGCGTCGGGCGCACGCACGGCGTCCACGCCGAGCCGACGACGTTCGGCGTCAAGCTCGCCGGCTTCGCGTTCGAGGCGCTGCGCAACGCGCGCCGGCTCGAGCGAGCCTTCGCGCAGGTCGCCGTCGGCGCGATCTCAGGCGCCGTCGGCACGTACGCCGCGACGAGTCCCGAGTTCGAGCGGCGCGTGCTCGGCCGGCTCGGCCTCGCGCGCGAGGACGTCTCGACGCAGGTCGTCGCGCGCGATCGCCACGCCGAGCTGCTCGGCGCGATCGCGCTCGCCGGCGCCGGGATGGAGCGGCTCGCGACCGAGGTCCGGCATCTGCAGCGCACCGAGGTCAGGGAGGTGCAGGAGCCGTTCCGCGAAGGCCAGAAGGGATCCTCGTCGATGCCGCACAAGCGCAACCCGATCAAGGCCGAGCAGATCTCCGGGCTCGCGCGCGTGCTGCGCGGCAACGCGCAGGCGGCGCTCGAGGACGTCGTGCTGTGGCACGAGCGCGACATCAGCCACTCCTCGGTCGAGCGTGTGATCCTGCCCGACTCGACGATCCTGCTCGACTACGTGCAGGCGCGCACGACCGCGCTCGTGCAGGGGATGACCGTCGACGCGGCGCGGATGCGCGAGAACCTCGAGCTGACGCACGGCGCGCTGTTCTCCCAGCGCGTCCTGCTCGCGCTCGTCGCCGGCGGCTCCTCGCGCGATGACGCCTACCGGATCACGCAGGAGCTCGCGCAGAAGGCGTGGGACGAGGGCACGCCGCTGCGCGAGCTGCTGGCGAACGACGCTCGCGTCGCACCGCTCGGGCTCGACCTCGACGCGATCTTCGACTACGCCCATTACGTGCGCTACGCCGAGGAGATCGTCGCGCGCCTCGACGGCGCGCTCGCGCCGGTCGCCGAGCTCGCCTGACGCGTTGGTAGCATCGCCCGACGTGACGACGCTCGCCGACCTGTCTCTCCTCGCAAGCGGGAAGGTCCGCGAGATGTACGACCTCGCCGGCCACTCCGCGCTGACGCCCGCGCCGCTGCTGATGGTTGCGAGCGACCGCATCTCGACGTACGACGCCGTCCACCCGACGCCGATCCCCGACAAGGGCAAGGTGCTGACGGGGCTGTCGGTCTTCTGGTTCGAGCTGACCGGCGAGATCGTCGCCAACCACATGATCTCGGCGACCGACGGCGTGCCCGAGGAGGCGCGCGGGCGCGCGCTCGTCGTGCGCCGCCTGCAGATGCTGCCGATCGAGTGCGTCGTGCGCGGCTACATCACCGGCTCGGGCTGGAAGGACTACCAGGCGACCGGCGCCGTCTCCGGGATCGCGCTGCCGTCCGGCCTGCGCGAGTCCGAGCAGCTGCCCGAGCCGATCTTCACGCCGAGCACGAAGGCCGAGGAGGGGCACGACGAGGCGATCGACCTCGATCGCGCCGCCGAGCTCGTCGGCGACCGCGCGCTGGCCGAGCGCGTGCGCGACGTCTCGATCGAGCTGTACTCGTTCGCCGCCGCGCATGCGCGCTCGCGCGGCGTGATCCTCGCCGACACGAAGTTCGAGTTCGGCCTCGACGAGCACGGCGCGCTGGTGCTCGGCGACGAGGTGCTGACGCCCGACTCCTCGCGCTACTGGCCCGCCGACGGCTTCGAGGTCGGCCACGGCCAGCCGAGCTTCGACAAGCAGTACGTGCGCGACTGGGCGGCCGGCAGCGGCTGGGACAAGCAGCCGCCGGCGCCGGCGATCCCCGACGACGTCGTCGCCGGCACACGCGCGCGCTACGTCGAGGCGTACGAGCTGATCGCCGGCGAGCCGTTCGACGCGTGGCTCGCGCGCGCTGGCGCCGAGGCCGAGGGCGCGCCGCGCCAGCGCGCGTGAGAGCGCGCGTGCTGATCCGCCCGAAGCAGGGCATCCTCGACCCGCAGGGCGTCGCCGTCGAGCGCGCGCTGCCGGCGCTCGGCTTCGCCGGCGTCTCGCACGTCCACGTCGGGCGGCTCGTCGAGCTCGACGTGCAGGACGCCGCGCAGCTCGAGCCGATGTGCGAGAAGCTGCTCGCGAACCCGCTCGTCGAGGACTACGAGGTGCAGCTGCTCGACGGCGGCGCCGACGCGCGGTGAAGTTCGGCGTCCTCCAGTTCCCAGGAAGCTGCGATGAGGTCGACGCGCTGCACGCCGCCGCGCGGGTCGGCGACGCCGAGCTGATCTGGCACGGCGAGCGCGACCTGAAGGGGGCCGATGCGATCGTCGTGCCCGGCGGCTTCTCCTACGGCGACTACCTGCGCGCCGGCGCGATCGCGCGCTTCGCGCCGGCGATGGAGTCGGTGATCGAGTTCGCGCGCGAAGGCGGCCCGGTGCTCGGCATCTGCAACGGCTTCCAGGTGCTGTGCGAGGCGCGCCTCTTGCCCGGCGCGCTGCTCGTCAACGCCAACCGGCGCTTCACGTTCCGCCAGCTCGAGCTCGAGGTTGTCAACGCGCAGACGCCGTTCACCGGCGCGTGCGCGGCCGGCGAGCGGCTGAGCATCCCCGCGAAGCACTCGTGGGGGCGCTACTACGCCGACGCGCCGACGCTCGCGCAGATCAACGCGCGCGGCCAGGTCGTCCTGCGCTACGCGCCCGGCGAGAACTTCAACGGCTCGCTACAGGACATCGCCGGCGTCTGCAGCGAGCAGGGCAACGTGTTCGGCCTGATGCCGCACCCCGAGCACGCCGTCGAGGAGCTGACCGGCGGCTCGGCCGACGGGCTGAAGCTGTTCGAGTCGATTCGCCTCGCCGCCGAGGGCGCGCGCGCATGAGCGCGCCGCACGCGAGCTCGAGCGTCGCGCGATGAGCGCCGCGGCGACCCTGCCGACGGTCGAGGACGCGCTCGCGCTCGGCCTGACCGCGCCCGAGTACGAGCTCGTCTGCGAGAAGCAGGGCGGTCCGCCGAACGTGCTCGAGCTGGCGATGTACTCGCTGCTGTGGAGCGAGCACTGCGCGTACAAGCACTCGAAGAAGCTCCTGCGCACGCTGCCGACGGAGGGGCCGCACGTCGTGATGGGGCCGGGCGAGAACGCCGGCGCAGTCGACGTCGGCTCGGGCCTGGCGTGCGCGTTCAAGGTCGAGTCGCACAACCACCCGAGCGCGGTCGAGCCGTTCCAGGGCGCCGCGACGGGCGTCGGCGGGATCCTGCGCGACATCTTCGCGATCGGCGCGCGCCCGATCGCCGTGCTCGACTCGCTGCGCTTCGGCGAGCCGACCGGGCCAGACGCCACGCGCACGCGCTACCTGCTCGACGGCGCCGTGGCCGGGATCGGCCACTACGGCAACTCGATCGGCGTGCCGACGATCGGCGGCGAGGTCTACTTCGAGGCGCCGTACGAGCACAACTGCCTCGTCAACGCGATGGCGCTCGGGCTCGCCGAGCGCGAGCGGCTCGTGCGCAGCGCCGCCGCCGGCGAGGGCAACGTACTGCTCCTGTTCGGCGCCTCGACCGGCCGCGACGGGATCGGCGGCGCCTCCGTGCTCGCCTCGGCCGAGCTGACCGACGGCGACGACGAGGACGGCGCCGGCCTCGACAGCAAGCGCCCGACCGTGCAGGTCGGCGACCCGTTCGAGGAGAAGAAGCTGCTCGAGTGCTCGCTCGAGCTGCTCGCGCGCGAGCTGCTCGTCTCGCTGCAGGACCTCGGCGCCGCGGGGCTCACGTCGGCCGCCGCCGAGATGGCCTCGAAGGGCGAGGTCGGGATCGAGATCGACGTCGCGGCCGTGCCGCTGCGCGAGCCCGACATGGAGCCGTTCGAGGTGATGGTCTCCGAGTCGCAGGAGCGGATGCTGTGCGTCGTCGAGCCGGCGCACGTCGAGGGCGTGCTGGCGCTGTGCGAGAAGTGGGAGGTCGGCGGCGCGGTGATCGGCGCGGTCACCGACAGCGGCCTCGTGCGTGTGCGCGACGGCGAGCGGCTCGTCGGCGAGATGCCCGTGCGCGCGCTCGTCGACGACTGCCCGCTGTACGACCTGCAGCCGCGCAAGCCGACCGAGCCGATCTACCCGGCGCCGGCTCCGTCCGCGGCGATCACGCCCGCCTCGACGCCGCGCGAGCTGCTGCTCGCGCTGCTCTCCTCGCCGAACCTCGCCTCGCGCCGCCCGCTGTTCGAGCAGTACGACGCGATCGTGCAGTCGCGCACCGTGCGGCGCCCCGAGCAGGCCGACGCCGCCGTGCTCGCGCTGCCCGACGGCAGCGCGCTCGCCGTCAGCATCGACTGCAACGGCCGGCGCGTCGCCGCCGATCCGTACACCGGCACCGTCGCCGCCGTGCTCGAGTGCGCCGCCAACCTCGCGTGCGTCGGCGCGCAGGCGCTCGGCACGACGAACAACCTCAACTTCGGCAACCCCGAGAAGCCGCACATCGCGTGGCAGCTCAGCGAGTCGGTGCGCGCGCTCGGCGACGCCTGCCGCGCGCTCGACGCGCCGATCGTCGGCGGCAACGTGTCGCTGTACAACGAGGGCGCGACCGGCCCGATCTACCCGACGCCCGTGATCGGCATGGTCGGGCGGCTGCCCGACGCGCGCCGTGCGGGGCGGCTCGGCTTCGCGCGCGCGGGCGATCGGATCGCGCTCGTCGGGCCGTTCGCGCCCTCGCTCGACGCCGCCGAGCTGGCGAAGCTGCGCGGGCACGCGCTCCCCGACGGGCTGGCGGCGATCGACGTCGCTGCCGTCGCCGCCGCGCACGACGCGGTGCGCGAGGCCGTGCGCGCGGGGCGGCTGTCGAGCGCGCACGACGTCGCCGAGGGCGGCCTCGCGGTCGCGCTCGCCGAGTGCTGCCTGGCGGGCTCGCTCGGCGCCGACGTCGAGCTCGGCGAGCAGCGCGACAGGGGACTCGCCGGCGCGAACGTCGCGGATGTCACGATCGCCCTGTTCGGCGAGGGCGCCGGCGGCTTCATCGTCAGCGGCGGCGCCGACGCCATCGGCGAGCTCGGCGAAAGCGCCCCGCTGATCGAGCTCGGCGCCGTCGGCGGCGAGCTGCTGAGGATCGCGACGCCGGGCGCCGGCGTGATACTGAGCGTCACGCTCGCCGAGCTCGCTCGAGGCAACGCGGCGCTCGGCTTGCTCTTCGGATAAGGAGGTCGCAAAATGGACGGACCGGTCAAGACACGGGCGCACCTGGCGGTCGTACTGCACCCGACCCCAAGCATGCTCAAAGAAGCGATCGGCGACGTGGACGGCTTCAACGCGAAGTTCGCCGTGCTCGTCACGCGACTGGTCGGGACGATGTGGTGCGCGTACGTGTTCACCGGGATCGCGCTGCTCGGCCTCAGCCCGGCGCTGAAGCCGGGCGGCGAGGGGATCATCGCGTGGATCGCGCAGACGTTCCTGCAGCTGGTGCTGCTGTCGGTGATCATGGTCGGCCAGAACGTCCAGAGCATCGCCTCGGACAAGCGCTCCGAGAACACGTACAACGACGCCGTTCGGATCCTCGATCGCCTCGACCTCAGCACGAAAGGCGGCATCGCCGATCTGCGCTCCGCGCTCGAACAGCGGCTCGACGCGATCGAATCCCGGCTCGACGCGGCGTCGCCGGCGGGCGGCAAAGAGCGGAAATGACCGTGCTAGCGTGCTGAGGACGATGCGTGAGGGACCGCGCGACGAGTGCGGAGTATTCGGACTGTATGCGCCCGGTCACGAGGTGTCGCGGCTGTCGTACTTCGCGCTGTACGCACTGCAGCACCGCGGCCAGGAGTCGGCCGGGATCGCCGCGGCCGACCGCAACGGGCACATCATCACGCGCCGCGAGCTCGGCCTCGTCAGCCAGGTGTTCACCGAGAACGACCTGCGCACGCTCGCCGGCGAGCTCGCGATCGGCCACGTGCGCTACTCGACGACCGGCTCGAACGCGTGGGAGAACTCGCAGCCGGTGCAGCGCTCGGAGGGCACGAACGGCTCGCGCCGCGAGCTCGCGCTGGCGCACAACGGCAACCTGATCAACGCCGTCGAGCTGCACAACGCGATGCTCGAGGACGGCGTCACGTTCAACTCGACGTCGGACTCGGAGATCATCGCCGCGCTGATCGCGACGCACCCGGCCGAGTCGGTCGAGGACGCGATCGCGGCCGTGATGCCGCGGCTGCGCGGGGCGTTCTCGACGGTCGTGATGACGAAGGACCGCGTCGTCGCGTTCCGCGACCCGCACGGGCTGCGCCCGCTGTCGATCGGCGTGCTCGAGCCCGGTCCCGAGGACCCGGACGCGCCGCCGCGCTACTGCGTCGCGAGCGAGTCGTGCGCGTTCGACATCATCGGCGCGAAGCTCGTGCGCGACGTCGAGCCGGGCGAGATGGTCACGCTCGGCGAGGACGGCCTGTCGAGCCGGCTCGTCGCGGCGGGTGGCAGGCGCGCGCTGTGCGTGTTCGAGTACATCTACTTCGCGCGCCCGGACTCGCGCATGAACGGCCAGGCGCTGCAGGTCGCGCGCGGGCGGATGGGCGAGATCCTGTGGCGCGAGGCGCCCGTCGACGCCGACGTCGTGATCGCCGTGCCCGACTCCGGCAACGCCGCCGCGCGCGGGCTCGCGCGAGCGGCCGGCCTGCCGCAGGACGACGGCTTCGTCAAGAACCGCTACGTCGCGCGCACGTTCATCCAGCCCGGCCAGGAGCTGCGCAAGCACGGCCTGCGGCTGAAGTTCAACCCGCTGCCCGAGGTGATCGCCGGCCAGCGGCTCGTCGTCGTCGACGACTCGATCGTGCGCGGCAACACGACGCGCCAGATCGTGCAGATGCTGCGCGACGCCGGCGCCGCCGAGGTGCACATGCGGATCTCGGCGCCGCCGATCAAGCACCCGTGCCACTACGGCATCGACATGTCGACGCGTGAGGAGATGATCGCGCACGGACGCACGACCGCCGAGGTCGCCGCCGAGCTCGGCTGCGACTCGCTGCACTACCTCTCGCTCGAAGGCGTCTACGAGGCGATCGGCGGCGAGCGCGCCAACCACTGCGACGCGTGCTTCAGCGGCGAGTACCCGCTCGCCGGCAGCGACGGCGCGGCGGGCAAGTACTCGCTCGAGGATCGCCCGACGCTGCCGCTCGTGCAGGCCTGAGCGGCGCTCGTCAGACGCTGCGCGCGAGCCCCGCGCGCGCGGTCGCTAGCCGAGGTGATCCTCGCGCGCGCCGGTGGCGTCGTTGTAGCGGTTGTTGTACGGGCGGTGGAGGATCGTCGCCTCGCTGTGCCCCGCGCGCAGCGCAGAGGCGAGCCCGACGACGATCAGGAGGGTCAGGAGGATGGATGTGAGCATGGGAGCGTCCTTTGGTAGACGGGCGGCACCGGCTCTCCAGCCTCAGAGAGTGATTCAACGCCGGTCAGCGCACTCCCTCTGTGATCTTGGTCACAGAGTTCCACTGATCGGAATCGAACGTGCGTCCAGCCGGGTGCGCCACGCGCGCAGATATCGTGCGGCGCGTGAGCGAGCGGCTACCGATCGCGGTGCTCGTGTCGGGCGCCGGCACGAACCTGCAGGCGCTGCTCGACACCGTCCACGAGCGCGAGGCGCAGATCGTCGCGGTCGCGTCGAACGTCGCCCACGCGCCGGCGCTCGCGCGCGCGGCCGCGCGCGGCGTGCCGACGGCGGTGTTCACGCGCGGCGACTTCGCCGAGCGCGCAGCGCGCGACGAAGCGCTCGGCGACTGGCTGGAGCAGCGCGGCGCGCGCCTGGTCGTGCTCGCCGGCTACATGGAGCTGCTCGGCGCCGCGTTCGTGCAGCGCTTCGCCGGCGCGCTGATCAACGTGCACCCGTCGCTGCTGCCGGCGTTCCCCGGCATCGGCGCGGTCGCGCAGGCGCTGCAGTACGGCGTGCAGGTGTTCGGCGTGACCGTGCACTTCGTCGACGACGGCGTCGACACGGGCCCGGTGATCGCGCAGCGCGCCGTCGAGCTGCCGGGCGCGCGCAGGGAGGAGGACGTGCTCGCGGCGCTGCACGCGCTCGAGCACCAGCTGCTGCCGGAGGCCGTCAGGATGTTCGCGCGCGGCGAGCTGTCGATCGACGCGGGCGACCCGCGTCACCCGCGCGTGCGGGATAGGCTCTGAGCATGGCCTCCGCCCGCGAACCGATCACCGCTCGCGGCGCCGGAGTGCAGCGCGCCGCGCCGGGCGAGACGCGCGTTCGCAGGGCGCTGCTGTCGGTCTCCGACAAGCGCGGGATCGTCGACTTCGCGCGCGGCCTGGAGCAGCTCGACGTCGAACTCGTCTCGACCGGCGGCACCGCGCGCGAGCTCGCCGGCGTCGGCCTCTCGCCGCGCGAGATCGAGGACTTCACGGGCTTCCCGGAGATGATGGACGGACGCGTCAAGACGCTGCACCCGCGGCTGTACGCGGGCCTGCTCGCCAAGCGCGACGACGACGAGCACATCGCCGCGGCGCAGCGCCAGGAGATCGAGCAGGTCGACCTCGTGTGCGTCAACCTGTACCCGTTCGAGCAGACCGTCTCGCGCGGCGACGCGAGCGAGGCGGAGATCGTCGAGAACATCGACATCGGCGGTCCGACGATGATCCGCGCGGCCGCGAAGAACAGCGCGTTCGCGGTCGTCGTGGTCGACCCCGACGACTACGAGGCGGTCCTGCACGAGCTGCGCGAGTTCGACGGGCGGCTCTCGCTGCAGACGCGCACGCTGCTCGCGACGAAAGCGTTCGCGCTGACGGCGCGCTACGACGCGGCGATCGCGACGTGGTTCGCGCGGCGCTCCTACGACGGCTTCCCGCCGACGTGGAACGACTCCTACGAGAAGGTGATCGACCTGCGCTACGGCGAGAACCCGCACCAGGCGGCGGCGTTCTACGCGCGCCGCGGCTCGCCGACGCACCTGCTCGACGGCGTGCGCCAGCTGCACGGCAAGGAGCTGTCGTTCAACAACCTGCTCGACCTCAGCTCGGCGCGCGAGCTAGTCGAGGAGTTCGACGAGCCGGCGTGCGCGATCCTCAAGCACAACAACCCGTGCGGCGCCGGCGTCGCCGAGACGTGCCGGATCGCGTACGAACGCGCCTTCGCGTGCGATCCCGAAAGCGCGTACGGCGGCGTGATCGCCGTCAACCGGCGGATCGACGTCGAGCACGCGCGCGAGCTGCGCAAGCAGTTCATCGAGGTGCTGCTCGCGCCCGGCTACGACGACGACGCGCTCGCGGTGCTGAGCGAGCCGAAGAACGTGCGGCTGCTCGAGCTCGCACGGTGGCCGGCGCCGGCGCACGAGGTCGAAGGCAAGCCGGTGATCGGCGGCCAGCTCGTGCAGACGCGCGACGTCGTCTCGGAGACGCGCGAGCAGATGCGCGCGATGACCAAGCGCGAGCCGAGCGAGCGCGACTGGCGGGCGATGCTGTTCGCGTGGAGGGTCTGCCGCCACGTGCGCTCCAACGCGATCGTGCTCGCCGTCGCCGGCGAGGACGGCGGCTGCTCGACGATCGGCATCGGCGCCGGCCAGATGAGTCGCGTCGACGCCGTGCGCATCGCCGTCGAGAAGGCGCGCGCGACGCAGCCCGAGCTGCTCGCCGGCTGTGCGCTCGCCTCCGACGCGTTCTTCCCGTTCCCGACGCGCTCGAAGTCGGGATCGCAGCCGGCGCGAGCGCCGTGATCCAGCCCGGCGGCTCGGTGCGCGACGACGTCGTCGTCGAGGCCGCCGACGCCGCCGGAGTCGCGATGGTCGCGACCGGCGCCCGCCACTTCCGCCACTAGCTGACGCGCGGCCCGAGCGCTCCGGCGCGGGGCGGCCGCCGTCGGCAGGCGGACGCTGTGGCGCGCCTTCGAGACGCCGACTTGCGGCGGGGGGCTTGAATATTTATAGATAACGATATATCGTGAGCGTACGTTGATATTTCACGATAGGGAGAACACAATGCATTCCGAACATTCACCTGAGGGACGCTGCGGCCACGGCCCACGTCACCGCCACCACCGACACCGCGGCTTCGGCGGACCCGAGGGCTTTGGCCTCGGCGGGTTCGGCTTCGGCCCCGGCGGCCCGCGCGGCCGCGGCCGCGGGCGCAAGGCGCGCCGCGGCGACATCCGCACGGCGGCGCTGCTGCTGCTCGCCGAGGAACCGCGCAACGGCTACCAGATCATGCAGGAGGTCGAGGAGCGCTCGGACGGCGTCTGGCGCCCGAGCCCCGGCTCGGTCTACCCGGCGCTGGCGCAGCTCGAGGACGAGGGGCTGATCCGCTCCGAGGAGTCCGACGGGCGCAAGCTGTTTGCGCTGACCGACGACGGCCGCGCACAAGTCGAGCAGCGGCCCGACGACGCGACCGCTCCGTGGGCGCAGATGAGCGGCGACATCAGCGACGACGCGCACGAGCTCGCCGGCCTGATGCGCCAGCTCGCGAGCGCGTTCGTGCAGGTCATGCGCACGGGCAGCGCCGAGCAGATGACGAAGGCGCGCGACGTGCTCAACACGGCGCGCCGCGACCTCTACCGGATCCTCGCGGACGGCGAGGAGGGATCGGCCGCCTCCGAGCGCGAGTAGCCGCGGAGGCGGGCAGCCGCGGAGGCGCTAGTCGAGCGCCTTCGCGGCGACGCCGAGCAGCGAGTCCTGGTCGCGCGACTCGTGGGAGTCGGCGGCCAGGCGCATCGCCTCGGCGAGCCGCTCCGGCTCGCGCAGCGTGCGGCGTTCGCTGAGCGGCTGCAGCACGCCGCGCAGGTACAGCATCGGCCCGATCCAGCGCGGCGCCCAGATCCGCGCCGTGCGCCGTTCGATCCCCCGCTCGATCGCGTCGATCGCCTTCGACAGCGGCGCCGGGTTGCGGATGAAGCTCGGCAGCTCGCCGGTCATCGCTTCGGCCGACGGTTCGGCGAACGCCGCGCGCACGAGGTCGGTGTCGAGGAAGCCGAAGTACGCGCAGCCGACCGCCGCGCCGAACGGCGCGCTCTCCTGGCGCAGCGCGTCCGACAGCGCCTCGACGCCCGACTTCGCCGTCGTGTACGGGCCCATCAACCCGCTGCGCAGCAGCGCGCTGAGCGAGGCGATGTTCAGCAGGTAGCCGCGCTGCTGCGTGATCTGCTGGATCACCGCGCGGTCGGTGCGCCACACGCCGAGCAGGTTGACCGCGAGCGTGCGCTCGACCTGCTCTACGGGCGCCGTCGCGAGCGCGCCCGTGTAGGAGATGCCGGCGTTCGCGATCGCGACGTCGATCGCGCCGAACCGCGCGACCGTCTCCTTGACAGCGCGCTCGAGCGCCGCGAGGTCGGTCACGTCGGCCTCGATCGCGATCGCGCGCTCGCCGAGCTGCGCGGCGTTCTGCTCCAGGCGCTCGGGCTCCAAGCCGACGAGCGCGACGTTCGCGCCCTTGCCGTGCAGCCGCTCGGCCGCCGCCTTGCCGATCCCGCGCGCCGCGCCGGTGATGAACACGGTGCGGCCGTTGACGTCGTACGGCGCGTTCGAGCGAGCCATGCGCCGAGCCTACATCACGGCCGCTGCGCGCACGCGTCGAGCGCGTCCTCGACGGTGTCGTACACGGGGATCGTGCGCGGCAGCCCGACGATCTCGACGAGCCGCAGCAGGTTCGAGCCGGGCGGGATCACGAGCAGCAGCTTCGCGCGCCGCTGGCGCAGGCGCTCGCTCAGGCGAAACAGCATCTCGATCCCGGCGCTGTCGACGTAGCGCGTGGCGCCGAGGTCGACGACGAGCTGACCGGCGGCGCCGCTGAGCGACGCCGCCAGTTCGTCGCCGAGCCGCCGCGCGCTCGCCGCGTCGATGTCCTCCTCGCGCGCGCGTGCGACGGGCACGTTCTCGCGCCGTTCGATCTCGAGGCCGGTCATGCCGAGCCCCCCGCGAGCCGCATCCCGAGCGTCACGGTCGTGCCGTCCTCGTCGCGCTCGACCTCGACCGAGTCGACCAGCGAGCGCATGATCGCCAACCCGCGCCCGCCGCCGTCCGGGCGCGAATCCCGCCAGCGGCCGCTGTCGCGAACCGTGACCCTCACTTCCGTCTCCTTTCGCTCGCAGCTCACGGTGAACTTCGCCGTGCGCGCGCCGTATGCGTGCTCGACGGCGTTCGCCGCCGCCTCCGACGCGGCGAGCGCGACGTCGAACAGCGCGCCCTCGTCGACGCCCTCGTCCGCCAGCCAGCGTCCGAGCGTGCGGCGCAGCCCCGTCAGCACGCGCGGGTGCGCGTCGAGCGTCAGCTCGAGCCGCGGGCCGAGCGGCAGCGACTCGATTGCCAGCAGCGCGATGTCGTCCTCGAGCGACGCCTCGTCGAGCAGCGCGCGGTAGACGCGGTCGGCGAACGACGCGTCGTCGGCCGCCGCCGCGAGCTCGCCGGCCGCGCGCAGCCGCTCGAGGCCGGCGTCGATCGACTCGCCGCGGCGCTCGATCAGCCCGTCGGTGTAGAGCAGCAGGACGCTGCCGACCGGGAACGCGTGGCGCTCACGCACGTACTCGCCGCCCGGCGCGATCCCCAGCGGCAGCCCCTGGATCTGCTCGAGGAACGTCGGCTCGCCGTCGGGCGCGATCATCAGCGCGGGCAGGTGCCCGGCGCTGACCGCCTCGAGCTCGCCCCGCTCGAGGTCGAGCTCGAGGATCGTCGCCGTCGCGCTGCGCTCGCGTCCCATCGAGACGAGCAGGTCGTTGAGCAGCGAGATCACGTGGTCGAGCTCGTGCCCCTCCATCAGGTACGCGCGCAGCGCCGTGCGGATCTCGGCCATCACCGACGCCGCGAGCACGCCGCGCCCGACGACGTCGCCGATCACGAACATCACGCGGCCGTTGTTGAGCTGGAACACGTCGTACCAGTCGCCGCCGATCCGCACGCCCGACCCGGCCGGCAGGTACTTCGCGCTGAACTGCAGACCGGGAACGTGCGGCAGCGCGTCGGGCAGCAGCGTCCGCTGCATGATCTCCGTGACCGCGCGCTGCTCGGCCACGCGCGCGTTGTCGATCGCGACCGCCGCGCGGTCGGCGGCGAGCTGAAGCAGCGCGACGTCGCCCTCGGCGAACGTGCGCGCGTGCAGCGTGCCGACGTGCATCACGCCGATCACGCGACCTTCGACGTGCAGCGGCACGCCGAGCAGCGAGCGGATCCCCCGCTGGCGCAGGATCGGGTTGACGACCTCCGCGCGGCTCGAGGGCCTCGATCACGATCGGCCGCGCCTCCGCCGCGACGCGCCCCGCGAAGCCGCGCGCGAGCGGCACCTGCACGCCCTGACGGACCTCCTCCTCCAGGCCGCGCGCCGCGCGCGCGACGAGCACGTTGCGATCCTCGTCGAGCAGCAGCACGGCCGCCGTGTCGACGGCGAGGTTCGCTCGGATGCGCTCGAGCAGCTCGGAGAGCACGTCCTCGAGCGACATGTACCCGAGCTCCGCATCGCCGACCGTCTGCGGCGGCTCCTGTGAAGGGTCGGCAGCCAGATGCCCCGTGCGGGACTCGAACCCGCCCCACCGGATTAAAGTCCGGCGCTCTACCAGATGAGCTAACGGGGCTCGCGGCCCGTCAGTCTGGCAGAGGGCGGCTCGGCGGCCGCGATCCTCAGCATCTCGTCGATCTCGGTCAGCTTCACGCGCGGGCGCCCGCCGTCCTGTCCGAGCGCGCGCTCGTGGCGGTCGATCGCCTCCCAGCCGGAGTACGTGACGAGCGCCGGCTGGCGCTCGCGCAGCAGCGCCTCGACGGCATCCGCGTCCGGTTCGCTCGGCGTGCGCGCGGCGCCGGCGGCCGGCGCCGCGCCGTTCGCGCTCGCGCCCTCTCCGCCCGCGGCCGCCGCGCGGCTGCAGGTCGGCGAGCATCGCGTCGACGGTCTCCTGCGCGTCCTTCTTGTTCGTGCCGATCACGCCCGACGGGCCGCGCTTGATCCAGCCGACGACGTACTCGCCGGGCAGCGGCTCGCCGGTGTCGGGGTCGAGCACGCGCCCGCCGGCGTTGAGGATCGTCGCCGCGCGCTCGTCGAAGGAGACGCCCGGCAGCGGCACGCCGCGGTAGCCGATCGCGCGGAACACGAGCCCGGCGGCGATCGTCTCCGACTGCTCGCTCGCGCGCGCCCTCAGCGCTCCGCGCTCGTCGGGCACGAGCTCGTTGCGCACGAGCTCGACCGCCGCGAGCGCGCCGTCGGAGCCGGCGACGAGCTCGACGGGCGAGAGCAGGAAGCGCAGCACGATCCGCTTGCGCCCGGGCGTCGGCGTGTGCTCGGCGTAGCGGCGCAGGATCTCGACGTTGCGCCGAGCGGTCGCGTCCTGCTCGGCGACCTCGTCGTGGACGGCGAGCGCGCGCTGCAGCTCGTCGGAGTCGACGAGCACGTCGGCGTCGGTCAACTCGTCGAGCTCGAGCAGCTCGGGGTTCGTGAACGCTGCCTGCGCCGGGCCGCGGCGGCCGACGACGACGACCTCCTCGACGCGGCTGCGCGCGAGCACCTCGAGCGCGTGGTCGGCCGTGTCGGTCGGCGCGAGCTCCTCGGCGCTCAGCATCAGCATCCGCGCGACGTCGATCGCGACGTTGCCGTTGCCGATCACGACGGCGCGCTCGGCCGAGACGAGGTCGACCTCGAGGCCGGAGTGGTCGGGGTGGCCGTTGTACCAGCCGACGAACTCGGTCGCCGCGTGCGAGCCGCGCAGCTGTTCGCCGGGGATCCCGAGCGGGCGGTCGAGCGGCGAGCCGGTCGCGTAGACGATCGCGTGGTAGCGAGCGAGCAGCTCCTCGCGCGAGACGTGCTCGCCGAAGCTGACGTTGCCGAAGTAGCGAAAGCGCGGGTGCGCGGCTGTCTTCTCGTATACGCGCGTGACCGACTTGATCTTCGGGTGGTCGGGCGCGACGCCCGAGCGCACGAGCCCCCACGGCGTCGGCAGGCGCTCGATCATGTCGACCTCGATGCGTTCGCTCGAGTCCTTCAGCAGGTGGCCGGCGGCGTAGAAGCCGGCCGGGCCGGAGCCGATCACGGCGACGCGGATGGGAGGGCTGTCGTCTGTCATTGAAGGCGCGGGAACGGGCTCGGCGATCGCGGTCGATGGGCGCGGCCCGACTCGAACGGGCGACCCCCTCGGTGTAAGCGAGGTGCTCTGGCCAACTGAGCTACACGCCCCGGACTGCCATGGGGCCTCTAGGCTAGCGAGCCGCGCGTGAACGCTTTGCGAAGCGATCCCGAGAGTTGGGCTAGGATGGGCGCGTCCCAGCAGGGGACGTCCTGTGAACAGCGCAGACACCGCCCATAACGAGGGGCCATCGGCGTTCGCGAGGTCGGGCGAGCAGGAGTCGCCGCCGGCCGCAGGCGAGCCCGGCGGCGAGCCGGCCGCGGCGCAGTCGCGCGCCGCCGAGCTGGAGCTGCGCCACGTGAGCAAGCGCTACGCCGGCCAGCGCGCGCCGGCGATCGCCGACCTCTCGCTGACGGTGCCGGCCGGCGAGGTGTGCGTGCTCGTCGGGCCGTCGGGCTCGGGCAAGACGACGGCGATGCGCCTGATCAACCGGATGATCCCGATCAGCGGCGGCGACATCCTGCTCGGCGGGCGCAGCGTGCTGCAGCGCGACGCGCGCGAGCTGCGTCGCGAGATCGGCTACGTGATCCAGCAGATCGGGCTGTTCCCGCACCAGACGGTCGCCGAGAACATCGCGACCGTGCCGCACCTGCTCGGCTGGGACAAGCGGCGGATCGCGGCGCGCGTGCACGAGCTGATGGCGCTGATCGGGCTCGACGCGGACGAGCTCGGCGACCGCTACCCGGCGCAGCTGTCGGGCGGTCAGCGCCAGCGCGTCGGCGTCGCGCGCGCGCTCGCGGCCGACCCGCCGCTGATGCTGATGGACGAGCCGTTCGGCGCGATCGACCCGATCAACCGCGCGCGGCTGCAGGACGAGTTCCTCGCGCTGCAGCGCAAGGTGCGCAAGACGATCGTGTTCGTCACGCACGACATCGACGAGGCGATCAAGATGGGCGACCGCATCGCGATCCTGCGCGAGGGCGGCGAGCTGGCGCAGTACGACACGCCGCGCGAGATCCTCACGCACCCGGCCGACGAGTTCGTCGCGCAGTTCGTGGGCGCCGACCGCGGCATCAAGCGCCTGTCGCTGACGACGCTCGCCGAGCTGAAGCTGCTCGAGCCGAACGGGACGAAGCCGGGCGCGCTGCGCGCGCCGGCGCAGACGAGCGTGCGCGATGCGCTCTCGATGATCCTGACGGCGAACGGCGCGCCGCTGACGGTCGTCGACGGCGACGGCGACGGCGATGCCGCCGGCGGTGACGGCAACGATGACGCCGGCGAGGGCGGGCGCGAGGGCCACGTGCGCGGCCTGCTGACGCTGGGGTTGATCGAGCGGCTGCTCGCCGACGAGGCGGCCGACGGGCGGCTCGACGCCGGCGCGGGCGGCGAGGGCTCGGGCGCGCTGGCGGGCGAGCAGCCCGAGGAGGGCGCGCGGCCGGGTGAGGCGGCCGCGTGACGGGGCTCGTGTCGCCGCCGCTCGCGAGCGCGGGCCCGGTGATCCCGAACTACAGCGCGCACAGCTCGAAGTGCGTCGTCGAGAACCACTTCTTCTGTGGCGAATGGGTCAGCAAGAACTGGTCGAGCGTGCTGTGGCCGGCGCTGCGCCAGCACGTCGTGCTGACGCTGATCGCCGTCGCGATCGGCTTCTGCATCGCGATGGCGCTCGCGCTCGCCGCGCATCGTTATCGCTTCGTCGAGCGCCCGACGCTGCTCGTCACGACGTTCCTCTACACGATCCCGTCGCTCGCGCTGTTCGAGCTGCTCGTCGCGCCCGTCGGGCTGAACATCTTCGCCGCCGAGATCGCGCTCGTCTCGTACACGCTGCTGATCCTGTTCCGCAACATCCTCACGGGACTGCGCGAGGTTCCGCGCGAGGTGCTCGACGCGGCCGAAGGGATGGGCATGACGCGCCGCCAGGCGCTGTTGCGCGTCGAGCTGCCGCTGGCGCTGCCGGCGATCGTCGCCGGGCTGCGGATCGCCGTCGTGACGATCATCGCGCTCGCGACGATCGTCTACCTGATCTACCCGCGCGGCCTCGGCGTGCCGATCCACCGCGCGCTCGGCGAGGGGCCGTTCAAGACCGAGCTGATCGCCGCCGGCGGCCTCGCCGTGCTGCTCGCGCTCGCCGCCGACGCGCTGCTCGTGCTCGCGCAGCGGCTGCTGACGCCGTGGACGCGAGTGAGGGCCGGCTAGATGCACGCGTTCGTCGAAGCGTTCGAATTCGTCGGCCGCAACGGCTCGATTTCCGGCACGCCGGGGCTGCCGACGCTGACGCATCTCGCGCTGGAGACGCTCAAGGTCGGCGCGATCGGCGTCGCGATCTCGACGGTGATCGGCGTGCCGCTCGGCGTCTGGCTCGGCCACGTCCATCGCGGCTCGTTCCTGGCGATCAATCTCGGCAACGTCGGGCGCGCGCTGCCGAGCCTCGCCGTGCTCGCGATCGGCGACGCGTTCCTCGGGCTCGGGCTGACGGTCGTCGAGCTCGCGCTGGTGATCCTCGCCGTGCCGCCGATCGTGACGAACTCGTATCTCGGCGTCGACGGCGTCGACGCCGAGCTCGTCGACGCCGCACGGGGGATGGGCATGTCAGAGCGCGAGATCCTCACGCGCGTCGAGCTGCCGCTCGCGCTGCCGTTGATCTTCGCCGGCTTGCGCACGGCGTCGGTGTTCGTCATCTCGACGACGACGATCGCGTCGCTGGCCGGCTTCAGCGGAACGCTCGGCGACCCGATCGCGAACGAGACGAGCTACCACTTCTACGGCGTGCTCGGCGCCGCGATCTGCGTCGCCGCGCTCGCGCTGCTCGTCGACGGCGCGCTGGGAGTCGCGCAGCGCGCGTTCACGCCACGCGGCTTGCGGATCGAGAAGGACGCGCGCCTCGTGCCCGGCGCACCGGCGCCGGGCGTCACCTAGCGACTGGCCCGCGCAGATTCATATCAATCTTGATCGGATAAATTATAAACATGGAGACAACACCAACCAGGAGGCGGCAGATGAGGAGTCGGCTAATGCCGGAAGTGCGATGGAGCAGGTCGGTCGGTCGAAGCGTCGCGGCGTTGCTCGCGACGAGCGCGCTGGTCATCGGACTGGCCGCGTGCGGCAGCAGCTCGTCGTCGTCGAGCAGCTCGAGCACGCCTTCGACGAGCAGCACGAGCTCGACGACCGCCTCGAGCGGACCCGGCGCCGGAAAGCCCGCGGTGACGATCGGCGACAAGAACTTCGCCGAGTCGAACATCACCGGGCAGCTCTACGCGCAGGCGCTCAAAGCGAAGGGCTTCACCGTCAACCTCAAATCTGAAATCGGCTCCTCGGAGATCATCTACAAGGCGCTGACGTCCGGGCAGATCGATCTCTATCCGGAGTACACCGGCACGCTGCTCTCGGCCGTCGCCGAACAGACGAAGCTGCCGACGAGCGCGGCGCAGGCGTACTCCCAGGCGAAGGCTTTCCTCGAACCGAAGGGCTACACGCTGCTCAACTACACGCCGTTCTACGACGCCGACGCGCTCGCGACGCTGCCGAGCTACGCCAGCGCCAACAAACTCACCTCGATCGCCGACCTGAAGGCGCTCGGCAAGAAGGTGACGCTCGGTGGGCCGCCCGAATTCGCGACCCGCTTCGAGGGTCTGCCCGGCCTGAAACAGGAATACGGCGTCGTGCCGACGTTCAAACCGATCTCGATCGAACTGTCGTACAAGGCGCTCGAAAGCAAACAGGTCGACGTGCAACTCGTGTTCTCGACCGACGGGCAGCTGCTCGGCGGCAAGTTCAAGGTCCTGACCGACCCGAAGCACGTGTTCGGCTTCCAGAACGTCGCGCCGGTCGTCAAGAAGAGCGTGCTCGCCGCCGAGGGTCCGGCGTTCGCCGAAACGCTGAACAAGGTCTCGGCGCTGCTGACGATCCCGGCGATCCAGCAGATGAACAAGGCCGTCAGCATCGACAAGCAGTCGCCCGAAACGGTCGCTGCGCAGTTCCTCAAAGCGAACGGGCTCGCCTGAGCGCATGCCGCCGCGCGCCGCGTCTCCTGAGAAGCTTCGGAGATGCGGCGCGACGGCGGTGGCAGCAGGGTGACGCGCGTCGCGCTGTGGCTGCTCGGCGCGCTCGTCGTGCTGGCCGGCCTCGCGCAGATCTTCCTGCCGCGGATCGCCGCGAGCCGGATCTCGTCGCGAATCGGCCGCTACGGCAAGGTGACGAGCGTGCACGTCAGCGCGTGGCCGGCGGTCAAGCTGCTGTGGAAGGACGCCGACTCGGTCACGGTGCACGTGTCGCACGTCGCGCTCGACCCGGCGCAGACCGACGATCTGCTCACCGAAGCGCGCGGCACGAGCCGGCTCGACGTGTACGCGCAGCGCGCGAGCGAGGGGCCGCTCGCGGTCGACGACGTGCACCTGAGCAAGCGCGGGCGCGCGCTGCACGCGAGCGCGTTCGCGAGCGAAGCCGACGTGCGCGCAGCGCTGCCGCCGGGCTTCGCCGTGCAGCTGCTGTCGAGCGAGAACGGCGCTGTCGAAGTGCGCGCGAGCGGCGGCCTGTTCGGCATCGGCGCTTCGGTCGACGCCGTCGCCGAAGCGCACGAAGGCAAGCTCGTCGTGCACCCGCGCGGCGCGCTGATCGAAGCGCTCAAGCTGACGCTGTTCGACGAGCCGGACGTCGAGCTTCAGAGCGTCGCCGCGCGCGCCGCGACGGGGGCAAGCGGCGAAGCCGGGTACGCGCTCGAAGCGAGCGCGACGCTGCGCTAGCGGCGCGAGAGACGGCGCGAGGCGGCGGCGTCAGGCGGCGGCTGTGGCGGCCGTGCGCGCGGGCGCGGCCGCTGCGCGCGCGTGCACTCGCACGGGCACGCCGTGCTTGGGGCTGATCGTCGGCATCTGGCGGATCTCCAGCTCGAAGTCATCGGGCAGCGAGAGGCTGAAGCGCGAGAGCATCAGCGTGGCGATCGTGCGCACCTCGAGCTGGCCGAAGCGCATGCCGATGCACGTGCGCGAGCCGCCGCCGAACGGCACGTACGCGCCCTTTGGCAGCGCCGCCTTCGCGTCGGGCGCGAAGCGCTCGGGGCGGAACTCCTCAGGCGCGTCGAACACGTCGGGCAGGTGGTGGCTCGCCCACGAGCTGTAGTTGACGAACGCGCGCGCCGGCACGGTGTGTCCGGCGAACTCGAACGCGTCGACGGCGCGGCGCGGCCCGACCCACGCGGGCGGGTACTTGCGCAGCGTCTCGTCGAGCACCATCTCGAGCTCGGCCAGCTCGCCGCTCGTCAGCTGCGCGGCGCTCGGCGGCGCTCCGGCGAGCTTCGCGTCCTGCTCGGCGACGAGCCGCTGCGCGAAGGCCGGCTCGCGCGCGAGCTCGTACAGCATGAACGAGACGGTCGACGTCGTCGTGTCGTGGCCGGCGAACAAGAGCGTCATCACCTCGTCGCGGATCTGCAGCTCGCTGAGCGCGTTGCCTTCGTCGTCGTGCGCGTCGAGCAGCAGGCTGAGGATGTCCTCGCCGCGCTCGCCGCTCGCGCGCCGTTCGGCGATCTCGTCGTAGATCAGCCGGTCGAGCCGGCGCGCGGCCTGCTGCATCCGCCACCACGGCGAGCCGCGCATGCGCAGCACGCGCAGGAAGTAGTCGGACGCGTAGAACGCGAGCGCCTCCTCGAACAGCGCCGCCGCGTCGATCGCGTGTGCGCGCTCGCCGTCGGGGTCGACGCCGAACAGCGCGCGCATCGCGACGCGCATCGCCAGCCGCCGCGTCCACGCGTACACGTCGAGCTGCGCGCCGACCTCGATCCGGTCGAGCGCGCGCTCGGTCTCGCCCACGATCGCGTCGAGCGACGCCGCGACGTGGTCGCGGTGGAAGACCGGCAGCATGATCCTGCGCGACTGGCGGTGGAAGTCGCCGTCGATCGTCAGCAGGCCGTCGCCCATCAGCCCGATCAGGTCGCGGAAGTGGCCGTCGCGCCACGTGAAGTTGCTCGCGTGCGAGACGAGCACGTGGTGGTTCGCCTCCGGCCCGAGCATCCACACGACGTTCGAGTGGAACACGCGCAGCGTGAAGATCGGCCCGTAGCGCTCATAGCTTTCGAGCAGGATCTCGAGCGGTTCGCTCGCGAACCGCCGCGTGCGCGCGAGCGAGAAGCGCGTCTCGCCCGGCGGATACGGCACGCCCGAACGCTCGCTGCGCAGGTCGTCGAGCATCACCGACAGCGGGTTGCTGTCGAGCATCGGCGGCGGTCCGACGAGCGCCATGCGCACAGCGTAGAGGACGCGCTGGCTGTGTGGCCAGTTTGCCTGCGGCGTGCGACGCGGCCGGCGCCCAACGGGGCCGTGGCTGCGCTGCTCCTCGGCGGCGGGCGAGGCTTGGCATACTTGGAGGCCCGCGTCAGGTGCTCGTCGCCCGGCACGGCATCGCGGGGGCGTAGCTCAGTTGGTTAGAGCGCTGCCCTGTCACGGCAGAGGTCGCGGGTTCGAGTCCCGTCGCTCCCGCTCCTGGCACCGATCGGTTTCGATCGGTTTCTCCGGGCTTTCGCAGATGGCCTGGAAGTAGGCGGCAAAGGGGAGGGTTGTGGCTTGATCGCCACGACCCTCCCGCCGGTCCTGCCAGCCTTGCTGTTGGAGTGTCCGCTGCGACACCCCGAGCATCCCTGTCGTGTCCTGTTGCATTCCGATTGCGGCCCTGTGCCCTGGACCGGATAAGTGAGGAACCGGAGCGGACTTCCGCCCCTCCGCTTCCCTGCGTTCTCGGGCTTCTTCGTAAAGATCGGTCGCTTCCTCGCCGAAAGCGCCCGCGATTTCATTGCCGCTCGTATCGAGGACCGGTGTGTACGCTTCGGCTGACCGTGAGCGGCCCGGTCGGCGTTGGGATCGACACGTCCTGGCCTTCGAGCGTGAACGCGCCGGTCGTGAGGTTGACCGTGCCGGGGCCGACCGGCGCCGAGGTGCCCGGGTTCACGGTCACGTACAGCTTCTTGACCGTTTCGTTGCCGGCGTCGTCGACAGCGCTCACTTCGACTTCGTGGCGGCCGGGCGTGAGCTTCGCTCCAGCGCGACGCCGCCATATAGAACTGCGGCATTCGACCTGCGGTGTCGGGATACGGCCCGTCCCCATCGAAGTGAGTTGCTCACCGTCACCCTGGCAACGCTTCGATCGCCTTCTGCACGTCGTAGGTGTCGATCAGCGACACCGAGTCCCGCATCCGGCTAAAGCCCGGGAACTGCCACACGATGAAGCGCCCGGTCAGCTTTTTCATCTGCCCGCCAGTGCGGCCGATCATGAAGGCAGGGGTGTCGTGGAACCCCAGTTCGCGCACCTCTCTATCGTCGGCGACCACCTGTGCGTCGAGCCGGCCGCTCTGGCGGTAGCTGTGCCACGGGGCCGGCCGCAGGCCCGGGACCTGGGCTCCGACCCCATCGATGTAGCGTTCGGTCGCGTACGGCGTGTACTCCTTGCCCTGCTCGTAGTAGAAGGTCTCGACGAAGTTCCACATCCTGTCCTGGGCGCCCGCCGCGATCGCCGCGGACTGCTGGTTGAGGAAGGTGCTCGGGCTGTGCGTGTCCGTCTTGAAGGAGCGGAATTCGATCCTCATCTCGCCTCCGCGGACGAAGCGCTTGATGATCGCGGGAAGTAAGTCGACCACCCAGCCTCTGGCCGTCAGGCACTCGAGGTCCGTGTAGACGCGGAGCGTCACCGGCGCGTTTGGCTGGCCGAGAGCATTTCCTTGTTGCGGGATGCCCGCGAGCAGAGCAGCCACCTCGCGGTCGGCGACGCGATTCGGCGGACGCCCCGCGCCGCCGGCGAGGGTCAGCGCGGTCAGCGGGACGAGCGCAGCTGCCGAGAGGATTGCACCGAGACCGGCCTGGGCCAGGCGATGCTCGCCTCTAGGGCCATCGGTCGCCGCCGACTCCGGTGCACGTGGTCTCTTGGGTGGTTTCGTCGCTCCCGAACCTCGTCCGGCGCCCGCGACACGGCGCCCTTCAACCCGAGGTGCCCGGCTTCTCGACCTGCGCCTCCCCATCGCATGAGAGTCTCAGCCGGGCGCCTACCACTTCAAGCGCTTGTGATCGGTCGATCGGCAGCCCAGCCCGCGCCGCTGTCTGTGGGAGATCGGGACCGCGAAAACGTTTCCCACATCTAGTCGGAAGGGAGGTGAGAGTTTGGGGCCGGACAGGAGGTTGAGGACTTGGTCCGTCACAAGCCGGTCAGAGACACCTCCGCGAAGTTCGACCTCGATTCACCGCTCGCCATTCCGCTCTGGAGTGCCGTTTTGAGGCACTCACCGTTCGTGGCCGCCCAGGCACGGCTGCCTTCTCGTGCAACGGGAGTAGCGTCGGGCGCGGCCGACGGCGACATCAGCCGCCGTCAGGAAATGGAGGAGCTCCGGGGGCGGGTCATGCCCGATTTCGACGATCCCAGCGCAAGGTTGCGGTTCTCGTACCGCGAGAGCACGCCGCGGCATTTTGAAAGGCGCACGATCGCGAGTCCCGCGCCGGTCTCGGCGCGGGAGCCTCGCACGCGGCGATTACAAACAGGGGCAATCGCCTGATGTCCCGCGGCATCGCTTGCCTCTCGAGCGCGCTGACCTTCCTTGCTGCGCTCGCCGTCATGGCGGTCTCGGCAACAGCCTGCGAAGGGGGGGGAGGTGGCGGGGCCGAACTTACTACGCTCTCGACGAAACTGTCCGGGGAAAGCAAAGAAGGCGAAGAACTCACGGTCCTTGAAAAATCGAAAGTCAAGGACAAAGCCACGTTGAGCGGGAAAAACGCCTCCAAAGCGACCGGCAAAGTCACCTACAACGTCTACTCAGACAAAGAATGTAAAACGCTCGTGACCAGCGCCGGCGAAGTAACCGTCAGCGGCGAAAGCGTCCCAGCCTCGACCGAAGAGGAACTCGAAGGCGGCAAGAGCTACTACTGGCAGGCCCACTACGGCGGCGACTCCAAAAACGCCGAATCCACCAGCTCATGCACCGAGGTGCTGAACGTCAAGGCGAAAACATCGCTCTCGACGAAACTGTCCGGCGAAAGCAAAGAAGGCGAAGAACTCACCGTCCTCGAAGGGTCGAAAGTTAAGGACAAAGCCACTCTGAGCGGCACCAACGCCTCAACCGCTGGCGGGAAAGTGCTGTACAAGGTCTTCTCCGACAAAGAATGCAAAACGCTCGTCGCCGAAGCCGGGGAAGTAACCGTCAGCTCCGGGAGCGTGTCAGCGTCAAGCGAAGATGAACTCGAAGGCGGCAAGACCTACTACTGGCAGGCCACCTACAAAGGCGATGGCCTGCACGAAGAATCCAAAAGTAGCTGCGGCAGCGAGGTGCTGAAGGTCAAGGCGAAAACCACGGTGGCTACCATCCTATCCGGCGGCGGCGAAGAAGGCGCGGAAATCACCGTCCCGGAAGGCGCGAAGGTCAAGGACAAAGCAACGGTCGAAGGCACGAACTCCTCCACTGCCGAAGGGAAAGTGCTCTACAAGATCTACTCCGACAACAAATGCGAACACCTCGTTGCGGAAGCAGGCGAAGAGAGCGTTTCGTCGGGAGGCGCGACGGCGTCAAAAGAAGAGGAATTGGAAGGGGGAAACACCTACTACTGGCAGGCGACCTACAAAGGGGACAGCCTGCACCAGGAATCGAAAGCACGTGCGGGAAAGAGGTCCTGACGGTCAAGGCGAAAACCACGCTTTCGACGACGCTGTCCGGAGAAACACAGACGGCTGAAGAAATCACGGTGGTACAGGACGCGTCGACGAGCGGCGCTGCGACGATCAGCGGTGCAGCCGCTTCGCTGGCTACGGGCACCGTCAAATACGATGTCTCTCGGACTGCGAATGCCAAGAAGTTGTGACCGCAGACGGCGAAGCGACCGTCTCAGGAGCGTTTGTCCCGTCCTGCAGCGGTGAGCGCTCTCCCCCGGCATGTACTACTGGCAGGCGAACTACTACGGCGACGAACTCGATTCGCCCTCGACCGCGCGTGCGTGAGGTCGAGGTCGTGAAGCCAAGGTGAGGAGTGCGCTCTCGGCGAAGGACGAAGCGGCGAGCAGGTCGAAGTGGTCGAAGGGTCTGGGGTGAAGGACGCCGCCACGCTGCACGGCGAAAACGCCTCGAGCGCGACGGGTACGGTCAATACGACATACTCTGACGACGAATGCAAAACGCTCGTCAAAGCAGCCGGCGAAGTCACCGTAAGCGGCACGAGCGTGCCCGCCTCCAGCGAAGAGACGCTCTCGGCCGGCACCTACTACTGGCAGGCGAGCTACTCCGGGGACACGCACAACCCGGCCTGTTCGGATCTATATTCTGCGACTTTGGCAAGAACTTCACGGTTATCGATCCTACAGGAGAGGCTCCAGTCAGTGGTATCGTTGCCGGTATTGATGAGGAGGGATTAGTATCTGCCCTAAACGAAACGAGGCACGGCCTGGAAGATGGAGACTTTGTTACCTTCACTGAGCTGGTGGGTATGGAAGCCTTGAATTCGGCGGAACCGCGGAAAGTCACTGTGAAGGGTCCATATACCTTCTCGATTGGGGATGCCGGGCTCGGCCAATACAAGAAGGGTGGTATATACACACAAGTCAAGATGCCTAAGTCCATTGACTTCAAGCCCATTTCTGCCTCTCTTAAGAGTCCGGAATTCCTCGTCTCTGACTACGCTAAATTTGATCGACCAATGCAGCTTCACGTCGGATTCCAAGCCTTGCATGCTTTTTTCGAATCACACAACCGTCTTCCCAGACCAATGAACCAGGAAGATGCAGCCATTTTGTACGGATCCGCAAAA